>NZ_APVL01000003.1 GCF_000565285.1 Cytobacillus firmus DS1 | reverse complement strand
TTGACGTTTTGTTCGTTCAGTTTTCAAAGATCAATCCGCCGCTTTAGGCGACTTAATTAATATATCATTTCTGATAATCAATGTCAACAAGTTTTTTTCTCATCAATTTGATGTTATTTCTCTCTCGCTGACTTGAATTAGTATACCAGCTCTTATCTATTAATTGCAAGTACTTTTTAATAGAAACTTAATCTTTTTTTAAAGTAAAGGAATTAAATAAAAAAATGACCGCGGAATGCAGTCATTTTAATACTTCATCAATAAATAACTGGCGGTTTTTCTCTAAATGAATAATATCGCCGGTTTCTATGAGTTTCACAAGGGGCCTGGTGGGTGATTTATCTTCTATAAAAAGGATTTCAGCAGTCTGGCCATCAGAGAGCTTCACCAGGCTCCCTATGGAAAAAGTCATGATGCCGGAGCCCAGCGCCTGGATGGATGGAATATCAAATTTGCCGAAACTGTCCTGTATCAGCATTTCAAGCACTTTAAACGGAGATTGCTTCCTTCTGTAGAACCTTTGGGAAGTCATGGCATGAAATGCATCCGCTACAGCAATGATTCGTCCAGCCTGATTGATTTTGCTGCTTTGTTCTCCAAACGGGTAACCGCTGCCGTCCAGCCGCTCATGGTGCTGAATAATGCCGATCTTAGTGCTTTCTCTTAACAAAGAGATATTTTGAACCATTTTAAAGCTGAGGGTCGAATGCATTTTAATTTCTTCAAATTCTTTTGAGGTTAATGCAGTGCTTTTGTGTAGAATGGATGGATTTATTTTCGCCATACCGGCATCAGCCAGGCACCCTCCCAGGGCAAGCTGAACAACTTCTCCCTTATTTAAGTTCAGTTTGTTTCCTATAAAGGCGCTGATCATTCCCACAGCTACTGAATGCTGGTATAAATAATCTTCATTTGTAGAAAGATGATGCAGGGAAAAGATTCCGGAGGGGTTTTTCTCAATTTTTTCAATCAGCGGAATCATAATGTTTCTTATTTTTGCAATATCAACCGGAAGGCCTGATTGCCAGGATAAAAATTCCCTTTTGAAGTTTTGAACACCTTTTAGGAATGTACTAATATAGCTTGATTCAGTTACTTCTTCGGCTTCGTCCAGATTGCCGGCAGAAGCAATTGACTTTCCGCTGACCATGGTAGTTTCAACTTCTGCTTCATCAATCAGGAAAATTTTCATAATATCCAGGAGTTCCTTTGTAAGCACTGTTTTTTTGCTGATAATAGGGCGATTCGTCAAACTGAAAACATCTTCTGATAAGATACAGCCTTCTTTTAATTCCTGTATGGGTACACGCAATGTTTCCACACTCCAACTTTAGTGAGTCTTTTTTACCATTTTACATTATTTGGACAAAAAAAAGGAACACAAATCTGTGTTCCTAAAAATTTATTCCTCACTATTATCGCCAGTTACTTCTTCTTCTGGAAGCGAATCGGCATCTTCAAGAGGCTTTGTTAATTCTTCGTCATCTTTTTCCTCTTCTTTTTCAACTCTGGCTACAGTCGATACCGCTTCGCCTGCATCTTCATTTATGCGGATGAGTCTGACACCCTGCGTGTTTCTTCCCATGGTGGAAATATCACTGACTGCCATACGGATTAGTACGCCGCCTGTTGTAATAAGCATAACGTCTTCTTCCCCAGTGACAGCTTTCATGGAAACAAGGCTTCCGTTCTTATCAGTGATGTTGCATGTCTTGATTCCTTTACCGCCTCTGCCCTGTACACGGTATTCTTCGGCAGGAGTACGTTTCCCATAGCCGTTTTTGGTTACAATCAGGACTTGGCTGTCATCCTCAAGAACTTCCATGCCAACGACTTCATCACCATTGCTTAAGTTAATTCCCTTAACACCAGTAGCCGTTCTTCCCATCGAACGAACATCTTCTTCAGGGAATCGGATCAGCATGCCATGGCTGGTTCCAATAATGATCTCCTTGCTGCCATCTGTCAGACGCACTGAAATTAATTCATCATCTTCACGCAGATTTAAAGCAATTAAACCATTATTGCGGATATTGGCAAAGGATGATAATGGTGAACGCTTGGAAATCCCCTGTTTAGTGGTAAAGAACAGGAACCAATCATCGGCAAATTCTTCAACAGGAATTATCGCATTTACCCATTCATCTTTGTCCACACCAAGAAGGTTAATGATTGGAATTCCCTTCGCAGTACGGCTGAATTCAGGAATTTCGTATCCTTTAGCGCGATATACCTTTCCTTTGTTCGTAAAGAACAGGATGGTATCGTGTGTGGATGTGGTTATGAGGTGTTCCACAAAGTCATCCTCATTGGTTCCCATCCCCTGGATTCCCCGCCCACCGCGCTTTTGGGCACGGTAAGTCGAGACTGGAAGACGCTTGATGTATCCCTTATGAGTTAGCGTCAGAACAATATTCTCGCGCGGGATCAGGTCTTCGTCTTCAATATTTTCGATGCCGCCTGCTACTATTTCAGTCCGGCGTTTATCGTTGAATCTTTCCTTGATCTCAGTTAATTCTTCACGGATGATTTCCAGTACTTTTTCTTCATCAGCCAAAATAGCTTTTAATTCTGCAATAAGCGCTACAAGACTTGAATATTCGTCTTCAATCTTTTCACGCTCCAAGCCTGTCAGACGCTGCAGACGCATATCAAGAATAGCTTGAGCCTGCTTTTCGGAAAGATCAAATTTGGTCATTAATCCTTCGCGGGCAATATCTGTAGTCTGTGAGCTGCGGATCAGATTAATAACCTCATCAAGATGATCAAGTGCTATCCTTAAGCCTTCTAAAATATGTGCACGGGCTTCCGCTTTTCTTAACTCAAATTGTGTCCTCCGGCGAATAACAACCTTTTGATGTTCTAAATAGTATTCAAGGCACTGCTTTAAATTCAGAACCTTAGGCTGTCCATCCACCAATGCCAGAAGATTAATACCAAAGCTTGTTTGAAGGGCTGTTTGTTTATAGAGATTATTTAATAGTACACTTGCATTTGCGTCTCTTCTGACTTCAATAACAATACGCATTCCGTTACGGTCAGATTCATCACGCAGGTCGGTAATACCGTCAATTTTCTTATCTCTGACCAGTTCCGCAATTTTTTCTATCAGTTTTGCTTTGTTAACCTGATATGGAATTTCATGTACAATAATGACCTCTTTGCCATTAGCCTTTTCTTCAACCTCTACTTTAGCACGCAAAGTGATTGAACCGCGGCCGGTTTCATAGGCTTTTCGGATTCCGCTTCTTCCTAAAATCATTCCGGCAGTCGGAAAGTCCGGCCCAGGGATAATATCCATTAGTTCCGGAATGGTCATTTCAGGGTCTTTGCTTATGGCTAAAACCCCATCAATCACTTCTCCAAGCTGGTGGGGAGGAATATTAGTGGCCATCCCGACAGCGATTCCTGAAGTTCCATTGACCAGCAAATTAGGGAAACGGGCAGGCAGTACAGCCGGCTCCTTTTCTTCCCCATCATAGTTATCCTGATAATCAATGGTATCTTTATTGATATCCCGTAAAAGCTCCATTGAAATTTTGGACATACGTGCTTCTGTATAACGCATGGCAGCCGCAGAATCGCCATCCACTGAACCGAAGTTGCCATGTCCGTCAACCAGCATGTATCGATAGTTAAAGTCCTGCGCCATACGCACCATTGTTTCATAAACGGCAGAGTCACCGTGAGGATGATACTTACCAATTACATCTCCCACGATACGTGCTGACTTTTTATAAGGCTTATCTGAATGCATGCCGAGATCATGCATCGCATACAGAATACGGCGGTGCACCGGTTTTAATCCATCACGCACATCTGGAAGGGCACGTGAAACAATTACACTCATGGCGTAGTCCAGGAATGATGAACGCATTTCCTGGCTAATGTTAATTTCTTTTATTTGGGACCTTGGCGTATCAGCCATATAAAGAACCTCCCTTTTTAAGGGACTTGGTATTTACCCATAGCCTCTTAATTTGTAAAACATTTAGTAGATTATCGTTGTACTCAGAAAGTGACGCTTTCTTATGTAAAAGCAGGATAGTTATCCTATCCTGGCTTTTGATCATATATCTAAGTTTTTTACGTATTGGGCGTTTTCTTCAATAAAGTTTCGGCGTGGTTCCACTTTATCGCCCATTAATATTTCAAACGTTTCATCTGCTTCAATGGCATCTTCAAGACTTACCTGCAGCAGTGTTCTTGTTTCGGGATTCATCGTTGTCTCCCACAGCTGGCCTGGATTCATTTCACCAAGACCTTTATAGCGCTGAACATTGGGCTTAGGCTGGCTGGACAGGGTGCTCATTACTTCTTCAAGCTGGCGTTCATTATAGGCATATTCAATCTTTTTGCCCTGCTGTATTTTATACAGCGGAGGCTGCGCAATGTAAATATAGCCCGCTTCTAAAATTTGTCTCATATAACGGTAGAAGAAGGTTAATAATAATGTTCGGATATGGGCGCCATCCACATCGGCATCCGTCATGATCACAATCTTATGATATCTGGCTTTTGAAATATCAAAATCTTCGCCAATTCCTGTACCGGCTGCTGTAATCATAGCCCGTACTTCATTGTTTGATAGAATTCGATCCAAACGGGCTTTTTCAACATTAAGGATTTTCCCTCTTAACGGAAGGATTGCCTGGAAGTGACGGTCACGCCCCTGTTTGGCTGAGCCTCCGGCAGAGTCACCCTCAACAATGTAAAGTTCCGATATTGAGGCATCTTTAGATGAGCAATCGGCCAGCTTCCCCGGCAGGCTTGATACTTCCAAAGCACTCTTTCTTCTGGTCAGTTCACGGGCTTTCTTAGCTGCCAGTCTGGCACGTGCAGCCATTAAGCCCTTTTCGACAATTTTCTTGGCTACCGACGGATTTTCCAGGAGGAACTTCTCAAGAGCTTCCGCAAAAATCGTATCCGTTGCAGTACGCACCTCTGAGTTGCCAAGCTTTGTTTTAGTCTGTCCCTCAAACTGCGGGTCTGGATGCTTAACAGATACAATAGCCGTTAAACCTTCACGGACATCTTCCCCTGAAAGGTTTGCATCGCTTTCTTTAAATAAACCGCTTTTTCTGGCGTAATCATTAATGACTCTTGTTAAAGCGGTTTTAAACCCTGATTCATGCGTTCCGCCTTCATACGTATTAATGTTATTGGCAAAAGAATAAATATTGCTTGTGTAGCCATCATTATACTGAATGGAGACTTCAACTGTGATGCCCTCGCGTTCTCCCTCAATATAAATTGGCTCCTCATGGAGAACTTCTTTCGTTCTATTCAAATGTTCAACGTACGATTTAATACCGCCCTCGTACATATATTCATTTTTCTTATTTTCCTCACGCTTATCTTCAATCGTGATGGTTAATCCTCTATTCAGGAAGGCCAGCTCACGAATGCGGTTTGCAAGTGTTTCATAATCATATTCAAGCGTTTCAGTGAAGATTTCACCGTCCGGCTTAAAGTGGATGGTAGTTCCTGTGTGATCGGTTTCCCCAATCACTTCAAGATCAGCACTTGGAACGCCGCGCTCAAATTTCTGATAATGTTTCTTGCCGTCACGATGAACAAATACTTCCAGTTCAGTTGATAGCGCATTAACTACAGAAGCACCAACACCATGCAGACCTCCGGAAACCTTGTATCCGCCGCCTCCGAACTTACCGCCTGCATGAAGAACCGTCATAATGACTTCGACTGCCGGGCGCCCCATTTTTTCATGGATTCCGACTGGTATACCACGTCCATTATCCACTACCGTAATACTATTATCCTTTTCGATAATCACATTGATTTCAGAACAATAGCCTGCCAGTGCTTCATCTATACTATTATCGACTATTTCCCAAACAAGATGGTGAAGCCCTTTGGCACTTGTTGAACCGATATACATTCCCGGACGCTTCCGAACCGCTTCCAGACCTTCCAGTACCTGTATCTGATTCTCATCATAGGATTGTTCCTGCACTGCCTTTTGCTCCATTGCCACATCGGTCACCTGCACTTTCTATTTCACTAATCTATAAAAAAGCCTGGCATTTGGATGAGCCAAACTATAATTTTCACTGACTTGCCTCTTTCCGTAATGGATCCGGCCTGTCTTTAAAATTCATGAACACTTAGTTTATGGGATCGTTTTTTTAACGTGCCTGAGGATAGCGGAGAAAAATAGATCTTTTCTGTTGTGACGACCACAGATTTATAGGAACCCTTCGCAAGGTTCACAACTGATTCCTCCCGGCTCTCCTTATGCTCTTTTGCATACTCGGAAGCAAGGACTGTTTCTTTATCAATAATAGCGACAATATCCCTTGCCCGGACCAGCACATCTTCACCTATATGGATGTACATGCGATCACCTCACTGAATCTTCTTGATTCTCCCTGACTCCACACTGAACGCTGCTGCTTCTTTTAGTGTCTGGTGGTCTATCCCATCAACGCTTGTAGTAGTGACAAACGTCTGTACTTTTCCTTGAATGGTATTCAATAAATGGGATTGGCGATAATCGTCCAATTCCGAGAGGACGTCATCCAGCAGCAGAATCGGATATTCTCCAATCTCAGAATGGATCAGTTCGATTTCAGCAAGCTTAACCGAAAGAGCCGTCGTTCTTTGCTGGCCCTGTGAACCGAATGTCTGCACATCGCGCCCATTCACATGAAAAATCAGGTCATCCCGATGCGGCCCAAACATAGTGACGCCGCGGTCTATTTCCCTGTTTTTTACTTTTTCGAATTTATCCTTGTATACTTTAACCATTTTCGACAAATCTTGTTCTTCTGATACCTCAGCAGAAGGCTTGTACTCAATTTTCAAGGTCTCAAGCCCTCTTGAAATTCCTTCATGGATCGGCTGTGCCCAATTCTCGAGGAGTCTGAGGAACTCGTAACGTTTTGAAACAATCTTTGCAGCCATCTCAATGAATTGCTCTGTTAAAATCTCAAGCATGGTATGGTCGGTCTGCTTTTTGATCTGGAGCATTTTCAGATAGTGGTTGCGCTGCTGGAGGATTTTCTGATACTGGCTGATATCATGCAAATAGACAGGTGAAACCTGCCCAATCTCCATATCAATAAAACGACGCCTTACTTGAGGGCTCCCTTTCACAAGATGGAGATCTTCAGGCGCGAACATCACAACATTCATATTGCCGACATACTGGCTTAATTTCTGCTGCTCTATATGATTGCATTTGGCTTTTTTGCCTTTTTTGCTGATGACTAATTGCATGGGCAGGGATCCTTGCCTTTTTTGGACCCTTCCCTCTATTTTAGCATATTCCTGATCCCAGCGAATAAGATCTTTGTCATTTGATGTCCGATGGGACTTTGCCATTGCCAGCACATAGATCGATTCCATGACATTTGTCTTTCCCTGGGCGTTCTCTCCCAAAATTACATTCACTTTATTTTCGAAATTGACTTCAAGCTCTTCGTAATTCCGGTAATTTTTTAACAGCAACTGTTCTATATGCATAAACGCTACATCCTTTTAGGTTTTAAGCTTTAGAACAGCGGGCTAGACGATCGAAAATTCACCCACATCCGGAATTTCGATTTTATCCCCGGTTCTTAGCTTTCTTCCCCGTCTTTGATCCTGCTCGCCGTTGACGAAGACTTCGTATTCACTCAGGAACCATTTGGCCATTCCGCCTGTTTGAATCACATCAGCGGCTTTTAAAAATTGGCCCAGCGTAATATATTCTGTATCAATTTGAATTTCCGTCATATTTTCACTCTTTCCCATTGTCCGACTTCCAGTGCTGCAGTTTTTTCTGCACTTTGGCAAAACAATTTCAGAATGGTATCTAATATTCTATTTTACTAAATAAATCTCAGATACACAAAGAAAAGTCGCATGCAGCCTGTTATTTTCATTATTCCCCTGCTATTGGCCAATATTCCGGCGGCTTTTAAGCTAATGATATGTTTATTCTTTGGCTCTTTTCGTATAAATTGTTGTTTTTCGCTTATTAATGTTGTCCGTTGATTTCCGCTCCAGGATGCTCGCTTTCCGCGGGGCGTGCGCTGAGCCTCCTCGACGCTACGCGTCTGCGGGGTCTCACCTGTCCCGCTACTCCCGCAGGACTTTGAATAAGCTTCCTTGAGCAAACACCGCACGAAGAAAATGCGAATGCATTTTCAAGGATCTCGCACCTTCCGCTGCAATCAACTCAGTAAATTTAATACAAATAGCAATAAACTTCGCTTAAACAGCCTATTCTTTTAAAAGCTTTTTCTCATTAAACCTTGCCACCCTTGTTCATCTGCAATAAAAAAAGTAAGCCGCCGGCACAGCCGGCAGCTTTTTCTTAATAAGTTCTAACTGGCAGAATCAATTGCAGTATCGATTCATCGTTTAACGGTTTGATGATGAATGGTCTCATAGCTCCGGTGAAGCTGATTGTAATTTCAGAGCCTTCCAGCGCTTTTAGGGCATCCATCATGAATTTCGCGCTGAAGGAGATTTTTAATTCTTCGCCTTCTACGGATTTGCTCTGCACTTCTTCGACTACTTTTCCGACTTCCGGAGTGTTGGATGAAATTTCGATTACTCCGCCATCAATTGCAGAAAGCTTGACCACATTGTTTCGGCCTTCCTTTGCAAGTAAAGAGGCACGGTCAATAGCCTGCAGGAATTCTTTTGTATTGACGACCACATCTGTTTTGCTGTCTGAAGGGATCAGCCTGGATGTATCCGGGTAATTTCCTTCGAGCAGCCTTGAGAAGAACAGCAGATGCTCGGCTTTAAAGAGAACCTGGTTTTCAGTAATAACGATATCGATTAAATCATTGTTGTCATCCAGAATTTTGCTTAATTCACTTAAGCTTTTCCCAGGGATTACCACATTGTAGCTTTCGCTGGCAGTTGTTTCGATCTGCGCTTTTCTTAAAGCCAATCTGTGGCTATCTGTTGCAATACAGGTTAATGTCCCGTTTTCCACCTTCCAGTTTACACCTGTCAAGATAGGGCGTGTTTCTGAGGTGGACACTGCGAAAACAGTTTGGCGAACCATTGCTTTTAATAGGTCCGTAGGGATTTTAAACATTTTTTCTTCCTCAATCTGAGGCAAGTGCGGATATTCCTCAGCATCCAGGCCATTAAGATTGAATTCGGATTTACCTGAGCGGATGACTGTCTGCAAATGGTTTTCCACGCTTATTTCCACACTGTCAGTCGGAAGCTTTTTAACGATTTCACTGAAGAACTTAGCTTGGAGCACGATGGCACCAGGCTGTTTGATCTCGACAATTTCATTTCCGTCTTCTTCTTTAGGAATAAAAGATTCAATGGAAATATCAGAATCGCTTCCCGTTAAGGTAACCCCTTCTTCAGAAGCGACGATTTTAATTCCCGTTAAGATGGGAATAGTCGTTCTGCTTGTTACAGCTTTCATAACATCCTGGACGCTTTGGACCAACTGGTCGCGCTGGATTATAAATCTCATTTTTTAAATCCTCCAAGCATATTTTAATGGCGTATTGAATATATATATTTTTTATAAAAAAATAGTAGAAGTACTAGTAGGGCCTGTTAGTATGTGGATAACTGCATTTTTCGAAAGGAAACACAGCCTATCCACATGTGGACAGACTGTGCGTAAGTCAGGTCAAGTTATACACATTATACCTTGAGCATTTCATTGATTTCTTTCAGCTGCTTTTCAAATTGTGAGTCAGACTGAAGCATTTTTGAAATTTTTTCATGGGCATGAATGACGGTCGTATGGTCCCTTCCGCCAAATTCCTCCCCTATTTTAGGCAGAGAAAAGTCCGTTAATTCCCTGGACAGGTACATGGCAATCTGACGGGGAAATGCGACAGACTTTGTCCGTTTCTTCGCCTTAAAATCCTCAAGCTTTACATTAAAATGTTCCCCAACCACCCTTTGAATTTCATGGATGGTAATCACCTTTGGCTTGGAGCTTGGAATAATATCCTTTAATGCTTCTGCTGCAAGGTCGGCATTAATATCTTTATTTATTAAAGAGGAGTAAGCCACTACACGAATCAGAGCACCCTCAAGCTCACGGATGTTGGAGTCAATCTGATTGGCAATGTAAAGCATAACCTCATTAGGAATATCAAGTCCCTCCGCTTTGGCCTTTTTACGCAGTATGGCAATACGCGTTTCAAGGTCTGGAGGCGTAATATCAGTAATTAGTCCCCATTCAAATCTGGAGCGGAGACGGTCTTCCAGTGTCGGTATTTCTTTTGGAGGACGGTCACTTGAGATAATGATCTGCTTGCTTTCTTCATGCAATGTATTAAAAGTATGGAAAAATTCCTCCTGCGTCTGTTCTTTTCCAGCCAAAAACTGAATATCATCGATAAGAAGAACATCCACATTTCGATATTTATCGCGGAAATCGCCCGCTTTGTTATCCCGGATCGAGTTAATGAATTCGTTCGTAAATTTCTCGGAAGATAAGTATACGACTTTAGCTGATGGATTATGATCTAATACATAATGGCCGATTGCGTGCATAAGGTGAGTTTTTCCGAGTCCGACTCCCCCGTAAATAAATAAAGGATTATATGCCTTCGCCGGTGCCTCTGCTACAGCAAGTGAAGCTGCATGGGCGAAGCGGTTTCCGGATCCGATGACAAACGTGTCGAATGTATACTTTGGGTTCAGCATCGTTAAAGGCAGTTCCTGATGTTCTTCCTCAGGCTTTTTCTTTTTTGGCGGAAGAGGAAGATCGACTTCTTCTTCACTCTGATTTTGCGGAATGATGAATTTCACTCCTAATTCTTCACCGGTAATGTCATAAAGAATTCCGGAGATCAGCTGGGAATAACGCTCTTCAAGCCAGTCACGGGCAAACTCATTCGGGGCCTTAACGACTAAAGTGTCTCCCTGCAGAGAATGCGCCTTTGTCGATTTCAGCCATGTATCAAAACTGGGCTTGCTGATTTTTTTCTCGATATTGGCCAGAGCATTATTCCAAAGATCCGCAATGTTTTCCAATGATATCCCTCCTTTTCCATCTAAATTTGATATTTACATTACATTCAAGCTCCGGTGCCTTTCGGAGGACACCCCTGCTTTTTCTTTGTTTCGCGCCACAAAAACGATAGGTTATACACGCTGTATAACCCTGAAATTTATAAATATACGAAACTGTTTATGTGGAAAATCATATAATAAGGAAGTAAAGTGGAATTTCGACAGTATCCACTGTCTGTGGACAAACTTTTACAAGCCCCTTGGATAACCTGTCCACATGTTATCCACAATCTGTGGATAATGAAGATATGCACAATGATTTATTAAGTGTGAAAACACAATTATGATAACAGATAATGCTTTGGACTGCAATGCTTTTTAAACCCTTATCCACAACATGCCCATCCCTGTTCATAAAAATTGTCCACAGCCTCTGGTTGTGTGAAAAACCTGTCAATATGTGATGTGGATAATAAAAAACTTGTCGAAAATTTATCCACAGGTCATTTCTGGGGGGATTCTATTCAAATGGACTTGGAATATCAAAGGGAACGAATGCTGCATTTGAGTGGCGGATTGCCTGGCTGCCGGAAAAATTTGCAGTCTTAAATAAATGCTTTTACAATGAATGAATGAGAAAAACGTGGAAAAATGAAATTTTAGGATGACATTCAGACGAAAAGAAGGTAAACTTTCTGAGTGGGTTCTTTCAGATTTGCAAAAAGAGAAAGAGCAGCAAATAAATTTCTTTATATTGTCGTAAGTTGTTTTTTTATTAAATCTCAACTGCTGAGTTGATTGGAGCGGTGGCTCCCGTTCCTTCCCGCGGAAAGCAAGTGCCCGCAGCGGAAATCAACGGACTACCTTTAAGAAAAACAATTATGATGAAAGAACCGTATCTAATTCTTTGCCATTGAAGGCAGATTGACTTATATGCATAGTTGACAATTTTCTAGTTACATCTATATAATTAGAAAGACTGTCTTTAACAGCAATTCCTCAGGGAGGTGTCATATATGAAAAGAACTTATCAGCCAAACAAGCGTAAAAGAAGCAAGGTTCATGGTTTCCGCAGCCGCATGAGCTCTCCGAACGGACGTAACGTTCTAGCTCGCCGCCGCCGCAAAGGAAGAAAAGTATTATCTGCTTAGGCCACTGAAACGTCAGTGGTCTTTTTTTCCATGTAAAGATAAATTAATTAAAGTTAGATAACTGTCTAGCTCCAGCGCCAGCCCCCTCAAGATGCAGGGGGTGACCAGTGCGCTTGCGCTTTTCGAAATAGGTGATGACATGAAAAAAGAGTTCCGTGTAAAAAAGAATAAAGAATTTCAAGAGGCCTTTAAAAAGGGAAAGTCATTCGCCAACCGCCAATTTGTCGTTTACATCTTGAGAAAAGAGGAGCAGAACCATTTTCGCATCGGGCTTTCTGTCAGCAAAAAAATCGGCAATGCCGTTATGAGGAACCAGATCAAAAGGTATATCCGCCAGGCATTTTTAGAACTGGAGGAAGAAATTAAGCCGCAATATGATCTGATCGTCATTGCGAGGAAACCGGTGGCAGAAATGGATTTTCATGAAGTGAAAAAGAGTCTGATCCATGTATTAAAGGTTTCGCGGGTTTTGAATAAACCTGGACTTGGAAATACTAAAAAACAATAATCGTTATCTATCTTTATTATGAAGCACTTCATTTTAAAAGATGTTAAAATAAGATACATATGAGCGTGTCCCTCTGGCCGGGGGATGAGCAAATGAAATCCATACTATTATCAGGAGCAATTAAGGAGGAAAAAACGGTTGAAGAAACGAATATTCCTATTAATCGGTTTAGTGTTTGTGATGGCCCTTTTATCGGGCTGTACAGAAATCAACCAGCCGATTACGTCTGAAAGCAAAGGCTTTTGGAACGAGTATATTGTCTACCCGCTTTCGCTGTTTATTATTAAGGTAGCGGAATTTGCAGGCGGCAGCTATGGACTATCGATCATCATTGTGACGATCATTATCCGTCTGGTTATCCTGCCATTAATGATTAAACAAACGAGAAGTTCAAAAGCGATGCAGGCGATTCAGCCAGAAATGCAGAAGCTTCGTGAAAAATACAGCTCGAAAGACCAGAAAACACAGCAGAAGCTGCAGCAGGAAACAATGGCTTTATTCCAAAAGCACGGCGTTAATCCGCTTGCAGGATGTTTCCCGTTAGTGATTCAAATGCCGATCCTGATCGGTTTCTACCATGCGATTACACGTACGCGCGAAATTGCAAACCATAATTTCCTTTGGTTTGACCTTGGTTCTCCGGATCCAATTTACCTATTGCCTTTAATTGCAGGTGTGACAACATTCATTCAGCAGAAAATGATGATGGCCGGCACTCAGCACACAGGGCAAATGGCTGCACAAATGAAAATGATGCTTTATCTAATGCCGATTATGATCGTTGTTTTCGCCATTAACTTCCCGGCAGCTCTTTCTTTATACTGGGTAGTGGGTAATATCTTCATGATCATTCAAACGTATTTCATTAAAGGTCCGGACCTGAAAGCTGCAGCGGCCGGAAATGCAGGAGGAGCCAAAAAGTGAAACAAGTAACTGCTACAGGACAGACCGTCAAGGAAGCAGTAGAGTCAGCTTTAGCTCAATTAAACACAACAGAAGACCGCTTAGAGATTACTATTGTTGATGAAGGTAAAAAAGGCGTTTTCGGGATTTTCGGATCCCGGCCGGCCGTGGTGAATGCTGTGAAAAAGCCTGATCCGATTGAGGAAGCGGAAAAATTCCTTAAAGACGTCAGCGCAAAAATGGGCGTGCCCATCGAAATTGAAACATTACGGGAAGGAAAAAATGTTCAATTTATCTTATCCGGTGAAAAGATCGCTCTTTTAATCGGAAAAAGAGGGCAGACGCTCAATTCCCTCCAGTATTTGACACAGCTGGTCATCAACCGCTTTGCCGAGCAGTACTTAAATGTGGTGGTCGATGCAGAGGATTACCGGAAAAGACGCCAGGATACCCTGATTCAACTGGCTGAAAGGCTTGCTCAAAAAGCTTTGAAGACGGGAAAAGAAATTGCGCTGGAACCAATGCCTTCCTATGAACGCAAAGTGATTCATACCGCTCTCGTAAACAATAAGCGAATCAAGACATACTCTGATGGCAATGACCCGCACCGCCATATCGTCATTGCACCAGCCAGAACCAGATAACCGGAAAAGCGGAAGCGCCAGTTATCGATGTTCAAATTAAAATCCCAATCCATTCCGGATTGGGATTTTTTTGTCGTTCTTTGTCAAAGCCCCGCAAATTATTAAATCTCAATTGGTTTTATTGTTATTCACATGTGGATAAGTTAAAATAGAGCATATTAATTATGAGACGTGTGGATAATTTTTTCGCTGGCTGATGGAAAGCGGGATGTGGATAAGTTATGGCTGAATTTGGACAAGCTGGCAATGCGGGCTGATATGCTTTTCTAAAAAAAAGCCTTGTGATATTCTATTAATTTGGGGAATCGAAAGCAGGATTCATTTTTTATATAGATGGAAGTAAGAACGAAAAGAGAGGTGAATGAATTGGAATTGGATACAATCGCTGCAATATCTACTCCAATGGGAGAAGGAGCCATTGCCATTGTCCGCCTGAGCGGTGATCAGGCATTTGACATTGCGGACCTTCTTTTCAGAGGGGTAGGAGGCAAGCGGCTGAAGAATGTGGCGTCCCATACCATTCATTATGGACATATTGTTGACCCGAAAACTGAACAGATTGCTGAAGAAGTAATGGTTTCAGCCATGAAGGGACCGAAAACATTTACGAAGGAAGATGTCATCGAAATCAACTGCCATGGCGGACTGGTTTCCGTGAATCGCGTGCTGCAGCTTTTGCTGAATAATGGTGCTAGGCTTGCTGAGCCGGGTGAATTTACAAAGCGCGCCTTCCTGAACGGACGGATTGATTTATCACAGGCAGAAGCGGTCATGGATCTGATTCGCGCCAAGACAGACCGGGCTATGAACGTGGCACTTGGCCAGATGGAAGGAAGGCTGTCAAAGCTTATTCAGAAGCTTCGGCAGGAAATTCTTGAGATCCTGGCTCACGTGGAAGTCAATATCGACTATCCCGAATACGATGATGTCGAGGAAATGACCCATCATATGCTGATGGAGAAGGCTACTTATGTAAAAAAAGAAATCGAAAAGCTCCTTCAAACCTCACAGCAGGGGAAAATACTGCGTGAAGGACTTTCCACGGTCATTGTCGGAAGGCCAAACGTTGGGAAATCTTCCTTATTGAATAGCCTTGTTCACGAAAATAAAGCGATTGTGACTGATATACCGGGCACTACCCGGGATGTTATTGAAGAATATGTGAATGTCAGAGGAGTGCCGCTCCGTCTGGTGGATACAGCCGGCATTCGCGAAACGGAAGATATCGTAGAACGCATCGGTGTCGAAAAATCGAGGCAGGTATTAAAGGAAGCAGATTTAATTTTGCTTGTGCTCAATTACTCGGATGAATTGACGTCTGAGGACGAAAATATATTTAAAGCGGTCGAAGGCATGGATGTCATTGTGATTGTCAATAAAACCGACCTTGATCAAAAAATCGACATGAATCGCGTCCGCGAGCTTTCGAAGCATCATAAACTGGTTACAACCTCTTTATTGGAGGACCAGGGTGTCGACGATCTTGAGGAAGCCATTGCTTCTTTATTCTTTGCAGGCTCCATCGAAGCCGGGGATATGACGTATGTCTCCAATACCCGCCATATTGCCCTATTGAATCAGGCGCAAAATGCCATTGATGAAGCGATGCAGGGTGTTGAGATGGGAACGCCAATTGATATTGTGCAGATTGATTTGACAAGAACATGGGAGCTGCTAGGTGAAATTATTGGCGACAGCGTCCATGAAAGCCTGATCGACCAGTTATTCTCGCAGTTTTGTTTAGGAAAATAGATGATTTAAGCAGGCTGTGTCAGCTGACGCAGCGAAAATAGATTTTTAACTTTTGCAATCGGCCGGTTCAGCCTCTGATGAGCCTGGGTCTGTGCTTGCCTGATTGCAGCAAAGGAGGCCGCATCATGACATATGAAGCTGGAAGTTATGATGTCATAGTAGTCGGAGCCGGACACGCGGGTGTGGAAGCAGGCCTTGCTTCGGCCCGCCTCGGTGCAAAGACATTAATGATCACAATCAACCTGGATATGGTAGCCTTTATGCCCTGTAACCCTTCAGTCGGGGGACCTGCAAAAGGTATCGTCGTAAGGGAAATCGATGCCCTTGGCGGAGAAATGGGCAAGAATATTGATAAAACGCATATTCAGATGCGTATGCTGAACACAGGAAAAGGCCCAGCCGTACGTGCATTAAGAGCACAGGCCGATAAGTTCACATATCAGCATGAAATGAAAAAAACACTGGAAAATGAACGGAACCTGACGCTTATTCAGGGAATGGTTGAACGTCTGATTGTTGAAGATGGAGAATGCAGGGGCGTTGTCACCCAGACAGGCGCCGTGTATCATTCAAAAGCGGTCGTCATTACGACCGGAACCTTCTTAAGAGGAGAAATAATCCTTGGTGAATTGAAGTACTCAAGCGGCCCTAATAATCAGCAGCCATCCATTAAGCTCTCAGAGCATCTGCAGGAGCTTGGCTTTGATCTGGTCCGTTTTAAAACTGGAACGCCGCCGCGCGTCAACAGCCATACCATTGATTACAGCAAAACGGAAATCCAGCCTGGCGATGATGTACCCAGAGCTTTTTCCTATGAAACGACCAAGTATATTACAGACCAGCTCCCTTGCTGGCTGACATACACCAATGAAGAAACGCATACTTTGATCGACAATAATCTTCATCGCTCGCCAATGTACTCCGGCATGATCAAAGGAACTGGCCCGCGCTATTGCCCGTCCATTGAAGATAAGGTTGTCCGCTTTAACGATAAGCCGCGCCATCAGATTTTCCTTGAGCCTGAAGGCCGAAATACTCAGGAAGTATATGTGCAGGGGCTTTCAACAAGCTTGCCTGAGGATGTGCAGCAGAAGATTCTCAGAACGATCCCTGGACTTGAAAAGGTACAGATGATGCGTGCCGGCTATGCAATTGAATATGATTCCATCGTCCCAACGCAATTATGGCCGACACTGGAAACCAAAAAGGTGAAAAATCTCTACACGGCCGGCCAGATTAACGGGACATCCGGCTATGAAGAAGCTGCCGGCCAGGGATTAATGGCAGGCATGAATGCCGGATTGAAATCGCTTGATAAGGAAGAAGTAATTTTAAGCCGTTCAGATGCCTATATTGGCGTCCTGATTGATGACCTTGTAACCAAAGGCACGAACGAGCCTTACCGTCTACTGACTTCAAGAGCGGAATACCGTCTGCTGCTTCGCCATGATAATGCGGACCTGCGTTTAACAGAGATTGGCCGCAAAGTCGGTCTGATCAGTGAAGAACGCTATGAAAAATTCCAGCTGAAAAAGCAGGCAATAGAAGACGAGAAAGCACGTCTGCAAGGCATCATCATCAAGCCGTCTTCTGACGTGCAGGAGCTGATCAAAAGCCAGGGCGGAAGCGAGTTGAAAGACGGCATCCGCGCCTCAGATCTGCTGAAGCGTCCGGAAATGACATATGAGCATATCGGGCAGCTCGCTCCGGCTGAAACTGCGCTTGATCCCGATGTAACCGAGCAGGTGGAAATCCAGATCAAGTATGAAGGCTATATTGAAAAGTCCCTTCAGCAGGTGGAGCGGCTGAAGAAGATGGAGAACAAGAAGATCCCTGAAAACATCGATTATGATGATATTAACGGATTGGCTTCCGAAGCAAGACAAAAGCTGAAGGAAGTAAGGCCGCTATCTCTCGCACAGGCTTCGAGAATTTCCGGAGTTAATCCTGCAGATATCTCCATTTTGCTTGTTTATTTAGAGCAGGGGAGAATTGCACGAGTTTCAGCTGAGTAAAGAGGAAAATCCGATTATGTCTGAGAACGGAAAGGATTACTAAATGAATACCGAACAATTTACTGAAATGCTGGCGGCGAAGGGGATTGCCCTTTCGCCACAGCAATTGCAGCAATATGACACCTACTATTCCACACTGGTGGAATGGAATGAAAAAATGAATTTAACAGCCATTACGGAAAAGGAAGATGTGTATCTAAAGCACTTCTATGACTCCATTAGCGCTGCTTTTTACTTTGACTTCAGCCAGCCGCTAAAGGTCTGTGATGTCGGTGCGGGGGCAGGATTCCCGAGCATACCGATTAAAATTGCTTTTCCGGGTTTACATATTACGATCGTTGACTCGCTTAATAAACGCATCGGTTTTCTGGAGCATCTGGCGAAGAAGCTGGGGCTTGAGAATGTCCGCTTTATCCATGACCGTGCGGAAACCTTTGGCCAGAACAAGGAATACCGTGAGTCTTTTGATGTGGTGACAGCAAGAGCTGTTGCCAGATTATCCGTTTTAAGCGAGCTGTGTCTGCCTCTGGCTAAAACAGGAGGCACATTTGTGGCCATGAAGGGCGCCAGTGCAAAGGAAGAACTGGATGCCGGTAAAAAGGCCGTCTCGGTGCTGGGCGGTGAACTTGTGGATTCCCACACGTTCACGCTGCCTGAGGAAGAAAGTGAGCGCAATATTTTAATCATAAAAAAAGAAAAGAGCACTCCTAAAAAGTACCCGCGAAAGCCGGGGACACCCAATAAAACACCAATTGAATAGGGTGCGCAATTTGCCATTGTATGACATAATGGTGTAAACGTTTCGATTTTTCCAGATATTTATCGCAGTCTAACGGGCAGTAAGACTCCCCTTTGTGAGAAACAGTGGAATCGAAGCAAGATTAGCGGGAGACCAACTGCCCGTAAAGGCCCGAAAGAAGGACAAAGACTAAGAACGCCACGTCCTGTGGCAACGTCTTTGTGACCCACTTCCTGTGGGCCTCAACTAACAATCAGTGGGGGATAATGCCTCCCCAATGATTGAAGTTTCACTTTATATTGCTCCTGTCCGGCAGGATTTGTCATGATGATAGAGAATATGTTATAGGGAGTTTCGTAAAGGTGGTGCAGGGTGATGAAGCATTCTTTCTCACGCTTTTTTGGCCTAGGCGAAAAGGGAGAACAAGTTACAGCGGAAAAACCAGCAGAAGAACAGCTGGATATTGTTGAAGACTTAAGCGACAGAGAAGAAGTTAAGAAAATTCCTATTGATCAAATCGTCCCCAACCGTTTCCAGCCAAGAACGGTGTTTGATGATGAAAAAATAGAAGAGCTTTCCCGGACTATCCATACGCATGGAATCATCCAGCCAATCGTCGTACGGGAATTTGAAGATGGCCAGTTTGAAATCATAGCAGGTGAACGCAGATACCGGGCCATGAAAAAACTGGGCTGGGAAGAAGCTCCTGCTATTGTCAAAAATCTTAGCGATACCGAAACGGCTTCAGTTGCTTTAATTGAAAATCTTCAAAGGGAAGAATTGTCACCGATTGAAGAAGCTGTTGCCTACGGAAAACTTTTAGAACTGCATAGCCTGACACAGGAAGCATTGGCACAGCGCCTTGGAAAAGGCCAGTCAACCGTTGCCAACAAGCTTCGTCTGCTGAAATTGCCGCAGCCTGTCCAGGATGCACTGTTAAACAAATCAATCACAGAGCGGCATGCCCGTTCGCTCATCCCGCTGAAAGACCCGGAGAAGCAGGTCGCCCTGCTTCAGGAGATTGTGGAAAAGAATCTCAATGTGAAGCAGACGGAAGACCGGGTTGTCAAAATTCTCGAACAGAAAAATCCAAAGCCAAAGCCGAAACGAAAGGCTTTCAGCAAGGATATGAGAATTGCGGTCAACACGATCAGGCAATCTTTATCCATGGTTTCTGACAGCGGCATTAATCTTGATTCTGAAGAAGAAGAATTTGATGAATTTTATCAAATCACGATCAAGATTCCTAAAAAGAAATAATTTTTTTACGCGAAATATAAAGCGGGGGCTCCCTGTTTTATATTTCGCGTTTTTTTTTGATGGACGATAAAAAGACTATTAGAATCTTCTTATTTTTTACAAAAAAATTATTCTGCCCTGTTTTTCGTGATAAAATAGACTACGTGATTTAACGATACAAATTAATTCGCAGATAGATAGATTGGATTACTGATAGATGAAAGCAGGTGACACTGTGGGCAAGATTTTAGCCATTGCGAACCAGAAAGGCGGAGTCGGCAAAACGACCACTTCCGTCAATCTTGGTGCATGCCTGGCATACATAGGCAAGAAAGTGCTGCTGGTCGACATTGATCCGCAGGGTAACGCAACCAGCGGAATCGGCATTGAAAAAGCGGATGTCGATCATTGCATCTATGACGTCCTCGTGGATGATGTGGAAGCATCAAAGGTCATAAAACCCACTTCTGTAGAAAATTTATACGCCATTCCGGCAACCATTCAGCTGGCAGGCGCAGAAATTGAACTGGTGCCGACAATCTCACGGGAAGTAAGATTAAAAAGGGCTCTTGAGGAAGTAAAAGAAAATTTTGATTATGTGATTATCGACTGCCCTCCTTCCCTCGGATTACTGACGATAAATTCGCTGACCGCTTCGGATGCCGTAATCATACCCGTGCAGTGCGAGTACTATGCGCTGGAGGGTCTGAGTCAGCTTCTGAATACAGTCCGCCTTGTGCAGAAGCATCTGAACCATGATCTGAAAATCGAAGGCGTTCTGCTGACGATGCTTGATGCCCGTACCAATCTCGGCATTCAGGTCATTGAAGAAGTGAAAAAGTATTTTCAGGATAAAGTCTATAAAACAATCATCCCCCGCAATGTGCGGCTGGGAGAGGCTCCGAGCCATGGAGAACCTATCATTACTTATGATCCGAAGTCACGCGGAGCTGAAGTATATTTAGAACTGGCAAAGGAAGTGGTTTCAAATGGCTAAAGGTTTAGGAAAAGGTCTGAATGCTTTTTTCAATAATGCTGAAACCGAAAGTGAAGAAACCGTGCAGGAAGTCAAAATAAAAGACATCCGCCCAAACCCTTATCAGCCGCGCAAGGTGTTTGAAAAGGAAGCCATCGAGGAGCTGAAACAATCCATCCTTGAACATGGAATCCTGCAGCCGATCATCGTGCGCAAAAGCATCAAGGGCTTTGAGATTGTAGTCGGGGAGCGCCGCTACCGGGCAGCAAAAGAAGCCAACTTGGAGAAAGTTCCTGTTGTAGTAAGAGAACTGACTGAACAGCAGATGATGGAGCTCGCTGTTCTTGAGAATCTGCAGCGTGAAGACTTAACGCCGATTGAAGAAGCGGCTGCATATCAGTTGCTGATGGAGAAGCTCAAGGTGACACAGGAGGAATTGGCCAAGCGCCTGGGAAAAAGCAGGCCGCATATTGCCAATCATATTCGCCTGCTATCCCTTCCTCCGAAAATTCAAGGACTGATTTCAGACGGAAAAATTTCCATGGGACACGGAAGAGCGCTATTGGGGCTGCGAAAAAAAGAGAAACTGCAGGCGCTTGTTGAAAAAACAGTTAAAGACGGCTTAAATGTCCGTCAGCT
This sequence comes from Cytobacillus firmus DS1, assembly GCF_000565285.1. Taxonomy (GTDB): domain Bacteria; phylum Bacillota; class Bacilli; order Bacillales; family Cytobacillaceae; genus Cytobacillus; species Cytobacillus firmus_A. Next base: position 322,451 of record NZ_APVL01000003.1, on the reverse strand, counting down.
TGAACAGCTGATTCAGCAGCTGAACGATGTTTCACGTGAAACGAAAAAGCCGGCAGTGTCTAAGGATATTTTCATTAAGGAACGCGAATCCTCCCTCAGGGAACGGTTCGGAACCACCGTCCATATTAAACAGTCCAAAAACAAAGGGAAAATTGAGATTGAATTTTTCTCAAAAGAAGATTTGGAACGCATTATGGAGCTTTTAGAAACCCAGTCGTAAGCCATCTTAATGATGGTTTATTTTTTTACAGTATAAAAAAAGATTGTAGGCTAAGACCTTTCATGGTAATTTTAATAGAAAATAATTCGCATTGCGAAATAATAAGGTGAAGAGTATGTTTCTGCTAGGTACGCTTGTGAATGGATTATTGATTATTATTGGAACACTGCTGGGGAAATTGCTCCATCGCATTCCGGAAAACATGAAGGGCACAGTCATGCATGCGATTGGCCTTGCTGTCATGGTGCTCGGCCTGCAAATGGGCTTTAAAAGCGAGAATTTCCTCGTGGTGATTTTGAGCCTTGTGTTCGGAACGGTGATTGGAGAGTACTTTGCTCTTGAAGATAAGCTGAACAAGCTTGGCGATTGGCTCGAAAGCAAAATTGGCTCGAAAGGCCAGGGCAGCATTTCGCAGGGCTTTGTAACGGCTACACTCATCTTTGTCATTGGCGCTATGGCGATCATCGGCGCGCTCGACAGCGGCATCAGGGGTGACCACTCGGTGCTTTATACCAAATCGATTATTGACGGCTTCACCTCCCTCATCTTAACGACTACATTAGGGATCGGTGTGCTCTTTTCAGCTTTTCCGGTCATGCTGTATGAAGGACTTATTGCCCTTTTTGCGACCCAAATCGACCGGTTTGTCCCCCAGCTTCTGATGGACAGCTTTATCAAGGAAATGACCGCAACAGGCGGAATCATGATCTTTGCAATTGGTCTGAATTTGACAGGCATTACGAAGATCAGGGTGGCGAACCTGCTTCCGGGAATTGTGGTTACGGGAGTTATTGTATCGGTTATTTATTTTTATGGAATTTATTTTTAGGTGAATTGATGTGCATCGCAGGCACGGGAGTTGGTGTGCTTGCGGTGCATTGTTTTTGCTGCCCGTAAATTGCTGGGAGTGGCGCATAAACTGGCTGATACAGCGCGAAACCCCAGTAAATCAGCGCAATCTCACTCCCCTCCCCCGTCCAACAAAAAAAGCCGCATGCTCCCCTGCGGCTTTCCTGCTCAATTAAGGTGTTTGTTCACGGTTCAGTTCCCACTTAAACGCACGCCATGCCGGCGCTGTCTGGTGGGTCAGGCTGGCTTCATAGATGCCGCCCGCGATGGTTTTGGCCATTTTAAGGACGAGATTGAGCCTTGTGTTCTGAAGGACGAAGAATTCCATGAATCCGCTGACATTGACGATGCCGGTGATGTGCATATCCCCTACTTCCGGCAGATCTTTATTGACTCCGGCGCCCGGTTTGACCGGGCCTTCTCCAATTTGGATGACTCCGACGCTTTTCAGGCGTCCCAGACAGGCGTCGATCCCGACAATGAAGGGATTGAAATGCTTCTTTTTGATTTCGTTCAATTTTTCCTCCAGATTAACGGCATGGATCGGGTCCTCCAATGTTCCGTATACATGGAAAGATGAAATGGATTTTTCCTCAAGGAGTGTACCGACCAGCGGACCTAATGAATCACCTGTAGAGCGGTCTGTGCCAATGCAGACAAAAACGATGGGACGGCAGCCAATGCCCGCAGGCAGAATATTCTTCAGTTCAGCAGCCAATTTTTCTGCAGAGTTTGTTTCTTCATGCGAGATTCTGGCAGAAGCCCCGCCTTTTTTGTCAAACAAGTTTGGTTTGAAGTTCATATAGGTCCACTCCCTCTTTAATCCTTGCCATGCCCGAAAAACAAGTATTTATGCATTTTTAACAGTATACGGAATTTTTGTGTAATCTATACATACCTGTATTATTTAATCGTTAAACAATCGGTTTTTTCACTGTTAAGCCAAGAGAAAAATTGATAAAATAATTTTGTTTTACAGAGGGATTCGCACTGAAGGGCAAGATGCAGTATAATTTCATACAAGTTAAAGATGATGGTGCTGTACTTTTTATTTTCACTAAATCAAAGCAGGTGAAACCATGAGTCCTATTGAAAAAATGATAAACGGAATGATAGATAAGATTTCGAATGAAGAAACGTGGATAACCATTGGGGAAGGCATCTTTAAAGTTATTGCGATTCTGATCGTGACGAGCATTCTGATCAGGATCGGCAAGCTGGCCATCCGCAATATTTTTAAAGTCAGGACGCCGTCAAGGCTCCGAATCTCAGAGCGCAGGGAAGCCACCCTTCTGAAGCTGCTGGAGAATATGCTCACCTATGTGGTGTTTTTCGTTGCGGCGATCATGATACTATCGGTGCTGACAATTGATGTAAAAGCCCTTTTGGCCGGTGCCGGAATCGTCGGATTGGCTGTTGGGTTTGGGGCACAAAGTCTTGTAAAGGACATTATCACCGGATTTTTCATCATTTTTGAAGATCAGTTTTCGGTTGGGGATTATATCCGGATTGATCAATTTGAAGGAACAGTAGAAGAAATCGGACTTCGGACGACAAAGATAAAAAACTGGACAGGTGAAGTTCATATCCTTCCGAACGGAAGCATTATGCAGGTGACCAATTTTTCCATAAACAACAGTGTGGCTTTTGTGGATGTCAGCATTGCGTATGAAGGCGATATTGTGAAGGTTGAACAGGTCCTTCATGAATTATTCGAAAAGCTCCCGGAAAAATATGAGGATATGGTCAAGCCGCCGGAAATTCTCGGCATCCAAAACCTGGCTGCTTCGGATGTAGTGCTTCGTGTGGTTTCAGAAACACTGCCAATGAGGCACTTTTATATTGCGCGCCAGCTGCGGAAGGAAATTAAGCTTTGTTTAGATGAACATGGCATTGAAATTCCGTTCCCGCGCCTTGTGATGTATACACGAAATGAACAGGATAACCCAAAACTGAATGCGGAGGGATAAACATGGAGCAAAAAGAATTTGATTTACATGATGTGGTGGAAATGAAAAAGCCTCACCCATGCGGGGCCAACAAATGGAAAATCATCCGGATGGGAGCAGATATCCGCATTAAGTGTGAAGGCTGCGGACACAGCGTGATGATCCCAAGAAGGGAATTCGCCCGCAAAATGAAGAAAATTCTTGTTAAGCATGAGGAATAAGAGACAAACTGCAGGGAGATGAGGTTCGTGGCACAAACGTTTAAGTCAGCCTGTCCCCTAAACTGCTGGGACAGCTGCGGCTTTCAGGTAACCGTTGAAGAAGGTAAGGTGACAAAAGTAGATGGCGATCAGGACCATCCGATAACAAAGGGGAAAATTTGCGGCCGCGGCAGAATGCTTGAGAGCAGAACCAATTCTCCGGAGCGCCTGCTTCACCCGCTGAAAAAGGTAAATGGAGAATTTGTGCCAATTTCCTGGGAGCAGGCTTTGCACGATATTTCCCTGAAAATGAAGGAGCTAAAAGAAACGGCTGGCACGGCTTCGATCCTGCACAGCCATGATTATGCCAATGGCGGTTTGCTGACGAACCTGGATCAGCGCTTTTTCAACTGCTATGGCGGCGTGACTGAACTCGTGGGGTCCATCTGCTGGGGAGCCGGCATCGAGGCCCAGAGCTGGGATTTCGGGGATGCGTATAGCCATGGTCCTGAAGATATTTTGAACAGCAAACATATTGTTGTCTGGGGCAGAAATGTTGCCCGCACCAATATGCACCTGTATCAAAAGCTGCAGGAAGCAAAGAAGCAGGGTGCCAAATTGTATGTGATAGATCCAATTTTTAATGCGACGGCTAAAATGGCTGACCGTTATTTTACCATTAAGCCGGGTATGGACGGCTGGCTTGCGGCGGGCATCATGAAGGAAATGCTCCGTCTGGGTCTGGAGGATAATAGTTTCATAGATAACCATTCAATTGGATTTGAAGATCTGAATGACCTGCTGAATAGTGTAACGCTTGAGGAAATCGCAGAGAAAACGGAAGTGCCTGCAGAAGTCATGACCGAGCTTGCAGAGATTTACGGAGACCGGCCTGTTTCCACTTTCTTTGGGCTTGGCATGCAGCGCTACGAAAACGGCGGGAATACGATCAGGCTGATGGATGCTTTGATTGCCGTGAGCGGAAATATCGGCATTCCGGGCGGCGGTGCAAACTATGCCAACAGACAGGTAGGACAGAGCTTTGATGCGGCTGCCCTCACCCTCCCTGAGCGGAAGACGGCTTTCAGGCAATTTACGATGATGCGGCAGGCAGAGGGGATTTTAACAGCGAAGGATCCTGAGATTAAGATGATCTTCGTTACGTGCGGAAATCCTTTAACCCAGGTGCCTGACTCTTCAAGGGTCCGAGAAGCTTTTGCATCTGTGGAGACTGTTGTCGTGATGGAGCAGTTTATGACAGACACGGCTAAAATGGCAGATTACGTTCTTCCTGTTGCAACCGTGTTTGAACAGGAAGATGTCTATTATTCTTCCATGTATCATCATTATGTTAACCATGGCCCGCAGCTGGCAGAACCGCCAGGTGAAGCAAAGCCTGATTTATGGGTATGGACTGAGCTTGCTAAGCGACTCGGATTCGGAGCCGATTTCGATTTTACAAGGGAAGAGTTTATCAGCATGGGCCTCGGTTCGCTTAAAGAGCAGGGGATTACGCTTGATAGCTTACGGAATTCCCATCATAAGGAGCTTCCGGTTGATACGGTGCCCTGGGCAGACCGCCAGTTCAAGACGCCAAGCGGCAAGTATGAATTTACCTCGTTCCGAAAGGGTTCCGAAAGCAGGCTGACACTCGCTCTTCCCCGGGAAACCAAGTGGACGGATAAAAAGCGTGCGGAACAGTTTCCTTTTACCCTGCTGACGATTCACCCTCTCCGCTCCAATCATTCGCAGCATTATCACCTATTGAAGCCGGAGCCTAAGGCAAAGGTGGAAATTGCCGATAACATTGCCGAAAAGCTTGGCCTGCAGGAGAACGATTACGTCAAAGTGTGGAATGACCGGGGGACAATGAATGGCTTTGTCCATATTATGAAAAAAGCCCATCCGGATACCATCAATATCGATGAAGGCATCTGGGCAAAATTCGGCGGCCCAGTCAATAACCTTACATCCAGCCGCGAATCGGACAACGGCCTTGGCAGCACTTTGTATGACTGCCTTGTGAATATAGAGAAGATTTAATAGCGGTGACAGGCACCTATACCAGTCAGGCAAAGTGGTATAGGTGCCTGTCACCTTTTCTTTACATTTCTCCGGCAACTATCTATAATTGTTAGAGGCTTGTTTAAATGAGAATCAATCGTATTTTTAATAGATGAATTAAAGTTGAGGAGTGACTTGGATGGCTTTAACAGCTGGTATTGTAGGTTTGCCGAACGTCGGAAAGTCTACGTTGTTTAATGCAATTACCCAGGCGGGAGCGGAGTCAGCGAACTATCCGTTCTGTACAATTGATCCGAATGTGGGAATTGTTGAAGTGCCTGACCACCGTTTGAATAAATTAACTGAATTGGTTCAGCCGAAAAAGACTGTGCCAACGGCTTTCGAATTTACGGATATCGCCGGCATCGTAAAGGGTGCGAGCAAAGGGGAAGGTCTTGGGAATAAATTCCTATCTCATATCCGTGAAGTGGATGCCATCTGTCAGGTTGTCCGCTGTTTTGCGGATGACAATATTACACACGTTGCAGGGAAAGTGGACCCGATCGATGATATTGAAGTCATTAACCTGGAATTGATTCTGGCTGATCTTGAGTCGGTTGACAAGCGAATTGGCCGTGTGAGCAAGCTGGCTAAGCAGAAGGATAAAGATTCTGTGATCGAGCTTGAAATTCTGGAAAAATTAAAAGAAGCGTTCGAGAACGACAAACCTGCCCGTACGGTTGAGTTTACAGACGAGCAAATGAAGATTGTAAAAGGTCTTCACCTGCTGACAATCAAGCCAGTGCTTTACGTTGCGAACGTAAGCGAGGATGATGTAGCGGATCCTTCTTCTAACGAATATGTGCAGCAGGTAAAAGAATTTGCCGCAAAAGATAATGCAGAAGTGATCGTTATCTGTGCAAAAATCGAATCTGAAATTGCAGAGCTTGATGGGGAAGAAAAAGAAATGTTCCTTCAGGAGCTTGGCATCGAAGAATCCGGACTTGATCAGCTGATCAGAGCAGCCTACAACCTGCTTGGACTGGCAACTTATTTCACTGCCGGCGTACAGGAAGTCCGCGCCTGGACATTCCGCAAAGGCATGAAAGCTCCTCAATGTGCCGGAGTGATTCACTCTGACTTTGAAAAAGGCTTCATCCGTGCAGAAACGGTTTCCTATGATGACCTTGTCGCTGCAGGAAACATGACAGCTGCAAAAGAAGCAGGAAAAGTTCGCCTCGAAGGAAAAGAATACATTGTTAAAGACGGAGATGTCATGCACTTCCGCTTTAACGTTTAATTATGTTGGAACCTCTATTTTTAGGGGTTCTTTTTTAATGACTCTTTCAAAAAGGCTGTTTTCGCTTTTTTTATCTTATTTACTGAGTTGATTGGAGCGGAAGGTGCGAGACTCCTGCGGGAGTAGCGGGACAGGTGAGACCCCGCAGACGCGAAGCGTCGAGGAGGCTCACAGCCTGCCCCGCGGAAAGCGAGCATCCTGGAGCGGAAATCAACGGACAACATTGATGGATGAAAAACAATAATATATACGAAAAGAGGCTTCAAAATAATCTTCCATCTTCCAATTCACTCTAGTTTTATTGCTTTTGCATATTTAATGTGCTATAATTTCAACTTGTGAGTAATGTATATTGCTCCTTGCCCTTTGTGGGCCGTTAGACCAAAAGGAGGTGAAAGTGATGAGAAAGTACGAAGTTATGTACATCATCCGCCCAAACATTGAAGATGAGGCTAAAAAAGCCCTAGTTGAGCGTTTCAACACAATCTTAACTGACAATGGTGCGGAGGTTTCTGAATCAAAGGATTGGGGTAAGCGTCGCCTTGCATACGAAATCAATGATTTCCGCGATGGCTACTACCAGCTTATGAACGTTAATGCTGAAGCAAAAGCAGTTGACGAGTTCACTCGTTTAGCTAAAATCAGCGAAGACATCATCCGTTACATCGTTGTTAAAGACGAAAAATAATAGATAAAGCCATTTTTACCGAGAGGAGTTGATTCTGATGATGAACCGTGTTGTTCTTGTCGGACGTTTGACAAAGGATCCTGATTTGCGGTATACCCCGAACGGAGTTCCTGTCGCTTCATTCACTCTTGCCGTGAATCGTACTTTTACGAATCAGCAAGGTGAGCGGGAGGCAGACTTTATCAACTGTGTGGTATGGAGAAAGCCAGCTGAAAACGTAGCGAACTTCCTTAAAAAAGGAAGTCTTGCAGGTGTAGATGGCCGGATTCAGTCCCGCAGCTATGAAGGCCAGGATGGAAAGCGCGTTTACGTGACAGAAGTCCAGGCTGAGAGTGTGCAATTCCTAGAGCCGAAGAATAGTTCTGGCGGCCAGGGCGGCGGTAATCCGAACTACGGCGGTCCAAGAGATCAGGATTTCCCATTTGGAAATAACAGCAATCAGAATCAACGCCAGGATAATCGTAATCAGGGCGGCTATACTCGCGTGGATCAGGACCCATTCGCAAATGACGGCCAAATCGACATTTCCGATGACGACCTGCCATTCTAATAGTGCCCGATTATGAACGGAAATATATAAATCAAAAAGCTAAAGGAGGTAACTGACCATGGCTGGAGGACGCAGAGGAGGACGTGCTAAACGTCGTAAGGTTTGCTTTTTCACTGCAAACGGAATCACTCACATCGACTACAAAGATGTGGATCTTCTAAAAAAATTCATCTCTGAGCGCGGTAAGATTTTACCACGTCGTGTAACAGGCACTAACGCTAAATACCAACGTAAATTAACGATTGCTATTAAGCGCGCTCGCCAAATGGCATTACTGCCATACGTTTCAGGTGAATAATTAATATGAAAAGACGCTGGTATCCGGCGTCTTTTTTGTTATGTTTTCCTTTAGTACGGGATTGTGTTAAAGTTAAAATCCTTTCTGAAATCGCGAAGGTTGAACCTGCATTTAATACTAGCTACAATAGAGCTTATATGGGTTCAAAAAGCCGGGAACGATTTCCTCCTTTTTGGATACACAGTTTGAGGGGTGTATCAATGAATAATGTACATAAATTAACAGAAGGTGCCGTGCTTCTCGCAGTTTTTGCCGTGCTTCTTCTGATTTCGCTCTATGTGCCGATCCTCGGTACCGTTTCTGTTTTCTTCCTGGCTCTTCCGTTTATTATGTTTGCGGCAAAAAATAACCGGATGAGCACAATTGTCTTTCTGACGGGAGGCGTCCTGCTTTCCCTGATTATCGGGACCATTATGGGGATTCCGCTTGCCCTGACATTCGGATTGACCGGCACGGTAATCGGTATTTTTATAAGGGAAAATAAAGGACGGGCTTCTTCCTTTATTGCAGGCACGCTGGTATTCCTTGCAGCCCTTTTGCTTCAGTATGCTGCAGCAGTTGCTCTTTTTAATGTCAATATCATTAAAGAAGGAATCGGCATGATGGAGGAGTCCATTAAAATCTCACAAGGAATGCTCGAAGGATTTGGACAGAACGCAGATAAAGCAGTCGAGCAGCTGACAGCTGGCCTGAAAATGATTGAGACCTTAACGCCGAGTTTATTTGTCATGACATCGGTCATTTCTGTTTTTGTCATTCAGCTTGTTTCCTTTCCGATCGCCAAACGATTCGGTATTAAGATTGAAGGCTTTAAGCCATTCAGGGAAATGAGCCTGCCGAAAAGCATGTTATGGTACTATCTCATTACCATTATTGCTTCGTTCCTTTTTAATCCGTCAGAAGGAAGCTACTGGTTTATGGCTCTTGTCAATATTGCATTCATTCTGCAGATTTTCATGGTCATTCAAGGCCTGTCCCTGATTTTCTTTTTCAGTCATTTAAAGGGATGGCCGAAAGCCGTGCCTGTCCTTGCTGCTGTATTTACATTTCTTATGCCATTTCTCCTTTATATTGTGAGGATATTAGGTATAATTGACTTAGGATTTGATCTAAGGCAAAGATTAGGAAAAAAGTGATGAAAAACACTACTGTTTAGGAGCTGAAAACATGCCTTCGTATTTAGAAAAGCGGTCCATACGCTATCCGATTTTTGGATTGATGGGCATAACAGTGGTGCTTCTCGGTATATTGGCGTACTACAATTGGCTTTTTGCATTAATTGGGCTGTTTCTGGCCATCCTTCCTTTCTACTACCTTTTTCAGCTGAATCAAAAGCACCGGAAGGAGACGGAAGAATACATCTCGACCCTTTCCTACAGGGTGAAAAAAGTCGGCGAAGAAGCTCTGATGGAAATGCCGATTGGGATCATGCTGATAAATGATGATTATTACATTGAATGGACCAATCCTTTTTTAGCATCCTGCTTTGATGAAGATACGCTAGTCGGAAGATCGCTTTATGATGTCGCGGATTCGCTTGTTCCGCTGATCAAACAAGAAGTGGAAACAGAAATCATTACCCTTCATGACCGAAAATTCCGGGTGATCCATAAGCCGGAAGAACGGCTTTTGTACTTTTTTGATGTTACGGAACAAACTGAAATTGAGAAATTGTATCAGGAAGAACGGACAGTGATCGCCATTATCTTCCTTGATAATTATGATGAGCTCACCCAGGCGATGGATGATCAGACGAAAAGCAGCCTCAACAGCCTGGTGACCCAGATATTGAATAAATGGGCACAGGATAATGGAGTCTTCCTGAAGCGGGTGTCATCTGAGCGCTTTATCGCCGTATTTAATGAACATATTCTGCAGCTTCTTGAAAAAGGGAAGTTCACGATTCTTGATGATGTCCGGGAAACGACATCCAAGCAAAATGTTCCGCTTACGTTAAGCATAGGTGTCGGCACGGGGGTTTCTTCCCTGCCTGAGCTCGGTTCACTGGCCCAGTCCAGCTTAGACCTGGCATTAGGCCGCGGAGGAGATCAGGTGGCCATCAAGCAGACAAACGGGAAAGTCAAATTCTTCGGGGGCAAGACCAATCCTGTTGAAAAAAGAACCCGGGTCCGTGCACGCGTCATTTCCCATGCGCTGAAGGAATTGATTTCCGAAAGCGATAAAGTCATTATCATGGGTCACAAAAGCCCGGATATGGATGCGATTGGAGCCGCCATCGGCATTCAGAAGGTGGCGCGTCTGAACCAGCGTGAAGGCTATGTAGTGGTGAATTTCAATGAACTGGATACAGGCGTCAGAAGGATGATGAAGGAAATTGAAAAGAATGAAGAGCTCTTTTCAAAATTCATCACCCCGGAACAGGCGATGGAAATCGCAACGGACGATACCCTGCTCGTGGTTGTTGATACCCATAAGCCATCCATGGTAATTGAGGAAAAGCTGCTTCATGCGATTGAACATGTTGTCGTCATCGACCATCACCGCCGCGCTGAAGAGTTCATCCATAATCCGCTGCTGGTTTATATGGAGCCATACGCTTCCTCTACTGCAGAACTGGTGACAGAGCTTCTGGAGTATCAGCCGAAAAACGGCAGAATCGAAATGCTGGAAGCAACGGCTCTGCTTGCCGGGATCATTGTCGATACGAAGAGCTTCTCACTGCGGACAGGGTCGAGGACGTTTGATGCGGCTTCCTATCTGCGCGGACAGGGTGCTGATACCGTGCTCGTCCAAAAGTTCTTAAAAGAGGATGTAGATACCTACATCAAGCGGGCGAAGCTGATTGAAACCGTTCAATTTTACAAAGAAGGCATTGCGATTGCCAAGGGTGAGCCGGATCAGATATTTGATCAGGTGCTGATTGCCCAGACGGCAGATACTCTGCTGACGATGGATGGCGTGGTTGCTTCATTTGTCATCTCAAACCGCTCTGAAAACATGATAGGGGTCAGCGCACGTTCCCTCGGGGATATCAATGTCCAGGTGATCATGGAGAACCTTGAAGGCGGCGGGCACTTAACAAATGCTGCCACACAGCTTCAGGATGCAACACTTGATGATGTTGAGGTCCGATTAAAAGAGGCTATAGATGAATACTTTGAAGGGAGAAAAAAGGAATGAAAGTAATCTTTTTAAAAGACGTTAAAGGCAAAGGGAAAAAAGGCGAAGTAAAAAATGTAGCAGATGGCTACGCACATAACTTTTTAATCAAGCAAGGGCTTGCTGTCGAAGCAAACCAATCGAGCATCAGCAGCCTGAATGCCCAAAAGAAGAAAGAAGAAAAGCTTGCTGCTGAAGAGCTTGCGGATGCAAAAAAACTGAAAGAAACACTTGAAAAACTGACAGTTGAATTTACTGCGAAATCAGGTGAGGGCGGCCGTCTGTTCGGCTCCATCACAAGCAAGCAAATTGCTGAAGAGCTTCAAAAGAAGCACAGCATCAAAATCGACAAACGCAAAATCGAAATGGAAGACGCGATCCGCACGCTTGGATACACAAAGGTTCCAGTCAAGCTTCATACTGAAGTAACAGCAACATTAAACGTACATGTAAAAGAAGCATAAAGTTAAGCTTCAATTAGTGGGATAAACTAATATTGGAAGTGGCTTTTGCCGATAAACATGTTAAAATAAAAGGGTTGATTAAAAATGTGATCAGTATTTGCTGGTCACATTTTTTAAAGGGATTATAAAGGATTTTTATATAAATATAGATTTGCTCAATGTTTATTTTAAGGAGGTTTAATGAGATGAGTGATTTATTCGCGGATCGGCTCCCGCCTCAGAATATCGAAGCGGAACAGGCTGTGCTTGGGGCAATCTTTCTTGAACCCTCCTCTCTTACACAAGCATCTGAGATCTTGATACCTGAAGACTTCTACCGTGCGGCCCACCAGAAGATTTTCAATGTAATGCTGAAGCTGAGCGACCAGGGGAAAGCGGTCGACTTAGTGACCGTGACAGAAGAGCTTAGTGCAGCAAAACTGCTGGAGGATACCGGAGGGGTCAGCTATTTAAGTGAACTGGCCGGATCTGTTCCGACAGCGGCGAATATCGAGTACTATGCAAAGATCGTGGAAGAAAAGTCACTGCTTCGCAGGCTGATCCGGACGGCGACGGGCATTGCCCAGGACGGTTATACGCGCGAGGATGAAGTGGAAGTTCTGCTGGGGGAAGCAGAGAAAAATATCATGGAGGTGGCACAGCGCAAAAATGCCGGTGCCTTTCATAATATTAAGGATGTATTGGTGCGAACCTACGATAATATCGAGGAAATGCATAACCGCAAAGGGGATATTACAGGGATTGCGACTGGATTTACCGAGCTTGACCGCATGACAGCCGGCTTCCAGCGAAATGATCTCATCATTGTCGGTGCACGACCTTCCGTAGGTAAAACAGCCTTTGCCCTGAATATCGCGCAAAATGTGGCAACGAAAACGGGAGAAAACGTTGCGATCTTCAGTCTGGAGATGGGTGCCGAACAGCTGGTCATGCGTATTCTCTGTGCTGAAGGGAATATTGATGCCCAGAGGCTTCGTACCGGCTCTCTGACAGATGAGGACTGGGGAAAACTGACGATGGCGATGGGAAGCCTGTCAAATGCAGGTATTTTCATCGATGACACGCCGGGTGTCCGCATCCAGGATATCCGTTCCAAATGCCGCCGTCTGAAACAGGAGCATGGGCTTGGCATGATTCTGATCGACTACCTGCAATTAATCCTCGGAAGCGGACGTTCAGGAGAAAACCGCCAGCAGGAAGTATCTGAAATCTCTCGTTCCCTTAAACAGCTGGCACGTGAACTACAGGTCCCTGTGATCGCCCTGTCTCAGCTTTCCCGTGGTGTGGAACAGCGTCAGGATAAGCGACCGATGATGTCGGACATCCGTGAATCGGGAAGTATTGAACAGGATGCCGATATCGTGGCATTCCTATACCGCGATGACTACTATGACAAAGAATCCGAAGATAAAAACATCATTGAAATCATCATCGCCAAGCAGCGTAACGGCCCGGTTGGAACCGTTCAGCTTGCATTCGTAAAAGAGTATAATAAATTCGTAAACTTAGAGAAACGCTTTGATGATTCATTCGCGCCGCCTGGTGCATAAAGAGGGCCTGCATTTTGCAAGTCCTCTTTTTTATATTTATATTTTCATTGTTTCACGAACATATTTTCATATTTTTATTAAAATTGTTCGTGTTTTATTGACTATCACACATCACCTTGTTAAACTAAGATGGTTGAAATAAGTTACTTAATTAAAAATGAAAATAAATTTTAAAACCATGGGATTCCCGGAGGTGCTTTTTTAATGTCATCAGTAGTAGTTGTTGGAACACAGTGGGGAGATGAAGGGAAAGGAAAGATTACAGACTTCCTTTCTGAAAATGCAGAAGTGATCGCACGTTATCAAGGCGGAAACAATGCAGGACATACAATCAAATTTAACGGCGAAACCTATAAGCTTCATTTAATTCCATCTGGAATATTCTATAGCGATAAAATTTGCACAATCGGAAACGGAATGGTTGTCGATCCTAAAGCGCTTGTAAAAGAATTGGCATACCTTCATGACAAGGGAGTTACAACAGACAACCTGCGCATTTCAAACCGCGCACATGTCATCCTTCCTTACCACCTGAAGCTGGATGAAGTGGAAGAAGAGCGCAAAGGTGCGAACAAGATCGGTACAACGAAAAAAGGCATCGGCCCTGCTTACATGGATAAAGCAGCCCGCAACGGAATCCGCATCGCGGACCTTCTTGACCGTGAAGTGTTTGAAGAAAAGCTTGCGCGCAACCTGGAAGAAAAGAACCGCCTGCTTGAGCGATTCTATGAAACAGAAGGATTCAAAATCGAAGACATCCTGGATGAATACTACGAATACGGCCAGCAGATCAAGCATTATGTCTGCGACACGTCTGTCGTGCTTAACGACGCATTAGATGACGGCCGCCGCGTGCTTTTCGAAGGTGCGCAGGGAGTTATGCTGGATATCGATCAGGGTACTTACCCATTCGTTACGTCCTCTAACCCGGTAGCCGGCGGTGTAACAATCGGTTCTGGTGTTGGCCCTACAAAAATCAAGCATGTTGTCGGTGTATCAAAGGCCTATACGACTCGTGTAGGAGACGGCCCATTCCCGACTGAGCTTGATAATGAAATCGGAAATCAAATCCGTGAAGTCGGCCGTGAATACGGTACAACGACTGGCCGTGCCCGCCGTGTCGGCTGGTTCGACAGCGTGGTTGTCCGCCATGCCCGCCGTGTCAGCGGTATTACAGACCTTTCTCTTAACTCCATCGATGTATTGACTGGAATCGAGACATTAAAAATCTGTACAGCTTACCGTTATAATGGAGAAGTAATCGAAGAATTCCCTGCAAGCTTAAAGGTACTGGCTGAATGTGAGCCGGTATACGAAGAGCTTCCAGGCTGGACAGAAGACATCACAGGCTGCAAATCACTCGATGAGCTCCCTGCCAATGCCCGCCACTACCTGGAGCGCGTATCACAGCTGACTGGAATTCCATTATCCATCTTCTCAGTCGGCCCGGACCGCACACAAACAAACGTAGTTTTAAGCCCATGGAGACAAAACTAATACTTGATTGGAAAAGCCCTGATAGGATTGGGGCTTTTCTTTTTTTGAGGGGGGAGGCAGTGCAGTTGGCGAGGCTGTGGATTCTGGGGTCGGGTTCGGACAGTGTGAGGGAGAATTGTCGTTTTTGAATCTGAAGATGGGTCAGGTTCAGACAGAGAAAGAGAAAATGACCGGTGCTGAGTCCGAACCCGGCACAGCTGGTTTTTAATAGAGAAAAAATTTAAAAAGGGGAATAAACAACAGGAATTAGGGAAAGTAATCCATAATCCGGGAAAAGAACGCATAAATTAGGGAAAAGAACCCTCAAACCGGGGAAAAGAATACTCTTTTTAGGGAAAAGTGCATCCCAGCCAAGTTGCTGCAATCTAGCATTCGAACACCTCCTGCTGCAGTCTTCCAATCAAAAAGAATTTTTTATAAAAAAGCTATTGCGCTTTTATAAAACTCTATGATATTATAAAAAGCGTCGCCAAGGTAGCAACCTTGGAAACAGGCTTTAGGAAACAGAATTTTAGTATGAGCCATTAGCTCAGTCGGTAGAGCAGATTGCAGCATCAGTGAATTGCTTCATCCGAATCGCAATCTGTGACAAAGCACGCAGGGCTTTGGAACATCTGACTTAGCAGTGTCAGGCTTTAGGAAACAGAATTTTAGTATGAGCCATTAGCTCAGTCGGTAGAGCATCTGACTTTTAATCAGAGGGTCGAAGGTTCGAGTCCTTCATGGCTCACCATTTATACTTTTTTATGGCCCCTTGGTCAAGCGGTTAAGACACCGCCCTTTCACGGCGGTAACACGGGTTCGAATCCCGTAGGGGTCATGGCAAATAACCGTCAGCAAAAGGCTGGCAAGCCCGGCTTACTTGCTGGCGGTTATTATTTGGTCCGGTAGTTCAGTTGGTTAGAATGCCTGCCTGTCACGCAGGAGGTCGCGGGTTCGAGTCCCGTCCGGACCGCCATTTACATAATTTGCACGAAGCCCAGATAACTTAATAAGGCTCAGTAGCTCAGTCGGTAGAGCAAAGGACTGAAAATCCTTGTGTCGGCGGTTCGATTCCGTCCTGAGCCATCCCAAGAAGGAGTATGTAACCAAGCATGCTCCTTTTTGTTATATTTCTGTAATATAAGCGCTTTTCTGCAAAAAGTCTGTGTAATGAAAATCCGTGCTCACCCTCCTTTTTCGCAGCACTAATAAACCCCTTGCCAATAGGGATTATTTCCTATCCTTCATTCGACATAAACATCCCTTAGCTTTGCCATTAAAAGTCATAAAATGTCAGCTATTATACATTTTTGTTACATTCCTGAGTCTCGTAATCCATTTGCTTTGCTGTATGGTAAAGTAAATATTGTGAAAAAATCAGACTCACAAATTCGTAGTTACATAGCACTATATGAAAGTGTTCTTTGTTACCGTAGTCTAGGGGGATGTAACCATGTTCAAATGGAAGAAAAAAGGTACCTCATCATCAGAATTTACAGCGAAAAGCTTTAAGAAAACTATAAATAGAACGATTGCGGCCGGCTTTGCAGCGGCGGCTTTAACATTCGCAGGCGGCATTTCCGCTTCTGCCAATGATGATAAGCTTGTGACAGTTTATTATGTCTATATGGGTGACGAATATATTGGAACAGTGTCGGACAAAAAAGTCATCGAAGATTTGGCCGATAAAAAGATCAGTGAGGCTGAAGATTCCCATAAGGGATTAAAGCTGGCGCTGGCATCAGAGCTTTCCTTCATTCCCGAGCAGGTTTTTGAATTTAGCTCACAAGTGAATGAATCAGAAGCTGTCAATGGCCTGAAAAACAAGATGGAAGTTCATGCTGAAGCAGCTGCTTTAGTGATTGGCGGCAAGGAAATCGCTTATATGGAAAATGAGGAGCAGGCAAAAGCAGCCCTCCAGAAAATCAAGACGTCTTATGTATCCGAAAAAGACTTAAAGGCACTCGAAGATAGAAAAGCATCTTCTTCGACTCCTTTACCACAGCTGAAGGAAGATGAAACACGTCTTTTAGATGTCCGCTTTACTGAAGATGTATCCATCTCAGAAGCAACTGTAAAGCCGGAACAGATCATCAGTGCACAAGAGGCTGTGAAGCTTCTGCAAAAAGGAACCCTTGAAGAAAAGAAGTATGTGGTTAAAGAGGGCGATGCATTAAGCAATATTGCCAGTGCCCATGACCTCGATATGAAGCAGCTGATCGGACTGAACAGTGGACTTAAGAAGGACTCTGTCATTAAGGCAGGACAGGAATTAAATGTGACCGTCTACAAGCCGTATGTAAAAGTGTTAGCAGATAAGGAAGTTTTCAAAAAAGAAAAAATCGATTTTGAAAAAGAAGTAATTGAAGACAGCAGCATGCCTAAAGGCGAAACGAAAGTGAAGCAGGAAGGCAAGGAAGGCGTTCGCGCTGCTACTTACCTGATAACGGAAGAAAACGGCCAAACGGTCAAAAAAGAAGTAAAAGAAGAAAAGATCCTTGAAGAGCCGGTGAAGCAAATTGTCATCAAGGGAACAAAGGTGATTCCATCCCGCGGTGAAGGCAGTTTTGCCTATCCGGCAGTCGGCGGCTATATCTCCAGTAAAATGGGATACCGCTGGGGAAAGATGCATAAAGGAATTGACATTGCAAGACCGAGCGACCGCACGATCAAAGCGGCTGACAATGGAACGGTTGTATCTGCAGGCATGGATGGCGGCTATGGAAATAAAATCGTCATCGACCATAACAATGGCTTCCGCACGATTTATGCCCATCTGGATTCCATCAGTGTCAGCGTTGGCCAAACCGTCTCAAAAGGCTCAAAAATCGGCGTAATGGGATCTACTGGTGATTCAACCGGTGTCCACCTGCACTTTGAAGTATACAAAAACGGTAAAATGCAGGATCCGCTGAAATATATAAAGTGAAACTTCAATCAGTGGGGGGAGTACTTTCCCCCACTGATTGTTAGTTGAACCAATCGGGCCTTTACGGGCAGTTTGCCCCCAGCTAGCCCTCCTTTGATACTTCAGAGACCTGAAGATGGGGACTTACTGCCCGTTAGACTGCGATAAATAAATAATACACGCAAAAAAGTCTCTAGTTTTCATGCTAGAGACTTTTGTGGTTAAGACTAAGAATAAGCAATAAAACATTCAGCTTCTTGAGGTGCGTCGGAGCCAGGCAGGGCGCTCCCGCTTTTCGTAATAGGTGAATTCTCACTGTTAACATGGTAAAGTAAAGTAGATAACATATGCATGAAACTGACTTCTACTGCTCCAAAAAATAAATAAATGAGCAAGAAAAAGGAGATAGGTATGGATAAAAAAATTCTGGTTGTAGACGATGAGAAACCAATTGCAGATATTCTGCAGTTCAATTTAAAAAAAGAAGGCTATGAAGTGGTGTGTGCCTATGACGGCAATGACGCCCTGGAAAAGGTAGAAGAAATCAAGCCGGATTTGATTTTGCTTGATATCATGCTTCCACAGAGGGATGGCATTGAGGTTTGCCGCGAAGTGCGCAAGAAGTACGATATGCCGATCATTATGCTGACAGCAAAGGATTCTGAAATCGATAAAGTTCTGGGTCTTGAACTCGGTGCAGATGATTATGTTACAAAGCCGTTCAGCACAAGGGAATTGATTGCCCGCGTGAAGGCTAATATGAGGCGCCATCAGCAGGTTTCCAAGGCAGAGGAAGAAGATGAATCCAACGAAATCGAAGTGGGTTCACTGATTATCCATCCGGATGCCTACGTGGTTTCCAAGCGCGGCGAGACGATTGAATTAACACACCGCGAGTTTGAGCTTCTTCACTATTTGGCCAAACATATTGGACAAGTCATGACGAGGGAGCATCTCCTTCAAACCGTATGGGGCTATGATTATTATGGTGATGTCCGTACAGTTGATGTAACCGTCAGGAGACTGCGGGAGAAAATCGAGGATAATCCAAGCCACCCGACATGGATTGTGACAAGAAGAGGAGTCGGTTATTACTTGCGGAATCCTGAGCAGGAGTAAAAGGGTACATGGAAAAGGTGGGTTTTTTTCGGTCCATTCATTTGAAGTTTGTGATCATTTATGTTCTTCTCATTCTGGTAGCCATGCAGATTATCGGAGTCTACTTTGTCAGGCAGCTGGAATCGACCTTACAGGAAAATTTCAAAGATGCCATTCAGGAGAGGGTCAATCTTCTTAGCTATTATGTGGAGGAACAGATGACCAAGGTAAGGCTTCCTGATGAGGAGGCACCGTCCCTGGAAGAGGATATCAGAAGGCTGTTAAGTGATTACAATTCTGCGGACATATCAGAAGTCCGTGTCATTGAAGGAGAATCACTGAGGATCCTTGGCACCTCCGATCCCGATAATCAGGGACTTGTCGGAGGAAGGTCTACAGATAACCTGATCAAGATGGCCATCGCCACGAAACAGCCGGTAACGGAGGATTTTGTTGACCAGGGGCAGCGGATTTGGGTTCTCGTCACCCCTATAAAAAATAATAATGGGGAAGTCAATGGGGCCATCTATCTGGTTGCTAAAATAGAAAACATCTATGAACAGATGAGGGAGATAAATAATATTTTTACCTCCGGCATAGCCATTGCGTTAGCCATCACAGCGATCCTGGGAATACTCCTTGCCCAGACGGTAACACGCCCGATTTCTGATATGCGGAAACAGGCGCTGGCCATGGCAAAAGGGAACTTCTCCCGTAAGGTAAAGGTGTACGGTTATGACGAAATTGGCCAGCTGGCCATTACTTTTAACAGCTTAACAAAGAAACTTCAGGAAGCACACGCCACAACGGAAGGCGAACGGCGGAAATTATCCTCTGTTCTTTCCTATATGACGGATGGAGTCATTGCAACTGACCGCAAAGGGCGTGTCATTCTCATTAATGAGCCTGCAGCAAAAATGCTGAATGTTTCACGTGAAACGGTCCTGTCTTCACCGATTGTATCCCTTTTAGGCCTTGAAGAGGATTATACCTTTGAAGAGCTGTTAGACGAGCAGGATTCAGTCATCCTGGATTACAGCAGCAAAACGAAAACGCTGATTCTCCGTGCGAATTTCTCGGTTATCCAAAAAGAAACCGGGTTTGTGAACGGCTTAATCACCGTTTTGCATGATATCACCGAGCAGGAGAAAATTGATATGGAACGCCGCGAATTTGTGGCGAATGTATCTCATGAACTCAGAACGCCGCTCACGACGATGAGAAGCTATCTCGAGGCTCTGGCGGATGGCGCCTGGAAAGATGAGGAGATTGCACCGAACTTCCTGGATGTCACCCAAAATGAAACAGAGCGGATGATCCGCCTGGTTAATGATCTGCTGCAGCTTTCTAAAATGGACAGCAAGGATTACCGTTTAAGCAAGGACTGGATTGATTTCATTTTCTTCTATAATAGAATTATAGACCGTTTTGAAATGACGAAGCAGCAGAATGTTACGTTTGAAAGAAAGCTTCCGGATCATTCAGCTTTTGTGGAAATAGATGAGGACAAACTCACCCAGGTGCTGGACAATATCATCTCAAATGCACTGAAGTACTCTCCGGAAGGCGGAAAAGTGACGTTTGGCATTGAGGAAAAAGATGAATTTATTATCGTCAGCGTTTCAGACCAGGGTGTGGGGATTCCAAAAGAAAATATTGAACAGATTTTTGAGCGTTTTTACCGGGTGGATAAGGCCCGAACAAGAAAACTTGGCGGAACAGGACTCGGATTGGCCATTGCAAAAGAAATGGTGGAGGCGCATGGCGGGAAAATTTGGGCAGCGAGTACAGAAGGGAAAGGGACAACGATTTCATTCAGCCTTCCGTATGTCCGCTCGGAAGAGGATGATTGGGAATGAGTTATGAAAATATAAAATCCATCATATTGACCATTCTAGTCGTGACAAGTGTCCTCCTTACCTGGAATCTCTGGACTTACCAGCCAAACTTTGAACGGATTGAAAAAGAAGCAAATACCGTTCAGGAAGTAACAATTGCGGAGAAAAAAGAAGTCAATCAGATTGTAAGACCGGACACGCTTTTATTCCACCTCGGGGAAAAACAGACCTTAGGGACAGTCAGCCCTGATGAGATTGATAAGGTTATAACAGAAATCAGCGATTGGAATTTTGCTGACTTTGAAAATATTACAGAGGAAGCAGGCATTCTTCCTTCGTTTGTTCATAATGAAGGAAAAGCGGTACTGGCGTTTCCGGATTCTGTTCCGATTGACTTATACAAATCCGTCATCAAAATTGGCGATAAAAATCTCGCTGATTTTCAATTTGATCACATTGTCATTGATACCAGGCAAACGGGAAAAAAAGAAGGAATTGTTGATTTTGTCTCATTGGATAACAGGCAGGTCTATCGAAGCCATGTGCCTGTTTCCTTTATTCAGAATTTCAAGAGCCAATACTTCAATCTGTCGGAGTATAATCCGGAATATAGAGCCTATCTCGCTTACAAGCCATCTGATAAAAGAACCATCTACCTGCCTGCACAGGATACTAAAATGCCGAGATATCAGTATTTGGAGAAAAAATTGGACTCTGAGCAATACAAAAATGCCCTGTTCAGTGATCCGAGTGTCGTGCAGAAAAGCTTTCAGCAGTCAGAGGATGAATATAATGATACCTTAAGCCTGCTGAGGGTGAATTCTGATAAAAATACCCTTCGTTATATCAAACCGGCTGCCGGGGATAATCCGGCTTTTCCATCAGGCGACCTCCTGAAAAGAAGCATTGATTTCATTAATGGCCATTCGGGATGGACAGATAATTACCAATTTGCCGAAATAGACGAAGTGAACCATCGGGTTGTATTCCGGATGTATGAATCTTCAGGTTATCCTATTTTCAGCGATGATCCGAAACTATCCGAGATCCGCCAAGTTTGGGGGCAAAATGAAATTTATGAGTATGTTCGAAGCAACTTCCAGCTTGGCCTGAGTACGGAAACGCCAACAGACGTCACTCTAAGTTCCGGGAATCGGGTAATGGAGTACCTGTTAGCCCTGGAGGGATTCGATCCGGAATTGCTGGAGGATGTAAGACTGGGGTATCAGATGATGCTGGTCAAGGAAGCGCAGACCACTTTCATCCGTCTGGAGCCTTCCTGGTTTTACCGTTATGAAGGAACATGGAAAAGCATTTCGCTTGATGAGACAGGGGGCATGAATAATGGATTGGAGTAAGATCAAAACAATCTTTATTTTAACCTTCCTGGTGCTGGATATTTACTTGATGTACGAGTTTTTCAAATTAAAGGAAGCCAGTAAATTTGAACCGATCGCCCAGGCATCCCTGGAAAAACAGCTTAAGAGTGCGGAGATCACATTTGAGTCACCCCTTCCGAAAAGCAACCCGAAAGACCGTTACTTGAGGGCGAAGCCGGTGGAATTTGATATTGAAGAACTTGAGGGTCTGAAAGATACAAAGCTTGAAGGCCAGGAGATTACGATTTCAGAAGGAACCACCTTGAATTCAGTTCTGGATGAGCCGATAAAGATCAGTGACAAGTTCAGTCCGTCCGAACTATCCGCCTTTATCAAAAACAGGGTGTTATACGGAGATCAGTACCGCTTCTGGGACAAGCCTCGTGACAGCAATAAAATCACGTATTATCAGGAATTCGAAGACAAGATGTTTTATATGAATTTAAATGGCGAGCTCACATTTTATTTGAATGATGAAAATGAAATTGTCTCTTATAAGCAGACGCTCCTGGAAAAGATTGAGTCGAAGGAAGAAAGCGAAAAAGTCATTCAGCCGATAAAAGCTGTTGAGACCCTTTACAAAAATGGCTCGCTTCTGCCTAAGTCAAAAATTACAAATGTAGAGCTGGGTTATTTCACTTTCGTCCATCTGAGCTCTTCACAATTATTGACGCCTGCCTGGCGATTTGTCATTAATGGCGAGGAGAATTTATTTGTGGATGCTTTTGAAGGGAAAATTATTCAGCTGAACAACGAAGAGAAAAAAATAGTGGAGTGAGGAGAACATGTCTTTACAATTCAGCGTTCTCGCGAGCGGCAGTACTGGGAATGCGATCTTTGTCGAGACGGAGGAACATTCCTTTCTGGTGGATGCCGGTTTAAGCGGGAAGCAAATGGAAGGATTATTTCAGCATATCGGCCGGGACATCGGCAAGCTTTCAGGCATAATGGTGACCCATGAGCATAGCGATCATATCAAGGGTGTCGGGATTCTTGCCCGCAAGTATAACCTCCCGATCTATGCCAATGAAAAAACATGGCTGGCCATGGACGGACTGATTGGGCAAGTCCCGGTTGACCAGAAGTTTCATTTTGATATGGAAGCCGTGAAAACATTCGGATCCCTGGATATCCAATCCTTCGGGGTTTCCCATGATGCAGCCGACCCGATGTTTTATGTGTTCCATCATAACGGGAAAAAGCTTGTCCTGATTACCGATACAGGCTACGTCAGTGACCGCATGAAAGGCCTGATTTCCAATGCAGAGGCTTACGTATTTGAAAGCAATCATGATGTTCAGATGCTTCGCATGGGCCGCTACCCGTGGAATATTAAAAGAAGGATCTTAAGCGATGTCGGCCATGTATCCAATGAGGATGCGGCGCTGGCGATGAGTGAAGTGGCCGGCGACCGGACGAAGAGCTTTTATCTGGCCCACTTAAGCCAGGATAACAATATTAAAGATCTGGCGAGAATGTCTGTCGCCCAGACACTTGAAAGCCGAGGAATCATCGTCGGCGAACAATTCGACCTTTTTGATACCGACCCGAAGGTGCCGACGATTTTAACAGCCGTTTAAACTTAAATCATAAGAGGAATACACAGAGAGACAGCTGTTTTTCGTGTGTTCCTCTTTTTCTTTTTTGAAGGAATTTTACTAAAGTATGAACAAAGTCGTAAGATTGCTGCAGCGGGTGCGTTTTTATTAGATTTCTAAAAACAGAAGAGTATAATAATGGGTATAAAGGAAGACTAAGTTTTAGCATTTATATTAAAAACAGCCGTTTTTTTTGCAAAAGAAAGAAAGGATGGGTGCAGTTTGGGCTATTATGATCAAGATCATCAGAACCGTTATAAAGGGCAAAAGGGCAACAAGGGCGGATACTTTCTGGCCAGCCTTGTTGGCATCATACTAGGGGCCATTCTGGTCGTGGTTGCAGTCCCAAAGCTGGCTGACTACGACGTGCTCCCTTATACGGTTGAACCGGATGAAAAGCTGCAGGATGAAGCAGCCGGGGACAATAATGCCAGGACGCAGAATGTCTCAGTCGATGTGACAACCGATGTAACCAAGGCGGTTGATAAAGCCGGAGATGCGGTCGTAAGCATTACGAACATCCAGACAGCAGGTTTTTGGTCGAATGAAGGGAACGGCAGTGCCGGCCAGCCCGCCGGAACAGGTTCCGGAGTTATTTATAAGAAGGAAGGAAATACAGCCTTCATCGTGACAAACCACCATGTGGTAGAAGGCGCTCAGGAACTGGAAGTAAGTCTGCAGGATGGCACCAAGCTCCCGGCAAGACTTGTTGGCAGCGACATATGGACAGATCTTGCAGTGCTTGAGGTAGAAGGAAAGGAAATTAAAACAGTAGCTGAATTCGGCGATTCCGACGCACTGAAGCCAGGCGAGCCTGTCATTGCCATCGGAAACCCTCTTGGCCAGTTCTCCGGCTCTGTCACACAGGGAATTATTTCAGGACTGGAGCGTGCCATACCGGTTGATATTGACCAGAATGGCACAGTAGACTGGCAGGCAGAGGTTCTGCAGACAGATGCCGCCATCAACCCGGGTAACAGCGGAGGAGCGCTGGTTAATATCAGCGGCCAGCTCATTGGCATCAACTCCATGAAAATTGCAGAGAGCGCCGTAGAAGGAATCGGATTGGCGATCCCGATTAATTATGCAAGACCAGTCATTGATGACCTCGAAAAGTTTGGAGAAGTCAAACGTCCGTATATGGGCGTGCAGCTGGCATCTGTTAATGAGATTCCTGGATATTACCAGCAGGAAGCACTGAAGCTGCCGAAGGATGTGAAATCAGGTGTGGCCATCACATCTGTAGAACCGAACTCTCCAGCGGCACAGGCAGGACTGAAGGAAATGGATGTCATCGTCGAGATGGATGGACAGGAAATCAAAGACATCATCGAACTGCGCCAGCATCTCTATACGAAGAAATCAGTGGGCGACCAAATGAAAATCAAAATTTACCGCGACGGCAAAACCCAGGAAGTAACGATGAAGCTGAGCGGGGAGACATTTTAATGAAATGGGAAAGCGATAATCGCTTTCCTGTTTTTTATTGTTTTGTTACTATGAGATGTGGATAACTTAAATACATAACCGAAAATAAAAATTATCCACAGATCGGATAAAAAAACAGGCTTCCCGCCTAAAAAGGAGCATGCTGAAAATGATTTACTGCTGTGACGAACACGTTGATCTGGCAATAGATATAGTGGTTGATGAGTACGAAACATTCCCGCAATTAACAAAACTTGAAGGTGATAAAAAGTTATCAACAACCTGTGAATATTGTCAAAATACCGCAATATATGTTGTAGCGAACGAATGATCCCATACAACATGTGGATTAAAAATGTGGACATGTGGATAACTTCTGTGGATATCTTGTTTGTAAAGTGAGGACATGCTGTGAATATCTCTATTATTACGGTCGGAAAGCTAAAAGAAAAATACTTGAAGCAAGGAATTGACGAATACCTAAAAAGACTGTCAGCCTACGCCAAAATGGACATCATCGAGGTTCCCGATGAAAAAGCCCCTGAAGAACTAAGCGAAACGGAAATGATTCAGGTCAAGCAAAAAGAAGGCGAGCGGATTCTGGCAAAAATTCATCCGGATGCCCATGTCATTGCTTTGGCTATTGAAGGGAAGATGAAATCGTCGGAAGAATTGGCTGATACTCTTGATAAACTGGCTACATATGGGAAGAGTAAGATTGCGTTTGTCATTGGCGGATCACTGGGGTTGAGCCAGGAGGTTTTGCAGCGGGCGGATGATAAGCTGTCTTTTTCGAAGATGACGTTTCCGCATCAGTTGATGAAGCTGATACTTTTGGAGCAAATATATAGGGCGTTTCGGATTAATCGGGGGGAACCGTATCACAAATAGTGGTAAAGCAGAGAGTGGAAGTAACTCTGGATAAAGATTTCTTAAAAAGGCTAATTTAAATGGAAGGAGACCGTTGGTTATTTTAACGGTCTCCTTTTGGTTTTCTTATACCTATACTTCACTCATAATTGCATGAGTATTATCTTCTGTATCTTTAAAAAATACCATCCATGTTTCTGTTTGTCCCATTTTCGCTACAATATGTGGTTCATCAATAAAGATAACTTCTTTACCTACTAAGCGCTCATAAGTATCTTTAATATTAGGTACTTGAAAATAAATAACTGAACTTGAATGAGCGAATTCATCTTTTTCTGGTAGTGATAACATAAGTCGTAACCCATCTTTAAAGAAAAGACAAAAGGATTCTACAACCTTAGGTTCATCAATTGAAATTGTGTATGCACCTTCATTGAGGAGTAGGTATCTACTCTCTTCAACAGCAAAAAAGCCTTTGTTAGTTTTATAATGGGCTTTACCATTAAAGAATGTTTTAATGGACAGTTGGCCATTTCCTTCCCAGTAAAACTGTTCACTTTTTGCATGCAATACGAAATTGGTAGATTCATTTTTTGTCATAATACTATCTCCAAAGCAGATAACTTATTTTTCATAGTATTATTATACATAATAATGGAATTTTAAGTATGTTCATATATATTACCAATGAATTTGGATGAACCGTATCATAAGTAACTGTAAAATCCATTAAAAATAATGCGGAGAAAGACTATCACTTTAAGTTAACACTAGTCTATCCGAGTGGCTTATTGATCAAATCCAAGTATGTCCTAACCATTAATAAGAAAGTAACATAAACTAAAGAGTGATATTAATTAGCTGAAAAATGAATACGAAGTGGTCAAGAAAATACAAAAAGAGGAGGCACTCCTCTTTTTTGTCATATCAGAATATTTAAATGGCTACTTTTGTTTTTTTTCTAAAAGATATATAAGTAGGAATATGGTACTATATTCATGATTGAAAAATTATAAAAATTTGTGCGAAAAAAATATGTAAGTTGAAAAATTAAATATTTTGATAAGGTGTTTTTAACATTTAATTTGATATAGATTTTTCTTAAAATTAATGGAGGATTGAATGTGAAGTATACAGGAAGAATATGGGCACTGGGCATTTTGTTGTTTTCCGGAGCTATATTTAAAATATTTACATATTTATCTCTAGGGTATATTCCGTTAACCGAATGGATCTTAAATGCCATTTTTATTTACCCAGTATGGTGGAGTGGATTACAGTTTGATAAAGCTAAATATTACGCTAAAGAAATAAAGAAAAAAGATGAGGAATTAAACGAACTTTTCAACAGTGTAGATGCTGTAATCTATTCATTTGATCTCCGTTCCAAAAAATTAATGATTTCATCCAAAGTTAGTGATTTATATGGGTATTCGTCTGATGAATTTAAAAATAATTTACAGTTATGGAAAGAGGTCGTCTACAAAGAAGATATTGATATTGTAAGTAAATTTGAGCATGAGTTGAAAAAAGGAAAAGATGCAATAGGCGAGTACCGAATTCTACTGCCAAATGGTGAGTTAAAGTGGATTCAAAAACGCGTTAAACCTATTTTTGACTCGAGCAGAAATCTTATAAAGTTAAATGGAATTGATATTGATATTAATCAAAGAAAAAAAGTAGAGGAATTACTTAATCATAGCCAAGAAAAGAATCGTAAACTATTAGTAAAACGTCTAGAAGAAACTGAACAACGATTTAAGTCATTATTTGTAAACAATACCGATGCCATCTTTACATTCAATTTAAATGGGAAATTAATAGAGGCAAACAATGCTGCAGGAAAACTACTAGGTTATACTATTGAAGAGCTCCAAAAAAAAGAGTGGGATGAAATCATTGTTCCTGAAGACCTAGAAAAGCACATGGAGCATTATAAGTATGTTAGTGACGGACAGCGTCAGGAATTTACTTTATCAATGATTCATAAGGATGGTAAAAAAAGGGCAATTAGTCTAAAAATGATACCTATAATCACTGATAATGAATTTATTGGTATATATGAAATTGCTAAAGATATCACAGAATCTAAATTAGCAGAGGAAATGATAAGAAGGTCCGATAAGCTATCAGCTGTAGGTCAATTAGCTGCAGGAGTTGCTCATGAGATTCGAAATCCATTAACCACTCTAAAAGGTTTTGTTCAATTACTAAAACCTGATATTTCCAAAACCTATGTGGATATTATGTTATCTGAATTAGATCGTATTAACCTAATAGTTAGTGAATTTCTAATTCTTTCAAAGCCACAAGTGATAAAGTACGAATATCAAGATATTAATCAGATACTAAAAAGTATCATTTCATTGCTGGAACCCCAGGCCATAATAAAAAAAATACAAATTATTTCAGAGTTTGAATTAAATCTTCCATTTATAAAATGTGAACAAAATCAGTTAAAGCAAGTTGCTATCAATCTTCTTAAAAATGCAATTGAAGCTATGCCAAATGGCGGAGAAATTACTGTAAAGGTTAAGGGAATCAATGAAAAGATGGTAAGTATTCTTATAATTGATCAAGGTGTCGGAATAGAAAATGCACAAATTACTAAACTAGGAGAACCTTTTTATACAACTAAGGAAGATGGTACCGGATTAGGTTTAATGATTTGTTTTAGAATAATTGAAAATCATGGGGGTACTATGAGAATTTCTAGTCAGTTAAACAAAGGTACTACAGTTGAATTGTGCTTGCCTGTTGATCATCCTTTTGAAAAGGATAATCTGTCTTAAGACTTTGCAGTGATAACTGTTAACAAGAACAATACTATAAGTATACGACCTTTTTTATGTACATTTTATGTAATAGCGCTTCTGCTTTCCTTTATGCGCATTCGACTATCATATCAGTAATTAATTAAGGAGTTAACAGGGCCTGACCCCAACTATACTACCGCATTAAAGGGCTGAGGGTCTGGCCCCCTTTTTGTGAAAAAACAATGAGGTGATCCAAGGGATACTTATGAATCAATTGCACTTGATGTCAACTGGGACTGAACCCCTTTTCAGTATAGTAATGAAAGCACTTTTAACCAGCTACCAAAAATTAATGAAATAATAGGTATAGGTTTTAAGGAATTAAATCTATCTAATTTTATAAAGGAATTCACAGGTGGGCTACAGTAGATGTTGGCTCACCTTTTGTTTTGTTAGGGAATATAGAGTCTATGATGACATGCCGAATTCTCCTTGCTTCGGAGCGGGATGTCGTAATTGGAGACGCTAAAAGCCGGACAGCCTTCTTTACCTATGGTCTCACTTCCTATACCGAATTCAAAATTAAAAGAACTCATTGAATTAGGTCAGGCTCTTGTTAATGGGATTGAGCCAGGAGGTTTTGCAGCGGGCGGACGAGAAGCTGTCGTTTTCGAAGATGACGTTTCCGCATAGTTGATGAAGCTGATATTATTGGAGTAGGTTAATAGGGCTTTTCAGATTAATTGGAGGGGAAACCGTACCATAAGTAACGGTAAACCAGAAAGTAGAAATAGTGAATAAAAAAATAAATAAAATATTTTACAAAGTATTAAATAAAATATAACGGAATCCAAATGAAGGAAGTACCGTAATTTAGGAGGGGAATCTGCAAATGGAAGAGGAGAGGACGAGGGCTGTATCTAACCAGAAACAGGTATACCAAAGATATTTGTTTCCTATTACAATTATTTCGTCAATAGTAATTTCAGGTTCAATCGGATATACAGCTAGTAAAATGGCTGTCAGCAATAGTGTGGGTGAAGGTGACCCAACAGAACTAAATACTATGAAGAACCAAGTAAATGAAGCTAAAAATAATTCGTTAAAAGTAATAGAAACAGAATTACCTAAAATAATTAGCGATCTAGATAAATACAATCAGGATATAAATTTATTAGTTAAAAATGTTGAGTGGCTAAATAAAAATTTAGCTCCTATAAGGGATGCAATAGGCAAATTTGGAACAGCCATTACCGTCGTTAAAGGGGTCAACACTTTTGTTGATCTTCCAATTGTAAGTAACATAAGTACTAATTTAGCTTTTGCACAGATTCAACTTGGTGAAATTGATGGCATATTATTTCGTTTGGAGAACTTAACAGATATTCAGCAAGAGATGAGTGATTCTCATCAAAAGTTAAGTTTATTATACGAAGAATATCAAAAGGAAAAAGACATTGAACAATTATTGCAAATTGAACAAGAGTTAAATTCAAACTTGATATATCAAATTGAAGATTTAAGAAATACTACAATAGAAGCTCATAAAGTTCTTGAACTATCTTCTAGTGTTTTAATTACAGTAAATAAAACTAGATCCCTATTTATTTCAATACAGGAAATGGGGGAAAATACGCTAAATGCAATTCAGTTTTGGAAAGAAGATGAAGGCGGTTCTGAAATTGGTGCAGATATAAAAAAAAGTTTAGAAAAAGATTTAGCTGCTTCTATAGAGAAGATTCAAAAGCTGCCTAATGAATTAGCTCAACGATCCAAAAGTAGTATTACCTCAATAAGCATTGTTCAAAAAGAGCTGCAGACTATAAAGATAGCACAAATGGTCGATAGTCAGTGAAGGGGAGTATAACCCCTTTTTAATTTCTTCACTTTTAGATAAGGTACGGATTACCGTAAAGGAATCGGGACAGCTAGAACTATTGCAAGACGGTTCGCCAGGAAGCAAAAGAGTCTATTAAAGTCTCATAATTTCTTTCATATGCTTCTGCCATTACCTCTACGTGTAATTACAGGTGCCTGTCCCCAACTATACTACCGCTTTAAAGGGCCGAGGGTCTGGCCCTTATTTCTAAGACGGCAATACAAAAATCTATCTGGTGGGCTGTTAGAAGGAGTAATAACTGGTTCATGGAGAGAGGGAAATATACCAAATTGTAATAGAGTTTAGCTATGGGGGAGATAGCTCCCCAAAAATCGTAGTGAAGCTACAGTCGAGAGATATGAAATGAATTTTTCGCCTTTCTTTACCTCTTACATAACGAGATATTTGTTGCATAGTAGACATAAAATGCGTAATAAAAATGCCCCTGTGTGCTTCCAACGGCTTAACAGAAAAATTTCTATTTTTTCATTTTACGAATATATGCTAGTTGTCCAATATGGTATGCATTATGAGTTGCGGCATTAGATATTATTGCCCACCATTTAGCCTTCACAGGATATCCATTTACAACAGCTAAAAGTTGCTCTTCCTCGATAAGTTCTTGCCATTGAAGTAGTATTTTTAACAACTTTTCTTTTAATTGAAAGAAAGTATCCTCATCTCTAACAAGAAAAGTATCAGCGTTATTAGTCGTTCGTGAAACGGCATTAACTTGATTTTCCTTGTACCGGAATTGCCAAGTTTCATTCCAAAAAATTAGATGTTGGACAATTTCTGCAATACTATGACTTGAATCATCAGGTTTCCAAAATGCTTCTGCTTCAGATAGTCCATCAACTGATTCATAGAATGATATATACCAACTACGATCATTAGCATTAGCTAGAAGTTGATCTAATAATATGGTCTTAGCATCAATCATTCATTATTCAACTCCTCGTATTATTCTTTTTTAAATAGTATATCAATTTAATGAACATTACAAAGATACTATGCAATAGAAAATGGCACCCCTCAATCAGGTGAAGTTGTAGAGATCCTTTTTTTCTCTTACTGATCATTTTACTCACCAAGACGATATGGCTAATCCCATAATGGTGTACTTACCCTAACTGGCGTTTAAATGCTTTAGTGGCGAAGAAGAAAGCGATGACCATGATGCCCATGCACCAGGAAAGCGCGATCCAGATATCGTTGCCAACAGACCCTTCATACAAGAGGGTGCGAATCGCATTCACGATTGAAGTCACGGGCTGGTTCTCGGCAAACGCACGTACCATTTTGGGCATGGTTTCGGTAGGGACAAAGGCCGAACTGATAAACGGCAGGAAAATCAGCGGATACGAGTAGGCTGTCGCCCCTTCCATAGATTTCGCAGTCAATCCAGGAATGACCGCAATCCATGTCAGTGCCAGCGTAAACAGCCCGAGTATCCCGGCTACGGCAAGCCAATCCAGGATATCAGCGCCAGAACGGAAGCCCATCAGGAGGGCAACAAGGATAACCACCACGACAGTAAGCGCATTGGAAACAAGCGAAGTCAACACGTGAGCCCACAATACCGACGAGCGCTTGATCGGCATGGTAATGAAACGAGCCATCAGCCCGCTCTTTACATCGTTAAACAGCCGCAATGTAGTGTAAGCGACGCCGGATGCAATAGCCATCAGCAAGATTCCCGGCAATAAATAGTTGACGTAGTTGTCCGTGCCCGTTTCTATGGAGCCGCCAAATACATAAACAAACAGCAGCATCATCATAATCGGCGTAATCGCCACCGTGATAATCGTATCCGGGCTGCGCATGATGTTGCGCAGTAAGCGTCCAAGTAATACCCCTGTTTTGCTTTTCATTTATTTCTCCTCCTTTTTGCCGATGATCGCGAGGAAAATTTCCTCCAAGGTCGGCTGCTTCTCGATATACTCCACTTTCGCTGGCGGGAACATCTCTTTAAGTTCGGAAAGGGTACCAGTCTTGATGATTTTTCCGCCATGCAGGATGGCGATACGGTCCGCCAGTTGTTCGGCTTCCTCCAGGTACTGGGTCGTCAGCAGGATGGTCGTGCCGCTGCCAGCAAGCTCCTTGACGGTATTCCAGACTTCAATCCGCGCTTCGGGGTCAAGCCCTGTCGTCGGTTCGTCGAGAAAAATGACGGCTGGCGTCCCGATGAGACTCATGGCAATGTCAATCCGGCGCTTCATCCCGCCGGAATATTGGTCCGCCCGGCGGTTGGCCGCATCGGTAAGGCTGAATTTTGCAAGCAGATTGTCGGCGACTTGAGCGGGATTGGAAACTCCGCGAAGCTTGGCGATCATCATCAGATTTTCTCTTCCTGTGAGCATGCCGTCTAAAGCTGCAAATTGTCCTGTCAGGCTGATACTCTGGCGAACATGATCCGGTTGACGCTGGGAGTCAAAGCCGCAAATAGCTGCTTCGCCGCCATCGGGCTTCATCAGCGTCGAGAGGATGTTGACCGTCGTTGTCTTGCCTGCTCCATTTGAGCCCAGCAATGCGAAAATTTCGCCACGCCGCACCTCAAAATTCATCCCCTTTAAGACTTCCTTGTCGTTAAAGGATTTTTTCAACCCTTTTACAGAAATCGCTGCATTACTCATACTTTTTTCCTCCTTATAAATGATGGAGCTTGATTGCCTAAAATGCTGGCTACTTAGTCTGACTGATAATCTGTATTACTTACTACCAGGGTAAAAATATAACTGAATAGTGAAGGTGGCAATCCAGATTTGTAACCAGCTATCCAGTCGGACTATTGAATTTACTTGTTTCCAAATCGACCTGATTCAAAACTTCACGATACTTGTCGACATGAATTTTAGCACTTGCTGCTAGTTCGCTGACAAAGAGTCCGTCTGTCTTCTGCCGCACCGGCTTCGAACAACTCAATTTATTCATGCCCTCGAGCAGTTTAATGGAGGAAGGTACGAGATAATAATTCCTTCTATTTTTTCATAGCCTTATCGACTTTTTGATTGACCGATTCTTGATAGAGATCAGCATAAGTTTTTGAATCTTCAATAAGTGCATCACAGAAAGCAGCAACGTCTGTTCCTGTCACTTCAAGCACACCTTTCCCGGCTGCTGCCCCTTCTTCAAAGAAGCTGAGAATATCAGAAAGCAGTCCGATACCATTGTTTAGCTCAACAGGACCGACTTTGAAGAGATATTTTTGGATCTCTTTATAGACAATTTGGTAATCTTGTGGAAGCGCTTTGACACGTGAAACATGGGCTCTCCATTCTTTTTTGCCTTCGATGATTTTTTTGATGCTCATTTCAGTCCTCCTAATTTTCTTGCGACGTTCTTGTTGAGCTGGTCACGCCATTTATCTCTATAGGATTTTGCGCCTTCGTCACCAACAAGCGCTGCACAGAAGCCGCTGATATCATCTCCCAGTACTTCTTCGATGCTCTGGCCGTCTGCTGATGTAACTTCAAGCAGTTCAAGAGTACTGTCAAGGATGGGCATCAGATTACGGCCGGTGAAATCTCCATGAATCCAGAGATTATTTTTAATTTCTTGCCAGGCAGTTTGATATTCAGCCGGCAAGACTTTTGCCCGCGCTTCAAAATCTTTCATTGCTTTAGTCATATCGCTGCCGGTTATTTTTTCTAAAAAGTTCATTGTAGTCTCCTTTAAGATACTAAAGTGAAGTTCTATTATTTAATCGCATCGTTGAGCCTTTGCCGCTGCTTATCAACCCATGATTTTGCATCAATGGCAAGATCATCACAGAAGGCTGCTACGTCATTGCCAGTAACTTCTTTAACGCGCTTGCCATCGGCTGCCGCTTCTTCAAGGAGGTCGATGATGTGATTAAAGACGAATTTTGTTTCTTGCCAATCCATCACGCCGCCAGTATTCCAGAGATATTTTTGCATCGCTTTGTAGGCTTTCCAGTAGTCTTCAGGTAAGGATTTTGCACGGTTTTCCATTTCACGCCATGCTTTCTTTTCGCTAAAATCGCCAAAGATTTTTTCAAAAATACTCATCATATTACTTCTCCTTTTGATTTTATTTTCGTTTTGAGTTCGTCAATTTTGCTCGAAACGAAATCCCATTTTTTCCAAAAGATTTCAAGATGCTCTTGACCTGCTGCGTTAAGTGTGTAAAATTTTCTCGGCGGTCCCATAGTGGATGGTTTTTTCTCGATGTTCACCAGATTGTTTTTCTCAAGTCGCATGGTAATTGTATAAACTGTTCCTTCAACCACATCAGTGAAGCCAAGTTCTCGCAGCTGTTGGGTGATTTCATAGCCATAAGTTTCTCCGCGGCTGATGATCTCAAGCACACAACCCTCAAGCACCCCTTTCAGCATTTCTGTGATGTTTTCCAAATTTTTCATCTCCATTTATTTTTAGTGTTACAGGTATTCTGTGTTACTTATTACTAGTATATAGTATGACTAAATAGCTTACATGTCAATAGAACTTTTCGCCAATGAAGCCCATTTTTATGTGTACAATGAACACGAGCACCACCCCTTAGCTTCCCGAAAGCACTAAATAACTTTACTTTGCATACAAAAAGACTGTCATGGGTAAACCCAAAATAAAAAGGATGACAGATATGGCCTTCGATTACGATTTGGATTTTGACACAATAGATTTTCGCAAGAATCCTGAGCTGTATAGGGTTGGCAGGGGAGAACAGGGTGTGCTGCTGGTAGAGCCTTATAAGAGCGAGATTCTAAAGCATTGGCGATTTAAGACTCCGGAAATTGCTGAGGAGTCATCGGATAAGATCTATCAAATGTTTCTCGATTATAAGGAGAAAGAAGATTTTGTCGGGATGGACATGGCAAGGAAATTTCTGCAGATGGGATATACAAGAGCCCGCCGCTATACGAATTACAAAGGCGGGAAAAAATATGATGAGAATGGCAAGATCAACGAAAGGCAGAATGATCCGGAGAAGGCAGAATCAGCGTCCATCTTTATGGGAAAATGGAAGCTCGCGCGGGAGGATAAGGATTATCTTAAGCGGAAAAAAGAGCATCAGAAGAAATATGGCTGAAGCAGCATGCACTTTGCATGCTGCGTAAAGGATACATGAATCTGCACAACATAATATAGGTGCCTGACCCTAACGATACTACCGCTTTAAAGGGCAGACGGTCAGGCCCTTTTTTGGATATTAATTGATACTTAAAAATTGAATAATTATAATGGCCGAAAAAAATATGAATTGAGGTATTGTGGCTTTAATTAGTTCGGGATGTTTAAGAAAAGCAACAATAAAAACCGATATTACATTTATACACAATATGCCCATTGGGATGTATGCCGCAAATCCGGTTAATTCAATTAATCCGGCATAAACCAGAATCTCTGCTGCACCAACTATAAAAACAAGAAGACCTCCCTGCAAAGACATTGCTCTGAAAGATCCTATTAGAATATTACTTGCTCCCAGATTCTTTAATAGATTTACCTGCATTTTTCCCCATAAATGACATGAACGATACTCATAATAATAAGCATAACGCCAGCAGCTAATTTCAAGTAATCCTCCTCCTAAAGTTTAATTACATATTACTGTGGTAAAATTGTCCAATAAATAATATTTTTTGTAAATACCTATAATGCAGAGTCATCGTCATTAAAACAAAATAAAAAGTCATTGAAAAAACAATGACATTAATTTAAGTGCTTATTAATTTGATCGACATGTTTTATATCATGTTCTGCCATACCGGTAAAATATTCACCCAACGTAATATGCTCCTTTCCTGGACAAGGTTTACTAAATTGATCATCTGGGATTTTATCAATTAATGATAGTAATTCAGTTCTTATATTAATAAATTCGCTAATAAGGTCCTCTTTGGATATACCTGATCTTGCATAAATAGAGGCTTCTTTATTAATAGCTTCGGCATCAACAGTTATTTGTGGGAAATCCTCTTTTCTCAGAAGGCAGTTAATTCTATTTTCTATCATAAATTTGTCCCATGAAATAAAATGCGAAATCACATCTGCTGTTCCCCATGATCCTTTTTTGAAAGGTTCAAACCATAATTCAGTTGAGATGTTCTTCAAGGAAGCTGACCAATCAATTAAACTCTTTTTCACTTTTATAATATTTTCTTTATTCATCATAACCCCCATCAGTAATTGCTCCTTTTTATAGGTATTCTAGATTAGATAAAAAATACCTCTTAAAAAGGTGCCTGTCCCCAACTTCACTACTGCTTTAAAGTGCAGTGGGCAGGCCCCTTTATTTAGTTTTCAGTGCATTAAAGGCTGGAATTCTTCTTTCAGCAGCCCCATCATGATGGTGTCATGAAATTCATGGTGATAATAGTGGCTTTTCCGCTTTATTCCTTCCTGCTTAAAGCCCAGCTTTTCGTATGCCTTAATGGCGCGCAGATTATATGAATACACTTCAAGATCGAAGCGGTGAAGATTGTAGACACCGAAACCATAATCCAGCAGCAGCTTCATAGCCTCTGTTCCAAAGCCTTTTGAAAGGTAATTCCCATTTGAAATCTGGATGCGGATATTGGCTGAACGGTTCATCCAGTCGATATCGTTTATCTCCACATCCCCTATCAGCTCATCATTTTCTTTGTCAGCTATAACAAGGAAAATTCTGCTGTCATCACTGCTGATTTTGGCAAAATACTCCCCCATGAACTCTTTCGTATAAAC
Source organism: Cytobacillus firmus DS1 (assembly GCF_000565285.1). Lineage (GTDB taxonomy): Bacteria > Bacillota > Bacilli > Bacillales > Cytobacillaceae > Cytobacillus > Cytobacillus firmus_A. The sequence continues at coordinate 285,334 of NZ_APVL01000003.1, read as the reverse complement.
CTTCTTCAGCCCGGTGAGCGTCCTCGTATCAAAAATGTACAGCCCATTATAGAAGAAGTCCAAATCTTCAGGGTGGTAAGGTCTAAGGTACACCTTGTCGCCTTCCAAGAATCGTTCGTACTTTTTCATGTTCATGCCCCTTATGTTTTTTCTTCCATCATACCTGCGGACTTCCGTCGATAAAATAGACAGTTTACTCTTTTTTTATAGGACAGAATGCATCAGGACCAAGCTTCCGCCAGCTTTTTGATGCCTGGTTCGATCTGATCAAGAAGGATGCCGGCAAAACCGATCATGATGGAAGGGGGAAGCGGTTCGGAAGCTTTGACATAAAAAGCATTGGCATCGATGATACGGACGCCCTTATTTTTTGCCAATAGACACAGTTCGCCTGATGTGCGTGTATCATTCACAGAAATGGTGATATGGAAACCAGCGCCTCTGCCGGTAATGGACATTTTTCCGCCTAGATGCGTTTCCAGCGCGGCAACAAGTCTTTCGTGCTTTTCTTTATAAAGCTTCCTCGCCCTCCGGATATGTTTTGCCAAATATCCCTGCTCCATGAATGACTGAAGGGTGAACTGGCTCAGCCTCGAGGCAGGATGCTCGAGCATGAGCTCTATTCTTATGCGGTGATAGTCCTCCAGCAAATCGTATGGCAGCACCATATAGTGGATGCCTATAGCCGGAGCAAGTATCTGTGAAAAACCCCCAAGGTAGATGACATTCGTATTCTCTGAAAGGCCCTGAAGCGAAGGAAGCGGTTTGTTATCATATTGGAATTCACCGTCATAGTCGTCCTCGATAATATAGCCGTTTCGATTCCGTGCCCAATTGAGCAGGGATTGCCGTTTTTCGAGTGACATCAATTTTCCAGTCGGGAATTGATGGGAGGGGGTGACAGCAGCAAGCTTGCATTCGCACTTCAGAAGCGAATGAATGTTGATGCCATCCTCATCAAGCGGCATAGGTAAAATAGAAAAGCCGCTTTTTCTGAATACAGCCGGTATAAGCTGATAGCCCGGGTTTTCTATTGCTAAATCACTGTATTTTTCTTTAAGAAGCATGGAAAGGAGGAACATGAGATAGGCCTGATCGCCGGCTATGATAATTTGTTCAGGGCGGCAGTGAACACCTCTGAAATTACGCAAATAATGCACAAGCTGTATTCTAAGCCCCAATTCTCCCTGTGGCTCTCCGTAATTAAGGTTCAGGCGGTCATCTGACACGACTTCAGCCGTAACCTTTTTCCAGCTGCTGAGAGGAAAAGCTTCTTTCTCTATTGCGGAGATGTGGAAATCATATAGATAACCACCGGGTGTATCTCTGGCTGGAAACAGAGAGTTCGATTCATGCTCATTGCTGCTCCTTATTCCAAGGCGGAGGTAATCAGGCGGCAGTCCATTGACAAAGAAGCCTTTACGCGCTCTGCTTTCGATCAGCCCCTCCGCCGCCAATTGCTGATAAGCTGCCTCCACTGGGGTGGTGCTGATATTCAAATGATCGGCCAGCGAACGGATTGAAGGAAGCTTAACATTTGCATGTAAATTTCCATTTATAATATCATTTTTAATATTTTCATAGATTTGGCGGTAATGCGGAACATTCGGATGCAAAGTAAGCATTTGAAAATCGCCTCACAAATTCTAATATAAGGTAATTGTACAGAATATTAGCATATTTGTATTTGTAAAATCGGGTCTGTCCTCCAAATTTTTTTCAATCTGTCTATTTTCAACACAAAAAAATTTAATATAGTATAAATTATGGATATTTTAACCAAATAAGTTTAATAAAATGAAGACATATATAAGATAAGGTTGAAATTTTACAAACAGGAGGAAGACATGGAAGAACTGTTTTCGGTTTTTAGAGTGGCACATATAGCGGCTGGCTTCTTGGCACTGATTTTATTTTGGCTGCCGCTATTAACGAAAAAAGGAGGGAAGATTCATAATAGAACCGGCTGGATTTATGTCTGGTCGATGGCTGTTGTCGCCATCTCCGCCTTCTATATGGGCGTATACCGGGTAGCTTTTGACGATGCTGCGGACAGCGGGAGGATTTCTTTCTCCTGGTTCCTGATTTTCATCTCTATTTTAAGCGCGGTATCGGCATTGTATGGCATGCGCGTAATAAATTATAAAAAGAGGAAGGTAGCACACCGGAATCCATTGGACATAACGGCTGCTGTCATTCTTGGGCTGGCAGGCGGCGGGATCAGCATCTACGGTATTCTATTGACATCACCGCTTCTGATCTATTTTCCGCTGATCGGGCCGCTGCTGGCTGGAATCCAGCTAAAGTACTGGCTCAAGGCACCGGCAAAGAAAATGCACTGGGTGTATGAACACTTTGGCGGAATGATTGCCTGTGGAATTTCAACTGTCACGGCATTTACCGTGTTCGGAGCGCCAAGGGTGCTGAATATACAGTCAACCAGCCTGGTCCTTTGGCTGCTGCCGACCCTTGTACTGGTACCTGTTATGATTGGCTTCATCGTCCAGTACGATCGAAAATACAACAGAAAACCAAAGCCGTCTGCTCAAGAAATAAGTAAATGATGAGGAGGGAAATAAATGAATCATACTGTTGACCAAGCAAGAGACAATCTGATTGCTACAGCGAAAAAGGGTTATCCTATACTGCTGGGTGGGGCTATTGTCTGGCTTTTGATGGCCTTGATTCCGTTTGTATTTGCAAAAGAAATTGTCCATCTTATTTGGATTTGGGGATTAATGGCGATCTTCCCGCTCGGGCTGGTGCTCGGACATGTCCTGAAAATCGATTTATTTGTAAAGAACAATCCGCTAAGTGAACTTGGCGCTTTTACAGCAGCTCCACAGGCTTTCTTTATCCCGGTCTTTATTGTTGTTTATATGAAAATACCGGAGTATCTGCCGTTTACAATCGGGTTGCTTGGCGCCTCGCATTTCCTTCCGTACGCGTGGATTTATAAAAGCAAAGCTTATCTTATCATGGCCATTGGGATGGGACTATCCTCCTTTATCATTGGCGGCTATTTCATTGAATATGCTTTTACATTTGTTCCGCTCGCCATCTCACTGTTTTTTATGGCGGCAATCGTGAAAGTAATTCAGGAATTAAAAAAGGGCATTTCACAAGGGGTTAGTGCTAATGAAAAATCTGGATGAATAGGAACAGGAAACTATGAAAATTACAGGAGGAGTCTTAATCGGCTTTATTTTTGGTTTTGTTTTATCACTTTGCCTTTCCTTTCTGTTTATGGTGGCAGCACAGGGGCTTGCGGGCGGCTTTACCTCTTTAGCTGGCGAGCGATGGATATATTACGCGACGTTTCCTCCTGTTACCATCACCTTTTCCATATTAGGGTTTTATTTTGCCAGACAAGAAAATGTTTCAAATAAAAAGCTTTGGTTCCTGAGCTTAATCTCTGCCCTGTTTAATAGCCTGTACAGCGGGACGATTGGTGCCTTATTTGGAGAGTATGCAGTAAGGGGGGGCAGCCTCAGAACTTACACAGCAAGTGGAGCTGCAGGTGTTAATGTCGAGGGCGTTTTAATTTGGGGAACATTTTATGCATTTATCCTGCTGCCGCTGACTGTGCCACTGGCACGTTTGCTCATCGGAGCATTCTTTGAACTGCTTAAAAAATTTAAAATCGCTAAATGCACTCCCTGACCGGGGCGAGAGCGATAAAGTGCCTGGGATGCTCATAAACAAAATGATCCTCTTTTCGCTGCGGTTTCACTCTTCAGTTTAATTTGAATACAAAATAATCCTATTTTACCATCACCCGCCAATCGTGATATATTTTAATTAGGTGCGATATAGATAACCAAAGGGGTATGTATGAAGGAGTTTAATAATAAATTTAATAAAAAAATCTATCATATTGTGGCGTTTATTGTGATCGCCATTATGATCCTGGGGCTGGTGGCGGATAATCCGCGGATGGGTGACTTTGGGGCTGGCTATATTTTTAATCTGGTGCTGGTCCTCATTCTGTCGGTCTGTCTGCTGCTGTATCCCAGGGTCGATACGTATGTACATAGAGTGATCATCACGGTTATATCGTCTGTTTACTTTTATACGCTGTTCTTTTTATATCCCGAGACCTGGTCGAACTTTATTTTCCTTTGTTTGATTCCCGCCCTTTCGATCCTGTTTTTTGATTCCAGGATTTTTTATTTTTCGCTGATTCTCAATTGTGTTGGATCGGTGCTTTTGTTCGGCTATATTGCGGCTGTGGATCACGGACTTCAATACGCCTATATACAGCAGGATTTAATAGGGAATGTGATTAACTTTTTTGCGAGCCAGGTGGTTGTTTTTTTTATTTTTTTCTTAACGAATGGGCGGATAAAAAAACAGCAGCTCTATTATGAACAAATTCAGCAGTCTGGGCGCTTGAAGATAACAGGCCAGCTCGCAGCAGCGGTTGCACATGAGATCAGGAATCCTCTGACCGTGGTGAAGGGTTTTCTGCAGTTATTTGAACAGGATACTTCCTTTTCTTCCAGTCGAAAAGGACAGATTTCGCTGATGATTGATGAATTAAATACAGCTGAGCAGGTGATTTCTCAATTTCTGTCTGTTGCGAAACCGGAAAAAGAAAATGCATCTGAAACAGTGGAGGTCAGGACTGTTCTGCAGAGTGTGGCGGATCTACTGTATTCATATGGGCTGCTGCATGATAACCGGATTGAAGTAAATGTGGCCGATAACTGTCATATCGCTGTGAACCGCCTGGAGTTTAAGCAATTGCTGATCAATATTATTAAAAATGCGATTGAGGCATCGAAGCTTGGGGATATCGTTCAGGTCGCGGCTGCAAGGGAAAAAGAATTTGTTTCCATAAAGGTTACCGATCAAGGGAGAGGGATGACCGAATCAGAAGTTGCCTCACTCGGAACGCCCTTTTATTCGCTGAAAAGCAAAGGCACCGGACTGGGTATGATGATTTGCTTTGAGATAGTGGAAAAATATAAAGGGACCATTCATTTCGAGACTGCTATAGGGCATGGAACAACCGTTGTGATACGTTTTCCAGCCATGTAGATACAGGTGTCTGACCCCAGGCATACTGCGAATGCCGGGGGTCAGGCACACCTTTTGTTACTATCTCCTATTTCCTCACAACAGGAATCCACATCTCACCGAATACCATTCCGTTTCGCTGCCCCATTTCAACCGAGGCATTTGGCCCGCCGACATAGGCGTAATCCGTTGCTTCCGGGAGTGCTTGACCAAAGGCAATCCCCGTAAGCATATTGCTCAATTCCTCAGATGTTCCGGCTTCTCCTTTCACAATGAGGTATTCTCCTTCAGGAAACTGGATCAATCTGGTTGCTTCCGGCAGAGATGCCTCTGTCATGACCCCGGCATAATGCATCATTTTGTTATTTACGGCTTCGTTTACGACAAAAATGTAATCATTTGTGGCTAGGGCCATCAATTTGTCCAGTCTTCCATCCTGTTTGACTGCCTGCCAGAAGTCTGCTTTTTCCTGATTAATGCCTGCATAGTCTGTGTAATCGCTCTTCAATTCAGTTCCAATGCCTAAAACGGTAAAGCCTTCTTTTTCTTCCAGAGTATAATTCGCCATTTTCAAAACCGTCCTTTTTTAATCATTTCAAATGATTTGCCCATTTGATAAGTTTATAATAACGTTAAATCATGTCAAAAAATGATACTGTTTAGGGAGGCCGCAATGAAAAAAGTGGAACGGATAAATGTGATGATGCGGTATATCAACAACCGCGCCCACTTTACTATTTCTGAAATCATGCGGGAATTTAACATTTCCCGTTCAACAGCGATTCGGGATATTCGGGAAATAGAAGCCATGGGGATGCCGCTTGTCGCTGAGGTCGGAAGGGATGGGGGTTATTTTGTCATGAACAACTCCGTCCTGCCCACTGTCCGCTTTACCGATAATGAGATCAAAGCTCTGTTTATCGCCTTTATGGCTACACGAAATCTGCAGCTCCCCTACCTAAAGAGCCGTCAGTCTTTAGCTGAAAAACTGCTCGGCCTGATCTCTGAAGCCCAGCAGGAAGACCTGGTCCTTTTAAATCAAATCCTTCTGTTTGAAGGGACCAACCCTAATAATCCCGATCTTCTTGATCTGTCAGACCTCCCCCATCCGATGCTGGAAAAACTCATTGAATCTCTTATTGTTGACCGCTATTTATGGATTACCGTAAATGAAGAGAAGGAAATCAGGTCTTATCCCATTTATCTTATGCACCTTTATCGTGAAAAAAGCATTTGGAAGGTGGAAGCCTTTGACTTACAGGAAGAAAGGAGACACATTTTCCCCGTGGATAATCTCATCGGTGTCGAATCGTATCCTGTGAAAAAAAGAATAAGCAGGAAAAATATTTTAGAAAAACTAAGCATGAAGGACGAGGCTATCAATTTTGTAGTAGAACTCGGACCGCAGGCGATTGCCCAGTTCAAAAAATACCATCCTATTAAGGCTTCCATTGCGTATACAAATCCTTATCAGACCACAGCCATTCTAAAGACTTTTATCAATGTAAATAATTCAGAAGAGCTGACTGAAATAATCAATTGGCTGCTTTTCCTGGGTGAGGATATCAATGTCAGGGAAATGCCTGAAGTAATCTTGGAATGCATACAAGAGCGCTTAGCCTTATTTTGCCCATGAGGAAAGAGAGTTAAAAGTGTTCAGAAGAATACTCCAGAAGGGTTTTCCCGCAGCTTTAGCGAACCTGAATAGGGATGAACCTAATAAAGAAAATAGGGATTCCAGGAGGATCATATGATTGAATTCAAAGAAATAGATCGCAATAATTTCTTCGATGTCATTGATTTGCGTGTAGCGGAAGAGCAGAAGGCGTTTGTGGCGCCAAATGTGTTTTCGCTTGCGCAGGCTAAGGCGTTTCCGGAGTGTGAATGCTTAGCAATTTATCATGATGAGGTGTTAGTGGGCTTTACAATGTACTGCATGGATGATGACGATAAGGAATACTGGATTTACCGCCTGATGGTTGATGAGAAGCATCAGTCAAAAGGGTATGGGAAAGCAGCCATGGAAAAGCTGATTGAGCGGATTAAGCAGGACCAGGAGCATAAAGTGATATATTTAAGCTTTGAGCCTGAGAATAGCATGGCGAAAAGGCTGTATGAAAAGTTGGGCTTTGAAGCGGACGGCCGGGTTATTGATGGGGAAATTGTTTATAAATTGGCGTATTAATTAAAAGAGCTCCTGCTGAGGGAGCTCTTTAGAAAGGAGGCGGACAGATGTTTAAGAAAAAAATCGTGCTTATTCTGATGATTATTTTGCTGATTGCAGGCCTGCTTGACCTTAAGTATGAAGGACTGTTCTTTAAGCTGCTGCCGGAGTCCATTCAATCAAAGCTGGTTCAAATTTTTTAAGCGGCTGCTTTTCATCAGGATAATACTGAAAAAAGCATCTTCCTCGACCGTTAACCTGCCAATTTGCCTGCAGCGGTTTCCTTCCCTTTTGCAAGTTTCCTGTAAATAAGAGCCAGGACCAAGGCTGGTACAGTACAAACCACCATTCCGATAAACGCGTATCGTGGTTCCATTTCATAAAGATACCCGCCGAATATGGTGAAAAGGGCCGTGCTCCAACTGAGGGCGAGTGCTGAGTAGACTCCTTGAGTAATGGGCACCTGTTCGTGAGGAACATATTTAATTAAATATTTCATGAAGGCGTAATGGGCCATGGCAAATGAGAAGGCATGCAATGTCTGGCTAATGCTGAACACAATGACATGCGGGAAAGCAAATACGAGTACCCAGCGTGCAGTGGAGCCCAATGCTGCCAATGCCAGTAATGAACCGATTGAAAACTTCCGGAAAGTCCGGTCCGCGATGAAAAAGAAAAGAATTTCTGCAATCACGCCTATATTAATAATGGCGCCGATTAAAAATTTTGGTGCCTGAATTTCCTGTAAGTAAATATAACCATAATTGTAATAGGAAGCATGCGCTGCCTGCAGCAGAATCACAATGATAAGCACAAGACCGAAGTGTCTGATGCTGAATAATTTCCTTATGGCTCCTTTGGTCTGGCCGGGTTTCGGCTTTTCAGATAGTACTGCAGGTGTATTCATGAAACCGAGACAAAGAACTACAAGCATGCCGAGTAATAACGCCCAGAAAATGGCCTCATCTCCGAACCCTCCTGTAAAGAAGGTCAGAATCATACCGGACACAACGAATCCGATTGATCCCCAGGAGCGGCTTTTTCCATAATCCTTTAATTGTTTGTTCTGGACAAGAATGCCCGCAGCACTATCCAGTGCAGGCATCAGTGCCGGATAAAAGAAATGCAATAGCAGCGTTACCAGCAGCAGGCTGGCAAAAGAGTCGGCCGGAATATAGCAGAGAATGGCGATCAGGGTACCGGCTGACATCCCGTTCAGCAGGGTTCTGCTGCTGAATTTTCCCGATAAATAGGGAAAAGCAAAAAGTGTGGCAAGCCCCCGTATCGCCAGGCCCAAGCTCATGATCAAACTTGCCTGTGAAACCGTCATTCCTTTTATATGGATCATCCACCCTGTCCAATAAGGCAGGAAAATGCCCCAGGTCATAAAAAAACTGAAAAACTGCCTGCTCATCCAGCTTTGTGTCTTCATTAAAATCCCTCCGATATTTGCATGATATCAGGAAGCTTCATACAATAATATGAGATATCTCATATTTTGGGGTGGATGATGGAAACTTACAAAGGGAAAAAAAGACAGCATTACCTGGAGAAGCACTCTATATCCCATTTATTTTCTTTTCCGATTGAGGAGTTTGTGGAAGTACGCGAATATAAGCGGGATGAATGGATTATACGCGAGGGCATGAGGCCGGATTATTTATATTATGTCATCGAGGGAAAAGCCAAGATTTACGTGACATATCAAAATGGGAAGGTATCTTTGATTAATTTTATCAATGCCCATGATTATATCGGGGAAATGGAGCTTTTGCATGAAGTGTACTATACAAAGGGGATTCAGGCCTCAGCGAAGACAGTCTGTTTTGCGGTTCCCTTGCACCATTATCGCAAAAAGCTGCTTGAAGACACCACCTTCCTCCGCGAGCTCACCAAGTTTCTAAGCGTGAAAGCAACCAAGATGGCTGAAAAGTACTCACAGGGCCTATCCTTTCCGCTTGAAAACCGGCTGGCCGATTTCATCCTGCAAACCGCTGATGGGGATATGTATAAAGAGAAACATGTAACTGTCTGTGACTTTTTAGGAGTGTCCTACCGTCATCTCCTGCATGTTCTTGTGCAATTTTGCGAAAAAGGCTATTTGCATAAGGAAGGACGCCATTACCATATTCGGCAGACAGACGAACTGCACAGGCTTGCAGATGTGCTGAAAAATGGGCTGGAGCCGGGCAGCTGAAATCGAATAGGAAACCATTCTGGTTTTGTGGCTTCCAACTTTTCGCGAGGTTTGTTGCACTTTGTGTATTATTACTGAGTTGATTGTAGCGGAAGGTGCGAGACTCCTGCGGGAGTAGCGGGACAGGTGAGACCCCGCAGACGCGAAGCGTTGAGGAGGCTCACCGCCTGCCCCGCGGAAAGTGAGCATCCTGGAGCGGAAATCAACGGACTACATTGAGAGGCGGAAAATGACAATATATACAAAGGGATTTTTGAGAAAAAAGGTAAGCGGTTCCATTCACTGAAATTACCAGCTTCTCAAGCATTCAGGCATACCGGGAAAAAGGTTTTTTTTATTGTGCCATATCCATTGCCAATTCATCCTTTCGGGCTTATAGTGAATACGAAGGATAAGCCATTACAAAACCTATATATATCTGAAAGGTTTATATAAAGGAGAAGAAGTCAATGTTAGCAGCAAAGAACAGCTACAGAATCGAAAAAGATTTTTTAGGCTCTAAGGAAGTTCCGGCAGATGCTTATTATGGCGTTCAGACGCTTCGTGCGGTTGAGAACTTTCCGATTACAGGCTACCGGATCCATCCGGAGTTAATCAAGGCAATGGCCATCGTGAAAAAGGCAGCGGCCATGGCGAATATGGAAGTTAAGCGTCTGTACTCAGGCATTGGAGACCCGATCATACAGGCTGCCGATGAAATGATTGAAGGACTTTGGCATGATCAGGTGATTGTGGATCCAATCCAGGGCGGTGCCGGAACGTCCATTAATATGAATATTAATGAAATCCTTGCGAACCGTGCGATTGAAATCATGGGCCATGAAAAGGGCGATTATTCTCATTGCAGCCCTAATACCCATGTGAATATGTCGCAGTCGACGAATGATGCTTTCCCGACAGCTATGCACATCTCAGTGTTAAATCTGCTGGATCAATTAATCCTGACAATGGAAAATATGCACTCTGTTTTCCTTGAAAAATCAAAGGAATTCAGCCATGTGATTAAAATGGGACGGACTCATCTGCAGGATGCTGTTCCAATCAGGCTTGGCCAGGAATTTGAAGCCTACAGCCGCGTTATTGCACGCGACATCAAGCGCATTCAGCAATCCAAACAGCACTTATATGAATTGAACATGGGGGCAACCGCAGTCGGTACAGGGCTGAATGCCATCCCGAAATACATTGACTTAGTTGTGAAGCATATTGCCGACATCAGCGGCCTGCCATTTAAAGGGGCAGAACATCTTGTAGATGCAACACAAAATACGGATTCTTACACCGAGGTTTCCGGAGCACTGAAAATCTGCATGATCAATATGTCCAAAATCGCAAATGACCTTCGTTTAATGGCGTCTGGTCCAAGAGCGGGTCTTGGCGAAATCTCACTGCCGGCAAGACAGCCGGGCTCATCCATTATGCCTGGTAAAGTAAACCCTGTTCTTCCGGAGCTGATCAATCAGGTCGCCTTCCAGGTTATCGGGAACGATAACACGATCTCCCTTGCTTCAGAAGCCGGACAGCTGGAACTGAACGTCATGGAGCCAGTCCTGATCTTTAACCTTCTGCAGTCGATCAGCATTATGAACAATGCGTTCAATACGTTTACAGAGCATTGTGTAAAAGGAATCGAAGCCAATGAAGAAAGAATGAAGGACTATGTTGAAAAGAGTGTCGGCATCATTACGGCCGTCAACCCTCACCTCGGCTATGAAGTCGTATCCAGAATCGCCAGAGAAGCGATTTTAACAGGCCGTTCCATCAGGGAACTGTGCCTGAAATATGATGTTCTGACAGAAGAAGAACTCGATTTAATCCTCGATCCATATGAAATGACGGATCCTGGCATTGCAGGCGCTGCACTGCTTGAAAGAGATTAAGGTAAACAAAAAACGCTTGTCCCCGCAATAGGGGGCAAGCGTTTTTGCTATCTATTCATTCCAATTAGTGTGGAAAGTCCCTTCCATATCTGTCCGCTCATACGTATGGGCACCGAAGTAATCACGCTGGGCCTGCAGCAGGCTGGCATTTGATCTTCCATTCCGGTAGCTGTCGTAATAGGAAAGAGAAGAGCTTAGGCATGGCAATGCGATGCCGGATTGAATGCCTTCGCAGACAATTTTGCGCAAGCCTGTCTGGTAGTCCCTGATTCTTTCCGCAAAGTAAGGGGAGACAAGGAGGTTAGCCAGGTTTGGCTGCTCCTGATAGGCTTCACTGATGACATTCAAGAATTCCGCGCGAATGATGCAGCCGTCGCGGAAAATCAGCGCAATATCTTTTAAAGGCAGATTCCAGTCATTTTGCTCGGATGACATTTTGTATTGTGTAAATCCTTGTGCATAGGCACACACTTTTCCCATATATAAAGCCTGTCTGATATATTCAATCCAGACGTCTTTTTCAAGGGTTATCTCTTCCTTCTCAGGACCTGTTAAAAGTGTTTCTGCCGCCACACGCTCATCCTTCAAAGCAGAAATATAGCGTGCGAATAAAGATTCTGTAATGATTGAGGTTGGGATTCCGTTATCGATCGCTTGCAGGCTGGTCCATTTTCCGGTTCCTTTTTGCCCGGCTTTATCAAGGATGACATCGATTTGCGGCAGCCCTGTGCGCTCGTCTTTTTTCCTTAAAATAGCTGCTGTGATCTCGATTAAATAGCTCTTCAGCTCGCCTTTATTCCATGTTTCAAAGATATCTGCAATTTCCTCAACAGATAATCCCAGCTTTTCTCTTAAGAATATATAAGCCTCAGCAATCAGCTGCATATCTGCATACTCGATTCCGTTATGTACCATTTTGACAAAGTGGCCTGCTCCTTTAGGTCCGATGTAGACACAGCAAGGCATACCGTCAACCTTTGCAGCGATCTTCGTAAGAATCGGAGCCGCTTTTTCATAGACATCCTGATCACCGCCAGGCATGATGGAAGGTCCTGTTAAAGCACCCACTTCACCGCCTGAAATACCGATACCCAAGTAGCCAATTCCTTTTGCTTTCAAATCATCATATCTTTTTTCCGTATCTTTGTAATGGGAGTTGCCGCCGTCCATGATAACGTCGCCTTCTTCAAGGAAGGGGATTAAGCTTGCGATAACAGAATCAATGGCTTTCCCGGCTGTCACCATTAAAAAGATTTTTCTCGGTGTTTCCAAAGACTGGACAAAATCCTCTACTTCGTAATAAGGGCTTATCGTTTGACCTTCCACCTTTTGTACAAGCTGATCGGTCAAATCCCTTGTGTAATTATATACAGCTACCTTCTCGCCGTTATTGGCCATATTTAAAGCGATATTGCTCCCCATTACTCCGAGACCAATAACACCAATTGTATTTAACATAGTTCCTGCTCCTTCATTCAGATTAATAGGCAATGAACCCCTCTTATAAAGTAGGGTTTCATTGCCTTAAAGTGTTTATACAAATAAGCTTAACAATAAAATAAATCCTAATCCAGCAACAGATATTATTGTTTCAAGCAAAGTCCATGTTGCAAACGTTTCCTTCATGCTCAAACCGAAGTATTCTTTGAACATCCAGAAGCCGGCATCATTGACGTGAGAAGCGATTAAGCTTCCCGCACCTGTTGCAAGCACCACTAAGGCAAGATTTGCATCCGTTTGGCCCAGCAGCGGAATGACTAATCCAGCAGTCGTTAATGCGGCCACTGTGGCAGATCCTAATGAAATCCTCAGGATTGCCGCGATAATCCATGCCAGTAAAATTGGAGACAGGCTTGTTCCTTTGAAAAGCTCGGCCACATAGTCACCAACACCGCCATCAATTAATACCTGTTTGAAGGCGCCGCCTCCGCCGATAATCAAGAGCATCATCCCGATATGGCTGATGGCAGTTGTGCAGGAATCCATTACATTTTTGATTGGAATTTTCCTTGCCAGTCCCATGGTATAGATGGCAACCAATAAGGAGATCAGCATCGAAGTGCCGGCATCGCCAATAAAACGGATAGCAGCCAGAAGGCTATTATCTTCAAATCCCATTGTTTTTTGAAGCAATGTAATAATCGTTGCGATTGACATTAAAATAACAGGTAGCAAAGCCGTAAATACACTGATTCCAAAGCCTGGTGTGTCTTCAAGCTTAAAGGTTTTCTGCTCGCCCAGAGAAGCGATGTTTCCGCTTTTTGTGAATGAATCCGGAACGAGCTTTTTAGCTATTTTTGTAAATACCGGTCCAGCTAAAATAACGGTTGGAATCGCAATGATAAAACCATAAAGCAATACTTCACCAATATTTGCACCGTATTCGCCGGCAATAACCGTTGGACCCGGGTGAGGCGGAAGGAATCCGTGTGTGACAGATAAAGCGGCTGTCATCGGAATACCAAGATACAAAATAGAAATCTTTAATTCTCTTGAAATAGCAAATACGATCGGAATTAATAAAACAAGTCCCACTTCAAAGAATAAGGCAACACCGATAATGAATGATGCAGCCACTACTGCCCACTGAATATTCTTTTCCCCGAATTTATTGACAAGAGTCATGGCAATTCGCTGGGCTCCGCCAGAGTCGGCGATCAGCTTGCCCAGCATGGCACCAAGTCCGAAGATGAGCGCCAGGTGGCCAAGTGTTCCGCCTAATCCGGCTTCAATGGTTTTGACAATCTGGTCGAGCGGCATTCCGAGTGCCAGCGCAACACCAAAAGAAACGATAATTAATGAAATGAAGGTATTTAATTTTAAGCCCATTATCAGAATTAATAAGGCAACGATTCCAATTGCTACTATTATGAGCGGCATTGTCTTTCCTCCTAGTTATGTTGGATTAATTTTCTTTGATAGTTTGCGATCGAAGAATATTCATCTTCCAGAGCTCTTGATAATTGGATGAAGATCGGCAGCAGCTGTCTGTATTCTCTTGCAGCTTCTTCCTTCGGTGTATGCTTGTAGGTATCGCCCACCATTTCCGAAACGGCTTCAAAGGAATCGATTTTCCCCGTGGCGTATAATCCTAAAATACAGGCACCGAGACATGAACTTTCATAGCTTTCAGGTATGACTACTTCCGATTCAAAAATATCGGACATCATTTGCCGCCAAACTTCAGATCTGGCAAAGCCTCCTGTTGCCTGAATCCGGGTTACCGGGCCGTCCATGCATTCCACTAATGCCAGATACACGGTGTACAGATTATAAATGACGCCTTCAAGCGCTGCCCGGATCATATGCTCCTTCTTATGGGACATCGTTAAGCCGAAGAAAGATCCGCGCACGTCCGGGTTCCATAAAGGAGCGCGTTCACCTGCGAGATATGGATGGAACAGAAGGCCATCAGCACCTGGCCTTACACGTTCGGCGATTTTGGTTAAAACTTCGTACGGATCAATGCCTAGTCTCTTGGCCGTTTCGATTTCGGATGAGGCGAATTCATCCCGGATCCAGCGGAGGACCATTCCTCCATTGTTAACCGGTCCGCCAATCACCCAATGATTTTCTGTTAAGGTGTAACAGAAAATTCTCCCTTTTTCATCGGTCTGGGGCTTATCAATAATGGTCCGTATCGCACCGCTTGTCCCGATGGTGATGGCAATTTCTCCTTTTCTGATTGCATTCACACCAAGGTTCGAAAGCACTCCATCACTTGCACCGATCACAAAAGGTGTCTTAGGATCGATCCCCATTTGTTTGGCTAAAATAGGATGGCAGTTTTGGAACATTTTTGTCGTAGGAACGAGATTGGATAGCTGTGAGCGGGTGATGCCCGCAATCGCCAATGCTTCTTCATCCCAGTCCAATGTCTTGAGATTCATCATGCCCATGCAGGAGGCAAGTGAATAATCGACAGCATATTCATCAAAAAGCTTTTTGAAAATATATTCTTTAATGCCAATATATTTTTTGGTCCTGCTGGCGATCTCCGGACGCTCCTTCACAAGCCAGGTGATTTTGCTTAATGGGGACATCGGATGAATCGGTGTTCCAGTCCGTTTATAGACCTCATGTCCATTCCATTCTTTCTTAATTTTGCGTGCCCATGCTTCGCTTCGGTTATCGGCCCACGTAATAACGGGCGTAAGCGGCAGGTCATTCTCGTCCATCGCGATCACACTGTGCATCGCACTGCTGAAGGACACGAAGGACAGCTTTTTATCATGATGGTTTTTCATAATATTCGCTATTGTCTGGACTACAGCAGAAAAAATCTCCTCCGGATCCTGTTCTGCTGTGGAGATATCAGGAGTGTACAGCGGGTAACCAATGTTCTCCTGCTGAATCACATCCCCTTTTTCACTGAATAACACGGCTTTTGTACTGGTGGTTCCAATATCAATCCCTAACATATAGCTAGTCATCTTGTTGTTTAACCCCTTTTGACAGCATTTGCTGTGACCTCCATAAATCGTCCACTTTCCCTTGAACATCATCAAAATTTTCGTGTAGCGACTGAATCATAAGGTCTCTGTCTTTTGTTTTAATTGCATCAATATATAGTTCATGATTTTTCACAATTCGATCAAGGTCTTCATAATTTTCCTTAAAGCGCACGCGCATGGATAAAAGAATGAAGCCTTCCATCACAGGCTTTAAATTATTCCAGATCAGCTGGATATAAGAATGGCCAATAGATCCGATGATAATTTCGTGGAACAGAATGTCCTGATACGCAAACTCATCAGCATCCCGATACTTTACAGCCACTTTCATCATTTCCAGCACCTTGCTGAGTTCCATGGCCAATTCATTTGTGTTCATGCTGATAAGACGTTCAAACACGAATGTCTCAATCATCAGACGAACATCGTAAATTTCTTCTATTTCTTTTTCTGTTAACCCGGCAACAACCGCACCCGTTCTTTCCAGCCGGATGATATTTTCAGCTGCCAGTGTCCTTAAAGCTTCACGAATCGGCGAACGGCTCACTGCAAAATCAGCGGCCAACTTATTTTCAGAAAGCGTGGTACCGCTTTCAATCAAGCCTGCAATAATGCGCATTCTAAGCTCATATGCGACACGGTCGCCAGCGGAAGCCTTAGAAAGCCATTTTTGTGGATATAGAAATTCAGCAGAATCGTTCATGACATCACCTTTGTAAAATGACATTTTGAGTATACGTGTATACTTGTATACAAGTATTATAATCCAAATAAAATAAAATGCAAACGCTTTATTTTTAGTTTTATTGGATTTATTGTTTAATATTGGGTTGGTTAGTTGGGGGTGGGGGAATTTCTCGATGCTGGTTCGGCTTCGGACACAGAAAGGTAGAAACGAGGATCCAGAGTCAGAACCCGGTCCAACTTCGGACACAGAAAGAAGAAATCCGGCACCCAGAGTCAGAACCCGGCCCAGCTGCCGGACATAAGAACCCGAACCCACCTCACCTCCTCCAATCAGCAATCCTCACTCATAATAGGTATTACTTGTGCTGCCGCGCACCGTATAGTTTTTCTTGAGTACCCTGGAGAAAGTTCGTTTGCTTATATTGGCATTACACCATTCATAGATGCTTTGGGTTGTCAGCTTTCGTTCGGGAAAGAGGAGCTTGAACTCTTTTATATTCCGCAAAATGCCCATTTCAATTCTTTCATGCCTGCCGCATTTTTCGCATACGAGGTCCTTGTGTATAGGCTTAAGAAGAGAGTGACAGTCCTTGCAAAACATCCCTTTTTTCAGCTGGTCAAAGTGATAGTCGGGCAAAAGAGTGTAGGGATTTTTGGTTTGGTGGAGTGAAAGTAATTGCTGGGCCAGTTTTCTGTGGCCCTCATTTAATTTGGACGGGGTATGATTCAAGTCTTTCAGGAGGCGGTTTATTTGGGTTGGCAGGATAATGGGCTGGTCCATGGGAGCTTGGTATAAGGTGAATTCAGGGTTGATAAAAATAACGGAGGATTCAACGGGAATGTTTTGCTTGAGGTCCCAGCTGGAGGGGGATTAATGCAGCTACAGCGGTTATCGCTGCGGTCGGCATCCTGCTGGCGATGGCGTTCTGCAGGCCGTGGGGTGATCACCTGCCCGCCCGGGTGGCGGCCCTGCCGGTGTGGGTACCGGTCTTCTAGTTCCCCTGCTGCTGCTGTTTTCGTCCCCAAAACCCCGCCCTCTTTCTAATTTGTCTAAAATAGTATATAATTATCAGATAATGCTAGCTATCTTACCCTATCAATCATTATAATAGAATAGAATGTGTATTTTGTGTGACGGAAAAGGTGCGTCCTTGGGTGATGCCTTTCTAGTGGGGATGCCTGAGCAAAGCGCCTGCAGTTTTTGGCAAATTTCTGGGATAAGGAAGGGTTTAAAATGAGCAGCGTACAGAACAAAACAGACGTTATCTTAATTGGTGCCGGAATCATGAGCGCGACTTTGGGTTCTTTACTGAAAGAGTTAGCACCAGAATGGGAAATCAAAGTGTTTGAAAAGCTCGCCAGCGCAGGAGAAGAAAGCTCTAACGAATGGAATAATGCAGGGACGGGACATGCTGCATTGTGCGAGCTTAACTATACATCCGAAAAATCCGATGGATCAATAGATATCGCTAAAGCGATTAATGTAAATGAACAATTTCAGCTTTCCAGACAGTTTTGGTCTTATCTTGTAGAAAACAACCTGATTACCAATCCGCAGGACTTTATTATGCCAATCCCTCATATGAGCTTTGTTCAGGGGGAAGAAAATGTATCGTTTTTGAAAAAACGTTTGGAAGCGCTGTCAGCTAATCCGCTGTTTGAGGGCATGGAATTTTCCGATGATCCTGAGAAACTGAAGGAATGGATTCCGGTAATGATGGAGGGCCGTAAATCGGATGAGCCGATTGCAGCCACAAAAATCGACTCTGGAACGGATGTCAACTTCGGTGCGTTGACACGCATGCTGTTTGACCATTTAAAGAGCAAAAATGTCGATGTTCACTACCAGCACAGCGTTGAGGATTTGAAGCGTGCCGGCGATGGATCATGGAATGTAAAAGTGCGGAATATGGCAAGCGGCACAACCGAAAACCATCAGGCAAAATTTGTCTTTATCGGCGGCGGCGGCGGAAGCCTGCATCTGCTGCAGAAGACGGGCATCCCTGAATCGAAGCATATTGGCGGATTCCCGGTAAGCGGGCTGTTCCTTGTCTGCAACGATCCGGAAATCGTCGGGAAGCACCATGCGAAGGTGTACGGAAAAGCCAAAGTAGGTGCTCCTCCAATGTCTGTGCCGCACCTGGATACCAGATTTATTGACAACAAGAAATCCCTGCTGTTCGGCCCGTTTGCCGGCTTTTCGCCGAAGTTCCTGAAAACAGGCTCCAATATGGACCTGATCAAGTCCGTTAAGCCGAACAATGTCATCACTATGCTTGCTGCAGGTGCAAAGGAAATGGCACTGACGAAGTATCTGATTCAGCAGGTTATGCTGTCCCATGAACAGCGCGTTGAAGAACTGCGTGAGTTCATTCCAAACGCTAAGAGTGAAGACTGGAGTGTCGTAGTGGCCGGCCAGCGTGTGCAGGTCATCAAGGATACACCTGCCGGAAAAGGAACCCTGCAATTCGGTACAGAAGTAGTCAGTGCATCTGACGGCTCGGTTGCTGCCCTGCTCGGGGCTTCACCGGGTGCTTCAACAGCCGTTAATGTCATGCTTGAAGTATTGCAGAAGTGCTTCCCTGAAAAAATGGACGAATGGCATTTTAAAATTAAGAAAATGATTCCGTCTTACGGTATGTCACTATCTGAAAATCCTGAGCTGTTCCGTGAGATTCACGAATCTACAGCACAGGTGCTTGGTCTCAGCGAAAAGGAAAAAAAGCAGGAGCTTGCTTATAATTGATTATAATAGGAACCCTCGGGCCGAATTCGGTTTGGGGGTTCTTTTTTGTAAAAACAATTAGGAAACCGCTTCCAATGCTGGCATTAGATTAATTTTACATCTGACAGAAATTGTATTGACTATATAGATGATAATGATTATCATTATTGACAGTAGTAATAGATTGATATTTTTGGAGGCTTACATATGAATAGGTTTATAAAAGTAACAGGCATATTGATGCTGTCAGGCAGCATTTTAGCTGGCTGCGGTGAGGATGTTTCACATGAAACACAAGAAAAAGAAGCGAGTGCCGGGACAGAAGTAAGCAATACAGAAAAGGAAGTTAGTGCATATAAACAGTTTGCCATAGAGCAGCTGGATGAATTCGTGAAGGCCACTGAAGGATTTACAGAAGCAGTGAAGGCCGGAGACGCAGAAAAGGCAAAGGAGCTATATGCACCAGCACGGATGTATTTCGAACGTTCAGAGCCGATTGCCGAGAGCTTTGGTGACCTGGATCCGCGAATTGATGCCCGTCTGGCTGATATCCAGGCAGAAGGACAGGGAGAAGAAGAATGGTCCGGCTATCATAAAATTGAGTACGGACTATGGGAAGAAGGCACAACAAAGGGCTATGAAGAGACAGCTGATCAGCTGCTGAAGGATGTAAAAGAACTGCGCGCGAAGGTGGAAACAGTTGAAGTGACTCCTGATTTAATGATTACAGGAGCAGTGGATCTTTTAAACGAAGTATCCACATCCAAAATTACAGGTGAAGAAGAAATTTACTCTCATACTGACTTGTATGACTTTAAAGCCAATGTGGAAGGCGCAGAGAAAATCTTTGAAATCTTCAAAGAGAAGCTGACGGAAAAAGACGCCGGACTTGTAAAGCAGCTGGATGAAAACTTTACAGTATTGGATGAGCTGCTCGCTAAATACGAGGATGGAAACGGCGGATATGTATCATACGAAAAACTGACACAGGAAGATACAAAGGCATTGTCAGCTGCAGTTGACAATCTTGGAGAACCTTTAAGTCAAATGGCCATAGTTGTGGAGTGATCAATATGAATACGAAAAAGGAAAAATCTTTTTTTGAAAAAGGGTTTTCCCGCCGTGAGATGCTGAAAACAGCCGTGATCGGGAGCGCAGGCATGATTCTGGGGGCTACAGGATTCTCAGGGATCTTAACCGCCTTTGGAGAAACTCCATTTGTTGATGATAACCAGGAATCCAGGAACAAAGTGAATTTCTACGGCAAACATCAATCAGGGATCCTGACGAAAAATCCTGAACATGCTTACTTTGTGTCCTTGAATTGTACGGCCAAATCGAAAGCTGAATTAAAAGGAATGTTCCAGCTTTGGACCCGTTATAGTGTACAGCTCATGAATGGGCAGCTGGTTGAACCCGGTTCAGCGAACAAGCTGCTGCCCGCTCCGGATACAGGAGAGGCTGTCGGGCTTGATGCCTCACATTTGACCTTAACCTTTGGCGTTGGCCCAAGTTTGTTTGAGAAAAAGGAGCTTGGTCTGGAACATATGAAGCCGGAGGATCTAAAGGATTTGCCGCATTTTCCAAAAGATCAGCTGGATCCAAGGTATGTCGGCGGAGATATCTGCATTCAGGCATGTGCCGATGATCCGCAGGTTGCTTTCCATGCGGTGCGGAATTTAATCCGTGCGGCGAGGGGACTTGTGACGATGAGATGGTCACAGACCGGCTTCAACTCTTATGGAATAAAAGACAAAGAAAAAATGACGCCCCGAAACCTGTTTGCCTTTAAAGACGGCACAGGCAACCCTAATGTGGATGATCCCAAAGAGATGGATGAGGTTGTATGGGTGCAGCCGGGTGAATCAAAGAGCTGGATGACCGGAGGATCTTATTTGGCTTTCAGACGCATTCAAATGCACCTTGAAACCTGGGACCGGACCGCTTTGCGCGAACAGGAAGCGACCTTTGGGCGGCATCGCGATACAGGGGCGCCTATTGGGAAGAGCGATGAGTTTTCTGATATGGAAATCGAGCGGAAAGAGAATGGAAAGTCAGTCGTTCCTGAAAATTCGCATGTATTTTTGGCAAGACAGGTGAAAGACCGCATGCTGAGGCGTTCTTTTTCCTACTCGGATGGAATTAACGCTGACACTGGCTCTTTTGATGCCGGATTGCTGTTTATCTCGTTCCAGAAGAACCCGCAGCAATTCATCAATATTCAGAACAGTTTTGGACGTGTGGATAAGTTAAATGAATATATTACCCATCGCGGCAGTGCGCTATTTGCTTGCTTTCCTGGTGTGAAAAAAGGAAGCTATCTTGGCGCCGGGCTGTTTGATTAGGGAGATGCTGAAATGAAGAAACTGGTTTTTCTGGGATTATGCTTATTTATGTTTTTCCAGCCAATCGCTGACGCCGAAGAGGATTACAGCGACCTGTTTATTTTAGTCGGAGATGCCATTATGAAAGTGAAGGCTGATGACTGGGAATCAGCTGGAAAGCTTGCTGCAGAGCTGGATCAGTCCTGGCAGCAAGCGGAGATAACGGACAGCAGGGAAGCAAAAAAAGTCAGCCGGACGATTTCAGCGTTAACGGAAGCTCTTGAAGGGCATGAGAAAGAGGAGACACTGCAGGCACTGTCGAACGTATCCCACGCTCTGGTTGATTTTGAAAAAAAACAAAATCCCGTAGACAAAGAGAAGCAGCGGGAAGAAGTGAAAAATGCCTTTAACCCCATTTTAAAGGACTTATCTGCAGCCATAACGGAAGAAAATGCAGAGGAAGCAAGCAATCAATATAAGAACCTTTTAGCGATGTGGAACCGCAAGGAAAAAATTGTCCGTGACCAAAGCATTCCTCATTACGGGAAAATCGAAACACAAATGGGCTTTTTGCGGATCGCTTTAACACAGGATGAGAAGGATTTTGCCGAAATGAAGGGCATCAGTGATTCCCTATCCGCTGCTTTCGGCGAGTTTGTCTCCGGAAAAGAAGTCAAAGCTGAGAAAAACAATTATTCCCTGCAGACGCTGGCTGGTATCCTGGAAGAAGTTTCACAGGCAGTTGAAAGCGGACGAACAGACGAAGCTGTTGCCGGCCTGGAGCAGTTTCTGACAGTCTGGCCATCAGTAGAAGGCGATGTGCGGACAAGGAATGGATCCTTATATACTACGCTTGAAAGTGAAATTCCGGTTCTTGCCGGAAAACTGTCTTCCTCAGGGGCGGATCTGGATGCCATTCAAAAGAAGGTCCTGGAGCATAAGCAGTCAATCGAACTGCTTCAGGAAAAACAAAATTATACATTCTGGGATGCAGCTTTAATCATGCTCCGCGAAGGAATGGAGGCCTTGCTTATTGTATCGGCGCTGATCGCCTTTTTAAATAAAGCGAATGCCCGTGATCAGCAAAGGTGGATTTGGGCTGGTGCGGCAGGCGGAATCATCATGAGCAGCGCTGCTGCCGTTTTCATCAGCCAGGTATTTTCCTCTGCCACAGCGGGAGCAAACCGGGAAGTAATTGAAGGTGTAACAGGTATCATTGCCGTGGTTATGATGATTGGTGTCGGCATCTGGCTTCACCAGAAATCAAATATGAAAGCATGGAACCAGTACATCGAAAAGCAGCTTGGGTCTGCTTTATCGAAGGGAAGCATTATTTCCATGTCTCTCATCAGCTTCCTGTCCATTTTTAGAGAAGGGGCAGAGACCATCATCTTTTATGCCGGAATGGCCCCTTCGATCAGCACTGGAAACCTGCTGGCAGGGATTGGCGCAGCCGTTGTGATTTTGAGCTTATTTGCCTTCTTATTTATCCGCTACAGCAAAAGAATCGCGTTTGGCATTTATTTCAAGATAGCAACGGCTCTGATTTACTTCCTGGCCTTTAAGATCCTGGGGGTAAGCATCCATGCACTGCAGATCACTAATAAGCTCGAAACCACCCAGATCAGCAGCCTGCCGATCATCAACTGGATGGGTTTTTATCCGACCTGGGAATCTCTCATACCGCAGCTCGTGCTGATTCTCATCTTTGTTATTACGAGTGTCATCCTTAACAGACAGAACAATAAACCGGATATGAAGGGAAGCTTTTCGAAAGCATAACAACCCTTTACCCCCAGTCTCAATGGCTGGGGGTTTTTTCTGTAAAAGCACGTATATGGCTCCTGCAACCCCTGCGTGCGACACCCTGCAACCATTCCTATCTTTACTTTTGATCCATAAAATTACCATAATGAGATGATCGATTTAGAGAAAGGTGACTGCGAATATGATTTTTGCCGAAAAGCTTAAGAAGGAGAGAAAAGAGAGAGGATGGTCACAGGAGGAACTCGCTGAAAAGCTGTATGTGAGCCGCCAGTCTGTTTCTAAATGGGAAAACGGCCAGAACTATCCCAGCATTGAAATCATTATTAAACTGAGTGATCTGTTTGGGGTTACGATTGATGAATTATTAAGGAGTGATGGGGAATTGACAGAGAAAGTGATAAAGGACAGCAGGCAATTGGCTTATCCTAGAATGAAAGTGTTCTTTGAAATTTTATTTTTAATCGGGCTGGCTATGCTGCTCATTAAACTGGGCATTTTAGGAATTAATAAATTTACAGATATGGAAATCCCTCTTCGCGGATCATTTTTCTGGAATTTTGGTCCGCTGGTATTAATGGTTGGCGGGGGAATTGTCTCTGATGCGTTAAAAAAGAAATATAAAAAGGAGTAACGCAATCCTGCATTTCTGTGCATGGATTGTCGGGTTCACACCAGCAGCTCCTGCTATTATTTAGATACAAGGAGGTCATCGATATGGATTTGCTGCAAAATATGAATCGGGCGATGAAATATATTGAAGAGCATTTAGCGGAAGAGGTTGATTTCAAAGAAGTTGCTAAACGTTCTTATTGCTCGGAGTACCATTTTAAACGAATGTTTTCCTTTCTGGCCGGGGTATCGCTTTCCGAGTACATCCGCAGAAGACGGCTGACATTGGCCGCCTTTGATCTGAGGGACCAGAGTGCTAAGGTCATTGAGGTAGCCATGAAATATGGGTACAGCTCGCCTGATTCGTTTGCGAGGGCGTTCCAGCAGCTTCATGGCATCACTCCATCAGAAGCAAGGAGCAATGGCCACGCCCTTAAGGCTTATCCGCCGATGACCTTCCATTTATCTATTAAGGGAGGAACTGAAATGAACTATCGAATTGAGGAAAAAGAGGCGTTTCGAATTGTGGGCTTAAAGAAGCGGGTGCCGATTATTTTTAACGGAGTGAATCCGGAAATTGCCGCCATGTGGAAGAGCCTGGATGAAGAAAAGATTTTGAAGCTCAAGAGTTTAGCGGACACAGAGCCATTCGGCCTGATCAGTGCTTCAGCCAATTTTTCTGAAGGAAGAATGGAAGAAAAGGGTGAGCTTGACCACTATATCGGAGCTGCCACTACAAAGGAATGCCCTGATGGGATGGCCTCTCTTGAAATCCCGGCATCTTCATGGGCAGTATTTGAAGCAGTGGGGCCGTTCCCGGAAACGCTTCAGAATGTATGGGGAAGGATTTACTCAGAATGGTTCCCTTCCTCTTCCTATCAGCAAATAGAAGGGCCGGAAATTCTCTGGAATGAAAGCAAAGATACGGCTTCACCAGCATTCCGAAGTGAAATCTGGATTCCGGTTGCAAAAAAATAGGACTCCATAGTCATAGCTATTGGAGTCCCGTCTACTAATCCCTCAGCCGATCCGGCAACCCCTGGATTGAGGACACAACCACATCCAGCTTGGCTTCGATCCGGTTCAGCAGGAAAAGCGTGACCACAATAGGGAAGCCGAGTTCGCTGATCAGGGTGACCATCTGTTCCATCGTACATGCTCCTTTCTTTTAATCTATAAAAGGCCGGGTTCTAAAGAATCCGGCCTCTTTTCCTTACATTAATTCATAATCTGTAACATTACGCTCTACTAATCTGGCTCCTTTAGCAGCAACAAGTTCACCGCCATTGCCGTCAAATGCGTTGGCCGCAATGATCTGGTCCATCACTGCCTTCACAGCTGCCGGATCAATCGGCTCCTTGGGGCTGTCGACCGACAATTTGGCTTCTTTGCCTAATTCTGTTGCAAATGTCATTTCAAGTGTCTTCGCCATTATCTTCACCTCCTGCTTCAGTTATTTTCGTGAAAATTAACCTAAGATATCGAAGCTGTCATTTCTGTTCATTTCAGCTAATGGATAGCTGCTTAGGCCGGCGATCGCCTGTCCAACTGTGAAAAGCTGGTCTGCTGTGGCGGATTGCTTAACGCCGCTGTAGGTTTTTGATTTGTGAACCGGCTTGCCCTGCCCGTTAAGGCCTGTTTCAAAGACCAGGCGAAGTTTGGAATCGGTGATAATTGCTTGTGCCATCTCAAACACCTCCTTTCACCCTTTATATACGTTTTGGCGGGGTAAAAGGACAGGGTGAATTTTCAAATTCACCATTTATTTTTTATAAAAGAAATTTAGCGGGAAGTCATTATCTTCTGCCGGAAACCCAATTTCATGCAATTCTTCAAAGTATTTTTCTTCGAATTTCTTATTCAGAATTCCATAGAAATAAGCGACTGGCTTAGAAATGGCGCGGGTTTTCATTTTCCTGATCAGCTGCTTAAAGGAATGGATGGCTGTTTCTGAAATAGTGTTCAACTCACAATTATTTTTAAAGGCTGCAATGGCTGCCATTCTCCAAAACTCCTCAATCTGCCTGGCTTCCGGAAAAAAGTATTTTACTGTGCTGATAAATGATTGTGGTACATGGTCACTTGTAAAAGTATGATCGAGGAAGGTTTCGTTACGTTTAGTACTCTTTTGATTTTTAATAGTTTTAGAAAGATTGATAGTTTTATTAGGGTGGTCCAATTTATCCTTCTTAGGTGGGTCATTCTTGGGAAAACGATTAAAAACATATAAGTTGCTGGCTTGTGAACCGTTTTTCCTTTCTGTTTCATGAACGGTAAAAATACCAAGGTTTGCTGCCTTGGCAATCATTCTTTTAAAAGTGGAGCGGGAAATGCCATTGCCGTTATATTCTTCGTGGATGGCTTTTAGCACCGTCCCGATTTTGGCATTGGATACCCCGGGAATTTTCGCAGCAAAGCGAACCAGCCTCTTTAAACCAGCCAGCTCACCCTTGGAAAACTTGTCTTTATGCAATGACAGCCACATTTCCAAATGGGCATTAAATTCCTGAAGATCTTTAAACTGAGAAAACGATTCAAACTGGTCCACACTGCCTGATTTCAAATTCATTAAACTGCACCACCCTTTCACCTTCTATATACAGATGAAGGGGTCAGAAGGACAGGGTTGTTTTGGGAGAGATGTGACAGAATAGTGAAGAAGCTTATGCCTATCTCTCCGCAGCCTGCGGCAGCTGTTCAAGCCAATTTTCTTTTATAGCGATGAGCAGGCCTTTTCCATAATAAAGTGACATGTTTTTGCTGATGCCAAGCAGTTTAATGATCATATCGGATCTTAGGCTGGAGGTCATGGCTTGGCTGATCATGGTAAAGCAGAAGATCCCGATACAGGTGTTCACAATTGTTGCTCCTAAAAGTAGAATTAATACAATTAGAGGCGGATTCGCCCGGACGCTGCTGTCATAATTTTGGATCGGCCGGGAAAGCTAAGGGAAAAAGGAGGCTAAAAATTATGAAAAAACGATGGATGATCTTCTTCTTGTCCCTTTCCTTCCTCACCCTAACAGGCTGCGGGAACGATGAAAAACCAGAGGAAGACGAACAGGTGGAAGACGTAGAAGAAGAGGATGAAATCGGTGATGGAGAAATTGATGATGAGTAATTAGGCTGCTGGAGTTTGGAAAGAGGGTCTTCGGAGGAAGACGCAGGAGGCGCTTGGGACCTGAGCCCGGAGAAGGTTCAGACTCAGAATGTGGGAAAACGCGAGTCAGAGTCAGAACTTCGGACACAGAAAGCGAGAGAGCGCGAGTTAGAGTCGGAAGCCGGTCCAGCTTCGGACACAGAAAGCGTGAAACCGCCAGTTTACAGTCCGAACCTACCTATATCCAAAACCAGCCAGAGCCCCAATCACCAGCCGATTGGGGCTATTTCTTTTGCTCCTCCGAAATAACTGAATGCTCTCTTATGTTGATGATAAACACAAAACAATAATCTTATAAGGTGTGGTCTGGGCAGGTATGCTTTTGGTCGACGGACCATAGGTCACAACCAGGTCTCTGTTCGCGGGGCTGCCGGTAAAGGCCTGCCCATTGGTCAGCACCATCCGGGTATACGGCGATACGTTTAATTGCAGCTGTCCATCGCTGCTGATTAGCTGGCTATTAAAATAGTCCGTTTTCACATTTTGCTGAGAAGTATGTTTTACCACCACCAGCGCCCGGTACTGAGGAGGATATATCAGCGGAACAGGGGCATTGCCGTCATAATATCCTGTAATGATGTCCCCGGCTGACAGCATGGTCTGGTCTAAAACGTAGGTGGAAGGGGATACGATGAAATTGACCGTACCTCCCATCCCATTATCAGCAGAAATCAACTTAAGACAGCCTTCCCCGTTAAAATCTGAGATTTGCACAATAGTTCCCGTGAAATATTGAAAATTGGTCATGTTCTTCCTCCGTTCTTTAAAAATAAAGCCTCGGATTTAACCAATATATTAAAACAGCACACTTTACGTTCCTTTGTAAATTTACAAAACATTACTCTTCACCCAATCTTTACATACAATTCACATTCGCTCTGTATAATTTCCTTATAGGTCATTAGTATGATAATGTGGGGGTTTTACATAAAATGAAGAAGCAGCTGGACAACTTTGCGGCAGCCTTCAGCCATAAGCTGAACCTGGGTACAAGATTATTGGCACTGTTTTTTACCCTGCTGCTGCTATCGATAGCGGCAGTCGGAGTTAGTTCCTATCTTAAAACAAAAGACATGGCAATCAAAACCATTGAGGATAGATTGGCAAGAGAAGCGGAATTGATGGGATACATAGCGGAAAACTTAAAGTTTGTGTATGTCAGTGATGATGCGTACTTTAAGCAGCAGCTCGAGGCCAGTGTCCGTTCTCAGCAGAAAAAGCTGCAGACGGATGGGATTGACTCTGATTTTTTCTATCTAGCAGATAACAGGATGAAGCCTTTTAAGGTCAGCAGCAAGACAGATGCCGCTTTTTCCAGGGATATGATCAATAAGATCAGCGCAATGAAAAATGGCGTCATACATATTGAGATGAACGGGACCGATTATACAGCAGCCTTTCAGGAGATGAAGGAAATTAATGGAATATATGTAGTCCTCATCCCGGCAAAAGCGTATATGTCTGATGTGCATGAAATCGGGTATTTTATGATTGCAGCGATTGTGGTCAGTTTATCGGCTGCATCGGTGATTATCAGCCTTTTTGTCAGAAACATAACGAAGCCTTTGAACCTGTTAAGAAACACCATGCGGGAGGTCCGGGAAGGAAACCTGCAAAACCCGCTTGAGATTCATACAGCAATTCCCGAAATTGTTTCTCTTCAGAAAAGTTATAACAGCATGATTGAGCAAATGAGGAGCCTGCTGCGGGAGCTGACCGGCACAACGAGGGAGCTGGAGAGTACAGGAAATGAGCTGAAAGGGTCATCCCTCAGCGCTCTTGAAAGCGGACAGCAGCTCGTATCAGCCATACACCTTGTGAAAATGGGGGCAGAGCAAACAGCAGCAAGTTCTGAAAATAGTGCGGCCAGTTTTAAAGAAATGAAAGATAAGTTCGAAGACATGTTTCTGCATATGGAAAGTGTAAATCGCAGCTCGGAGGTTATGAATGATTCTGCCTGGCGCGGCGGGAACAGTATCAATGATCTGATTGCTGCCATCCATTCCTTTGGGTCAAAGTTTGAAAAATTGACCCTGACAATAAAAGAGGTAAAAGACCATTCCTTATCAATCACAAATCTTGTCGGAATGGTAAAAGGGATTGCTGAACAAACAAGGCTATTATCATTAAATGCTTCCATTGAAGCTGCCCGTGCAGGAGAGGCAGGGAGTGGCTTTGCAGTGGTAGCAGGAGAAGTCCGTAAACTGGCGGAGCAATCTGCAGGTACTGCAGAAAATATCACTGAGGGAATAAGAAATATGGAGAATATCACTCTAAGGGCTTCAGAGGAATTTGACCAGCTCCATACCGAAATAAAAGGCAATCTTGAGATGGCGGGCCAATCCAAACTATCATTGGACGAGCTGATGAATGAAATTTCTAATGTAAGCGGAAAGCTTCAAACTATGCAAACAGAGCTGAAAGGTCTGGAAAAAACACTGCCTCAGCTTGAACAGGGAGCCGAACAGTTCTCCTCTGTTTCACAGGAAACATTGGCAAGTGCAGAAGAAATGCTTGCAGCCAGCGTAATTCAAACAGGACAAATGGAGAAAACAGATAAAATTGGGATGAAACTCAACTCTCTGGCAAGGTCATTGTCTGAAATGACTAGCCATTATAGGGCATAGGAATTAGAAAAGCATAAGGGTAGGCTCGCTGAATCCAAAAGCTGCCCTGGCAGGTGGAAGAAGCCTATTAAAAATTGAACCAGGCATTGGCTGCCTGGTTCACACATTCATTATAAGCAATTCAATTCATAGCAGATCAGTGGAAAAGCACTGCCAGTCCTGTTTTACACTTCAAAAACCCCTTCATAAATCCTTTTCAAATCACCACGAAGCTTCTCAACAGGAATAAACCGCGCTTCCCTCAATACTTCTCTTCCATCCAGATATAAGGCAATCACAGGCACTGTGAAGGCCATCAGGTACCCGGCAATCTCGGTTACCTTGCCTGCATTCACAAGCCGTGCTTCGATACGGGGATAATCCTTCAGCACTTCCTCAACCTGAGGAAGCAGGCCATGACAGACGCTTCAGCTGTCATGCAGCACATAAATTAGGCCCAGCTCAGTGTCTTGAATAAACTGATGCACCTCTTCCATCGCTGTCAGCTCTTTCATCTTTATCCTCCTCTTGCTGGCATTTTTTCCATTATACAATAGGATTTCCATAACCTCTCCTAGAATACCTTATGGGGAAGGAGTGGTTAGATTGGCAAATCTATGGGAAGAAAAGTTTTCTCAAGAGGGCTATTTATATGGCGAAGAGCCCAATGAATTCATCAGAGAGCAGGCATGGCGGCTTGAAGGGCACAAAAGAGTTGTTGCCTTTGCCGAGGGGGAGGGCCGAAATGCTGTATTCCTTGCAAGAAAGGGGCATGATGTAACAGCATGGGATTATACGCAAAGCGGGTTAGACAAAACAAAGCAGCTGGCTGAGCGCCATCAAGTCAGAGTGGAAACAGGGCAGAAGGATCTGATCCACGATTCTGTGCCTTCGGGAGAATATGACGCTTCGATAATGGTTTTTGGCCATTTTCTGAAAAAAGACCAAAAGACTGTTTTCGATAAGCTGGTTTCTGTTGTCAAGCCGGGTGGAATTGTCATGCTTGAGGTCTATTCGGAGGATCAGCTCCGCTATGGAACAGGCGGGCCAAAAAGTGTGGACATGGTCTATCATCCTGCAGATATTCTTCAATGGATTCACGGTTATAAGGTCCTTCATTTCTTTTATGGCGAACAGGAAAGAGTGGAAGGAAAAGGCCATACAGGCACGGGGCACGTCATCCAGGTGATCCTGAAAAAGTAGAAAAAGGAGGCAAAATATGCCTCCTTTTTAAGGTGTAATCGAACGTGTTCTGTTCACCTTGACAGAATACACACGATACATTATGAATGCCAAACCGGAAAGCAGGATTCCCGTCAGGTACGGAGCACCGATGCTGATGGTGAACAGCCATCCTCCGAGCGGAGGGCCGATAATGCGTCCCAGGGAATCGAATGATGACAGCAGGCCAGTCGTACTGCCGTGTCCAGTTTGAGATGTTTTTGTCAGCAGGGAAGAAACACTCGGACGGATAAACCCGTTCCCTATGCCGAAAATCGTCAGGAAAATCGCTGCAGTCGTAAAACTGTCAACCAGGAGGATCAGTCCAAAGCCAATAGCGGAGACGATGGTCCCCAGCTGAATCACAGCTCCTTCTCCATACTTTTTCGTCATTCGTCCTACCAGACCGCCCTGCACAAGGGCGCCTCCAAATCCCATAATCATAAAGATATAGCCCAGCTCCACGGTGCCAAGGCCGGCTTTTTCAGCCGCAAAATACGCGAAGGTTGCTTCCAGTCCTGCCAGTGACAGCGAAACAAACAGCTGAAGGATAAACAAAATGCCAGTGTTTCCTCTTAAAGCGGTCATCAGACCTGGACGCTTAGCTGTTCCCTGGCTGCGCTGCTCCGGTGATAGGGATTCCTTCAGCACAAGCATGACAAGGAAGAATGTGATAAACGAAGAAGTCCCTGCCGCGTAGAAAGGCAGGTTCAAACTTTCCCGGGAAAAGATGCCGCCGATCGCCGGGCCGAAAATAAAGCCTAAGCCCACTGCAGCTCCAATGATGCCCATCCCTTTTCCACGGTCTTCTTCAGATGTAATATCCGCTACATAAGCCATTACCGTCGGCATATTGGCAGACGACAGAAAGCCGCCGATAATTCTGGCCGCAAACAGCATCCACAGCTCAGTGGACAGGGCCATCATGAAAAAAGACAATCCAAGACCGAAAATACCGATCATAATGACAGGCTTGCGTCCGATTTTATCGGATATGCGCCCCCACATAGGCGCAAACAGAAGCTGCATCAGTGAATAAACGGCCATTAACAGGCCCAGTTCAGTGGGTGATGCCCCTAATTCTTCCGCGTAAAAGGGGATGACAGGAATAATGATTCCAAACCCCACCATCACAAGAAACATAACGGCGAATAAAAGAGGCAGTGCTTTTTTAGTATTCAACATGTTCACTCCAGTTAAAGTCAAATTCCATCTAAGTATTATGATTATAACAAAAACACTGCCATACTTTCACCTTAGGGGGAGGACAGGCAAATAAGTTCTATTTTTCATGGGCTTGAAAGGCGGATCTGTAAAAAGGTGAATAGTGCCTGAAGCTTTGGAAAATCTATAGCTATACTTCCTAAAATAAAGGAGAGATAGGGATGCCAAAGCAGCCGAATAAAGTAACAGAAGAACAGCAGATCGTCGCCGCCCAAAACCAGGCGGAACAGTTTAAAAAGGGTATGGACACTGAGTTTGCTCTTGAAGAAAACGTCCAGGATGCTGCAGCCAAAAGCCAGCAATATCAGGCACAAAGCCAGCAGCCGACCTATGAACCAAATAAGCCATTTTAATGAAATTGCATGATGGGTTCCTGAACCTGTCATGCAGTTTTTTTTTGGATCAAGGAGCTGATCAGTACCAGCAGCGTCCCCCTTTTTGAACCTTTCCCCAAACTCTTGTAAAATAAGTGACAAACCAGATCGCAAAAAGGAGTCATTATGAAAAGTCATATCGTAATCGGTGCAGGAATTCTGGGGGCTTCTGCTGCCTACCATTTGGCTAAGGCTGGTGCAAAAGTCACCGTTATCGACCGCAAAGATCCGGGGCAGGCAACTGATGCAGCGGCCGGTATCATATGCCCCTGGCTGTCACAGCGGCGGAATAAGGCATGGTATGCGCTCGCCAAAGGGGGAGCTGCCTATTATCAGACACTTATCAGGGAGCTTGAAAAAGACGGCGAGACAGAGACAGGCTATCAGCAGGCGGGAGCCATAAGCCTTCATACCGATCCTGCAAAGCTTGGAAAAATGGAAGAACGGGCCATGATAAGGCGCGGAGATGCCCCTGAAATGGGGGAGATTACGCTGGTGTCTCCGGAAGAGACATCCCGGCTGTTTCCGCCATTGGCAATGGAATATGCCTCTGTACATGTAAGCGGTGCGGCGCGCGTCAACGGCCGCGCATTGAGGGACGCCCTGCTGCGGGCTGCTGAAAAGCATGGTGCGGAATTGGTGCATGGCTCCGCAGAACTGGTGTGCCTGGGAGATGAGGTTACAGCTGTTAAAGCGAACGGAAAGCAATATGAAGCGGAAAGTGTGATTGCAGCGGCCGGAGCATGGGCAGGAGAGCTTTTTGAGCCGCTTGGAATCCAGCTGGATGTGAAGCCGCAGAAAGCGCAAATCGTCCATCTTGAGCTTGAAGGAGAAGATACAGCAGGCTGGCCGGTTGTCATGCCGCCAAACAATCAATACATTCTGGCTTTTGAGGGCGGACGCATCGTCATTGGTGCCACTCATGAAGATGATATGGGCTACGATTTAAGAGTAACCGCAGGCGGTCTGAATGATATTTTTGAAAAAGCTTTAGCAATCGCCCCGGGACTATCGGATGGAACATTCAGTGAAGCAAGGGTGGGATTCCGTCCCTATACACCCGGATTTCTGCCCATTATAGGGCAAATCCCCGGTTTCAAAGGCCTTTACATAGCAAATGGGCTTGGAGCCTCAGGGCTCACCGCAGGGCCGTTTCTGGGTGCTCAAGCGGCCGGGCTTGCTCTCGGGCAAGAGGTTGATATTGACCTGAGCCTCTATGATCCGGCTGGCGCGATAAAAAAATGATAGATCTCAAAGTGCCTGTTTTAGCAGCAGGCACTTATTTTGTATCTGATAAGTTAATAAATCGCTTCATTTCGGGTATACACTAATGAAAGTGATGTTTCATTAGGAGGCTGAATCATGAAGTGGAAAGGCAGAAGAGCGAGTTCTAATGTGGAAGACCGGAGAGGCATGGGCGGCGGGGGGAAAACTCTTATCGGCGGCGGCCTTGGCGGAATTATTATATTATTGTTATTTACCTTCCTTGGGGGTGATCCGGGAGAGCTGTTAGGCAATATGAGCGGATCAGATTCTGGTACATCTGTGCCATATGAAGAGTCAGAGCAGGAAAAAGAGCTTGCTGATTTTGTCTCAGTTGTGCTGGCGGATACAGAAGAGGTCTGGACGGAAATATTCGAAGAGCAGGGTTTGCAGTATAAAGAGCCGACCCTTGTTTTATACTCAGGCAGTGTACAGTCTGCATGCGGGGCAGCGTCCTCTTCAGTGGGACCCTTCTATTGCCCGGGCGACCAAAAGCTGTATATCGATTTAAGCTTTTACGAAGAACTGCAAAGGAAATTCCAGGCACCCGGTGATTTTGCCATGGCTTATGTTATTGCCCATGAGGTTGGGCACCATGTACAGACACTGCTGGGGACAACAGAGGAAATCATGCCGCTCCGCCAGAAAATGAGTGAAGAAAAATTTAATAAATATCTCGTCCGGTTTGAATTGCAGGCCGACTATTATTCAGGCGTTTGGGCCCACCATGCCAAGGGAATGGGATATTTAGAGGAAGGCGACCTGGAAGAAGCCCTGAATGCCGCCACGGCAGTAGGGGATGATACCCTTCAAAAACGGGCGCAGGGCTATGTCGTGCCGGAAAGCTTTACACATGGCACATCAGAACAAAGGAAATCATGGTTTCACAAAGGATTCCAGAACGGAACCATCAAAGGCGGAGATACGTTTAAGCAAAGCAGTTTTTGATGAGAAAGGAGCGGTTCACCATTGAATAGCCAAATTCAAACATTTCAGCTGTCGGATGATGGGCAAATACCCAACAATCCTGACCACTCTGTTATCATCTATAAGGCTGTTTTCAAAGAACAGCCCGATGAAATAGAGGCGGCATTCAACAGACACCAATGGACTGGAAGCTGGACAGGCGGAGTGTATGATTATCACCACTATCACAGCAATACACATGAAGTACTGGGTGTAAAGGCGGGGCACGCCGCCGTCCTCATCGGCGGTGATCAGGGCAAGCGCCTGGAAATCAGCCAGGGCGACGTCATTCTCCTTCCTGCAGGCACAGGGCATAAGAAGATTGAAAGCAGCCCGGACTTCGAAGTCGTGGGCGCCTATCCCGGCGGAACAAGCCCGAATATGAAGAAAAAAGACCCATCAGACCGTGTACAGGCACTCGCAGAAATAAAAAATGTTCCAGTTCCGCAGATGGACCCCGTCTATGGTGAAGAAGGACCGATGCTTGCGGAATGGAGAGGCTGATGGCAGCGGGTTACCGGCCAAACAGATTCCCTGAAACAAGCACAAAAAAGCCAGAAGAGGTTAACTCTTCTGGCTTTTCGATTAACGTACACCCTTCATAAATCCTTGAATCTTAGGACTCAATAAGAATAGGATGATGGATAGTAAGATCGCTACTGCACCAATTACTCCGAAATAGGTCATTTCAGTTTCAGGTGAGTAGAATTTAACAATTTGTGCATTGATCGCCTGTGCTGCCGCATTTGATAGGAACCAAAGGCTCATCGTTTGTGCCGAGAACGCAGCAGGCGCTAATTTTGTTGTGGCTGAAAGTCCAACCGGTGATAAGCAAAGCTCTCCAAGAACAACAATGAAGTAGCTGAGAACCAGCCATAATGGGCTTACTAGTGAATCTGTTCCGCCAAGGTAAGCAGGAAGCAGAATCACAATGAAAGATAAGCCGGCAAACAATAGACCCAGTGAGAATTTCTGCGGCACTGAAGGCTGGCGGTCGCCAAGCTTCACCCACATCCAGGCAAATACCGGCGCCAGGAAAATAATAAATAATGGGTTAAGAGACTGGAACCATGCCGGTGATATATCAAGTCCCATAAAGTCAAGCTGTGTGCGCTTGTCCGCATAATTCGCAAGAATCGTCGAACCTTGCTCCTGGATTGCCCAGAACATAACAGATGCAATGAATAATGGAATATACGCAATGATGCGTGAACGTTCCACTTCTGTTGTTTTCGGGCTGCGGTACATCATCGTAAAGTAAATAATTGGGAGACCGATACCCAGAATACCAACAAGTGCAATAAAGGAATCAAATGTTAAAAGACCAGTTGGAATGCCGACAGCGACTAAAATGGCAATAATAACAGTACCCAGGCCGATTCTTGTATAAACCTTTTTCTTTTCATCTGCAGATAAAGGATTAGAAATATAAGTTCCTGCTAACCCAAGATTTTTCTTTTTCGTAAAAATAAACACTAATAAGCCAAAGAACATACCAACGGCTGCAATGGCGAAACCTAGATGGAAATTATATTTCATTCCAACTGTTCCGACAATTAATGGCGCAAGGAATCCGCCAAGGTTGATGCCCATATAGAAAATGCTGAAACCGGCATCGCGGCGATTATCTTCAGGACTGTAAATGTCTCCAACGACGCTGGATACATTCGGCTTTAATAAACCAGTACCTAAAACGATCAGAACCATGGAAACAAAGAACATAGCCAGGCTTCCAGGAATGGAAAGGGCAATATGGCCGAGCATGATTAAAATTCCGCCATAGAATACCGCTCTGGATGTTCCGAGTAATCTGTCAGCCATCCATCCGCCGATGATGCCTGACATATACACCAATGACCCATAAATGGACATGATCGCTAAAGC
The DNA here is from genome assembly GCF_000565285.1 of Cytobacillus firmus DS1. Classification (GTDB taxonomy): domain Bacteria; phylum Bacillota; class Bacilli; order Bacillales; family Cytobacillaceae; genus Cytobacillus; species Cytobacillus firmus_A. The sequence continues at coordinate 248,807 of NZ_APVL01000003.1, read as the reverse complement.
TGTTGGCTCATCGAGGCCTAATCCGCCTTTTGAAACCTCGTAATACATATAGAAAACAAGGATTGCTCTCATTCCATAGTAAGAAAAGCGCTCCCAAAATTCCGTGAAGAAAAGTGTGAACAAGCCTTTAGGATGTCCGAAGAAACCTTTTTGAGGCACACTTTCAACAATTTTCTGCCTATTAAAATCTGACATGTTTCATCCTCCTTTTAGCTATTCTATAATATCTTTCATAGTTGCTAATTGTCAAAAAAAATTTTATGTAACGATGGTTATTATTGGCTTCTTAGTAGGAATAAATAAATTTTTCTAGAGAATCTATTAAAAGATTATTTTTTCAGAATAATTATTGTATTGATAATTTTGTAAAAAACAAGGGTATTATACCCATAAAAAAAGCCGCTCAAACCGGCGGCTGTGGATATCTTATGCGTTTGTCAGAACTGCTTCTGCATGTCTGTGCGGATAGGCAGGCTCTTCCCTGCTGGATAGCCTGTTTTTCCCCATGTCCTTGGACTGGAGAAGGAGTTGATCTGCATAAACATAAGCTTTTTCAATAGATAGCAGATCGTTCACTTTATAGTAAAAAAGACCAAAGGACGCAGTGTAGGAAATAGAGATGGACTGCTCTTTAAATTCAGCTTGAAAAGGGTTGTTTTCAACCCCGTTGCGTATCTTCTGAGATAAATTCAGGCACTCTTCATATGTCCTGAATCTCATAATAATCGTAAACTCCTCTCCTCCGCTTCTGAACAGGTAATCATCTTTGGAGAGGTAGCTTTTTAAAGTATCGGCAAAGTGCCTGATTGCCTGGTCACCAACCGCGTGATTGTAGCTGTCATTAATCCTCTTGAATTTGTCAATATCAGCGACAACTATACCAAGGCATTCCTCTGATTGATTGAGTTCCGTCATTTTTTTATCCATATAGGCACGGTTAAACACACCAGTCAGAAAGTCAGTATACGCCATCTGCTCAAACTTATCCCGTTCGATTTTATTCTGAAGCATCTGTGATTTCGATAAGAAGGACCGGCTGACAAGATAATTAAGGATAAACAGGCTTATGAGCATTTCCCATTTCCCCTCCTTCAGGAATAGCAGCAAAAGGCCGTTCGTAAAGGCAATCTTCCCCATATCCAGCACACTTCTTGTTTTGATAAAGTCAATCGCTTCCTGTTTCGTTTTAATATCACCTGTCAGTTTAAAAACAGTGATCAGAAATAGATCTGAAAGCAAAGATGTTACGGTAATCAGCATCAGCATGACGATCCAAAAGCCAAATGGAAAACCTTGAAAGAGGGGAGATAACAGATGGAACAAATAGAATGCGATGGAGTTGCTCATAACAAAGGAACCGATGTTATAAAACGTATGGAAAAATTCATCAGGATCCTCTGTGTTTGTATGCTTTTTATAAAAATAAACGCAAAAACGGTAGATGACTTCAAAAAACAGCAGACCTAATGGCCCTGTAAACAGCCCGATGGAAAGACTGTAATTAATCCCATAATCAATCGATGTATTGCCATTTCTGCTGATGATCCGCAAATGATAATACAGGCATGCAAATAGCAGGTATATACCCAGTGCTTTTATATATACAGAGCTCTCGACACTGATTCCCTCAGAGAAAAAAGCAGCACATACAGAAATGATAAAAAGAGAAACCATAAATATTCTGGAGCCTTGCATCCTTCTGAACTCCTTTTCCTTATTTTTATACACCTATTTTATAGGAATTTTTACCAAGAAAGTAGGTCAATTTAGTATATTTTCTAAATTTTTTAATATTATCCATTTCGGTTGTTTTTTACATAGGAAAGATAAGGATATTATTTTATCTTTTAAACTATCAAAATTTAAGAGAAACACCAGGGAAATCGGATTGTAAACAAATTTGATTACATGTATACAATTATGTTTACAAATGTATTCAAAAATGTAAACAAGTATACAAAATTGTGTACACATTGGTATATAAGGATGTGTACAGTTTTGTTTACATGTATACGGAAAGTGTATACAATCAAGGTATAAGTTTACATTTTGTTTACGTCTTTACGCTTTGATTACTTTTTATTCCCTCTCATTGATTAATCTCTCAATCTGAATTACTCTTAAAATAGCAGCTCTATATTATGGAGAATGAAAGGATTGAATGATTTGACGAATTCACGAATTGCAGCAGTTGACGTAGGGAACGATTCTATTAAAGCAATCTTTGGAAAATTGGATTCAGAATTAAACATACCGAATGTAATTGCGAGAGATGTTGAGGACCGGCCGGTTATCGGGATTGAAGAACTTGACAGCAAGAATCCGCTTGAAGGCATACATATTAGAGTTCACTCCCCTGCTCTGAAGGAAAACAATACGATTTACCGTGTAGGACACCTGGCAACAAAAAGCGACAACGCTACTGAATTGGATCCGGGCAGCAGCAAATCCGAAGAAGATCAGACATTGGTTATGCTTTTCACTGCTTTGGCATTGGATGCTGTACAGAATGGCGGTTCCACTGGCTTTAAAAAGTCCGGTAATGTGATCGATGCAAACTACACACTTGGTACAGGACTTCCGCTTCGTGAAGTAAAGGAAGGCAAGGATGCGGGCTACCGCTCCAAGCTGCTGGGCTCTGTCCATCAGGTTGAGTTTCTTGTAACACCGAAGTACCAGGGGCAAAAAGTAAATATCAAGTTTGAAGAAATCAAGGTTTACCCTGAAGGATTTGCTGCTTACATCAACCTTGTAATGGATAATAACTTAAACATCATTAATAAGGATTTAATTGATAAGCGTATTTTAATCCAGGATATCGGCGGATTATCTACAGATATCGCTGTCATTAAAAACCGCAATGTAGATGATGATAAAGCGCAGGGCTTCAACCTTGGAGTGTCTGAAGCGCTTGAATCCATCCGTGAAGAGATTCGTTCGAAGCATGGTGTTGAGCTCGACAGCCGCACGGATGTCGTGGAAATCATCACGAAGAAAAATGACCGAAATCATATTATGGTGAAGGGAAGCCGCACAAGCGTGCATGATATTACAGACCGCATCCTGCTTGACCTGGCGAAGAAGCAGTACCGCCTGCTCCGCAACGTTTGGCAGAAAAACTCCCAGACGGAAATCTGCTATTTCGTCGGCGGCGGCTCAATTGTTCTAAAAGATTATCTGAAAACATTAAATAACAATCTGGATGGCTATAACATTGATTTCTTCGAGGATGAGAAGGAAAGCATCTGGATGATGGCAAATGCTTATTACAAGCTGATCTCTGATTTTTCAAGAAGAACGAATAAAGATAAGGCAGACCAGGATAAGAAACCTGTAAAAGCCAACTAGGGTGATTTTTCATGAGTAAAGCTTCCTCTTCTGAAATTAAGAGAGGACAATCCATATCCTTTCGAGTACCATCTGACACACCTGATCATATTCTGAAGCATCTTCAAAAGCTCAAGGAAACCGAAAAGCGGAATTTTTCGAGCAAAATGGCCGAGTTTGTGATGCAGGGTGTCAGCAGTTCACAATCAAAAGACCGGGAAACCATCACTATTCCCCTTCCAAAGGGGTTAAGCAAGGTTCAGCGTGACTGGCTAAAGCATGAGCACTCAGAAGCCTTGCTCGGCAGCATCATTTATCAGCTGATCACGGACCCGGTGCGGGCAACATCCCTGCTGGCGTCCTTGAACAGCCGCTCTTCTGATATTGATGAAGCTCTATATCTGCAGGAGGAGCCGCGACCTGCTGTGAATCAGTATGACTCGGCAGCTGCGGCTTTAGAGGAAGATGAAATAACGGAGGCAGATTTGGATATTGAAGATGATCTGCTTGACTTTGATTGGGACAAAGCTAAACAGGAACAGCAAGAAGATGAAACTGAAGAGGAAAGCGAAGAAGATCTCGATACTCTTCTTGGCGGCTTTCTTGCACATATGAATAAATGAGTTTGAGGGGAGTTTCAGCGATGAGACTCCCTTTTTGTATTTAGAAGAGGAATTTCTGGGTAGTTTACATGTATAGCCTTTTTTTGGCACGAAAAGGAGGGATTATTTTTGAATTATGATTGTCTGATTGTTGGAGGAGGGATTGCGGGACTGCAGGCTGCCATTCAGCTGGGCAGGTATAAGCATAAGGTGCTGGTGCTGGATTCCAATGATGGGCGTTCCGTGATATGCAAAAATTATCATAATATCTTAGGGTATCCTGATGGTGTGAGCGGTCCGGAGCTTCGTGGGCTTGGGAAAAAGCATGCGGAAAGCCTTGGAGTGGAGTTTGTTCATGAAAAAGTGGAACAGGCTGAAAAGGCAGATGGGGGATTTGTGGTTTCATCAGAAAGCGGCAATAAATATTCCGGCAAACGGATCCTGCTGGCAACGGGCGTAATGGACCGGATGCCGCCCTTCCCCGAACTGATGCCGTGTCTTGGCATATCTGTCTATGTCTGTCCCGACTGTGATGGATATGAGGTGAAGGATAGACGCACCCTTGTGCTTGGTTCTGGAAATGCGGGCGCTAATATGGCCATAACCTTGTCTTACTGGACAAATGACCTTGTTTTTATCAACCATGAAAAAAAGCCGGCAGATCAGGAATTACTGGAGAAAATGAGAGAGAAAAATATTGAATATGTGGAAGAAACAATAGATAGGGTGCTCGCAGAAGATGATAAATTTAAGGGGGTAAGGCTGGAGAGCGGCAAAGAAATTACAGGTGACAGAGGATTTATCGCATTTGGCGGAAATGAGATAAAATCCGGCCTGGCAAAGCAGCTCGGTGCAGAGCGGCTTGAAAATAAGCATATCCTGACAGATCCGCGTTCGAAAATGACCAGTGTCCAAAATGTTTGGGCAGCGGGCGATGTGGCAGCCCATTCTGAACAAGTAACCATTGCGATGGGAGAGGGTGCACAGGCTGCGATCTGGATCCATAAATCGCTTCTGCAGGATAAAAATTAAGGAATTTAGGTTTTATCGTCGAAATAAAAGGGTATATAGTGGTTTATTTCTGTACACTTTTCTCATATAATAGCCTATAAGCTTTAAATAGAGAAAGGTGTTTGCATTGAATAAAGAAAGCTTGGATCTAGTTGTTCATGAATTGCTGAAGAGATCGGGGAGTCAGGCGGACATTAAATTAGAGAAACATTTTCCGGGAAATCGTATAGCTGGCGGAAAGTACAGTATGGGAACACATACAGTAACCCTTTATGTAGAAGAGATTAAGAACCAATGCCAGCAGCTGTTTGTTTCTGCGGATCGTTTTTTGGACTATTTTGCCGTTGTGTTTGCACATGAGTTAGGCCATGCAGAAGATGCTGAGCTGGAGCAATTGGCCAGTCATCTTGATGCCTGTATAACAGAGCAGGAACGGTGGCTCACAGCATTGAAAATTGAGGAAAATGCCTGGGCATTTGCTGAAAAGCTTCTGCCGGACATGGATAAGGCATTCATGCAGAAAATTATCTATCATTCATTAAAACCATACCGGGACCAGCTTCAAATGGAGCCGGCCTGACAATATCGGAAGCCGCAGCTGGGAATGCTGCGGCTTCTTTGTTTTCTCGGATAAATGGGCGCAGTCCATTAAAAACACCCAGGTATAATAATGTTGAGAAACGTATTAATATTAGTATTAGTGATAACTATTGGTTTCCAAATTAAATAAAGTGGACCTTTTTTAACTATGAGATGCAAGAATTGAGAATCCGTTGGCAGAAAAATGCTAGGAATTTATTTCCTAGCGCTTAGATAACTGATTAACTTTTCTGTGGGTCTTAATGGCTATCCTAATAAGGAAGGCACTAAAAATACTTGAGAGAAGAGCTGAGCCAACACCCATCCACATAATGGCTTGCAGTTTTCCTTTATAATTTGGGAACATGATATTCTCCTTTTTCTTATGGATAACATAACATTATGTTTTACATAAAGACAATAAATATGTGTATATTCGCTATTCGAATAAATGTAGGACCTCTCCTTCCTTTTTTATAAATCCAAATTTAATTAGGGTATTGAAAAAATAAATTGTAAGCGTTACACTTACTGTAGTAGTGTGCACATGCTTTAAGCAGGCAGCTTTTTTTATGCCGCTTAATGCAAACGTTTGCGCATCATTGCGATTCTAGAACTAGAAATTTATATATATTGAGGGTGTTAACATGAAAAAGGTATGGTGGAAAGAAGCAGTTGGATATCAAATTTATCCCCGCAGTTTCCAGGATTCAAACGGAGATGGAATTGGCGATCTTCAGGGTATCATTCAGCGGCTGGATTATATTAAAGGGTTAGGCATTGATGTCATATGGATTTGCCCAATGTACAAATCCCCTAATGATGATAATGGATACGATATTTCAGACTACCAGGATATCATGGAGGATTTCGGTTCAATGGAGGATTTTAATCAGCTGATGGATGAGGTCCATAAGCGCGATATGAAGCTGATTCTGGATCTTGTGCTGAACCATACAAGTGATGAGCATCCGTGGTTCATTGAGTCCCGTGAGTCCAAAGAGAACCCGAAAAGAGACTGGTATATTTGGAGAGACGGAAAGAATGGCAAGGAGCCGAATAACTGGGAAAGCATTTTCGGCGGATCGGCATGGGAATACGATGAGAAGACGGAGCAGTATTATCTTCATGTTTTTTCGACCAAGCAGCCTGATTTGAACTGGGAAAATAAAGAGGTCCGCGAGGCATTATATGATACGGTGAACTGGTGGCTGGATAAGGGAATCGACGGCTTCCGGATTGATGCCATCAGCCATATCAAAAAGCGTGCCGGCCTGCCTGATATGCCGAACCCGAAGAAGAAGAAGTATGTTTCTTCCTTCGATATGCATATGAACCAGGAAGGCATTCACGAGTATTTAAAGGAATTTAAAGACCGCACCTATGCGAACTATGATGTGATGACAGTTGGCGAGGCAAACGGTGTTACTGTGGATGAAGCTGACCTTTGGGTCGGTGAAGAACAGGGTAAAATGGATATGATTTTCCAATTTGAGCACCTTGGTCTTTGGGACGCGGAAACAAACCCTGAGGTTGATATTGTCGAGCTGAAAAAAGTTCTGACCCGCTGGCAGAAAGGCCTGGAAACGGACGGATGGAACGCGTTATTCATCGAAAACCATGATAAGCCGCGTATCGTTTCCACATGGGGAAATGATAAGGAATACTGGCAGCAAAGCTCAACAGCTATGGGGGCCATGTACTTCCTGATGCAGGGAACGCCGTTCATTTATCAGGGACAGGAAATTGGCATGACTAATGTTCAATTCCCTTCTATTGACGACTACGATGATGTAGCAGTGAAGAACCTGTACCGCCTGAAAAAAGAGGAAGGCCTGTCCCATCAGAATATCATGGACATCATCTGGGCTTCTTCCCGCGATAATAGCCGTACGCCAATGCAGTGGTCCTCTAAAGAAAACGCAGGATTCACAAAAGGCCAGCCTTGGATGAAGGTCAACCCGAATTATAAGGAGATCAATGTAGAGATCCAATCACAGGACGGGGAATCCATCCTTTCGTTCTATAAAAAAATGATCCGATTGAAAAAAGATAATGAAGTCTTCACCTATGGACAATATGATCTGCTTCTTGAAGACGATCAGCAAATCTATGCTTATACCCGTACATCTGATGATAACAAGGTAGTCGTCATTACGAATCTTTCTACTGAGGAAGCCTCTTTTGAAGCAGATGAAAAGCTTTCTTATGAGCAGCTTTTATTGAATAACTACCCGGTTGAAACGCATGAAGATATGGATTCGTTTACGCTTAAGCCTTATGAAGCCCGCGTCTACCGATTGAAATAATTTCTAATAGCAGGATTCTCTTTAGGGGGATCCTGCTATTCTTTTGCCTCTGCCTTTTTGAAACTGGCCAAAAATGCTAAAATGAGGAAAATAACCAATGGAGGCGCAGGCAATGGCAAAGGGTAAAACAAATGCGATGCGTATGCTGGATGCTCAAAAGGTCGTTTATGAACTGATTACTTATGACAGCCATGACGGTAAAATCGATGGGGTTTCGGTTGCCGCGAAGATAGGCAAAAATCCTGAAGCTGTCTATAAAACATTAGTCGCCCAGGGCGTCAGCAAGCAGATCTTCGTGTTCATCATCCCCGTGACAGAAGAGCTCGACCTGAAAAAGGCCGCGAAAGCTGCCGGCGAAAAGAAAGTGGAAATGATCCCGGTCAAAGATATCCAGAAGCTGACAGGCTACATCCGCGGAGGCTGCTCTCCGGTCGGAATGAAAAAGCAGTATCCCACATTCATTGACGCAAAGGCAGAAGAGCTTGATCTGATCATAGTCAGCGGCGGAAAAGTCGGCATGCAGATGGAGCTCAGGGTGGACGACCTGCAGAAGGCCATTGGGGCTGAGCTGGCGGATTTAATCAAATAAAAGGCTGTTTTCAAGGTTTGTTGCTTTTTGTATATTATTTGCTGAGTTGATTGGAGCGGAAGGTGCGAGATCCTCGAAAATGCTAACGCATTTTCTTCGTGCGGTGTTTCTCGGGGGAGCTTATTCAACGTCCAGCGGGAGTAGCGGGACAGGTGAGACCCCGCAGACGCGGAGCGTCGAGGAGGCTCAGCGCCTGCTCCGCGGTTCGCTGAGCATCCTGGAGCGGAAATCAACGGATAATATTAATAGGTGAATAACAACAATTTTTATGAAACGAGTTAAATAATCAAAGCAAGAGTGCTGAATCACCATGATTCAGCACTCTTTTTTTTATAGGCACTCACCCAAACCGCTCCTTTTGCATACTGTAAGGTGAAAATGCATTTCGAAAGGAAGTGTAGGAGTGGCTGGGAAAATATTAAAATACTTCGCCGGCGGGAATACAGCCCGGGGATTCCACAATTTATTCGAATCGAACCTGGCAGGGCTTGATCGCTTATTCATTTTAAAAGGCGGACCGGGAACAGGCAAATCATCTCTGATGAAAGCAATCGGGGCAGATCTTTCCGAAAAAGGCTATGACCTGGAATATATTTATTGCTCGTCTGACAGTCAATCGCTTGATGGCGTCATCATCCCTTCTTTAAAAGCAGGCATTGTCGATGGGACAGCGCCGCATGTGATTGAACCGAAAGCACCGGGCGCGGTCGAGGAATATATCAATCTCGGGGAAGCCTGGGATTCAAGGGCACTGGCTGCATGTAAAGAAGAAATCACTGTACTATCGGGCCAGATCAGCAATTCCTTTGCAGCGGCTTATGACACGTTTGCCGAAGCACTGAGGATTCATGATGAATGGGAAAAAATCTATATAGAAAATATGAATTTCCAGAAGGCAGATGAACTGACGAAAAAGCTGATCGCGACCTTCTATGGAAATATGAAACTAAATAAGACTCCATGTGTAAAGCATCGTTATTTAGGGGCAGCCACTCCGATCGGAGCGGTGGATTTTGTGCCGAATCTGACGAAGGATATTCAAAAAAGATACTTCATAAAAGGGCGTCCGGGTTCCGGCAAGTCCACCATGCTGAAGAAACTGGCAAAGGAAGCTGAAAGCCGTGGATTTGATATTGAAATCTATCATTGCGGGTTTGACCCGCACAGCCTGGATATGATCATCGTACGCGAGCTGGGCCTAGCTATCTTTGACAGCACAGCTCCGCATGAATATTTTCCGAATCGTGATGGCGATGAAATCGTAGATATGTATGAAATAACGATAAACTCAGGCACAGATGAAATTTACGCTGAACAGCTAAAGGATATCAGCACCCGTTATAAAAATAAAATGACCGAAGCCATCTCCTATCTGGCACGGGCAAAAACCCAGCGGGACACGCTGGAAAAAATCTATGTAAATGCTATGGACTTTTCAGTGGTTGACCGGATCAAAGAGCAGGTCCGCTCTGAACTGCTGCTGATTGCGGAGAAAGTTTAATCTCGAAAGGAGTATCGAAATGGATTATATGAACTATCCGTTTTATCCATATTTGTATGAGCAAAATGAACATGGCCGCATTTTTCCGGGCGGTGGATCAGGAGGAGGCTTCGGCATCCCGGGATTCCCGCCGGGTGGAGGGTTCGGACCACCAGGACCGCCACCAGGTGGACCGGGCGGCGGATTTGGACCTCCGGGACCTCCACCGGGACCTCCAGGTGGTGGAGGAGGCTCCGGAGGACAGGATGGACCGCCATCGGCTCCGCCGCCAAACTTCACCCCTCAAATGCAGCAGGTCAGCACATTCGCTGTTGATCCCGGTGCCATAAGAGGCTGCTTATTCCGCAATACCTTTATATGGCTGCAAAACGGAAACAGCTTCTGGTTCTACCCGACCTTTGTCGGCAGAGACTCAGTAGCCGGCTGGCGCTGGAGAAACTGGCGATGGACGTATTACGGAACAGACTTGAGGAGAATTCGTTCCTTTCAATGCTTTTAACATACAAAAGAGGTATCCCGCATAAGGATACCTCTTTTCGTATGTTAAAAAAGAATGTGTGCAGCCAGCACGATCACCGGCAGCGTAATAAGCGTTCGCTGTATAAAGATGATAACAAGATCCCAGAAGGATACAGGTATTTTGGAGCCGAGCAGAAGTCCGCCGACCTCTGACATATAAATCAGCTGGGTAACAGATACTGCAGCCACAATAAATCGCGTCATCTCACTTTCGATGCCTGCTCCGATAACGGATGGCAGGAACATATCGGCGAAACCGACCACAAGTGTTTCAGAAGCTGCTTTTGCTTCCGGCACCTGCATCAATTCAAGCAATGGAATGAACGGCATTCCCAGATAAGTGAAAACCGGTGTGTATTCAGCAACAATCAGAGCCAATGTTCCCAAAGCCATGACAATCGGGGCAACACCCATCCACATATCCAGAATGTTTTTGGCGCCATCCTGGAAGAAGGCTTTCAGGCTTTGATTGATGCGTGCTTTATCTAAAGCCTGCTTAAGTCCCCAGCTGAAAGGAGTGTGTCCTTCAGGAATGTTTTCATCAAGCTCCGCTTCCTGCCCGTTATAATACGTATCAGGCTTTTTGGCCAGAGGCCAGATTCTCGGACTGATAATGGCGCAAATGAACCCTGCTGCTGTAATGGTCAGGTAAAAAGGCACAAACATATGGCCGAGATTCACCTGTGAAATAACAACAAGGCTGAAGGTAATGGATACGACGGAAAAAGTAGTGCCGATAATGGCGGCTTCCCTTTTCGTATAATAGCCTTCCTCATACTGCTTGCTGGTCAGAAGAACACCAATCGTGCCATCGCCAAGCCAGGAAGCTACACAGTCAATTGAAGACCTGCCAGGCAGCTTAAAGACCGGACGCATGATTTTTGTTAAAAGCGCTCCAAAGAATTCAAGCAATCCGAAATTCAATAGCAAAGGCAGGAAAAGCCCTGCAAATAAAAAGACCGAGAACAGGATCGGCAGAAGGTCATTTAAGAGCAGTCCTCCCGTGTTTTCAGACCAGATCTGTTCAGGCCCCATTTGAAATAGGGTAATAACCGCAAAAACAGCGCCGATAAATCTCGCTGCAGCCCAGATGTAGGGAACATCAAATAAGTTCCTGAAAAAAGGGATTTTTTCAATAAAAGCAGGCTTGGCGAGCTTCGCCAGCAATGTACCCAAGAATGTAATGACAATAATAAAGGTCATAATTTCCGGAAGATAGTCTGTAAGCAGGTTTTGGATCCATCCTGAAAAAATAGCGATGGGTATCGTAATATCCCCTTGATATTTGATCGGAACCATGAATAAGCTGATTCCAATTAAGGACGGTATGAGAAATTTTATCAGATCGGAAGAAGAATGCTTCTTTCTGGATGCATCAAACAATATCATTCACCTTTTTCTTATATTTATAAACCACATGTTATTTTAATTCATAACCCTGAAAAAGCCAACCCTTTCTCTTAAATTCCACCGTTTCCCTTCTTTTTAAACTTCTTATTTTTAAGCTCCCATATTATGTTAAAATATTAAATAATCAAAAAAATCAAAAAGCGGGTGTGCTGATGTTCAGGTTTCGTTTATATTGGACCTTCACAAAAAAGGCCTTTCTGCGATCAGCCGTTTATCGGTTCGATGTATGGTCCAGGCTGGGCTCAAACCTCATTTTTCTGCTGATGTGGGGTTCGATCTGGACCGCTTTATATGCCGGTAGGGAAGAAGCAGGTGGTGTCAGCTTTGAATCCATGCTGACGTATATAGTGGTCAGCCAATTTTTAACGGGAGTAAATGGGGCGGGCACTCCGCTCTGGGAAATCCAGGAGAAGGTCCGGACAGGAGATATTTCCCTGGAATTAATGAGACCGTTTGATGTGCCGCTCCGCTACCTTTTTGCCGACTTTGGCAGTGTGGCCTTTTACATACTGACAGCTTTGCTCCCTTTATACACCGTCATGTTCATCTTTATGGATTTGACACTGCCTTCAGCCTGGGAGACTTGGGCGTTGTTCATCGTATCCGCTTTTATTGGATTCCTGATCCGCTATTGCATTGAAATGTCCTTCGGGCTGCTTTCCTTTTTTCTCGTTGAAACGGGCGGGATTGTCGATGTCTTTTACTTCGCGATGTCCCTTCTTTCCGGATCGGTCATTCCGCTGTGGTTTTTCCCGGGCTGGCTGGAAACGATGGCGCTTTACCTGCCTTTTCAGGGAATCTATTACATACCAAATGCGATTTTTATAGGGAAAATCACTGGTGAGGAGATTCTGTTATCCCTGGGAGTCCAATTATTCTGGGCTGTGTCCAGTTATCTGCTGTTAAGGTTTGTCTGGAATCGCGCATCCCAAAAAGTAGTGGTGCAGGGGGGATAAATGTGAGTGTTGTAAAATATTTCGATTTATATTTCAAGCTCATCTCCGCAGGGGTGAGGGCCCAGCTGCAGTATCGTTTTGCTTTTGTCATGAGGATTGTCGGCCTCATAACATCCTATACGGGCACCGCTGTCACGATGTGGATTATGCTTTATCAGTTTCAGGAACTCGGCTCATGGACCTTTTACGAGATGCTGTTTCTATTTGCAGTCGCTGTATTATCCTGGGGGTTCTGCATCATTCTCTTTTTTCATTTCAGGGGGCTGGACACCTACATTTTAAACGGCACGTTTGACCGCTTCCTTGTCAGGCCCATCAATCCATTTTTTCATTTCATGGCGATGAAATTTGATGTTGGCGCATTTGGACAGTTCATCTTCAGCATCGGCATTTTTATCTGGGTCAGCTTTGAGCTGCAGCTGGATTGGACAATTGGGAAAAGCTTGTTTCTGCTGTTATCTGTGGTTGGAGGCATCCTTATTCAGGGCGGCCTGCTCGTCATGATTTCTGCACTCGCTTTCTGGACGACGAAATCGGAGCAATTTTATTGGGTGGCCATGTTTCCTGCCCGAAATCTGACCAATTATCCTCTGGTCATTTATCCGAAAGCTGTCCAATGGTTTACGGCTTTTGTGATCCCATTCGGCTTTGTGAACTATTTTCCCGCGGCTGTCCTTTTGGAAAAGGAAACACCCTTTTTCCCGGAGAATATCGGGTATTACTCGCCGCTTGTCGGCATCGTCTTTTTCGCTATTGCTTATTCAATTTGGATGCTGGGTTTAAAGAGATATAAAAGTACAGGTTCATAGGAGGGCTGGAATTGCCGGTTATAGAGGTCGAACATCTAATGAAGGACTTTATGATTGCCAAGCGGGAGACAGGCTTCCTTGGCGCTGTAAAGAGTCTCGTAAAAAGAGAGCATATTAAGAAAGAAGCTGTAAAAGACATCAGCTTTTCGATCAATGAGGGGGAAATGGTCGGCTATATTGGGCCGAATGGCGCAGGAAAATCCACCACCATCAAAATGCTGACGGGCATTCTGGTTCCAACTTCAGGAAGTGTGAAGGTGAACGGCATCATTCCCTATGAAAACAGGCAGGAAAATGCCAAGAATATCGGAGTGGTTTTCGGCCAGAGAACGCAGCTCTGGTGGGACCTGCCTACAATTGAATCGTTTGAGTTGCTGAAGGAAATCTATCAGGTGCCGGATAAGCGGTATAAGGAAAATATGGATACTTTCACCGAGATATTGGGGCTGGATGAATTCCTGAGCACGCCGGTCCGCCAGCTGTCGTTAGGGCAAAGGATGAGGGCAGACATTGCCGCATCCCTGCTGCACGACCCGCCCATCCTGTTCCTGGATGAGCCGACCATTGGCCTGGATGTCGTCGCAAAGGAAAAGATGAGGACTTTTATAAAAGAGATTAATAAAGAGCGCAGCATAACCGTCATTTTAACCACCCATGATATGGAGGATATCGAAAAGCTCTGTGAGCGGATGATTCTCATCGACCATGGGCAAAAGGTGTATGACGGGGAAATCGCAGTCGTCAAAGAGCGTTTCGGCAAAACGAGGACACTCATCGTTGACCTGGAGGAATCATCACGCAGCCTAAAGCTTAGGGGCGGTGAGGTGTTTAAAGAAGAAGCAAGCCGCTTCTGGATTCGATTTAACCGGGATGATGTGTCAGCTTCAGGACTGATTGCTCAAATTACCGAAACACATAATATCAAAGATCTGACAGTGGAAGAGCCTGCCATCGAATCGATCATCAGCCGCATATATCAGGAGGGCTATCAGGACCTGCCGGAGACGGTAAAAGTGTAGCCTCATAGAAAAATAGGCTTGGTAAATATATCAATATTTTCTGAAAAATCAATATACTATATAGAGGTGATCACATTGATTCTATATTTGCTGGGCTTTTGTGCAGTATTGCTGGGAACAGGAATGTTTGTGGACTGGTGGCATAAAAAGCATGGAATTGACGACTATGACACCGGGGAAAATGAAAAGCATGTATCTGAGTCAGAGAGAGCCTACATGGAGTCCTATATGCATAACATGAAAAATGATCATCATAATGGAATTTAAGCCTCCCGATGAGGCAGCTGCTCATAATAGAAGAGCATGGCGGGTGCCATGCTCTTTTCCTTTTAGAAAAATAAGAATCCCATTGAAATGATCACGCCGCTGACCAGGAGAGTCAGCACGCAGAATCCCATGATGTCTTTCGCTTTTAACCCCGCAATGGCGAGTGCCGGCAGCGCCCAGAAAGGCTGAATTAAGTTGGTCCAGGCATCACCCCATGCGACCGCCATGGCCGTTTTGGGGATGGAAGCCCCCATTGATTGAGCCGCTTCAAGCATAATTGGAGCCTGAACAGCCCACTGTCCTCCCCCTGAAGGAACAAAGAAGTTCACTACACCCGCGCTTAAGAACGCGAAGAAATGGAACGTGTAATCATTCGAAATGCTGACAAATGCTTCGGACATCACCGCAGCAAGTCCTGAGGCGGTCATCATGCCCATGATTCCGGCATAAAACGGGAACTGAATAATGATGCCGCTTGCTCCTTTTACCGCATTCAGGACAGCTTCGAGGAACTGTTTAGGCGTTCCATGAAAAAGAATGCCCAGGAACAGGAACAAGAAGTTTACGATATCAAGATTTAGATTAAAGCCCTTTGATGCGAAATAATAAAATAAGAACGCAAGTCCAAGAATCCCGGCAAGCAGGGAAATGATGCGGCTGTTTTCCAGGCGTTCAGCAGGTGTCATTGCCTCTTTTTCAATTGCAGCTGCCTGGATGTCTTCCTGAAGAAGTGCAGGGTCAACCACAATGGTTTCCTCTTTCGATGGCATCATAAAGCGGTTTACAAAAGGCAAAACTAATAATAGTGCGATAACAATAAAGATATTAAAGCCGGCGAAAATCGTCTGGTCTGTAGAAATAACGCCAATCATATCTTCAGAGAAGTGGCCCGGCGTAGCAATCGTCAATGGAATCGAGCCGGAAATCCCCCCGTGCCAGACAACGAATCCTCCGTAAGCGCTTGCAATTAAAAGGCGATAATCCACATTTTTCACCTTTTTAGCAAGCTCTTTTGCAAACAGGGCGCCGATTACAAGGCCGAAACCCCAGTTAATTAAGCTTGCAACCATCGAAACGAATGACACAATCAGGATGGCCTGGCCGGGAGATTTGGCCAATGATGCCAGGGCGCCTAACCCCTTTTTAAAAATATTGCTGCTGGCTAATACATGTCCTGTGACTAAAACCAGCACCATCTGCATGGAAAAAGTCAAAAGGCCCCAAAATCCGTTTCCCCAATGCTGAACCATCTGGTAAGGCCCATTATCTGTAAAAATCAAGCCTAATCCAAAAACGGCAAAAGTTAGGATAATGACAAATAAAAATGGATCCGGCAAGTACCGCTGCATAATGCGGTTAAAGAATGATACAAGTATCCTCATGCTGCAACCCCCTAAAAATTTTTTCTCGAACCTAATATACTTTCTGTAAAATTCAGTTTATTCCTTCTTTTCTGAAATAATTCTTGTATAAAAGGCTTTTGCCATTTAAATTGGGAGAGTAAATTGTGTAAAGGGGATTGGGATATGGACGTCAAAATAGTAAAAGCGGCAATCGCGGATCGGGACATTGTAAGGAACATGTGGCGGAACTTCGGACACTGAAAGCGAAAATCTGCGCCACAGAGTCCGAACTCAGTCAAACTTCAGATACACAAAGCGAAAATCTGCACCCCAGAGTCCCGACCGCCAGCTCCCCGCCAACAAAGTCAAAAAAACAGACCTCCTCCCAGAGGTCTGCCCGGTTATTTTTTGCGCTTGACAGGTATTGTTTCCCTGCGCAGCATTTTCAACAGCGATATGCACATGAAAATCAGGATAATGGTAAATGGCAGCGCCGAGACCAGAGAGGCTGTCTGAAGGCCTTCTAGTCCGCTGCTTAACAGCAGGACCGCGGCAATTGCTCCCATCAGCACGCCCCAGACAATCCGCGGGAATAGAGGCGGATTCAGGGTGCCGTTAGCGGTCATAACACTGAGGATATAAGTTGCCGAATCCGCCGATGTAATTAAGAATGTCAGAATCAGCAGAATGGACAGTACCGAAACCAAAAAGCTGAAAGGCAATTGGTTATAGGTCTGGAACAACGCAGAAGTCACATCATTGTTAACGGCCTCTGCAATCTGTGTGCCGCCGAATAAATCAAAGTGCAGCGCTGTGCCGCCGAATACGGCAATCCACACAAGCGCGATGAGCGGTGGAACAATCAGGACGCCGACAACAAATTCGCGGATCGTTCTCCCTCTGGAAACACGGGCAATAAAGGCACCGACAAACGGGGACCAGGCAATGGCCCATGCCCAGTAAAAAATCGTCCAGTCTCGGATCCATGTGCCTCCCTTATAGGGGGTCAAGCGCAGGCTCAATTTAATAAAACTTGAGATATAGTCGCCGATTCCAAGTGTAAAAGTATTTAAAATAAACACAGTCGGGCCGGTAACCAGTACAAAAATCATCAAAACCAGTGCCAGTCCGAGATTGATGTTGCTCAAGTATTTGATTCCTTTATCAAGACCTGTCGAGGAGGACAGCAGAAACAAAGAAGTCATTACCGCAATAATCAGAATTTGCGTCATAGTGCTCTGCTCAATGCCGAATACTGCGTCAAGCCCGCCGTTAATCTGCAGAATGCCCAGTCCAAGCGAGGTTGCAACGCCCATGACCGTTGCAATAACAGCCAGGATATCAATGACCTTTTTCAGCAGGACAGGATCTTTTTTCTTGCTGAACAAAGGAGTTAAAGTGGTAGAGATCAGTCCGTTTTCTCTCCTCCTGAATTGGAAATACCCCATGGCCAGTCCCACGATCGTAAACACGGACCATTGGCTGACTCCCCAGTGGAAAAAGGAGTAGCCCATCGCCTCGCGGGCCGCTTCCGCTGTTAAAGGATCCATGCCTTCTCTTGGCGGAGTGAAATAATGGCTCATCGGCTCGGCAATTCCCCAGAAAACCAATCCAATCCCAAACCCTGCACTGAATAACATCCCAATCCATGTGAAAAATGGATAATCCGCTTTATCTTCATCATTCCCAAGCTTGAGACGGCCATATTTGCTGATAGCCAGAAAGATACAGAATAAGACAAAAAACAAGACCGAAATTAAGTAAAACCAGCCAAATGCGTATGTAGTGAAATCAAACGCTTCTGTTGCAGCACTGGCGAACAGATCAGGAGCCAGGGCCCCCAGTAATACTAAGAATGTTATAATTACGGCTGAAACCCAAAATACACTGTTTATACTGCCGGATTTATCATTCAATAAAAATCCCCCCCTAAATTTGTGAATCACATTTGTATTTTGGCCTTCTTTTCTGTCTAATCATTCATTGGGATTTGTAAAATGCAGGTAAAATGGGATTAAATAGAAGAGGAAAAGCTGTCCGAAAACGCAGAAAGCAACAAATCTCTACAATACCTTACCCTTAACATGATGACATAAACCCGTTTTGATGTAAAAAGGAGTGCTCATATGGATATCCAATTATTAATCGAGCTTTTTGAAGAAAACCGGGACACAGAAAAAGCGATCCCCATGCAAAACTATATGAAAAACCACTTTTCCTTCCTGGGAATTAAGGCACCTGAAAGAAGAGCCCTGCTAAAAGAATACTTCAATAAAACAGACCTGCTGAAGCAGGAGTTTAATCCGGCATTTGTGGAAGCCTTATGGGATATGGAAGAGCGTGAATACCAGGCTGCTGCCCTTGACTACATCGGGAAATTTACCAGGAAGCTGGACAAAAGCCATCTGGCATTAATCGAGAAGCTGATTACCTCAAAATCCTGGTGGGATACTGTTGACATGTTGGCCAGTCATGCAGTGGGAGCCATCGCCGCCAAAAACCCGGAAGTCATCCCCGAAAAGATAATGGGATGGGCGACAAGCGAAAACATGTGGCTCCGCAGAACCGCCATCCTATTCCAGCTGAAATACAAAACCAGCACAGACGAAGAGCTGCTATACCGCTGCATCCTTTTAAACAATGACAGCAAAGAATTTTTCATCCAAAAAGCCATCGGCTGGGCTCTCAGGGAATACTCGAAAACAAATCCCGAGTCAGTAAAAAGGTTTATTGAATCAAACACACTTGCAAAACTGAGCATCAGGGAAGGGAGCAAGTATGTTGGCTGAGAAAAGCAATTATTTAAAATAACCCTTAGAACATGATAGAATGGCAAATAAGTTTTTCAGAAAAATACTAATGCCAGAAGGTGAATTTAATGATCAAATGCATTGCCAGTGATATGGACGGAACGCTTTTAACCGCTACACAGAAAATAACGCCTGAAAATTTAGAAGCCATTAAAGCCGCACAGGAAAAAGGAGTTGAAGTGGTCATCGCGACCGGGCGCTCCTATTTCGAAGCAAGCTTTGTCCTCGATGAAGCCGGCATTTCCTGCCCGATTATTTGCGCAAATGGGGCAGAAGTAAGAGCCTCAGACGGGAAAGTCGTATCCTCCAGCCCGCTCGATAAGGACCTGGCCAAAAAAGCAGCCTATATCCTTGTTCAGAACAATGTGTATTTCGAGGTATACACCAACCAGGGTACATATACCATTGATGAAGACCGCGGCGTCTCCATTATTGTTGATATCTTTTTAAGCGGAAATCCGGAAGCGGATATTGATGAAGTGACCAAAGCGGCGGAAGAGCGCTTTACAAAAGGGCTTGTCCATAAAGTGAACAGCTATGATGAGCTTTTCAACAGTGACGAGCATCAAATTTACAAGCTGCTGGCCTTCTCGTTTGAACCGGATTTTCTTGTTTCCGCGAAAGAAGACCTGCTGAAGCTTGAAGGCATGGCCGTAAGTTCATCAGGGGATGAGAACCTGGAGCTGACCAGTGTGAACGCCCAAAAGGGAATTGCCCTTGAAGCATTTGTGAATGAAAAAGGAATCTCGCTTTTGGAAACCATGGCCATTGGCGATAATTATAATGATTTGTCCATGTTCAAACGCGCAGGAAGATCGGTTGCCATGGGAAATGCCGATGACATCATTAAAGCACAGTGTGATCTGGTGACATCCGCAAATGAAGACAGCGGTGTAGCCAAGGCAATCTGGGAAGTCCTGAAATAAAATTTTTAAGGGGGATGAAGGCTGGATGAAAAAGGTGTTAGGCTTAGGGCTGCTCGTTTTGGGCCTGCTGGCCGGGTGTTCTAGTGCAGGAGAGAATGGTAACGGGAAGCAAATCGAGGATCAGGAGGCCAGCCTTCCTGCCGGTGCTGAGCCGGAAATACTGGCAGATGAGCTCGATATTCCCTGGTCCATTGCCAAAACGGGCGAAACCTTTTACATGACCGAAAGACAAGGAAGCATTGTGAAGGTCGAGGACGGCAAGAAAGAACGCCAGAAGGTGGAGCTTGCAAAAAAGCTTTCTACCGCCTCTGAAGCAGGCTTGCTCGGCTTTGTGCCGGCACCCGATTTTTCACAATCAAACGAAGCGTATGCCTATTATACCTACGAAAACACCTCAGGACAGTTTAACCGAATTGTCATCCTCCAGCATCAGGATGGAACCTGGAAAGAAGAAAAGCTTCTGCTTGATAAAATTCCGAGCGGGCAGTACCATCATGGCGGCCGGCTTGAAATAGGCCCTGACGGAAAGCTTTATGCGACTGCAGGCGATGCTGCGACCGATCCCGAAATTGCTCAGGATGTGAATTCTCTCGGAGGAAAGATCCTAAGAATGAATCCCGATGGCAGCGTACCGGCGGATAATCCGTTCAGCGGCTCTTATGTCTATAGCTACGGCCACCGCAATCCGCAGGGACTTGCCTGGGCTGAGGATGGGACTTTGTATGAAAGTGAGCACGGCCCGTCTGCCAATGATGAAATCAATAAGATCCTTCCCGGGAAAAATTATGGGTGGCCCGTTATAAAAGGGACCGAGAAGAAGGAAGGCATGGAATCGCCGCTGTTTACCTCCGGTGATGATGAAACCTGGGCTCCGTCCGGGATGGCCTATTATAAAGGCAAGCTTTACACTGCCGCCTTAAGAGGCACTGCCGTTTTGGAGTTTGATCTGGAAACGAAGAATGTCAGAAAGGTTGTGTCGAATTTAGGCAGAATCCGTGACGTCTTCATTGAAGGGGATGTGCTTTATTTCATCAGCAACAATACAGATGGACGAGGCAATCCGCTTGAGAAGGATGATAAGCTCTATCAACTTCAGCTTTCCGAAATATAAAAAGCCTGGCAGCAGTGCCAGGCTTTAGTTTTTAGCTGAAAGTCCATGCATGATGAATTGAATGGTCAGCTCGATTTCTTTTTCATCATCCCAGTCGGCTTCGGGCAAAATTAAATACCTGGCGATAAGAAAGCCGAATATCGATGTAAAGGTCATTCGGACGGCACTGTAGGGCGGGATATCAATAATCTGCCCTTTTTTCTGATAGTATTCAGCCAAACTGGCAAAACGATCGAAGACTTTCATGGCAATATGCTCTTTAAACTGTTCCTTGAGTTCAGGGTGAAACGGAATTTCCTGGATCAGGATCTTGATAAGAGGCATATTGTTTTTAAGGAACTCAATCCGGTTTTCCATCATGGCTCTTAAAAAATCTTCAAAGTGTTCATATTCATGATTGATGACTTTATATAAGTCTTTAATGACAAATGGAGCAATCAGCTTCGCCATCATCGGCGAAACGATCCCCATCAGCAAATCCTTTTTTGTTTTATAGTGCCTGAAGATGGTTCCTTCGGCTACTCCTGCCTTCTTGGCGATTTCGCTTGTCGAAGTGGCTGCATAGCCCTTTTCAGAAAACGATTCAATCGCAGCCATGATAATTTTCTTCTGCTTCTCCGTAAGCTTTTCTTCTTCCTGAAATAACTCTTCTAAAATGGAATCCTGCTCTGGCATGGTAAACTCCTTTATACGTGCAAAATCTATAGCTTTATTATAAAGGAATGAAATTATAAAAAGAAATTTTATATTTTCCGGTACCTTCTTAAAGCAGCGATATTCAGAACCATAAAGAGCAGGGAGAAAGCGAGCAGCATCAGCAGATCTTTATATATCATATCCCATCCAAAGCCTCTCACCATTACATTTCGTAATGCTTCAGCCGCGTAGTATAAAGGTGTGAAAGGGCCGACCCAGCTGAGCCACTCTGAAATGGTCTCAAGATTGAACAGCCCCGAGAAAAAGATCTGCGGAACCACAATAAGCGGAATGAATTGGATCATCTGCAGCTCATTGTTGGCAAACGAAGACAGCAGGATTCCCAGAGTCAGTGCTGTCAGCGAAAGGAGCAGTGTGATCAGAAGGACATAGCCAAAAGCCCCCTCCATCAGCATGCCGAGCACATAGATCGCATACCAGGCAATGATGGCTGCCTGGATCATCGTGAAAATTCCAAATCCCATGATATACCCCGCAACGATTTCCCACTTCCTGAGCGGACTGGTCAAAAGCCGTTCGAGTGTTCCGGTGGTCCGTTCCCTTAAAAAGGATACGCCGGCAATCAGGAATACAAAGAAAAAGACAAAGAATCCAAGCAGCACCGGCCCGAAATAATCAAACTGCCCCATGTCCCCGGAGCCGAATAAGTAATCGGTTTTTATTTCCTGATTCCCGCCATTTGGCTGCAATGGCTTCAATGCACCCTGAATCCATCTCATCACAGCTCCGTTTACACTTGGATCGCTGCCTTCGAGAACCACTGACGGCGGCATTTGATCAAACACCAGATACGCATCCAGCTTCTTGGCTGATAAGTCCTTTTTCGCGAGCTTCTCTGTTTCATAGTGTTCGAGTTTGGCATTTTCCAGGTAAAGCTGAGTCTCTATTTTTTCAGACAGATCCACGAGGCCGACTTTTGGCGTATATTCATCTCCGTTAAACACAAGATGAAGCATGCTCATGACCAGGATCGGAGCAAGGATCAACAGAGCCATCGTCCGTTTATCTCTTACAATCTGGCGCAGTATTCGAATAACCAGTGCTGTAATCCTCATATTAAGCACCTCCATATGCCAGGAAGGCATCTTCTATATTGGCCGCGCCGGTTTGCTTCATTAATTCTTCCGGTGTTCCTGCTGCAATGAGCTGTCCGTCTCTAATCATTCCCAGCCTGTCGCACTTTCC
The DNA here is from genome assembly GCF_000565285.1 of Cytobacillus firmus DS1. Taxonomy (GTDB): domain Bacteria; phylum Bacillota; class Bacilli; order Bacillales; family Cytobacillaceae; genus Cytobacillus; species Cytobacillus firmus_A. The sequence goes on along the minus strand of NZ_APVL01000003.1, from coordinate 225,817 downwards.
TGCTTCATCCATGACATGAGTTGTCACAAGGATGGTGGTCCCATTCTCCTTCAGGCTTTTAAAAGATTCCCAGATGCTTTTTCTGAGGACTGGATCAATTCCAACAGTAGGTTCATCGAGAATGAGGAGGCCGGGATTATGAAGAAGGGAAATGGCAAGGGAAAGTCTTCTCTTCATTCCTCCTGAATAGTCGGAAACCATTTTATGCATGTGGTCTGTTAATGAAACCAATTCCATCACCTCAATCATCCGCTGCCTTTTTTCTTTGCCGCTTAACCCATACAGCGCCGCAAAGAATTCCAGATTTTCCTTTGCTGTTAAGTCGGTATACAGAGCATCGGATTGTGCCATGTAGCCGATTCGTTTGATCAGGTCCAGTCTGGGCATTTTTTCGCTGAAAATATAATTTTCGCCCTGTGCTGGCTCCTCCAGGCCTGCCAGCTGTTTAACAAGCGTCGTTTTGCCTGCTCCGGATGGGCCGAGCAGGCCGAAAATCTCACCTTCATAAATTTCAAGGCTGATGTCTTTTAGAACTTGCTGCTTTCCGTAATTTTTGGATACATGTTGAATGGAAACGATTGGACTATTCATTTGTTCACTCCCCTTTTATAAAAGTGAGTAATCACTCATTTATTATATTAAATGATTGCTGGGTTATTTGTAAAGTGAGTAATCACTCATTACGTGCTAGTATTCTGCGTGAGATGATCGTTTTGTGAGGTAAGTCACTTCATCCTAATCCGCACTTAGCTAAAATATTTCTTAAGAATGGTAAAAGCGGGGGATGGGAATGGAATATGAAAAGCAGGATCATAGGCCGTTAATCAATGAATTTTTAGGAAAGATTGAGATATTTAAAGAGCTCCCCATTGAATCTCTAGAGCGGATCGATAATCGGATTATTAAGAAAGCTTATTTAAAAGGCGAAAGAATTATGTCTGAATATGAGGTTGCCAAAGGAGTTTACTTTGTGCGCTCCGGCATTGTGAAGCTGACGAAGCAGGATGAACATGGAAATGAACTGATTGTCTGCATTAAGAAAAAGGGGGAGATTTTTGCTGAGGCAAACCTTTTTAATCAGGAGGGGCATACGTATCCTGCGACAGGTACAATGGTGCAGGATGGTGAAATCTTTTTTCTGAATACCGATGAACTGGAGCAGGAGCTTCTGTATTCGCCGGAAATGGCCGTACAGATTATCCGCTATATGAGTGAATCTCTGCGTGATATGACCTCCATTATGAGGGATATTGCGCTGCTTGATGTGTATACGAAAACAGTCCGGACTTTGGAAAGGCTCGCGGAAAAGTTCGGCGCCAACTACTGCAACCGGATGCATCTAGAGCTCCCCATAACCGTACAGGAATTCTCCACCCTTGTTGGAACATCCCGGGAAAGTGTCAGCCGTGTTTTTTCCAGGCTGAAAAAAGAAGGAATCATCGAAATTACAGGAAGGAAAATCGTCATTGTGGACTGGTGCAAATTTTGCTCCCTTTACCGCCAGTAGCTGTAGGGGACGCACCTTTACTCCGGCCTGCTTTTTTGTTATATAATAGAGTCATAGACTTATGATTCTGAGGTGCAAAGCATGGCTGATTTTCGTTCGAGTGAGATTATCAATAAACCTGTACATGAAGTATTTGATTATATGATTAAGATGGAAAATGTCCCTGAACTTATGCCGTTTGTCGTGAAAGTGGAAAAGCAGACCGAGGGTGAGACCGGCAAAGGAACAAAGTTTGTTGAAACACGTATGGTCAGAGGGAAAAAGATCAGCGCGGATGTTGAAATCATTGATTTTGAACAGGACAGAACCTATACCACCCGCAGCAATGCCAATGGACTGATAACCGAATATAAATATGATTTTCATGAAATAGAAGAAGGAACCCAGGTGGAGATGGAAGCAACCGTTAAAACCAGCGGGCTCGTTGCCAGATTGACGAAGCGTTTCATCGTGAATATTGTGAAGCGGGAAGACGGAAGCCAGCTTCAGTATTTGAAGGAAATGATGGAGAAGTAACAAAAAAGGGAGCGGGAGGCTCCCTTTTACTATATTTTGTAAGTCCAAAAGCGCTCTTTATACATTCTTGCCAGTACTTCCGGGTCCTGGTTTTTAATGCTTTCTTCCATGCTCGCTGCCATCAGCTGTGTCTGGGAGGCATGAGCCTTAATGGCTGCGATTTTCCGGTCGATAACCGCACTTACATCATTGACCACATCGGCCTGGCCGATTTCTTCCTCACAGTTATTCGAGAATGCGACACAGTGAACCTTCGGACGCTTGTCAGCAGGCAGCTCTCTTACCGCCCGGATGACGGCGGCTCCTGTCGCGTCATGGTCAGGGTGCACAGCGTAGCCCGGGTAGAACGTGATGATGAGGGAAGGGTTTGTCTCACCGATGATGACTCCCAGTCTGTTCGCGAGCTTTTCTTCATCCTCAAACTCCACGGTTTTATCCCGATACCCCAGCATTCTTAAGTCCTGGATGCCCAGAACCCTGGCTGCTTCCTCCAGCTCTTCCTTGCGGATTTTCGGCAGGGTTTCTCTGGTGGCAAAAGGGGGATTACCCATATTGCGCCCCATTTCTCCTAGCGTCAGGCATGCGTAGGTGACAGGTGTGCCATTATCGATATGTAAGGAAATCGTTCCTGATACGCCAAATGCTTCATCATCCGGATGAGGGAAGATGACGAGTACATGTCTTTCCTTTTCCATCATGGTCGTGCTCCTTTCATTTCATGTCCTCTTATTCAAAAGGAGATTCACTAATTTGCAGGGCGACTGCCAGCTTGCCGCTGAAATCATGGCCGGCTAAAAGGAGCCTGTTTTCTTCATCCACTTCAAAGTGGGTAATTCCTTCAGCATACACCCAGCCAAAATTCATTTTCAATCCAACCCGGTAAGGGCCTTTGCCGGTAACCTTTCCGTGTTCATAAACCAATTGGGCATTGCGGATATAGGCGCCTGAAGAAAAGAAGGTTTCATCAAAATGGGAAGCATACGCCCCATTCGTTGTTTCCAGATGAATAAAGACCTCTTTATTGGCAAGGCGGTCGATTTCTTTTTGCACATGTTCCTTCACTGCTGGTTCCACTCTATAGTCCCCCTTTCATGATATCTTTCTGTTTATCTTACTAAAAAAAGAAATGAAAAGCGAAAAAGTAATCTCAGCGAGGACCGCTAAGTTAATATCCCGAGAATTTATTTTTATCTGCTAAACCGCCCATAGCCAAAAGAACAGAGCCCGCCCGGACTCTGTTCCCTCATTTTTATTCTGATTCAGTACGGCCTGCGCCATATTTGCGGTATGCACCCGGCATGGTCGGGCCAACATACTCATTCAGCTTGAAGCCATGGTTAATGGCGGCAGTAATGAAGTCCTTCGCGGTTTGGACCGCTTCTTTGACAGGCTTGCCTTTTGCAATTTCTGCTGTGATGGCAGAAGAGTAGGTGCAGCCTGCGCCATGAGTGTAAGTCGTTTCAACACGTTCGCTCTCATAAAGAGTGAACTCTTGTCCATCATATAGAAGGTCGACGGCTTTTTCGTGCTGAAGCTTGCTGCCGCCCTTGATTAATACATACTTTGCACCAAGTTCATGAATTTTAACAGCTGCTTCCTTCATGTCTTCAACCGTCTTGATCGGACCGGTTTTAGCCAGCTGCCATGCTTCAAACAGGTTTGGTGTTACCACTGTTGCAAGAGGTACAAGCAAATCTCTTAATGCTTCGTTCAATTCAGGGTGAATCGGCTCATCTTCGCCCTTGCAGACCATAACCGGGTCGATGACAACGTGATCCAGGCTGTTCTCTTTAATGGTCTTTGCGGCAATCTTGATCACTTCTTCAGAACCGAGCATGCCTGTTTTCATTGCATCGATTCCCGTCGAGATAATCGTTTCGATCTGTGTTTCCAGAATATCTGTAGAAATCGGGAACACATTGTGGCTCCAGTTATTTTTGGGATCCATCGTCACGATCGTAGTCAGCGCGGTCATCCCATAAACGCCAAGCTCCTGGAATGTCTTAAGGTCAGCCTGGATGCCGGCGCCGCCGCTCGTATCCGAACCTGCGATAGTCATTACTTTTTTCATTGTCATATGCCTAATTCCTCCTTGCAGATATCTTTTACTAATTATAACAATAATTGAAAAGGGGAAAAACTATAACGGACCGATTAGATGATTTCTCAGCATTAAGTTGTCCGCTATTGTTTTCAAAAATACAAAAGAGATCAATGAAACAAAAAAGGAGCTATTCCTCAAAGAAGAATAACTCCAGGTCAGTCTTTTAATTAGGCTCTTTTCGTATAAATTGTTGTTTTTAACCTATTAATCTTGTCCGTTGATTTCCGCTACAGGATGCTCGCTTTCCGCGGGGTCTCACCTGTCCCGCTACTCCCGCAGGACGTTGAATAAGCTTTCCCGAAAAAACATCGCACGAAGAAAATGCGATAGCATTTTCGAGGATCTCGCACCTTCCGCTCCAATCAACTCAGTAAATATATACAAATAGCAACAAACCTTGCGAAAACAGCCTTTAATTTACAACTTCTACATCGCTTTTCTTCACGAATCCCAGGCGATGGTTGTAAAAAATCTGATAGTATTCATCATTTCCCTTTACAACCTTATTCGTAGCCGGGTCATTATAATACTTCGCATGATAGTAATCGGACTGAATTGGTTCTGTTGCTGTATAGATTTGGCCAGCCGGCATCTGATATAGAACCTGTGCTTTTCCTCTTGCCGATTCTGCAATTCCGGCCTCATCGTAAGCTGCGTCGTCAGGATAGGCGGCACCATATACAGGTATGGAATCAAGCCCTTCTTTTGGCGTAATGAGGGTCCCGCTGCCTGGGACGCTATTTCTATTGTTCGGATTATAGAACCAGGCTTCTTGGCCGCCGTAGTAAATAGCTGTCCAATCGCCTTCCTGCCCGGCTTTATAGAAACTCTGTCCAATGGCAGCTTTATTGCCCCAGTCATTAATATTTTTTGTGCTGGTGCCGCCAGGATGAAGCAGGGGATCACTGACCAATGGTGCCTCAAAGCTGGGTTCGCTGTATAAATGAATCAGGCTTGAAGACTCAGGTTCCTGTTTAATTCCTCTATACGTAAAGTCTGGCTGATTTGTATTGAAATTTGGGCGGATTGTGAGAATATTACTGTCTTTGTCTCCGCTGCTTGGATTAAAGGAAGCCCCAAGAAGGTCGAAAAAGTGTCCCCAATCCCAATAAGCGCCCGGGTCCCAGTGCATGCTCCTATGTTTTGCTGTTGTTAAGCCAGGTATCTCATCATGGCCGATAATGTGCTGTCTGTCCAAAGGAATGTTAAATCGGTCTGAAAGGTATCTTACAAGTTTTGCAGTAGAGCGGTACATTTGCTCACTGTACCAGTCTGCGCCTTCTGCAGCATACCCTTCATGCTCCAATCCGATCGAATGCATATTAAAATACCAGTTTCCTGCATGCCATGGCACATCTTCAGGACGTACCATCTGGGTGATTTTTCCGGTCTCTGAATCTATGACATAGTGTGCACTAACGTAGGACGGATTCTGGAAGTGGCTGATGGCGGATTCAGCCGTGCCCTCAATATCATGAATAATAATATAGCGAATATCTAAATCGTCCTTTGGCCGATTGGCGATATCGTAGTTGCCGTAATTACTTGTGCTGCTCGAAAATTGCTTATAAGCAGCAGGAATGAAAGTACAATCAAGGCCATTGGGACAGTCGGTATTTGTGTATTTGGTGTTGCGAAGAGGGATAGTGCCAGCTGTAGTCTTATTTGGTGTAATTTCCTTGGCGTTTAATACGACTCTTTGTCCATCAAGGTTTTTTCTGGCAGCACCTTGCTGAATGGTCTCAAAGACTTGATCTGCAAAGTCCTTAGCAATGACTTCCTGATCTGTTCCGCTGTATTTAACGACGGCACCGTACCAGTCTGCTGCATCGGAAGGGAGTTCCCCTGTCGTTTGGCGTGCAAACTCTGCTAAAAGAGCTGCTCCGGCCCGGATATTTTGTTCAGGGTCTTTTTTTAAGGCTTCCGGATTTTCATTTAGAAGGTTTGCGGCTGTTTTAAGCGTGCTATTCTCATTATCTGAAGCCTCAATGATTCCATCATCGTGCTTGCCCCTTGCGCTCATGTCGGCTGGCAAGTCTGCAAGATTCATAATGCCATAGCCTCCGACCTCACTATGGCCTTCATGGTGCTCCCAGCGTGACTGGTTATAAGCGACGGCGAGAAGGACAGATTCAGGTACTCCAAATTCCTTCGCCGCTTTTTCAAATGCCTTTTGCAAGTGGTGCGATTCAATGCTGTTTTCTGTTGATGCTGCAGAAGTTGCGCTTGGTGTAAAGTCAGCGGGGATAGCCAAGAGGCTTGCGGTTAAGGACAACGTTAAAATGGCTGATGATAGCTTTTTAAATCTCAATGTATTCCCTCCCGTATATAGAAATATAGGAAGTTCTTTCTAATAGCTGAAGGGTTATACCTGCACAATACATGTCAAATGATTCCATCGGTTTATAGGTTTTTCTAAAAAAAGGTAATTGGTAGCAGAATAGAGATAAGAAGAAAGTAGGAGGGATCCAAAGCGATCCGCACAACCAGCAGGCCTTTATCAAAGAAACACTTTGGATTAGATGGTAAAATAAAACGATAAGGATAGAATGACGCTGTTCCACATCACACAAAGTCAGGTGAAGAATATGAGTACAACAGGCATTATTTTGGCAGGAGGGCATTCGAGCCGTATGGGGGAGAATAAGGCTCTGCTAAAAATACAGGGAAAAACAGTGATTGAACGCATCGCAGATTCATTGGCTTCATATACATCCCAGGTGATCATCGTTGCGAATAAACAGGATGAATACCGGTTTCTTGGGCTTCCGATAGTCAGTGACAAATGGATAGAAAAAGGTCCGCTTGCAGGAATTCAAGCAGGGCTGTCAGCGTCATCAACCCAAAAAAATCTGATTGTTGCCTGTGATATGCCTTTCCTATCTGTGGATTTAGGGAGAATTCTTTTAGAAGAATTAAACAGCCGTCAGGCCGCTGTGCCGGAAATGGAAGGCCGCCTTCATCCTCTGTTTGCAGCTTACCGAAAAGATGCTAAAGAAGCCGCTGAACAAGCTTTGATGAATAATCAATTAAGAATCCGTGAATTTTTAAATGAAATAGACACTGCCATATTAAGAGATGAAGAACTGAAGAAGAGAGGTTTTCTAGCCAAGGATGACTATTTTTTTAATATGAATCATCCGGATGAGTACCAGCAGGCACTAAAAATGGCAGCTGAAGAGGAAGGGAAATCAAATTAAACAATCAGCCATTTCACTTCCGGCACAGGTTATGTCAAAATGAAACAAATAAGGCTAGAATAGGTTTTTTATATAAATGAGGTGATTCCATGAATTTTGAGATTTCAAAAGATCCGATCAATATTCAAAGTGTGATCGATAAAGTGGTGCAGCGGGAAGCAGGGGCGATTACGACCTTCATTGGGACCGTCCGCGAGCTGACTCACGGCAAGAAAACACTGTACTTAATCTATGAAGCATACGAGTCCATGGCTGTGAAAAAACTGGAGCAGATTGGAACCGAGATAAAAGAACGCTGGAACGGGGCGGAAGTGGCGATTACCCACCGCACAGGCAAGCTGGATATTACCGATGTAGCGGTGGTCATTGCCGTTTCTACTCCACACCGTGCCGATGCTTATGAAGCCAACCGCTATGCGATTGAAAGAATTAAAGAAATTGTGCCGATCTGGAAAAAGGAACATTGGGAAGACGGTGAAGAATGGATCGGCAACCAGCTGGAAACAGTGGCATATCCAAAAGGGAAACCGGAGGGGGAAGATTTAAATGAATAAAATCATGTTTTTTGCCCATTTGCGGGACCGTGTTGGAGAAGAGTCTGTAACAAGAGATGTCAGCGGCAAAACCATCGCTGAGCTGAAACAGCTGCTTGAGGAAGAATTCGGGCTGAAGCTTGATTCAGTCATGGCAGCGGTGAACGAGGAATTCGCTTCAGATGATGAAGTCATTCAGAACGGAGATGCGGTTGCGTTTATCCCTCCAGTCAGCGGCGGGTGATGCATAGAGAGGAGGGGCCCTATTGTCTGAAAGGTATTCACGCCAGACCCTGTTTGCGCCAATTGGAAAAGAGGGGCAGGAAAAAATCCGCTCGAAGCATGTGCTGATTATCGGTGCCGGCGCACTGGGCTCGGGAAACGCGGAGATGATGGCGCGCTCCGGGGCCGGCAAACTGACGATTATTGACCGTGATTATGTCGAGGAAAGCAATCTGCAGCGCCAGCAGCTTTTTGCAGAAAGCGATGCAGCGGAAAAAATGCCGAAAGCGGCCGCTGCCGAAAAACGGCTGAAACAGATTAATAGCGAGGTTGAAATCCGCTCGATTATTGGCGATGCTACTCCTGAAAAGCTGGAGGAGCTTGCCGATGGGGTGGATCTGATCCTCGATTCAACTGACAACTTTGAAACCAGAATGGCTATTAATGATATCTCCCAGAAATATACTATTCCGTGGATTTATGGAGCCTGTGTCGGCAGCTTTGGCATGAGCATGACCATCCTTCCGGGGAAAACGCCATGCATGAATTGCTTATTGAAAAAAATTCCGATCCAGGGGATGACCTGTGACACCGGCGGGATTATTGCGCCTGCTGTGCAAATGGTTGTCGCCCATCAGGCGGCAGAGGCACTGAAAATTCTGGCTGAGGACTGGGAAGCAGTAAGGACCGCCATGGTCAGTTTTGATTTATGGCGAAACCAGTACACAAGCATGAAGGTGTCAAAAGCGAAGGATGAAGGCTGCTTATCCTGCGGAAAAGACCGAACCTATCCTTATCTGCAGGCGGAAAACATGATGAAATCCACCATTCTCTGCGGAAGGGACACCGTTCAGATCCGCCCGCCGAAAGAACTCTTAATCGAGTTCACGGAAATCGCCCGGCAGCTGAAGTCACTCGGCTATCAGGTAAAAGGCAATCCATATCTGCTTTCCGTCGAGATGGAGGAGCAGCGGATGGTTCTTTTCAAAGACGGACGCGCCCTGATCCATGGCACAAAGGACTTAGCGCATGCGAAGTCCATTTACCAGCGGATTATGGGTTAGAAAACTAGTGCTTATTTATCATATATTACCCTTTGCCTTTTCTGTAAAATAAAGACAAAAGAACAGAAGAGGTAAATAATGATTACATTTATGTATTTTTTCGGGTATTTATTTGATCAGCTGCTGGTTAATTTTATTGGGTTCGTTCTGATTCTATATAGTTTTATCATGCCGGTTACGCCACTGTATAAAAACAAGCGTCCCGCCGATCTGATTGTTCATATCAGCCGCATTCTTTTCGCTATCATTCTCCCTTTCCTGAATTTCTTCTACTTTTTATTCAACAGCGGAGATTGGGCGACAGGGAACGGCATGATAGCGCCGGAGCATTTTTATACGTTCATCTGGCTTCAGGCTGGTCTGATTGTTTTGCCTGAACTGGTATTTTTCATCCTGTCAAAAGTCAATATAACCAGAGTATGGTGGTATGTATTATACCCGGTTCTGCTTATGGGGTTATGGGTTTGGATGTTTTAAGAGCACCAAAAAAGCGATGAAGAATCTTCATCGCTTTTTCATTTATTTTACTTCATCTGTACCCACAACAACTAACTTGCCTTCATCCAGTACTTTTTCATATTGTTCTGCTTCTACCGTTGTTAACCCAACAGATTCAAATTTTGAACGAAGCTCATCTCCGCGCTTTTTGAAAACATTTCCGACAGAATCGAATAAGCCCTGTTCCTTCATACCGACATCACCTGTATCTGTCGCGTCAGAAAGGTGCTCGGAGCGATCCTTGTCATGTGCGAAAATATAGATGTTTTCCTTATTGAATCCTTGGCTTTGCAGCATTCCAATCGCATCAGTAGCTTGTACACCATTTTCGACAACTTCAATTTTATACATATATAACATCCTCCTTATAAGATTTGCAGATTTATTTTTAAGGGCAGCTCTTCCTGCCCGTTCTATATATTACATATCCGCTCTGAGATTTTTTAAACATGTAGGCAAGAATGATAGATTATGGCATGATAGCCAATGGGTATAAGAATAACAGTTCAAATAAGAGGAGGGAGAGTTGGCAAATGAAGCGTATCTTAAGGAATGACTGGCAGGAGATTTTGGCAGAGGAGTTCGAGAAACCTTATTATCTTCATCTTCGTGCATTTTTGAAAAAAGAATTTGAGGAGCATACCATTTACCCGAAGCAGGAGGATATTTTTAATGCGCTCCAATATACAGCTTATAAAGATGTAAGGGCAGTGATATTGGGACAGGATCCTTATCATGGGCCGGGACAGGCACATGGATTAAGCTTTTCGGTTCAGCCTGATGTAAAGCTGCCTCCTTCACTGAAAAATATATTCAAGGAAATGCAGGATGATCTGGGCTTCGAAGTGCCAGATAATGGCTATCTATTAAAATGGGCCCAAGAAGGGGTACTGCTCCTCAATACCGTTCTGACCGTCCGCAAAGGGCTGGCGCATTCGCATAAAGGGCAAGGGTGGGAAACGTTCACCGACACGGTTATCCAAAAATTGAATGAGCGGGAAGAGCCCGTCATTTTTATATTGTGGGGCAAATCGGCACAGGAAAAAGAAGTGCTGATTGATGCTTCCAAACACTATATCATAAAATCGCCGCATCCCAGCCCGTTTTCGGCCAGAAAAGGGTTCTTTGGGAGCAGACCATTTTCAAGGACGAATGAAATCTTACAGAAGGTTGGAGAGGAGCCAATTGACTGGCAGATTCATAATCTCTGATTCTTTTCGCCATGTTTCACGTGAAACATACCGTTTTATGCAAGAAGTGCTCGAAATATGATCTGTGCACAAAGGAGAAAAACAAATGAGTTCAGAGAAAATCGATTGTTTTAAATGCAAATATTTCTATGTGACCTGGGACCGGAACCATCCGAAAGGCTGCAGAGCCTTTCAGTTTAAAACAAGGCATATGCCCTCTCTCGAAGTTTTCCGGGCATCCGGCCATCCCTGTTTGCGTTTTGAAAAGAAAACCTGATAAACTTGATATGCCGGTCATACTGGCTGCTTTTATTGAATTGTTTAGCGCAGGCAGTCTCCCTCTCTGAGGGCTGCTTTTTTACAGAAAGAGGTGTAGAGGGTGAATATCTCTGTTCAGAAGCTATTAGGGAAGATGGAAAAGGAATTGCTGGAAGCGAAAAGCAGCTCTTCCGACGCCAGAATCAGGGAAAGAGTGCAGGCGATCAAGTCGTTATGCGAGCTGGTTTTGGATGAGTCGGATGCAGGAAGTGCGGCTGCTGTTTCGTCTATTAGCCATACATACAGTGCGCCGCCGGCAGCTCAGCCAGCGAATCTGCAGCCAAAGAAAATGCAGATGGATGATGAGGCGAATGGCGATTCATTGTTCGATTTTTAATAAAAGGATAAGAGGTGCAGGGGACTATGAAGCTATTTATTATAATTGGGGCTATTAATGCCTTTTTATCAGTCGCATTGGGGGCTTTCGGAGCTCATGGACTTGAAGGAAGAGTGGAGCCGAAGTATTTGGAAACATGGCAAACAGGTGTAACCTACCAGATGTTCCATGCAACAGGCCTTTTAATCATTGGCGTTCTGCTTGGTAAGCTGCCGGCAACATCTTTATTATCCTGGTCAGGCTGGCTGATGGTGATCGGCATCATCCTGTTCTCAGGAAGCTTATATGTGCTGACCTTAACGAAAATCAGCGTGCTCGGTGCCATCACGCCGCTTGGCGGAGTCTCATTCCTTGCAGCCTGGGTGCTGCTGATCATTGCGGCAGTAAAATACTTATAAAAGGAAAGGAGCTTTGACTTGAGGTCAAAGCTCCTTTTTCTTGCGGCATCCGGCCAGTTCCAGACGTACTCAGCTGTCAGAAGCCGAGCTTTTCCTGTTACCTCGGCGAATATTGCGACATTCCCTGTCCTCCGCCAAATGGGTATTCATATTCGATTTCTTCATCAAACGTCACATAGTCTAAGTAGATCATCGGAAGGAGGATACGCTGGCCTGTTTGAGGATCGCTCAGTATCAGGTGATCCCGCCCGGCCGCCTCAATGAGGCCTTTGAATATTTTGGCGTTCCATTCCGTATTGTTCTCAAATGTGGCATATACTGTCGCAAGTTTCCCTTTGTTCAGGCGAAGAATGTTTTCGATATAGGATTGTTCAAGCGGGAGCATGCCTGGAATAGATGGAGCAGCTGCCGGTCCGCCCATTCCGGTGCCTGCACCTGGAAACATCCCGCCCGAACTTGCACCAGGCATGGCTCCGCCTGTTTGCGCCGGCTGAAACTGCGGCTGGCCTTGAAAGTTCTGCGGCATTTGAGTGCCGTCGCTGTAACGCTGCTGGTAACCATAATAAGGGTATTGACCATAATTTGATTGACTCAATTTAGTCCCTCCTAAGTATTAAAATCAGCATTTTCTATCCGCGTATTTGAGAATAGACTCCTGCGGGTTGGATTTAAAATAGAAACTCACTATTTCATTACTATGTAGGGGCATGTTTTTTTATAACCTGAAGAAAAAGAAAAACTCCCAGCCGAAGCCGGGAGCTTTCATCATTATATGTGAAGGAACTTTTCTACTTTGTCCTCTTCCAGGATGTTTCCAACGAAGAAAGAGCCGAATTCGCCGTAGCGGGCACTTACTTCATCAAAGCGCATTTCATAAACAAGCTTTTTGAATTGAAGAACATCATCAGAGAAAAGGGTAACGCCCCATTCGTAATCATCGAAGCCAACAGAGCCTGTGATGATCTGTTTTACCTTGCCGGCATACTGGCGGCCGATCATGCCATGGCTGCGCATCATATTGCGGCGGTCTTCCATCGGAAGCATGTACCAGTTGTCATTGCCCTGACGGCGCTTGTCCATCGGATAGAAGCAGACATGCTTCGCTTTTGGCAGTTCAGGATAAAGGCGTGCCAGGATTTGCGGATTCTGGTATGGATCTTCTCCTGCCGGCAGATAGTTGCTCAGCTCGACAACAGACACATATGAATGAACCGGAATCGTGAATTCAGCTAATTTTGATTTGTTGAATTCGTTTTCAATTTCATTCAGCTCTTCCATAGTAGGCCTTAAGATCATCATCATAAAATCAGCTTTTTGGCCGACAATTGTATAAAGGGCATGACTGCCGTTTTTCTCGCTTTGTGTTGTGTTCCACTTGTCCACTAGGGCCATAAATTCGTGGATCGCTGCCTGGCGCTCTTCGCTGGGTACCATTTTCCAAGTTGTCCAATCAACTGTGCGGAAGTCATGTAAACAATACCAGCCATCAAGCGTTACTGCTGCTTCACTCATTATAATCACTCCTAATATGTACTGAAATTCTCATCCCTACTATACCATAGTTTCTCCAATTAACATGTGTACAAAACTTGAAATGTAGGAATTCCTTATGGTGACAGGCACCTATACCAGTTCGCCTAAATGGTGAAGGTGCCTGTCACCGCAAAACCCCGTTTACAAAGAGGGCATTATGGATATCTTAAAAAAGGTATGAAGCTGCGCCAGCAGAAGGATATTTATTATTTAAAATTTACCGAAAACAAAAACATTTTATTTGTAAACGCTAACAGCGGGTGAACTCCTTGAAATTCTTAGGATGAAGAGTATTCTAAGGGAGTATATAGGAGAATTTCTATTAATTTGAACGGAAAAATTATGGCCGTAGGAGGAATTAGCATGAGTGACTTATTCACAGTATTGAAAGAAAAAGTAACAGGACAGAATTTACGAATCGTTTTTCCCGAAGGGCAGGATGAGCGCATTTTAGCGGCTGCAGGAAGATTGGCTGCGGAAAAAATCATCACACCGATCCTGATTGGAAACATCGCAGACATTGAAGCAAAAGCAAAGGACATGGATATCAGCCTGGATTCAGCTGAAATCTATGACCCAAACAGCTTTTTAATGATGGATGAGCTTGTGGCTGCATTTGTTGAAAGACGAAAAGGCAAAGCGACAGAAGAAGATGCACGCAGGATCCTTCTGGATGAAAACTATTTTGGAACCATGCTTGTCTACGCGAACAAAGCAGACGGCCTGGTGAGCGGCGCAGCGCATTCGACAGCTGATACGGTACGCCCGGCACTTCAAATCATTAAAACGAAAGAAGGCGTGCGCAAAACATCAGGTGTCTTCATCATGGTCCGTGATGATGAGAAATATGTTTTTGCCGATTGTGCCATCAACATCTCTCCTGACAGCCAGGACCTGGCGGAAATTGCGATTGAAAGCGCGAAGACAGCCAGAATGTTCGATATCGAACCGCGTGTCGCTATGCTGAGCTTCTCTACAAAGGGCTCTGCCAAGTCTCCTGAAACGGAAAAGGTTTCGGCAGCACTTGAAGCGGCTAAAGTTCGTGATCCGCTATTAATCATCGACGGGGAATTCCAATTTGATGCGGCATTTGTTCCATCTGTAGCAGAGAAAAAGGCTCCGGATTCACCAATCCAGGGGGATGCGAATGTATTTGTGTTCCCTAGCCTGGAAGCTGGCAACATCGGCTACAAAATTGCCCAGCGCCTTGGAAACTTTGAGGCAGTGGGACCAATCCTTCAAGGCTTGAACCGCCCGGTTAATGACCTTTCCCGCGGCTGCAACGAGGAAGATGTCTATAAGCTTGCTTTAATTACAGCAGCTCAGGCTTTAAATCAATAATACAGCATTTTAGAAGCCGGTCCCTTGTGACTGGCTTTTTTGCTATAATGTATCTGGATATGGCCATTGGCCGATAAAGTCTCGAGTTTGGCCGATAAAAAGTGATATTTGGCCGATAAACTAGCTGATTTGGCCGTTAAAACGGTTACTTAATAGATAAATTCTGCCTATTACCTGATAATATCGGCAAAAGGAGATCAAATAAAGATGAATTCGCAACAAGATTTGCTTTTTCAGGAAGAATGGCGGGTCATTGACCAGTCTGCTGCGGGAATCCACTTAAATGCCCTTCATTCTTTCGGAATGGATGATACGCTTTGTGCGTCTGTCGGTGCAGGTGCAGCTCCTGCCACTGCGAGGACATGGGTGCACCATAACACGATCGTGCTTGGCATCCAGGATACGAAGCTGCCTTTTTTGAATGAGGGCATTCACTTTTTAAAAAGCCGGGGGTATGAAGTGATCGTCCGAAACTCCGGCGGCCTGGCCGTTGTCCTGGATCAGGGAGTCCTGAATATTTCGCTGATTTTTCCTGAAAGGGAAAAGGGAATTGATATCAACCGCGGCTATGATGCGATGTGGCTCCTCATTCAGGAGATGTTTTCCGATTTTCATAAGGAAATAGAAGCCCGGGAAATTGTCGGCTCCTATTGCCCGGGAAGCTATGATTTAAGCATCGGGGGACAGAAGTTTGCCGGCATTTCGCAGAGGCGCCTCCGCAATGGGGTGGCTGTGCAAATCTATCTGTGTGTGGATGGCAGCGGAAGTGAGCGGGCCGATCTGATTGGCAAATTCTATTCTCTTGCTAAAAAAGAGGAACAGACGAAATTCCAATACCCTGAAATTCAGCCGGCTGTCATGGCATCATTGTCGGAATTGCTCGGGGCAGAGCTGACGGTTCAGGATGTAATGCTCCGCTTTCTGCAGGCCTTGAAAAAGAAATCCGGACGCCTTTATGCAGGGCAGCTGACAAATGAGGAAGCAGGCCTGTTTGAGGGCTATTATCGCCGTGTAATGGAGCGGAATGAGAAAGTGCTTGGCAGCGAATAAATAAAAGAAGAGCCGCAAGACTCTCGATCTGCGGCCCTCCTTGAAAGGAATTGCTGCCATTTTCTCCTGCTCCCGATGCCGGAAAGAGTTTTGAACTTTGATAACTGTCTAGCTCCAGCGCCTACCCCCTCGAGGTCATAAGCCAATCCTCCCAGCAAGGCAAAGAACGCCTTACCGTGAGGCTCGTCTTATGCTTGAGGCCCACAGGATGTGGGTCATGCAGACGTTGCCACAGGACGTGGCGTTCTTAGTCTGCGTTCCTTTGTGAGCAAGGCGCTTCCGCTTTTCTATTCCGCGACTCTCTCCAAATTGCCGTTGCGGTCCATTTTGAACTTGGATGCCGGCCTTTCTTCTTCATCAAACAGAACAAAATTGCGGGCTCTGTTCATGATTTTCATCAGTGTCTCGTAATCTTCCTGAATGGTTACCGTATTCTGCTCCAGCTTGCCGATTTTGCTCTCAAGCTCTTCATTTTGGCTTCGGAGATCCGCATTTTCGCGCTTCAATCTTTCATTCTCATTCTTTAGTATATCAACCTGAATTCCAGAATGATTCAATGTTTGCAAGTATGCGATAACGGTATCCATATCCAGCTGTGCGGGTGCCGTGTAAACCGGCTCTGAATAGGTGTAGGATGGAACGGATTCTGTCTGCACAGTCGCTTCATCCTCTGTGCGCTCCTCGTAAAAGTCTGCCGGTGACGGCGGTACGATTGCATTTGTCTGAACTGGCGCTGCTGAGACCTCCTGCATCGTCGGAACTGGCGGAGAGTATAAGAGTTTCTTCTTGCCTCCCTGATCCTTTCCCAGCATTCTTTGTCTCTGCTTGCGCTGTTTTTTGGCCAGCCCAAGCGCTTTTTCATATTGATGCCTCACCACAGCGTTCCAGCGGAATCCGCATGCTGCTGAGGTGCGGTTCAGCTTGTCTCCAACTTCCTCAAAAGCGTTTAACTGTGTGCTGCCTTCCCTCACATGCCGCAAAACGGTCTCTGCAAGCAATAAATCGTTTTCATCTGTCCAAGCGTCCTGACGTATTTTCATATAACCTCAACTCCCTAAATGATTACTTTTTGCTGTTGCCTTAATTAAAGGATGGACAAACCTTGCAGATTTTATACAAAGGTGATTAAAAGGATAGTAGATTATTTTAAAAATTTTTATTTTCGCTAGATACGTATGGCAGTTTTGTGAAGTTTACTAAGATTCACCACCCAAGTTAATGATTACAGCTTGCAATGAAGGTCGATTAGTTTTAAAATAGCCTGTAGCAGTTGGGCAGGACAGTCCTTTATTTTGAATAGGAATGCCGTGCAGCGGACATGCTTTAACGAAGAAGATACTCAGGCGCGAGATGCGCCGGAACCATATAATAGATTGACCGCAGAAAGGGTTGTACGAAGATGGCAAACGAATTCCGTGTTTGCGACGATTGTCAGGCAGTAAATCTGAAGACGTTAATACCGCGATTAAAAGAAATAGATCCAGAAGCAAAAATTGATGTCGGCTGCCAGTCCTATTGCGGACCAGGCCGCAAAAAAACATTTGCTTTCGTCAATAACCGTCCCCTTGCCGCACTGACGGAAGAGGAATTGATGGAGAAAATTAATAAAAAGCTGAAATAAGAAAAGCGTAAGGCGCCCGCCTATAAAGGAGCGCAGACTAAAACCGCCACGTCCTGTGGCAACGTCTGCATGACCCGCATCCTGCGGGCCTCAAGCATAAGACGAGCCGGCTGAAAGGTTGTTCTTTAACCTTTTGGCCGGATTGGCTTAGACCCGAGAGCCGATGGCGCCTGGAGCTGGACAGTTATCGACGTTCCAAACTTTATACCTAGATGTAAATAAAGATCACCCTGACTCCTGTCCTGAGGTGATTTTATTTTTTGCCTGAGTTTATGATGTAACTCTGATTGGTAAATAGACTTAGGAGGCAATATTGTTTTTAGAAAAGTCGAAAAATTTTTCCTGGCCAGATGATTGATGTATCGCGGTTTCTGTCGAACAGCCATGAAAAACGGTGAATTTTGTGATGAATTGACACTATAATCGGGATATAATAGGTATACGCCAGAAATTGGGAACAACAGGTTCGGAGTGCGTGGAAACAGGAAAAGCGGAGGGTACGGAATGGCATATTCAGCGGAAAAGTTAAATGAGGAAAAAGTATTCAAAGATCCCGTTCATCGGTACATACACGTCAGGGACAGAGTCATCTGGGATTTAATCGGGACAAAAGAGTTTCAGCGGCTCAGAAGAATTAAGCAGCTCGGAACAACTTATTTAACCTTCCATGGTGCTGAGCATAGCCGATTTAACCACTCGCTCGGAGTTTACGAGATTGTGCGCCGCATTTCAGATGATGTCTTTTTGGGAAGGCCGGAATGGGATGAAGAAGACCGCATCCTGACTTTATGCGCGGCACTTCTCCACGATTTGGGGCACGGTCCGTTCTCGCACTCCTTTGAAAAAGTATTCGACCTTGATCATGAACATTATACGAGGGCGATCATTCTCGGAGACACCGAGGTCCATCATGTGCTTACAAGGGTAAGTGCCGATTTTCCGCAGAAAGTGGCTGATGTGATTGCCAAAACCTCTAAAAATAAGCTGGTCGTCAGCCTGATTTCCAGCCAGATTGATGCGGACAGGATGGATTATCTGCAGCGGGACGCTTATTTTACCGGTGTCAGCTATGGCCATTTTGATATGGAGCGGATCCTGCGCGTCATGAGGCCGAGGGAGGATCAGGTCGTGATTAAGCAGAGCGGGATGCATGCCGTTGAGGATTACATAATGAGCCGCTACCAGATGTACTGGCAGGTTTATTTCCACCCGGTTACCCGCAGTGCAGAGGTCATCCTGACTAAAATCCTGCATCGCGCTAAAGATCTGCATGAACAGAAATACAAATTTAAATATGATCCTATCCATTTTTATTCTTTATTCAATGGGGAGATCACACTTGAGGATTATATAAAGCTTGATGAAGCTATTATTCTTTATTATTTTCAGATGTGGCAGGAGGAAGATGATCCGATTCTGAAGGATCTCTGCTGCCGCTTTATGGACAGAAATTTATATAAATACGTCGAATTCGACCCGGCGAAAGAATATAAGAAGCTGGCAGAGTTGTCGGTATTGTTTAAAAAGGCAGGTATGGATCCTGAATATTACCTGGTCGTCGATTCTTCATCGGATTTGCCTTATGACTTTTACCGTCCGGGCGAGGAAGAAGAAAGATTGCCGATTCATCTGCTGCTGAAAAATGGGGATATCCGCGAGCTTTCCCGTGAATCAGAGATCGTAGATGCTATTTCCGGGAAACGCCGAACGGATCATAAGTTGTACTTTCCGGCTGATTTTATTGCAGACGACAGTAAAAAGCAAAACATTAAAAAGCAGATTAAAATGCTGCTGGAAATCGAATAAGACTATAGATACGGGAAAAAACGGAGTAGGAGATGAAGAGCTTTGTTAAAGGATCACGCCAAACTAATGCACGCCATTGCAGTCTCTGAAGAAATCGTGGGACGGAAAAAGCTGCAGAAAATGATTTATATCGCCAAAAACATCGCATTTCCCTTTCAGGAAAGATTTCAATTTCACTTTTACGGGCCCTATTCGGAAGAATTGACACTGAGGGTGGAAGAGCTCTGCAACATGGGATTCTTAAACGAAGTAAAGGAAAAAAAGGGCGGCTATTATCAGTATCGGTACACACTCACTGAAACCGGCAAGGAATTTTTGGGCATCAACGCAGTCGATATGCCGAGCCTCCAGGAATGCCTGCTCGATATGAACGGCCAGAATGCAAGGTTTCTTGAACTCGTTTCAACGGTCCTTTATTTCAATGACCTGCCTAAGGAAGAAGTGAAAGAAAAAGTCTTTACCCTGAAAAGCAAACAGCGCTACACGGGTGAAGAAGTGGAACAGGCGTATCAATATATTGAAAACTTAAGAGAAAAAGCCGGGCTGCATTGAGTGCCTGGCTTTTGCTTTTTGCTGAAAAAAGTCGTACCGCACATAAATTTTTTTATGCGAAAGTAAAAACGTGCTATGTGCAAATAAATTTTTTTATCTGCAAGTAAAATCGGGGTATCCGCAAATAAATTTCTTTATCCGCAAATAAAACCTCTCATCATGCAAAAATCCATAAAAAAAGCAGTCTCCCGTTATGGAAAACTGCCTCTTTTTACGCAATTCTACTGGTCGCTTAAGCGTTTTCCGCCGACAGCATAGTGATTTTTGGACATTTCTTCGATAAATACGACGATTTTGTCTTCGGGTGCTCCAGTTGTTTCGCTTACTGCAGCTGTTACTTTTTCAGCGAGCGCTTTTTTCTGTTCTTCAGTGCGGCCTTCAAGCATTTTTACGGTTACGTATGGCATTTCTTTTCCTCCTCATTATGTATGCTTGCTTGTATTTTTCCACTTTTTCCTGCAATGTGCAAGCCTGATTCCCTTTGACCAGGCGTTCATGTATACTTTTAGGTAAATAGCAGCGGCTTTTCCTACATAGTATGTATAAATAAAGCCTGGCTTTTTTAGCCGGCAGGAGAGGGAGTTTTGGCTTTTGGAACAATTTTTGGCGTTTTCTCTCAGGGAGATTCCCTATGTGGCGGTAACATTGATGATTGCCTTTACGGTTCATGAATTTGCCCACGCCTATATGGCTTATAAGTTTGGGGATTCGACTGCAAAAAACCAGGGAAGGTTAACGTTAAATCCCATGCAGCATCTGGATCCGATTGGGACGATCCTGATTTTTATTGCCGGCTTCGGATGGGCCAGGCCAGTACCGGTCAACCGCTTCTTTTTCAAAAATCCGAGGCTTGCCGGGATCTCTGTCTCCATTGCGGGACCGATATCCAATCTGGTGATGGCTGTTCTGGGCTTTTTCATCTGGTATGCCCTTGCCGGAACCGGTCTCGCAGCTTCGTTTCCAGCGTTTGTGGCAGATTTCCTGAATATTTTTATTCAACTGAATTTAGTGCTGTTTGTATTCAACCTGCTGCCGTTTCCGCCGCTCGATGGCTACAGAATTATTGAGGATTTGGCGCCGGCCCATATTCGCCCGAAAATGACCCGGATTGAGGCATATGGCTCCGTTATTTTTCTGATTCTTGTCATTACCCCGCTGGATCAATACACCATCCAGCCGATTTTTAACACCGTATTGCCGGTTCTGGCGAGCGGCCTAAATGATTTTTTCTATGAATTATTTATGACATAATAATAAGAACCCAGTACTTGCATAGGAGGACGTGAAGATGGAAGAAAAAAAGAAAAAGAAAGTCGACTTTAATATTATCAAGAGCGATCCGACTGATGGACATGGCGGATTCGGGGTCGGGACTCTGAGCCTTGATAATGTGACACCGGTCATCATTGATGTGGATGCCGGGGAGGCGTCTATTGAAGTGGGTGCCATGCATGCGCGCAGTCCAGTGGAAAAGGGCATTAAGTTTTTGAAAAGCAAAGAGGAAGTGCCAAACGGAAAACCGTACTGGCTGATTTGGATTACCATTGACCGCAAAGAGGGAGGCGCCTACTATGCAGGCGTTACGGCATGCGAAATGACAGTCGACAGGGAGATCCGCAGAGGCTACAAATCGCTGCCCGAGCATGTGAACCGCATGGATAAATCGATTAAAAGACATATCATCGTGGATCATATGGACGGGAAATCCAAAAAAGTGCTGGCAGATTTCCTGAAAAATCATGACGCGGGCATGTGGGAAAGATCGGCGGAACAGTTAAAAACAGATTTACAAGCCATTTAGAAAAAAAATCTAATTTTGTGACGAAATTGTGACATTTTTTTGACGTGATTTTCTAACTACTTGTACAATTCCCGTAAAAAAAGTAAACTAATTAACAGTGTGAAGGCACAATATAGCACTAGGACACGAAAAACCCCGGGATTCGGACCCCGGGGTTTTTCATTTTTATTCATTAAAGTGACAGGCACCTATACCAGTTAAGGGAAGTGGTATAGGTACCTGTCACCACCGGAACAGTTTTTTATACCAGGGTGTCTCCTGCTTCTTTTCAGGCTGCTCTGTTTTTTTCTCTTCTTTGTGGCTCAGGTGGTCTGTACAGTATTCCGCTGGTTCTGTGCCTTTTGCGAAGTAGGCAAGGCGCTTGACGGGGCAGTTTTCCCCGGCAATTTTCCCGTTGGCTGGGTCAATGTAGACACCGACTGTATCTTTGGGCGCTTTGAATTCCTTGGCCGGCTTCCCTTTATGGGCTTCTTCCATGAACCGGATCCAAATGTTTTTGGCATACGTTTTGTCAACGGTTTTTGTAATAACCTGGCCTTTGTCATAGCCGGTCCATACCGCTGTAACCAGCTGCGGTGTAAAGCCGGCCATCCAGCTGTCCGTTTCGGTTGAACCGGACTTTCCTGCGTACGGGCGGGTCATATCATTGATGACGGTGCTGCCGGTTACCTGGGCATAGCCGTTCAGCTTCCGGTCAAAAATGCCCGTCATCATATGGGTCATAACGAAAGCCAGGTCCGGCTTCAGAACCTTCATCTGGAATGGCTCCTGCTCATAGATGACTTCGCCTTTATGATTTTCAACGCGCTTAATCAGCACCGGCGATACCTTTTTTCCTCCATTGGCAAACATGCTGTAGGCGTTCGCGAGCTCGATAACTCTCATACCGGATGTGCCGAGTGCAAGGGATGGTACCTTCGCCATTTTAGAGGTAATGCCAAATTTCTTGGCTGTATTGACAAGCGTTTCTTCTCCTAAAAATAAATGGGTTTTCACCGCGTATACATTGTCAGATAAAGCCAGGGCCTGTGCCATTGTGATATCATCATCTGCATATTTGCTGTTGAAATTATGCGGTGTATAATCTGGCGTACCATCTTCAAAGCGGAATGTCGTCTGCTCGCTCCGGATAGGAGTGGAAGGGGTGAATCCCTGCTCCAATGCCGCATAATAGAGAAGCGGCTTGATCGTCGATCCCGGCTGCCTGACTGCCTGGACTGCCCGGTTGAAGGGACTCTTCTCATAATCCCGGCCGCCGACCATCGCCTTGACGTAGCCGTTTTTCGGATTCATGGCCACAACCCCGACCTGAATCTCCGAGTCTTTTGAAATCATTTTATCTACCGTTTCTTCAGCGATTTCCTGCTCCTTCAGGTCCAATGTGGTATAAACCTTCAATCCGCCCAATTCAATGGTCCGGTCATCCAGCTTCAGCTGCGTTTTAAGAGCATTGCGGACAGCGTCCTGGAAATAGGGAGCCGTTTTCGCTCTCGGGTGCATGTGCTCTCCGACCAGGTCAAGCTCCTCTGCAGCAGCAAGATCCGCCTCTTTTTGACTGATCATCCCGTTCTTCACCATCGTCTGCAGAATCACTCTCTGCCGCTGTTCTGCTTTTTCTGCTGATGCAAATGGGGAATAAATGCCTGGCCCTTTGGGAATGCCGGATAAAATGGAAGCCTCAGCTAGTGACAGCTCACTCGCATCCTTCCCAAAATAAAACTGGCTTGCTGCCTGTGCTCCATAAGCTCCATTGCCGTAATAAATCGTATTTAAATAGCCTTCAAGGATTTCCTTCTTCGTATAATTCATCTCAAGCCTGATGGTGTAAAAAGCTTCAAGCAGCTTCCGCTTCCAGGTTTTTTCGTGCTCGAGAAACAGGTTGCGGGCATACTGCTGGCTGATGGTGCTGGCGCCCTGAACCTTAGCCATTGCTTTAAGGTCAGCGAGCGCAGCACCGGCAATTCTTTTATAATCAAAGCCATTGTGTTCGAAAAAATTCTTATCCTCAATCGAAACCGTCGCATCAACCAAATGCGGGCTGATATCATCCAGAGGTGCCCAGTAGCGCTTTTGCCCGTTGTGGCTTTCTCCGATCACCGTGCCATCTTCCGAGAAAAATAAAGTCGACTGCGGAACAGCGAGCGGCGGCGGTCCCAGAATTTTAGCATATGCCAATATGCCTCCAATCAACACGGCGGCTAAAGCCATTCCTATTAAGCTAATAATGAGAACTGCACGCAAATATTTCATTGTTTTTCTGAAACGCTGATCGGTCATTAACTCCAAGTGTGGCACCCCCCTGAATCTTTCTAAGTGCAATGCAAAAAATAAAATAATCATAAGGACATATCTTTAGTATTGAAAAAAGAGTCCGGTTTTAAACATCTTTCTCTACTAAAAAGCGAAATTTTTCTTGCAATTTTGCTAGATTCATCTATACTTTTTCTGTGTTTGTTATTTGCATGTTAGGGAAGTATAAAAGATGAAAATGCTTTTTGCTGCTCTTTAGTGATAATTCATTTTTTTATGGAAGGAATGATTAAAGAATGGGACTTTGGTTTACAGAGAAACAAACAGAGAACTTTGGCATTACGATGAAGGTGAAGCGTACTTTACATACAGAACAGACAGAATTCCAGAAGCTTGATATGGTGGAAACAGAAGAGTGGGGCAATATGCTGCTTCTTGATGACATGGTTATGACTTCAATCAAGGATGAGTTTGTGTACCATGAAATGGTTGCGCACATTCCTTTGTTCACACATCCAAACCCTGAAAACGTACTTGTAGTTGGCGGCGGGGACGGCGGCGTTATCCGTGAAGTCCTTAAGCACCCTAGCGTGAAAAAGGCGACTTTAGTGGATATCGATGGAAAGGTTATTGAATACTCTAAGAAATTCCTTCCTGAGATTGCAGGCAAGCTTGATGACCCGCGCGTGGATGTACAGGTGGGCGATGGCTTCATGCACATTGCTGAAAGCGAAAATGAGTATGATGTGATTATGGTGGACTCAACTGAGCCGGTAGGACCTGCGGTAAACCTATTCACTAAGGGATTCTATGCTGGCATCTCTAAAGCTCTAAAAGAAGACGGCATATTTGTGGCCCAGTCTGACAACCCTTGGTTCAAAGCGGACCTTATCCGCAACGTGCAGCGCGATGTGAAAGAAATTTTCCCAATCACCCGCCTGTACACGGCCAACATTCCTACGTACCCAAGCGGCATGTGGGCGTTCACAATCGGCTCAAAAAAATACGATCCATTAGAAGTAAGCGAAGACCGCTTCCATGAGATTGAAACAAAATACTATACGAAAGAATTGCATAAAGCGGCATTTGTATTGCCTAAATTTGTTGCAGATTTAGTGAAGTAAATGACAGGCTGCTTCTTAAAGCAGCCTTCCTGAATACATAAAAAGTGAGGGATGACCTTGGTGCGTTTTGATGAAGCCTATTCAGGCAATGTGTTTATTAAAAGCCATCCTAGTTATGAGGAAAGTGAAGCGGTCATTTATGGAATGCCGATGGACTGGACAGTCAGCTACCGTCCGGGCTCCCGTTTCGGCCCTGCCCGCATCCGCGAGGTGTCCATCGGGCTTGAAGAGTACAGCCCGTACCTGGACCGCGAGTTGGAAGAGGTAAAATATTATGATGCCGGCGATATTCCGCTGCCATTCGGAAATCCGCAAAAAAGCATCGATATGATTGAAGAGTTTATCGATCAGCTTCTCGCTGAGGGTAAATTCCCGCTTGGCATGGGAGGAGAGCATCTCGTTTCCTGGCCGGTCATCAAAGCGATGTATAAAAAATATCCGGATCTGGCGATTATCCACATGGATGCCCATACAGATCTTCGTGTGGATTATGAAGGGGAGCCATTATCCCACTCAACACCAATCCGCAAAGCAGCTGATTTGATTGGGCCAGGCAATGTGTATTCATTTGGCATCCGTTCCGGCATGAAAGAAGAATTCCAGTGGGCGAAGGAAGTCGGCATGCACATCTCCAAATTCGAAGTGCACCAGCCATTGAAAGAGATTCTGCCTAAGCTTACCGGACGTCCAGTCTATGTAACAATTGATATTGATGTACTGGACCCTGCCCATGCGCCTGGAACAGGCACAGTTGACGCAGGCGGCATCACTTCAAGAGAGCTTCTTGCTTCTATCCATGAAATTGCCCATTCAGATGTTAACGTGGTTGGAGCTGACCTTGTCGAGGTGGCGCCTATCTATGATCCATCTGAACAAACGGCCAATACAGCCAGCAAACTGATCCGGGAAATGATCCTTGGATGGGTGAATAAAAAATAACGGGGACCTCGGTCTCCGTTTTTTTTCGTTTTTCATCTTCTTGCACTTTCCCCATCGAGTATTTATACTTATATAGTTATATATGATGAAAAGGATGTGTTGCCGTTGTCCAGTCGCTCAGCGGAACAAATGCCTGTGAAGATTAATGTGAAGACAGATATTCGCAGTGGAGGCAGCAAAGAGACTTTTGAATTGACTGCTTTTGGCCGATACTATATAAAAGATTCCGCCCGTTTCCTTCAGTATGATGAAGTAATGGAAGAGGGAACCGTTAAGACAATTATTAAAATGTCCGATGCAGACGGACTGATTTTACGAAGCGGCGCCGTGAAAATGAGGCTCCCTTTCAGAATGAATAAAAAGCTCCGCGGCAGCTATGAGACGCCGTATGGAGTGTTTGAGATGGGTACGGTGACCAAGCGGATGGCCCATCAATATGATGGCGAATCCGGCGAAGGTTCGATTGATATTTTATACGACCTGAAAATGCAGGGATCCCAGGCAGGTACATACCATTTGGCGATTACGTTTGAGGAGGAGAACAATGAACATAGTTGAGCAGGTGCAAAGCAAATTAAAGCAGGAAATTAAGGATGCGGTTGTGAAAGCCGGTTTGGCAGCGGAAGAGCAGATTCCCGATGTGATTCTTGAAATCCCGAAGGAAAAGTCGCATGGCGATTATTCCACGAATATGGCGATGCAGCTGGCGCGAGTGGCAAAAAAGGCGCCAAGAATGATTGCAGAAGAGCTTATTGCTTCTTTTGACAGCTCAAAAGCTTCCATTGAAAAAATTGAAATCGCCGGACCTGGCTTTATCAATTTTTACATGAATAACTCATATCTGACTGATCTGATTCCGGCCGTTCTGGAAGCAGGAGATCAGTACGGAGAAACAACAGTCGGCAACAATCAGAAGATTCAGGTGGAGTTTGTTTCCGCTAACCCGACAGGGGACCTGCATCTTGGACATGCCCGCGGCGCAGCTGTCGGCGACTCCCTATGCAATATTTTAGACAAAGCTGGCTACGATGTGTCCCGTGAGTACTATATCAATGATGCCGGCAACCAGATCAACAATCTGGCTCTATCAGTTGAAGCCCGTTATTTCCAGGCTCTTGGCTTAGATAAGGAAATGCCTGCTGACGGCTATCATGGTGAAGACATTATCGGCATCGGCAAAAAGCTCGCTGAGGAGCACGGCGATAAATATGTAAATGCGGATGAGAAAGAGCGTTTTGACTTTTTCCGTGAATACGGCCTGAAATATGAAATGGCGAAACTTAAGCAGGATCTTGAAGATTTCCGCGTTCCATTCGATGTCTGGTATTCGGAAACATCCCTTTATCATAATGGCAAAATCGACACAGCCCTTCAGGCATTGAAGGATAATGGCCACATTTACGAGGAAGAGGGCGCAACCTGGTTCCGTTCCACCACTTTCGGTGATGACAAAGACCGTGTTCTTATTAAAAATGACGGCTCTTACACGTATCTGACTCCAGATATCGCTTACCATAAAGACAAGCTTGAAAGAGGCTTTGAAAAGCTGATCAACATTTGGGGCGCTGACCACCATGGATACATTCCGCGCATGAAGGCGGCTATCCAGGCGCTTGGCTATGACCGTGAGGCGCTCGAAGTCGAAATCATCCAGCTTGTACACTTATACAAAAACGGCGAAAAAATGAAGATGAGCAAACGTACCGGCAAAGCGGTAACAATGCGTGACCTTGTGGAAGAAGTAGGACTGGATGCAACACGCTATTTCTTCGCGATGAGAAGCGCAGATACACATCTTGATTTTGACCTTGACCTGGCTGTATCACAATCCAATGAAAATCCTGTTTACTATGCACAGTACGCACAC
Source organism: Cytobacillus firmus DS1 (assembly GCF_000565285.1). GTDB lineage: Bacteria > Bacillota > Bacilli > Bacillales > Cytobacillaceae > Cytobacillus > Cytobacillus firmus_A. Next base: position 198,046 of record NZ_APVL01000003.1, on the reverse strand, counting down.
GCGCGTATTTCCAGCATCCTGCGCCAGGGTGAAGACCAGGGCATGACTGCTGAAGCGGCAGATTACTCCCTGATTCAGGCGGAAAAGGAAATCGACGTCCTGAAGAAAATCGGCGAATTCCCGCAGGCTGTCGGCGAAGCAGCGCAAAAGCGCATGCCGCACAGAATTACGAACTATATTTATGAACTGGCTTCATCTTTCCACAGCTTCTATAATGCTGAAAAGGTATTGGATGCGGAAAACCCGGAAAGAACGAAAGCCCGTCTGGCACTGATCAAAGCGGTGCAGACTACTTTGAAGAACTCACTGAAATTAATCGGCGTATCTGCCCCGGAAAAAATGTAATGGAGGAAGCTGGCACTTAATGGTGCCGGCTTTTTTCATGTTTTAGAAAAAAAAGGGGAAGCTAAAGGCATATGTTTGAGGGTATAGTAAAACTGGTAAAACAAAGTAAGTCATTTTAGGAGGGTCTCATGAAAATCGTTCTTTTATCCATTCTTACAGGATTCGTAGTCGGATTCGTCTTTGCTTTCATGAAACTGCCGATTCCCGCTCCGCCAGCGCTTCCCGGGATTATGGGAATTGTCGGCATTTACCTCGGGTTTAAAGCATATGAAGTGGTTCTGCCTTGGCTGCAGGGGATATTGAGATAGATTGGGAAAGGATGTCCGAGTGAGGTGTGGGCATCCTTTTTGTCTGAGTGTGAACTTTGCAAATAGATCCGGAATGTTTGCAAATAAACCTGGGAAATCAGCAAATAGATCTGGAATGTTTGCAAATAAACCTTGAAAATCAGCAAATAGATCTGGAATGTTTGCAAATAAACCTTGAAAATCAGCAAATAGATTCGGAAAACTGCAAAGAACCCCCGCAAACAAACAGAAATCCGGACAGCAAACCAAAAGCTAAAGAGCAGCCCTCAAAAAAGTAGTCAGCAAACCAGCCAAATCAGCAGTCAAATGATAAATTTAGGAACTAACCTGTCAAAACTGCCAAAAAAAACACCGCATGTTACATCCGGACGAGCATATCATGGTAGAAACCCTTCCGGAAAGGACATGCCCGCCCATGAAGCCACAATTGGCAGCCTCACTTTATGCAACCATTTCGATCAGTTTTTGGGGAGTCTCTTTTGTCTCCACCAAAGCTGTTTTGGATAAGCTGGACCCTTATACATTAATCATGCTCCGGTTTGCCATCGGGGCCGCTTTTCTGCTCCTTGTGCTCCTCTTGAAAAGATATCCGCTTCAGATTCCGCTTAAATATATTCCCCATTTAATTGTTCTCGGTGTACTTGGCGTTTTCATCCATCAGGTCATCCAGGTTACAGCCTTAGAGACGATAGACGCCTCCTCTGCGGGATGGATTATTTCTTTTTCTCCTGTTTTTACAGTGCTTCTCTCGATGATCTTTCTTCATGAAAAATTGACATTCCTTAAGACACTGGGCATTATAACTGCGATTTCCGGCGTGCTCATGGTAACGGGAGCGAGGAGCGGCCAGACGCTGGGATTTGCTATGAATATTGGATATTTCCTCATGATCCTAAGTACACTGAATTGGGCCGTATATTCCATCCTGGTAAAAAAACTGCACATTAAGCTTCCGTCCCTTGTGGTCACTTTTTATATGAGTCTGCTTGGCTGCATGCTGACGATACCCTTTTTATATAGAGATAGGGGATGGGAGAAATTCCATGTATTATCTGGTCCTGAATGGGCCCATATATTATTTTTGGGCATATTTGTTTCAGGGATTGGCTATTGGTACTGGTCCAGGGCGCTCGAGGTTTTGGAAGCCTCCAAGGTATCCATGTTTATCTATATGGAGCCGCTATTTACCCTTATTGCGGCCATTCTTCTGCTTCGTGAAAAAATTTTCTTCATAAGCATCATAGGCGGAATCATAATTATTATAGGAGTGGTCCTGGTAAATGGTCAGCTGAAATATTTTTCATGGAAGAAACGATAATCCACACAAAAGGGGGAATCGTTTAGTGGCCTTGAAGGAACGGTTTAAAAAGAGTTTGGACTCATTGAAATCACCTTCTTCAGAAGAACTTAGAAAGGCTTTGGCATCACTTGATATCAAACTTGAAGATTTACTTCCCCACTTGCAGCCGGCAGATGGAAAACCCTATTACCGCAAGCTGCTCTATCAAAATGATGAAGTGGAGCTGCTCGTCATGAACTGGTCGGATATCGAATGCGCCCCGCATGATCATGGAAACTCAAAGGGGTGGATTCAAGTGTTAAATGGACATTCGGAAAATACTGTTTTTGAAGTGAAAGAAGACGTCCCAATTGAGCTTTTTGCTGAGGTTAAGTCCAAAGGCTCCTTCTTTTTTGCGCCCAAAAAAGGTGTGCACAAAATGAAGAGCGCAGGCAGGGAAAACCTTGTTACACTGCATCTTTATTCACCTCCGATAACGGGTATGAAGGTGTATGATCTGGAAAAATGCGCAGCCTGTGTAGTCTCTGAAGACTGCGGAGCCTGGTGGCCGGAGGAGCAGAGACAGAAGGTGAGGGAGATTCAGTTAAAATAAAAAGGCGTTCCGCACATGGAACGCCTTCACTATTTCCACTCAATCTCCGCCCCGCCAATCCTTTTCACTCCGCGGACGCTGCTGATATCCTCTGTCAGCTTAAGCGCAGCCTTGTCCTTGGCTTTCGCCTCGATCATAAAATCGACATCCCGGTTAAAGGGTTTCAGCACGTCGAGAAGGGGCCGGATAAAATCCAGGTCAACATAGTCGGCATGGGACCGAAAGGCTTTTTCCGATTTGGGCGAGGAAATATGAATTTTCGGCTTGAGTCCTGTTTTGTCCCACGTCTGAAAAATCTCCGGAAGCAGCTCTTCCAGCGGGCGGGTGCTGAGGTTCGCCATATGGTGATGATAATCAAATACAAGAGGGATGTTTTCCTTATGGCAGGCAAGGAGAGTTTCATCCGCATTATAGGTTTTATCATCATTTTCAAGTGTCATTTGCTCTTTAATATGTGACGGCAGCATCTTCAGGTTTTCATGGAACCGGTCAATGGTCGAGAGCTTGTCCCCATAAGCCCCGCCAATATGGATATTGATGATGCTTTTCTTTTCAATACCCATGGCTTCAAACATGCGGTAATGGTATTCCATATCTTTAACTGCATTCCGGGTCACATCCTCGCGCGGAGAAGTGAACAGGGTGAATTGATTAGGATGAAAGCTTACGCGGAGACCATGTTTTTTTATCAAATCGCCAATCTCAAGCCATTTTTCCTTGAAGGGGGTGACAAAATCCCATAAAACCTCCGGGTGTGTGGCCAGAGGCACGATGGAGCTTGAGAGCCGATACAGCTGAATTTCATGGGCGATATTAAAATAAAGCATTCTTAACGTATTTTGCAGATTTACTGCTGTGACGGCCTTCAGCTTGTCCAGCCTTTCCTCCTCAGGCAGCTGCTGATAGCGCGTAAACGTTAATGTCCTTGCAGGAGATGCCTCCCACAAGCTGATCGCATGGGAAACATACCCCAGTCTGATTTTCAATTTGCAGCACCTTCTTTTTTGCTGGTCTCTATTCTAACAGAATGTAAATCTTTGTATTTCGAGAGCTGTTTAGCTCCAGCGCCTACTCCCTCGAGGTCACAAGCCAATCCCTTCCGGAAGGAAAGAACACCTTCCTGCAGGGCTCGTCTTGTGCTTGGGGCCCCCAGGAAGGGGGTCATGCAGACGTTGCCACAGGACGTGGCGTTCTTAGTCTGAGCTCCTTCGTGGGCAAGGCGCTTCCGCTTTTCTTATAGGAAACTTGCCACAGACCGGGCAAGCATCTCTTTGAATGTCCGTAAAGGGTCCACCCGGTTTAATTCTTTTAGGGTCAATCTCTTTGCATTTAGTATGTCTTTGTCTACAACAGCCTGGATTTGCTTAATGAACTCTTTGTCATAAATAAAGCAATTGATTTCATAATTTAAAAACAGGCTCCGCTTATCAAAATTGGCTGTTCCGATATCACTGATCTCATCATCGATCAAAATCGCCTTTGCATGGTAAAATCCCTTTTTGTACTCATACACATAAGCGCCTTCTTTTATCAAGGTTCTAAGATAAAGATAAGAGGCTTCCTTTACAAGGATATGATCTGTCACGCATGGGACGAGGATCTTGACCGTGACGCCGCGTTCCAGGGCATGGAGTATATCCTGAAAAAGTCTCTTGCCCGGAATAAAATAAGGGGTCCCAATCGTAATGCTCGTTTTCGCATTCCGTATTAAGGAGGAGAAGCTTTCTTCCAGAAAAGCACCTTTATAAGCCGCAAACTGATGGCGGTATTCACCTGCATGAAGCTCAGGAAAATAGACGCTGTTTGCGAGCAGGTCGGTCTTCGTTGCTTTATACCAGTCAGTCAGAAACTCTCTTTGCAGATCCTGCACGCCTTCGCCACAAAATTTTAAATGGTAGTCACGCCACGGATTCAGCTTTTTATCCTGATTGATGTATTCTTTGCCGATGTTAAAACCGCCGCTGTACCCGATCTTTCCGTCAATTACAGTAATTTTCCGATGGTTCCTGGCCTGAAATGAGTAAAAGAGAAAAGGAAGCTTTGGCACATGCGCAAACGAAAATTTGATGCCGCTGCTTTTCAGTTCCTTAACGGTTTTTCTTTTGACAGGAAAGCTTCCTGCCCAATCCAGGAGAAGACGGACTTCCACTCCTTCTTTTGCTTTACCCATTAATATAGTTAAAAACTCCTTGCTGATTTTATCATCCTTCACAATATAAAATAAAACATGGATGTGCTTTTGCGCTTTTTTAAGCTCGGAGAATAAATTATCAAACAAAGCAGGCCCGTCTGCGAACAATTCCATATCAGACTGCCTGATGGGCAGGGTGGTCCGCTCAAGCTTTTTCATATGGCTTTTCCGGCCCAGTGTAAAATCAATATAGAGCCACAGGAATATGACGAGTAAAACGGCCATCATGATATTCCAGACAGTCATTGTGATCTTCCTCCCGACAGGATTTTCCTGTTAGTATTTCCTGCAATGCCATTTCTATCAGGGGTTCTTTCCAAATAGGGAGGACTTTTCCGCTTTAAAAAAGAAATTAATAAATGGAAATAATAAAATTTTTCGAACAAGTTTTAAGAAAAGTAGTTGACTGAATGCTCATTCATAATATAATGGGAGTAAGAGTAAATTCAGAAAATTATATTGTTTTTAAAATTTTCTAAGATGAGGAAAGGAGCACCATGCCCATGAACGGTTTATTATGGATCAACTTAATTGCATTCCTTCTTGTAACCGCTTACGCTGTCAGCTTGTTTGTCTATGTTGTGAAGACGCGGATTGAATATATTAAGCTTGGCAAAAAGGTGGAGTTTGACGGCAAGGTGAAAGAGCGCCTTGAAAAGATCTGGGTCAATGTTTTTGGCCAGAAAAAGCTTTTAAAGGATAAGAAAAGCGGCATCATTCACGTGATGTTTTTCTACGGCTTTATACTTGTCCAATTCGGAGCAATTGATTTTATTATCAAAGGAATTAAGCCAGGTGCACACCTGCCGCTTGGACCTTTATATCCCGGGTTCACCTTTTTTCAGGAAATTGTGACCCTGATGATCCTTGTTGCGGTAATCTGGGCTTTCTACCGCCGTTATGTGGAAAAGCTTGTCCGCTTAAAGCGCGGATTCAAATCAGGTCTCGTCCTTATTTTTATCGGCGGGCTCATGCTTTCGGTGCTGCTTGGCAATGGAATGGGCATGATTTGGCATGGCCATGAAGGAACCTGGACAGAGCCGGTTGCTTCCCTGATTGCCGGTGCATTCTCATGGATGGGTGAAACGGCTTCAATCGTTGTGTTTTACATCTCATGGTGGATTCACTTAGTATTCCTGCTCGCTTTCCTTGTGTACGTGCCGCAATCCAAGCACGCTCACTTAATCGCCGGACCGGCCAACGTATATTTCAACCGTCTGGATAATCCGGGGAAATTAAAAGCAATCGACTTTGAAGATGAATCACAGGAAAGCTTTGGTGTCGGAAAGATTGAAGATTTTACACAGCATCAGATGATCGATTTCTATGCGTGTGTGGAATGCGGACGCTGTACCAATATGTGTCCGGCAACCGGCACTGGAAAGATGCTTTCGCCGATGGATTTAATCCTGAAATTGCGTGATCATTTAACGAATCACGGAGCTGTTGTCACGTCGAAGCAGCCGTGGGTGCCGACATTCGCTTTTTCCAATACGAAAGGCAATCAGCTTGCTCTTGCAGCTGCCGGCCAGGGTGCAGAAGAAGCTGCGGCTGGCCTTGCTTACAGCCCAAGCCTGATTGGCGAAGTTATTACAGAAGAAGAAATCTGGGCCTGTACGACTTGCCGAAACTGTGAAGACCAATGTCCGGTAATGAATGAACATGTTGATAAAATTATTGATCTGCGCCGCTACCTTGTGTTAACTGAGGGTAAAATGGACGCTGACGCACAGCGCGCCATGACTAATATCGAGCGCCAGGGCAATCCTTGGGGACTGAACCGCAAGGAGCGCGAAGACTGGAGAGAAGCACGTGAAGATGTTCATGTGCCGACAGTGAAGGAAATGAAAAAGGCGGGCGAAGAGTTCGAATACTTATTCTGGGTTGGCTCAATGGGCTCTTACGACAACCGCAGCCAGAAGATCGCTCTTTCCTTTGCGAGACTAATGAATGAGGCCGGCGTCAAGTTCGCCATCCTTGGCAACAAGGAAAAGAACTCCGGTGACACGCCAAGACGTCTTGGAAACGAGTTCTTGTTCCAGGAGCTTGCCACAAAGAATATTGAAGAGTTTGAGAAAAATGAAGTGAAGAAGATCGTCACGATTGATCCCCATGCCTACAACATTTTTAAAAATGAATATCCGGATTTCGGATTAGAGGCAGAGGTTTATCACCATACTGAAGTTCTTGCCCGGCTTGTGGAAGAAGGCAAGCTGAAGCCGCAATATGCTGTGGAAGAAACGATTACCTTCCATGATTCCTGTTATCTGGGACGCTACAACGAAGTGTATGATCCTCCGCGTGAAATCCTTAAGAGCATCCCGGGCGTCAAGCTTGTGGAAATGGAAAGAAACCGCGAAACCGGCATGTGCTGTGGAGCGGGTGGCGGGCTGATGTGGATGGAAGAAGAAACCGGACACCGCATCAACGTATCACGCACAGAGCAGGCGCTGGCAGTGAATCCATCCGTGATCAGCTCAGGATGTCCATACTGCTTAACCATGCTGTCTGATGGAACGAAAGCTAAAGAAGTGGAAGAACAGGTTCATACGTATGATGTTGCTGAAATTCTCGAAAAGTCCGTTGTGGGCGAAAGCCGGAATGTAGCATCCTAGCATAGTGAAAGTGGAAATTGAAGCACTGCCGAAATTCCAGTAAAGCATTTTGACGAAAAATGTTTTTACCAGAATTTTGCGTAAAGTGTTTCAATTTCCGCTATTTTTCTAGTAAAATATAATATGATAAAGCGCTTACAATTTTTCTTGTCTGCTGATGAGGGAGAAAATCCTTTGATTTCGCGGTTTTTTCGAGCGAGCGTTCAGTCAGCCAACACACCTTCACTAGTATTTAACTTCAACCAGAACTGCTTCATAGACCCGATTTTTTTCAAATTAATTATTAGAACATTTTAAATTAATAGTACAAAGGAGCGATTCTTTATGGGGAAAACCGTAATTCTTAGCGGAGTAAGAACACCTTTTGGAAAATTTGCCGGCGGGCTCAGCAGCTTTTCAGCTTCTGATCTTGGCGGATTTGCAGTTAAAGAAGCGCTGAACCGTGCCGGCGTCAACCCGGGGGATGTAGATGAAGTGATTCTCGGAACAGTTCTCCAGGGAGGCCAGGGCCAGATCCCCTCACGTCAGGCTGCCAGAAAAGCAGGCTTGCCATGGGAAGTGAAAACGGAAACGATCAATAAAGTTTGTGCTTCCGGCATGCGAAGCGTCACTTTAGGAGATCAGATCATCCGGGCGGGTGACGAGGAAGTCATCGTAGCCGGCGGCATGGAGTCCATGAGCAACGCGCCATATATTTTGCCAAAAGCACGCTGGGGCCTGCGCATGGGTGATTCAACAGTCAAGGATTTAATGGTCCACGACGGTTTAAGCTGCAGCTTCACAGGCGTCCATATGGGAACTTACGGAAACTCGACAGCTAAAGAATTCGAAATCAGCCGTGAAGAGCAGGACAACTGGGCGCTGAGAAGCCATGAACGTGCACTTGCTGCAATCGAATCCGGCAAACTGGCAGAAGAAATCGTTCCCATTGAAGTGCCTCAGCGAAAAGGGGACCCGGTCGTTGTTTCTCAGGATGAGTCTCCTCGTAAAGATACTTCTTTAGAAAAGCTCGCCAAGCTCGGATCTGTTTTTAACTCCGACGGAACGATCACTGCCGGAAATGCGCCTGGCGTCAACGACGGGGCAGCAGCATTGGTATTGATGAGCGAAGAACGTGCAGAACGCGAAGGCAAAAAACCGGAAGCTTATATTCTCGGCCATACAGCTCTTGCGGTGGAAGCCAAAGACTTCCCGCAGACACCGGGCCTTGTCATTAATGCTCTTTTGAAAAAGACAGGAAAAACCCTGGAAGAGATTGATCTATTTGAAATAAATGAAGCATTTGCGGCCGTGGCTTTAACAAGCGGGAAAATTGCCGGTCTTGATGCAGAAAAGGTAAACGTCAACGGCGGGGCTGTGGCACTCGGCCACCCAATTGGCGCGAGCGGAGCAAGAATCATTCTGACCCTGATGCACGAACTGAAGCGCCGTGGAGGCGGAATCGGCATCGCGGCCATCTGCAGCGGCGGCGGCCAGGGCGATGCGGTGATGATTGAGGTTCCGAAGCAGTAATCTGTTTTTGGGACGGAGTGTGCAGCCGGAAAAGCATCGTTTTACCGGCTGAGAGATAGATGCAACTGATCACTTATCGGCCGGAATTAGGATTTTTACGGCCAAAATAATCAATTTATCGGCCAATCGGATAAATCGCAGGACTGAACAAACATTTACCGGCCGATTTCATAAAATTACCGGCCAAATCAGCAGAAATACCGGCCAAACTGAAAAACGATAGAGGCAGCTGATCATTTATTCGGACCAAATTAACAATTTACCGGCAAAACCCACGAACGGAGGATACAAAAATGAACGTAAAAAACATTATGGTAATCGGTGCTGGACAAATGGGTTCAGGCATCGCACAGGTATGTGCACAGGCAGGCTATAGCGTCATCTTAAATGACTTAAAACCGGAGTTTGTGGAACGCGGACTTGCTGTAATTAAGAAGAATCTTTCCCGCCAGGTGGAAAAAGAGCGCATGACAGCGGAAGAGATGGAAGCAGTACTCAAAAATGTAACCGCTTCAAGCAATCTTCAGGACGCCAAAAACGTAGAGCTCGTCATCGAAGCAGCGGTTGAAAACATGGAGATTAAAACAAAGATCTTCAGCCAGCTCGATGAAATTGCACCAGAGCATGCGATTCTGGCAAGCAACACGTCATCCCTTCCGATTACAGAAATCGCAGCAGCAACAAAGCGTCCGGAAAAAGTAATCGGCATGCATTTTATGAACCCGGTGCCGGTGATGAAGCTTGTGGAAATCATCCGCGGCCTTGCGACTGCAGACGAAGTGTACCAAACCATTGAAGACATCACAAAGACACTCAAAAAAGTGCCGGTTGAAGTAAATGACTTCCCAGGATTCGTATCCAACCGCATCCTGATGCCGATGATCAATGAAGCAATCTTCACGCTTTACGAAGGGGTCGCGACAAAAGAGGCCATTGATGAAGTGATGAAGCTTGGCATGAACCATCCAATGGGGCCGCTGACTTTGGCTGACTTCATTGGCCTGGACACATGCCTGTATATTATGGAAACCCTGCATGAAGGCTTTGGCGATGATAAATACCGCCCATGCCCGCTGTTAAGAAAATATGTAAAAGCCGGCTGGCTTGGCAAGAAGACAGGCAGAGGCTTCTACGTTTACGAATAAACCATTAGCCTTGGCCACCAGACCCAGGCAGCATCGGAGGGTATACAAATGAACCTGAGATTTACTGAAGAGCAGGAAATGATGAGAAAAATGGTGCGCGATTTTGCTCAGGCAGAAATCGCCCCTTTTGTTGAAAAAATGGAGCAGGGCGTGTTTCCAAGGGAGATTCTCCGCAAAATGGGCGAGCTTGGCTTGATGGGGATTCCGATTCCTGAAAAATACGGCGGATCTGAAATGGACTTTACCTCTTATATTATCGCCATCCATGAACTGTCCCGCGTAAGTGCGACGGTTGGCGTTATTTTATCGGTCCACACATCGGTTGGAACAAACCCAATCCTTTATTTCGGTACGGAAGAGCAAAAGCAGAAATATATTCCGAAGCTTGCTTCAGGCGAGTATCTCGGCGCTTTTTGCCTCACGGAACCGAGCGCAGGCTCAGATGCCGGAAGCTTAAAGTCCCGTGCGGTAAAAGACGGAGATCATTATGTCATTAATGGCTCAAAAGTGTTCATCACGAATGCCGGCGAAGCCGACGTATATATCGTATTTGCTTCCACAAATCCGGAGCTTGGCAGCAAAGGCATCTCTGCTTTCATTGTCGAGAAGGATACGCCAGGCCTTGTATTTGGAAAAGATGAGCACAAAATGGGTCTGCACGGCTCCAGAACGCTTCAGCTGACATTTGAAGATATGCGGGTTCCGGCTGAAAATCTCCTCGGCAATGAAGGAGAAGGCTTCAAGATTGCGATGGCTAATCTGGATGCCGGACGGATCGGGATTGCTTCACAGGCACTTGGAATCGCAGAAGCAGCTTTTGAAGCAGCCGCGGGTTATGCAAAGGAACGCGTACAGTTCGGCAAGCCGATTGCCGCTCAGCAGGGTGTCGGTTTTAAGCTTGCAGACATGGCGACAAGCGTTGAAGCAGCAAAACTATTAATCTATCGCGCAGCAGACATGCGCCAGCGCGGCATCAAGTGCGGACTCGAAGCCTCCATGGCAAAGCTGTTTGCATCCAAAACGGCAGTGGACGTGACAACAGAAGCTATCCAGGTATTCGGCGGCTACGGCTACACAGAGGACTACCCGGTTGAGCGCTACTTCCGCGATGCAAAAATTACCGAAATCTATGAAGGCACAAGCGAAATTCAGCGGATTGTCATCAGCAAACAGCTGTAAAAGAGCCTTGTTCAAAAGGCTGTTTTCGCAAAGGTTCTTACTATTTGTATTATATTTACTGAGTTGATTGCAGCGGAAGGTGCGAGACTCCTGCGGGAGTAGCGGGACAGGTGAGACCCCGCAGAGACGTAGCATCGAGGAGGCTCAACGCACGCCCCGCGGAAAGCGAGCATCCTGGAGCGGAAATCAACGGACAACATTGAAATCGAAAAAAACAATTTATACGAAAAGAGTCTTTCAAAAAAATCAACGAATCCATATAAAGCGAGGGACCAACAATGAATTTCCAATTAAGTGAAGAGCATGAAATGATCAGAAAAATGGTGCGCGATTTTGCCAGGAACGAAGTTGCACCGACAGCTGCAGAACGCGACGAAGAAGAGCGCTTTGACAGAGAGATTTTTGACAAAATGGCGGAGCTTGGCTTAACAGGGATTCCGTGGCCAGAAGAGTACGGCGGAATCGGCAGTGATTACCTGGCTTACTGCATCGCAGTTGAAGAGCTTTCCAGAGTATGTGCCTCTACAGGTGTAACTCTTTCTGCCCATACTTCCCTTGCAGGCTGGCCGATCTTCAAGTTCGGAAACGAAGAGCAAAAGCAAAAATACTTAAAGCCTATGGCACAAGGTGAAAAAATCGGCGCATACGGCCTTACTGAGCCGGGCAGTGGATCTGATGCCGGCGGAATGAGAACGACAGCACGTCTTGAGGGCGATCATTACGTCTTAAACGGCAGCAAAATATTCATCACAAACGGCGGAATCGCAGATATCTATGTCGTGTTTGCCCTGACAGATCCATCCTCCAAGCATAAAGGAACAACAGCGTTCATCGTGGAAGCCGGCTTTGAAGGCTTCTCTGTCGGCAAGAAGGAAAAGAAATTGGGAATCCGCTCCTCACCTACAACTGAGATTATCTTTGAAGAGTGTAAGGTGCCGGTTGAGAACGTGCTTGGCAATGTTGGCGAAGGCTTCAAAGTTGCCATGATGACACTTGACGGTGGCCGCAACGGCATAGCAGCCCAGGCAGTCGGGATCGCGCAGGGCGCACTGGATGCTTCAGTTGAATATGCAAAAGAACGCCAGCAGTTTGGCAAGCCTATTGCTGCCCAGCAGGGAATCGGATTTAAGCTGGCAGACATGGCCACAAGCATTGAAGCTTCAAGACTATTAACGTACCAGGCAGCATGGCTGGAATCAGAAGGACTTCCATACGGAAAAGAATCTGCCATGTCCAAACTTCTTGCTGGTGATACGGCTATGAAAGTAACAACAGATGCCGTCCAAATCTTTGGCGGGTACGGATATACAAAGGATTATCCGGTAGAACGCTTCATGCGTGACGCCAAAATTACGCAAATCTACGAAGGCACACAGGAAATCCAGAGACTCGTAATCTCTCGTATGGTAACAAAATAATAAGTCTGACTGGGGGAGGCGGTAGGTAAACAATGAAAAAACGGGAAGTGCAGGCTTCTGTTAAAGATGAGCGTCTTGTCAAAAAAAGACGCGATCAGATGATTAAAGGTGCCGTCACCCTTTTTATCCAAAAAGGGTTCCATCGTACAACAACTAGAGAAATCGCAAAGGCATCTGGTTTTAGTATTGGAACACTTTATGAATACATCCGGACAAAGGAAGACGTCCTATACCTGGTATGTGACAGCATTTACGATCAGGTTGCAGAACGGCTTCAAAAAGGCCTTGATACGAAGCAGGGCACGCTTGAGAGCCTGAAGCAGGGCATCGCTGATTACTTCAAAGTTGTGGACGAAATGCAGGATGAAGTGCTTGTCATGTACCAGGAAGTAAAGGCGCTGACAAAGGACGCTCTTCCATATGTGCTCAAGAAAGAAATTGAAATGGTTGGCATGTTCGAGCATGTCATTACCCTTTGCGTGGAGAACGGGGAACTGGACCTGCCGGAGGAAAAAATCAAAATGATCGCCCATAACATTTTTGTCCAGGGGCAAATGTGGGCATTCCGCCGCTGGTCCCTGCAGAAAATGTACAGCATCGAGGAATATATCCAGCTGCAGACCAATCTTCTTTTTCAGGGAATAAAGGATTCGGGCAAGGTCTCGGAAAAAGCTTAAGAATAGTGCGCAGGGATTAGCCTTGCGTTTACGGACAAGGGGGAGAACGATGAGCAATCCAGAAGTCTATAAGCCGAAAAATCATATTCGTTTTGTGACTGCTTCCAGCCTATTTGACGGGCATGATGCTTCCATCAACATTATGCGCCGCATCATCCAGGCAAGCGGGGCAGAGGTCATCCACCTCGGGCATAACCGTTCTGTGGAGGAAGTCGTAAATGCTGCGATTCAGGAAGATGTGCAGGGAATCGCCATTTCCTCTTATCAGGGAGGACATGTGGAGTACTTCAAATATATGTATGATCTTCTGAAGGAAAGAGGCGCTTCCCACATCCGCATTTATGGCGGAGGGGGCGGTGTCATTATCCCGAAGGAAATCAAAGAATTGCATGACTACGGAATCGCGAGGATTTTCTCGCCGGAAGACGGCCGTCTGTACGGTCTTCAGGGCATGATTGATCAAATGATCAAGGAATGTGATTTCCCGACGTTCACAGCTGAAGCATCCGAGCAGATTGAAAAGCTTCAGGATGGGGAAACCAATGCCATTGCCAAGCTGATTACACTGGCAGAGCACCAGGTAACAGTAGGCAAAGAAGCGGCAGCTGCGCTTGAGCCGGTCATGGAGAGAGTGAAGTCACTGGAAAAGCAAGTTCCTGTGGTGGGAATTACGGGTACAGGCGGTGCCGGAAAAAGCTCGCTGACTGACGAATTAATCCGCCGTTTCATAAATGAAATTCCGGAGAAAAAGGTTGCGATTCTTTCAGTGGATCCGACAAAACAAAAAACGGGCGGTGCGCTTCTTGGCGACCGTATCCGCATGAACGCCATCTTTAATCCGCGTGTCTACATGCGCAGCCTGGCAACAAGAAATTCCCGCAGTGAGCTGTCGCTGGCGATTCAGGATGCGATTTCTGTTGTCAAAGCAGCCGGTTTTGATTTGATTATTGTGGAAACAAGCGGAATCGGGCAGGGAGATGCCGGCATTACGGAAATTTGTGATGCCTCCATGTATGTCATGACAAGTGAATTCGGTGCGCCTTCCCAGCTTGAAAAAATTGATATGATCGATTATGCAGATTTGATCGTCATTAATAAATTTGAGCGTAAAGGCTCTGAGGATGCGATGCGCCAGGTGCAAAAGCAGTACCAGCGCAGCCGGATGCTTTTTGAAAAAGAGCTTGAAGACATGCCTGTCTACGGAACTATTGCGAGCCAGTTCAATGATCCTGGCACAAATGCGGTGTTTGCGGCACTGGTGGAAACGATTAATGAAAAAGCAGGCACAGACTGGAAGACAAGTTTTACAAAGAACGCAAAAGTTGAAAAGCAGAATGTCATTATTCCGAATGAACAGCGCTATTATCTGCGCGAAGTTTCTGAAACAGTCCGCGGCTATCACAAGAAAGCGGAGGAGCAGGCTGATCTTGCCCGCAAACTGTTCCAGCTGGAAGGGGCTCTGCTTGCTGTGAAAGAACAAGGAGGAAATGAAGAAGCCATTGCTTCTCTTGAAGCCATTAAATCGGCGGCAGAAGAAAAGCTGACGGCTGAAACAAAGAACATTCTTGCAGGCTGGGAAGATCTGAAGGAAAAATACTCAGGCGAGCAATTTGTAACAAAAATCCGCGATAAAGAAATCGTGACGGTTTTAAAAACAAAGAGCTTATCCGGACTGTCCATTCCAAAAGTGGCACTGCCTAAGTACAAGGATTACGGAGAAATCATCCGCTGGGTATACAGAGAAAACGTGCCGGGTTCCTTCCCTTATACAGCCGGTGTTTTCCCATTCAAACGCGAGGGTGAAGATCCGAAAAGACAGTTTGCCGGAGAAGGGACACCTGAACGGACAAACCGCCGCTTTCATTATCTGTCCAAAGATGATGCCGCAAAGCGCTTGAGCACAGCATTTGATTCTGTAACCTTATATGGGGAAGATCCTGACTACCGCCCGGACATTTACGGAAAAGTCGGGGAGAGCGGAGTCAGCATCTGTACGCTGGATGATATGAAGAAGCTGTATGCCGGTTTTGACCTGTGCCATCCATCTACATCGGTTTCGATGACGATTAATGGGCCGGCGCCGATTATTTTGGCGATGTTCATGAATACGGCGATTGAACAGCAGATTGAGGCAAAAGAGCAGGAGCTTGGCCGCGTGCTGACACCAGAGGAATTCTCAGAAGTAAGGGCGAACACGCTGCAGACGGTCCGTGGAACGGTTCAGGCTGACATTTTAAAAGAAGACCAGGGACAGAATACATGTATCTTCTCGACAGAATTCGCTTTGAGAATGATGGGGGATATTCAGCAGTACTTCATTGACCATAAAGTAAGGAATTACTACTCTGTATCCATTTCCGGCTACCATATCGCAGAAGCGGGCGCCAACCCGATTTCACAGCTTGCCTTTACACTGGCAAATGGCTTTACGTATGTGGAGTACTATTTGAGCAGAGGCATGAACATCAACGATTTTGCACCAAACCTTTCATTCTTCTTCTCGAATGGACTGGATCCGGAGTATACGGTGCTTGGCCGTGTAGCGCGCCGCATCTGGGCAACGGTTATGAGAGATAAATATGGTGCGAACGAAAGAAGCCAGAAGCTGAAGTACCATATCCAGACCTCAGGACGTTCCCTGCATGCACAGGAAATAGACTTTAACGATATCCGCACTACTCTGCAGGCGTTAATGGCGCTTCAGGATAACTGCAACTCGCTTCATACCAATGCGTATGATGAAGCGATTACAACACCGACGGAAGAGTCTGTCCGCCGGGCGATGGCCATCCAGATGATCATTACAAAAGAGCATGGCTTGTCGAAAAATGAAAATCCGCTTCAGGGCGCCTTTATCGTGGATGAGCTCACAGACCTAGTGGAAGAACAGGTACTGAGAGAGTTCGAACGCATCAATGACCGCGGCGGCGTGCTTGGCGCCATGGAAACGCAATATCAGCGCGGAAAAATCCAGGATGAATCCATGTACTATGAAATGAAAAAGCATACCGGCGAGCTTCCAATCATCGGAGTCAACACTTACTTGAACCCTAATCCTCCATCAGAAGATGAAATGAACAACATGGAGCTTGCAAGGGCAACGAAGGAAGAAAAAGAAACGCAAATCCGCAACCTGCGCAGCTTCCAGGAACGGAACAAAGACAAATCGGAAGAGGCACTGAAACAATTGAAGGAAGCAGCAGTCAGCGGCGGAAACATTTTCGCCGCACTGATGGAAACCGTCAAAGTGGCAAGCCTCGGCCAAATCACCCGTGCATTATACGAAGTGGGCGGGCAGTACCGGCGGAATATGTAAAAAGAAATGCGGAAGCGCCTTGCCCACAAAGGAACGCAGACTAAGAACGCCACGTCCTGTGGCAACGTCTGCATGACCCGCATCCTGCGGGCCTCAAGCACAAGACGAGCCTTCCGGAAAGGCGTTCTTTGCCTTTTTGGGAGGATTGTCCGAAATGTGGAGGCGACTGCACAGGGACGACAAGTATAAGACGAGCCCTGCAAGAAGGTGTTCTTTCCTTCTGGAAGGGATTGGCTTATGTCTCGAGTCCCTAGGAGCCGAAACAAGACAAGCTTGTGACCTCGAGGGGGTAGGCGCTGGAGCTAGACAGTTCGCGAAGTTCAACAAAATAAATTCTGTTATTTGCACCATTAAAACAGGGTCTGCAGCTGCAGACCCTTGTTTTCTGCACTATTATTTAACATAGAATTAATATAAAATACATCCATATCCTATATAATGGAATTAATACATAGCAGTGCACTTCGGGGAATCTGAGGATGTGAAAATATGAAAAAAATCTTGCTCTACGCAGCCACACTTGGAGCTGCTGCAGGTGTTTATTTTTTATATGGAAAACAGCTGGGAGCCATAGCATTCTTCCTGCTCTCCATCTACTTCACCTGGCTCGCCTATAAAAAATGGGACCGGCCGCTGAGGGGCAGGAGACGGCGAAGGGCAGATTAGGTAAATCGAACCCACATGGTTTTTGCCTGCTGCCATTTGACGCTGAACAAATCTAATAATAATCTGCATAAAAATGTAGAGAACAGCAGATATAACTGGCATAAACCGTAAAAATTTGTTTATAATGAAGAATATGCCTTCTTGCAGGCTGTCCGCATGCATTTGCAGGGCCCTGCGGAAATTCAACTTATATAGTTTATAATTTGCGCGTTTATGAGCGTTTACATAGGGAAAGGAAGTGCTGATATTGAGTTTGGAACAGTTCTCAAAAGAAGAATTGCAGGAAATGTCCTTAATCGAAGTGGCGTATGAACTTCTGACAAGCAAAAAAGAACCAATGGCCTTTAATGACATCATGAATGAAGTAGCTAAACTTATGAACCTTTCAGAGGAACAAGTCAAGGGGAAAATTGCACAGTTCTATACAGATTTAAATATAGATGGCCATTTTATCGGATTGGGCGATAACCGCTGGGGTCTTCGATCATGGTATCCGGTTGACCAATATGAAGAAGAAGTCGTAACAGTAATCAAGCCTAAGAAGAAAAAGGCGAAGAAAAAGGACGACGATGATCTCGATCTTGAAGATTATGATGAGCTGGATGAAGAGGATATCGACTACGACGATATCGACGGATTCGATGATGATGATCTGACTGAAGACGATGATGACGATCTTCTAGACGATGACGATGATCTTGAAGATGATGATGATTTCGAAGATGATGATATCGTGGAAAAAGATGAAGAATTCGATCTTGGCGATGATGACGAAGAGCTTGAGGAAGATGACCTCGACGAAGACGAAGAAGATTTATAACCTTGACTTTTCGTTTCAGGGCTTGTAGAATACTTTTTGGGCTCCTTAAAAAAGGACGATTCGTTTAGACGCTAATAGCGCTCCCTTACTTACTTAAGTAAGAGGAGCGCTTTTTATTTTTTTACAGGCCATGTGCCTTTTTAAAAGAGCTAAACCATCCCTTTGCGATAAGCTTCCGCTGAAATAGCCGGAGGCTGAACAATAGAATTTTTATCATCAAGTCTTTAAACCGGCATCATTATGCACAAACTGATATCAAGGGGGAATTTTTCATGACTAAGTATATTTTTGTTACGGGCGGAGTTGTTTCGTCACTGGGAAAAGGAATCACGGCAGCATCGCTTGGTCGCCTGCTGAAAAACAGAGGGTTAACGGTTACGATTCAGAAATTCGATCCTTACATAAATGTGGATCCGGGAACAATGAGCCCGTACCAGCATGGTGAGGTGTTTGTAACAGGAGACGGGGCAGAGACTGACCTGGACTTAGGCCACTATGAGCGTTTTGTTGATATTAACCTGACAAAGTACAGCAGTGTAACGACTGGTAAAATTTACTCCACTGTCCTTAGAAAAGAGCGCCGCGGCGACTATAACGGCGGAACGGTACAGGTTATTCCGCATATCACAAATGAAATCAAGGATAAAGTTTTCCGTGCTGGCCATGAAACGAATTCTGATGTGGTCATCACAGAAATCGGCGGAACAGTAGGGGATATTGAGTCACTTCCATTCCTTGAAGCGATCCGCCAGATTAAGAGCGATATCGGCCGCGATAATGTAATGTACATTCACTGTACACTGGTTCCTTACATCAAGGCAGCAGGGGAAATGAAAACAAAGCCGACACAGCACAGTGTTAAAGAACTAAGAAGCCTTGGCATTCAGCCAAACGTCATCGTTCTCCGTACAGAAATGCCAATTTCCCAGGATATGAAGGACAAAATTGCGCTATTCTGTGATATTGATAAAGAAGCAGTTATTGAAGCAACAGATGCGGATACTTTATATTCTATACCGCTATCCCTTCAAGATCAGAAGCTTGATGAAATCGTCTGCAAGCATTTGAAGCTGAATTGCGGAGAAGCGGACATGACTGAGTGGAAGCAGCTGGTTGACAAGGTTTTAAACCTTTCAAGGAAAACCAAGATTGGCCTTGTCGGTAAATATGTTGAATTGCAGGATGCTTACATTTCTGTTGTTGAAGCCTTAAAACATGCAGGTTATGCCTTCGATTCTGATATTGAGATCAAATGGATCAACTCTGAAGAAGTGGACAGCACGAACGTGAATGAACTGCTTCAGGACGTGGACGGAATCCTGGTTCCGGGCGGATTTGGAGACCGCGGCATTGAGGGGAAAATCCTTGCGATTCAATATGCACGCGAAAACAAAAAGCCATTCCTTGGCATCTGCCTGGGCATGCAGCTGGCATCCATTGAATTTGCAAGAAACGTACTGGGTCTAGAAGGGGCGCACTCAGCAGAAATTGCTCCTGAAACACCGCATCCAATTATTGACCTTCTGCCTGAGCAAAAGGATATTGAAGATTTAGGCGGAACTCTAAGGCTTGGACTGCAAGCCTGCAAATTGAATGAAGATACAAAAGCATTTGAAGCTTACCAGGATGAAGTGGTATATGAGCGTCACCGCCATCGCTATGAGTTCAACAACCACTACCGTCAGGATATGGAAAAAGCAGGCTTTGTCTTCTCTGGTACAAGCCCGGACGGCCGCTTAGTGGAAATCATCGAAGTCAAGGATCACCCTTGGTTCGTCGCTTCCCAGTTCCATCCTGAATTCATCTCAAGACCAACTCGCCCTCAGCCATTATTCCGTGAATTTGTCGGGGCATCATTGAAGTTTAGCGAGAAACTATAATGTATGAAAGATCCCTCCGGATTCGGAGGGATCTTTTGTTTGTCCTTACGCACGCAAACCGGCTGTATTTGGTGCATAAATAGTAAATGCCTTTGCGCACCCGAGGCACAGTGAAACCCGCAAAATCTACTCAAACTCCGCCAAAATTTCATCAATCGTAAACTTAATTCCGTAATACACAAACAAAGCAGCCATGGAGGCCGGATAGCCGAAGCGATTGCCCTCTTCGTCAGGCAAAAGGCCTTTCGCAAGCTTTAAATCTATATGAACATCAGCCAAATCAGCCAGGCTGCCGCCGCTTTCAGTCCTTAAAGTGCTTACTGCCACAAAGGGGATCCCTTTTTCGGATAAAGATTTTGCCAGAGCGGCTGCGTCTTCGTCATCCGAATATCTTGAAAAAATGATGACTCTGTCTGTTTCTGAGACTTCCGACTCTTTCTCCAATATCGCTGCATCTCTAAGCGGTTCCTGGCTTTGAACGGCTTCATAGCCGATTGCAGCCATTTCTTTAGTTCCATAAATATATATTTTCCCATCACCGGCAGCGGCCTGGGCCAAAAGGCGGGCGCTATCCTCTATGGAAAATTCCTCTTTTTCCTGAAGTCTTTTAAATAAGCCTGTCAGCTGGGTAGAAAACATCTTCAGCAAATCCGTTCACTCCTTCATCTCTTCCTGCGGTTCTATTATAGAGAATAGAGAAAGAAAGGTAAAATATTCAAAGGTAATTGCTAAAATAAGAAGGAATAATCATGTTTTACAGAGAAATTAGCTGTAGGAGAATGTATAGTTAAGTGACCTGCAGTCATAATTCAGTATGGTTTTAAACCTAAGTGCTTTTAATACGACAGAAAGAGGTGGCTTGATGAAAGGGAAAATTTTAATCGTAGATGATCAGTTCGGAATCCGTATTTTGCTTAATGAGGTACTGCAGAAAGAAGGGTACGACACGTACCAGGCTGCCAATGGAGTCCAGGCACTCGACATTGTTTCCAAGCATTCGCCTGACCTTGTTCTTCTTGATATGAAAATACCGGGAATGGACGGGATAGAAATTTTAAAAAGAATGAGAGTAGTGGATAAAGATATCCGTGTCATTATCATGACGGCTTACGGTGAACTCGATATGATTCAGGAAGCAAAGGATCTGGGTGCTCTTACTCACTTTGCGAAGCCATTCGATATCGATGACATCAGGGCGGCAGTAAAGAAATATTTGCTTGTCCCTAACTCGTAATAAGCCAAAATTACCCGTTTTTAACCTGAAATTCCAACACTATAAAAATGATAGCGTTTGCTTTATGACAATTCATAAAAACGCGCTGGAATAATGGCTTTTCTAAGTCCTTTTTGGTATGATAACAAATGAATTCCAAAGGGTCGTCTCAGTTTAGCGGACTATTTTAAGGGTACATATTCGATAGTGTTAAGGGGAAAACTTTAACAGTATTTAGTCTGTTGAACTTAAACGATTATCAATAAGGAGGAAGAAAAATGCCTTTAGTTTCTATGACTGAAATGCTTAATAAAGCAAAATCAGAAGGCTATGCAGTAGGTCAATTTAACTTAAACAACCTTGAGTTCACTCAAGCGATCCTGCAGGCGGCAGAAGAAGAAAAATCACCGGTTATCCTTGGTGTTTCCGAAGGTGCTGCACGCTACATGGGCGGTTTTAAAACGGTTGTAAAAATGGTTGAAGGACTGCTTGAAGATTACAAAATTACCGTTCCTGTGGCTATCCACTTAGACCACGGTTCAAGTTTTGATAAATGTAAAGAAGCAATCGATGCCGGATTCACATCTGTTATGATCGATGCTTCCCATGATCCATTCGAACAAAACGTGGAGACTACTTCAAAAGTAGTTGAATATGCACACTCAAAAGGCGTTTCAGTAGAAGCTGAGCTGGGAACTGTCGGCGGACAGGAAGACGATGTTGTGGCTGATGGCGTTATTTATGCTGATGCTAAAGAATGTGAAGAGCTGGTTAAGCGCACAGGCATCGATTGCCTTGCTCCGGCACTGGGTTCTGTTCATGGACCATACAAAGGCGAGCCTAACCTTGGCTTTGCTGAAATGGAAGAGATCGGAAGCCTTACAGGTGTTCCTTTAGTTCTACATGGAGGAACTGGAATCCCAACAAAGGATATCCAAAAGTCCATCTCTTTAGGAACTGCAAAAATCAATGTAAACACTGAGAACCAAATTGCTTCTGCTAAACGCGTTCGCGAAGTATTGGCAGCAGATACAGAAGTATACGATCCGCGCAAATACTTAGGACCGGCACGCGAAGCGATTAAAGAAACTGTAATCGGCAAAATGCGCGAATTCGGTTCTTCAAACAAAGCATAATAAATAACTGCACGAGAAACCGCTTCTAGATATAGGGGCGGTTTGCCTTATTTATTGAGGCGCACCCCCATGTAAGGCTTTACAGAATCACAGCTTTATTTAATAATACATTGATATTAGAATAATTTTATAAGGTGGGATTTTATATGAAGTTTTTCATCGATACAGCGAACATGGACGAAATTAAAGAAGCATATGCCCTTGGGGTAGTTGCAGGAGTCACAACCAACCCTTCATTGGTGGCAAAGGAAAAGAATGTATCCTTCCCTGACCGTCTTCGTGAAATCACGGATTTGGTGCCGGGCTCAGTTAGCGCCGAGGTCATCGCTCTTGATGCTGAAGGCATGATTAAAGAAGGAAGAGAGCTTGCTGCGATTGCGCCGAACATTACAATCAAGGTGCCAATGACGCCGGATGGCCTGAAAGCAGTAAGTGCTTTTTCAAAAGAAGGCATTAAAACAAATGTAACCCTGATCTTCAGTGCAAACCAGGCGCTGCTTGCTGCAAGAGCAGGTGCGACATACGTTTCTCCATTCCTTGGACGTTTGGACGATATTGGCCACAACGGTCTTGATCTGATCTCCACAATCGCAGAGATCTTCGCGATTCATGATATTGATACAGAAATCATTGCGGCTTCCATCAGACATCCTCAGCATGTGACGGATGCAGCATTAAGAGGAGCTCATATCGCGACAGTTCCATATAAAGTCATCCAGCAATTATTCAACCATCCTCTGACAGATAAGGGAATCGAAGCATTCCTCGCAGACTGGAACTCAAGAGGATAATTGATTCTTCGGAAAAATAACTCTAGGAAACTGGCTTTGTTTATTTTTACTTTGAGAGCTGTTTAGCGCAAGCAGCCTACCCCCTCGAGGTCACAAGCCGATCCACCTAAAAAGGCAAAGGACGCCTCTCCAGGTGGCCCGTCTTGTGCTTGAGGCCCACAGGATGTGCGTCCTTAGTCTGCGTTCCTTAGGTGGGAAAGGCGCTTGCGCTTTTCTTGATCAAAGCCAGCCCCATTAACTTGTACCCCGGCTTTTTAGTGCATCTTTCTTAATTTTAACTTTTTTTGAATACAATACATGAGATTTGATTTTTCGTGTAAACTATAAGATAAAGATAATGTCGGAATCTGTAAAAAACATATGGAAAATTGTTCCTTATGCAAGTTGCAATGTTGCAAAATGCAGATACATGATAATATGAAAGTGCATATTTTCCCAAAGACTATATTTTTCCGATATTAAAAAAAGACAAGCCTATATTCAAACTATTAACGCCGATAACTGTCTAGCTGCAGCGCCTACCCCCTCGAGGTCACAAGCCGCTCCTCCCAAAAAGGCAAAGGACGCCTTTCTTTGAGGATCGTCTTGTGCTTGAGGCCCACAGGACAAGGAAGGCTATGTCAGCATAAACATCGCACGACCAAAAGCGGCAGCTTTTGGGAGGACGTGGCGCTCTTAGTCTGCGTTCCTTAGGTGGGCAAGGCGCTTCAGCTTTTCTTTAGAAGCTATGGCTATTTCCTGCCAAAGTTGGTTAAAAAAGTAGTGTGTAGCTTTTGCTGTAAGGGCTATCAATTTTTTAAATATTGAAGTCAAATTCCAGCATATGTGTTTAACAACGGCTTAGAAGGGAGTTACAAATGGAAAAGCTAATGATTGCAGGTGGATATCCTTTAAAAGGCACTGTCCGGATCAGCGGAGCGAAGAATAGTGCAGTCGCACTGATACCAGCTACCATTTTAGCGGAATCACCTGTAACAATTGAAGGTTTGCCGGATATTTCGGATGTACAAATTCTAAAAGATTTGCTTGAAGAAATAGGGGGCACTGTCGAATTCTCTGAAAATGATATGACAGTTGATCCCTCTTCCATGATTTCCATGCCTTTGCCGAACGGAAAAGTAAAAAAACTGCGTGCTTCCTATTATTTAATGGGAGCGATGCTCGGCCGATTTAAAAAAGCGGTTATTGGACTTCCCGGAGGATGCCACCTCGGACCAAGGCCGATCGACCAGCATATAAAAGGGTTTGAAGCTCTTGGCGCACGTGTGACCAATGAGCAGGGAGCCATTTACCTTCGTGCCGATGAACTGCGCGGAGCCCGTATTTATCTCGATGTTGTCAGTGTGGGAGCAACCATTAATATCATGCTGGCAGCTGTCAGGGCAAAAGGCAGAACCATTATCGAAAATGCAGCAAAAGAGCCTGAAATCATTGATGTTGCTACGCTTTTGACCAATATGGGCGCGAAAATCAAAGGTGCCGGCACAGATGTGATCCGCATTGATGGCGTGGACAACCTGCACGGATGCCAGCATACGATCATCCCGGACCGGATTGAAGCGGGAACGTATATGATCGTGGGTGCAGCGGCCGGAGAAGGCGTGCTGATTGACAATGTCATTCCGCATCATCTTGAGTCCTTAATTGCCAAGCTGCGCGAAATGGGCGTTCAAATTGAAACGAATGACGACCAGGTTTTTGTCGGGCCAGCAGAGAAAATGAAAGCTGTGGATATTAAAACACTTGTTTATCCGGGCTTCCCTACAGACCTGCAGCAGCCGCTGACTTCATTGTTAACGGGTGCTGAAGGGACAAGCATGGTCACTGATACTATTTATAGTGCCCGTTTCAAGCATATTGATGAGCTGCGCAGAATGAATGCCAACATTAAAGTGGAAGGACGCTCTGCGATCATCAATGGGCCTGTGCAGCTTCAGGGTGCTAAAGTTAAGGCGAGCGATTTGCGCGCCGGCGCAGCACTGGTAATTGCCGGCTTAATGGCAGAGGGAGTTACCGAAGTCACAGGCTTAGAGCATATCGACAGAGGCTACAGCCATCTGGTTGAAAAGCTGAATGGACTTGGTGCCACAATCTGGCGCGAAGAAATGAGCAAAGAAGAAATGGAACAGATGAAGAACGCATAAATAGAACACCTTTGAATCTTGACAGCTGACTGATCATTACTTGATGAAAAATCAAAGTAAGATCAGTAGACAAATATAAAGTAAGGCGGGCATTTGCGGTGCCGGGGTAAGAAGCCGGTCCGCATTTGCCATGCTGCCAGCCTTAGAATCCGGGGAGGAAAAATCGATGGAAAGAAGTTTGTCAATGGAATTAGTTCGCGTAACAGAAGGTGCCGCTTTAGCATCAGCACGCTGGATGGGGCGCGGATTAAAAGATGAAGCGGATGATGCCGCTACTTCTGCAATGAGAGATGTATTCGATACGGTGCCAATGAAGGGAACAGTCGTTATCGGGGAAGGCGAAATGGATGAAGCGCCAATGCTTTATATCGGGGAAAAGCTTGGAACAGGCTATGGTCCGCGTGTAGATGTCGCTGTCGATCCGCTTGAAGGCACGAACATCGTAGCATCCGGCGGCTGGAATGCATTAGCTGTTCTTGCGGTAGCTGATCACGGAAATCTTCTGCATGCTCCGGATATGTACATGGACAAAATTGCAGTCGGTCCTGAAGCGGTTGGACAAATTGATATTAACGCTTCTGTTCTGGATAATTTGAAAGCGGTGGCAAAAGCCAAAAACAAGGATATTCAGGATGTTGTGGCGACAGTGCTTAACCGTGAGCGCCATGAACACATCATCAGCCAGCTTCGCGAAGCAGGTGCCAGAATAAAATTAATCAATGATGGCGACGTGGCTGGAGCCATTAATACTGCCTTTGATGAAACGGGTGTCGATATTCTGTTCGGATCCGGCGGAGCACCAGAAGGCGTGCTGGCAGCTGTTGCCCTCAAGTGCCTTGGCGGGGAAATTCAGGGGAAACTTCTTCCGCAAAATGACGCAGAGGCTGAGCGCTGCCTGAAGATGGGCCTTGATATTAATAAAGTCCTGCTTATGGAAGACCTGGTAAAAGGCGATGACGCGATCTTTGCTGCAACAGGCGTAACTGATGGGGAGCTTTTGAAAGGCGTACAGTTTAAAGGCTCATATGGTTCAACCCATTCAATTGTTATGCGTGCCAAATCAGGAACGGTCCGCTTTGTAGAAGGGCGCCATAGCCTGAAGAAAAAGCCTAATCTTGTTATAAAATAAATATATAAACAGATAGAAAATGAGTGCTGGCCGCATTGCGCCAGCCTGCTCATTTTCATTTCCTTCCTGCTATATTTTCCATATCAAATTTTGTTATTGATTAATTTTCATATTAAGGGGTAAAATAGAGATTGTTTTTCATGGAATAGGATACCTCAAAATTTTAACCGAAAACGGACAGCAAACCGTTCCATTCCTCGAAACCTTTAATTAAGAACATAATGATAGATTCTTCAGCTATTTTCAGTGCCTCAAAGTATCTTTCCCTTTCCTTTCATATAAAGTCCAATAATTTGAACAGCTGCATATGGAGGAAATGATTGAAAATTTCAAAAGTGTGGTGTAAAAATGGGTTTAAACATTTCAAGTTTAGAAAATATGAAGCTTAAAGAGCTTTATGAACTTGCCCGTGAATATAAAGTTTCTTATTACAGCAAGTTATCGAAAAAAGAATTAATTTTTGCCATCCTGAAAGCAAGAGCAGAACAGGAAGGCTACTTCTTCATGGAAGGTGTCCTGGAGATCATTCAGTCAGAAGGATTCGGTTTCCTTCGTCCAATCAACTATTCACCAAGCTCTGAGGATATTTATATTTCCGCTTCCCAGATCCGCCGTTTCGATTTGAGAAACGGAGATAAAGTTTCAGGGAAAGTCCGTCCTCCAAAAGAAAATGAGCGTTATTTCGGCCTTCTGCAGGTTGAAGCCGTGAATGGCGATGATCCGGAATCAGCAAAAGAGCGCGTTCACTTTCCTGGTCTGACTCCTTTATATCCAAACCGCCATATGAAATTGGAGACAGGTACAAGACAGCTGTCTACAAGAATTATGGACCTGCTTGCACCGGTTGGATTCGGGCAGCGCGGTCTGATTGTCGCGCCTCCAAAAGCAGGTAAAACCATGCTGTTAAAAGAAATAGCCAACAGCATCACAACCAACCACCCGGAAGCAGAACTGATCGTGCTATTGATTGACGAGCGCCCGGAAGAGGTAACAGACATCGAGCGTTCAGTTGCAGGCGATGTGGTCAGCTCTACGTTTGATGAAGTGCCGGAAAACCATATTAAAGTGGCCGAGCTCGTTCTTGAACGTGCTATGCGCCTTGTTGAGCATAAGCGTGATGTTGTCATTTTAATGGACAGTATTACAAGGCTGGCAAGAGCATATAACCTGGTTATTCCTCCAAGCGGCAGAACCCTTTCCGGCGGTATTGATCCGGCGGCATTCCACCGTCCAAAGCGTTTCTTCGGTGCAGCCCGGAACATTGAAGAGGGCGGAAGCTTAACGATTCTGGCAACGGCACTCGTTGACACGGGTTCGCGCATGGATGATGTTATTTACGAAGAATTCAAGGGGACAGGCAATATGGAGCTGCACCTTGACCGTGCACTGGCTGAAAGAAGAATCTTCCCGGCCATCGACATCCGCCGCTCCGGCACGCGTAAAGAGGAACTTCTTATTCAGAAGGATCACCTGGACAAGCTTTGGGCAATCCGCAAGTCCATGTCAGATTCACCGGACTTCGCCGAAAAACTGCTTCGCAAGCTAAGACAGACAAAATCCAACGAAGAATTTTTCGCTAACCTTGCAGAAGAAATGAAGGCTAAGCGTTCGTAATCACATTTGGATGCAATTGTCGTTTTTTAGGAATGCTGTTTTTGTTAAATTTGGTTTCTGCAGTAATCTAAATTACTCTATTGAGTTGGTTGGAGCGGAGGGCGCTTGATCCTCGAAAATGCTAACGCATTTCCTTCGTGCGGTGTTCATTCGAGGAAGCTTATTCAATGTCCTGCGGGAGGAGAGGGAGCGGGAGACCCCGCAGGCGAAGCCGAGGAGCTCTGTTCCTCCCCGCGGAAAGCAAGTGCCCGCAGCGGAAATCAACGGGCACCAATAAGAAGCAAAAACATTATTTTGGAAATTTCAGGATGCAGAATTCGCTTATTGCAAAAAACACATGGACTTGTTATAATGATGACAGTGTGTTTTTGAAGTTTACGGCAATTCATGATTGCCCGTAATATATAACTCTGTTTCGAATGATTCAGGGCGGAAGGAGATGAAAAGAATGAAATCAGGAATTCATCCTAACTATAAAAAAGCAATGGTGAAATGTGCTTGCGGTAACGAGTTCGAAACCGGTTCTGTTCAAGAAGAGATCCGCGTTGAAACTTGCTCTGAGTGCCATCCATTCTATACTGGACGTCAAAAATTCGCTGAAGCCGGCGGACGTGTTGACCGTTTCAATAAGAAATACGGCATTAAGTCAGAACAAAAATAATAAACAACAAAAACAGGCAAGTTAACTTTCTTGCCTGTTTTTTATTGCAAAATAAGCGGTTATGAAGAATTATTTTTAGGGACCTTTTTGTTTTGAAAGTGCGAGTGCACATTAACAGCTCGACCCCTTTCTTCATAAATTAGTAAAAACAAGCCATTCTATTAGTTAGAACGAGGAAGGAGAGGCCGTTCATGTACGTTATGAATCATCACGGATGGGTGGAAGTCATTTGCGGCAGCATGTTCTCCGGCAAATCAGAAGAACTGATTCGCCGTGTGCGCAGAGCTCAGTTCGCCAAACAGCAAATCGCTGTATTCAAACCGCAGATTGATAACCGATATAGTGATGAAGCTGTCGTTTCACATAATGGAACTTCGGTCATAGCTAAACCCCTGACCCAGTCTACCGATATTTTTAAATACATTACACCTGAAACTGATTTGATTGCTATCGATGAAGTGCAATTTTTTGATGATGAAATTGTCAAAGTCATTCAGCACCTGGCTGACAGCGGACATCGTGTCATCGCTGCCGGACTTGACCAGGATTTCCGCGGGGAGCCGTTTGGCCAAATGCCTGCCATCATGGCGATAGCAGAATTGGTAACAAAGCTTCAAGCCGTCTGTGCCGTCTGCGGATCACCTGCAAGCCGTACACAGCGCCTGATCAATGGAAATCCAGCTTCATATGATGACCCGGTCATTTTAGTTGGCGCCTCAGAAGCATATGAACCGCGTTGCCGCCATCATCATGAAGTCCCCAAATCACCCAATGTTTTGGAAAAACAGAAGACAACCGAGTTTTTATCATAAATTCATACTTAACGATCTCTCTGCCCTGGTGTGTTCCGGGCAGTTTTTTTATTTTGCAAAAAGCGAAAAACCCGGGAATGAGTCCGAACCTGGATCAACTTCAGACACAAAAAGCAAAAATCCGGTAGATTGAGTCCGAATCTGGATCAACTTCAGACACAAAAAGCAAAAATCTCGTGATTTTTGTCTGAACCCGGAGCGACTTCAGACAAAAAACTAAGAAAAATGGTCACCATGGCTTCAGCCTAATCAAACTCAATGCCTTCCCGCCCCAGCTCTGCCTTATTTTGGACCGCACATTCCTCCCTCTAGCGGACATGCTATAAAAAGGAGGTGGAAGAAATGAAGAAGCTGAGTATATTCCTTTTGATGCTCGCATTTACGGCGGGCTGTGCCAATAATAAAGCAACTGAAAGTGAGTATGACCATGAGAGCCGGGATGGCGTATCATTCATCAATAATAATTTGGACCGCACGGAGGACAATGATACATTGGACCGGACGATGAGCGGAGACCAAAATCCAAACTTTATCAATTTTGACGGCAAGCGCGTGGATAACCAGGATGATATCGACCATGCCCGCAAGTTGATTGCTGCACATGAAGGATTTCGGCCTGGAGCTGTCTGGGTTAATGGAGAAGATATGTGGGTGACAGCTTATCGGCGAGGCAATATGACCCATCAGGAAAAAATTGATGCTCAAGCCCAACTGCACAAAATGCTGATCAAGGCTCTTCCCCGTTATCATATTGAAGTAAAGGTTCAGGAAGACCGCACGTAAAATGCCCTGCTTACCAGGGCATTTTTTTACGCAGCTTTTCTTTTCAACAAGACTTTGTTCGAGGTCACATAACTGTGCAGCACCATACCGATGATTACAAGTGCCATCCCTGTCAACGAAATACCGGAAGGCAGCGGGCTTGACAGCAGCAACACTTCCCCAAGAACAGCGAACAGGACCTCGAGAGATTGAGTTGCTTCTACAGCCCCCAGCTTTTGCATGTTGCCCCGGACGAGGTCTGTTGCTGCAAAGAATAATACAGTGGCAAAAACGCCGGAAAAGAGGGCGACTAAACTGGATTGTGTGAATTGGCTGAAACTGGGCACTCCGCTTGTTGCCAGGGCAGCTGCTGAAAGCAGGAACCAGAACGGAAGACTGGCAATTGTCATCCCAAGCACACGCTGATATGCATCCAGCCGGTTCTCACACACATCCATCATTTTGCGGTTGCCTAACGGGTAGGCGAAGGATGCGATAACCAGAGGAATGATGACAAGCATCGTATCCCGCCAAGAAATGGAGGAGGCGTGCTCTGCTTGCATGACAGCAACTCCAAGAAGGATAATCAGACTCATTATCAAACCGCGAATGGGGATTTTTCCTCTAACCCTCGCAGTTCCATCTCCATTTTGAAAGGTAACAAAAAACAGCGGTGCAAGCAGGGAGCCGGAGATAATCGTAATCTGCCAGGTGCCGGCAATCAGCCAGCCGGGACCATAGGCCGCTGCAAAACATAACGGAGCATAAAATAAACCGAAGCCAATAAAGCTCCATAACAGCCATTGGCCCGGAGCCTTTTTCATCTCAGTAAATAATGGCCGTAAATTTCCTCTGAATATCACAATGGCACCCAAGAGGGGAATCATAAAGAAATAGCGGAGCGATGCACTCCATAGCCAGCTCCCGCCATCCATTTCCATTGCCCGGTTTAATACAAAAGTGAAAGCAAAAAAGAAAGCGGAGCATACGCCTAATAGAATAGCTTTCATACGAGTTCACCTCATTTCCCTGTTAAAAGCCCGCCAAGGCTCAGCCAGTTTTCCTCCACCAGTCTGGATGCCAGCTGCTCTTGGCCTTGCCTGCTCGCTTCGATAATCCTCTTGTGCTGCTCAACAGATTCCAGCCCATTCAATGATCCAAATTGAGCAATCTCCAGACGCTGAATTTTGGGCATAATCCTCTTTAAGGAAGAGATAATTTCGGGATTATTTGCAGCAGTAAGATAAATCTCGTGGAAGGTTTCATCTGCTTGTACTGCACTGAGAATATCCTGTTGTTTTATGGACGCCTCCAGCTTTTTATTGGCTGCCTCAAGTCTTTCAAAATCACTTGGCATTAAGCGGGGAACGCCAAGCCTTGCACCTAAAGCATGCAGGGAAGCTGCCACAGGAAAGGCGTGGCTGGCACCCTCTTCATTTAGAGGTGTGACTCGGGTGGATGAACCGGGCGTCGATACAACGAGCCCCTCATCCTCAAGCCGCTTTAGGGCTTCGCGGACAGGAGTGCGGCTGATCCCAAAGTCTTCTGCAAGCTCCTTGTCATGAAGGCGCGAACCTGGTTCAAAAACAAGCTGGATAATATTTTTCTTAAGTGTTTCGTAAACTTCATCTCTAAGGGACAAACGTTTGATAGGTGTAATGTTTTTATTTTTCATAAAACCAATATATCGGATATTGCAAGATCCCGCAATGATTTTTCAGAAAATTCCCGGACGAAAGAAAGCCATGAATCGTTTTGACTGTAACTATCAGCTATACTATAATTAGAATGTTAAGCTGTTACGGCTGTAAAATAAAATTAACTATACCCCGCCGGGAAAGACCAGCGGTTATTGGATAAAAAATTGAGGTGAATGGCTGTGTTTGATCGTCTTCAATCTGTCGAGGACCGTTATGAAAGATTAAATGAGCTTTTGAGCGATCCGGAAATTGTCAATGATCCGAAAAAGCTTCGGGAATATTCAAAAGAACAGTCCGGTATTCAGGAAACTGTTGACACATACCGCGAATATAAAGAAGTGAAAGAGCAGTATCAGGATGCGCGTGCCATGCTTGAAGAGAAGCTGGATGCAGAAATGCGCGAAATGGTAAAAGAAGAGCTGGCTGAGCTTGAAGATAGAAAAGAGGACCTGGAAGCGCGTCTGAAAATCCTCCTCATTCCAAAAGATCCGAATGATGATAAAAACGTTATTATGGAAATCCGCGGTGCAGCCGGCGGCGATGAAGCTGCCTTATTTGCAGGTGACCTATACCGCATGTACAGCCGCTTTGCCGAGACGCAGGGCTGGAAGATCGATGTCATTGAAGCCAGCTCTACGGGTGTAGGCGGCTATAAGGAAATCATCTTCATGATCAACGGAAATGGCGCATATTCCAAGCTTAAGTTTGAAAATGGCGCACATCGTGTTCAGCGTGTACCGGAAACTGAATCCGGCGGGCGCATCCACACTTCTACGGCAACGGTTGCGGTTCTTCCGGAAGCAGAAGAAGTAGAAATCGACATTCATGAGAAAGATATCCGTGTGGATACATTTGCTTCAAGCGGACCGGGCGGACAGAGTGTTAACACGACAATGTCGGCTGTTCGTCTGACTCACTTGCCGACAGGTACGGTTGTATCCTGCCAGGATGAAAAGTCACAGATCAAAAATAAAGAAAAAGCGATGAAGGTTCTTCGTGCCCGTGTTTATGATAAATTCCAGCAGGAAGCACAGGCGGAATATGACCAGCAGCGTAAATCAGCAGTTGGTACCGGAGACCGCTCTGAGCGTATCCGTACGTACAACTTCCCGCAAAACCGTGTAACCGATCACCGCATCGGATTAACGATCCAAAAACTTGATCAGATCCTTCAAGGCAAGCTTGATGAGGTTATTGATGCGCTGATCGTGGAAGAGCAATCTGCCAAGCTGGACAGTGCATCCAATGAGTAATTCAACGATGAAAGTATATGAAGCCCTCAACTGGGCTTCTTCTTTTTTAAAGAAGTCAAATCGTGATGTGAATGCCGGTGAGCTGCTATTGCAGCATTTTATGAAGATGAGCAGGGCAAGCTTTCTGGCTAATCTGCGTGAAGAATTGAATCCGGAAATCCTGTCTGAATTCCAGAGAGCTGTGCAGGCACACGCAGAGGGCAAGCCTGTGCAGTATATCATCGGATCTGAAGAATTTTACGGGCGCACCTTCCAGGTGAATGAAGATGTCCTTATTCCAAGGCCGGAAACAGAAGAACTGGTTTTTAACGCTCTGCAGAAGATAAGCAAGCTGTTTGGCACCGCAACTGGGCTTGAGATGGCGGACATTGGCACCGGAAGCGGAGCGATTGCTGTTACGATGAAGCTCGAAAAACCGGAATTAACTGTCACGGCCACAGATATCTATGGGCCGACCCTTGAGCTTGCTGAAAAAAATGCAGAACAGAATGGCGCGGAGATCGAATTTTTCCAGGGAGATCTTCTCCAGCCCCTCATCTCAAAAGGAAAGAAATTTGATATCATTCTATCAAACCCTCCGTATATACCGGAAAGGGATATCGAGTGGATGTCAGATGTAGTCACCAAGCACGAACCGCATCGTGCCCTCTTTGCAGGAGAAGAAGGACTGGATCTATACAAGCGCTTTATGACAGAGCTGCCAGCCGTCATCAAAGACCGTGCCCTCATCGGCTTCGAGGTAGGAGCCGGACAAAGTGAAGCAGTTTCGGCACTCCTGCAAAAGGCTTTCCCACAGGCCAATATAGAAACCCTCTGCGACATAAACGGCAAAGACCGGATGGTTTTTGCGGAAATCGGGTGACAGGCACCACCCGAATTTTGTCGAATAGTAGAAACTAGAAAAATATTAATTTTAATAGTTTAAGAATCTGCCATCCTGTCCACACTGTGGATAGTGAAGGGATGGTGGCGGAAATGATGAACACAAAAACGATTGTGAAATTATATGTACTGATTTTATCCTTAGGAACCATTTTAAGTTTATATATACCGCAGACAGAAGTGACAGCTGATGAACCGATGGTAATCCCAAATGAGGCCATCAGGCTGCGCATTCTGGCCAATAGCGATAATGAAGAGGACCAGGCGGTTAAAAGAAAAGTAAGGGACGCAGTAAATGCAGAAATCACAGAATGGGTGGCAGAGCTGACTTCAATCGAAGATGCCCGCGAACTGATTCAGTCCAGATTGCCAGAGATTCAGAAGATTGCCGAACAAGTAGCAGCTGAAGAAGGGTCGAACCAGAGTGTAAATGCCGACTTTGGAAAAGTCAGCTTCCCGACGAAATTATATGGACAATTCTTATATCCTGCAGGCGAATACGAAGCAATCTTAATCACTCTTGGCGAAGGAAAAGGGGCGAACTGGTGGTGCGTGCTATTCCCTCCTCTATGCTTCCTTGACTTCTCAAACGGAGTAGCTGTAAGCGAAGGATTTGAAGAAGGAGAAAAGAAGGGAGTAGTACAAGCAGAAGAAGTCGCAGCTGATAAAGTCTCCGAAAAAGAAACCCCTCCTGTTTATACAGAGGAAGATGAAGAACCAGTGGAAGTAAAATTCTTCTTAGTAGAAATATGGGAAAAAATCTTTGGTTAAGCCCTGCTGCAGAGCAGGGTTTTTCTTTTACAGTGAGTTAATGGGTGTGCCTGGAGTCAGCTTCGGACAGTGGTAGCGGGAAAAGGGATTCAGAGTCTGAACCTGGGTAGCGAGAAAAAGCGCCCGCAGAGTCCGAACCCAACCCCAATCACCATTTTTTTTAGAATCATTTTAAAAACTGGAAATCAAATTACAATTAAGACAAGCATATAACATCTTCTTTTCATGCGTTTGATTCTTCCAAAAACGGATATTTAAAGTAGTGTAGCAACAAAACACAAACAAAAAAGGAGATGAAAGATTATGGCTAAAAACAACAATAACAACAACGATAAAATGTCTCGTGAGGAAAGAGGACGCATGGGCGGAGAAGCAACAAGCCGCAACCATGATAAGGAATTCTATCAGGAAATTGGCTCCAAAGGCGGAGAAGCAACAGCTGAAAATCATGACAAGGACTTCTACCAGGAAATAGGCAAAAAGGGTGGAGAAGCGACAGCGGAAAATCATGATAGTGAATTCTATCAGGAGATTGGCCAAAAAGGCGGAGAAGCAACAGCTGAAAATCATGACAAGGAATTCTACCAGGAAATTGGACGTAAAGGCGGAGAAGCAACCAGTGAAAATCATGACCGCGATTTCTATGAAGAAATCGGCCGAAAAGGCGGCAACTCGAACGACTAAACCTGCCGCAGAAAAAATGCAAATGATAGTAATATAAACACGGCAGCCGCATCAGACAGCTGCCGTGTTTTCTGTTTAATCATATTGTATGCCGATAACTTTCCAGCACAAGCAGCCTGCCCTGCGAGATGACGGCAAGGCACTTCCACTTTTCTGAAAATCTAGTTCTACTTTGTCTATTTTTTCATATTCATAGAGTGACAATAAGAAAATGGGGTGAAGAAATGGAAACAGGTGTGGTGAGATGTGCTCATGCTTCAGATGTGGTGAATCTGGCATCTTTTCTGGAATCGGCAAACTTAAGTACGGACGGGATAAAGGAAGCAATTGAATATTTTTTAATTATGGAGAATGATTCCGGGGATATTAAGGCTACCCTGGGAATTGAACCCCATGGCAAGATCGGTCTTTTGAGATCGCTTGTGATGACATCCACAGCAACTGAAAAAGATTTATTTATTTTGTTTGAGCAAATATTAATACTGGCCAGGGATCGGGGCATGGAAGCATTGTATCTCGCATCGAATAAACGAAATTCGCTGGCCTTTTTCAGCCTGCTTGGCTTTAAACAGGAAGAAACAGCGCACTTGCCGGAAGTGTTATTTAAGTCAGAGCATGTAAAACACATCCTGACTGTGGATAACTCTTTCTTTTTGAAATTATCCATGTGAATTGTGGGTATCTTGCCAAAGTTATACACAAATCCGTCTTATTTATACACAAATTGTGGATAAGACTTGAGTTATCCAGCTTCTTCTACTATACTTTCCAAAGGAATGTTCAAAAAAATGTCGAAAACATAGGAATTTTGACGGCAAAAAAACATTTTTTATGAAGGTGGATAACAATGATAACAAAAAGATGGTCGGTGGATAACAGTGTGGATAAAGAAGATAGTTATTCACAGTTTTCACAGGCTGCCGATCTGCTGAAAAATAATGAAGTGGTCGCTTTTCCGACAGAAACCGTATATGGATTAGGCGGGAATGCGAAAAATGATGAAGCGGTCAAAAAAATATTCGAGGCAAAAGGACGTCCAAGTGATAATCCCCTGATTATCCACATTGCTGATAAAGCGCAGCTGAACGCCTTTGTAACGGAAATTCCACAGAAGGCCCAGACACTGATGGAACAATTTTGGCCGGGACCGCTTACGCTCATTTTTAATCTAAAGGAAGGTGTTCTTTCCTATTATGCAACGGCAGGTTTATCCACAGTGGCTGTGAGAATGCCGGATCATCCGGTGGCCCTGTCGCTGCTGAAGAAAACAGGACTGCCCATTGCGGCTCCAAGTGCGAACCGGTCCGGAAGGCCAAGTCCGACAACGGCTGACCATGTCTGGGAAGACCTGAATGGAAGAATTGCCGGATTAGTGGACGGAGGTCCGACTGGTGTAGGCGTGGAATCAACCGTTGTGGATTGTACGGCTGAAGTGCCGGTGATCCTAAGGCCAGGCGGCATAACAAGAGAACAGCTGGAAGAGGTTGTGGGAGAGGTCATTGTGGACCCGGCGTTAGCGGATGAAAGCCAGGCGCCGAAATCTCCGGGCATGAAGTACCGTCACTATGCGCCGGATGCACCTCTTTATTTAGTGGAAGGAACAAGAGAGGATATCCAGCAATTTGTTGAGGATAAGAAGCAGGAAGGTCTTTCAGTTGGCGTTCTGACGACAGTCGAGAACCGGGAATTCTATCGTGCTGACTATGTGTATGCCTGCGGGCAGCGGGAAAAGCTTGAGACCGTGGCAAGCTCCCTCTATGAAGCGTTAAGATATTTCAATACAACAGATGCTGATGTTATTTTCTGTGAGATGTTTCCGGGGGAAGGCGTCGGGCATGCCATCATGAACCGCCTGATGAAAGCAGCTGGACACAGGGTCATTATCAGATAACAAAGAAACCGTTTCGTCATGAAGCGGTTTTTTGTTTTGTAAGATAAGAAAGTATAAAATTTGAACGTCGATAACTGTCTAGCTCGAGCGCCTACCCCCTCGAGGTCACAAGACGAGCCTCCCAAAAAGGCAAAGAACGCCTTTCCGGGAGGCTCGTCTTGTGCTTGTCGGGGGTGGGCAAGGCGCTTGCGCTTTTCTTATAAAAAGGAAATTGCATTCTAAATCCGCCTGGACGTGCATATGCTGAATTAGCAAGTCCAAGGGAGGCGGAAAAATGTCTGCAATGATCGGGGAAATTTTAACACTGGCTTTAATGGCATTCGCATTGGGGATGGATGCCTTTTCAGTAGGTCTTGGCATGGGGATGTACAAACTCCGCCTCAGACAAATAGCTAAAATCGGCATCACCATTGGACTTTTCCATGTATGGATGCCTTTATTGGGAATGATAGCAGGCAGATTCCTTTCAAATACATTTGGAGCCATTGCCGGATATGCTGGCGGGGGGCTGCTCCTTTTATTAGGCGTGCAGATGATTTGGTCAAGCTTCAGGGATGAGGAAGACAGCTTAATTACGCCGGTGGGCATAGGGCTGCTGATTTTTGCACTGAGCGTCAGCCTTGATAGTTTTTCAGTCGGCCTAAGCCTCGGAATCTACGGAGCTAAAACATTCCTGGTGCTCGTCTTCTTCGGAGCAGGTGCTAC
The DNA here is from genome assembly GCF_000565285.1 of Cytobacillus firmus DS1. Classification (GTDB taxonomy): domain Bacteria; phylum Bacillota; class Bacilli; order Bacillales; family Cytobacillaceae; genus Cytobacillus; species Cytobacillus firmus_A. The sequence continues at coordinate 159,934 of NZ_APVL01000003.1, read as the reverse complement.
CATCCTCACATGGGCCGGCCTCCTCACCGGCAGAAAAGTGCAAAGCTGGATCGGCTCCTACAGCGAAGCTCTCGGAGGCGCCATCCTCCTGGCATTTGGGGTAAAGCTTTTAATAGGGTGACAGGCACCGCTCGAATTTTGTCGAATACCAAGTCGGTCATGCAGCAGGTGTTTAAATGTTAATATTTTGTGAAAAATGAAAAGGGTGCGGGCTGCCCTTTTTCTTTTTTTGCATGGGAGCTATAGGTGTTATAGGGAAATTGTCTTATAATGTAAGAAAAGTTTGGATAAAGTTTTATAGTTATAAACCGATATAAAAGGAGGGAGAGTTCCTATGGCAAATGTGTTATTTGTTTGTACGGGAAATACGTGCAGAAGCCCGATGGCAGAAGCCATTTTAAAAAGCAGATCGATTCCCGGTGTAGAAGTGAAGTCGGCTGGCGTATTTGCGGCAGACGGCAGTGATGCGTCCGCGAATACGAAAAGTGTGCTGGAGGAGCACGGAATTCCGCTTCAGCATCAGTCATCCAGTATGAGTGAAGATTTAATTGACTGGGCGACCTATATTTTAACGATGACAGCCGGTCACAGAAATACGGTTCTGTCCATGTTTCCTGGCGCAGAGGGCAAAACCTTCACATTAAAAGAGTTTGCCGGAGCTGCTGGAGATATTATTGATCCATATGGGGGGCCGGTTGAGATATATAGAAGCACATTTAAAGATCTGACAGAAGCGATTGAACAGATTTTGGATCGCGTCAAGAGAGAAGATTAATCAGGGGGACAACATAATGGGGGAGAAAAAGGGCTATAAATTCGGCCTTAGAAAAAAGCTCGTATTATTCATTACATCGCTGGCCATCATTACATACACAACAAGTGCTGTATTTCTTTACTTCTTATTTCCAAGCATTGAAGAGATGCTTCCATTTGGAGAGGTTGTTTTTACTATTCTAACCTTAGGAATGGGGATTTTCTGGTCAGGTGTACTAGCCTTTTTTGCTGCAGGCTTTATCACTAAACCATTGCAGAAGCTTGAAAAAACGGCACTCATGGCTGCCAATGGTGATATCGGCCAGGATGCAGAGCTCTCCAAGTCAGATGATGAGATTCGTTCATTGGGCATTGCATTCAATCATATGCTTTTCAATTTAAGGGATATGGTTCATAAGATTGATGAGAACTTCAAAGAAACGAATGAAAAGGTCATTGCGATGTCTGCCGAGTCTTCAGCAGCTGCAGAGCAGGCAGATGCGATTGCCAGAACCATCAGCGAGATTTCCCAGGGAGCAGATAGTTCTGCTGTATCCATTCAGTTAACAGCTGAATCCATGGAAGATGTCCTGCGCATTGCCCAGGAAGTCCAGGATACAGCAAAAGCATCACAAACTGTTTCCGGTGAAATGGTTCAGGACCTGATGGAATCAAAGAAGGTGATCCATTCGCTTATTTCCGGCATAGAAAAACTTGCCCAGGATAATGAGGAATCACTTCAGACAGTAAAGCGTCTTGAGCAAAATGCCGTAAAGGTAGAGCAGATTATACAGCTTGTCGGTGACATTGCAGCACAGACAAACCTTCTTGCTTTAAATGCCTCCATTGAAGCGGCCCGTGCGGGGGACCATGGCAAAGGATTTGCTGTAGTCGCTGAAGAAGTGCGGAAGCTTGCAGATGAGAGTGCTAAGGCAGTCCAGGGCATCTCAGAACTGATAAAAAACATTCAGGAAGAGGTCCGTAATGTCGTCACGCAAATCTCTTATCAGGTGGAGACTGCTAATAATGAAATGAAAAAAGGCACGAAAACAAATGAAGTGATAGAGGAAATGGCGAAAGTAGTCAATGAAATGGCTGCTTCAGTGTCTGCCATTTCAGGCCTGGTGGATAACCAGATGGAAGGCATCCAGCATACATCCACCCAATCCCAGGAAGTAGCAGCCATTGCTGAGGAGACATCAGCAGGTGCACAGGAGGTTTCAGCTGCCACTCAGCACCAGACAGCTGTAATCGGCAATGTGGAAAAGCTCGCCATCGAGCTAAAAGAGCAGGCGGAAAAATTAAATAGCACCATTACTAAATTTAAATTATAAGGGAGCCCAAAATGCGGCTCCCTTTCTTTATATTTTCAAGGTTTTGTGTCAAAATAAGAGCATAATATCAAAATAAAGCGGCTTCAAACTGGAGGGTTTCATTATGAAAATTGCAATCGCATCAGACCATGGGGGACTTAATCTCCGCGAAGAAATAAAAAACCTGATGGATGAAATGGGCATTGAATATGAAGATTTCGGCTGTGAATGCGAAACTTCAGTAGATTATCCGGATTATGCATTGCCTGTTGCCGAAAAGGTAGCCGGCGGTGAATTCGATAAAGGTATTCTGATCTGCGGAACTGGAATCGGAATGAGCATCTCGGCCAACAAAGTAAAGGGAATCCGCTGTGCACTTGTGCATGATGTATTCAGTGCAAAAGCAACCCGTGAACATAATGACAGCAACATCCTCGCTATGGGTGAACGAGTGATAGGCCCAGGTCTGGCTCGTGAAATTGCAAAAGTATGGCTTTCAACAGACTTTGAAGGCGGCCGCCATGAAAACCGTGTCGGAAAGATTACTGCTTACGAAACGAAGTAAATCTTTCAAAGGGGGGAGCTTTTTTGATTGAACAATGGAAAACAGAACTTGATACAATCATACGTGAATTCAGCGAACAAGTTCCTTTAAGTGAGAAGCACCTTCTTGTAGTGGGCTGCAGCACAAGTGAAGTCGCCGGGAAACGAATAGGCACAGCCGGAACGGAACAAGTGGCTGAAATGATTTTTGAGCGTCTGGACAAGCTCCGCCAGGACACCGGGGCTGCTCTGGCTTTTCAATGCTGCGAACATTTGAACAGGGCATTAGTTGTTGAACGGGCTGTTGCCGAGGCAAGAAACCTGGATGAAGTAGCCGTCATTCCTCACCGCACGGCTGGCGGCGCGATGGCGACATATGCCTATGAACACTTCAAAGATCCCGTCATGGTCGAGTTTATTAAGGCAGATGCCGGCATCGATATCGGAGATACTCTGATCGGCATGCACCTGAAGCATGTAGCTGTTCCTATCAGGACCTCCCAAAAATCAGTCGGCGAGGCGCACGTCACCATGGCCAAAACCAGGCCAAAACTCATTGGCGGGGCCCGCGCGATTTATGAACGAAACGCTGAGAATGAATCCTGCAGATGATATAATTATAATTTTGCGGCCCCAATCACCTGGTGAATGGGGCTTTAATTATCAATTTTGGATTAGGTGCCTGTCACTTTTTTTATATAACATGTAACATTCAAGAAGGAAGAGCGTGTATATAGTGCAGCCTTTAGTGAGAAAGGGGGGAGAAGCCGTTGAAGGAGAGCAGGCGGGATCGGCTGGATGATTTATATCGTCATTATGCCAGACCGCTTTATTACTATTTATATAAGATGTCAGGGTCTAAGGAAACAGCTGAAGATCTAACGCAGGAAACATTCATTAAGGCAACGGTTTCTCTCTCTTTCTACAAACAGGAAGATGTAAGGGCATGGCTTTTTAAGGTAGCCAGGAATGCTTATTTGGATGAATGGCGGAAACGGCAGAGGAGAAATAAGATTCCTTTTGCCGGTTATTTATTTTCAAAGGGAGAAATGACCAGTCCATACGGATTGCCTGAGGATTCAGCATTAAAGAAAGAATCGAAGGAAAAAGTCGCAGACCTAATGAGCTGTCTGCCGGAACAATATCGTTCTATTTTATATTTAAGAGAATTTGAGTCTTTTAGCTATAGTGAGATCCGGGAAACATTGGATCTATCAGAAAATCAAGTCAAGGTGACACTGCATCGGGCCCGGAAAAAGCTTGCTCAGCTTGCCGATGAACAATGGAGGGAAGAACATGACTGACTGGAACAAAGACCGCGAAAAGAAAATCATGGTTAAATACAGATTTACCTTAACATTCAGAGTGGTTAAAGTGCTTGCTGCCTGCTTGTTTCTCTTCTGGGCATATATGATGGCCGTAAATATACTGTCAGACGCTGCCAATAGTGAAAGAAAGCATGCTTTTTACAGTAAGGTGGCACTGGATTGGAAGTACCCAAACATGCATGAGGATTTCGGAGGCATGCTGAATAAAGAAGTAACGCCATTTCTGACACAGAAAATATCCTATCCGATCGCACGGAAAATTGGCCGGGAGTATCAGACAATTGGAGAGGTGAAGGTTGAGAAAAGGTTATTAAATTCATATTCCACCTTGAGTATTCAGGAATTTCAGCCGCAAAATGAAAGCATTTACCGTTTTTCCCTGCCTGAAAATCCGAATAGCGGAAAAAGGCTGGCAGCTGAAGGGGAGCCTGCGGTCTGGACTTCTCTTGAAAAAATACACGAAGGGACAGTGGCGGAACTGGCATTTTCCACCCAGTCATTCATGAAGCCGGAAGAACTGCTGGAGCTTTTAAAGCCATATGACCTGGAAGTCCTTTGGATGCCGCTCTATACAGGAGAACTGAAAGAATTTAAGACGGGTTACGGCAGCGGAGGAAACTCAATCGAATTAACTTCCATTTATGGTTTGGCCGGAGGAAGGAAAGCAGGCGATGATTATAAGTCTGAATCGAAATTAGCCCTTAATGAGGAATTTATGGATGAAAATAAAAAAGTGATGCTGAAACAGATGGAGGGTCTCTTAAAAAATGAATCTCAAAGCTATTATGAGAACTTCCTCGGTCTTGACTATCTGAAAGAACGTCATCAATACCTGAAGAAAAATGGATTCATTGTCTATGGAGCAGTGGTTACCGGCCCGGTGAAAGAACTATTAAAGCTTAAAAGAGAAGAACAAATCCGTGCTCCATACCTCGGGGAGAAGGATTATTGGAACTGGGATTAAAAGGATGGTGACAGGTACCCATACCAATCTGCCAAACTGGTATAGGTGCCTGTCACTTTTTCAGAAAACGTGCTAAAATAAAAAAGAATTTTCACAAAAAGATCGATACATAAAAATGGAGAGCCTTCACAAAGCTTTCTTTTATTAAAAGTGTGTTGGAGAAAAGGGAGGATTCTTATGAAGCATTTAGCACAGCAGGATGAGCAGGTTTTCAAGTCGATTCAAGAAGAATTAGGACGCCAGAGAACAAAAATTGAATTAATCGCTTCTGAAAACTTTGTCAGTGAAGCGGTTATGGAAGCACAGGGTTCTGTTTTAACAAACAAGTATGCTGAAGGCTATCCGGGCCGCCGCTATTATGGCGGATGTGAGCATGTGGATGTAGTCGAAGATTTAGCCCGTGACCGTGCGAAAGAAATTTTTGGTGCAGAGCATGTGAACGTGCAGCCGCATTCAGGTGCACAGGCAAACATGGCCGTATACTTCACTGTCCTGGAGCAGGGAGATACTGTTCTTGGCATGAATCTATCCCATGGCGGACATTTAACTCACGGCAGTCCTGTTAACTTCAGCGGCGTGCAGTACAATTTCGTCGAATATGGTGTGGATAAAGAAACACATCGCATCGATTATGAAGATGTTCTTGAAAAAGCCCGCACGTCTAAGCCAAAATTAATCGTAGCGGGTGCAAGTGCCTATCCGCGTGAAATTGACTTCAAGCGTTTCCGTGAAATTGCAGATGAAGTCGGTGCCATGCTGATGGTTGATATGGCTCACATTGCAGGCCTTGTAGCTGCTGGGCTTCATCAGAATCCGGTTCCGTTTGCGGACTTTGTTACAACTACCACTCACAAGACATTGCGCGGACCGCGCGGCGGCATGATTCTCTGCAAAGAAGAATACGCGAAGAAAATTGATAAATCCATTTTCCCTGGAATCCAGGGCGGTCCTTTAATGCACGTCATTGCGGCAAAAGCGGTTGCCTTTGGCGAAGCGCTTCAGGATGATTTCAAAACCTATGCAGGCAATATCATTGCGAATGCTAAAAAGCTGGCTGAAGCATTGCAGGCTGAAGGAATTGACCTTGTATCACAGGGTACAGACAACCATTTGCTGCTGGTTGACCTACGCTCCCTTAGCCTAACAGGGAAAGTGGCGGAGAAGGTACTTGATGAGGTCGGCATTACTGTCAACAAAAACACCATTCCGTTCGATCCGGAAAGCCCATTCGTCACAAGCGGCATCCGCATCGGCACAGCGGCTGTTACGTCCCGCGGATTTGGAGAAAAAGAAATGCAGGAAATTGCATCCATCATCGCCTTCACACTGAAAAATCATGAAGATGAAGGGAAGCTTCAGGAAGCGGCGCAGCGCGTAGAAGCCTTAACAGGCAGCTTCACTTTATATCCTGAATATTAATCAACAGCCGGTCTCAGCAAGAGGCCGGCTTTTATGTGGTTATTAAAGAAAAGTTTGGACTTCGAGAACTGTCTGGCTCCAGGGGAAGCTAATCCCCGCCATGCCGCCGATAATAATAATGATTTTTCTTTTACAAATACGAATCATAGTTGCCGATGGAATTGTTTTTCTGTAAAATTAGACGAAGTGTGGTTCGACTAATCTGCATAATGAAAAGGAGAGATACTCATGGCAAAGGTTTACGTTTTTGATCATCCATTAATTCAGCATAAGCTTACATACATTCGTGAAAAGAGTACGGGAACAAAGGAATTCCGCGAGCTTGTCGATGAAGTGGCAACATTGATGGCATTTGAAATTACCCGCGATATGCCTTTAGAAGAAATAACAATTGATACACCAGTCAGCACGATGAAGTCCAATGTGCTTGCAGGTAAGAAGATAGGGATCATCCCGATTCTGCGCGCGGGAATTGGAATGGTTGATGGTATCCTGAAGCTGATTCCAGCTGCAAAAGTGGGCCATATCGGCTTATACCGCGACCCGGAAACCCTGCAGCCGGTTGAATACTATGTAAAGCTTCCAAGTGATGTGGAAGAAAGAGATTTCATCGTAGTTGACCCAATGCTTGCAACTGGCGGCTCTGCGGTTGAAGCCATCCATTCTCTTAAAAAGCGCGGAGGCAAAAACATTAAATTCATGTGCCTGATTGCCGCTCCTGAAGGCGTGGAAGCTGTGAAAGAAGCTCACCCTGACGTTGACATCTATATCGCAGCATTAGACGAAAAATTGAACGAAAAAGGCTATATCGTCCCTGGATTGGGCGATGCAGGCGACCGTTTATTCGGGACGAAATAATTCCTTTTTGAAGCACCTTATCCCTTTTTTAATCATAGAAAGATAAGAGGTATTTATCTTTTATGTAAGGGGAAGGTGCTTTAAATGTTTTCCTCAATAAGAGTAATGACGATTTTCGGGACAAGGCCTGAAGCCATTAAAATGGCTCCTCTTGTTCTTGAACTTCAAAAACACCCTGAGCATTTTGAATCGATTGTGACTGTGACGGCACAGCATCGCGAAATGCTCGATCAGGTATTAAATATTTTTAAGGTCACACCAGATTATGACCTGAATATCATGAAAGACCGCCAGACATTGGTGGATGTGACTACACGCGGACTTGAAGGCCTTGATAAAATCATGAAGGAAGTAAAGCCGGATATCGTGCTTGTTCACGGTGATACCACTACAACGTTTATTGCAAGCCTTGCCGCTTTCTATAACAAGATTGTCGTCGGCCATGTGGAAGCGGGACTGCGCACATGGAATAAATACTCTCCATTCCCTGAGGAAATGAACCGCCAGCTTACAGGTGTCATGGCTGATCTGCATTTCTCGCCAACATCGAAGTCAGCGGAAAATCTCTTAAATGAAAATAAAAAGAGCGAAAGTATTTTCATCACCGGAAATACGGCAATTGATGCCCTTAAAACAACGGTTAAAGATACGTATCACCATGAAGTCCTTGAGAAAATCGGCGATGACCGCCTAGTGCTGCTGACTGCACACCGCCGTGAAAACCTGGGCGAGCCGATGCGGAACATGTTCAAGGCTATTAAAAGGCTGGTGGAAGAACAGAAAGATATACAAGTCGTATATCCCGTTCATATGAACCCGGCTGTACGGGAGATCGCATCAGAAATCCTTGGCAGCGATAGCCGTATTCATCTGATTGAGCCGCTTGACGTCATAGATTTCCATAACTTTGCTTCAAGAGCTCATCTGATTCTGACTGATTCGGGCGGAGTTCAGGAAGAAGCACCATCACTGGGTGTGCCTGTCCTTGTTCTGCGTGAAACAACGGAAAGGCCTGAAGGAATTGAAGCAGGCACTCTTAAGCTTGCCGGCATTGAGGAACAGCCAATTTACGAACTGGCAACCGAACTTCTGACAGATGGGTCAGCTTATGAAAAAATGGCGAAAGCCGTAAACCCATATGGAGACGGAAATGCCTCCAGAAGAATTTGCGATGCTATCCGCTACCATTTTAAACAGACGAATGATCGTCCGGATGAATATAAACCGCAAAACTAAAAGAAGTGCACCTCTCATAGATGAGGTGCATTTTTCTGTTCCTCTTTCATAAAGGGGAGGGGAGAAGCGGACCACATTAACCCAAAACAGGATGGTTGATATGTTGGTGGTTGGGTGGTTGATGATGAGCAGGAAAATCTATTTAATTTTTATGTTAAAAGTCTCTTTCCCCGTAAAGCTGGAAAAGTTATGATAGAGTAAAGAAGAAACGGAAGGCAGATTCGAACAGAAATAGTAAGCGGTTAACATGTTGATGGTTGGATGGTTATATGTAAAGTGTTGATATATCAATGTTTCGAAATGATTTAGAGTGATCAAATGGCGTAATCATGGTTGGAGAAATAGTGGCGGAGACAGCATCGTTGAAGGTGCATTTACCGCAAAAAATGACCATGGTGGTTTTGTTGACGGTTAGGTGGTTAGTCATGGGTAATGCCCGGCGAGAGCTGGGTCTATCGGCAAGATACCAAGAAAGGTGCTGAAGGACGTTGGCAAATCAGTATTTGACAATGAAAGAACTTAAAGAGGCACTTCCGGACATACCTGAGAATAGCTTAAAGCGTTATTTGCAGGAGCATGCAGAATACATAAATTATCGGAAGGAACATAATCGCTATAAAATCCAGGTTTCCGAAATTGAAAAGCTGAAATTTATCCGGAAATTATATTCGGATGGGCTGAAAAAAGAGGAAGTCACAGCAAAGCTTGAGGATGCAGGAATTCCGGTCATCATTACAGTGGAGGATGAGGAAGAAAGCAGCTCCACCTCGCTTGTGAATGTGAATTCCGAACTGACAGATATGAAAAAGCTTGTCAGCTTCCTCGTGCAGCAAAACGAGCAATCCCGTCTTACCCAGAATAAAATCAGAGAACAAAACAAACAGCTGATACATGAAGTGCACGAGCTCAAACTCACAATTGAAGATTTAAGAAATGCCCATGCACAAGGCTATGAAAAAGAGAGCGAAAAAGTCACTTCCCTCTATGAAAAACTAATGGCGACACAAAAGTCTGTAGAAGAAGTAGCCGGTGCATTAGAGGCTGAAAAAAGCAAAAGCATCTGGCAGAAGATATTTGGAAAGTAAAGGAATGCCCGAATTGCAAGATTTACGTTTAGACTGCTGTCTGCGGGGTATTGGCATAATGATTTTATATACCCGGGAGGTCGAATAAATGAGAGCATTAGCCGTATTAGAAGGAGCATTGGTTGTCTGGATCATCATGCTGCTGGCTTCATTAATGGGAACCTTAATGTCCGAAGGTCTTATCGCCCTGGTATTTAAGCTGGCAGAAGGAAAAGGAATCCTGCTTACCGTATTACTGATAGCTGCGACCATAACGGATATGTGGAGAGATAAAAAGCGGGACCATTTAATCCGAAAAGGAAAACTGGAACCGAATCAGCTGTTTTAATACATAGAAAAGAATATACACGAATACTAGGCCGTAGTTCAGCCCACCCTAAAACAAAAAGAGGGTGGGTTTTTCTAATGAAAAAATTCTTATTGATTATAACAGTCATATCCTTGTTTTGGAGTCAGAATCCTGTTTCAGCCCGGACAATTTCACACCCTCCTATTCCGGAAGAGTCACCTGATATAGAAAAAGTGGCAATCGTTGTATTAAGTGATGCAAAGAAGGAACAGGAAATAAAACATATGATAGAACAAAACCCTGAGCTGCAAATCAGGCATACATTCAATCAGGCATTAAACGGCTTTTCAGTAAAAGGAAAGCCATCTGCATTGAAAAGCCTGCAAGAGCTGGAATCAGTCTCTTCTGTTTCACAGGTTAATACCTATCATGTCCATTCCAATGACAATATCAAGCTGATTGGCGGCCAGAATGCCAGAGGCTTTTATGATGAAAATAATCAGCGCCTCACAGGCAAGGGTGTGTTAGTTGGCGTGATCGACACCGGCATCGATTATAATCATCCCGACTTACGAAGGAGCTATGGAGGCGGGCGCGATCTGGTGGATAATGATAGAGATCCGATGGAAACAAAGGCTGCCGGGGGACAAGGCACACTGCACGGCACTCACGTCGCAGGTATCATTGCGGCAAATGGCAGGATCCAGGGGGTCGCACCGGAAGCAACCATCATTGCTTACAGAGCTCTCGGACCAGGAGGAAGCGGAACAACAGAACAGGTTATAGCAGCTATCGAACAGGCTATAAAGGATAAAGTGGATGTCTTAAACCTTTCCTTGGGAAATAACGTAAACGGACCTGACCTGCCAATAAGCATTGCCCTGAATAAAGCGGTTGAAAAAGGAATAACTGCTGTTACTTCATCTGGCAATTCGGGACCGAATATCTGGACCGTAGGATCCCCTGGAACAGCGTCGAAGGCCATTTCTGTCGGAGCCTCGACCCCAACAATGAAGGTGCCAATTTTGAGCATAAACGGACGAGGAATCCGCCTTGATTTGCTTCAGGGTTCAAAGGAATGGGAATTTGACCGCTCGTATGAAATGATCGATGGAGGACTCGGGCACCCGGATGAATTGAAGAATGCGGAAGGAAAAATAGTACTAATAGAAAGAGGGGAACTAACGTTTACTGATAAAGCGGTTCATGCAATGGAAGCAGGAGCAGAGGGAATTATTATCTTTAATAATACAAAAGGCAGGTTCTTCGGCAATCTGGACAGCGAGGTTCCCATTCCGGCAGCGGCGCTTTCAAAGGAGGAAGGAGAGGAGCTCAAGAATCTTATGAAGGAAGGACGGCTCCTTGCCCGGACTAATATAATAGAAGAAAGGGACATACTGGCTGACTTCAGCTCCCGCGGGCCTGTTACATCCACATGGGAAATTAAACCGGATGTTGTGGCACCGGGAGTCGCTATAAATAGCACCATTCCAGGCGGATACCTGCCGCTTCAGGGAACAAGCATGGCCGCTCCGCATGTAGCAGGTGCCTGTGCTATCCTCAAACAGGCTCATCCTGAATGGGGACCGGAACAGATTAAGGCAGCACTCATGAATACCGCTAAGCTTATTAGGAACGCGGAAGGACAAACATATAGAACGTATGAGCAGGGAGCCGGCAGAATCCAGCTTGATCAGGCACTGAAAGCAGAAACGCTTGTCTTCCCGGCTTCCATGCAATTCGGGAAATTTCAGATCGCAGACAGGCTGCATGACCACAGCAGTTTTATAACGGTTGAAAATATAAGTGGAAAAACGCAGTCTTATTCTTTTTCTGTACCCTATAAGGAGCAGGGAATTGATTGGGAAATGCCTTTGACGTTTCAATTGAACCCGGGCGAAAAGAAAAAGGCTGAAATTAAAATGTCTGCTGATCCGACCCTTTTAAAGAAAAAGATCCATGACGGGTACCTTCTATTGAAAGCAGGAGCCGAGAGTATCCATATACCATACCTTTATGTGCTTGAAGAGCCGGATTACCCAAGGGTGATGGGATTCGGAATCGGCAAAGGAGATAAGCCTGGTACATATCGTTATGAAGTGTATCTGCCTGGCGGGGCGGAGGAATTCGGAATTGCAATGTTTGATTCGGAAAGTCTCCGGTTCATGGGATTTCTGGATTGGAAAAGAAATGCCGGCAAGGGGCAGCTGCTGCAGGAAATCCCTTCTGATAAGCTGCCTGGGCCGGGACTGTATTTGGCGAAAGTGTTTGCCAAAAAGGCAGGCAGGGAAGACTGGATTGAAACCTATCTATTTGTGAGGCCGGATGGCCAGCTGGGGGACCCGGTGCCTTCAGCAGATCAGAAGAGGTTACTAAGCAAGTGAAAAGGAAAAAAATAAAGCGTTTTCAGGGGCGATGCAGAATATCGCTCCTTTTTCAATAGAAATACAAAAATTAAATGTGATAAATATGTGAACATACCATATTTTTACCTTTTTGTTTGTGAACTTTTTCACTCCAAACGCATTGACATTGACAAAGCCCTATTGTATGCTTACAAAGGGTAAAAGATGATAGGGTTTTCAAAATATTTTTGCAGACATATTTCCCACTTCTGCATGATGTTTATATGATTATTTACGGCCTCAAACCCTCTTACCATTCTCTTTAAGGGAGGATGCGTTTTTATGCGTCAAAAAGACCGCAACCCATTTAAGGCGATGGCCTTAATGTCCGCCATTCTTTCCCAGTTAGTAGGTTCCGCGCTCATTGGCATTTTCGCCGGAAGATGGCTTGACAGCAAGGCAGGAACTGAGCCTTTATTCCTTTTAATCGGCTTGTTCATTGGACTTGGCGCCGGGATTTACGCCATGCTTCGTCTAATCCAACATTTTTTCACAGGAGAATGAACATCATGCCGGAGATCAAAGCAACTTTTCTGAGACAGCGAAAATACATATTCCTTTTGTTGTCTGTTTACGTTCTCGGCTGGGGCTTTACACCATATCAATCTATTTTTCTTGGCTTGATCTTTGGTACATGCTTAAGTTTGTTCAATTTGTGGCTGATTTCCCGAAAGGCGCTGCAATTTGGAGAGGCGGTCGAGAGAGGCGAGAAGGTGCGTTCACTTGGAACGGTATCCAGGATGGCTACAGCAGTATTTGCTGTCATGGTCGCACTGGAATATCCTGAAAAGCTGCATCTGATCAGTGTGGTATTTGGATTAATGACATCCTATATTGTCATTATGATAGATTATTTTCTTCAATCTTTTCATTTACGTAAATAGCGGGAAGAGAGGTGAACACTATTGCATCATGAAGCTCCTATAAAAGAATTTTTAGGATTGAATTTCAACTTATCAAACGTACTGATGATTACAGTGGCAAGTGCTATTGTCTTCATTATTGCTTTGCTTTCAACCCGTCGATTGGCCATGAAACCAACGGGGATGCAAAACTTCTTCGAATGGATTATGGATTTTGTTAAGAATATCATTAACAGTACGATGGACTGGAAGACAGGCGGAAGATTCCATATCCTTGGATTAACCCTGATCATGTATATTTTTGTATCAAACATGCTCGGACTTCCGTTCGCGATCACTTATGATCACACTTTATGGTGGAAATCGCCAACAGCCGATCCTGTTATCACTTTAACATTAGCGGCAATGGTAGTCGGGCTTTCGCATTATTATGGCGTAAAGCTTAAAGGAGTAGGAGAATACGGCCGGGATTTTATCAGGCCAATGCCTTTCTTGTTCCCATTGAAAATCATTGAAGAGTTTGCAAACACTCTGACATTGGGACTTCGTCTTTACGGTAACATCTACGCAGGTGAAATCCTGCTGACATTGCTTGTCGGAGGACTTGCACATGCCGGTGTAGGCGGAATGCTTGCCGCAGTTATACCAACACTTGTATGGCAGGGATTCTCAATCTTTGTCGGATCAATCCAGGCATTCATTTTCTGTATGTTAACAATGGTTTATATGGCACACAAAGTGAGCCACGACCATTAATATATACCTGTTCATTTTATGGACAAAACATTTTAAACAAATAAATTTTCATACAATTTAAGGAGGAACACAATAATGGGTCTTTTAGCAGCAGCAATTGCAATCGGTTTAGCAGCACTAGGTGCCGGTATCGGTAACGGTCTTATCGTATCAAAAACAGTTGAAGGTATGGCTCGCCAGCCAGAAGCTCGCGGTATGCTTCAAACTACAATGTTCATCGGGGTTGCACTAGTTGAGGCCGTTCCGATCATTGGCGTTGTTATCGCGTTCATGGTTATCGGCGGTTAATTAATACTGTACCAATCGTTCAAAAATGGCGAAGATCATTCCATGAACCTTCGCCATTCCTTTATGTTTTTTTATGTAAACTAATTCGGAATCATGCATATGACTCCGTTTCATAAGTGGAACAACTCTTGAAGGGAGTGAATCGAGGGTGTTAACAAACAGTCTAGTTTTAGGCGCTGCAGGCGGCGGTTTTAACGGCGGGGACATTTTGTACCAGCTGATTATGTTCATTATCTTGTTGGCATTGCTGAAAAAATTCGCGTGGGGTCCGTTAATGGGCATTATGCAGCAGCGTGAAGAGCACATTGCCGGGGAAATTCAAGCGGCTGAAGAAAGCCGTACAGAAGCAAAGAAGCTTTTAGAAGAGCAAAGAAATCTTTTAAAAGAAGCACGTACAGAAGCACAGGGCCTTATTGAAAATGCGAAGAAACAAGGCGATGTGCAGCGTGAGGAGATCGTTGCGGCTGCCCGCACTGAGTCTGAGCGCATTAAGGAATCTGCAAAGCTTGAAATCGAGCAGCAGAAAGAACAGGCGGTTGCCGCTATCCGCGAGCAGGTCGCTTCATTATCTGTCCTAATTGCTTCCAAGGTTATCGAGAAGGAACTAAGTGCAGCTGATCAGGAAAAGCTGATCAATGAATACATTCAAGAGGCAGGAGAAAAGCGATGACGGGCTCCACAGTAGCAAAGCGCTACGCGTTGGCTCTTTTCCAGCTTGCGAATGAACACCAGCTTCTTGACCAAATGGAAGAAGAGCTTCGTGCAGTGAAAGAAGTAGTAAACCATAACTCAGATTTAAAGTCTGTTTTGAAATCTCCAAAGCTTTCAATTGAGAAGAAAAAAGAGATTTTAAAAGAAGCATTTGCATCTGTGAACACGTTTGTTCTAAACACGTTAATGATATTAATTGAACGCCACCGCGAAGATCATATCTCTGATGTGGCAGATCATTTTATAAGCCTGGCGAATGACAAAAAAGGAATTGCGGATGCAAAAGTGTACACTGTCCGTCCGCTATCTGAAGCAGAGAAGGAAGCATTATCTGTATCATTTGCAGCTAAGGTTGGAAAAAAATCACTTCGTATTGACAATATTGTTGATACTAACTTGCTCGGCGGCATCAAGCTTCGAATCGGAAACCGGATTTTCGACGGCAGCTTGCGCGGAAAGCTAGAGCGTCTTGAGCGTCAATTGTTAGGCTAAGATTCGTAGATAGGGGTGAAACTCATGAGCATCAATGCTGAAGAAATCAGTGCGCTGATAAAAAAGCAAATCGAAAACTATCAGTCGGAAATTCAAGTGAGTGATGTAGGTACGGTTATCTCTGTTGGTGACGGTATCGCTCGTGCTCATGGCCTCGACAATGTCATGGCTGGAGAACTTGTTGAATTTTCAAACGGCGTTATGGGTATGGCACAAAACCTTGAAGAAAATAACGTCGGTATTATCATTTTAGGACCATTTACAGAAATCCGTGAAGGCGATGAAGTACGCCGTACGGGCCGCATCATGGAGGTACCGGTTGGTGAAGAACTGATCGGCCGCGTCGTAAACCCTCTTGGACAGCCAGTAGATGGCATGGGTCCAATCAACACAACAAAATCACGTCCGATTGAAAGCCCGGCACCAGGTGTTATGGATCGTAAATCCGTACACGAGCCGCTTCAAACAGGAATCAAGGCGATTGACGCACTTGTGCCAATCGGCCGCGGACAGCGTGAGTTAATCATCGGTGACCGTCAGACAGGTAAAACATCCGTTGCAATCGATACAATCCTGAACCAAAAAGATCAGGATATGGTATGTATCTATGTGGCAATCGGACAAAAAGAATCTACAGTTCGTAATGCAGTAGAAACGCTTCGTAAGCAAGGTGCGCTTGATTACACAATCGTTGTAACAGCATCTGCATCACAGCCTGCTCCAATGCTATACCTGGCTCCTTACGCTGGGGTAACAATGGGTGAAGAGTTCATGTACAACGGCAAGCACGTTCTTGTTGTGTATGATGACTTAACAAAGCAAGCTTCTGCTTACCGTGAGCTTTCATTGCTATTGCGCCGTCCTCCAGGCCGTGAAGCATATCCAGGGGACGTATTCTACTTGCACAGCCGCTTATTAGAGCGCGCTGCGAAGCTAAGTGATGCGAAAGGTGCAGGTTCAATCACTGCGCTTCCATTTATCGAAACACAAGCAGGCGATGTTTCTGCTTACATTCCGACAAACGTTATCTCAATCACTGACGGACAAATTTTCCTTCAGTCTGACCTATTCTTCTCCGGTGTGCGTCCGGCGATCAACGCAGGTCTTTCTGTATCACGTGTAGGTGGATCTGCACAGATCAAAGCAATGAAAAAGGTTGCAGGTACACTGCGTCTTGACCTTGCTTCATACCGTGAACTTGAATCATTTGCCCAGTTCGGTTCTGACCTTGATAAAGCAACACAGGCTAAACTTAACCGTGGTGCCCGTACAGTAGAGGTTCTAAAGCAGGATCTTAACAAGCCGTTAAAAGTTGAGAAGCAGGTTGCAATCCTTTACGCTCTAACTCGCGGCTTCTTAGATGACATTCCTGTACAGGATATTCGTCGTTTCGAATCTGAATTCCTTTCATGGTTAGACCATAACCGCAAAGATTTGTTAGACCATATCGTGACTACAAAAGAACTTCCTTCTGATGACGATATGGCATCTGCGATTAACGACTTTAAGAAAACTTTCGCAGTATCCGAATAATAGAGCATGCAATTAAGGTTAGGGGTACAATCCCCTCCCTTTGCTTCTCTTGTTAGGGTCTGACAAACTTTGAAAAAGGGTGGTGAGAACCTGTGGCATCATTACGCGATATAAAAAATCGTATTACTTCTACGAAGAAAACGAGTCAAATTACAAAAGCAATGCAGATGGTATCGGCTGCGAAAATGAATAAGGCGGAAATGAACGCAAGATCATTCGTGCCTTATATGGAGAAAATCCAGGAAGTTACGGCAAGCATCGCTTTGGGAAGCAAAGATGTATCACATCCAATGCTGACCAGCCGCCCAGTCAAGAAAACTGGTTACCTTGTAATCACTTCTGACCGCGGACTTGCGGGAGCTTATAACAGTAACGTTTTGCGAAATGTCTACCAGACAATTCAAAAGCGCCATAAATCACCGGATGAGTATGCAATCATTGCGATCGGACGTGTGGGCCGCGACTTTTTCAGAAAGCGCAATATGAACGTCATTCTGGATATTGTTGCTGTTGCGGACCAGCCTGCATTTGCTGAAATCAAGGATATTGCCAGCAAAACAGTTGGCATGTTCGCTGATGAGACATTTGACGAATTATATATGTACTACAGCCATTATGTCAGCGCGATTCAACAGGATGTAACAGAGAAGAAGCTTCTTCCGCTTACGGATATCTCCAGCTCGAAAAAGCTTACATCTTATGAGTTTGAACCTTCCGCTGAAGAAATTTTAAAAGTATTGCTGCCTCAATACGCTGAAAGCTTAATCTACGGAGCGCTTTTAGACAGTAAGGCAAGTGAACACGCTGCAAGGATGACAGCGATGCAGAATGCAACGGATAACGCTAAAGAACTTATCAACTCGTTAAGCTTAAGCTACAACCGTGCACGTCAGGCAGCCATCACGCAGGAAATTACCGAAATCGTCGGCGGAGCAGCCGCGTTAGAATAAAAACGAAAAGCGGAAGCGCCTATTCAGATGAACGTCAACTAAATGCCGCCACGTCCTGTGGCGAACGTTGACGTCAGCACATCCTGTGCAAGTCCGACAAGCATAAGCCGAGCCCTTCTGGAAGGTGTTCTTTCCTTCCGGAAGGGATTGGCTTATGACCTCGAGGGGCTAGGCGCTGGAGCTAGACACAAACGAAATGCGGAGAACGGGTTGCTGCCTGTACGCTCCCATTACGTGAAATGAAAGAGGAGGGAAAAAGATGAACAAAGGACGCGTTCTTCAAGTTATGGGTCCGGTTGTTGACGTAAAGTTCGAAAGCGGCCAGCTTCCTGAGATCTATAATGCATTGACTGTTACAAACCCAGCGCGTAACGAATCTGAAGTTGACATCAACTTAACCCTTGAAGTTGCCCTTCATTTAGGTGATGATACAGTCCGCACCATTGCAATGTCTTCTACTGACGGCTTACAGCGCGGAAGTGAAGTTGTTGACTCGGGTGCTCCTATCTCTGTACCAGTAGGTGATGTAACACTTGGACGTGTATTTAACGTGCTTGGTGAATCAATCGACTTAGATCCAGCAATCGCTGCAGATGCCCGTCGTGATTCGATCCACAGAGAGGCTCCTAAGTTTGAGCAGCTTTCTACTGAAGTAGAAATTCTTGAAACTGGTATTAAGGTAGTAGACCTTCTTGCTCCATACATTAAAGGTGGTAAGATCGGTCTGTTCGGTGGTGCCGGTGTAGGTAAAACCGTATTAATCCAGGAATTGATCAATAACATCGCTCAGGAGCACGGCGGTATTTCCGTATTCGCCGGTGTTGGTGAGCGTACGCGTGAAGGTAATGACCTTTATCATGAAATGACGGATTCAGGCGTTATCAAGAAAACAGCGATGGTATTCGGTCAGATGAACGAGCCGCCGGGAGCGCGTATGCGTGTTGCCCTGACTGGTTTGACTATGGCTGAATTCTTCCGTGATGATCAGGGACAGGACGTTCTTTTCTTCATGGATAACATTTTCCGTTTTACTCAGGCAGGTTCAGAGGTATCAGCCCTATTAGGCCGTATGCCATCTGCCGTTGGTTACCAGCCGACACTTGCTACTGAAATGGGTAAATTACAGGAACGTATCACATCTACTAACGTAGGTTCTGTTACTTCCATCCAGGCGATTTACGTACCAGCCGATGACTATACGGATCCGGCTCCGGCTACAACTTTCGCCCACTTAGATGCAACAACTAACCTTGAGCGTAAGCTTTCTGAAATGGGTATCTACCCTGCGGTGGATCCACTTGCTTCAACTTCTCGTGCATTGTCACCTGAAATCGTTGGAGAAGAACATTATGCAGTTGCGCGTCAAGTACAGCAAACATTACAGCGTTACAGAGAATTACAGGATATCATCGCAATCCTTGGTATGGACGAGCTTTCTGATGAAGATAAGCTAATCGTAGCACGTGCGCGCCGTATCCAGTTCTTCTTATCTCAAAACTTCCACGTTGCTGAGCAGTTTACTGGCCAGCCAGGTTCATACGTACCTGTTAAAGAAACAGTTAAAGGCTTCAAAGATATTCTTGAAGGCAAGTACGACCACCTGCCAGAAGATGCATTCCGACTTGTCGGCCGAATCGAAGAAGTAATCGAGAGTGCAAAGAAAATGGGCGTAGAGGTCTAATTCTGGACCAGGAGGGTAAAAAATGAAGACGATTAAAGTCAGTGTTGTTACTCCCGATGGCCCGGTGTATGAATCAGATGTGGAAATGGTAAGCACAAAAGCTCAAAGCGGTGAGCTTGGAATTTTACCTGGACACATTCCAATGGTTGCACCGTTACAAATTGGAGCCGTTCGTTTAAAAAACGGCGGAAAAACTGATTTCGTCGCAGTAAGCGGCGGATTCCTTGAAGTCCGTCCGGAGCAGGTAACGATTTTAGCGCAATCTGCTGAACAGGCAGATGAAATTGATGTAGAGCGTGCCGTTCGCGCCAAGCAGCGTGCTGAACAGCGCCTGAATGAGCAGAAGCGTGAAAACATCGATTTCCGCCGTGCAGAGCTTGCACTTCAGCGTGCGATCAACCGTATCGAAGTTTCGGAAAGAAAGTTCTAATAATAATTCACAACACCTCCTGGCCTGGCTGGGGGGTGTTTTTGTTTCAGAAATATTTACCACCCGAATTTTGAGAAAATTGCCCCAAAAAAGAGATATATCACTCGAATTCTTTTATATAGGCCTTTACAATAGAAGAGAGTAAACCTTTAAAGGTTACTCTCTTTTTTAAAGCTATCATGCAAGTCTATTTGAATAAAAGGAGGAGCCGCAATGCTGGAGTTTGATACAAATATAGACCAATACGCTACGATCAAAGTCATCGGAGTCGGCGGCGGGGGGAATAACGCTGTAAATCGGATGATCGAACATGGAGTTGAGGGAGTAGAGTTTATTGCTGTCAATACAGATGGACAAGCTCTAAATCAATCAAAGGCAGAAGTAACCATGCAAATCGGTGCAGCCTTAACAAGGGGCCTGGGTGCAGGGGCTAATCCTGAAGTGGGCAGAAAAGCAGCTGAGGAAAGTGAAAGCCAGCTTCGTGAAGTGCTGAAGGGTGCCGACATGGTATTCGTTACTGCCGGAATGGGCGGCGGAACCGGAACAGGTGCTGCTCCTGCTATTGCACGCATTGCACGTGAAGTGGGTGCACTGACAATCGGTGTGGTAACACGCCCTTTCAAATTTGAAGGACGCAAGCGTGCAGCCAATGCTGATGCAGGCATCGAAGCCATGAAAAAAGCTGTTGATACGCTAATTATTATTCCAAATGATCGCTTATTGGAGATTATTGATAAGAAAACACCTATGCTTGAAGCGTTTATGGAAGCGGATAATGTTCTTCGCCAAGGCGTACAGGGCATTTCTGACCTGATTGCAGTTCCTGGTTTAATTAACCTCGATTTTGCCGATGTTAAAACTGTTATGTCTCACAAAGGAACAGCTTTAATGGGGATCGGAATTGCCACTGGGGAGGACCGTGCGGCTGAAGCTGCCCGTAAAGCCATATCAAGTCCGCTGCTTGAAACGTCCATTAACGGAGCCCGCGGCGTCATCATGAACATTACAGGCGGAGCAAATATCAGCTTATATGAAGTGCAGGAGGCTGCAGATATTGTTGCTTCTGCTTCAGATGAAGAAGTGAATATGATTTTTGGTTCAGTCATAAATGATTCCTTAAAGGAAGAAATTCTTGTTACGGTTATCGCTACCGGCTTCAATGAACAAGAGGAGTTAAGAGCTAAACCGAGTTCAAGACCTCCTGTAGAAAAAGAATATGATCATACATATCATTATGCAGAAGAACCAAGCAATCGCCGTCCGGTTAGAGAGCCTAGAGAATATCGGGAACCGGTTCAGGATAATTATCGTGTGCAGGCTGACCCGCAGGAAGAGTCACTTGATACACCGGCGTTCCTTAGAAACCGCAGAAGACGCTAATGATAGAAACAGGCTGCCATCAAGAGGGCAGCCTGTTTTTTTAGGTGGATTTTATCGCAGTCTAACGGGCAGTAAGACCCCCACTTCAAGACTCGGAGGAAACAATTGAAGTTTCACTTTATTGATGGTTGATATGTTGGTGGTTGAGTGGTTGATGCGGATACATGAAGAAAGGACAGGCAAATGCCTGTCCTTCATTTATTTTTACTTTCACTTTGTCTGGTCATATAAGGTTAACTGGTCCAAATTCTTATGCACGGTCATGAGTTTTTTTAGAAGGCTCATGAACTTTTGTTTATCTTCAAAAGGAGTGACATCCAGCTCCCTTTTTAGCTCATTGCTTTTTTTAACGAGCTCCTCGAATTTTTGAATAGCTGGGCAGTTGTTTTTAGTCATAAGTAATTCTCCTATTTTAGCTCTTAATATAACTTTATCACAAAAATTAATTTCAAAGGAAACAGCTATATTTCATTTATATTAAAAAGGAATGGCTATTTTAACTAATTTATCTATTTTGTTAAAAGTGTCAGATTTTGTTGAAAGCCGTTGAATAGAGTCATATAGTATCAACATGTGCTTAGAAAGACAAGGTTTGAGAAAACCAGGGGGTGATATCCTTGTCTACTGTATTATTTGGAACGATAGAATATTATGAAAGAGAGTTAATCAGCTATTTTACAAATAATCATGTAAGCAATAATGATGATGCCACCATGAAAGTATTCCTTATGCTTGAAGCGGAGATATTCAATGTGTTCTTATTTGACGAAGCGACCCGGATCAGATGTATGCAAAATCTATTAAAAGCTTTTTGCCGGGTATGTGAAACATACTTTACAAAAAGCAGCCTATAAATGAATAAAGCAAATGAACAAAGAGGTCCCTGCAGTGAGAGACCTCTTTGATTAATTTAGGATAGTAACCTTTACATCTTTTCTTCCCCACTGCAGTGCATCCTGTTCTCCAGGAATAAACACATCAATTTCATGTCCGTTAATTCCGCCGCCTATATCTTCGGCAGTTGCATAGCCATATCCTTCTACAAATACTTTAGAACCCAAAGGAATTACGTCCGGATCAACAGCAATTACTTTTTCATCCGGATTATCGATAAGATTGACTCCTGTTTTTGTAATGCCGATACATCCTTCACAGCTCGCTGTATAGGCAGTTGCTGTCACAGTCAGGTTTTTGCCCTCTTTTGCTGCAGGCTTATTGGTGTTAGCAGCTTTTACGACCGTCTTAGGATTAGCGGTATTTTTTTTCATTGATCCATTTTTATAGATGATAAGCTCTAATCCAGGTTTAATAAAATCGGATTTCAGCTGATTCCACTTCTTAAGGTTATGTACACTTACATTGTATGTTTTGGCAATATTCCAGAGAGTATCACCGGATTCTACTATGTATATTTCTTCAGGAGAAACATCAAGTTTATCATTTGGGTGAATCAAATCCTTGGATAGGCCATTCCAGTTTTTAATTTCCTGAACGGACACCTCATGTTTTTGTGCTATGGACCAAAGAGTATCCCCTTTTTTTACAGTTACTTCTTCTGCATATGCGCTTATACCTGCTGTGCTCCAGATAGTTAAGCTCGCGAGCAGATAATAAAAATACTTTTTCATGTTAAACCTCCTATTAACGTTGTTGATAAATTTAATGCTAGCACAGAAAATTCTGAGTAAAAGAACAGAGAAGTTATAATTAAATTACGCACATTTCAGGAAAATAACGAAGAAATGGAAAAACATCATAATGTTCATACTGGATGGACGAAAAGCCTTAGAAATAGTCATATTTGATATATTTAAACCTTAAGATGGTTTAAATAGAAAGTTTTTCCTAGGGGTGTTAAGAAGGAAAATTATTCTGGGGTGTTACATATCTCACTGACAAAGCAGAGAATTTGTTTTTTAATGGCAGATGAATATAAAGAAGAATTTCATGGATATTGACAGGGGGCAAGCTCATATAATCTAAGGAAGGTGTATCAAACTTGGCAATGAAATTCTCTCCCGGAGATCCATTTTTGCGTGCAGCGAGAATTTCCAATAATAGTCTGAGGTTGTGTCGACACATGGGAGAGTAGGGTGTATAATGGTTACGGTTACATGTTTAAATGTTGTGAAAATTTTCAGCATTGGAGGGGAAGGGCATGGAGCTTTGGAATTTATACCAGAATAACTATTTGATAGTTTTCGTGTTTTTGTGCCTGGGCGTTTTGCTGCCTGTGGTGGCTTTGTTTTTGGGAAAGCTTTTGCGGCCCTATAAGCCATATGATACAAAGTATACCACATATGAAAGCGGGATTGAGCCATTCCATGATTCGAGGGTGCAGTTCAATGTCCGCTATTATATTTTTGCCCTGATGTTTGTCATTTTTGATGTGGAAACAGTATTTTTGTACCCGTGGGCAGTGGCATATGAGAAGCTTGGTATTTTTGCATTGATTGAGATGCTGATTTTTGTATTTATGCTAATAATTGGACTTGTTTATGCATGGAAAAAGAAGGTGCTGAAATGGATTTAAAGCTGGATAATATTACACCGGAAGAAATGGAAGAACTGCAGCGCAATGTGTTTATGGCAACTTTGGAACAGATTAAAGCGTGGGCGCGGAGTAATTCATTGTGGCCAATGACCTTCGGGCTTGCTTGCTGTGCCATTGAAATGATGGGTGTAGGTTCATCTCATTACGATTTGGACCGTTTTGGTTCCTTTTTCCGTACATCTCCCCGTCAGTCTGATGTCATGATTGTTTCAGGTACAGTAACAAAGAAAATGGCGCCTATTGTCCGCCGTCTTTATGATCAGATGCCTGAACCAAAATGGGTGATCGCGATGGGCTCCTGTGCAACTGCGGGAGGACCTTATGTGAAATCTTACTCAGTTGTTAAAGGGGTCGATCAGATTGTCCCTGTTGATGTATACATACCAGGATGCCCGCCGAATCCGGCAGCATTGATTTACGGAATTAATAAGTTAAAAGAGAAAATCCGTTATGAGGCTAAGACTGGGAAGAAGGTGATCTAACCTATGAGCGGAGAAAAAAATCTTGAACAGCTGAAAAAAGAAGCTGCCGCAAAAGCGAAGGCAGCGGCCCTGGCTAAAATGAAAGCGAAAGAGCAGGGAGAAATAAAGGAAGAAACACCTGCAGAAGATATGGATCTGGCGAAGCAAAAAGCTGCAGCAGCCGCGAAGGCGAAGGCAGCTGCCCTGGCTAAAATGAAAGCAAAAGAGCAGGGAGAAGAAGAAGCAAAAGCAGAAGCTCCAGCTGAAGATATGGATCTGGCGAAGCAAAAAGCCGCCGCAGCCGCGAAGGCAAAGGCAGCAGCCTTGGCAAAGATGAAAGCAAAAGAGCAGGGAAAAGAAGAAGCAAAAGCAGAAGCTCCAGCTGAAGATATGGATCTGGCGAAGCAAAAAGCCGCCGCAGCCGCGAAGGCAAAGGCAGCAGCCCTGGCGAAGCTGAAAGCGAAAGAGCAGGGAGAAGCTGAGGCAGAAGCTCCAGCTGAAGATATGGATCTGGCGAAGCAAAAAGCCGCCGCAGCCGCGAAGGCAAAGGCAGCGGCCCTGGCAAAGCTGAAAGCGAAAGAGCAGGGAGAAGCTGAGGCGGAAGCTCCAGCCGAAGATATGGATCTGGCGAAGCAAAAGGCTGCTGCAGCCGCCAAAGCAAAAGCCGCCGCCGCAGCAAAAGCGAAAGCCGCAGCTCAAGCAAAACAAGCAGGCGGGGACGATGAAAAGGCAAAAGCGATTGCAGCCGCAAAGGCAAAAGCCGCCGCAGCTGCAAAAGCAAAATTAGCCGCAGCAGGCAAAGCTGACCGATCAGCTGATGACGAAAAGGCTAAGGCAATCGCAGCAGCGAAAGCAAAGGCCGCAGCCGCTGCCGCCGCGAAGGCAAAAGCTGCCGGAAGCAAGGCTGATGCTGAACCAGCTGCAGAAAAAGCTCCATCCGTTAATCAGCCTTACCTTGATAAATATGTAAAGGTAATTGAAAAAAACCTGGGATCTGATGTTCTTGAAGAGTACTATATTAATAATCTCTCCAAGGAAGTGCCGACTTTGGTTGCAAGGGCTGAATCATATTATAAATTAGCAGAATTCCTGAAATATAATGAACAGCTTGGCTTTGATTATTTATCAGAGCTTCATGGCACCGATTTTGAGACCCACATGGAAGTGTATGCTCACTTATACTCATACAAAAACCGCCAATCTGTTGCACTGAAGGTTAAAATTGACCGTGATGAGCCGGTGATTGATTCACTGCAGCCGTTATGGGCAGGAGCGAATTGGCCGGAATGTGAAGCTTATGATTTGCTGGGCATCCAGTTCAAGGGACATCCTAATTTATATCGGATAATGCTGGGGGAAGATTGGATCGGGCATCCGCTGCGCAAAGACTATGAACCGTACGATGTGGAGGTGTAACCATTGCTGCGAACCGAAGAAATGCTATTGAATGTTGGACCTCAGCATCCAAGTACGCACGGTGTTTTTCGTCTTGTTCTGAAAATTGACGGGGAGATCATCAAAGAGGCAAAACCGGTCATCGGCTACCTGCACCGCGGAACGGAGAAATTAGCTGAAAACCTGCAATATACGCAAATTATTCCTTATACTGACCGAATGGACTATCTTGCCGCTATGACGAATAACTATATTCTTGTCCATGCGGTTGAAACGATGATGGATTTAAAAATTCCGGATCGGGCCGAATATCTGAGGATTATTACCATGGAGCTTGGCCGGATTGCCAGCCATCTCGTATGGTGGGGTACATATTTACTGGATATTGGGGCAACAAGCCCCTTCCTGTATGCATTCAGAGAGCGTGAAATGATTATCAATATGCTGAATGAAATATCCGGAGGCCGCTTAACGTTTAACTATATGCGTGTCGGCGGTGTAAAATGGGATGCTCCTGAGGGCTGGATTGATAAAGTAAGAGAGTTTGTTCCATATATGCGTGAACAGCTCAAAGGCTACCATCAGCTGGTAACCGGAAACGAAATTTTCATGAACCGTGTCAAAGGGGTAGGAAAGTATACGAAAGAGGATGCTTTAAACTACTCGCTGAGCGGTGCAAATCTCCGCTGCACAGGCGTGAAATGGGATCTCCGCAAAGATGAGCCATACTCCATCTATGATCGCTTTGATTTCGATGTGGCCGTTCAGGACGGCGGTGATGCATGGGCCAGGTATCATGTGCGTATGCAGGAAATTGAAGAATCATTAAAAATCCTTGAACAAGCGGTGGAGCAATTCCCGTCAGAAGGCGATATTCTGGCAAAAGTGCCGAAAATCATCAAAGCGCCCAAAGGGGAAGCATTTGTCAGAATCGAATCTCCAAGGGGAGAAATCGGCTGCTATATCGCGAGTGATGGAAAGAAGGAGCCATACCGGATGAAATTCCGGAGGCCATCATTCTATAATCTTCAAATTCTCCCAAAATTGCTTGAAGGCGAAAACATTGCGAACTTGATTGCTATTTTAGGGGCAATTGATATTGTCCTTGGGGAGGTGGACGGTTAATGGTAGAAGAACTTCTCTATTCCGAAGCAGGTCTGCTGAATTTCGGTATTTTCTTCTTGCTTGCCACCGTTTTACTATTAGTCGTTTTAGGATTTGTTACTTATGCCATTCTGGCGGAGCGTAAAGTAATGGGATTTATGCAGCTGCGCCAAGGGCCTAATCAGGTCGGCGGACGCTGGGGGCTGCTGCAGACCGTAGCGGACGTATTAAAGCTTCTTTTAAAAGAAGACACCATTCCTAAGCTTGCAGACAGGCCGCTGTTTATTCTTGCACCGGTTATTGCGTTTGCACCGGCATTCATGGTGCTGGCGACAATTCCTTTTACAGATAAACTTCAGTTTGCTGATATTGGAGTTGGATTGCTGTATTACATCGCCATTTCCGGGCTGACAACAGTCGGTATTGTCACAGGTGCATGGGCTTCCAATAATAAATATGCATTGCTCGGCGGAATGCGTGCCGCGGCACAGATGATTTCATATGAAATTCCGCTCGTAATGTCTGTATTAGGCATTATCCTTTTAACAGGCAGTCTAAACCTGAATGAAATCGTAGAAGCGCAAAAAAATGGCTGGTTCATTATTTGGCAGCCTATTGCTTTCATCGTATTCCTGATTGCTTCCACAGCGGAGCTGAACCGTGTTCCATTTGACTTGCCTGAAGCAGAATCAGAGCTGGTCGCCGGTTTCCATGTTGAGTATTCCGGCTTTCGCTGGGCGTTCTTCATGCTTGCGGAATATGTATACTTCTTTGCCATGGCTTCATTGACAACCGTACTATTCCTTGGCGGCTGGCTTCCGCTGCCGTTCCTGGAGTTCATTCCGGGTGCAGTCTGGTTTGCGCTTAAGTTTACGGCTGTCATCTTTATCCTGGTGTGGTTCCGTGTAACATTTCCGCGCCTCCGTGCAGACCAGCTCATGGAGTTTGGCTGGAAGGTGCTGCTGCCGGTAGCGCTTGCGAATATTTTCTTAACAGCTTTGCTGAAAGAATGGCTGAATATATTTTAATGAGGACCGGCAATTTCTGAAATTGTCCAGCTCCAGGCGCCATCGGCTCGAGGTCATAAGCCAATCCGTCTAAAAGGTTAAAGAACAACCTTTCAGCCGGCTCGTCTTATGCTTGTCGCCGATAAGCGGGCGCCTTCCGCATTTCTTAAGTTGTCCAGCTCCAGCGCCTACCCCCTCGAGGTCACAAGCCAATCCCCCCAAAAGGCAAAGAACGCCTTTCCGGAGGCTCGTCTTGTGCTTGTCGGGGGTGGGCAAGGCGCTTCCGCATTTCTATACAAGGGGTGAAAAACATGCTTGGTTTAGCGAAAGGATTATCGTATACCCTTAAAAACCTGACACGCAAAAAGGTAACCTATGACTACCCGAATGAGCCGCTTCCGCTTCCGGACCGGTTCAGGGGAATTCAAAAGTTTTACCCTGAAAAATGCATTGTCTGCAATCAGTGTGCAAATATTTGTCCAACCGATTGTATCGAGCTGACAGGGAAAAAGCATCCGGACCCTGCCAAAAAGGGGAAAATCATTGATACTTATGATATCAACTTCGAAATTTGCATCCTGTGCGACTTGTGTACAGAGGTCTGTCCAACCGAAGCGATTATCATGACCAATAATTTTGAACTGGCGGAATATAGCCGCGATGAGCTGTTTAAAAACCTTGAGTGGCTCGATGAAAATGATGAAAATATACGGAAGGTGAATAAAGCATGACGTTTTCAGGTGAGTTTTTTGCGTTTATGTCTCTAGCTTTAGTTGCGGTCATCGGCGGCGTGCTTTTATTGAACCTTACCAAAGTTGTGCATATGGTTGTCGCCCTTGTATTTACATTTGTAAGCATCGCCGGAATTTACGTGCTGCTTTCAGCTGAATTCCTGGCGGCGGTCCAGATCTTGATTTACTCTGGGGCGATTACCATCATTATGCTGTTTGGAATCATGCTGACACGCCATAACGATACAAGCGAGCCCAAAATCGGCCGCTGGCGTAAGCTGTTATTATTCGCGGGTGTGCTTGGCTTTGCTTTCGCGGTCTACATCGGAATTTATAACCTTGATTTGCCGTCAGCGCCGAATGACCTTCATGTCAATAATACAGAGCAAATCGGAATTGAGCTTTACTCAAAGTTCATTATTCCGTTTGAAGTAACCTCTGTCCTATTATTGGTCGCTTTGATTGGTTCCATTGTTCTGGCTAAAAAAGACGATGAAAAGGAGGCTGAAAAGGAATGAGTACAGTTCCCGTTCAAGCATACCTGGCATTGGCTTTAATCCTCTTCTGCATTGGTTTGTATGGTGCCTTGACTAAGCGCAATACTGTGATTGTCCTGATCTCAATCGAACTGATGCTGAATGCAGTAAATATTAATCTAGTGGCATTCAGCAAATATGGCATCACACCGTCCATTACCGGACAGATTTTTACGCTATTTGTTATTGCGGTTGCCGCAGCAGAAGTGGCAGTAGGCATAGCAATCCTGATTTCACTTTACCGTAACAAAAAGAGTGTCAACATTGATGAAATGGATGCCATGAAGCACTAAAGACACTGTGAAAAATGCAGCCGGACTGGCTGAGAATAGAGAATTGAAAAGGCGGCCATAAGTGGCTCCCGCCTTAAAGGACCTGGTTCATAAGGTCCCAATCTGACACGCCGTGCTATTAGGTGTGTTCAAAAAAGGGGATTGTGATAATGATGGAGAATGCATGGATCATACCGCTTTTCCCGCTTTTATCGTTTTTGTTCCTTATTTTATTCGGCAAACGGCTAAAAGAAGCGAGTGCATATATTGGGATTCTGTTTACCCTGGCTTCGCTTGTCTATTCCTTATTGGTGCTATTTGACCGGTTTTCGGCACCAACTTATAAAGCAGAAGGCGTTTGGCTGACTATAGGGGATGTTCAGTTAACAGCGGGTTTTGAAGTTAATCAGTTAAATGCACTGATGCTGGTGATTGTATCACTTGTCAGTTTCCTGGTACATACGTATTCGAAAGGCTATATGCAGGGAGATGACCGTTTTCCTGTTTTCTATGCCTATTTAGGGTTATTTACATTTGCCATGCTGGGCCTTGTCATCTCGCCTAATCTGCTTCAGACGTATTTCTTCTGGGAGCTTGTCGGACTTGGTTCCTTCCTGCTGATCGGTTTCTATTTTTACAAAGAGGAAGCAAAGGCTGCGGCCAAAAAGGCATTTATCATGACGCGTATTGGAGACGTCGGCCTTTTGATCGGAATGATTCTATTATTCTGGCAGGCTGGCAGCTTTGAGTATGATGAGATTTTTGCAGCAGTTGAAGCGGGTGCCATTTCAGGTACCATGATTACGTTAACAGCGATTCTTATTTTTATAGGAGCTGTCGGAAAATCGGGCCAGTTCCCGCTTCACACCTGGCTTCCTGACGCAATGGAAGGGCCGACGCCTGTCTCCGCATTAATCCATGCAGCGACAATGGTAGCGGCAGGTGTGTATTTAGTGGCAGCGCTGTTCCCGCTTTTTGCAGCAAGTGAAACAGCATTGATGACCGTTGCTGTCATTGGGGCGTTCACAGCTATCTTTGCAGCAAGCATCGGCCTGGTTCAGAAGGATATTAAGCGGGTGCTCGCTTATTCAACCGTCAGCCAGCTTGGCTATATGATGCTGGCATTGGGATCTGCCGGATATGTTGCCGGTGTATTCCACTTAATGACACACGCCTTTTTCAAGGCTTTGCTGTTCCTTGCAGCCGGAAGTGTCATCCATGCCGTTCATACACAGAACATTGAACATATGGGCGGTTTATGGAAAAAGCTGCGCGTGACTGGCCCTCTGTTCCTGATCGGAACACTGGCAATCAGCGGAGTGCCTTTATTTTCAGGGTTCTTCAGTAAAGATGAAATATTAATCGCTGCCTGGGCACATGGGAACACATTGCTGTTCTGGCTTGCAGTGATTGCCGCATTCTTTACGGCATTTTATATGTTCCGCCTGTTCTTTATGGTTTTCACTGGCGAAGCAAGAACCGATATGAAAAATGTCCACGAGTCGCCAAGTGTCATGACGCTGCCGATGGTAGTGCTTGGGGTGCTGGCTGTCGTGGCTGGATATGTGAACACACCATGGTTTGGAACATTTCTCGGTGATTGGCTCGTGGAAGATAACCATGCTCTGGGCCATGGCCATATTGAAGGGCCTGTATGGATAATGATTGTAGCAACAGCTGTATCCCTGCTTGGAATTTTCCTTGCCTGGCTGATGTATGGCAAACGCTCGCTTTCACGCGACTGGCTTACAAGCAGAATGCCGCTTTCATACAGCGTTTTGTACAATAAATACTATATCGATGAATTTTATTCGCTGACTGTAGTGAATGGGGCGAAATTCATTAGCTCATTCCTGCGCTTACTGGAAGTATTCCTGGTTGAAGGCCTTGTAAAGAGTGTAACTGGAATCACATCTGCACTCGGAAGGCTTGGTTCTAAATTTCATAATGGCCAGATTCAGACTTATGGAACAGTGGCGTTTGTCGGCCTGGCTATTTTAGTCGTCATCTATGCGTTTACAGGGGGGTACTTAAAATGAACTTAGCTTATTTTCTATCCATTTTAGTTTTCTCCCCGCTGCTTGGTATTTTAGTATTATCTTTCATGCCGAGAACTCAGGAATCATTGATCAAGACAGTTGGCTTCCTTGCCACGCTTCCTGCACTGGTATTATCACTGATCGCCTATTTTCAATACCGGGCAGGTGCAGGTCTGGAACAGCTGAATGAAAAAGTAAGCTGGATTCAGTTTGGCGATTCCGGCCAGCTAGGAAATCTTTTTTCCATAGATTATGAGCTCGGGCTGGATGGATTCTCCCTGATTATGATTGTCCTGACAGCTGTTCTTTCTACACTTGCAGCGATTGCTTCTATTCATATTAAAAAAGAATGGAAGGGCTACTTCATGCTGTTTCTGCTGCTTGAAGTCGGCATGCTGGGTGTATTTGCCGCTGAAAATCTGATTCTTTTCTTTATTTTCTTTGAAATCACCTTAATTCCGACCTTCTTCCTGATCGGGAAATGGGGCTACTATGAAAAAGAAAATGCGGCATACAGCTTCCTGATCTATAACGGGCTCGGATCTGCTGTTCTGCTGATTGTCATTATGGTGCTGTTTGCCCGTACTGGCACAGCAAATATTGATGCTTTGATGGCCGCAATGAACGCGGATAATCCGCAGCTTGTTGCGCCAATCTCTGAAAATATGAAAATGGGCATGCTGATTGCGCTTTTAATTGCATTTGGTGTGAAGCTTCCAATTTTCCCGCTGCACAGCTGGATGGTGCGGGTCCACGTACAAGCTCCGCCATCAATCGTCATGCTGCATGCCGGAGTGCTTTTGAAAATAGGGGCATTCGGTTTGATCCGCTTCGGAATGGGAATATTTCCTGAGCAATTCCAAAGCCTTGCTGTATGGCTGGCTGTGCTTGGAGTCGTGAATTTACTGTATGGAGCGTTCCTGGCGTTTGTTCAGACCGATTTTAAAATGGTGCTTGCCTACTCCTCTATTTCCCACATGGGAATCGTTTTAATCGGGTTAGGCGCGTTAAATGAGGCAGGAATACAGGGGGCGATTTTCCAGGTGGTTTCTCACGGATTAATCGCAGCACTATTATTCTTCCTTGTGGGTGTCTTTTATGAACGCTTTCAAACCTCCACTATTCAAAATCTTGGCGGTTTGGCAAAAGGAATGCCGATTACGGCAGGCTTCCTGCTTGCAGGGGCAATGGCCTCCCTTGGCCTGCCTGGCATGTCGGGGTTTGTGAGTGAATTTATGGCCTTCCTTGGCCTGTTTAAAGAAATGCCGATTCTCGCGGCAAGCGGTACAATCGGAATCATTATGACAGCTGTTTACCTGCTTCGCGCGGTACTGGGCATCACATACGGCAAAGCGCATCGGGACTTTGCCGGCATAACGGATATGAAAAAGTTTGAGTTCGTGCCTGTCCTGGTCTTAGTCGGCTTAATTGTCCTGATTGGTGTATATCCAAGTGTGCTGAGCGAACCGCTGACATCAACACTTGAAACGATCATGCTTGGGATAGGAGGGTGATGAAGGATGGATCTCGAAACATTATTATCTTATGAATGGGGCATAATGACGCCGGAGTTCATCATCCTTGGTGTTGCGACCGCTCTTTCACTAATGGATTTGTTTATGCCGAAATCCCAAAGCCGGAAAATTCTCGGCTGGGTCGGTTTTGCCGGAATATTCGCGGCTCTCGTTTCCTTACTGGGCCTTATCGGGCATGGTCCGGAATCCATTTTATTTGATACGTTCAGGCTTGATTCCTTTGCAATAGCTTTTAAGCTGCTGCTCTTAATCGGATCTGCGATGGTACTGCTGATTGCCGTTGGCTATGAGCCGAATGAAGGATTGGAAGAATTCAGGGGGGAATTTTTCTATCTGTTCATGGCTGCATTGCTTGGGGCAATGATCATGTCTTCAAGCGGAGACTTAATTACCCTGTTTGTGGGACTTGAGCTTCTTTCCATTTCGTCCTACATTCTGGCAGGCATGAGAAAAAGAAATCTGCATTCAAACGAATCGGCCATGAAATATGTGATCAACGGCAGTATCGCCACAGCGATCACATTGTTCGGAATGAGTTATGTCTACGGTTTAACTGGTACTACGAACTTAAAGGAAATGTCCGGATTTTTGACATCCATCTATAATGAACAGCATATTTACCTGTTAGGTCTTGCATTCTTTATGATTGTGGTGGGACTTTCCTTTAAATTGGCTGCAGCGCCGTTCCATATGTGGGCGCCGGATGTGTACCAGGGGGCACCTACACCTGTTACAGCTTTTTTAAGCGTAGTTTCCAAAACAGCCGGATTCATCATTATTATCCGCATTCTGTTTTCAATCTTTGCGAATGCACCATCCGGTGATGCACAGGGGCTTCCGATGATCCTGGCTCTTCAGGATTACATTGCTTTCCTGGCAGGAGCCACGATGATTATAGGGAACCTGGTTGCGCTAAGACAGCGGAATATCAAGCGTTTATTTGCTTATTCCAGCATCGCTCAGGCCGGTTACCTGCTGGTTGTGATTGCGAGCATGTCACTGTTCATGTTTGATGCGCTTTGGTTTTACCTTGGGGCCTACTTATTCATGAACCTGGGTGCTTTCGCGATCATCCAGCATATAACACATAAATCAGGTTCAGAAGATATCAGCCAATTTGCCGGGCTTTACCGCCGCGCACCATTCCTGGCCATCGCCATGGCTATATTCCTGCTGTCACTTGCAGGTATTCCGGGGACAGCCGGGTTTATTGGCAAACTGAATATTTTCATGGGTGCATTAGTGCCGAATGAGGGTCATTATGTACTGGTATCAATTATGATTGCGACAACCGTCGTTTCCTACTTCTACTACTTCGGCGTCATGGTGCAAATGTTCTTCAGGCCTGCACCAGATACAGGAAAAGTTAAGATTCCAGCTGCATTAACGACAGTTATCGGCATCAGCCTGGCCGCCACCATCCTGTTTGGAATTGCACCAAATATTGCATTTGATTTCCTGCAGGGCAATTTCAATCAGTTTACTGATTTCTTTCAATAAAAGGCTTTTTAAAATGGGGGTTTTAAAAAGCTCTACGAAAAAAGGGGACAAAAGGGGTATAAATAGGAGGGGGAAATTTCCCCTTCTTTTTGTTTGCCTTCATTAAACTTCGTGTTTTTTCGACAATTCGATATAATGGACTTATAAACTGCGAAAAAGAAAGAAACTTAATTTTCAAAAAACATCCAGTCATGAAACTTACCTGATAGTATAAACGTCAAATGGTATTGTAGCGCACAAGGCAGGTAAGCGAAGTGGCATTGAATTGAAGGAGGGAAGAAGATGATATCAGGATTTGGGCAGCAGGCACTCATCAGCATTATGTCTCATCTGGTGTTTATTGCGCTGGCCTGGTGGGCGCTTCAGGCATTGCGGTTTGAAACCCTTTTGCGGGCGAATCATGTTTTTCAGGCACGTGTATTGTATGTTCTGCTTTCAATTGTAATTGGATCTTCCGTCAGCAACTTCTTTCTAGACTATCTTTTATGGTCCCAGCAGCTTCCGCTTATACTGCAGAACATAACCTTCCTATAGGTACTGTATTTGGTGGCTATATTTTTTATAATAATCTGGAACTATTTCTTGGAACTTTGATAGCTGTCTAGCTCCAGCGCCTACCCCCTCGAGGTCATAAGCCAATCCTCCCAGCAAGGCAAAAAACGCCTTACCGTGAGGCTCGTCTTATGCTTGAGGCCCGCAGGACAAGGAAGGCTTCGACAGCATAAACATCGCACGACCAAAAGCGACAGCTTTTGGGAGGATGCGGGTCATGCAGACGTTGCCACAGGACGTGGCGATCTTAGTCTGCGTTCCTTCGTGGGCAGGGCGCTTCCGCTTTTCTTGTAAATATAGGTCTTCATACATGTTTTCAATTTGACAATTATTGAGTAAAATCTTTTTGTTGCTTGTTTTTCTGCATACATACTCTCTTGTGAAATGATTTTCAAAGTATGCATACAAAGGCAGAAAGAGCAACGAAATAAACAGTGATTATGCTGCCTTTTCAGTTTGTCAAAAAGTGACGACAATTCCCAAGTATGCTCACTCTATCCTTGGTAACAATGGTACTAAGGGGAGGAGTTTACAGATGAAAAAATCATTCATTACATTATCTATTATTGCCATTATTGGTTTCATGATGATAAACATTGGGAATAAGACGACTGTAGCCAAAGGGGAGCTTGACCTGTTATCGATGGCCTCGGTTTTACAGGGCGAGAATATTTTAATCAAAGATTGGACTTTGCATGCGAGAGAAAAAATGGAAAGCCAAAACTTTCAGGAAATAAAAGCATTCACCAATGATCTGCAGTCGAAATATCCTGATTGGGAATGGAGCTTTCAAAAAACAGAAAAATCCTGGGAAGCAAAAGCTATTATTAAGCAAACAGATGCTCAGTCAGAAGCAGTAAAAATATTATCAACCCCCACAAAAGGTCAAGTTCAGACGTATGTGATTTATGAGGCCAAAGGTCAGGGGTGGAAACAAGAACAGAGCAAACTGGCTGCAGAACTAAATAGTAAGATTTCTGACATTTTTCGAGGAAATGCCACAATTTTCTCTTGTATCCAAGGCGAATTCAATGATAAGATTAATAAGTCTTTGCCTGATACTGCGACACAATTACTGGACGCTTTTAATGCGACAGAAATAGAGTCATTAAAAGAAGAGCAATTTATTTCAGCATCAGCAAATTCACCGCTTTTTGGTGAATCTATTGAGACAAATGGCAATGAAATGAACATGCAGCTTGGATTACGGACAAATGGAATGGGCGCCAAGACAAACATAGTTATTGGCACACCCATCATAACGATTGAATATTAATATAGAGAAATTGGACGCGGAGGGGAATACACTTTGGATAAAATCATCGTCCGCGGCGGAAATAGGTTAAGCGGTACTGTCAAAGTAGAAGGAGCAAAAAACGCTGTTTTACCGGTTATCGCCGCAACACTGTTAGCAAGTGATGGCAAAAGCGTAATTCGTGATGTCCCAACACTCTCCGATGTATATACTATTAATGAAGTATTACGCTATTTAAACGCCGAAGTGGAGTTTGAAAATAATACAGTAACAGTAAATGCATCTCGAGAGTTGAAGGTAGAAGCACCTTTTGAATATGTACGCAAAATGCGTGCTTCAGTTTTAGTCATGGGATCTTTATTAGCAAGAAATGGCCGTGCCCGTGTGGCATTGCCAGGGGGCTGCGCGATCGGTTCCCGCCCGATCGATCAGCATTTAAAAGGCTTTGAAGCGATGGGTGCGAAAGTAAAGGTTGGTAATGGCTTTATTGAAGCGGAAGCACCGGAAGGCCGCTTGCATGGAGCAAAAATATATCTCGATTTCCCTAGCGTGGGTGCTACGGAGAACATTATGATGGCTGCAACATTGGCTAAAGGCACAACGATTCTGGAAAACGTAGCAAAGGAACCTGAAATTGTGGACCTGGCTAACTTCCTTAATAAAATGGGTGCCAAGGTTAAGGGGGCAGGAACGGGCACGATCCGCATTGAAGGTGTGGACGTACTGTTTGGTGCAGAGCACAACATCATTCCTGACCGCATTGAAGCAGGTACATTCATGGTGGCAGCTGCCATTACAGGCGGAGACGTTCTTGTAAAGGGTGCTGTACTTGAGCATTCTGCTTCACTAATCGCCAAAATGGAAGAAATGGGTGTTACCTTCATTGAAGAAGCTGAAGGCATCCGTGTTATGGGTCCAGACAAGTTGAAGGCCGTTGATATTAAAACAATGCCACATCCTGGATTCCCGACAGACATGCAATCACAAATGATGGCCCTATTGCTTCACGCTCAGGGTACAAGTGTGATTACGGAAACTGTATTCGAAAACCGTTTCATGCATGTGGAGGAATTCCGCCGCATGAACGCTGATATTAAAATTGAAGGCCGTTCTGTAATCATGAACGGACCAAGCAATCTGCAGGGCGCAGAAGTAGCTGCGACAGACCTTCGTGCAGCCGCAGCATTGATCCTGACTGGATTGGTGGCAGAAGGCGTAACACGCGTGACAGAGCTGAAGCATCTTGACCGCGGATACGTGAACTTCCACGAAAAACTTGCTGCACTTGGTGCAGATATTGAACGTGTAACAGAAGTGGAAGAAATGCCTGTTAATAACGGCCTTGTTTCTGACATGAACGCATAAGTAATGCCAATCAAGGCGGCTTTTAAGAGTCGTCAAAATAGTCGCCTTGCGCGCATTTCAAACTGATACCGCAGAATCGAGCTGTCAGAGGACTGACAAATCGATTCTGCGGTTTTTTAATTCATGATGAACGTTGATAATTGTCTAGCACCAAGCCGAGCCTCCCAAAAAAGGAAAAGAAGGCCTTTCCGAGAGGCTCATCTTGTGCTTGTCGGGTGAGCACCTAGGGAAAGCTTTCTTGGATGTTCTTGACAGGAACAAGCGCTTTTGGTTCCGAAGGCGCTCGCGTTTTTCTTATTGGCCGACTAGTAAGAAGGATTCATGGATAATTTTGAATATTTATACTAATATAGTAGAAAAAGATGGGGAATAGTGAACAGCTGATGAAGATATCATGAAAAAATTCCTAAAGGTTTCATTGAAGGTGAAAATTCTGGGACTGGTCCTCATGCTGATTATATTCATCATCACTTCTTTATCAGGCTTATTTATTTATATGAAGCAGGCTGATGATGTGGTAAAAGCCAGGGAAATATCCTTGGAAACGGCCAAGACCCTGTCTTATATGCCTGCCCTGCAAGATTTCTTCCGGCATGGCGGCGAACATGAAAATATCAATATATTGATGGACCAGATTAAATATCAATCCAAGCCCATGACTGTATTTTTTCAGGGCCGTGATGGGAGGCTGATTGCTTCAACAGATGAGCAGGGTTTATATAAAATGCTGAACA
The DNA here is from genome assembly GCF_000565285.1 of Cytobacillus firmus DS1. GTDB lineage: Bacteria > Bacillota > Bacilli > Bacillales > Cytobacillaceae > Cytobacillus > Cytobacillus firmus_A. Next base: position 121,617 of record NZ_APVL01000003.1, on the reverse strand, counting down.
ATGACAATATTGATAAAGCGCTTACTTATGGGAGCTATTACGTTCTCCAGACAACGGAAAACGGCAGAAAGGTGCTTAAAGCGATTGCCCCGGTTTTGGTGGATTATGGACCATATAAAAAAGTCGAGGGTACAGTCGTTGTTTTATATGAAATGGATGCGATATACCTTTCTATTTGGGATGATATCGCAAAGATTCTTAAGGCCTCCATATTGATCTTAATCATTGGGATTTTTGGAAGCTTCCTTTTGGCCAACAGTATTCGTAAAGATACCCTCAATCTGGAGCCATATGAAATTGCCGCTTTGTTCAGAGAAAGAAATGCGATCCTGCAATCGGTGCGGGAAGGAATTATTGCAGTGGATGAACAAGGAGCTATTACCATGATGAACTCGTCTGCACAGCATATGCTGGATATTGAGGCACAGGCAGAAGGGCGGCCCTTAACTGATGTAATTGGTTCCTCAGAAATGTTAAGGATCCTTTCAAACAATGAAAAACAAATGAATGTTGAAATACAATACAAAGATAAAATTATGATTGTCAGTACTGAGCCGATTATTGAAGAAGAACAAAAGAAAGGGATGGTCGGAAGCTTCCGTGATCGGACAGAGATCAAGCATATGATTGATGCCCTATCAGAGGTTAGGCAGTATTCCGATGACCTGAGAGCTCAAGCTCATGAATTCACCAATAAGCTGTATGCCATTCTCGGCCTTCTTCAGCTGAATAGGAAAGAGGAAGCGATTAAGTTTATTAAAAATGAGGCCCATATCCATTCGATTGAGGAAGATTTGTTATTATCGAAAATAAAGGATGAAAAAGTCCAGGCCATTATATTAGGGAAAATGGCGCAGGCGTCGGAAAAGAAAATAAATTTTGTTATTGATCCAGAAAGCTCGCTGGAATCCCTTCCGGAAAAATTCAAGCTATCTTCCCTGATCATTATTTTGGGGAATCTCATAAATAATGCATTTGATGCCGTTGCAGAAAAAGAAGAAAAGATGGTTCATTTTTTTGTGACAGATATCGGAAATGACATTATTTTTGAAATCAATGACAATGGCAAGGGGATTAAGGAAGAGGATAAGCCATTTATTTTTCAAACCGGTTTTTCTTCCAAGGGAAAACATAGAGGATATGGTCTTGGAAATGTAAACGATGAAGCACGCTCATTAGGCGGAATGATTGAATTTGACAGTAATGAAGAAAATGGTACGGTGTTTTCTGTCTACTTGCCAAAATGATTATCTCTTAATAAAGGGGGAATTTGAGTGGGGTAATCAATGTGCTAATTGCTGAGGATGATTTCCGGATTGCGCAAATCCATGAAGAATTTCTATCAAGGGTTAAGGGCATGAAGCTAATCGGGAAGGCCTTAAATGCAGGGGAAACCATGAATCTATTGAACGTCCATCAAGTGGATTTACTGCTGCTGGATATATATATGCCGGATAAATTAGGAACAGATCTGCTGCTGGAAATCCGTGAAAAGTTTCCCGCACTGGATGTTATTTTGATATCAGCTGCCAGAGAAAAAGAATATTTGCAGAAAGCTATGAAGTTTGGCGTCCATAACTATTTGATTAAGCCGGTAACAATGGAGACGTTTGTCGGAACACTTGAGAAATATAGACATGATAAGCAGATTCTGGACTCAATAGTGGAAGTGAATCAGGATGCCATTGACCGGTTATTTGGAAGCCGCAAGGTGAAAGAAGATAAACTTGATTTGCCTGCGGGAATTGACTATCTTACCTTAAACAAAGTAAGCAAAATACTAAAGAAGGAAACGAAAGGCATGTCCGCTGACAAAGTTGGCGAAAAAATGGGTGCATCCCGGACTACGGCGAGAAGGTATCTGGAATACTTGGTAAGTGCCAATAAAGCGTATGTGGAGCAGGAGTATGGGATAGTAGGACGGCCGGAACGGAATTATTACATAAAGGAAGGATGAGGAAAAGTCCTAATGATCAGGGCTTTTTCTTTTTATAGTTATGTGAACCAATGAACAAATGAACATAATGAACAAAATGCATACAAAGGTTTATATGGACAATTTTTTGTAAACGTTTACATTGATTTGCTTAGAATTTATTATAAATTCAGAATAAATAACTTAAAAGGAGTGGAAACCATGAAAAAAATTGGAATATTACTATTATCTGTATTATTGCTGGCGGCATGTTCATCAGGTAAAGCATCTAACAGTGCAGATTACCCTTCGAAGAACATTGAGATTGTAGCCCCTGCATCTCCGGGTGGCGGATGGGATTTGACTGCCCGATCCGTACAGAAAATCTTAAAAGATAACAAACTAGTTAAGAGTAATGTAAATGTCATTAATAAGCCGGGAGGCGGCGGTGAGGTGGGCTGGAACTACTTGCACAGCAAAGACTCTCATAACCTTGCAGTAAATTCGAGTTTGCTCCTGACGAATAATTTACTGGGACAAAGCAAGCTGACACACAAAGACTTTACTCCGTTAGCAACTCTTGCCACTGAATGGCAGGCAATAGCCGTTTCGGTTGATTCTCCATATAAATCCATCAATGACCTAATGGAACAGATCAAGAAGGATCCAAAGTCTATTAAAATTGGAGTTGGCCCTGGATTAGGAAATGATGACCATCTAGCCTTTGTACAGGTTGCTGACATGAAGGGAATTACCCCTGCAGACTTGAATTTCCTTGTTTATGATGGAGGCGGGGGAGATGTGGTTACCGCTTTGATGGGGAACCATGTAGATGTTGTAACCACATCGTTATCAGAGGTTAAGGATCAGCATTTGGCAGGAAAGCTTAGAATCTTGACTGTATCCTCTGATCAGACATTGGAAGAGCTCGAAGATGTGCCTACACTCCAGGAAGAAGGAATAGACATGGTCTTTCCACACTGGAGAGGAATTATGGGCCCGCCTGACATGACTGAAGAAGAAATTAAATATTGGGATGAGAAGTTAACGGAAATGGTTAAAACGGATGAATGGAAGAAGCTGCTTGAAAATAATGACTGGGATGACTTCTATCAAAATAGTGAAGAAACCAAAGCGTTTTTTGATGAACAGGAGAAGTTATATAAAGATCTGATCAATGATTCCGGATTGGTTAAGTAAAGGAGCGATTGGGATGAAAGCTGTCAAAATAGGAATGCCTTTGTTAATGATCATCATTGCCAGCGTCTTTTTAATCAGCTCATTCGCCATTCCAAGGGCAAATCTCGGAAACCCAAACGGACCTTTGTATTTTCCGATAGGATTAAGTATTTTCATGCTGGTACTTAGCATCATTTATCTCATTAACGAATTAAAAACCCTGCATGAACGTAATGGGAAAATCCAGGGGCTTTTTGAGGGGAGAACATTGAAATTAATAGCAGTAACCATCGCCTTGGGAGTGATTTACGCTTTTATTTTCGAACCTTTTGGATTTCTGATTTCAACCATTCTTTTTCTGGGATGTCTGCTGTTCTATGTGAATGGATGGAAGAAGTGGAAGGCTAATATTATTGTCACGATTTCATTTTCGTTTATAACCTGGTACGGATTTAGTGAATTATTGGGAGTGAGTTTACCATAAATTATGGAGGTGAGAAGTTAGTATGGATGCTTTCTTGCAGGGGTTCCAGATCGTTTTACAGCCAATGAATATCTTTTGGGTAGTAATTGGCGGGTTTTTAGGCACCATCGTCGGCATGCTCCCAGGCCTGGGGCCAGCTACAGCTGTAGCGGTGCTAATACCCATTACTTTTGGGATGGACCCGACAAGTGCGATCATTTTAATGGCAGCCATCTATTATGGTGCCATGTATGGCGGCTCAAGAAGTTCGATTCTCCTCAATACACCGGGCGATGGATCTGCAATCGCGGCCACCTTTGACGGATATCCGATGGCTCAAAAGGGACAGGCAGGAGAGGCAATGGCCATCTCCGCAGTGGCTTCCTTTATCGGCGGTGTACTGGCGGTCTTTGGTTTTATCTTTTTGGCAAAACCGCTGGCAAACTTTGCTTTAAAATTTGGCCCATCAGAATATTTCCTATTAATGCTTTTAACGTTATCGGCAATTGTATCACTTTCAATCGGTAAAATGGTGAAAGGCTTCATTGCCATGGCGCTGGGTCTGCTGATTAGTACTATTGGAATTGATCCCCAGACGGGTGTGCACCGTTTTACAATGGATATTCCTCATTTAAGTGAAGGAATTGAATTCCTTATTGTTATTATCGGTGTTTATGCAGTAGGAGAAGTTTTTTATAACTTTTTAACAATTGATAAGGTAAAAAAAGAAAAGAAAAAGGTCGGCAGAATCTGGTTTACCAAGGAACAATGGAAAAGGTCGAAGTGGCCGATACTCCGCAGTGCTCCATTAGGCTTTATTGTTGGTGTCCTGCCCGGAGCGGGAGGTTCAATTGCTTCCATGATGAGTTATTCCTCCGAAAAGCAGCTATCAAAGAAGCCAGAGGAGTTCGGTGAAGGTGCTGTTGAGGGACTTGCAGCTCCGGAATCATCCAATAATGCTGCTTCTGTTGGGGCAATGATTCCGCTTTTGACCATGGGAATTCCGGGTTCAGGCACGACTGCGGTTATGCTGGGAGCTCTTATCATGCTGGGAGTGAGGCCGGGGCCATTGCTTTTTGAAAATGATCCTGGAATGGTATGGGCCCTGATCAACAGCATGTTTATTGGAAATATCGCACTGGTCATCATCAATATTCTCCTTGTCGGCTTATTGGTGAAAATCCTGGATACACCAGCTAAGGTCCTGTATCCGCTTATCATCATGCTGGCGTTTATAGGCACATACACACTCAGCTACAGCACCGTTGACTATTTCCTTCTGCTTCTTTTTGGCGTAATTGGGCTTTTCATGAAAATAATGGACTTCCCAATTGCCCCGCTGGTGCTGGCAATTATTGTAGGCGGGGATATGGAGCAGAATTTCCGGATGGCCCTGACTTCATCTAACGGCAGCTTAAGTATTTTCTTCTCTTCTGGCATATCGATTACACTGATCGTACTGACTGTACTATCTTTGTTCTATCCAATTGTGATCAATAGGTTCAAGAAGAGAAGCAGAAATGGTGATAAAGAAGCTATCTCCGCTTAATATGAGTCCAGGAAAATCCACCAAAACAATGGTGGATTTTCCTGTTTACCCCGAAGGAGTAACATTATGAACAAAAAAATTCTAATGTTGATAGCAATCGCGCTGTATCTTTTCTTTTTTATCCTTCCGATGCAATGGGATATAAAAGTACAGTCTCTCATAGCGCTTGTGATCATCCAGCTATTATGGGTCGGAAACGTATTTCCCCTGGCCTACAGTTCACTATTAGTCATGCTGATGTTTTCCTTTCATTTTTTTACTTATGAAGAGGTGCTGGCCTATATCGCCTCTGATGTGGTCTGGCTGCTGGTTTCGACATTTATCATCTCAAGGGCCTTTATCGATACTGGTTTAGCCGACAGGCTTTCCTTAATGATTTTGAAATGCTCTCGCGGTGCGGGCAAGGTGCTTGTCTTCATCTCGTTTTTCCTTGTCTTTATTTTATCGGTCCTTGTACCATCTAATGTTGGCAAAGCAAGCTTAATTTCCTCCGTATTTGATAGTCTGATCAGAAGCTTAAAGTCAATGGACGAATCGAGCAATCTGGCGAAAGCCTTGTTCATCGGCATCACCTATCTGATTCCGATTACAGGGGCTTTTGTTGCAACAGGAGCAAGTTCAACGATCTATGCTTACAGTCTTTTGTCCGATAGCGGCAATCATATTGATTATCTGCAATGGACTCTTACTTTTGGAGTGCCAATTGCGATTTTTGCCGTGCTGCTCGGTCTTGCATTCATCATCATGTTTCCGCCGGAAAAAATAAACAAAGAACATTTGCTGTGTCTGCTTGAAGCCAAAATCAGTGAACTGGGAAAGATCAGTGCAAGAGAAAAGAAAATGCTTGCGATTATGGGCGTTACACTTGCTCTATGGATCACACAAAGTATGCATGGATACTCAATTCCCCTCATTGGACTTTTGGGCGCTTGTTTGACCATATTCCCGGGAATCGGAGTCTGGGAATGGGAGCGGGCAAGAATATCGATTAATTGGGATATCGTTCTGTTCTTTGCTTCTACGCTCATGGTATCAGGCATGCTGTTAAGTACAGGCACCATCGATTTGCTGGTAAAGTATCTTACCCAAATCCTTGCCCTGAAGACTCCGTTTATGACTGCTTTGATCCTAATTCTATTAACTTCATTGATGAGGATTATGTTTGTGAATGTCTTAGGTTTCCTGGCCATTATGCTCCCTTTAGTTATTTCTCTGGGGGATGTATTAACCGGCTTCCCTGCCATGAACCTGGTGAAGGCAGTGCTTTTGGCAGGTATTCCAGGCTTCTTCTTTATCACACAATCACCTGTCCATTTAATCAGTTATTCATATGGCCATTTTAGTGAGAGAGATTTGCTTAAAGCAGGTGCTGTTTCTTTCTTGATTTGGATCGGGGTTATTTTAGGAGCGTTCGCATTTTATTGGCAGGGATGAGGCAGGTTGAAAAATAAATGGCGTGCTCATAACCTGAGCACGCCATGTTGTTTATTTAATTGAAGCCCTGGATTGATTCACTGCGAAGGATGCAGCCTGAGATCCGGCGACTTTGCCATAAACGGCACCGGACATTAAACCTGATCCGCCTGGATAGTTTTTATAAAAGATTCCGCCAACCATCTCTCCTGCTGCAAAAAGCCCTGGAATGGGGGTCTGTTCTTTATTTAGTACCTCTCCATCTGTATTTACATGTAGTCCGCCAAATGCAAAGGTAATTCCGCATGTAACCGGGAAGGCATAGAAGGGTCCTTTCTCAGCCCGCAGTGCCCAGTTTGTTTTTTCAGGAGTGATGCCTGATGTTGATTTTCCATCTTTGACAGACGGATTATAATCACCATCTTGAACAGCATCATTATACTCGTGAATCGTCTTTAGAAACTGTTCTTTTTCAACAGGGATCAGTTCAGCTAATTCCTCAAGTGTGTCTGCCTGGTAAACAGTTGCTTCCTCCAGATTATATTCTTTGCGCAGAAGAGGTCTCACTTGGCTATCAAAGATCTGGTAAGCAACATGTCCAGGCTGTTTTAAAATTTCCCGTCCATATTTCGCATAGGTATAGTTCCTGAAATCGGCCCCTTCATCCACAAAGCGGTATCCTTCTTTATTTAACATGATTCCCAGCGGGTATGAATGCTTCTTGAAGATATCGCCTGGCTTTGTGAAATCCCCGACCTTTGGAACATTATAGTCTGTACCAATGGAGTGGCATCCTGACCATTCTCCAAATGTTTCGGCTCCAGCCTCAATCGCCATATTGATTCCGTCACCTGTATTGAATTCTGTGCCCCGGACAGCAGCTGCTTCCCACTCAGATCCTAAATTCCTGGAGCGCATTTCTTTATTGGCTTCAAAGCTTCCACATGCAAGCACGACACTGTTTGCCTCTACGGTAAGTTCTTTCTCTCTTTGCTTAACAACTGCGCCAGTGATTCTGCTGTCTTCCGTCAATAGCTTTGTTGCCTGAGCCTCATACCATATATCAATGCCTGCTTCCTTGGCACGCTGGAAAAGTGCCTTCATTAAGCCAATTCCTTTTTCCTTCGTTTTAACAGGAAGGCCGCCCCAGAAGTGAATTTTATCATCCTTTTTAAATGATTGATTATCATAATTCAGTTCAAATTCAACACCCTGCTCCTTCATCCAGACGATTGTTTCATAAGACTTTGAAACAAGCTGATTTGCCAGCTCCTTATGGCTCTGGCCTTCCGTCACCCTCATTAAATCATTATAATAGTCAGAATCACTGTACTCCGGCATAACAATGTTACCGGCTTCTTCATCTGTCAATGATGGCATGATTCTTCTGATATCGCTTAAATCGTTATAAGCAAAACGGATGGCCCCATCTGTAAAATAAGAATTGCCTCCGCGCTTATGTTCAGGACCTTTTTCAAGAACCAGGACGCTTGCACCATACTCCTTTGCCGAAATTGCCGCACATAGTGCCGCATTGCCGGCTCCCACCACTACTACATCATATTTAGCCATTTTAAGTTCCTCCCGACGGATGTTTACTATTTATAACTTTATTGTAGGGGGAATGGTAAAATAAATGAAATATTGATATTTTATTGTTAACGATAAAAAATTTCTATTTCAATGGAGGCTGAAATGGACGAAAAAGATTGGCTCATCCTGCAGACGATCCATAAAGAACGAAATATTACGAAAGCTGCGGAACAGTTGTATATCTCGCAGCCTTCCTTAACATATAGGATTCAACAGCTGGAAAAAGAATTTGCTGTAAAAATCCTATCACGCAGAAAGAGAGGAGTGGATTTTACATCCGAAGGGGAATATTTAGTGGAATATGCCAATAGGATGATTCATCAGCTAAGAGAAACGAAGGATTTTCTCAGCAGCATGGAAGGGGAAGTAAGAGGAACATTAAGGCTTGGCGTCTCGCAAACGTATGCCAGATATAGATTGCCTGAAATACTGGCTGCATTTCTAATTCAATATCCACAGGTAGACTTGAAGTTAAAAACCGGCTTCAGCTATGAGGTCATCCAAATGATTCATAAAGAAAAGGCGAATATTGGCATTGTCCGTGACCCTTATGATTGGAAGGGGCCAAAAATGTTAATAGATGAAGAGAGAATTTTCCTTGTTTCAAAGGATAAAGTCAATTTAGAACAGCTTCCATTTCTGCCAAGAATAGAGTATAACACGGACCCATCCTTAAAAAATATAATCGATCTTTGGTGGAAGGAAAACTTCAACCTTCCTCCGGCTATTACAATGGAAGTAGATATTATTGATACATGCCGTGAAATGGTTCTGAATGGGCTGGGTTATGGAATTCTGCCGGAAATTTGCCTTAAAGGCTGCAAAGATTTAAACACATGGGAATTGAGCTATAAGGGTGAAAAGCTTTACCGGAAAACATGGCTTGTATTTAATGAAAGTTCAATGGATCTCTCAGTTTCAAAAGCTTTTATCGAATTTATCCGGGGCAGTAAAGCTTAGATTGCATAATTCACATTCCTGTTCATTAAGTTGTCATATTAGCTTGTCCATAGCCATAAACATGAATTGAGTTCGAATTATTTATTTGCTATGGAGGCTTAAAACATGACAAAATTCAAACCTTTCATCGTACTAGCCGCACTGTTGTTTGCCGTCACGCTCATCGTTCCTTCCCTGCTTGTAATTCCTTTTACAGAAGGAAATGTCAGCGGAAAGCTTGGTGAGGAGCTCAAGACTGATGCCAAGAAAGAGACGGCGGCAGAAATTCCTCAAGGGCCAGCCATAGAGGTAGGGGTCTACCGCCTTGCACAGAAAAAGCTGGAGACGGTACCGCTTGAAGATTATATTGTCGGAGTGGTAGCATCGGAAATGCCGGCCGAATTTGAAGAAGAAGCTTTAAAGGCGCAGGCATTGGCAGCAAGAACATTTATTGTGAAACAAATGATGAACAAAGATAGCGTGGAACTTCCTGAAGGGGCATTAGTGTATGATACCGTAACCCACCAGGTTTATAAAAGTGAAAGTGAACTTAAGCAAATTTGGGGACCTGATTACAAATGGAAAATTCAAAAGGTTAAAGAGGCAGTGAACTCAACAAGAGGCCAGATTCTCACCTTTGACGGCTCACCGATAACAGCCTCCTTCTTTTCAACAAGCAATGGCTTTACCGAAAATTCCGAAGCCATCTGGCCAAATTCCGTTCCTTATTTAAAAAGTGTAGAAAGCAAATGGGACCTTCAGTCTCCTAAGTTTAACGGCAGAGAGGTATTCACTGTTCAGGATTTTGAAAGGAAATTGGGTGTAAAGCTTCCAAATGACAGCACCATCGGCACAGTGACTGAGCGAACAGCCGGCCAGAGGGTTTCAAAAGTGGATATTAACGGGAAAGTAGTCAGCGGAAAAGACATCAGAGAGAAACTGGGCCTTAAATCAACAGACTTTACCTGGGAACGCAAAGGTGACAACATCATTATCAACACCCAGGGCTACGGCCATGGGGTCGGTATGAGCCAATACGGCGCAAATGGCATGGCAGCTGAAGGAAAAAGCTACAAAGAAATCGTTGCCCACTATTATAAAGGGGTGGAAATTGCAGCGTCTGACCAATTGCTGACGAAAGTAACGGCTAAAAAATAAATGAAAGAGCTGATTGTTGGAATCAGCTCTTTCTGTATGTTTTGGCTGGTATGATCTACTGAGTTGATTTGGAGCGGAGGGCACTTGATCCTCGAAAATGCTAACGCATTTCCTTCGTGCGGTGTTCATTCGAGGAAGCATATACAATGTCCTGCGGGAGGAGAGGGAGCGGGAGACCTCACAAGCGAAGCCGAGAGCTCTGTTCCTCCCCGCGGAAAGCAAGTGCCCGCAGCGGAAATCAACGGGCACAATTCAAAGACGCCTTAATAATAACAAGGAATCTCCAAGCCGTTTAAATCGCCCATAAAAAAGAGCCCTGCTGATAAAATACCAGCACACCGCCACACCGGTAATATCCTTAACAGCGTCAATCACAGTTGCAGACCGGTACGGTACAAATGATTGGTGGATCTCATCGAGGATTCCGTAGAAGCACGCAAAACTAGCCAAAAGAATATTCACTCCCGGCGTCAGCTTACCTGCAGTCAGCGCTGCCAGAACCAGAAGAACATATAAAATACCAAACTCAATCAGATGCATAGATTCTTTTATAAACCGGTCCACCGCCAAATCAGGCAGCTCCACCACAGCATCAGCAGGCATGCTGGACAGGCCCCAAATTAGCGCCATATACAGGAATGGCAGTACACGTAGTAACCACTTAACCATCATTCAGTAACTCCTTTTAAAAATTTTTTCTCAGATCATGCATAATCCAAAAACGTTTGTCGAAAAATAAGACCAAAAAATTTTTTTTGAGAAATGTATATAATCCTCTCAATCTGTTCAGACTGATTGCTGAGGTGATGATAAATGAGAGAGGAAGAAAAGAAACGATCTTCTCAAGATTCCAGCTTTAAACGCTTTATGAAAAAGCGGTGGGCATTCCCAGCAATCTACATTGCAAGTGCAGCAATCATTCTAACCGGTGTACTTTGGTACCAGACTAGCGACAACGCTACAGATACTGACAGCTATGATTATGAAGCCACTGATATTACCGGCAAAAAGTACGACGAGCCAGCATTGGAAGTTAACCGGGCAATGGAAAACTTCGTAATGCCTGTCAAAGACCCAGACTCAGCTGTCATTCAAAAACAATTCTACGACTATGACGGCAAGGCTGAAGAACAGGAAGCTGCTCTAGTATTTTACAATAACACATACCATCCGAACACAGGTATTGATATTGCCACTAAGGATGGGGAAACATTTGATGTCCTTGCTGCATTAAGCGGAAAAATTACCAAGGTAGAAGAAGATTCACTGTTGGGCAATGTCATTGAAGTTGAGCATGACAAAGGAATTGTAACACAATATCAATCTGTTACAGAGATGAATGTTGAGGTTGGCGACGAGGTAGAACAAGGTGATGTCCTTGCAAAGGCAGGCGAAAGCTTGTTTAATGAAGAAGCAGGCGTACATGTACACTTTGAAATCCGCAAAGATGGAACGCCGGTCAATCCGCTTGATTTCTTCAATAAACCGTTAAGCTCTTTACAGGAGCTGGACACAGCTGACAAAGCAGATGCTGAAGAAAACAGCGGTGCAACTGAAGAAAACGATGAAACAGCTCCTTCTGAGGACAAGTCCGCTGAAGAGTCCGGTGCAAGTGAAGGCGAAGGTTCTTCTGAAGAATCTGGTGCTGAAGATGAAAATGCCGGAAATACAGAAGAAGACGAGTCTGCTGATACAGAAGAAGACCCAGCTGGATCTTCTGAAGATGAAGGTCAAACTGACGACCAGATTGAAGAAGACACTGCAACTGAATCAACTGACGCATAATCATAGAGAGTCTGCCGAAATGGCAGGCTCTTTTTTGGTGACAGGCACCACCCGAATTTTGTCGAATCACTATTTTTTCGACAATTCCGTCATTATCCTGTATAATATTTCGAAAAACGAAGTGTTATGCAGGGGGAGAAGACATGAAGAAGCTGCTGTTAACCGGATTTGAACCTTTTCTTGATTTTCCAATTAATCCGACGGAAAAGATTGTGAATGCATTAGATGGCAAAACGGTTGGAAACTATGAAATCATAGGGCATCTGCTGCCGGTTGATTTTAATCTTGCACCAAAGAAAATAGTAAAGGAAGTAGCCGGGAAAAGGCCGGACGCAGTGATTTCTCTCGGGTTGGCTGCCGGACGGACAGCCATCACTCCTGAGAGAATCGCGATCAATTGCCAGGATGGCGAGCCGGATAATAGCGGAGTCGCACCTGAAGACAAATTGATAGAAGAAAATGGTCCCGATGGCTATTTCTCCACCCTGCCGATCCGGCGGATGGTTAATAGACTTAAGGAAGCGGGATATCCTGCAGCAATCTCAAACACAGCGGGGACTTATCTATGCAACAATGTTATGTATTCCGTGCTTCACCTGCTAAAATCGACAAACACTGAATTACCGGCTGGTTTTGTGCACATACCTGCATCCCATGCACTGGCGGCTGCCAGTAAAAAAGGCATGGCAAGCTGGTCAGATGCAGATCTGCAGGAGGCAATTACGCTGATCATAAAAGAATTGGACTAAAGGAGCCGGATAGGCTCTTTTTTTCTGGCAGTTTTCATTATTACTATAGTGTTTTCCTCTAATGCCCTAAAGTTTCCTCCATCCAATTTTGCTGACTAAAACCCTTATATATTAAGGAATTGACTAAATTCTTCAAAAAAATTTATAGATTTTCCCAGCATGTACTTGACCTGGAAATGATTTTTGTACATAATGAAGTATGAATTTTCTTAAAATTAAATGAAATCAGAAAACGAATTAATTGCCCATCTTGAAACATAAACGGAAAGCGGAGAAATGACAGCGCTTTCTAAAAAGGGGGAAACCAAATTGCTTCCGTTACTGTCCATGATGATCATTACAGGGATATGTCTCTTTCTTGCTCTAAGGAAGAAAAGGCCAATCTTCCTGGCAGTCCCATTTCTATCAATCTTTGCTTACTTCCTCGTTCAAATCATTCTTGTTCCCGCACCTTTCATGGATACAGTCAAATTTATTTTCAGTTTAAGGTAATGGTTTTGTCCGGATAATGGATCCGGTAAAATAGCAGCGATTCAGCTGCACATATCAGAATTAAGGAGTGATTCCGGGCCAATAAAATCTGTTCATCAAAATTTGATTATCATTTTTACCGGGGGTGGAGTTTTGAAGAAAATCGATAAAAAAGTAGCGGACAGTTATTTCCGCGAAAAGACTCGGAATATGATCATTTATTTTGCTATTGGCTTTCTTGCCTCTTTTGGAGTGGTCTTTTTTGCAGAACCATTGAGCGATATTACTATTAACGGATTCCCATTCCATTACTTTATGGGCGCACAGGGGGCTGTACTGACGTTTATCATTCTGCTGTTTGTTAATGCAAAAATGGGAGATGCGATTGACCGGAAATATGGTATTGATGAAAACAAAAATGAACAAATCAGTTCAGGGAAAGTTCTTGATCATTAATTAACGAAGAATGAGCGGCTGTTTTTAAGCTTCCGCTATACAGAGAGATAAAAGGGGCGTCATAAAAAAATCGATCGAAAAAAAGGGGGATGTTCTTGGATACACAGTTTTTGGTCTCATTATCTATCATTTTAGCTACATTTGCTTTGTATATTGGCATAGCTATTTACAATAAGGCCAAAGAAACTTCTGAGTTCTATGTTGCCGGCCGCGGAGTGCCGCCGATCTTCAATGGAATGGCAATTGGTGCTGACTGGATGAGTGCCGCTTCCTTTATCGGGATGGCAGGAACGATCATGCTTCTGGGCTATGACGGTCTTGCCTATATTATGGGCTGGACGGGAGGATACCTGCTCTTAACCTTCCTGCTGGCACCACAGCTGCGAAAATACGGCCGCTACACGGTTCCGGAATTCATCGGTGACCGGTTTGACAGCCACACAGCACGGGTGATTGCAGCCCTTTGTACAATCATCATCAGCTTCACCTATTCGATTGGCCAGCTTTCCGGTTCAGGAGTGGTAATCGGCCGCCTGTTTGAAATTGATGCAAAGCTTGGAACCATGATTGGTGTCGTTCTCATTGCCTTTTATGCAGCATTCGGAGGCATGAAGGGGATTACCTGGACTCAGGTTGCTCAGTATGTCATTTTGATTATCGCTTACTTAATTCCTGTCATTTTCATGGCACTGCAATTAACAGGAAACCCTATGCCATGGATTTCCTACGGTGAACTTGTCGGAAAAATGGGTGAGCTCGACCGCGAATTGGGAATCTCTGAATACTTTGCGCCATTTACCAATGGAACGAAGTGGCAGTTCCTTGCACTTATGTTTACACTGATGGCTGGTACAGCAGGACTTCCGCACGTAATTGTCCGTTTCTATACAGTGTCAACGATGAAGGCAGCGCGCTGGTCAGGAGCATGGGCATTGCTGTTCATCGGCTTGCTTTATCTTTCTGCACCTGCATACGCAGCATTCTCCCGTTTCATTTTAATGACGCAGGTTGCCGGCAGCAAAATTACGGAGCTGCCTGCCTGGACGAAGACATGGGTTGACACAGGCAAGCTCCAGGTAGCGGATGGCAATGGCGACGGAGTTCTTCAATGGAAGGAACTCATTATCTCGAATGATATTGTCGTTATGGCGACCCCGGAGATTGCCAACCTTGGCATGTTTGTTATCGGCCTGGTGGCAGCAGGGGCAATGGCTGCTGCGTTATCAACGGCCGGAGGTTTGATGATTGCGATTTCTTCCGCATTTGCTCACGATATTTTTTACCGGGTGCTAAAACCGGATTCAACGGAAAAAACTCGTCTTTCTGTTGCCCGCTGGTCCATTGTCATCGCCACTCTTCTGGCCGGCGTAATCGCGCTTAACCCGCCAGGAGCTATTACGCAAATTGTTGCCTGGGCATTTGCGCTAGCGACAGGGACATTCTTCCCGGCGCTCGTTCTGGGTGTCTGGTGGAAGCGTTCAAACTCCCAGGGAGTTATTGCCGGCCTGCTGGTCGGGTTAGGTGTGACGTTGGCGTACATCTTTGCAGCTAAATATGGAGGATTTACAATCCTGGGAATCATTGATACAGGTGCCGGCGTGTTTGGTGCCACAGCTGCATTTGCAGCTAATATCATTGTTTCTTTAATGACAGCTGCTCCTTCGCAAAAAATCCAGGAGGAAGTTATGGATCTTCGCTATCCGGAGCAAATGGTATATAAAGATGGTGAAGTATGGATGAACGATGATGGATCAAAATCTGTATAACCTATACAATCTGGAGGCTGTGCGGTTCCACCCCTTTTTTCATGAGGTGGAATCTGACACAGCCCTTTCACTTCTGTCCATGTGCGAAGTACGCCACTATAACAAAAATGACATGATCCTGAAAAAAAATAAACCGCGTGAAGGCCTTCTGCTCCTTTTAGAAGGTCTTTCAGAGGTATTCGTGAAAAACGACCACAGCGGGAGGGAGGAAGTGCTTGAAGTAGTCCAAACAGGAGAGCTGATTGGATTTTCCAGCCTAGCCGATTTCCTGGGTGTTTCCAAACAGATCACTAAAGAACTGGTCGAAGTCAAAGCGTCCAGTGAGGTTAGAGCGATGCTCATTCCGTTTGAAGTGGTGAGAAAAAGATGGGATGATCCTGCAGTTCATGATTACCTGCTGACTCAGGTATCCGTCAGATTGAAGGATGTATACACATCACTTGCAGAACAGGTCAAGCTTGCGACAGATTATGGGGAAAATGATGCATTCATGATCAGGGTTCAGGATGTCATGAGCAGTGAGCCAGCCGCAGTCAGCCCGGCTGCAACCATCCAGGAAGCTGCCCGGCTCATGCTAAAAAGAAAGATTAGTTCGGTCCTCGTAACAGAAAAGGATAGCTTAAAAGGAATTATTACGGAAAGAGATATTGTGGAATGGGTTGCTGCTGAAGGGGCAGATATTACGGCTCCAGCAAGCACCATTATGACAGCGGGTCCAGTCACGGTATCAAGGACAGCTTATTATTATGAGGCCCTTTCACTGATTCTGTTCAAGGGAATCAAACACCTGCCTGTAATGGAAGATTCAAAGATCGCAGGGATTGTGACACTATCAGATTTGCTGAGAAAGAAAAATGAGAATGTGATAAAGACGGTTCAAAGTATCGAAAAAGCCGATCGTGACAGCCTTCCGCAAATAAAAACCGGCATCTATGAGATAATTGATTCTTTAATAAGAGATCGTGTTCCTATTTTAAAAACGCTTGAGATCATTACAAAGCTATACGATCGCATGAGCGGCAGAATTATAGAACTATCTATTTCTGAACTGAGGGAAAAAGGGCTGCAGCAGCCATGCGAATTTGCTTTCTATCACATGGGCGCAAGCGGCCGTGGAGAACAGTTCATGCTCACAGATCAGGACCATTTCCTGGTTTATGAAAGCCAATCGGAGGAAGCTGGCGATTTTTTTGAAGAGCTGGGAAAAAGGATCACTTCTAACATGGAGAGTGCCGGTTATGCACGGTGCAAAGGGCTCATGATGTGCAGTGAGGAGAAATGGCGGGGTTCACTGTCGGTATGGGAGGAGCGGCTGCGAACCTGGATGCTTCAATCCACTAATGACAATTTATTGTTAGCGCAAAACTTTTTCTCCTATCGGCTCATTGCGGGAAGTGAAGGGCTGCATGCAAAATTTGAAGCACTGGCTCGGGAGCATATGAAAAGGTCCAGAATTTTTTTATACCGGCTGGCACACCTTGAAAGGGAACATCCCATTCCTACGCTGGATCAGCCGCTCCGGTCCTTATTTAAGCTGCAGCGCAAGAGCATGGATATGAAAAAAGAAGTTTTATTTCCCTATCACCATAGCCTGCAGATACTGTCACTCATGCATGGGAAACTATCAGGGACACCACTTGAAAAAATAGATTTCCTGCAGGAAAGGCAGGTATTCTCAAAGGAGTTTGCACACGATTTGAGAGGGTCTGTAAGCACTATACTGACGCTGTATGTCACCCAGCGCTGGCAGCAGAAAAAAAACGGTGCCGCTCCATCTTCCGTTGTCTCATTTTCCAGAATGTCTACCCGTGAAAAAGAAGAATTGATTCTAAGCTTAAAGACATTAAAAGAGCTTCAGAGCCTGGCAATTGCAAGATTCTCATTATAGCTTTAAAAGGAGGCTGGTATGTTTTTTCTCAGAAAAAATGTGACATGTTCGTTAAGATATGAAACTATTCCATTATCCACTCCCCTTGAAGATCTGAATTTTATTGTTTTTGATACGGAAACAACAGGATTTCAGGTTTCTGCGGCAGACCGGATCATTGAGATTGGCGCCGTTCCGGTAAAAGGATTTCAAGTGCAGGAAAAGGACCTTTTTCAGACATATGTTAACCCAAAACGACAAATTTCTCGGGAAATAAAAGAATTAACCTCTATTTCCGATGAGCTGGTAAAAGATGCCCCGCAGGCCTTGGAAGCTATTCAGAGCTTTTTTGAGTATGTCGAATCGAGGGAGGCAGTATGCCTGATTGGGCATTATGTAAGCTTCGATGCTTTGGCTATAAAGAGTGAATGTAAGCGCGCAAAGCTTGCATTAAAAAATTTCCTGACCATTGACACGCTGGATCTGATTGGATTTATTGCTCCGTCTTACGATATGCGTGACCTTGAAAGGTATGCCATGGCATTCGGCACCCGCATATATGACCGCCATCGTGCAGCGGGGGATGCTTTAACGACCGCTTACCTGTTTGTTGAGCTGCTTTTTCAATTACAGCAGAGAGGCCATAAAACCTGGGGGGAGTTGATTAAAGCAACTGACAGTCAAATGAGATCACTGCATTATTAAGCGTCAGACATATGTGGTTGGAATGTTGATGAGCGGGTGGGTGATATGGTTTAACGAGGAAAAGCCGGCTGAATCCGGCTTTCCATCCCTTTATTGAATATTGATCAGAGCATCGTCCTTGTAAACCACAAGGATTTCTTTTCCTGACATGTTCTGATAAGATGTTGCTGTCCCATACGGTACCTTTAATGTGAAATAATCATCCCCGTTTTTAAATTCCACAGTAAAATTGTCGGCAGCACCGGTGATGACTGCCTTTGTTCTGGAAATATCCCCTTTAATGATTAATTTTTGATTGATGAGGACCATGTCCCTTTTTAACTTGTTCAATGTTTTCAACTCATTGACATTCATACGGTAGCGCTTTGCGATTCCCCAAAGTGTGTCGCCCGGCACCACGGTATAAATAGCTGTTTCATTATTGAAGGGTTCTTCTGTATGTCGCTCAGTCCTAACCTCCAATGTCTGCCCTGGATGGATTGTGTCAGACTTAAGCCGGTTAACCGCTTTCAATTCTTTAACAGTCATATCATGTTCCATGGAGATTTTATATAAAGTATCTCCCTGCTTCACTTTATAGAATCCTGTCAAAGCATGAGTTTCTTTTGCTGAAGTGCTAAAACCGGCTGACGCAATTACTGCCGCAAAAACGGTGCTGGCTGCGGTCATTCCTCTAGCTTTCATCTTCTTTCTTTTATCATTTTGAATTCTTTCCTTGCGAGTTTGCATTTTATATTCATCCTATTCTTTGGAATATTATGGTTTTAAAACCAATTAAATGAATTGTTTACCGAAAAAAATAGTACGGGATAATGATCCGCTTCACAATAGGGAGGAGTTCCTGGCTCTTTTCCCTTGTTTCCGAAAATCCATATAGTTCAATTCGCTCTGTAATTCCTAGATATATGCAATTACCTGATGCTGATGAAATGGTTTGTTGTCTTCTAAGTGAATTAACCGGCAATGGGGGATTTTGTCGAATCTGCGGGAAAAGTCCTGAATATTATCCGTGGAACTATAGAAATTAGGAAAGTTGCCGCCGGTCTAAAGACTGCTTAATTTTCAATTACCCCAAAGGATTTTTTGAAAACATTTCTTATATTGACTTTCAGATGTCCTATATTCAAAAAATTTACACAAAACCTTGTCCTTATTGCGTTTTTCGTGCATATTCCCTCAACCAAGCTAATAAACTGTTACAAACCTTACAAAGAGAATGTATGAGGTGAGGGATCGTTTTATTAAACTAATGAATATGTTGAGGACATGTTTAATTATCGCAAACTGAAAGCAAGCTTTCAGGCGCATGTACGATTAACTTCAATTAATCAGGAATCCATGCGGAATACAGTTAAAAACCAGACAGAAAGCGAGTCTCATTTCACACTTCTCACATCCAAATTGGGGAGGGCGAGTGGTGTGCACGATTACATCAAAGAGAGAACTATCAAGATTGGAAAGTATATCGTGGAGACGAAAAAAACGGTTCGCGTAATTGCGAAGGAGTTTGGCGTATCCAAAAGTACAGTCCATAAAGACTTGACGGAAAGACTGCCTGAAATCAATCCTGAACTGGCAAACGAAGTAAAGGAAATCCTGGATTATCATAAATCGATCCGCCATCTGCGCGGCGGTGAAGCCACTAAAATGAAGTATAAGAAAGAAGAAATGGAAGAAGAGCCAGTTAAATGAAAAGAAACAAATGGCGCCGATAAGGGTGTCAAAGGTTAAAGACTGCCATTTTAAACACAGTCACGGCTAATTTTCAAAGCTGTACATGAACCTCAATTGCGGCTCCGGGGGCTAAAAGCTCATAAGCTGTTTCCATAGCCTGAACCCAGGCTTTGCTCTATGGATTTAAGCCCCTTCTTAAGTCGCCTGCATCCTTTTCCCCATTTCGACAAAAACCCTCAAAAAGTCTCACAAAATCTGTCAAAATGTTACTGCTTTCACAAGGAATGTGTTAAAATATAAAATTAGGATAGAAACTTGGTTCGTAAAGACTAGGACTCCTAAAGAGACGCCGGGCAAAATCATTTCTTTTATTAAAGAACTGATTTTTTTGCGTGGCTTGAACTGCTGTTGCGAATAATGATTTGATCATCTAACTAAAAAATTTATAAGCGAAGTTCGCTTTAAGAATGCCTAAATAGAGAGAGCCTTCAAAGGTGCGGACAGAAGCTGGCCATGTTGCAAGGAGGAAAAAAGAAATGTTTGCTAGGGATATTGGGATTGATTTAGGAACAGCCAACGTGCTAATCCACGTTAAAGGCCGCGGTATTGTGCTTAATGAACCATCGGTAGTGGCAATTGACCGAAATACAAACAAGGTGCTGGCCGTAGGAGAAGAGGCACGCCGCATGGTCGGCCGTACGCCGGGGAACATCGTGGCAATCCGCCCGCTAAAAGATGGGGTTATTGCCGACTTTGATGTAACAGAAGCGATGCTGAAGCATTTTATCAACAAATTGAATGTTAAAGGCTTCTTATCAAAGCCGCGCATTCTGATCTGCTGCCCGACAAATGTAACAGGTGTTGAACAGAAAGCAATCAGGGAAGCCGCTGAAAAAAGCGGAGGCAAAAAGATTTATCTTGAAGAAGAGCCAAAGGTTGCAGCCATCGGAGCAGGCATGGACATCTTCCAGCCGAGCGGCAACATGGTCGTCGACATCGGCGGAGGTACAACAGATGTCGCGGTTTTATCCATGGGAGACATTGTGACGTCTTCATCCATAAAGATGGCCGGAGATAAATTTGACAACGAAATTCTTCAATACATCAAAAAAGAGTACAAGCTTTTAATCGGTGAAAGAACAGCTGAAAACATTAAAGTAACGATTGGGACTGTATTCCCTGGCGGCAAAAACGAAGAAATGGAAATTCGCGGCCGCGACATGGTATCAGGTCTTCCAAGAACCATTACAGTTCGTTCCGAGGAAGTTCAAGGGGCTTTGGCAGAATCCGTTGAAGTCATCGTCCAGGCTGCTAAAAGCGTACTGGAACGCACACCGCCTGAATTGTCTGCAGACATCATTGACCGCGGGGTAATTTTAACAGGAGGCGGCGCACTTCTTCACGGAATCGACCAGCTTCTGGCTGAAGAGCTGAAAGTCCCTGTTTTAATAGCAGAGAATCCGATGGATTGCGTAGCTGTTGGAACTGGCATCATGCTTGATAATATTGACAAGCTTCCGAAAAAGAAGCTTGTATAACTTAGGGACCTGCCACTTTGGCGGGTTTTTCTATTAGGGTCATACGAAAGAATTTGTTTGTAAACATTTTTCCATTTCGGCCGATGAAAGTAAGGTACAGCTTTTTGCAAAATCTGACTAAATTCTTCAAATTTTTAATGTTTATTGTCGGAAAGTTTCTTATAATAGAGCTAGAATATATTGTTCGGAATAAGTAGAGGTGAAACAGATGTTTAGAGGTTTCTACACAGCTGCTTCCGGAATGCTTGCACAGCAGCGGAGAACGGAAGTACTGACAAATAATATGGCGAATGCCAATACACCCGGCTTTAAAGCAGACCAGACGAGCCTGAGGGCTTTTCCGGAGATGCTTCTGCAGCAAATTGGCCGGCAGACCGTGCCGACTGAAAATGGACTGAACCTTCCTTTTAATAATGAAGTCGGCAGACTGACTACGGGGGTTTATATGCAGGAGACACTTCCGTCCTTCATGCAGGGAGATATGAAGGAAACAGGCCTCGGGACAGACCTGGCATTGCTCGATCTTAATTTGCCGGTGAATCCGGATACAGGCTTAAGAGGGACTGTCTTTTATACCGCAGCTGGAAACGATGGCGAACCGCGCTATACGAGGAATGGCAATTTTACCATCGATGCCGGGGGCTATTTAACGACAGCAAGCGGATTATATATTTTAGATGATGCGGGTGAGCGGATTCAGCTCTCCAGTGACCGTTTTACAGTAAGTGAAGATGGTGTGATTACCGGTGAAGCGGGTGAAACAGCCAGACTCGGCATCACTTTTGCCCAAAATCCCGAAAGCCTGCGAAAAGAAGGGGATGGCCTTTTTGCAGCGACAGAAGAGAGTGTCCTCGAAAATGCCTATAATGCACAAAATGTCCAATTCAAGCTGCAGCAGGGTTTTTTGGAGCGTTCCAATGTGGATGCTTCCCGTACAATGACGGATATGATGGCAGCCTATCGCTCTTTTGAAGCAAATCAAAAGGTTCTGCAGGCATATGATCGCAGTATGGAGAAAGCCGCAAATGAAATCGGGCGGATCGGGTAATGTCCATCGGCATACCCGCTAAGGGGGAAAAACAATGAATCGAACTATGATCACAGCAACAAATACTCTCGCCCAGCTGCAAAAGCAGATGGATATTGTCAGCAATAATGTGGCCAACATTGATACAGCGGGCTTTAAAAGACGGGAAGCCAATTTTACTGATTTGCTTTTTCAGCAGTTCAATAATCAGCGGAATCCGGCTGCCGAGGCAGGAAGACTGACACCGGCAGGCATCAGGCAGGGCGTGGGCGCAAAGCTGGCGCAGTCCCAAATCGTCATGAAGCAGGGTTCATTAAAGGCAACAGACCGTCCGCTTGACTTTGCTTTCACAAAGGAAGGCCAGTATTTCCGTGTCCTGGAGCAGACGGAGGACGGAGCAGCAGTGCGTTTTACCAGAGCAGGCGCATTTTATTTAACACCGGTTTCAGATAATGAGACCATGCTTGTGACAGCTGACGGACTACCGGTTCTTGATGAAAATAATAATTCGATTATAATAAATGGACAGGCGAATAATTTTAAAGTGACTGAAACAGGAAGTTTTTTGGCTGAATCCGCTAATGGGAATATCCAGGAATTCAATCTTGGAGTGGTTCAGATCAACAAGCCTCAATTCCTGGAGCAAAAAGGCGATAATCTTCTTGGTCTGCCAGATGGAATAGACGGCGAGGGGATTTTTACAGAGCTGAACGGTGCGCTCCGCGGACAGATTGGAATGGCCCAGGGTTCTCTGGAACAGTCCAATGTGGATTTGTCCAAGGAAATGACAGAATTGATCAACCTCCAGCGGGCATATCAGTTTCAGTCCAGATCCGTCTCCATGGCTGATCAAATGATGGGACTGGTCAACGGAATACGTTAGATAAAAGGGGAAATAAAATGTCAGTAAACAACAGTAATCAAGAAGCAGTCAAGACGCGTGAACAATTGAAAAAAGAACGCAGCAAAGATGAGTCACCGCGTAAAGGGCGGGTTCGCATCCGTCTCATTCCGATCTGGCTTCGGATTATTATTGTCTTGCTTTTAATTTTCCTGAGCGTAACGGCAGGAGCCGCGGTCGGGTATGGTGTCATTGGCGGCGGCGAAGTAAAGGATATTTTTTCAAAGTCCACCTGGATGCATATTGTTGAACTGGTGGAAAAAGAATAGAAATGAAAAGGAGGGCGGCAAACCCTTCTTTTTTTGTTGGCACTTTGCGTATCATCATTTTTTTAGTAAAATAAATATAAGCTATTAGTATCTGGTACTAAAAAATGCATGGGGAGCGATACATATGAAATTAAATGTAGAAGAAATCAAAGAAATAATCCCTCACCGATATCCATTCCTGTTCGTGGATTCCATTGAAGAGCTTGAGCCTGGAAAAAGAGCTGTCGGCAAAAAAAATGTAAGTGCCAACGAGGAAGTGTTTAATGGGCATTTCCCTAATTACAATGTATTCCCGGGATGCCTGACGCTTGAAGCCTGTGCGCAGACAGGTGCTGTGGCACTGCTGTCACTGGATGAATATAAAGGAAAACTCGCCTTTTTTGCCGGTGTGGAGAAATGCCGCTGGAAACGCCAGGTGAGGCCAGGCGATACACTCATCATGGAGGTCGAACTACTCTCCGTCCGCAGAGGAATCGGAAAAGGCAAAGCCCGTGCAACCGTTGATGGCGAAGTCGCGATGGAAGCCGAAATTATGTTTGCGATTGAAAGATAATGATATAAGAAATCCCGTACTGTGCGTGCGGGATTTTTTCTGTAAAAAAATATGCAAGTTGTTTCGGTTTTTGGGAAATATAAAGGAAGACCAATGCAGCAGGTCAACAATACACCTTATGAAAGGAGCTTTTACGATGAATAAAAAGCTTTTGACACTTATTGGAGGAACCGCACTTTCCGCCATGCTACTGGCAGGCTGTGCTACTGACAACCAGGAGCCGCCGCCGGAAGATGATACAATCACTGAAGAAAATGGTGATGTAAATGATGGCGGTATGAACGGTGAAAATGGCAACAACGGCGATATGACGAATGATCTGAATGAAAACACAGATGACAACGACATCAACACAGATGATGACGGCGACATGATGGAAGACAACAACGAGCCGGGCGAAGATGCTGTGGAAGATAATATGGATATGCAGGATGAGGATAATAAGGATAAGTAATAGTTATAAGAAAAACTCCCGTCATGACTGAGCGGGAGTTTCTTTATTTTCTTTTTTAGCGGCAGTCAGACGCGGCTTGCTTTGCATTTTTTCCTTGAATTCGCCGAGCAGGCTTTCACCGATGTAGCCTTTGTCCAATAGGTCCTGAAGCAGCAATTCGGCGTAATCATTTTTCGTTCTTTTTAGTGATCCCTCAAAAAGGATGCTGATATGGTTTTCCAGTTCGCTGATAGAGGTAATTTTAGTTTGGAATGCGGCTGGATCGTTTTCTTTTTTGGTAATAACAACTTGGATGGTCAGCTCGTCCTTATTATCAGCGCGCTTTTTGAAGTACTCAAGATAGGATTTATCAATAAATGCCTCCAAAAGCCAGTTGCTCTTTTCGTCTTCTTTATTGATAATCAATCCATCATCCAGTTCAATATCAATCAGGCCATTTTCTTCCACCAATTGCAGAGAAACAAGTTTAAATGTTTTCATAGCTTACCTCCATCTCTAAAATAAGTTGTCTATAAAAAATTATAACACAGCCCAAACTGAAAGCGAATTTGACGGTTTGTCGAATTTTCTTTTTTCTAATGTTGAAAATCGTATTTTCGAGACTGTTTTTTGCTGAAAAAGAGCCGAAAATTGAATTTTAGGGGTGTTTTTGCCGAAAAAGCACTGTGAAAAACACATTTTGGCTTTTTTACACAGTGGAGAAGTTCCGGCTATGATAAGGCTATCAAAGAGAGGAGATGAAAACCATGATCAATCAAGTGACCCTGGTGGGAAGGCTGACAAGGGATCCTGAGCTGAAAAGGACACAGGAAGGGATCCCGGTGACGAATGTGACGCTGGCAGTAAACCGCCAGTACCGCAACCAGAAGGGTGATATCGATGCGGATTTTGTGCAGTGCACATTATGGAAAAAAACGGCGGAAAACACATCGCAGTATTGCCGGAAAGGCACCCTGATTGGGATAACTGGAAGAATTCAGACGCGGCATTATGATAATCAGGAAAAGAAACGGATTTATGTAACAGAGGTGGTAGCGGAAACCGTCCGCTTTCTTGACAAGAAGAAGACTGAGGAAATGCCGGTGACCGTGACCAAGGAGGAGCTTCCGTTTTGAATGAAGTGTCTGAAAGAGAAAAGGCATTGGAATATATGCTCGAAAGCCTCATCAAGATGCTCGGAAAATCAAACCAGAGAGTCGATGATCTGAACAAACGAGTCCTCCAGCTTGAATCGCTCATCCGTGAAACAGTCATGCAAAACAGCCATACACAAGAGCGGCCAACACCTAAACGCTTCTCCATCATGAACTGACAGCATCCCCATCCAGCTGTCCACACATATTCCTTCCATATAGAAAATCAAATACATCCCCAAAACTTCCCCAAATTGGAACCCGGTACTCGTGTGCCGGGTTATTTTATAGTGACAGGCACCACCCGGATATTGTCGAATACTTTAAAATTCCTTCAATGCCTGAATGTTATTCCTAATCACTCTCACAGCGAGGGCTTTTTTCTTTTCGTTAAAGGTGTATATGTCCAGGAGGGCTTTTTTCAGGTCTGGATAATGGCTTATGATTTCCCGGATCATCTCCATATCCTTATCATCCGGGTTTTCTTTTAAAATGGACTTGTCCGCTGAGTAGGAGGACGGGTTCTCCAATTCATCAGTCAATAAGGTTTTGTCCACTTTATATACTTCTGCCATTTGGACGAGGGTTTGGTAAGTGGGGGTGACCTTGCCTGTTTCGTATTTGCTGATGGTTGAGCGATCCACTTTCAGCATTTCAGCAGCAAAATCCTGAGTCCACTTTCGATCTGTTCTTAACTTTTTCAGTATTTCAGGTAAAGACATCCTATTCACCGCCATTTACTTGCTTTCTTTCTTTTAACTTAGCGGGAATAGCAGCTGAAATGGCCGGTTGTGAACCTAAGTCACACGATATAAAGTGATTATTATTCACTAATGAAGAATTATGCGATTTGGGTAAAAAGAACCAGGGAGGATTTTCACGGAATACGTCGAATATATTTTTTGAAAATAATAAAAGGAGGTTCAATTTAGTGGATAATGGAGAAGAAACCGGGTACCTGTATTTTCAAACAGAAAATGAAAGTTTAAACACCAAACATCAGCCAAGCTTTTTTGATGCACTTCAGCTCATTAAGCTCCAAAATAACAAATCCTATCAAAGAATTCCTCTTAGAAGCCAAACTTCAATTATGATCAACGATACGGAAAGAATTCTTCACTACAAGTTTAACTTCTTATTAAGCCAGGTGGCAATTAAAGCCGGGAACAAGAATCCTACATACCAGCTGCTATCCTGTTTTATTATAAAGGAAGGCAGTAAAGTCACTTTTCTGACGCAAAAACCTAATAAGCCGGAATATGCAAAAATAAAAGAACAGCCTTCAAGCCTTTATGCATATCAAGGACTTGAAGACTGAACCAGCTCTATGTCAGGTGGACCAGATCCCGCAATTCATCTGTTGAAAGCTCGGTAATCCAGTTCTCGCTTGTAATGATCTGATCATTAAGGGACTGCTTTTTTTCAAGCATAGCATCAATTTTTTCCTCGAGTGTGCCGGTAGCAATCATTTTATGCACATGAACAAAGCGTTTTTGTCCAATCCGGTAGGCTCGGTCAGTTGCCTGGTTTTCAACGGCCGGATTCCACCAGCGGTCATAATGGATAACATGGTTTGCTGCCGTCAGATTCAAACCGGTTCCGCCCGCTTTTAGCGATAGCAGGAATACAGGGAATTCGTGATTTTGAAAACGGCTGATCATATGATCCCGTTCCTGCTTTGGCACGCTGCCATTTAAAAACGGCACGTCGAATCCGAATTGTTTTTTCAGCAGGCGGGCGATCATGTTCCCCATTTCGATATATTGGGTGAAAATCAGGCAGCTTTCTCCCTGCTCATGAACAGCGCCGACAAGTTCGCTTAACTTTTCAAGCTTTACAGAACGCTCAAGGACAAGCTTAGGCATCTCTTCTTTTAAATAAAGGGCCGGATGGTTGCACAGCTGCTTTAAGCGGCTTAATAACTGCAGAATCAGGCCTTTGCGCTCAAAACCTGACAGCTTTTCGATCTGTGCGAATGTATCCTGGACAAGCTGTTCGTATAGGGAAGCCTGCTCAGCAGTCAGCGGGCAATATTCCTTCTGTTCAAGCTTATCGGGCAGGTTCAGGGCCACATCCTCATCCTTTTTCGTGCGGCGGAGCAGGAAGGGGCGGATATAGGCCTGCAGCTGCTTAACTTTATTTTTGTCGTCATCCTTCTCAATTGGCAGAACATAGCGCTTCTGGAACTGCCCGAGACTGCCGAGATAGCCGTGGTTCGTAAAGTCAAAAATGGACCAGAGCTCGGTCAAGCGGTTTTCCATCGGCGTACCGGTGAGAGCAATATGGTGCTTGCCCTTTAACTTTCGGACAGCCCGTGACTGCTTTGTCTGGGCATTTTTAATGTTCTGGGCTTCATCAATCGTAATGGAGCTCCACTCGATTGTTTCAAAATCCTCCAGATCCATATGGGTTAGGCCGTAGGAGGTCAGTACAATATCAGACTCCATTACTTTTTCAGAAAAGCTTTCTCCCTTCAGGCGGTTTGATCCGTAATGGAGATATACGCTCATGTCAGGGGCAAAGCGCTCGATCTCCTTTTGCCAGTTGCCGAGGACAGATGTAGGGCACACGATGAGAGATGGGCCGCTGTCTTCATCTTTTTTAACTTTTAGAAGATAGGAGATCAGCTGAATCGTTTTTCCAAGTCCCATATCATCTGCCAGAACGGCACCGAAACCATAGCGGCGCAAAAACAGCAGCCAGCTCATCCCGAGCTTCTGGTAAGGGCGGAGATCTCCCTTGAAGCTTGCAGGGACCTCTTCAAGCGGAAGGTTTTTAATATCGCGGAGCTGCTTGACCATCTGTTTCCATTGGCGGTTAAGCTCAATCTGAATCCGGGCAAATGTTTTAGGATTATCCAGCTCATCTTCCTGCGGGCTCCCGTCAGCCATAAGCTCCTGCTCGATCAAATCACGGACATGCAGACCTTCTTTTTCTGCTTTCTTCATTAAATCCTGGATATGGCGGACAAAATGGGGATCCAGCTTTATCCAGCGGCCGCGAACGTAGACGAGCCGTCTTTTTTCCTCTACCATGCCCCGGAATTCTTCCTCTGTTAAGTCAACGCCATTCATGCTGAAGCGCCAATCATAATCAAGCATCGACTGCAGCCCGACAAACGAAGGACGGTGGCTGCCGGTTCCTTTCACTTTTGCTTTTACCTTGAGGCTTGCGTTCTTCATAGCCTGCCACCACGATGGAAGCAGGATTTCCACGCCAAGTGCCAGCATGGTTTCGCTAGCCTCTGTCAGAAAAGTCCAGGCTTCATCTTCCGTCAGCATAGTCGATATCTCGCCGGGCTTGCCTTCAAGCCATGGGAAAAGCTCCAGCCAGCGCTGGATCTCTTTTTCAATTGAATCCTCATAATCATGCCAGTCATGCGGATAATTCGAATAATCCTTGTAATCGACAAATACATCAGGGTTCTTTTTTCCGCGCAGAAATATCGTCAAATCCCAGCTGGTATCGATATCTCCGGGCTCTTCCAGCTTAAGTCCGATCGAGAAAGGAGCATCATTTGCTTTGACCCCGATCCATTCCTGCCAGCTTTGTTCATCAAAATAAGCTGCAAGATCGCGCGGTGAGAGGTGTTCACTCCTCAAGGCTTCAAGCTTCTCACCGAACTGCGCTTTCGCTTCATGGTTTTGATTCATATAGCCATCAAGGGAGCGGTGAAATAAATCCCCGATAAATTCCCTGACTGGAGAGTCTTCTACTGTCTGCTCCCAAAAGTTTGCGCCAAATTCGGTGATCACACTTTCCGGCAATGCCCAGCGGAATTGATCCTGTTCCCAGGCGGCAAAGTCCGGCATCCATTCCTGGTCCACGATCGAATCATAAAGAGCATGAGAGGAGGCCAGCAGAATTTCGGCCGTTTCATCCCAGCTCCAATCAATCAAACGGTTGAATTGCTCCGCCGCAAACAGGGTGACAAGCTGCCATCCGCTTACAGAAATCCCTTTGATCCCGTCTGCCTCTGCAGCCTCAAGCATGGTGCCGAAAAAGCTTTCCCTGTGATGGTTAAAAAGAAGAGGCTTCCATTCCTTCGGAGAAAGCAGGCGACCCTCTTCATTAACAGCAAAAATCAGGTAGCGGTCATTGTTTATTGGTTTCACTTTCACATGGAGAAATCTCGTTTTAAGCATCGATTAGCTTACCCCTTTTGCATTCTTCCTGAAAGGCGCGGAGACGTTTCGTCTTTTCAAGCAGCAATTCAAGAAAAAGATGCCAGTCTTCCTGGCGTTTCAGCTTGTTGTACAGCGTGCGAAGCTTTTTCATTTTCCGGACGGCCTCGCGGTAATGATCTCTGTTTTTCATATTGATATGGCCAGTGATGGACTGATGATAAAGCGGCAGGAGGATGGAGGGCTCCTTTTTGCTGATTTCCCTGATCCGGTCCTTGCCAAGAGAATCAAGATCAAAGCCAATGAACGCCTGCAGATCCGCCCATTTCATGAATTCGCCTTTTTCAAAAAGCAAATATTCATAGTCACTATAGCTGTACGGCAGCGTCTCCATCAAGGCTTTCTCGTACAAATCCATTTTGCTGCTCTCCAGGCAATATGGAGAAATCGCCTTGATGGCCATCCGGGTAAAATCCATGCAGGCGTAATAGTCATCAATTTCTTTCAGATAATCGCGTAATTTATGGATAAATGCTTCTGCATACGGGCCCATCCGATTCCAATCCTTATTGACTGAAAAGTAATCGAGCCAGTAAAGCATATAAGGTGTCATTAAGATATTTGGCACATTTAGAACACTAAGTGCCTGTTCATCATTGCGTTCAAGAATCTGAAGATGCACATAGCCAGCCAATAACGGCAGGTTAGGCTCCTCTTCTATGGAGGGTTTCAGCTTCTCGATCTCCGCTTCACGCCACTCTTTCTTTTTGAAAAAATGTGTCCATAACAGCCGGTATAAATGGGTTCGTTCATACTCCATCCCAAAAGAACCGGTGATCAGTCCGCTGGAATCATCCTTCAGCTTCTCGATAAATTGATCGAACGCGAAGGGGAGGGAGTGCACCGACAATTTATTCATGATCTCTAAGGAATCTTCCATCAGGGACTGATAGAGGTGGCGGTAATAGCGGTCAATCAATTCCTCGCCATGGCCGTACTTCCTGCTCAGCGCCATCAGCTTTTTAAAAGAAAAAACATAGCCGATCAAAAGATAAAGAAGCTTCCATTCCTGCTCCACCGGCGCTCCCGCTTTCATGCGGCGCAGATACACATGGAAAAGCTCAGGCAGGACATAAGGACGGGGTTCTCCCTGTTTTTCCATCAGCTCGGTAAAGCTTTCGTCGAATGCAGAAGTCCAGCGATCATAATCCGCCTTCATCTGGCCGGAGGATTTCAAAAGATCCTTCGCTTTTTGAAGCCCCCAATTCTTGGCGGTCTGCTTTTCCTTGATCGGCTTCCGCCATTCTTCAATCCACATGGACACACTTCTGGCCTTGGAAAGAAGCTGCAGAAAGACCGCGGTCTGATGGCGGCAAAAACCTTCGGCCGGGCAGGAACACTGACTCAAGTGAATGAATTCAAGGTCCAGCTCAACCTTTGCCGGAGTTACATCCTGAACCGTGGCCAAAACCGTATCACCCTCAAAACGAAGCTGATACACAAGCCCCTGCCGATAAAGCATCAGACCCTTCTGCACCAGGCGTGCATCCTCCTCATTCTCAGCCCGCAGCAGCCCCTTCAGCTCATTCGCTGCAAACTCCAAAGGCTCCAAAAACCGCTCCGGAATCATGTTTATACCTCCTTATTGGTGACAGGCACCACCCGAATTTTGTCGAATCTATTTAGAAAAAGGCTCCCGTAAAACGGATTAGTCGGCCCTGTAAAGTACATTCCTTTATTATAACATTTAGGACAGCTGGAATGAAGGTGCCTGCTGTTTCAAAAATAGCAGAAGGAACATCATATGATATGAATAATCAGAGTTTTTCGATTCCTTCTAAATAAAATGGTATGATAGATTTAACGCTTTAGTGGAACAGGGTGGGGAAATGAATGCTGTAAATGCTCAACAAGAGGAATCAAATAAATATTCGCTGCAGGATGCAGGCTTCAAAAAAATTATGATTGCGATGACGAGTGCATCCATTTTAGTATTCGCAAATTTATACTTTGTGCAGCCGATTATGCCGCTGCTGGCGAATTCATTTGACATCACATCTGCAGCAGCCGGTTTATCATTGTCTGCTGCTGTAGTTTCGATGATTTTCGGATTGCTATTCTTCGGATTTCTGTCTGATCGAATCGGGCGGGTTTCCATAATGAATTTCACGCTTGTCTGCACCATTATTCCGCTGGTGCTATTGCCGATCGCGCCTAATTTTGAAACCTTTCTGGTGCTTCGCTTCCTGCAGGGCTTTTGTATAGCGGGCCTGCCTGCAGCTGCCATCGCGTATTTAGGGGAGGAGCTGGCTCCGGGGGGCATCAGTCTCGGCATTACGATGTATATTGCAGCCAATGCCATTGGCGGAATGGCCGGCCGCATCTTCGTCGGATACATTGCTGATATGGCCAGCTGGCAGACTTCTGTCTACTTCTTATTTGGATTTTCCATTTTGCTGTTCATCATTTATTTTAGGGCTCTGCCAAAATCTCATTATTTTAAGCCCAGTAAAAGATCTGTACAAAAAGACTTGACAGGCATGGGATCACATCTGAAAAATACGAAGCTTTTCCCTGCATTTGCGATGGGAATCCTCCTCCAGTTCTCGTTTACAGGAGTATGGACATACCTGCCTTTTTATCTCGAACAGGACCCTTTTAATCTCTCTGTAAAAAATATTTCTTTTACCTACCTGGCATACAGCTTCGGTATTGTTGGCTCCATTCTGGGCGGAAGGCTGTCTGCTTATTTCAGGCAAACCACACTGGTCTCGGCAGGAACCGTCATTTTAATAGGTGGGACCATGTTTACCAATGTGCACTCCTTATCGGTAATTGTAATAGGCCTATGCCTGACCTGTCTGGGGTTCTTTGTGGCGCATTCACTCATGGCAGCTATTGTAAATGAGCGTGCCGTCCATCACAAAGCCGGTGCCTCGAGCATCTATCTCGTAAGCTATTACCTTGGAGTCGCAACTGGAGGGACGCTTGCCGGCCTGGTATGGCAGAATGGAGGCTGGACGGGGATTACCGTGGTTTCCTTTGGACTGCTTCCCGTAGTGATGTGGCTGATGGCGGGCAGCCGGAAGGTTCTTCGCTGAAATGATAGGGGTGTTCCGAGAGGGATGAGCGGATTTATCTGGGGTAACTTCGGACCGAATGAGCAGAAATAATGTAGTTTGAGTCTGAACTTGGAGCAGCTTCAGACAGAGAAAGCAGAAATTATCCACTTTGAGTCTGAAGCCCAGGGGACTTCAGACAGAGAGAAGGTGAAACCACCAATTTGTGTCCGAACCCGAGGGTAACCTTCGCTGAGAGCGACCGCTAATTTGTCCTCCAGAGTCAGAACCCGTGCCCGAAAGCACTCAAAAACCCCAATCAATAACAATTGGGGCAGCAATTTGATAGGTTATTTTAACGGGGATCCCGTTCCTGCCCAGTTTTCAAGTCAATGACCTTAACCGGGTTCTCCGGTGCATCAACCGTCTTGCTCGCTGGGGCGGCATGTCCGTTTTCCACCCAGTCAACCAGCAGGTCAAATGATTGATGAGCATAAGGCAGCAGAGGCTGAAGTTCTTGATCCGGATCGGTGCCTGGGTTCCAGACAAGGCTGTCTACATGGTTGCCGTTCTCAATCGTATACATCCGGTGCAGATCCTGCTTTCCGGCTTTCTTGACCAGCTTTTGATATCCCTTTGCATGGATCTCCGGGAAAATCAGCGCGTCCAGTGATCCCGTGAAAGAGATGAGCGGCACATCTATATCACCTGTATTGGCCACTTCCTTAATATTTTCTTTCACTTCCTTCGGCCGGGTCACATACTTATAATCTTCAAAAATATGATCATAGGAACGGTCTCTCATGCCATTAACGAAGTTCAGGTAATTGCTCCAATCCGTCCGGCCTGGTGCTTCCGGATCGAAATGGTCCCGATAGATATTCAGCGAGACAAACCAGTATACCTGATCATGGTAGGCCCAAAGTTTTTCCGACCCTTTTGGCAAACCCGCTTTGTATAGCTCTTTAACCGCTTTTTTCTGTTCTTTGCCGCTGCCATACAAAGCTTCCTCAGCATTATTCACAACAGTGGTCAGGGAACTGATCAAGTTTTCTTTTTTCTCCGTCCAGAGAACACCTTCCCAGTCAACTCCTCCATCAAAAAGCCGCGGTTCTCCGGTTTTCTCCGGTGCATCATTTTCAAGAGCATAACGCACGACGTAGCCGCCATTGGAAATTCCCATTGCATATGTAGGAATCTTATGCTCTGCTGATACTAAATCACTCGCAGGATCAGAAGAGTCTGCTGGATCGATCAGCCCATCTGAATGATGGATGGCTAAGTACTGCTGAGCGGCTTTCGTAACCTGGCGGAACCGCTGATGCCATTCTGCTACACTATCATCCTCATCGGCTAAGGCATTTTTTACTTTTGCCAATGGATCAGCCGAATCAGCCTCACCCTGGGTCCCTTTATCGATTGCAGCAAAAGCATATCCTTTTTCCAGTACATAATCGCTGAAAAGAAGATCAGTCGACGTTTCATTCCTTGTCGCGGGGATTCCCGAAACTGCCAGCCGGCCATTCCAGTGATCCGGAACCCTTATGACAAACTGGGCATCTTCAAAACGGCCATTTACCTGAGTCCCTGTTACAGAAGCAGGCTTGTACATTTGATGCCATCCGGTTCTCTCAGCGGCATTTCCCCAAAGATAAGGGACAAGCCCGATATTGCCGTAAAGGGTCGCCTGCTGATATTGGAGGGGATTTTTAGTGGTCAGCCAGTTGTTGCCGGCACCGTCAAAGTATTGTTCTGTTACTTTATGCGCGCCAGGTATGATCGCCTGGTTTTCCAGAGCGGTCTGCTCGGCAAAACTTCTTTCCGGAATAAGTGACAAGCTTAAAACAGAAGCCAAAGATAACGCGATCAATTTGTTTTTCAGATAAATCCATCCTTTCTTCGTAATTTCTTACATTACCATTCTACTTTTACTAAATATGGAAATCATGGGTCATAGTGATTAAATAATTGAATTTTCAGCATAATACAAGAGCATTAAAGATTGTGATAACAAATCGATACTAGTACTATAGACTTATGAACGGAACATGTTGGAAGCAATGAGAATTCAAGGGGAATTGGGCGCTTGAATGAATTCGAGCTAGTAGCGCAACCGGCCAGCACTTACAGGGGATCCGTCCTTTTGTAAGGATATGTTCTTACAAACTTTTTTGAAAAGAGGAAGAGCATGCTTACAACATATCAGCCTAATCATGTTAAAAGCACACAGGTTCTGGAAAAAGAAGCTGTTTTGGCTGCAATTGAAAATTCTCTGGCTATGATTGAATTTGATGGGAACGGGAAAGTGCTCTGGGCAAATGAGAATTTTGCCCGCACCGTGAAATATCGGGCAGAAGAGATGCCAAATATGATCCATAAGCAATTTTGCACCCCTGAATTTGCCGCCAGCAGGGAATATCAGGAGCTTTGGAGAAATCTGCGCAAGGGCAAAAGCTTTCAGGAAAAAATCCAGCGTGTGACCAAACAAGGAGATCTTATCTGGCTGGAAGCAACATACACACCGGTATTCGGCGATGACGGCAAGGTCGCTGGTGTCGTGAAAATTGCTACGGATATAACTGAGCGGGAATCGAATACGGCACAGGTGGCATCCCAGCTGCAGGAAATGTCAGAAGCCCTTAGTGAAAAAGCAAAAGCTGGAATTGAAAGAAGCGAAGAGGCCGCTCAGGCAATAGGCAAGCTTGTTCACGAATCCAAAGGAAACCTGGAAATCCTCCATTCTCTCAAATCGCAGGCACAATCTATCAGAAGCATCGTAAAAACAATCCGGGAAATAGCGGCGCAAACCAACCTGCTCGCCTTAAATGCAGCCATAGAAGCCGCGCGTGCCGGCGAACATGGCAGGGGTTTCAACGTCGTTGCCGGAGAAGTGCGAAAGCTTGCAAACCGGGTGCAGGACTCCATCCAGGAAGTCAACGCCCATATCGAAGGAATATCAGCTGAAATCAACAAAGTCAGTGACGCCACCCTGCTATCGCAGTCAGGCATCTCTGCAAATCAGGTTCTTAATGAACAGGCGGTATCCGCATTTAAAGATATCGGGGAAGCAGCAAGAAAGCTGGATGCGCAGGCGAAGGGCTTTAAGAGTATTTTATAAATGAATGAATAAACGATATATGGGGCTGCTTTTAATGCAGCTCTTTTTTTGATGAAATGGCAGAAAAAAACATTAGACATGCTTCGGCAGCCTCTCGAAACAGGTAAAGTGACGATTAACCGTGTGCATTCAACTGTCACTTACCTGCGTTTTTTATTCTTATTGGAGCCATTATCCCCTGTCCTTGCGGCTGCCGTGGATCCCCACATTATTGCACCTGTACCAAAAAGCAAATTCGATCCTGCATAAATCGGATTAGATCCTGTTCTGGATCGTATGGATATTCTGCTTTCTCTAAATTCAGTTGATCTGGAGCTAAAGAGTCGAGATACGGATTCTTCTGAAATTATTCTTAGTCGCGTTATTCGCGCCCGCGAGCTTCAATCTGAGAGGAATAAAGGGCTGACTAATGCAACCGTTCCGGTTGTAACCCTTATTCGGACAAGTTTTCTAACGGAAAAACAGCGTACATTTATTAAGCAAATGTCAATGAATCACGAATGGAGTAATAGGGAAGAAATCAAAATTATTCACATGGCTCGAACTATATCAGACTTGGCTGGTGAGACCCGTATCACAGACGAGTCTATTGGAAAGCCGTAAAGTTTAGGAGGGAATTTCTTATTTTTCACAATATTTAGGAGTTGTTTTCGGCGTTCTCGACCTATCCCTCTGTCCCGTTCTAGAAATTAAGCCAATTGATCGAGTTTTCAAACTTATCTTATGGGGAAACAGACAAAGGTTAACGTTATTACTTTTTTAAAAGGAGGACAGTCTGGCTCTACGAAAAAGCATTTTACATAACGAGGAGAGTCCAAATGAATTACATCAAATGGATTACGGCCGCTGCCGCAATGGTATTTGTGCGGCAGTCACAATTTTGCCTATTAAAATGGGACACCTAACCTGCATAAGCGGGAAGAGGTGCTTTATTTGATTCGGCTGGAAAATTCAAATGAAAAACTGGTAATTTATATTACAAAACTATTAAAACCTATTTTATTTGTAACAAAAAAAGAGTTTTACTGAAATCTATCTGTTATCTTCCGGTGTTAATATGTTCCTATCAAGGGACATAAAGGAGATAACATGAAGAAATTAGTAATCTATTTGGTAACAGCTGTTTTTCTATCGTTTGGATTTTCCAATGTCGCTTCAGCCGCCGGAAATACGCATACAGTGAAACAAGGAGATACGCTTTGGGCTATCTCTAAAAAATATAGCGTAACAGTACAGCAAATTAAATCATGGAATAAATTAACTTCAGATAAAATCAAACCTAAGCAAGTTCTAAAGGTTACGGGAGCTTCAGCAAAAGCTGCAGCACCTAAAAAGACAGCTGTAAAGGCTGCATTATCGACGAAAGCTTATAAAGAAATTAAAGTGAAAGCGACGGCCTATACTGCCAGCTGCAAGGGCTGCAGCGGCATAACCTATACAGGAATCAATCTGAAAAAGAACCCGAACGCCAAGGTTATTTCAGTCGATCCAAAAATCATTCCTCTGGGATCTAAAGTATTTGTTCCTGGTTATGGAGAAGCAATTGCAGGGGACAAAGGCTCTGCTGTAAGAGGAAATAAAATTGATGTCTTTATTCCAAATAAACAGCGTGCATTGCAGTGGGGAAGTAAGACAATTACGATTAAAGTATATAAATAATAGAGTGAGAGAATCTTCCTGGTGGAGGTTCTCTTTTTGAATACGAATATAGTCATAATTACCTAAAGATATTATACTAGAGTGTAAAAATAAGATTAAAATTTTGGCTCTTTTTCCGCGGCTCATTCGTTTAGAAGACAAAGGGGAGATGAATGTGAAGACAAAGGAATGCCCGCGCTGCGGAAGTGCGCTTATAGAAGATGCATGGGAAAGCCTCGCAGAGACAGAAGATGGCGGATTGATTCTTGATGGATTTCCCGCATATGTGTGCCGCGGGAAGTGCGGCTATGTGAAGAGGATTGAAGACATACCCGCAGCTATTGCACAGCAGGGGAACGATCGGCTTTTATTGCTTTACCCTAATGAGCAAGGCAGAATTTTAGATATCGGGGAGTCTATCATTTGGCCGCCGATGCACTATCAATCTATCCTTGGAAGAGGATATTGGGAGGATTATATGGGAAATCACGATGTAGAGATGTTGCTTGATAATGCCCGTGACAGCCGGGCTGCGTTTAAGGATGTCCCGAATATATTTGATTATGCCACCAGTGAGCTTTCACAGGATGCTTTTTTATGCTGGCTTATGGCCTGGAGTGAATCGCCATATCGATCACTGGACAGTTCCTTATATGAAGCTGCCAATCAGTTTTTGGCGGCTATTTTTCATCTGCATGGGCTGCCAGCTCCGGTGATTGATTCGATAGAGATCAAACGCCAGTTTAAATCTCTCGACATTTTGACAGTCGTTAAT
The DNA here is from genome assembly GCF_000565285.1 of Cytobacillus firmus DS1. Classification (GTDB taxonomy): domain Bacteria; phylum Bacillota; class Bacilli; order Bacillales; family Cytobacillaceae; genus Cytobacillus; species Cytobacillus firmus_A. The sequence goes on along the minus strand of NZ_APVL01000003.1, from coordinate 83,346 downwards.
GATACATACGCTATTTTAATAGAGGATAAAACATTTTCGAAAAACCATTCCGATCAGCTTAATCGGTACCGTAAGTCGGTTGAGAACGAATATCCTCATCTGATCCAATTGCCGATCTATTATAAAATTGCTGACCAAAGCCATTATCGATCCATTGATCAAGCAGGCTATAAACCATTCAAACGGACCATGATGCTGAAGGTTCTGCAGGAGGGGAAAGACAATGGTGTGCAAAATCCGCTATTTATTGATTATCTGAACCATCTGCAAAAGATAGAAGATAGTGTGGCATCTTTTAAAACAAAGGCTTTAGCAGAATGGGACCATTATGCCTGGCAGGGATTTTATCAGGAACTGCAAAAAGAAATTAACGGAGATTGGGGCTATGTTTCAAATCCGGCTGGCGGGTTTTGGGCATTCTGGTGGGCATCTGCAGCCAATAAACCGTATTTCCTGCAGCTCGAACAGCATCGCCTTTGCGTTAAAATTAGCCCTGAAGAAGGCGAAGATAAGCGCAGTGTCCGAAAAGAAGCTATGGATGCGATTCTTCTGGAATCAGACAAGCACGGCCTTAATCTGCAAAAGCCTGCAAGAACAAGGATTGGAAAGGTCATGACAATTGCGCAGCGGCTGGATTACATTCAATTGAATAGTGACGGAACTGTTGATTTGAAACGAACCATTGATCTATTAAAGAAATATTAACTTGTCTGAGTTTGGGAGAATCTCCTGGGTGGAGGTTCTCCTTTTTTGGGGGGAGGAAACTGAATTTGTGAACGCTGCAAATAGCCCAGGAAACTTGCAAATAGCCCAGAAAATTTGCAAATAGACTCAAAATCCTGCAAATAGACCCATCAATTCACAAAATAGAATTCTCTCTCCCCGCGCCATTCCCAATAAAAAGCCCATCCCTATCAAGGAATGGGCCAAAATGAGAGATCTACTCCAGTAAACAAATAAATTCCTCAACGGGCAGGGGTTTGCTGAATACATATCCCTGCACATACTTGCATTGTGTGGCTTTGAGGAATTCGAGCTGTTTTTGTGTTTCGACTCCCTCCGCAATGACGTCAATACCCAGCCGGTCGGATAAGAAAATAAGAGATTCGACAAGGATGGCATGGTTTTTATTTGTTTCAATCTCTTTTATAAAGGATCGATCTATTTTAAGAGTATCAATCTGGAAGTCTTTTATATGTGTTAAAGACGAAAATCCTGTTCCAAAGTCATCGAGAGCAATCCGGATCCCGATATTTCTTAGTTCCTGGATGATGGAATTCACTTTTTCTTCATTATAAAGAAAATGTGTTTCGGTGATTTCCAATTCAAGCAAAGCGGGCGGGATCTGAAAAATATCCAGAGTACGCGTAATATAGTTGATCAAATCATATTTCATAAACCGCTGCGGAGATATATTAATGGATATTGGCACAACCGGAAGGCCTTCATTCATCCATAATTTCAGCTGGACGCATGCCTGCTTGATGACCCAGTCGCCGATATCGAGGATTAATCCCGTTTTTTCAGCTACAGAAATAAATTCTCCTGGCGACATCAGCCCCAGTTCCGGATGCTGCCAGCGGATGAGGGCCTCCGCGCCGACAATCCTGCTGCTTTCAATATCCATTTTGGGCTGGTAATGCAGAATGAATTCTTCGTTCTTTAAAGCTTTTTGCAGGCCGCTTTCAATTAAAAATACCTTTTCCGTTTTAACATTAATATTTTTGGTATAAACCTCAATGCTGCGGCCGCCTTTTTCTCTGCCGCGGTGGAGAGCCGCATGGGCATTTTTAATCAAGTCAATATGGGAGTCCCCGTCTTCCGGGAACATGCTGATTCCGATAGAAGCCTGAAGGGGCAGCTCGTAAGCATCAATATGAATTGGTTCGCTCAGTGTGCTGAATATTTGCTCAGCACACTGAATCGCTTCCTCTCTTGAGTGAACCGGATAATGGATAATCACAAACTCATCCCCGCTCATTCGCGATACAAAGCAGCCTTTTTCCTGAAAAGCCCTCAGCCGGAGCGCCACTTGCAGGAGCACCTCATCCGCAAGCGTATGTCCGAGAATATCATTAATATATTTAAAGCGATCAAGGTCCAGATATAACACCGCAAATTTCTCATGCTGAGCCTGTATCAATGTCTCAAGTCTATTTTCCAGCAGTCTTCTTTTCGGAAGATTGGTCAGTGAATCATGATAGCTGATATGCTGAACCTTTTGCAGCAGAAGCTTATGTTCAGTAATATCTGTTATGATTCCATTAAGCCATATCAGGTTCTGATCATCATCCAGCCTTGGAATCGTTTGATCACTTACCCACCTTATAGAACCATCTGGACGGCAGATGCGGTATTCATGCCGGATCTGTTTTCCTTCTGAAAGCAGTGACTGGGTCTGTTCATACTTTTCCAAGTCTTCCTTGTATACGATGTCCTTCCAAATCACTTTATTTGTCAAAAAGTCAACAGGATCTCTGCCTGTTATTTTTCTGTTGCCTTCAGAACATATCATGAATCTATTTGCTTTTACATCATAAGCCCATATCCCCGCGTCAATGCTTTCTAATATCATGTTTTTCCGATCTTCCACCTCTGCCAGTTTGCGCTGAATTTCTTCATACTGGAATTTCTTTAAGGCAGTCTGCTGTTCAGGAACATGAAGAATAAGACTGGCTCCCGCCATAATCCCATTAAAGTAAAAAGGAGAAAAAATGGATAAAATCTCCACAATTTTACCTGCTTGAATGCCAAAGTAACTGCCCCGCTGTGCTTTCCCGTCAATAATGGCCTGCTGGAAAAGCGTTTTAGCGGAGCCTCTGTCATTATGAATAAAGTACCTGGTAAAGTCCTCTTCCGTATCTTCCGTATAGCCGAATAAGAGCTGGGAAGCATCATTGCCATAAAGTATACTTCCCTCTTTATCTATAAAAAAAGCCGCGTCTGGATAATCATGATACATGGCTTTAAAGGATCCTAAGTGATCTTGATGAGTTTGGCCGGGATCTTTCGAAGGAACGAAAGGAAAGAAGCGTGAACTTTTCCTCTTTCTGATTTCCATATATTATCTCCTTATTTCGTATTTCTCCCTATTTATAGTAAAAGGATACTACTAATACCCATTATTTTCAATTTTTGTTTTCCTGTTCCTTAAAGATAAGGAGTCTGAGAAAAGTTCATAGAGAATAGGTCTAATAGAATGGTGTTCCGTTCGCTTAAAGGTCTTTATACCTTATTATACAGTGAGATAATTTTCCCGTTTTTACTTATTTACTCAATTTTTACAAATATCAGATTGTACGCTAAAAAGAAGAGTGATTTACTAGAGTGGTAGTGCGTGTAAACGCTTAAAAATAAGGATATAGGAGAGGATCGCATGATAGAAAAGCAGCGCATAAAGTTAATCAGCTTTATAAGTGTTTTCGCTTTAATTCTTAGTCTATTCAGTCCCTTTGCCGCGGCGAGTGCAGAAGAAGTGAAGTCTGTGGCAGAAGCGATTGCGGATAATAACGGCACAGCAACGGTTGAAGGATATATTGTGGGAACGACCGCAAATGGACCGAAATATACCCATACTGGCCCATTTTCTGTGAATACAAATTTGGCCATTGCCGATTCCCCAAGTGAAACAGACCCCAGTAAAATACTGCCGGTTCAATTGCCGAATAATTCCATCAGGACAGAGCTGAATTTAAAGGACAACCCGAATTACCTCGGGAAAAAAGTCCAGATTACAGGCTCACTTGAAGCATACTTTACAGTCCCGGGGTTAAAGAGCCCAATAGCTTACACTTTTGTAGAAGATACAGGCACACCACAGGTTACAGCGGTTACAGCTACCCCTGGGGCGGGCCCTGTTAAAGCTGGAACAGCAGTAGAACTATCGACCTCCACTGATGGCGCTGTAATCCATTATACAGTTGATGGGTCAGAACCCACTGCTGAAAGCACAGTATTCTCTGATCCAATCATTATTAATGAAGAAACGACGATTAAAGCGATAGCTGTTAAAGAAGGCTTAACAGACAGCAAGGTATCTGTATTTCAGTACATGATTGGGCTGGAAGATTTGCGCATTCATGATATTCAAGGTGCAGGCCACTATTCCCAATATGTGAACCAGCAGGTTTCAGATGTTGAAGGAATTGTCACTAAGGTGGTAGACAGCAGTAATTTCTACATGCAGGATCAGCATCCGGATAGTGATGAAAATACATCTGAAGGAATCCTCGTTTATAAAAAGGGCCACGGAGCATCTGCAGGAGATGTAGTATCCGCTTCAGGACAGGTGAAAGAGTGGGTGCTTGATGGCTATTCAGACAAGCTGAAAACAGACCTTCCTGTAACAGAAATCAATGCAGCATCGATCGAAATCATTGCTTCCGGTCAGAAACTTCCTGCTCCGGTCGTTATTAACAAAGAAAATCTTCCGGCTGAAATTATTGATAATGATGAATTAAAAGAATTTGATCCAAAACAGGATGGAATCGATTTTTACGAAAGTCTGGAAGGCATGTTTGTTCAGGTGGATAACGTTAAAGTAGTTGCCCCGCAGAAATACGGTGAGCTAGTAGTGGTGCCAGGAGATGTGGATACGAACACAGCGGCAGGCGGACTGCGCATTTCAGAAAACGATTTTAACCCGGAGAGAATCACCCTTGATATTAATGATGAAGATTTTGTTGCAAAAATGGGCGACAGCTTCAAAGGCAGCATCCAGGGCGTTGTCAGCTACGGCTTCAGTAACTATAAAGTGTTAAGTGACACAGACACATTGCCGGAATTCGTGGAAGGCTCTGCGGCTAGAGAAGAAACAAACCTTGTACCTGAAGGGGATCAATTAACCATCGCGTCTTATAATGTTGAAAACTTCTCAACCAAAACAGATGCGGAAAAGGTTACGAGATTAGCAGAAGCCATCGTCCAGAATATGAAGCAGCCGGACATCATTGGCCTGACAGAAGTACAGGACAATGACGGACCAACAGATAGCGGCACAACAGCAGCGGACCAAAGTGCAGCATTGCTGATTGAAAAAATTAAAGAGCTTGGCGGACCAGCCTACACATACACAGATATTGCACCGGAAGATAAACAGGATGGCGGCCAGCCGGGAGGAAACATCCGTGTCGGCTTCCTGTATAACGCTGAAAGGGTAACTTTAACCCAAGGCGAAAAAGGATCAGCAACAGATGCAGTTGATTTTGAAAGCGGCAAACTGACGCTAAACCCAGGACGTATTGACCCAACAAACGAAGCCTTTGAAGATAGCCGCAAAGCATTGGCAGCCCAATTCGAATTTCAGGGCGAAAGCGTCATTGTCGTAGCCAACCATTTTAACTCGAAAGGCGGAGATCTTCCGCTGTTTGGAAAAGTGCAGCCGCCAGTCTTAAACAGCGAAATCCAGCGCATGAAAATCGCTAACGTTGTGAACGGTTTTGTAAAGAATATCAAAGCGGAAGACCCTGATGCCAATATCGTCCTGCTTGGCGACTTTAACGATTTTGAGTTCTCCAATCCTTTACAGGCTCTAAAGGGCGAAGAACTGACTAATATGATTGAAAAAGTTCCGGCAGAAGAGCGATACACCTATACTTATCAGGGAAATGCACAGGTGCTGGATCATATTTTAGTATCCAACAATCTAGCAAAGAAAACAGAAGTGGATATTCTTCATATCAACTCGGGCTTCATGGAAGAGCACGGCCGTGCAAGTGACCATGACCCAGTCATGATCCAGACAAGCTTAAAGCCGGCAGCAAAACCGGAAGAGCCTAAATATGACCATGTTTTCAATCTGATAAACTACCATGCGAAGAAATTCGTGGCTGGACCACATAATGCATTAGTTGTGATGGATGGCACTTCAAGCCTCTCGCAGGGTCTATGGCTGAAGAAATCAGCAGCAGTTAAAGGCGAAGGCCTGAAACATACAAAAGTGGTCATCAGCTCGGCCAGCAAAGGGGCAGTTGTTGACCTGACAGGATCAGAAACTAAAGAAGTGATGATTGAAAGTGACAAAGTCGTGGAAATCCGCGGTGCTGAAAATGTGCAGAAATGGACACTTGGGAAAAAAGCAGATCCATCTCATATCATTTTCAAAGATTCGGATGGGGAGATAATGGAGTCTCCTTATGAGGAAGAGGAAGCGGCATAACAGTGAAAGCCGGAGTGCAGCAGCTCCGGCTTTCACTCCCTTTGAGTAAAAATTGAAAGGAGCATTTTTTTATGAAATTACCTATTAAAGTATTATCAGCAGCAGCCTTATCAGCAGCATTAACCATCTCAACAGCAGTTCCGGCAGGCCTGGTTTCAGCAAATGAGACTTCAGCTTCAGATTTCACGCTTTCGTTAATGCATACCAATGACTCACACGCTAATATGGACAGCGCCGCAAAAAAAGTGACGGCTGTAAAGGAAGTAAGAGAAGCGAAACCGGATGCCCTTCTTGTTGATGCAGGAGATGTTTTTTCCGGTACTTTATATTTTAATAAATTCCTTGGACAGGCTGACCTTGAATTTATGAATCTCATGGGCTATGACATTATGACTTTCGGAAATCATGAGTTCGATTTGGGTTCAAGTGCGGAAGGCCATCAAGCACTGGCTGACTTTGTAAAAGGAGCACAATTCTCATTCGTCAGTTCAAACGTAGATTTTTCTGAGGATGCCAACCTGCAGGGATTGTTCAGTGACCTTATATCGAGCGAACCAGCTGATGGAAAAATATATAATGGCATCATTAAAGAAGTTAATGGAGAAAAAGTAGGATTCTTTGGCTTGACTACAGCTGAAACAGCCAGCATTTCCAGTCCGGGTAATGTTGCGTTTGAAGATTATCTTGAAGAAGCAGAAAAAGCAGTAAAAGCTTTCGAGGGCATGGGTGTTAACAAAATAGTGGCTGTAACTCATATTGGCTATGATGATAACCCAAATGTGGATAATGATTTAAACCTGGCTGCTCAAGTAGATGGAATTGATGTGATTGTGGGCGGGCACAGCCATACGCAATTAAATGCTCCAGTGGTTGTGGAAGCTGACGAAACAGGAGCGGCAAAGGATCCGACTGTTATTGTACAAGCCGGCCAGTACAATAATTACCTCGGAACGCTGGATGTACAATTTGACGAGGCAGGAAAAGTAGTCGGGCATGCCGGCCAGCTTATTAAAATAGCGGATAAAGCAGAGGACCCTGAGGCAGCAGTGCTGCTTGAAAAATACTCCTCACAGATAGAAGAATTAAAGAACACGGAAATTGGAGCAGCAACGCTGGCTGCCCTTGAGAATCCGCGGACAAGCGGAGACAGCACAGGACCAAGTGTACGGAAAAATGAAACAGCGCTGGGCAACCTGATTACAGACGGCATGCTGGCAAAAGCAAAGCAGTATAACAGCAATGTCATCATGGCGCTCCAAAATGGAGGCGGCATTCGTGCAGGAATTGACGCTGGGCCAATCACAGTTGGCGAAGTAATCACGGTTCTTCCATTTGGCAATACATTAGCCACTATGGAGGTAACGGGTGCTGAATTAAAAGAGGCATTTGAAATCAGCGTAGGACAATATCCTGCAGAAAATGGCGGCTTCCTGCACGTGTCCGGTGCAAAAGTAAAATTCGATTCCACTAAACCTGCCGGAGAGCGGATTGTTTCGATTGAATATAAAAATGAACAGGGCACTTACACTGAAATCCAGGACAATCAAACCTACACAATCGCTACGAATGCTTTTACAGCTAAAGGCGGAGATGGATATACAGTGTTCGCAAAAGCTTACCAGGAGGGCATGGTGACAGATTTGGGGCTTTCTGACTGGGAAAACTTTGCGGATCACCTATCCAGCCTGGGCACAATCAAACCGGCAGTAGAAGGGCGTATTATAGACGTTGACAGCCTGCCTCCGGTAACAGAGCTGGATTTTGAAAAGGAATATAATCTTACGGATGATAAAAAGAAGAAATTAGTATTGAACAAAGTTTCATTTATTAATGTAGAAGAAACAGCTGAGATTAAAAATGGCATCTGGCTCAAAAACTCTGCTGTATTGCAGGGTGATGGCCTTAAAAATGTGAGTGTCCGTGTAACACCAAAGAAAGAGCCAATCATCGTGGACTTTAGCGGTGCAGAAGTGAAAGAAGTCATTATTGAGAAAAGTGATTTAGTGGAGCTTCGAGGGGAAGAGAATATTAAAAAGATTAGTTATCGAAAGTAATGAAGATCAGAATAAACTGCATACCATGTCTGGTGTGCAGTTTTCTTTTGAGGAATGATTCCGCCCTTTTGCTGCTCTTTTTGATATGATGGATTTAAGAAAAAATTTGGAGGAGCAGGTATGGCTGGTATAAAATCAATAAACCTGGATGGGGAAGAAATCTATGTGTTTAACAGTGCCATCTATATTTTTGAATCGTCTTCCGGAAGTACGCTGGAAGTAGACATGATTGTAAGCGAAGTTACTCTAAGAAAATATCAGGAAAGGGACAGTCTGATCACGGAAATTGAATTGGAAGACGGCGGGCAGATCAGCTCCTTTATGTTTCTAAAGGCCGTGCCGGGAAAGCTGCCGCGGCTGAGCTTATTTTGCGAAATAGATCCGGAAGAGTCATATGAAGGGCTCTTAAGAATACAAGAGGACCATCCGGACTTTCCCGATATTGAAGCTGGCATTACGCTGGAAGATATCCGAAAAGTAGAGATGCCGAATGAAAAAATCACACTTAAATTAAACCTGCCCATAAACCAGGTGGAGTGGCTGAAGGAGCGGAAAAACAAGGAATTGACTGAGCTTTTTAGAGGGCTGTTAGAGGAGTATCTGGAAAGGATAGAATAATCATTTGATTGAATAAAGCTTCTGTATGGGACACGTTGCAGCGGCTGCATAAAGAGCAGGCTTTGGGCGGTAAGGTGAACCTGCAAATAGCGGCCGGAAACCTGCAAATAGCGCAATTAAATTTGCAAATAGACAATTAAGTTTTGCAAATAGACCATCGAAACCTGCACATAGTCAATGAACCTGCAAATAGCGGCTGGAAACCTGCAAATTGAGCAATCAAACCTGCAAATAGCGGCCGGAAATTTGCAAATAGACCATCAAATTCTGCAAATAGCCAAACTTTTAGAATAGGAAAACCGAGCTGCCACTCAGCTCGGTTTATTTATTCCTATTAATTAATCGTCCCGCGATCCACCTGTTCATACAATATCCCCATATTACCCTTCACTTTTTTAGAAACCTCACACAATGCCTCGATCGCTTCAGCTTTATGATGCCCCAGCTGATACACCACATCATCAAACAGCATTTCCATTTCTCTTAAAATAGCAATGGATGCAAGGTTATAGAGGTGGACATTATAGTAGCCGCTGTTATTGAATATGGCTGTCTCGACATAAGGCCTGAAATTCTCTAATAGAGTAGGGTACTCCGCCATTAATCGGTCTAAGCCCTTCCGAATGCCTTCAATCGTGCCGGCGAATTCGTCCAATGGCTCCATCGCGTTGTTGACGCTGTTTCGGATTTTATCGTCAAAGTCCGAAAACAGGCCGAATAACTTGCCGGGGATGGTGTAGTCCAAGGCGAATTTGGTTGCGCCTTTGATAGTGCTCGACAGCAGCTCTAATGCATTTTCAATGTTCAGGGTGATCACCCAGCCCTTATGCAATATAGGAATGAGGAGTGCCTGGGTTGAGGCAGTGAAGGCAGAATAAGACGTATCCATCTGAAACTCCTTAATTTTCATCCTCAGCTCCATGTAGGGGGAATCTTCCAGCTTATACGTATTCGTTCCCTGTACGGATATGGAATTGGAAAGGGTGGATTTGCTTCTAATCGACTGTCCCAGGGAAAGGTCCCGGTCATGAAAATTAGCGGCGACATCCTGAACTTGTTTCTGATATTCGCTGATATGGGAAAGAAGCTTATCCCTGTTATTGTTCACGATTCCATAATGGGCTTTTAACTCACTGACTACAGCATCATACCAGAGTTCTTTTCCGCCCTCAAACAGCTCGGGGATTTTATTGGAAATAATCCGGATAAGGCTTTTGGAAAGATCCTGAACATCACTTTTCAAATCATATAAAAAGCTGCGGATTTCATTAAAGATGCTTTCCACACTGACGTTTGTCCGGAAAATATGTTCAAGCAGCTCAGCAGGCGGGGAATTCAGTATATAGTTCAGTGATTTCGCATGACTTTCGGCCACATTTAACAAAGAAACCAAATGATCAATTTCGGCCGTTAATCGATTGCTGATGGAGGTAATCCCCATAAACAGCGGCTCACTGATCAGATTTTCAAACATCTCCTCGAAAATCTTCTGCAGGCGGCTGAGCCGTTCATAATAACGGTTGGCCTCATCATCTACAATGGCAACCGAATTTCCCAGGTACTCGTGAGCAAGGTTCAATCTTTCCATCACATGATTTTGCAGGGAGGAAGCCAGAAGATTCAGGTTCTCCTTGTTGATCTCGATGCGGTCTGAGTGCCCGCCATAGAGCGGTACTCCCGTCCAGATGCTGGATACGATATGGGCATCTGCATCCACATAGATTTTTCCATAACCCGGCTTGCCGACTTCTCCGATAACATAAAACTGAGTGCCATCTTCATTCCTCAGATAGCCTGTATGGTTTGTAGCAAGCTTTGAGAATTCTGGAATCCCATTGAAGATTTCATACTGTTTTCCCGGAATCCTGCCGTGCAGATCCAATGCAATTAAAGTCTGGGTCAGCACATCGTAGCTGCTGAAGTAGTTTGTAATGTTATCGTAGGTTTTATCAGGGTCCATCATTCCCTCGGGAAGGAGGGCAGGGTTAAGTGTAACGGCCTTAACTTCTGGATTTTCAATAGCGACTGCACCTGTCAGACCGCCTCCGAGAGAATTTCCTGCAACATTTTTAACACCGCCAATATCCTTATACGTTTCATTCATCTGTTTGTAGTATTCTCGTGCAGCTGTAATTTGTTCTGGGGTCAGGTCACTTAATAGCTGAGCATCTGTAATGATGTCCTCATTTCCATATTTCGCTTTAGCATCTGTACCCACATAAATGATGGATATTTCTTTTGTTTCCGTATTCATGACTGTCATGGCATCAAGGCCCGTTGGGTCTTCATAACGAGTATTAAGTACACGATATTCATTATTATTTACATAAAATTTAGTGAATTTTGCGGGGTGTGTATAAGCACGGTATCCTGCGAGTTCGACTAAATCTTTATCATTATTTACGGTGATATTTTGATTTATTGGGGGAGGGCTCTCCAGTTTATCCATTATATACACCTTCTTTTATTCTTTTACAATTGGGTTAGGGTAATCTCTTTCTAAGGAATTTTCTTTAAAGCCCTCAGAAGTTTCCCTATGGATTAAGTTATCATTAAGGACTATCCCATAAGAGCCTCTTGGAATATTTTTCATTTCTTCCAGATTTTTTACAACCTGATTAAAGATTTTTTCACTTGGTTTAGCATCCTTGTCTTTCATAAATAGCTGAATCCCAATTGTTAAATTTTCTGCTGAAAATTTACTTTCATCAAATGCAGCTTTTAGTTTTTCAACACTTTCCTTAGGATTACTTAGGTATAACTCATATACTGGAATAATTGATTCATCGTTCTTGGATGTTGATATTAGATAGTAAGGTGTCATAAAGCCATACCCGCCAACATTTTGAAGGGCTTGTTTTGTTTTACCTGTTATTTCACCTTCAGCAGCGAGGGAATCGAAGTACTTATCAAGATGTTGGAACTCTTCCTTGAAAATCATATAATAGAGTCCGCCTTTGATGGCATTCTGTACTTGAAAATCATCCGCCCAAATCTTGTCTATATCTACTTTATTCTCTTTTTCAATAATCGGTACTACTGCATAAGTATAGAAATGCGGATCTCCAACAGATTCGACAAATACTGTTGCACCATCTTTGGCACCAACCACATTATGGACCTTTACTTCCGTTTTATATTTTTCCTGGAAAAACTTTTTAGCAGCTTCATCAATCTGAGCTCTGTTTGCTTCAGCAATTTCATCCGTTTCTTTTCCATTCGCAAGAGAATAACCTTCTCCGGTATAATCCTGTACACTGATAAACGTATCACCAGAAGGCAAGGTTTTTACGTCTTTTGCTTTTCCACTGTCATGATTGGTATTTGTACTATTCATACCTGAACATCCTCCAAGCATTAATGATATTCCAACACTGCATAGTAAAATTTTTGTTTTTTTGCGCATTAGTTAAATGTCCTCCCTAAAGGAATATGCCATTCAGAGTATATCCCTTATTTTAGCGGATGGAGTTAGATTTTTACAGTTTTAACGTGGAAAATTACACTTTTTAGGTAAAAATAGGGATAAAGTCAGGGGATGAATAGGGAGGATTATACTAAAGATTTGCTAAATTCGTCTCAAATTGTATAAAAATTCATCAAATCACATTTTAATAGTTAAAAGTTTACTTTGAATTTTCTAATAACATGTGTATAATACATTTAAGGTAATGAAACGGAAAATGTCCGAAATAATTTTCAACAAGGGGGATCATGATGGACAGCAGCTTTTTAAAAGAAATAACTCCCCAGCTGATCAAATGGCGGCGCACTTTGCATGCTCTGCCTGAATTGGGGTTCATGGAGTACATCACTACATACAGAATCGGAAAAGAACTGGAAAAGATGGGTTTCAAGCTTTATTTAGGGAAAGACGCGCTTGACGAGAATTCCCGTATGGGGCTTCCTGCACAAGCTGATCTTGAAGCTCAAGAGAAGAAGGCGAGGGATTGGGGTGTTGAAGAGTCCTGGCTCGATCAAATGCGCGGCGGGAATACCGGACTTGTGGCAGTCTGGGATACTGGCAGAAAAGGAGACCATGTTGGTTTCCGCTTTGATATTGACGCCCTGCCGATCAACGAATCTGCAGATCCCGCCCATCGTCCAGCTCAATACGAATTTGTTTCAAAAGAAGAGAATGTGATGCATTCATGTGGACATGACGGACATACTGCAATCGGCCTGGGGGTAGCTCAGTATATCTCTACACAAAGTGATCAACTTAAGGGCCGTTTTACCTTTTTGTTTCAGCCGGCTGAAGAAGGTGGACGAGGTGCTCGGGCCATGACTGATAAAGGCTGGCTTGATGATGTGGATTATTTTTATTCAGGGCACATTGGCATTAAGTCCCTGCCCGTTGGAACAATTGCAGCCACTACGCCGGGATTCCTGGCTTCAACTAAGTACAATGCTTATTTTAAAGGTGTTTCCTCACATGCCGGCATTAATCCGGAGCTCGGGAAAAATGCTTTATTGGCGGCGACAACGGCTGCTAACAACCTCTATGGCATTCCACGCCATCATGATGGCGTCACCAGGGTGAATGTTGGGAAGCTGGCTGCAGGCAGCGGCCGGAACATCATCCCGGGAGACAGTTATATGGAAATAGAAGTGCGGGGTGAGACACCGGAAATTGCTCAATATATGGCTGAAAAAGCGACCCGGATTCTTCATGCGGCAGCAGATATGCACGATGTGTCCTGCACACTTGAAGCAGTCGGAGTTACGGAAGTGGTTGTCTGTGACGAAGAGCTGATTCCGAAAATTACCGAATGGTGTGCATCAAGTGAGCTTGTGAAAGAAGTGCTGCCTTCTGTCCCTGTCTCCGGATCGGAAGATGTCAGCTTTATGATGAACCGGGTCCGGAAGCATGGCGGCAAAGCAACGTTTATGCTGTTCGGGACGAAGCTTGATTATCCTCACCACCATCCTCAATTCGATTTTGACGAAGATGCTTTACTGGTTGCGGTCGACGCTTATATTCATATCATAAATGGCGGTTCGGCCATTTAAAATAAGGAGGAAATCATGAACTTTGCGAAAGCCTTTTTGGCAGAAAACAAAGAGACATTTGAAAAAATCAGCGAGTATATCTATCACCATCCTGAAACTAGATTTGAAGAGTATGCATCAGCAGAATTCCTGGCATCTGAATGCGAAAAAGCAGGTTTTCAGGTGGAACGCAAATCCGGCAACATTGAAACCGCGTTTGTAGCCACCTATGGAAGCGGTTCTCCTGTTATTGGCTTTCTTGGTGAATTTGATGCCCTGTCTGGATTGGGGCAGGTCCCAAATAAAACTTCGTATGAGCCAACCGGGCTGAATGTCGGTCATGGCTGCGGCCATAACCTGCTGGGGACCGGCGCCTTTGCGGCAGCCTGTGCTGCAAAAAAATATTTAGAAGAAAATAATCTGCCTGGGACTGTTAAGTTTTTTGGTTGTCCTGGCGAAGAGGGCGGCTCCGGAAAAACCTTCATGGTCCGCGAAGGAGTATTTGAAGGGGTGGACGCAGCCTTAACATGGCATCCATCTCCGGCAAACAGCATCATGAGCCTATCGAGTCTCGCAAACTATCAGGTTTATTTTCGATTTAAAGGCTTATCCTCACATGCGGCGAACTCACCTCATCTTGGACGAAGTGCCCTCGATGCGGTTGAGCTGATGAACGTGGGTGTGAATTACCTACGCGAGCATGTCGTGCCGGAAGCCAGAATGCATTATGCCATCACCAACACAGGGGGCATCTCGCCAAATGTCGTACAGGCAGACGCTGAAGTACTGTATCTGATCCGGGCGCCAAAGGTTCAGCAGGTGGATGAAATCTACAAACGGGTTTGCAAAATTGCGGAGGGCGCGGCCCTGATGACGGAAACAGAGCTTACCATTGAGTTTGACAAGGCCTGTTCCAATTATATTCCAAACCGCAGCCTTGAAAAAATTCTTTATCAAAGCCTTCAGGAAGCCGGCATCGAAAAGCCGGATGAAGAAGAAAAGGCATTCGCAGAAAAGCTTTGGACAACCCTATCAGATGGTGAAAAAGAAAGCTATTTAGCTATTTTAAGAGGGTTTGGCTATGTAGGGGACGGCAGTGAGTTTGAAGGGAAATACCTGGCTGAAACCATCTCAGCCTATGAACCTTCCAAAGAAGTCCTTGCCGGCTCTACGGATGTCTCAGATGTTAGCTGGGTCGTTCCAACCGCGCAGCTGACAGCATCCACATCAGCACTGGGGACACCGCTGCATACCTGGCAGATGACCACTCAAGGCATCAGCAGCTATGCCCACAAAGGCATGCTCCGGGCAGCAGAAGCCATGGCGTTAACCGCTGTAAAACTGCTGACCGACCAGGAAGAATTGGAAGCTGTTAAACAGGAATTCAAAGAGTTTAAGGAAGCTAACCCATACACATGTCCAATTCCTGCAGAGGTTAAGCCATCTACTTTAAAGTAGGCTCCTATTTTGACGGGAGAGGCAGAAATCCGAGCGATTGAGTCTGAGCTGGAGCACCTTCGGACAGAGAAAGCCGAAATGCAGGGTTTAAAGTCCGAACCGGGATTGCCTGGATTCCCTTCAAACAAAAGATTCCCGAACCCGAGGGGTGAATCTAAATCCTGCAAGTTTACCACAAAGTGATAGCAAGCATCCGCATTGAAAATCAACGCGGATTCATTCATAAGGAACAAAAACCAAAAACAGAAAAGCGAGGGGAGTATATGAAAACAGAAAAACAAGGAAAGAAAGTGGTAACAGAAAATAAGAAACCAGGGATTGCCCAGAGATTCCTCAACGGAGTCGAGAAGGTCGGCAACAAGCTCCCGGATCCATTTATATTATTTGCCGGGCTCGCAGTGTTAGTTATTATTGTTTCTGCAATATTTAGCGCCTTTGGTGCTACTGTTGTCCATCCGGGGTCTGGAGAGGAACTGGAAGTTAAGAACCTGGCATCTGGAGAAGGCCTGAATTTTATTCTGACATCCATGCTTGATAACTTCACTGGATTTGCGCCGCTTGGACTGGTTCTGTCCATGATGCTCGGTATCGGTCTTGCCGAGAAAGTCGGCATGCTGGATTATGCCATTAAGAAAACAATTTTAAAATCACCTCCTGCATTAATTACGTACACCGTTGTATTTGTCGGGATCATGGGGAATATCGCATCAGATGCTGCTATGGTACTGGTGCCGCCGCTTGCCGCAATGGTCTTCTACAAAATCGGCCGTAACCCGATTGCCGGTTTGGCTGCAGGGTATGCATCAGCCGGTGCCGGTTTTACTGCAAACCTGCTGATTGCAGGAACAGACGCACTTTTGGCAGGGATTTCAACAGAAGCTGCAAAGATTATTGATGAAAACATGGTCGTTACACCAATTGATAACTGGTATTTTAATATTGTTTCCGTATTTGTTTTAACCATTGTCGGTGGACTTGTAACGACTAAGTTCATTGAACCGCGTCTTGGAGAATACAAAGGCGAAGAGGTTAAAGAAGCGATCAAGGAAGATCCGCCTAATGCAGGGAAGGCTTTGCGAAATGCAGCCATTGCCGGGTTCGCCTATATTGCCCTTATTGCGGGAGCGATCCTTATACCAAATAGCCCGTTAACCAATGAAGATGGCGGACTTGTTCCATCTCCATTCCTGGATGGCATTATTCCAATCATTCTCTTCTTCTTCATTATTATCGGTACTGTATATGGAGTAACAGTAGGCAACATTAAGAGCAGTAAAGATGTGGCTAATTTCATGGCAGAGGCTATGAAGGATTTAGCATCCTATATTGTCTTAATCTTCGCAATCGCCCAATTTATCGCATACTTCAGCTGGTCTAATATCGCCACATGGGTAGCGGTTAATGGAGCAGAGTTCCTGAAGGATGTGGAGTTTACCGGAATTGGCCTGATTATCGGCTATATCATTTTTACAGCTTCCCTGAACTTCCTGATCACTTCGGGTTCAGCGAAGTGGGCGCTTGAAGCACCAGTCTTCGTTCCAATGTTTATGCAGCTTGGCTATCACCCTGCATTTACGCAAGTGGCTTACCGTGTAGCAGATTCATCTACGAATATTGTGACACCGATGATGCCATATATGGTTATCGCCCTGTCGTTTATGCAGAAGTATGACAAAAAAGCGGGAATTGGAACATTCATTTCATTAATGCTTCCGTACTCAATTACGTTCCTGATCACGTGGATCATTATGCTTTTAGTGTTCGTCTTCTTTGGAATCCCGTTTGGTCCGGGAATCGGTCCTTATCTATAAGAATAGGATGTGGTTAAAAAGTGAGTAATCTTGAAATTCAATTAAAAGAGTGGCGCCGTGATTTTCACCGTTATCCAGAGGGAGGCTTCCTGGAAATGCGGACAGCCTCCATTGTCGCATCGATCCTGGATGAACTAGGCTTCAGGCTGGAAATGGGCAGGGAGGTAATGGCCGCTGATTATTTTATGGGTAAGCCTAATCAGGAGGAAACAGCCGCACATTATCAATGGGCTCTCGAAAATGGCGCGAAAAATGATTATATTGAACCCTTCATAGACGGCTATACAGGCATTGTCGCGACAATGGATACGCAAAAGGAAGGGCCGACCATCGCCTTTCGTGTGGATATGGATGCATTGCCGATCCATGAATCAGAGGCAGACAGCCATTTTCCGCAAAGAGAAGGATTCAGGTCTGCAGTTCCAAACACGATGCATGCCTGCGGACATGATGCCCATACAACGATTGGGCTTGGCCTGGCAACATTGATTGCGGAAAATAAAGACAGCCTTAAGGGGAAAATCAAGTTGATTTTTCAGCCTGCCGAAGAAGGCACCCGCGGGGCTCGTTCAATGGCCGAAGCAGGAGTTGTTGATGATGTGGATTATTTAATTGCCTCACATGTCGGCACAGGAGTTCCAGATGGACATTTTGTGGCATCAAAAAATGGATTCCTCGCGACTTCAAAGCTTGATGTAACGTTTAAAGGAGTTTCATCCCATGCAGGCGGAAATCCGGAAGAGGGGAAAAACGCCCTGCTGGCCGCTGCTTCTGCCGCTCTGAATATTTACGCTATTCCGCGTCACTCTGAAGGGGCAACCCGCATCAATGTTGGTGAATTGCATGCAGGCTCTGGCCGCAATATTATTGCAGATAAAGCGGTGCTGAAAATTGAAACACGCGGGGAAACGACAAAAATTAACGAATTTGTCAAAGCACAGGCCGAAGCTGTTATCGCAGGATCAGCCCAAATGTATGGAGTGGAATACGAGATTCAGACTGTGGGCGAGGCCATTAATGCTCAAGGCTCAAAAGAGCTGGCTTCCGTCCTGCATGCCTGTGCACAAGAAGCTTCCTATATAAAAGAAAGCCTTCTTGAAGACAATTCACCTGCAGGCTCTGAGGACGCAACCTTCTTCATGGAGCGTATTCAGCAAAATGGGGGACAGGCGACATACTGTATTTTCGGCACAGAACTGGCGGCAGGCCATCATAACGAGAAGTTTGATATTAATGAAGATACGATGATGAATGCCGTCCAGCTGCTGTTTGAAGCTATAAAAAAATTAAATTAAGGAATGGATGAGGCAGAGCAATCTGCCTCATTTTAGATTAGGGAGGAGTGCTGAAAATGAAAGAATGGCTGGATAAGCATCTGAAAGCGTTAAATTTAACAGACAGCATGGTTCAGGCGGAAGGGTTCTGCCGGTTAGGCTACACGGAAGCAGAATGGCGGGCCATTGATGTATTTGTTTCCATTGCTGAGGATATCGGTTTGAAGGTTCGAAGAGATGAGGCGGGGAATGCGATTGCCCGCTGGGAAGCTGTAGATTCCTCACCTGCTGTTGCTGTAGGTTCTCATGTAGACACGGTGAAAGGCGGAGGAGGCTATGATGGAGTGGCGGGCGTCCTTTGTGGTCTGGCTGCCGTGAAAGTTTTGAAGGAAGAAGGGTTCCAGCCTGCTTCACCAATAGAAATCATTTGTTTTGCTTCTGAAGAATCATCCCGTTTTGGCGTATCAACCATTGGCAGCAAGGCAATGAGCGGCCTTCTTAATAAGAATGAAGTGGAAGGTGTAACGGATGAGGATGGCATCACCATCCGCCAGGCAATCGAGGACATGGGACTGTCATGGGATGCAATTGAAGAAGCTGAACGGCCGGAGTCAGCTATAAAAAGTTTTATCGAGCTTCACATTGAGCAGGGAACCAGAGTGGAAGAGGCCGGTGCAGACTTTGGAGCAGTGACGGCAGTTGCCTGTCCAATCCGCTTAAAGGTAATCATCAATGGACAAATGGGGCACACAGGAACAACCCCAATGGGCAAACGAAAGGATGCCTTTGTTGCGGCTGCACCTCTCGTTCCATTCATATCAGAGACAGCTCTTGCTTTATCGGATTCCAATGCGGTGCCGATTGTGGCAACAGCAAGCACTTTTGAACTAAAGCCGAACGCCATGAATGTGATTCCCGGAACGGCTGAGCTTGGAGTCGATATCCGCAGTGTGGACGATTCACTGAAAAAAGAAATGGAGAAGCTTATCCGTGAAAAATGTCATCAGCTTTCTGAGGATTTTGGTGTTAAAATAGAAGTAAAAACGCTTGTTCATAATCCATCCATTCTGCTGGATGAGACAGTGATGGGGAAACTGCAGCAATCAGGAGAAGCGTTAGGATACAAAGCGTTGGTGCTTGAAAGCGGTGCTGGCCATGATGTCATGAATATGGCGGCCAAATGGCCTTCAGGGCTTTTATTCATTCCCTGCAAAAATGGGCTCAGCCACCATCCTGAGGAGTTTGCCTCTATTGAAGACCTGGAAATGGGAACAGAGATTATCGCTCACTATTTAAAAAATGAAACAAGCATATAAAGAAGAAGCAGGTGGGAAAGAATGAAGATTCGCGTTGGGGTAGTGGGGCCGGGAGACTCCGTTGGACACATTCTTGCCTTGTCGCGTGAATACAGCGAGCTTGAGATGATTCCATACATTTATAAGGAAACAAAAGAAACGGAAAAGATTATCAGGGAACATAAAACGGAAATCGATTTATGGTTTTTCTCCGGACAGGCTCCTTATTATTACGCGCGTTCAAAAGGGCTGATTGGAGAAGAAAACGCCCATTATCCCCCTCTATATGGCTCCAGCCTTCTGGGAACACTCCTTGAAGCACATATCAGGGAAGGTGGATTTCAGCAGGCAAGCCTGGACACCATTCAGGAATCGGAGCTTGATATACTAAAGAATACATACTTTTTAGGGGACTTAAACATCCATACTTTTTCCTACAATGAATACGAGCCGGCAGAGGAAATCATCCGTTTTCATAAGAAGCTTTTTGAGGAAGGGAAGACGGAGGTTGCATTGACTTGTGTCCAGGAGGTGCATGACCGGCTGAGGGAGCAGGGAATTCCATGCTATCGGGTGGTTCCGTCACCTGTCGCCATAAAACTTGTACTCCGCTATCTAAGGGAAAGAGGCCAATCCAACTGGTATAAACGCTCCCAGATAGCGATTATGGGAATGGAAGTCGTTCACTCTCCAAGCTCACTCGAAGAGCAGCATTTTACCTATGAAATGAAGCGGCATGAGCTGGAAATCAAACAGGTCATGCTTGACTATGCCGAAAAAGTCCAGGGCTCCTTTGTGCAAATCGGGGATGGTCTATTCTTTATTTATACAACCCGGGGCGAGATGGATATACACTTTCAGGAAGCGTCCATGTACTCTCTTATAGAAGAAGCGAAAATCCACAGCAAGCTGAAGGTCAGAATCGGTGTGGGGTACGGGCTGACAGC
This sequence comes from Cytobacillus firmus DS1, assembly GCF_000565285.1. Lineage (GTDB taxonomy): Bacteria > Bacillota > Bacilli > Bacillales > Cytobacillaceae > Cytobacillus > Cytobacillus firmus_A. The sequence goes on along the minus strand of NZ_APVL01000003.1, from coordinate 62,740 downwards.
TTATGATGCAGAGCAGAATGTAAGGCTAGCCCTCCAATATGCACGTGACGAGAAAGCTTCTCCTGTGATTAGTGTCGATGAAAACAAGGAAATTAAAGAACACCTTTCCGAAAGCGGCGAAGAGGCAATTTCTTATCAGCAGCGCATTTGGGGAGAGGAATGGGAAGAACGCTTTAAGGGCGCCAAAATCAACCCGGCAATCGTATCCAAAATCGAGTACCTTTCGAGGCACTACCAAAAAAAGATTGTCACGGCACAGGAAGTCTCAAGGTGGCTGAAAAACACCGAACGCAACTCAAGAAGGATTATGGCGGAGCTCGAGCGGCTGGGGCTAGCCAAAGTAACGGGTGAAGAACAGCCCGGGCAGCGCGGGCGGCCGCGGAAGGTTTATGAGTTGAAGTTTTAATAAAGATGTGCTTAATAATAACTGTATTTAATCAAACTTTGATTGAAAAATAGAAACCTGGCTGGTACATTCAGCCGGGTTTTTATTTGGTTAATAGGAGAAAAGACCTGGAAAAAGCCTGCAAGTTGCCGATAAATAATTTGTACATATATTGATCACGAGGAGAGGGCAGCATCATGAAAAAGCTTAGAGATATTAAAATTGGCTGGAAATACGGGGGCACCCTGCTGATCGTATTTATCCTTTTCGGCATTGCAACAGCTGTTGTATTAGGATTGGTAAAGAATATTGGCGATAATGTAAGTGCCCTGGAGCGGCGTGGAGAACGGGCGGTACATATTGCTGAAATGGGCTCGCTTACCCGTGCGAAAGCAATGAGAGTGTTTGAGTATTTATACAAGCCTGAAGCAAAGTTTATTGATGAATTCCAGGATCGGCGGGAACAATTTAATGAGCTGGAAGCAATAATAAGAGAGAAGATGGATACGGAAGAGAAGCTGGCCATTTTTGATCAAATTGTCGCCAAGGATCAACAGTTAAACGATCTTTTTTATAAAAAACTCGTACCTGCAATGGACAAGGGCGACATGGAAGCAAGTGAGCAATTTGCCGGTGAGGCCAGTGAAATCCAGCTTGAAACTGTCCAATTACTAGACGAACTGCAAGTAATTGTGAATGAAGAGCGGGCGCAGGCGGTTAAAGCTGCAAAGGAAAGCCAAATTAAAACCTTTAATACGCTTATCATTTCTATGCTGACCGCAGTTATCCTCGGGGCGCTAATCACATTCTTCATCAGCCGGATGGTATCGCGTAATCTGAATGAAGTTGTTGGAATAACCAATCGCATCGCCAAAGGAGAACTGGACGTTCAGGAAATCCAATACAGGGGAAAAGATGAGATCGGGCGTCTGGCAGAGGCTGTAAATATTATGGGCCATAATCTGAGAACGACGATCCAGCAGGTTTACGAGGTATCACAGACGGTCAGCAGCCAAAGCGAAGAGCTGTCACAGTCAGCAGAGGAAGTAAAGGCCGGGTCCCAGCAGGTTGCTTCTACTATGCAGGAGCTCGCATCGGGATCTGAAGCACAGGCGACACATGCTTCTAATCTCTCTGCTTTTATGGAGACATTCACCGAAAACATGCAGGAAGCCAGTTCAAGTGGAGAAGCTGTGTTTGAATCTTCCAGGAAGGTCATAGATATGACCGCAAACGGCAGCAGGTTAATGGACGCTTCGATTCAGCAGATGGGCATTATTGATCAGATTGTCCAGGATGGTGTTGGAAAGATGAAAAGCCTGGATGCCCAGTCACAGGAAATTTCGAAGCTCGTATCCGTCATTAAGGATATTGCAGATCAGACCAATTTATTGGCACTTAATGCGGCAATTGAAGCCGCGCGTGCGGGTGAACAGGGTCGCGGGTTTGCTGTTGTGGCAGATGAAGTGAGGAAACTGGCGGAAGAAGTCACGGTCTCGGTAACAGATATTACGGGCATCGTTTCCAGTATCCAGACTGAATCAGCCAATGTCGCAGAATCCTTGCAGGGCGGTTATCAGGAAGTTGAAAAAGGCACAAGACAAATTAAAACAACCGGAGAGACATTTACAGAAATCAGCACTGCTATTAAAGAGATGGCGGACAGCATTCAATCCATCACTGAAAAAATGGAAACCATGGCAGGTAAAAGTCAGCAAATGGGGGCATCCATTGAGGAAATTGCTTCTGTTTCAGAAGAAGCAGCTGCAGGAATTGAACAAACATCCGCTTCATCCCAGCAGACAAGCAGCAGCATGGAGGAAGTATCGCGGAGTTCTGAGGAGCTTTCGCAAATGGCAGAAGAGCTTAATAAGCTTGTTGGCCGATTCAAACTATAAGAGGAAACCGCCGGTGTTTTGCACCGGCGGTTTTTTCATTACAGGTGTCTAATAAAATCTCTTAAATCCATCGAAGTGTTTCTTATAATAAGAATTTTCGAGGCTTGTAATCTCCACGCCATTGGAGCTTGCATGGATGAACTGGTTATTTCCTATGTAAAAGCCCATATGAGAAATGCCCTGTCTGTATGTATTCTCGAAAAATACTAAATCACCTGGCTGAGGCTGGCTAATATAATATGAGCGGCTGTAGTAGCCGTCGGTTGAATACCTTCCAAGCGTTGATCCGCTTTTATTTAATACATAATAGATAAATCCGCTGCAGTCAAACCCATCAGGCGCAGTGCCTGCCCACTTGTACGGAACACCGATATATTTCTGGGCCTCCGCCAAAACAGCGGCTGCAGAACCGCTTTCTTCTTTCACTTCTTCAGCCGGTTTTTCTGTTGCCGACTTTTGACCTGCTGCGCTTAATATGAGCTTTTGTCCTATGAAAATCAAGTCTGAGCTGAGTTTGTTCCAATCTTTTATCTGCTGAACTGTTATGTTATTTCTGCTGGCAATCAGGCTTAGTGTATCACCTTTAACCACTATATAATTGCCGGAACTTCCAGAAGGAGCAGCGGCTGGCGGAGGCGCCGGGGCAGCAGAAGGCTTTTTAGTATTATTGCCTGAAGCCGTTTTTGATACCTTTAATACTTGTCCAGGATGAATAATATGATGAGTAAGCTGATTCCAGCTCATTAAATCTTTTAAATTGATTTTATGATTCAGAGCAATTTTAGACAAAGAATCGCCTGATTTGACTATATATGTATTGGCTGCACTTGGAATAGCAGGAGCCGGAGCTGGCGGTCTAACAGATGGAGCACTGATTACAGTGCCAGGCACTTGAAGTGATTGATTAATATAAAGGGAATCTGAACTTAATTTGTTAATAGATTTAAGCTCTGTCACAGTGGTTTTGTACTTTACGGCTAACTGATATAGAGTGTCCCCCTTTTTCACCACATGTGTATCAGCCGAAGCCTTAGCGGCAAAACCTGAAGATAGCATAGCAGCGGCTGCTAGTGTGACAATCTGTTTTTTCACTTTTCCGATCCTCTCCCGTCGACATATTTTAGATAATTTTACCACAATCATTGTCCGAAAGAATTATATTTTCACATTATTATACAATAAATTTACTGAAATCAATGACTGTCGACCTATGTCGAAACGAATGCTGTCACCCGCTGGAGATTGACGTCGAAAGGAAGCGGAAATTTGCGTGTTTAAAGAACTAATTTCCTGAAAATTCGATTTTCCTATTAGTTAGTTAACGTACAAATATGATATAGTTAAATTAGTAACAGGTCATAATAGTTAGCTATAAAATCGCAATGGAGGTCTACACTTGTTAACAAATCATCTCGATTTTCGTCTGGAGCCGAAGGTAAGAGAGTTGTATGAGGAGCACAAAAAGCGGGCTGAAAAAATAGACTGGGGCTATCACGAATTTCTCCCATGGGATAAAGCGCAGGATTTCCGCCGTGTTCCCTGGGATGAGAGCCAGGTGACACTTCCGGAGTCCGTCATTACGGCTGTGGAGACAGCTCTCCTGACAGAAGTAAATCTCCCATGGTTCACCTCTTATTTGGACCAGACATTTAAAGGTTCATTGAGTGTTATCAAGGAGTTTGTCCATACCTGGACAGCGGAAGAGGATCAGCACTCCAACCTGCTTGAAACCTATCTGTTAATCACCCGGAATGTCCATCCGGGAAGGCTTCACCAGCTTCACAAGCAAACAGTGGAAAACGGCTGGAATCCTGATTTCCATACGCCATTTGAAACGATGGTTTATACCTCCATGCAGGAGCTGGCCACCATGGTGTTTTATTATAATGTGGCGAAGGTAGCGGGCCCTCATGACAAGGATTTGTCCAGCCTGCTGAGGCGTTTGGCTAAGGATGAGACCCTGCATTATACTTTTTACAGAGACGTTATAAAACATCACCTGCAATTAGAACCTAACTATTGCTACTACTTGGCGAATGTCATCATGAACTTTAAAATGCCGGGTGCGGTCATGCCGGATTTTGAAAACCGTATGGCTATCATCGCTAAAGAGGCCAACTACGGCCCGCTTGAATACTTTGATCAGGTATTGGATGTCATTATAGACTACTGGGAAATTGAAAAGCTTCGGCCGATTGCACCTGAAGCAGAGAAAGCAAGACTTGATATCTTAAACTATCATGCCCGCCTGAAAAAGGTTCGGGATCGATTTTACAGTAAGAAATAATCTATAGAACCGGCGTGATGGCTGGTTCTATTTTTTGTTGGAAACGAATTCCGAATTGTCAACGGTGCAAATAGAATTTGGATTTTTGCAAATAGAATGTTGAACTTGCAAATAGAATCTGGATTTCTGCAAATAGAATCGCAAACATGCAAATAGAGTATTTGAATCTGCAAATAGAATCGCAAACATGCAAATAGAGTTTTTCATTCTGCAAATAGAATCGCAAACATGCAAATAGAGTTTTTCATTCTGCAAATAGAATCGCAAACATGCAAATAGAGTTTTTCATTCTGCAAATAGAATCGCAAACATGCAAATAGAGTTTTTCATTCTGCAAAAAGTAGCGCTAAACTTGCAAATAGAATCACAAACCTGCAACTAGCACACTCCATTTCACTAAAAAACTCCCCACTGCTAGTTTCGCAGCCCGCTTAATCGGGAATTTACCTCAATAAAACCATTTGGAGGTAATCATTATGCTTCAATTCATAGAATCCCGCTCTCCCTCTATCATTGCCCTCGCATTCAATGGCAATGCAACAAAGGAAGATGCTGAAAAACTGGATCAATACGTGAGAGAAAATTTTAAAGATGACCAGAAATTCAATATCCTGGCCATCTTGACGGATGTAGACGGAACAACTTTTCAAGGAGCTGCGGAAGGAATGGAATTTGATATAAAAAGGTGGAAGCAGTTTAATAAATTCGCTGTTGTCAGTGATAAAGACTGGATTGGAACTGTTTCAAAGGTCACGAACTACCTGCCTGGGATTACAGTCGAATACTTTGAAGGCCATCAGCTGGAGGAAGCCTGGTCGTGGATATTGAAATAGTCCTATTCCTTTTGGAAGGGCTATTTTCTATGTTGGATCGCACGGTATTGGACAGGTAACAACAGGGTTCACAACCTGCTAAGCTGATGCCCTGAAAAATTTCCACCTTGACACTATTAATCTTTTCTGAAATAATAATAGACAATTAAATACTGGTACCTTTAAATCAGTCCCGTGAGGCTGACAAGGACAGCGGAAGTATGATGACTAATGGGTTAGGTGTATCCTGCCCAAGGGTTATTCATGCAGGAAAAAGGCTTCTTGTCGGAAAACGGCGAGAAGCCTTTTTCTTTTTCCATCCACTTACTATCGAAGATCCTTCGGTACCAGTTTCAAAAATCGATTGGAGGAATTGGTATGAAAAAAGTAGATTTGGATTTTTCGTTAGAAGCGGTACCTCAAGGGCACCGCAATGGATTTTGGAAAATGCTTGTGGTGATGCTCGGCCTTACCTTCTTCTCGGCCAGCATGTGGTCAGGCGGAACGCTTGGAACAGGATTAACGTTCATTCAATTTATCGGAATCGTTCTGGCAGGCAACTTGATTTTAGGTGCTTACACAGGAGCACTTGCCTATATCGCGGCGAAGACAGGCCTATCAACACACCTGCTCACCCGGTATGCTTTTGGTGAAAAAGGATCCTACCTATCATCCTTCCTGCTGGCTGCCACCCAGGTTGGCTGGTTCGGCGTTGGGGTAGCGATGTTTGCGCTGCCGGTTCAAAAAGTAACAGGAATTGATGCATATCTTCTGATTGCGGTGGCAGGTCTCCTGATGACAGGCACAGCCTTCTTCGGCATGAAGGCACTGGCAATCTTAAGCTTCATAGCAGTACCTTTAATCACTATTCTTGGAAGCTTCTCCGTTTTTAAAGCAACAGAAACTGCAGGCGGCCTGGAAGGGCTTATGCAATATCAGCCAACAGAGGCCATTAGCCTGGCGGCGGCTTTAACAATTTGCGTAGGCTCGTTTATCAGTGCAGGCACACTGACACCAGACTTTGCACGTTTCTCAAATACAAAGCGTTCGGCGGTAGTATCAACCGTCATCGCCTTCTTCATCGGAAACTCAATTATGTTCCTGTTCGGTGCAATCGGTGCAATTGCAACAGGGCAATCGGATATCTCAGAAGTCATGTTTATCCAAAAATTGATTTTCCCGGCGATTCTGGTTCTTGGTTTAAACATCTGGACAACGAACGATAACGCTTTATATGCATCAGGCTTAGGGTTTGCGAGCATTTTAAAGATACGAAAAGGAAAGGTTGTCATCTTTAACGGGATTGTCGGGACAATTGCAGCCATGTGGCTGTACAACAACTTTGTCGGGTTCCTGACGATTCTGGGTTCGACGCTGCCATCCATCGGGGCTATCATTTTAGCAGATTACTTTATCGTGAATCGAGGCGAGTATAAGAAGTTTGCAGATATGAAGTTTAAGGCTGTTAACTGGATCGCTATCCTTGCTTGGGCAGCAGGTGTAGCCGCTGCAAATTTCGTGCCGGGAATCCCGCCAGTCAACTCGCTATTAGGTTCAGCAATAACATTTGTCCTGGCATCAAAATTGGCGGCTTCATTACAAGGCAGAAATACAGTCAGGGAAGGGGAACTAAGAAGTGATTATTAAAAATGCAAAACTAAGAGGCCGGGAAGGCTTGTGGAATATAGCGATACAAGACGGAAAGATTCATAGCTTATCACAAGGGGAAGCGGATACCGGCGGGGAAATTCTGGACGCTGCCGGATCCCTAGTTTCGGCACCCTTCATCGAACCCCATATTCACCTGGATACAACCCTGACAGCAGGAGAACCGGAATGGAACCAGAGCGGAACTTTATTTGAAGGCATTCAAAGATGGGCACAAAGAAAAGAAACCCTGACACATGAAGATGTGAAAACAAGGGCCAAAACGGCATTGAAATGGCAAATTGCACAGGGAATCCAGCATGTCCGCACCCATGTGGATGTAACCGATCCAAGTCTTACGGCATTAAAGGCACTTTTGGAAGTAAAAGAAGAAATGGCTGACTATGTGGACCTCCAGCTGGTAGCTTTCCCGCAGGAGGGAATCAATTCGTATCCAAGCGGCGCCGAACTCATGGAGGAAGCGCTGAAAATGGGGGCTGATGTGGTAGGAGGCATTCCTCATTTCGAGTTCACAAGGGAGTACGGCGTTGCTTCAATGAAAACGGCCTTTGATCTTGCTGAAAAGTATGACCGCCTTGTCGATATCCACTGCGATGAAATCGATGATGAACAGTCGCGCTTTGTGGAAGTTGTGGCAGCGGAAGCCTATGAACGCGGATTGGGCAGCAGGGTAACAGCCAGCCATACAACGGCAATGGGCTCGTATAATGATGCATATACCTACAAGCTGTTCAGACTTTTGAGGCTTTCAAACATTAACTTTGTCGCCAACCCGCTCGTAAACATCCATCTGCAGGGACGCTTTGATACGTATCCGAAGCGCAGGGGAATCACAAGAGTAAAAGAACTGCTCGAAGCAGGGCTAAATGTAAGCTTCGGCCATGACGACATCTTTGATCCATGGTATCCGCTTGGCACCGGCAATATGCTGCAGGTGCTCCATATGGGCATCCATGTATCACAGCTGATGGGGTATGAGCAAATTGTTAACTCCTTTGACCTGATTACAAATAACAGTGCTAAAACACTAAATATTGAAGCGAAATATGGAATTGAAGAAGGAAAGCCGGCCAACCTGATTATTCTGGATGCGGAAAATGAGTATGAAGCAATCAGGAGGCAGGCCGCTGTCAGGTATTCAATAAGAAATGGAAAAATAATTGCTGAAACGAAACCCAGCCAGACATCAGTGGTGTTTGGTGAAGGAAAAGAGAATGTAGATTTTCATAAATAATAGAAGAATGACTGGCTCAGACTGACTGGGTCAGTTTTTTTGCTATCCTGAAAATTATTATTTAATGTAATCGCTTACAAGCCTAATGGTAAAGAAGCTTATAAGACAAGCTTTTCAAAATAAACATTTCGACTCTAAAAATATAGTAGAATATTTCGATAATCTAATATATACTAATTTTTATTAAAAAGTATGAAAAGTCTAAAAATACCACTTTTTCTTACTTTCAGCTACATAAAACCACAAGGGGGAAAAACAATGAAAGGCAAGTCTTCACTAGTTTTAAGCATTTTACTGATTCTTTCATTGCTGCTTTCAGCATGTTCCGGCAGCAGTGAAAAAGCATCAGGCGGCAGCAGCGGCGATTCAAAAGATGGAGGCTCATTAATTTATGCCCGCGGTGCTGATGCGATTGGACTGGATCCCATCAATGTAACGGATGGCGAATCCATCCGTGTAACAAGCAATATCTTTGAAACATTGTTTGTATATGACGAAAATCTAGAAGTTAAGCCGGGATTAGCAGAATCTCACAAAGTCTCAGACGATGGACTTACATGGACCATTACCCTTAAAAAGGGCATTAAGTTCCAGGATGGAACCGATTTTAATGCGGAAGCAGTCGTGTTCAACTTTGATCGGTGGATGGATCCTGAAAACCCCTATCACAAAGGGGATTTTCCATACTACCCTTTCTTGTATGGAGGGTTTAAAGGGGATTCCAACCATAAGATCGAGTATGTAAAAGCAGTTGATGAATCAACAGTAGAGTTTAAATTAACGGAAAAGACAGCTCCGTTTATCAGCTATTTGGCTATACCTATGTTTGGAATTGCAAGTCCTGCGGCGATTGAAAAACATGGTGACAAATTCTATCAAAATCCAGTGGGAACAGGCCCATTCGTATTTGATAGCTGGAAAACCAATGACAAAATCGTCCTAAAGAAAAATGAAAATTATGCAGGCGAAGGGCCATATCTGGATGAACTGATCTTCCGTGTAATTCCGGAGAATTCCTCACGTCTGACTGCCCTCCAAGCGGGTGAAGTCGATATCATCGATGGGTTAAATCCGGATGATGCCACGACCATTGAAGCTGATTCAAACTTAAGTCTTGTCAAGCGCCCAAGCTTTAACATCGGCTACATGGTTCTGAATACACAAATGGCGCCTTTCGATGATGTTAAAGTCCGCCAGGCAGTCAATATGGCCATTGATAAACAGGCCATTGTGGATGCTTTTTATAATGGCTATGCCGAAGTGGCGAAAAACCCATTCCCATCTGTGCTTTGGGGCTATAATGACAGCATTGAAGACTACAAATTCAATGTGGAAGAAGCGAAAAAACTATTAGCAGAAGCAGGATATCCAGATGGATTCAAGACCCAGCTTTGGGCGATGAGCAACCCAAGACCGTATATGCCGCAGCCGATGAAGGTGGCAGAAGCAATCCAGTCAGATTTGAAGAAAGTTGGCATCGAAGCGGAAATCGTTACCTATGAATGGGCAACGTACCTTCAAAAGTCTGGAAACGGGGAACATCCAATGGGCTTATACGGCTGGACAGGCGTTATGGCCGATCCGGATAACTTCCTGTTCCCGAACCTGAGTGCAACGAATACGGAGAAACCTGCGAGCAACCGTGCGTTCTATGAAAACGAAGAATTCACGAAGCTTTTGCAGGACGCCCGTGTAACATTTGATCAGGAAGAACGGGCAAAGCTATACCAGCAGGCTCAGGAAATTTTTCATGAAGATGCCCCGTGGGTGACGCTTGCACATACAACACCGCCAATCGCAATGGCAGCTTATGTTCAGGGATTCACTGCACACCCAATGGAAGATGATGATTTTACGAAGGTTTACTTAACGAATTAAAAGCAAGGGCCCCTGCGTTTGCGGGGGACTCTTTTCATATTTAAGGAGGGTATCACTGTGTATGAATTATTAAAAGGTTTATGCGATATCGTAGGTCCAAGCGGTTTTGAACAGGATGTTCAACGATTTATTTTAAATGAAGTGAAGGATTATGTGGATGAATACCACGTCGATTCAGTCGGGAACCTGATTGTGAAAAAGAAAGGGAATAACCCGGATTTTCCTTCTTTAGTCATTGCAGCCCACACCGATGAAATTGGGTTTATCGTGAAAAAAATCGAAGAGAATGGGTTAATTCGATTTGAGAAATTAGGCGGATTCGATGACCGTATTCTTTTATCATTGCCGGTTAAAATCCGTTCTGACAAAGGCAATATAGATGGAGTGATTGGAACCATTTCAGCCCATTATGTGAAATGGGACGACCCAAAGCGCATTTCCAGCCACCGCGATCTTTATATTGATATCGGAGCCCGTACAGCCGAGGAAGCCGTGGAAATGGGAATCAAGATTGGACAGCCTATCAGCTATGGCACCGAGTTCAAGAAAATAGGAAATAACCGCGTTACGGGCAAAGCTTTGGACGACCGGGCAGGCTGCGCCCTATTGATTCGTCTACTTCAAAATATTGGAAGAAATGGAACTCAGCATGGCGATATTTACGGTGCCTTTACGGTTCAAGAGGAAGTTGGGTTACGAGGAGCATCCGTTGTATCTGCTGCGGTAGAACCTGATTTTGCGCTGGCACTTGATACAACGCCAACAAGCGACACATTTGACGTGCTCATGACAGGCACAAGAATCCTTGGCGATGGCCCTTGCATCAAAATCGCTGATAAATCACTGATTGCCCATCCGCTTGTCACTCAGCACCTCGAAAAAGTGGCCGAAAAAGGGGATATCCCATATCAGCATGAAGTCTTCATGGGAATCGGAACAGATGCCGGCGCAATCCATATGACAAACAAAGGCGTCACTTCAGGGGTTATCTCCATCCCGTCCCGCTATACACATACGCCGATTGAAGTAGTGGATTTGGATGATATGGAGAACTCCTACAAGCTGCTGCACGACTTTGTGGTGACATTGAATCAGCTGAAGGGGAAGACGTTTTTGGATACATAATCGTATTAGACAAGACAGGGGGATGGATGCTCTCTGTCTTTTTTTTTATAAAAGCAGCCGTGCGAAACTGCCTATTTGCAGAATTCTCCTCTCTATTTGCAGAAATGGCCATTCTATTTGCAGATTTACCCGGTCTATTTGCAAAAAGAGCGTCTCTATTTGCAGGTTTCCCGATTCTATTAGTAATGTTCACATTCACACATCACAACTGCCAAACTCCGAAACTAGAATCTATTTAAAAGTGTTATTTTCTATTACAGCAGCAACATCTGCCGAGCTGGATTGCTCTATTTGCAGAATTTCCCCCTCTATTTGCAGAAATGGCCATTCTATTTGCAGATTCAACCGGTCTATTTGCAAAAAGACGTCTCTATTTGCAGATTTCCCGATTCTATTAGTAATGTTCACATTCACACATCACAATTTACAAACTCCGAAACTAGAATCTATTTAAAAGTGTTATTTTCTATTAAAGCAGCAGCATCTGCCGAGCTGGATGGCTCTATTTGCAGGATTCCCCTCCCTATTTGCAGAAATGGCCATTCTATTTGCAGATTCAACCGATCTATTTGCAAAAAGACGTCTCTATTTGCAGATTTCCCGATTCTATTAGTAATGTTCACACTCACTCGCCAAGGGACAAGCAACCTGTCTCCCAAGCAGCCGCCTGGCATGGATTGATCTGTCAGTCATTCTGTTAAAATCAATCAAACGTTTGATTAATTTCTCAGCTGAAAACAAGAGAATATTTTAACAATTTATAATTTTATCTTGAAATTATAGCGCTTACATTGTATATTGAATACGTATTCAAAAACTAGAAATTTCAGAAAGATGGTGAGCGATTGGAGAGAATAGCTGTACTTGGGTGCGGCACGATGGGCCATTCAATTGCGCTTAATGCGGCCTGGGCCGGACTGAGCGTGACCATGCAGGGAATCAGCGACGCCGACCTGGAACAGGGCTGGACCAACATGCTGAAAAAGCATGAGGTTATGCTCAATAACGGTATTTTATCCGAATCGGAAGCTGGCCACATTCAGGAAAATATTAAAATGACGGTCTCTGTTGAAGAAGCAGTTCAGGGTGCTACTTTCGTGATTGAAGCTGTACCGGAAAACATTCAATTAAAGATTGACTTATTTAAACATCTCGACGCTCTCTGTGATCCTGATGTCATTCTCGCAAGCAATACTTCAGGCCTTAGTCCAACGGAGATTGCTTCAGAGACTGCCCATCCGGAACGCACGGTAGTGACGCACTTCTGGAACCCGGCACATTTAATTCCGCTTGTCGAGGTTGTTCGCGGAGAGAAGACCGGCGATGAAGCAGTGGAAAGATCCTTTCAGCTTTTAAAGCAAATGAAGAAAAAGCCGATTGAAGTGAAAAAAGAAGTTCCCGGTTTTGTCGGCAATCGCCTTCAATATGCACTTTTCCGTGAAGCCCAATACCTTCTGGAGGAAGGCATCGCAAGCAAAGAAGATATTGATGATGCCGTTACTTACGGAATTGGACGCAGGCTGCCGGTTTCAGGTCCGCTGATGACGGCGGATATGGGCGGACTGGATGTCTTCTCCGCCATCTCTGATTATCTGTTCCATCACTTATCCAGTGCAGAGGAATCTTTGCCGGCACTAAAGAAGCTTGTGTCTGAACAGAAGCTCGGCGATAAAACGGGTGAAGGCTACTACAAGTGGGATGAGGCTTTTTCCAAAGAGTACAATCAGAAAAGGGAAGCTGAGCTGATCCGTTTTTTAAAAAAGGATCTGGGAATCCAATAAAGCTGATGGAGGAATGGCATGAAGAACTTTCCTGATCTGGAGAATAAATCAGTAATCGTGACAGGCGGAAGCAAAGGAATCGGAAGGGATATTGCCATGTCCTTTGCGGAAAACGGAGCGAAGGTTGTGATCGTGGGGAGAAATGAAGATGCACTCCGCCAGACAACCGATGAGCTGAAAAAAATTAACACCAATAGCTATTATGTTGCCGCTGATTTAAATAATGTCTCAGAGATTAAAAGAATGACAGAAGCAGCAGTGGATTATATGGGCTCTCTCGATGTGCTGATCAATAACGCCGGAATTAACCGGGCCAAGCCTGCAATGGACGTGACGGAAGAGGACTGGGACCTGACGCTTGATACCAATTTGAAGGCAGCGTTTTTCTGCAGCCAGAAAGCAGCCGAGTATATGATCCCGAAGCAATCCGGCAAGATAGTCAACATTGCTTCCCAGATGGCGTTTGTCGGCTACTATAAACGGGCTGCCTATTGTGCAAGCAAGGGCGGCATGGTGCAGCTGACGAAAGCGCTCGCGGTGGAATGGGCATCACATGGCATTAATGTAAATGCAGTGGCTCCCACCTTTATTGAAACCGAGCTGACATCAAAAATGTTCGAGGACAAGGAATTTGAAAAGGAAGTCTACGGCAGAATTCCGCTTGGAAAGCTTGCGGATGCCGAGGATGTTTCAGCAGCCACCTTATTCCTTTCTTCCAATCTATCAAAGTTCATTACAGGCGATACCATTAAAGTTGACGGCGGCTGGACAGCCATTTAAATTTTTTTCTTTCATTTTGCATACGTATTCAAAAAATAAAAACAGGAGTGATATCAAAATGGCAACTTTCTTAAAACAAGGCAAGAACGACCAAGAGGTACAGGAAGCAGATGTAAAAGTAAGAGAATCGGTGAGCGCCATTCTTAAAAATATTGAAGAAAACGGAGATGCAGAGGTTCGTAAGCTTTCCGAGCAGTTTGATAAATGGTCACCGGGGCAATTCAGATTAACTGAGGAGCAAATCCAGGAGATCGTGGCATCTGTACCGGAGCAAACGATCAATGATATCAAATTTGCTCAAGAGCAGATCCGCAATTTCGCTGAGCATCAAAAAGCAGCACTGCAGGACATTGAAGTCGAAACATTGCCTGGTGTGTTCCTTGGCCATAAAAATGTGCCAGTAAACAGTGTCGGCTGCTATATTCCGGGCGGACGCTACCCGATGGTTGCTTCCTCCCACATGAGTGTTCTGACTGCTAAAGTAGCGGGCGTTAAACGCGTAATTGCCTGCACACCTCCGATTAAAGGAGAAATTCCTTCTGCAACCGTTGCGGCTATGCATCTTGCAGGCGCTGACGAGATTTATCTTCTTGGCGGAATCCAGGCGATGGGTGCAATGGCAATCGGAACAGAAACCATTGAGCCGGTTGATATGCTCGTTGGGCCAGGAAATGCGTTTGTAGCAGAAGCAAAGCGCCAATTATACGGAAGAGTCGGAATCGATCTGTTCGCAGGCCCAACAGAGGTTCTTGTCATTGCAGATGAAACAGCTGATGCAGAAATGGTCGCAACAGACCTTTTAGGACAGGCAGAGCATGGACCAAACTCTCCGGCATGTCTAATTACAACATCTGAAAAATTAGCGAATGAAACAGTAACAGAAATCGAGCGCCAGCTGGAGACTCTTCCAACAGCAGATGTTGCAGGTGCGGCATGGAAGGATTACGGTTCGATCATTCTTGTAGACAGCCTGGAGGAAGCCGTAGTGGAAGCGGATAAACTGGCTTATGAGCACGTGGAGGTTCTAACTGAGGATCCAAACTACTTCCTTGAAAACATGACAAACTACGGTGCACTTTTCCTTGGACCTGAAACAAATGTGGCATACGGTGATAAAGTAATCGGAACAAACCACACGCTTCCTACCAAAAAGGCAGCACGCTACACTGGCGGGCTATGGGTTGGAAAATTCCTGAAAACGTGCACTTACCAGAGAACAACACCTGAAGCAAGTGCAAAGATCGGTGAATATGCATCCCGCCTATGTGATCTTGAAGGCTTTAAAGGCCACCAGGCACAGGCTGATCTTCGTGTGAAACGCTACAGCAGTCTCGTGAAGTAAGCAAAATCTGTTATAATTTCTCTGTCTAGATTCAGGCAGGAGGAACAAGCGTTGAAAAATAAAAAAGTGACAGCCATGGATGTCGCCCGATTGGCAGGCGTTTCCCAATCGAGCGTATCCCGGGCTTTTAGTGAAAATTCAAGTATCTCATCCAAAAAGAAACAGCTTATTTTGGAGGCTGCTGAACAGCTGGGATATCAGCCGAATGCCATAGCAAGGGGCCTTATTACCAATCACTCCCGCATCATTGGCGTTGTCATGCGAAATATCCAGAACCCTTTTTATCCGGAAATCCTTGATAAGTTTTACAGCAGACTGGCTGAAAAAGGGTACAAGGTGATGTTTATCAACTCCCAGAATAACGAAATCCAAGAGGATGAAGTGAGCCATTTAATTGAATACAGCGTTGAGGGAGCCATCATCACCGATGCGCTTTTGACCTCATCGACTGTGCAGAAATTTACCCGCAATGGCATCTCGGTCGTCCTGTTTAACCGATATGTGAACGATTCCTTAAGCAGTGCTGTTGTATGCGATAACTTTGCTGCCGGGAAAAGGATTGGGCACTACTTGATAGAAAAAGGACATGAAAATCTCGCCTTTATCTCCGGACCGATGAATACATCAACAACAGTTGATCGAAAAAATGGCTTCCAGGAAGCTTTGGCAGAACACGGCATCTCTTCCTTTTTAACCGAAAACGGCCTTTATTCATATGAAGGAGGATTTGCAGCAGCCCAAAAACTGCTGGAACGCAGTAAAAAGATAGATGCCATCTTCTGTGCAAATGATATATCCGCTTTCGGCGCAATGGATTATCTGAAAAAACAGGGGATCAGAATCCCTGAGGATATCTCTGTAGTAGGCTTTGACAATGTGGCAATGTCAGATTGGTCATCCTATGAATTAACCACCTGGCACCAGCCTGTTGACGAAATGGTCGATTATTCGATTAACCTTCTTTTGGAGCATATCAATGGGGACACGGACATTCCTGAAATCCAAAGATTAGAAGGCCATTTGGTGGAAAGAGGATCCGTAAAGGACAGAAGGTAATGGAGAGAAGGTGTGGGTTTTAGTAAAACCAATTTTACATCTTTGAAGTTCGATAAGTGTCTAGCTCCAGGCGCCATCGGCTCTCAGGTCTAAGCCAATCCGTCCAAAAGGTTAAAGAACAACCTTTCAGCCGGCTTGTCTTATGCTTGATGTCGATAGGCGGGCGCCTTGTGCTTTTCTGATAGGAGGCTTTTTATGCTAAGTATGATTGGATTGCTTGGGGGGATCGGGCTTCTCATCTATTTGACGATGAGAGGAATGAACCTGCTGCTTGCTGCCCCTCTTGCTGCATTTATTGTTGCAATATTCAGTGGATTGCCGATTTTCCCTCAGCTGGCAGGCGAGGGTGAGGTCAATTTTCTGACCAACTATATGAACGGTTTTGCCGGATTTATTACATCCTGGTATTTGATGTTCCTATTCGGGGCCATTTTCGGAAAACTTATGGAAGACAGCGGAGCAGCAGACAGTGTTTCCAAATGGATTATCGATAAAATTGGCATGAAGCGGGCTGCATTAGCCGTTGTCATTGCCTGTGCGGTCTTAACCTATGGCGGCGTAAGTCTGTTTGTTGTGGCATTTTCCGTCTATCCAATGGCTTTGAGCCTATTTAAAGAAGCCAACCTGCCAAGAAGGTTTATACCGGCAGCTCTTGCCTTCGGTTCGACTACATTTACCATGACGTCTGCCGGCTCCCCGGAAATCCAGAACTGGATTCCGATTGAATTCCTGGGAACTTCCCCGTATGCTGCCTGGGAAGTCAGCTTTATTGTTGCTGTCTTTATGATGGCATTTGGATACTGGTGGCTGAAGAAAATGATTAACAAGGCGATTCGCAATGGAGAAAAATTTGAGGCAAGGGAAACAGATTCTGCACTAATCCGTGAAAACTTGCCAAGCCCATTATTAAGTGTGATTCCGCTAGTGGTCGTCCTTGTGATTTCGTTTATTTTCCATGATTCATTAGCACAGTCAGCCTTGATTATTGCCTTATTGAGCGGCTGCTTTGCAACATATTTTCTTAACCTTAAGTATTTCACGAATGTATGGGGTGCTGTATCAGAAGGAACGATTGGCGCATTGATTGCCATTGCCAATACATCTGCAGTGGTGGGCTTTGGCGGTGTGGCTAAAGCAACCCCTGCCTTTGCTAGTGCGGTTGATGCCATGACCAGCATTCCGGGAAGCCCTTTAATTGGGGGAGCCCTGGCTGTTGCTGTCATTGCCGGTCTGACCGGATCAGCTTCAGGTGGTCAATCCATCGCCTTGCCGCTGCTTGCTCCGCATTATCTGGATATGGGTGTCAATGCAAGTGAACTCCATCGTGTTGTAGCGATATCATCGGGATCAATAGATTCCCTGCCGCATGGCGGTTATGTTGTGACAACCATCCGGGCGATCTGCGGCGAGTCCCATAAGGATGCCTATCCGGCATTTGGTGCTCTGACAGTGATTGTTCCGATACTTGGTGTTATTTTAGCGGTCATTTTATTCTCAATTTTCTAAAGTTATAGCAGAAAGACAGAGGGATTTAGGCTCTCTGTCTTTCTTTCTATCAAAATCGGGCGGTATCCGCTGTGCGTGATAGCTCTATTTGCAGAATTAGCATTTCTATTTGCAAGGTTGGGTCATTCTATTTGCAGGTTCAACCAGTCTATTTGCAAAATAAGCATCACTATTTGCAGGTTTCCGAATTCTATTAGTAATGTTCAAAACTGCGAAACTGGATTTTCTATTAAACTCGGCGGCAAATGCTGTGCGGATTGCTCTATTTGCAGAATTACCATTACTATTTGCAAGATGGGCCATGCTATTTGCAGGATCAACCAGTCAATTTGCAAAATGAGCTTCTCTATTTCCAGATTTCCGGATTCTATTAGTGATGATCACACATTAGCACCACCTGCCAAATTCGAAACTCAACCTATCTATTTAAAAATGGTATTTTCTATTAAACTCGGCGGCAAATGCTGTGCGGATTGCTCTATTTGCAGAATTACCATTACTATTTGCAAGATGGGCCATGCTATTTGCAGGATCCCCCAGTCTATTTGCAAAATAAGCATCACTATTTGCAGATTTCCCGTTTCTATTAGTGATGTTCACACATTGGCACCACCTGCCAAATTCGAAACTCAATCTATCTATTTAAAAAAGGTATGTTCTATAAAAACCGGCAGCATCCGCCGTGGGAATGCTCTATTTGCAGAATTAACATCACTATTTGCAAGATGGGCCATGCTATTTGCAGGTTCACCCGGTCTATTTGCAAGACAGGTCATTCTATTTGCAGGGTCAACCAGTCTATTTGCAAAATACGCATCACTATTTGCAGATTTCCCATTCCTATAAGTAATGTTCACACTCAGGCACCACACTGGAACCTATCTATCTTTTTAAAAGTGTTATAATTTAGAAAATTAAGATTAACGGAGGGGTTCCGTATGCCTCAATCCATTTCTGATAAGAAAGAGGACTTACTAAATGATGAGCACCTTAAAGTGAAAAACTGGATGACACCCAGTCCATTTTGCATCCGGCCTGGACAGACACTGGCAGAAGCTTCAAAAATGATGGCGGATCTTCATCAGGAAAGCCTGCCTGTCACAGATGAAGCCAATCGTCTGGTTGGAATGATTACTTCCAGGAAGCTGCTTAACTACTTTGCCCAGGGCAACCCGGGTGGTGCATTAATTGGCAGCATTCCCAAATCGAATCAGGCAGCTGTCCGGCCGGATGATTCTATCCTTGAAATTATGTCGCTTCCATATGATCAGCTTCCTGTCACGGGTGAAGATGGAAAGCTCCTTGGAATCCTGACAGCCAGGGATATCCTGGATGGGCTCTCCAAATACCTGTATAAGCTAAGGCAGCAGCATAATTCCGAGGGTGCACTTGGCGCCATTTTGGAAAGTGCCTATGAGGGAATAGCAGTTGTCGATGAAAACGGCATTCTGCAGGAATTTAACGAAGCCTATAGCCGTTTTACCGGCATTAAGCGGGAGGATGCAATTGGCAGGCATGTCACAGAGGTCATTGATAATACACATCTTCACGAGACTGTAAAGACCGGGATAGCCGAACGAGGGGTTCTCCAGAACATTCAGGGGCATGACATGGTAGTGCACCGGATCCCGCTCTGGAAGGAAGGCCGGATTGCCGGAGCCATTGGAATGCTGATTTTTGAGGGAGTAACAGAAGTTTATAAAATCTATGAAAAGCTGCAGGAAAATCAAGAGGCCAAGCCGGATCTTTTCACAAAGAAAAAGGAAAATGACAGCCGGGTTACCCTTGACCAAATCATTGGGACAAGTGAAGGGATTACGGAGGTGAAGAGGCTGGCACGGAAGGCTGCAAGGACAGCAGCCACTGTCCTCATAACAGGGGAAAGCGGGACGGGAAAAGAGATGTTCGCCAAGAGCATCCATCACCTCAGCCCTTTTTCCACCGGGCCTTTCATCAGTGTCAACTGCGGGGCCATTCCGGAGCACTTATTCGAGTCTGAACTGTTTGGCTATGAAGAAGGAGCCTTTACTGGGGCGAAAAAAGGCGGAAAGCCGGGAAAGTTTGAGCTTGCGGACAATGGCACGATTTTTCTCGATGAAATCGGAGAGATGCCGCTTGTCATGCAGACCAAGCTGCTGCGGGTCCTGCAGGAAAAGGAAGCTGAACGTGTCGGCGGTGTGAAAAAGTATCAGATAAACGTCCGAGTTATTGCCGCGACAAACCGTAACCTTATGCAAATGGTTGAAACGGGAGAATTCCGGGAGGATCTTTATTACCGGCTGAACATCATCCAGCTCCATATCCCTCCGCTGCGGGAACGGAAAAAGGATATTCCTGTCCTGCTGGTCCATTATCTGAAGGAAATCTGTGAGCGGTACCAGGTACCTGGAAAACTATTTACATCTGAGGCGGTGAACGCTTTTGTCCAGCATCCGTGGAGAGGGAATATCCGTGAGATGGTGAATACAGTGGAACAGCTGGTGACACTGGTTGATGGGAAGGTTATTGACTATCATCATTTGCCGGAGATGCTGAAAAAGCCGGAACCCCCCTTGAAAAAAGAGGATCGGGCTGCTGGGTCTATTGAGGAAGCTAAATTACTGGGCAGCCAAAAAGAATCTGAAATTATTCTGGATGCATTAAGAAGAGCAGGCGGAAATAAATCGAGAGCTGCAGAGTTGCTTGGAATTCATCGGACAACTCTCTACCAAAAGCTGAAAAAACATAGAATAACCTGAATGAAGTGTAGTGGTTTCACTACAAAAAATCTACAGTTGTAGTGTAGTGGCTACACTTTTACAAAAAGAAAACACTGACTTTACTGGGTTTCAAAGTTGGCACGCTCCTTGCATGTATAAGTAGTAATAGAACAAAAGGGGTGGAATGTCCAATGGAGAAACCAGCAGTTTTCCGGGTGCCGGAAGCGATTTTTTATGGAAGGGGGTCTTCCGAAAAAGTTGGTGCTGAAGCGGCGGCTAGAGGGAAAAACGCGTTAATTATCAGTGATAAAATAATGGATCAGCTTGGATATGTAAGTGAATGCAGAACATATCTCCAGGAAGCAGGGGTAAAAAGTGAGATTTATCTCGGGGTAGCATCAGAGCCGACTGACGAGTATGTGGCAGAAGCGCTGGAGCTATTTCAAAAGCAGCAATGTGACCTGGTTATTTCAGTAGGCGGCGGCAGCTGTATCGATACAGCAAAAGCCATTGCGGTTCTAGCAACAAATGGCGGCTATATCGGCGAGTATATGGGAGGAAAGAAACCCGCCAAGAATGCACCGGTTCCTCACATAGCGATTCCGACAACAGCAGGGACTGGCTCTGAGGCCACAGATGTAACCGTCATCACAAATTCATCCAATGATGTCAAAATGATGATCAAACAGCCTGCTTTTATGCCGAGCGTTGCGATTGTGGATCCGCTGCTCACACTTTCATCTCCGAAGAATGTCACATCCGCAACCGGGGTCGATGCCCTAAGCCATGCGGTTGAAGCATATCTATCCAAAAAGGCACATCCGATGACAGACACAATGGCGATATCGGCCATGAAACTGATCGTGGAAAATATTTTAACCGCTTACAATGAGGGGGACAATGTCGATGCCAGGGAGGCGATGAGCCTAGGATCACTGCAGGCTGGAATGGCGTTCTCGAACGCATCCGTATGCCTTGTGCATGGCATGAGCCGTCCAATTGGCGCATTATTCCATGTTCCTCATGGAATCTCGAATGCCATGCTCCTGCCGGCTGTTCTTGAATTCAGCCAGGAAGCATGTGTGGACCGCCTGGCGGATATCGGCCGAATTTTTCAGCCTGATAATGAAAGCCTTACCAACGAAGAAGCTGCAGAAGTGGCTGTTCAATCCGTCAAAGAGCTTTGCCGGAAATTAAATATTCCTAACTTAAGAGGATGGGGAATAGATGGGGAAGCCTTTACGAATGCGGTTGGCAAGATGGCAGACGACGCGATCGACAGCGGCAGCCCCGGCAACAACCCAAGAGTGCCGGCTAAGAGCGAACTCGAAGAGCTCTACCATGTCTGCTATGATTATCAGTTTTCCTCTGAAACAGAGAAAGTGTAACAGGGGGACATACAGATGATTGGAATGCTGGGGTTAATCGCTTCACTGCTTCTATTAATGTATTTAACTATGAAAGGCGTAAATATTATTATTGCCGCCATCATCAGTGCAGTTGTAGTTGCTCTGACAGGAGGGCTTAACCTTGAGACAGCCCTGACAGAGCATTACATGACAGGCTTTACAGGCTATTTTTACTCATGGTTCCTCATCTTTTTATTGGGAGCCATATTCGGAAAAATCATGCAGGTAACCAAGGCGGCTGACAGCATTGCGAATTGGGTCAAGGATACACTTGGGCCATCAAGAGCGGTATTTGCAGTCGTGGCGGCGGCAGCCATCATGACTTACGGAGGCGTCAGCTTGTTTGTTGTAGGCTTCGCCGTTTATCCAATTGCTGTGTCCCTATTCAAAGTGGCAAACCTGCCGCATCGTTTTATCCCGGCGGCATTGGTGTTCGGATCCATATCCTTTACGATGACAGCACCAGGCTCGCCGGAAATCCAAAACCTGATTCCGACTGAGTTTTTTGGAACAAAGCCGACAGCGGGCGGAATCATCGGGGTGTTAATGGCACTTCTGATCATGGTAATAGGCGGTATTCTGCTTAGCCGGATGGTGAAAAAAGCGGTCAAAAATGGCGAGGCTTTCTCATTGCCAAACCAGCCGTCCGGTGCTAATGAGTCGGCAGCAGCTCTTGAATCGGAGCTGGAGATGCAAAGGCCTGATGCTGCTCCGGCAGGGAAGGACTATCCGAATGTGATCATGGCCATCTTACCGCTGGCATCAGTGATTGCGATTTTAAATACGGCAGCCAACTTCACTTCTTCAACGGCGGCCGCATTGATTTCTCTGACAAGCGGCATCGTTCTGGCATGTGTGCTGATGATGAAATATTTAGTCGGATTCTGGGAGGCGCTTGCCAAGGGTGCTCAGGATGCTTTAGTCGCAGCCGCCAATACGTGTGCAGTTGTAGGATTTGGAAGTGTTGCAGCCCAAGTTGCTGCGTTTGATACTTTTGTGGATGCACTGGTAAATATCCCGGGACCGCCGTTAATGGGACTGGGGATTGCCGTTACTCTGATATGCGGTATTACCGGATCGGCATCAGGCGGCTTAGGCATTGCGCTGCCGATTCTGGCGCCAATGTATCTGTCGCAAGGACTGGACCCAGGTGCCATGCATAGAATTTCAGCCCTTGCATCCGGCGGATTGGACTCACTGCCGCATAATGGCTATGTCGTGACAACGATCCGGGCGATTTGCGGAGAAACCCATAAGAGGTCCTATTGGCCAATCTTTATTCTAAGTGTAGCAATGCCAACGGCTGTACTATTCCTGGCAATATTCTTATATTCAATCTTTTAATTTCGAAAGGGGATTTTACTTATGACAGCGACAACAACAACGGTATTAAAAAACTTTATCAATGGCGAATGGGTGGATGCCAATACAGATAAATTCGAAGTGGTGCCAAACCCGGCAACAGGAGAGGAGCTTGCCCGCACACCGATTTCCACACGCGAAGATGTCGATAACGCCGTTCAGGCAGCCAAGGAAGCTTTTAAAACCTGGAGCAAAACACCGGTGCCAAAGAGAGCGAGAATTCTATTTAAATACCAGCAGCTTTTAATAGATAACTGGGACGAGCTGGCAAAGCTGATTACACAGGAGAACGGAAAGAACTATAAAGAAGCCTATGGCGAGGTGCAGCGCGGAATAGAATGTGTGGAATTCGCTGCAGGTGCTCCTTCCCTCATGATGGGCAAGCAGCTTCCGGATATTGCGACAAACATTGAATCAGGCATGTACCGCTATCCGGTTGGTGTTATTGGCGGCATCACACCTTTCAACTTCCCGATGATGGTTCCCTGCTGGATGTTCCCGCTCGCGATTGCATGCGGCAATACATTTGTATTGAAGCCATCTGAGAGAACACCAATCCTTGCTAACCGCCTGGCAGAGCTGTTCACAGAAGCGGGACTTCCGGCTGGCGTATTCAATATTGTTCATGGTGCCCATGACGTGGTAAACAGTCTGATTGACCATAAAGATGTACCGGCAATTTCGTTCGTTGGCTCCCAGCCTGTAGCCGAGTACATTTACAAATCAGCTACAGCAAAAGGCAAGCGCGTCCAGGCGCTGGCCGGTGCCAAGAACCACTCAATCGTGCTGCCTGATGCAGACCTTGATGGCGCGGTTAAGGAAATTATTGCTGCTGCATACGGTTCAGCAGGCGAAAGATGCATGGCCTGCTCTGTGGTAGTAGCCGTGGATTCCATTGCCGACGAGCTGGTTGCGAAACTGAATGAACAGGCGGGCCAGCTGACAATCGGAAACGGCTTGGATGAAAGTGTATTCCTTGGCCCGGTCATCCGCCAGGAAAACAAGGAACGCACAAGCAATTACATTGAAATTGGCGAAAAAGAAGGAGCAAAACTTGTCCGTGATGGCCGCAAAGACGAAGCATACCATGAAAACGGCTACTTCATTGGACCGACGATTTTTGATAATGTAGATCCATCAATGAAAATCTGGAAAGAAGAAATCTTTGCACCGGTACTTTCTGTGGTGCGTGTAAAAAATCTTGAAGAAGCGATCGAGCTTACGAACAAATCCGACTTCGGAAACGGTGCATGCCTATTCACTGACAGCGGAAGCAGCGTCCGCTACTTCAGAGAAAACATCGAGGTCGGCATGCTCGGAGTGAACATCGGCGTACCGGCACCAATGGCCTTCTTCCCATTCTCCGGCTGGAAAAACTCCTTCTATGGAGACCTTCACGCAAACGGAACAGATGGAGTGGAATTCTATACGAGGAGAAAGATGCTGACTGCACGCTGGTAAAAATAAAAGAGTAGAGACACCTGCCATAAAAAGCGGGTGTCTCTTTTTTTTGAATACATAGACCCAGATATTTTAAAAAAAACGTGAAAAAGGTCACAAAATTTCACGTTTTCTGTCGATATAATAAAGGAGTATATAAGAGATGGGGAGATCAATGATGTTCGGAAAAGGAAAGTTGAAGCAGCTGGAAGATGAAAAACGGGAATTGGAGGCAAAACTCCAGTTTGCAGAAGAAGAGTTTCAGCGCAAGGAAAATTTTTATCAGACACTGATTCAATCATTTAACGAAGATTTGACAACTACAGTAAACCAGCATGAAATGGTCAATGGTCAGCATTATATGCTGGGAGATCTGGTTCTGAAAATAAAAGACGGTTTTGAAAATGTAAAAAAACATAGCGAAGCTACTTTTTCAAACAGCCTCACTCTATCGGATAAAGGGGAAAACCTGATTCAATCTGCAAAAGAGATGGTCAAAAGCTCGGAGGATGGCCGCGGATCCGTCAGCAAGTCTGAGCATCTGATTAAGCAGCTGGGAGAGCAGCTGGAAGTGAATTCACAGAAAATGGAGGCGCTGAGCAAACGATCAAAAGAAATCGAGATGATTGTTCAGGTCATTAAAGATATTGCAGAGCAAACGAACCTTCTTGCATTGAATGCATCCATTGAAGCGGCACGCGCAGGCGAACAGGGCAAAGGATTTGCAGTCGTGGCGGATGAGGTCCGGAAACTGGCTGAAAGCACCGCGACGAGCACCGCGAATATCAGCTCCCTGACGAAAAATATTCAGGACGACATTGAAGCAACGCTGAATTCAACAGTCGCAAGCACCGAATTAATTAAAGATGGCATGTCCCTCAGCGGCCAAACTACCAGCAAAATTGATTCGATCACGAACCTGATCCATACAGTTGAAGCCGAAGTCAGTGAAGTGATTGAAATGATCAACATTCAGAAGGGATATTCCGAGGAAGTAGCTGATGAGATTGCGGATACAAAGTCAGTTTTTGACCAGGTGAACGAACTGATTCAGAGACATATTGACGATGCCAGGGTTGTTGACGAGAAGCTGGAAGGCGCCATCTCGCAGGTTAAGGCGGTAAATTACTAAGTTTTAAAAGGGGTCACATGATGAAAAAGAAAAAACAGAAAGAAAAAGGGTCGCTGTTTTCATTTACGATTAGAAAGAAATTATTGCTCTCTTTTATTATTATTCTATTAATTCCTTCTATTTCAATCGGCTACATATCCTATCAGAAGGCGCATGATGAGATAAAGGACCAGATTTCCATGAGTGCAGATGAGAATGTTAAGATCCTTGATCAATTTATAATCAACTTTATAAAGCCTAAGATGGAAGATACGAATTACTTTTCCAAAAGGATCAAAAAGGACTTTTATACAGAGGCAGAACTGGAGGGTACGGTAAACGCATTTAGCCAGTATAAAGATCTTCATCCGGAGGCAGTCGCTATTTATGCCGGTTCTGATAATGGCGATTTAGTTATCTATCCCCGTGCAGATCTGCCAGCTGACTTTGATGCCACCACCCGCCCCTGGTATAAGGGAGCCATGGAGGCCAAGGGAAAAGCCTTCATTACAGAGCCATATGTTGACGCTGTCAGCGGAAACATCTTAATCACCGTAGCGCAAAAGCTCGGCGACAGCTCAGGTGTTATTGGAATTGACTTAAGTCTCTCTGCTCTTAGTGAGCTTTCCAATAATATTAAAATTGGAAAAGAGGGCTATCCTGCCATCTTAAGTGCAGAGGGAAGCTTTTTAGTACACCCGCAGGAGAAGCCGGGCACACAGGCGGAAGGCAGCTGGCTGCCGCAAGTCCTGGAAAAGGAAAAGGGACAGGTTGAGTACACGCTTAATGGCGTAAAGAAAGAGATGCATTTTACCACCAATGGCCTGACAGGCATGAAGGTAATCGGCACGATGAACCTGAAGGAAGTGACGTCATCTGTCCAGCCTATCTTAGTGTCGACAGTCATATTCATAGCCATCTTCGTCCTTGTGGGTGCACTTGTTTCTTACATTATTGTCCGTTCGATTACCCGCCCGCTCAATCTGCTGATCGCGGCAACCGATAAAGTCAGCGAAGGAGATCTGACCCAGAAGTTTATTGTCAAGAACAACGATGAAATCAGCAAACTGGGTGTCAGCTTTAATAAGATGGTCCTATCGCTGCAGCATCTGATCAACCAGGTGAGCGAAAAAGCGGTTCATCTTGCATCCTCATCTGAACAGCTGACAGCAAGCTCTGAGCAGAACAACATGGCAACAGAGCAGGTGGCCAACTCCATCCAGGAAGTAGCTTCTGCTACTGAGCAGCAGACAGAAAAAGTGAAAGAAAGCACCTCTGTCGTCAAGGAAATGTCCGGCCGCCTTCAGCAGATTATGAATAACACCAATGTCGTGGCGAAGACGGCGAATGAGACAAATGAAGTGGTGGTAAAAGGAAATGCAGCCATCGACCTTTCGACGAACCAGATGAAAAATATTAATGTAACAGTCTCAGAACTGGGTTCCATTGTTCATACATTAGGGAAACGTTCGGAGGAGATTGGTGAGATTGTCAATGTGATTTCTGCCATTGCCGACCAGACGAACCTGCTCGCACTGAACGCAGCCATTGAAGCCGCAAGAGCAGGCGAGCACGGAAGAGGCTTCGCTGTTGTGGCCGATGAAGTCCGCAAGCTCGCAGAACAATCGTCCAAGTCAACCGAAAGCATCCGCGAGCTGATCTCAACGATCCAGACGGATACAAACAAAGCCATCTCTTCCATGGAAAAGGGCACGGCTGAAGTGGAAAAAGGAATTGACCTGGTGAACAATGCCGGAGATGCCTTCAGCCACATCCAGCAATTTGCCGACACCGTTTCGGGCCAGATCGCAGAAGTGTCATCATCCATCAGGGACATGGCCGAAGGTGCCGACCAGGTGGTGGAACTCGTAAGCGCAATCGAAGAAATTGCCGCTGTTACAACAGCCGAAAGCCAGGACGTATCCGCCGCTACAGAAGAGCAGCTGGCATCCATGGAAGAAATCGCGGCATCCGCTGCTTCGCTTTCAGGGATGGCGGAGGAACTGCTGGATTCTATTAAGAGGTTTAAAGTGGAGTAAATGTGAGGGACCCGCCAGGATTGGCGGGTCTATTTTAAATTTGGATAAGGCTTGGCTGCTGAGGAGGAGGAGGTGGGCAATTGTGAACTCTGCAAATAGGATTGGAAAATTAGCGAATAGATTTATTAAAGCTACAAATAGAAATGGAGATTCTGCAAATAGAATGGGAAATTTGCAAATAGCCGGCTCCTTCCTGCAAATAGAAGATTCGGGTTAATTTTTAAAATAAAAAATTGCAAATAGAAATGGAGATTCTGTAAATAGAATGGGGAAATTGCAAATAGCCGCCTGCAACCTGCAAATAGAAATCACTCCTCATCCTGCCAAACCGAAACCTCTCCAAATAAAAAAAGCCGCAAAAGCGCATCCAGCGCTTTCACAGCTCCCGTTTAAGGAAAATAGATATCCAGACGATTCTTATCTCTCCGCATAATATAGTAATTTTGAAAATCCTCGCCTATCTTTATATTACGATACTTCTTCGAGTTGATGGTTACGATTCGTTTTCTATTCTTGATAAAATAAATCTTTCCATGATGCACATAAATCTCATCAAAACTGGTCCCATCCCGATTGATAAGCTCATCTTCAAAATAATAATTCAAAATGACATGCCGGTTTTTATAGTCACACAAAATAGTCAGATCTTTCATTTGTTTTTCCATACCCTCAAAACATACCCCCCGCATCCGCATTGATCGATAAATTGAGGGTCCACTTTATTTCCGAAGTATATGAGCAGTGCTTCAGTTAGGTAGTTATCGGGATTTCCTAACTCAGCTGGTGTGACTATATTGACATAATACCCTTTAGCTGTCTGGCTTACTGCCGCAATCGCTTCGTTGATCAGAAGCTCCAAATCACTAGCGTAATCACCATGCTCAAGTGAAATAGACCAGTTCTTTTCCATATTAGCACCTCAATTCAGCCTGATTATAAATTAAATTATTGGGAAAATTTGTGAGGTTAATCACTGTTCAGGGGATTTTTCGTAAATTCGGTGTCTTTTATTTCTTTTAAAAGAAAGGTTCATCCTGGAGAGTAATCTTGAAGCCGCATAGGGGGATAGTATGTGGGTGAATGAGCGGAATTGCGAGTTGGTAATTGCCGGCTTAATTAGCCGGAAGTAGTCTTGGACTGCAGCTTCATGTGCTGACGAAGAGGAAAACAAACACATTGGGCAGTGCCATTTCCCCCAATGGAAAATCATCGGAAGGGAAGTGCATTTAGGACAGCTGACACCAGTGAGAATGTCTTCAGCTGAAACATTGAAATGCTCGAGAATCTCGGATTGTGCAGGGGTATGTTTTTTTAACAAAGTCCGGCATAGCTTCCGTATCTCCTTAGTGTCAGTTTTTTCGTGAGTGAACTTATTTTCAATGCCATTCATTTTGGATAAAAGGTGATGAGAGTGTAAGACTTTCTTAGATATTTGCAGCGGGTCTGTCTCTGCCTTAATAATGGTAGAAGGGTGGCTGATTACAACTAAAAAATCAACAGGAATGCCAGGGAATCCATTTAGGTCAAGCCAGTTTCTAAACTGGTTTGTCTGATGCCGGCCTTGTGAAATGGGGTCTGGAAATCCTTCCTCTTTGTCGTTATGGATGCGGATGACCTGCTGGAAATGAGGGCTGAAAATCAAGGTTCCTGTCCAATTTTTAACTTCCAATATGAGTGCAAAATTTGCCGTCAGCAGCAATGCATCGATTTGAAAAAAATGCGATCCGTTTGATAGCCGCAAATCATGAAAAATCCAATACTTCTTAGGTTCAAGAAAGCTTAAATAATAAAATAACCTTTCTTCTCCCTTAAATCCTGCACTTCTCTTTTTATATTCTGAAATCACTTTCTCACGTGCTGGATGCTGTTCGGGGATTCTTCTTAACAAAGCTTCAAGCTGGAGATTCAATTCAGGGACTTTCAGACTTTTACTAATCAAGTATAGCTCTCCTTTCTATGTTTACTTAGTTATTTTCGATATAAATGTCTATATACCTTTTTTAGATGGGAGGCTATTTGCAATTTTTCGTGCTCTATTTGCAGGTATAGATCGCGGGCACATCCACGATTTTTCTATTTGCAGGAAGCATGTAGCTATTTGAAATTTTCCGGTTCTATTTGCAGAAAATCCCCTGCTATTTGCAGAATCACCCATCTATTTGCAACCTTTCCCGCTCAATTTGCAAAGTTTACATTCGACAAATTTCGCCAGATGATGTCACTAGGAAATTTCTCCATTTAAATGATAATATAGTATCAGGGAGGGTGATGTATGAGAAAGGTTTTGGTTTTTGTTTTTGCAGCCCTGGTTTTGGCCGCTTTGAGCGGGTGCAATAAGGAGATTAAGCCGCAGGATCGCTTTTCGCAGTACGTGGAGCACTGGAATAAGCAGGAGTTTGAGAAGATGTATGAATTCCTGTCGGAGGATGCGAAGCAGTCGATCAGCAAAAAGGATTTTGCAGCCCGTTATGAAAAGGTTTATAAGGATTTAGAGATAGATAATCTGAAGGTAACATACAAGCCGGATATGGAAAAGGAATACGAAAAAGAAGAGAAGGCGAGTTTTCCTTTTTCAGCCAGCATGGACAGTGCTGCCGGCAAGATAGAATTTACCCATGATGCCAAGCTTGTGAAGGAAGAAGCGAAAGAAGAAGACAACTGGTTTGTTGCCTGGGATACGACTTATATTTTCCCGGAGCTGGGGCCGGAGGATAAAATCAGCTACTCAACTGTTCCGGCACAGCGCGGAGATATTGTGGACCGTACAGGTGACCCGCTGGCTCTAAATGGCACGCTCTATGAAATCGGAGTCGTGCCTGAACAGATGGGTGACCAGAAGGAACAGACGATCAAAGGGCTGTCTGCAGCCTTGGGAATGTCTGAAGAGCAGATTAATAAAAGCTTGAATGCCAGCTGGGTGCAGCCGGGATACTTTGTGCCAATTAAAAAGGTCTCCCCCGATGATCAGGAAACGCTCAGCAAGGTGTTCGCACTAAAAGGCGTCCTGAAGCAGGATGTCAAAGGCAGAGTCTATCCAATGGGTGAATCAGCTGCCCATTTAATCGGCTATGTCGGACAGATTACTGCCGATGAAATGAAAGAGCGTGAAGGCTATTCAAGCACCGATATTATCGGAAAAAGGGGACTTGAACAGGTCCTTGAAGAGCGATTGAAAGGTTCAAATGGCATCAAAATCGGCATTCAAAAGAAAGACGGTTCTGAAGTAGTTCTCGCTGAAAAGCCGGTAGAGAACGGTGAAACTATTCAGCTTACCATCGACATGAACCTGCAGAGGTCATTATACAATGAGCTTGGAGGAAAGCCGGGAACCGCAGCAGCGATCGATCCGGTTACCGGAAATACGCTCGCTCTTGTCAGCAGCCCGAGCTTCGACCCGAACCAGGCGTCACTCGGTTTTACCGCGGATGAGTGGAAGGCGATTGAAGCGAATAAGGACATGCCCCTTCTGACACGGTTCAAGCAAACCTATGCGCCAGGTTCCGTGATGAAGCCGCTGACAGGCGCAATCGGACTGACAGAGGGAACCTTAACCCTTGATGAAACAATTAATGTCAAAGGCCTCCAATGGCAGAAGGACAGTTCATGGGGCGGCTATAAAGTCACTCGTGTCAAGGATCCGGGCGGACCGGTTAACTTTGAAAAAGCAATGATGTATTCGGATAATATCTATTTTGCACAGCAGGCGCTTGAACTGGGAAAAGAAAAGTTTTCAGCCGGACTCAAGAAATTCGCGTTTGAAGAGGAAATTCCATACGCATTCCCGCTGGAACCTTCCAAGATTGGCGGCCTGGACACAGAGATCCTGCTCGCTGATTCCGGCTACGGCCAGGGCCAGGTGGAAATGAGCATTGTCCATCTCGCAGCATCATACACACCTTTTATCAATAAAGGCTCCATGATCAAACCTGTTCTTCTGGAAGAAGAGGAAAAGGGACAGGTGCTGAAGGAAGCTATCATGAGTGAAGAAACAGCCGGCACGGTGGCAGCCGCAATGGCTAAAGTCATCCAGGATCCAGGCGGAACCGGCCGTACGGCTTATATGAAAGACTACCCGCTGGCCGGGAAAACCGGAACAGCTGAGCTGAAGAAAAGTGCAGATGAAAAAGGACAGGAGAATGGCTTGTTCGTTTCCTACAATCCGCAATCTCCTAAACTGCTCATCGCGATGATGATAGAAGGCGTTGAAGACAGCGGCGGATCGAAAGTGGTCGTGGAGAAAGTGAAGAAGGTATTTGAAGAGCATAAAGGGCGGTTTTAAAAATAGGGTCTGCATCCAATAGGGTGCAGGCTTTTTTTAAAAGATAAGAAAGTATATAATTTTTGAACGTCGATAACTGTCTAGCGCAAGCAGCCTACCCCCTCGAGACATAAGCCAATCCCTTCCAGAAGGAAAGAACACCTTCTTGCAGGGCTCGTCTTATGCTTGTCGTCCCTGTGCAGTCGCCTCCACATTTCGGACAATCCTCCCAAAAAGGCAAAGAACTCCTTTCCGGGAGGCTCGTCTTGTGCTTGAGGCCCCCAGGACAAGGAAGGCTTCGTCAGCATAATCATCGCACGACCAAAAGCGAAAGCTTTTGGGAGGATGGGGGTCATGCAGACGTTGCCACAGGACGTGGCGTTCTTAGTCTGCGTTCATTCGTGGGCAAGGCGCTTGCGCTTTTCTTGAGCCCGGCGAAATATTATAACCTGATGAGGACCTGTACTATCCAGCAAATAGATTTCATGATACTGCAAATAGCCAGCATGATCTTGCAATTAGATATCTAATCTTGCAAATAGCAGTCTTAATCTTGCAAATAGAAGAGAAAAACTTGCAATTAGAGCACAAGTTTCTAAGCAACCGGGCATATACATAAAACAAAAGTAATATTATTTTAAGATTTTATCGAAAATTGTTGAAATTAATAGCTGAAAAGTCTTATTATAATAGTAACAAAAATCAAATATTCGGCAAACTTATTGAAAAGTAAGGACGCAAAGCCACGAGTCTAAGGTCATGGACTATGATAGTCGGGTTGCAGGTGTAATTGGGGCCGGAAACTAGACCCCAAACTCTTTGTAACCGGAAATCAGGTCTGTCCTTTGGCAGGCCTCTTTGCTGTTTAAAGGTTTGTTAATGTTTAGATAGGGAAACGAATTAATGACTGAAAAATCTAATAATAGGAGGAGAATTTATTGGGTGTAATATTTGGAACGGTGGAATACTTTGAAAAAGAGATTAAAGCATACGTGGCAAATAATCGCTTAAAGGAATCTAAACTCGAAAGGCTGAAAAAGATTACATCTGAACTTGAAAATGAACTGCTATATGACTTTTCTTGTCATGAAAGATTAAGACAGGAATGCCTGAAGAACCTCTCTGAAGCATATGGCAAGATGATACAGGGGAAGGCAGTAGCTATGTAATCAGGTCTCCTTCTAACGCTCCAGTTTTATCTTCTTGAAAGCTTCTGCAGAATAATCCCTCCCTGCATGTTTTCATACAAAAAACAGTGCATCCCCGATCAGGAGTGCACTGTTTTTTTATTTATTGCGGTAATCCTAAATGTCCCTTCAGTTCACCCTGCACCCGCTGCCTTTCTTCATCAGGCACAATCAGGTACCAGATGTCTCCGATATACTGGCCGGCGCCCTCTATGGTCAACTGCTGAATGTTATTCCTCGTATCTTTATAATTCTTTTGAATATCCATCATTTCTTTAAAGGTAATATCAGTTTTGACGTTTTTGCCGAGAGCTGCAAAGATGTCATCAAAACGAGTCAGGGAGCTGAAACTCGCCCCTTTGTTAATAACACCCTGGATGACCTGGCGCTGTCTTTGCTGGCGCCCAAAATCCCCATTCGGGTCATTCTTTCTCATTCTCACATACGACAGTGCTTCGCTTCCGTTAAGATGAATGCTTCCCTCGTTAAAGTGGAATTTTCCCATGTTGAAGTCTGTTTCGTTGGTTACATCAATACCGTTGACAGCATCCACAATATCCTTGAATCCATCCATATTCATTTTAATATAATAATCAATCGGGATATCCAGGAAATCTTCTACTGTATTGATGGCCATCTCAACATCGCCAAAAGCGTAGGCATGATTAATTTTGTCTTCCGTTCCGTGCCCGATGATGTCAGTCCGTGTATCTCTGGGAATGCTCAGCATTTTTACAGATTTCCGGTCGGGATTAACAGTCAGCACAATCATCGTGTCCGATCGGCCTTTATCTCCCTGGCGCTCGTCCACTCCAAGCATCAGGACCGAAAATGGCTCTCTTTCTTCCAAGGTGATCGTTTCTTCACGTTTCTCCGATTTTTCCCGCTGAATCGGCTCCTGCATGGTATCAACAGCAGAAGTCAAAGAGTTATATACATAAAAAGCATAAGCGCCGGCACCTAATAGCAATGTGATAAAAAACAGCGCGATAACAAGAGTCCACTTTTTCCGTCCCTTTTTTCCAGCCAAATGATTTCACCTCAAATTAAAATTCTAGATCGATAATACCACAATTGTAATGAAAAAGAACTATCCTGGATGTCCCGCCGCAGAGGTATTATTTGTCTTTATTTACCTATAGAATTTTAAGAAACCCGGGAATATAATCAAATGGAATTTATTATCAGTTCAGTTAAAAGGAGGAGGGCTATATGAAAATTGGCAGAACGGTAATCTCGTGCCTGGCAGGAGCGGGCATCTTTACAGCAATGTTTTTTTCAAGCGGAGCAGAACCTGCTAAAGCCGCATCTTCATCAGCCTACGCAGAAAAGCTCGTAAGGCAATCGGAGAGTTATGCAGGGTCTCTTAAGTGGGCCATATCTATTGAAGGAACAGGTGATGGCAAGACTATACCATGGGGTTATTATAATGGGACAAAAACAGCCTATGCTAATGCAAAAAAGGCAGTCGGGATCCTTCCGCAAAGTGCAAAGAAAACGGAGCTTCTAAATCGGCTGGAGCAGAATGTCAATCTATACATCAGTGTTCAGCCTGGCAAGACAGGCCGGGCAGTCGCTTATATCGATGCAATCAATGCAGGTGCAAAAATAGAGAAAGCAAAACTCTCCCTGAAAAACCAGCTGGACAAAAGTATCATAAACGATGAAACAGAAAGGTTATATCATAATCTGTCATGGGAGCTTAAAAAGCAACCGTATCTCCTGGACCGGGTATACGGCCAGACCACCCGTGACTTAATCCGCCAGCATTTTAAAAAATCGGCCGAACAGCTGCGTGTACAGGCGCTTTATCCCGTTTCCATTAAAATGGCTTTAGATAAAGTGAAAACCAATATAGACAGCGGAAATTTACCAGAATCCAAAAGATATCTGGATGAAACATATGCTTTATTTGTTAATGGGGAAAAGACAGGCAATCTGCTGCCTTCCTCAGCCATCTATCAGACTTTAATGAAAACATACGAAGAATATAAAACGCTGATCAGCGAATGGGAGCGGAATGAAGTAACGCTGGATTCGGCATTTGTACGTTATTCAGGCAGTGAAGGAACCCACCTGACGATCAGTAAAAACCATACCATGATGCTGAGTTTGACAGATGCCTATCCTCTCGAATCATTGGAATTGCATTTATCTGCACCAGCAAAAAAAGCAGTTGTTTATGTCACCAGGGAGATGAATGGAGAAGAAATCACTGAAAAAATTCACTCAGTGGAAAAAGCTGACAGGCTTTCAGCAGATTTATCTCAATCTGAGCTTTTCAAGCTGCCCGACCCAACGCTAAAAGAGAATGACGGAGCTCCTGGCCGCACTTTCCGCTTCAAAGTCGATGTTACAAACCTCTCCGGTGAAACAAAATCTTATTACGCGAATCTCGGCATCGGTGCTTTCAAATATGGAAGCGGCTTTAAAAGCGGAACCTACTACACTGACTATGGATACTCAATCGATGTGGCAGGGGCGTTTACACTCTATGACCATGGCAATGGCTTAGTCTATATTCCGAGAGACGAAAGCTGTTTAATTGATGACCCAATAAAGGGAACAGTCATTTGTGATCCGACCGGACATTTAAGCCTCAGAACGCTTGAACAGGGAACAGACATAGAAGCCTTGAAGCTTGAGGCGCTGCAATCATACGGCACACCAGTGAAGGACGTGGAGGAAGAACTGCTTCCAGGTACTCTTTATCATGTTCACACCGCTGCAAACGGGTTTTACTTGTATGAGATGGTCATAAACCACAATGGCCGGCTGCTGCAGATTAATTATTCCATTGAGCGCAATGCGGATTATGTGCGGGCTGGAATTGAATCGATGTTAAAGAGCATTAAATAACTTGCAATAGGAGAGTGTACAAGTGAAACGCATTTTTGCCTCCATAATGATCGGAATCTTACTTTTTACAGCTTTTCCTATCCAAAAAACAGAAGCCGCCTATACATACAGCCAGGCTGAAAAGCTTGTGGTCCAGGCAGAAAAATGGGCTGGAGCGCTAAAGTGGCAAATTTCTGTTGAATATAATAAAACACTCGAAATGCCTGATATGAAATTGTTCAACAGTACCAAAACTGCCTACAGTACAGCGCAAACAGCTGTTAATTCATTAAAGGATTCAAGAAAAGCTGCGCTCCAGTACCGTCTTGGTCAAAATGTGGAGCTCCACATTAACCGGGCCATTGCCTATATTGACGCACTGAATGGCGGCAAAAAAATCGAAAAGCTGTCAAATGAGCTTAGCTATCTGATTAAAGAAGAAATCTATATGATCCGCATGGATGACCTGTACCACGAGCTTTCCTATGAAATCCGCAAACAGGCAATTCTACTGTACAGAGTATACGGCAAGTCAACCCGTGAAGCCATTTTGGCCAAATACAAGCTTCCGGCTGAACAGCTGAAAAGCAAGGTCGCCTATTTTGTCACAGTCAAAGATCTCGTGGACAAAGCAAAGCTTGAGATGGCAAAGGATGAAGTGGATATTTACTTGATGATCAATTATCTGGACAAAGCCAATAGCATGCTGGATAAAATCACCCCCGAGCATGCGATGAGGGCACTGCAAACGGATATTGTGAAACTCTCTTCTGAATTAAGTTCAATAAGTGAATCCTATTTTGAAGGCCCAATGATTGAAGGATTGAACACAGAAGACGGCTTTCAGGAAACCATGATCGTGATTTTTGACATGGCCGACTATCTTCAGGAAGAACTCTATCTTCTTGATGAACCGCTTAAATACCAGCAAACAAGAATATTAACTTTTGAGTTTGAAGGCTTTGAATACACGGTCCTTCTTTATAAAACAGATGAAAATCCGTGGGTGCGGCCGGACTACTACACGCTGGATATAACGGAAATTTAGCAAAGAGCTCTCCGATATGGAGAGTTTTTTTACGGATAAATGTGAACAATGCAAATAGCAGGAAGCATTCTGCAAATAGATTTCAATTTTGGCAAATAGAAGCCCAGCATCTGCAAATAGAATTCCATACCTGCAAATAGAGAAAGGAATTCCGCAAATAGAACTTTCCACCTAACCGCGAAACTGAAAGCAGGGACTATTTTCTCAACTTTTCTAATCTATTACCTTACTATTACCTGCGTAAAAATATTTACAGTATAATAACCTTGATAAAAAATGGAAGGATGGTACAAAAAAGTGAAAAAATGGTTAACTGTTATTCTATCTTTCTTTATGCTGTTCGGTTTTACAGCACCTGCTGCAAGTGCGGCTGAAAGCAATACGTTCTGCAATCAGTACAAAGGTGTGAAAAAGATCTGGTGGGATGGCGTGGAATTAAAGTCCGGCCAGATTGGACGTTTGACGGTTCTAAAAGACACAACTCTTTATAAACTTCAGGGAGAGACAAAAGTCCCTTCCCGCACATTGAAGAAAGGCGAGTTTTATCGTATATATGCCTTTAAGCCCGGCAAGCTGAGTGTAGGCGGCGGCTATTATGTGGACCGCGATACAAAAGTAAAATATGAAACGCCGAGCAAAACAAAGTTAAGAGCAGCTCAATGCATCCATAATCCTTATGGGAAAAAGGGCAACCCAACCACAGTAGGTGTTACCTGGGACATGACGGCCAATGACTGGCTGGATGGGAAAAAGAAATACCAGATTACTATGACAGAAGCTGTGACCGATGCCAATCAGGCGTGGAAGATGATCGAACAGGCAAATATGTTCAATTCTCCTCCGCCGGCAGGAAAGAAATATATTCTTGGTAAATTCAAAATAAAATTAATTGAATTTGAAGGAAAGACATTTGACTCCTGGTCAGTCAGCCAGGCCATGTTTGATACGGTCACACAAAAAGGCGCGCTGAATGATCATTACATCGGAATTGTACCTCCAAGCCCTGAACTCCAGGAGCTTTATAAAGGCGGCCAGACTGAAGGATGGGTTCCGTTTGTTGTGGATGCCAATGACAATCCTTATATCGTGTGGAATCGCGGCTGGGAAGATGAGCTGTGGTTTAAAGTCCAGTAATAAATGGATGGGGCCTTCTCTTATGAGGAGGCTTTTTTCACTGCAGAATATCACGCTCTCATCCGATAAGATAAGTAGAATTCAATCTAGAGAGGATGGACAAGCATGCATTTAAAAAGATATTTCTCTGTTTTATTTGCTTTGATTCTATTAGTTAATGTCTCTGCCGCATCAGCATCTGCAGAGCCGGTTGAAGAAGCAAGGGAGCTTATCCGGGATTATTATGTGGAAGAGCTGCCGGACTGGGTCCTGGCCAAGCCCTCGATTAAAGAGATGGTCCGGTACCTGGATCTATACTCTGTTTACATGTCAGCTGAAGAGTTTGCGGAATTTACGAATGCCATTGAACAGCAGCTGGTCGGCATTGGCGTGGTTTTAGAGGAAAGTGAAAATGGGATCCGGATCATGTCGGTTATACCGGAAGGCCCTGCCGCATCAGCCGGACTGAAACCGGGGGACATATTAGTGAAGGCCGATGGAACCAGTCTTGCCGGTGAGTCCGTACAGACCGCGATTTCTCTGATAAGCGGAAAAGAAAATACCAGTGTTACGCTCACTTTTATCAATAGTGAAACCGGGAGCCTGCAGACAATAACCATTCCGCGCAAGGTGATTCAGCTTCCTAATGTGGAATCCCGCATGCTTGGCGGAAATATTGGCTATATCCGCTTAAACAGCTTTTCTATGAATGCGTCTGAGGATATTGCCGCGGCTATTCAGAAGCTTGGGCCGGCAAATGGCTGGATCTTTGATATCACCAATAATGGCGGCGGTTATGTTTCCGCAGCTCAGGAGACAGCAGGTTTTTTTCCGGGAGTGACGAAAGCGTTTCAGCTGAGATACAAAGGAAATCATGCCCAGGTTTATCAGGCGATTCAGCAGCCTGTGGGCTTCACCTCACCTGTGCATATTTTAATCAATGAATACAGTGCCAGTGCCTCTGAAATGGTCTCCGCTTCCGTTAAGGAACAAAAAGGAGCTGTTCTATACGGCCAGAACACATTTGGGAAAGGATCCATGCAATCACTGTTTACCTTGAGTGATCAGAGTGTTCTTAAATTGACCACCGCCAAATTCTTCTCTCCGAAGGGATCTCCAGTCCATGAAATTGGCGTTGCTCCGAACATTGAGACAGCTGCAGGCGATGAACTGTTCATCTCACACCGTGATCAGCTGGTAAGCAGCCTTATGGGATACAGGAAGCTGCCGGCGTTACAAAATGTCCCAGTCACCAAGACCTTCACTGTGAAAATGAATGCCGGCATGCAATGGGACGGCTTAAAGAGGGACGATATTCAGTTGATCCAGCTTGGCGGCGGTGAAGCAGATATAGAGGTGCAGGTAACGGACGAAAAAACGATTAAAGTCATTCCGAAGAAGCCTCTCGCTTCAAAAGGGAAATACCTGCTGATCATCCATCCAAACTGGAAGGGATTAAATGACCGGAAGATGAATGAAGGCATCTGCTTAGAAGTAACGGTTCAATAACAAAATTTCCAATATTATCATAATGAAATTCTCATAATTACAAATTATGATAAAGATATTCTGGAAGTTAATAAAAATTTTGGAAGTTTATTAAAATCATAGAAAAGGTGGAATAAACAAGTGGGCAAAAAATTCAGTAAGACAGTTAAATTGGCAGGGGCAGCAGCCATTGCAGCGTCCGCTTTAGCAGCCGTTAATCCTGCTCAGGCAGACGCAGCTTCCGCAGTAGAGAATCTGGTTTTAAAAGCAGAACAGAACAAAGTGCCTCTTATCCGTGCAACATCAGTTGATTATGATGCCGATGCCGTCACACAGCCCTGGGCTCTCTATAACAAGGCAAAAATAGATTACGCAGCAGCTAAAGCAGCAGTCAATAAATTATCAGGAAAGCAGAAGGTGCAGCTGAGCGCCAGACTGGATACGGTAAAGCTTTATATTGACCGTGCGGCTGCCTATATTGATGCCATTTCTTCCGGCAAAAAGCTTCTAAAAGCCACTGGTGAAATGGAGAAATATCTGGAAGAAGGTAAAATGGAAGAAGCGACAGCTGCTTACCATAAACTTTCATATGAAATAAAGAAGCAGGCAATCATTCTTTACCGTGTGTATGGACAGTCTACAAGACAGGCCATTCTTGATACCTACAAGGCGCCTGCAGAGGATGCGAAGTTTCAGGCGCTCTACCTTGTCAGCATTCACATCGAACTGGACCGATATGAAGCGGCACTGGAGAAGGAAGATTTTGACCAGGTGGTAAAGCACGATAAAAATGTAAATGAGTGGCTGGAGTATGTTGATAATCAGGAACTCTATGACCTGCTGTCAGACCGGTACAGAGAGATCATCGCTTCTTACACGGATGGCCTTGAAGATGTAGCTGAAATCGGGTTTTATGAAGATGCTTATTATGTAACCGGTCTGCCTGGAATGACAGCGTATGATATGATAGGCTTCTTTGATAGCGAAGGAAATGAATTGTTTATCGATGGTGTGGAAAATGACTTTATCATTAAAGATGACAAGGGGTACTTCACAGACCTTGGATCTCTTGCACCGGCATATGAAAAAGACGGTCTTAAAGAAACAGGACCTGTTAAAATCCAGCTGTTCGACCGTGAAACAAACGAATTAGTTCTGGAAGAGACTATTGAAGTGAAGGACGGAACTCAGCTTTACAGTCTGGAAAAAGGGAAGATCGTAAACACTGAAGGCAAGGATGCTGCTTATACAGTAACAGGACAAACCTATCAGTTCACACCGTCTGAGGCGATGACGCTAAACGGAGATATCATCGGTGAAGAAGAAGGCGAAGAGCTAAAGCTAGACCAATTTCCTGGCATTACGTTTAAATCTTCAGATGTAACAAAGTTTGTCGTGAATGCTTCCGGGAAAATTACGCCAGTGGCACCAGGCAAGGCTGATTTAATCGTGACATGGAATGAAATGGAGTATAAGCTTCCAATCGAAGTGAAATCTGCTTCTGCAGTTTCAGAATTTGGACTGGCTTCCGGGAAAACAAAGATTCTTTTGAGCGGTGATACTGATTTTGACAGCTTAATTGATGCTGGATCCTTCACGGCAAAAGATCAATATGGAAATGAAGCGGATTTGAAGGGCGTGAATGCCCAGTTGTTTACCAGCCAGGAGTCTGTCTTCACAGCGAGCGGTGAAAACATCACCGTGAAGGGGAAAGATGGTGATACAGCTTCCCTGATTGTGAAAATAAACGGCATCGTGAAATCAATTCCAGTTGCACTTGATAAAACGGCTCCTGTTTTAGAGGGAGCTGCTGATCAATCTGCTGTGAATCAGGCCGTAACGGTATCCACAAAAGCAGCCGATGTAGCTTCTGTGTCAGCAGCCAAAAATGGGACAGCCATAACTGGCTATACATTAGCCACACCTTTAACAGATGAAGGGATGTATGAAGTAACCGCAATAGACTTTGCCGGCAACAAGAGTGTTCTTAAGTTTGAAATCGATAAAACAGCGCCGGCCTTAACGGTTTCAGGAACGGCGGATGCTCCAGTGATTACAGCATCTGAAGCTCTTTATTATAAGGACTCAGCCGGAAAGCTTACAGCGATTAAGAGCGCTGAGCTTGACGAGACTCAGGCCAATGCCCTGTTTACTTATACAGGAGCAGGGAAGCTGAAATCTGCAACTGTCAATGCTGATCAGCACAAGTGGTCGTTTGCAACAGAAGGTACCGTCACGGGTGATACGGTTCTTTACGATGATGAGGAATTATTTGATAAGGCTGGAAATAAGCTTGCCGGATCTGTTAAGGCAACTTTTACTGGGACAGCTTGGGTGTTAAGCACACAGTAAGATAAGGTAATGGCCGGACTCTCTTGATGAGGGTCCGGCTATTTTAAAAGATTAGAAAATATAACTTTGAACTTCGATAACTGTCTAGCGCAAGCAGCCTGCCCCCTCGAGGTCACAAGCTTGTCTTGTTGCGGCTCCTAGTGACTCTGGGTCATAAGCCGTTTCCTTCCAGAAGGAAAAACGCCTTCTTGCAGGAACCGTCTTATGCCTGTAGTCCCTGGGCAGTCGCCTCCACTTTTCGAGCAATCCTCCCAAAAAGGCAAAGAACGCCTTTCCGTGAGGCTCGTCTTGTGCTTGAGGCCCCCAGGACAAGGAAGGCTTCGTCAGCATAATCATCGCACGACCAAAAGCGAAAGCTTTTGGGAGGATGGGGGTCATGCAGACGTTGCCACAGGATGTGGCGTTCTTAGTCTGCGTTCATTCGTGACCAAGGCGCTTGCGCTTTTTTTATTGCTTAAATTCAGCTAGTTTTTCTAAATAAACAGCTTTTACCGAAGCATCAGGTAT
Source organism: Cytobacillus firmus DS1 (assembly GCF_000565285.1). Classification (GTDB taxonomy): domain Bacteria; phylum Bacillota; class Bacilli; order Bacillales; family Cytobacillaceae; genus Cytobacillus; species Cytobacillus firmus_A. The sequence goes on along the minus strand of NZ_APVL01000003.1, from coordinate 20,137 downwards.
CTGGCTGACCAGATTTTCTATTTCTGCGACTCTAGCAGTATATTCTTCATCAGAAATCGGCTGTTTGCTCAATGTTTCAAGCTCGTCGATCTTCATTTTGGCCGAAATCGCAAATCGGTGTTTGTCAATTTCCTTTTCAGCTGGTGCCTTATAGGAAGCAAGGATCGCTTCTCTTGTTGACTGCCCATAAACTCTGTAAAGAAGCACGGCATTCTTTTTAATTTCATAAGAAAGCGTATGGAAGAGGCTTTCTCCTGTGTCAGACAGCGGATCAGTACTCATGGTATTCTGAAGTTCATCTGTCATGGCCAGTAGCTTTTTGCCGGATGTAACAGCATCAATATACCCTTGTGCCCGTTTATAATGAACGACAACATTCGTGTTAAGGGACGTCTGCAATTCATTTTGCTTCACCTTGTCCGAAATGCGGTTAATGGCTGCTTGAGCAGAATTCATATATTTCTTCGTACCATTAAAATACGTCATATTCGGGTAATCCGTCACTTTTTCCGGATACTTATCCTTCCGGTAATCAATATGTATTTCCCATTTAAGGCTGCCTGCATAAGAGATCGCTGTTTTCATATCCCGTTCAGCAAATCCGATATTGGCTTTATTCAATACAGCAGAAGATGGAGTCTCATAGCGGATATACCCGCTCATGTTTGTAACATAACCGCCGCTGCAGATTTTATACTGCCCGCCATGCTTGCTGTCATATCCGCACACCTTTAATCGTTCTAACGGCTGGAGCACCTTTGCTGCGGAAAGCCCGCTGCCTGTCCGGTTCCAAAGTGTAATCGGTTTAAGCACTGTCAGCTTTCCTGTCTGCCCCGGAATCAATTCTGCATCCCAATTCGAGTTCGGCACAACAGTAATGGCCTGCCGTCCCATTTGGACCCAGGATCCCTCGAAATTCTTGCGTGATACCTTTCGATGCTTTCCATAGTAGAGAGGATCATTGATATAGACATACTGGCTGTCATAGCCTGTCACTAAAACGGAATGTTCTTTATATGTAATGCGAAGCGGCCCGCTAGATGTCTGCCAAGTTTGGAAATAGCTGCTGGAGAGCGGCTTGAACAGTGTGTTCGTAATAACCCAAACCGGACTTCCGTTATCCAGAGCCCGATAAATAGCGCTGGCGTTGGATCCAGTCAGATTAACCACTTTGCCAGGCAGATACTTATTTGCAAGATCATAAATAGGTCCATGATAAACACCAAGCCCCGGCTGACTGTATGTATACATATTGCCGACAAACCCGTCATACGGATTGCCGTGAAGGCCATTCTTCTTAAAAGGCACCTTGCGAACCTCTTTGGCAAGCGTCATTTTAGGCACATTGAATCCCTGGCTTTCCAAAAGCATGGCCAGACTCGTAACCTCACACCCTCTCGGCAGCTCAGGCATCTGCCTGATATGCGGTGCATCCACAAGTGTTTTGGCGGAAACTTCCCCCGTCCCGGCACATAAAAACAAGATAAATAGAAAACTAATAAAATACCACTTTGACTTCAAAAATACATAACCCCCTTTGTAAGAATCAGACAAATATTATTCTACCTTAATTTGGTTTAGTCTTTGTTCCTTTTTTAAAATAAGGAACAAATGCATGTATATTCAAATTTCAGAAAAATAAACTGAGTCGAACTGTGTCTTTATGTCTTGATAAAGATAAAATTTTCCTTGAATTCGCTAACAAAAACAAATAATAGGTATAAAGAATTATACCTAAAAAGGCAGAATATTAAATAAGACAGTTATATTACAGAAAAATTACTAAAAATCATAATAAAACCTTGGAATAAGCGATTTTGTGATAATTATAAAACAAAAATGACATAATCATAGTCCGGAAGAATATAATCTTAAGGTGTGCTTTTATTGTTATTTGTGGTTTTGGAGGAAATAATTGCTAACCAAATTCTGCAAATAAACACAAGAAAAACCTAGAATTTCCTCTAAAAATGTATTATTATAGGAAATGTGAGAGGGGATGGTAATTAAACCAGTTAAATAGTCCTCTGTCACAATTCTACTAATTTTTTAGAAGGAAATAGACAAATAGGTTGATATTTCCACAAAAGATTAGTATAATTCTCGTTAAGTTTGCTAGGCAATGATTAGCAGTAGCCTAAAAGCTTAAAAAACAGATGTAAAAGTCTGGCGATCATTGTACTACTTTTTATAATCGAAGGGAGAAATACGAAACATGGCTAAAAAGAAAGCTATTAAACTAGCTGCTGCTTCCGCGGTTGCTGCATCTGCATTCGTTGCTGCTGCTCCAGCTCAAACTGACGCTGCAAGCAATGTTGCTGTTGAAGTTAGTAAAGCTGTAACACAAATGAAAAAGGCATATCACACTTACAGTGATGTGACTGCTACAGGTGAATTTGCTGATATTACAGCGGTTTACAAAGAGTATAACAAAGCTAAAGATATGTATGCAGCTGCTAAAGAACTTGTAAACAAAGCAGGTGGCGCAAACAAAGAAGCACACCTTGCAACTTTGGATGCTACATATAATGACCATATCAAAAAGCGCGTGATTCCATACATTGATGCATACAACTATGCACAAGACCTTAAAGAAGCAACGGCTGAGTTAAACGGCGCAGTTAAAGCTGGTGAACTTGATGGTGCTGAAGATGCTTACCATGCTGTTTCTAAAGAACTAAGAACACGTACTGCTATCTTCTATCGTGTTTATGGTAAATCAACTCGTGACCTTTTCCTTAACGACTTCAAAGCAAAAGCTGACAGCTCTGTAGTTGAAGTAAGAGAAGAAGTAACAATCAAAATGGCTTACGATCTTGCTGAAACAGCACTTGAAGAAGGAAACCTTGAAGAAGCTCAAAAGCAATTCGACAAAGTTGCTGAATACCTTGAGAACCTTGACACTGATTCAGAATTCGGAAAAGCTCTTTCTGCTAAAGTAGAAGCAGCTCAAGAAAAATTCGAAGAACTTTCAGTTCCTGCGGTTGAGAGTGTAAGTGCGATTAACGCTAAACAAGTTGAAGTTAAGTTCAATAAAGCAGTTGATAAAACTACTGTTATCGGCACAGATGACACAGCTAAAGACGGCGTATTCTCTTTCACTTCCTTAAATGGTGAAACAGTTGCGGTAGCAGGTGATGATGCGGCTGCTACTCTAAGTGAAGATGGGAAAACTTTAACATTAACTGCTGTTACAACTTTCAGCGGTAAATATGCAGTTCAGGTTAAAGGAGTAAAAACTATAGATGCTAAAGAAATTGGAACCTTCGAACAAATCGTTGAGTTCAAAGACCAAGTTGCACCTCAATTAGTTGCCGCTTCAGCATCCGCTAAAACAGCTACTAACAAGGTAACACTTCGTTTCAATGAACCAGTTCAAGCTTCCGGTGCTATTGTCAGCGTAAATGGAGTATCTGCTTCAGTTGCTCCTGGTGCTAACCTAAATGAACTTGTAGTAACTGCTTCGTCTGATTTACAAGCGGGTTCTACTGCAAATATTTCAATTATCAACGTTAAAGACTTTGCAAACAACTTTATCACTCCAAATCCACTTCAAACAACTGTAACTGTAGCAGCTGATACTGTTGCTCCAAATGTTGTATCTGCAGAAGTAACTGGAGAGAAAAAAGTAACTGTTAAGTTTGATAAAGCTGTAAACGTTGATTCATTTGCTAACAATGTTCGTTTATTAAGTGTAAATGGTGAAGCTGTTACAACATTCTCAGCTGAAGCTGGTGCTAACGATAAAGAAGTTGTACTTACAACTGTTGCTGACTTAGCATACGGACCAAACGGAACGTTCACTGGTAACCTTCTAATTGGTACTGGTGTTCTGGATAAAGCTGGTAATAACTTAGCTGCTACTTTCTCAAAATCAGTTACATTCACAAAAGATACAGTTGCTCCAGTTGTAACAGGTGTATCTTATGCTGATGGAAAAGTAACAGTTAACTTCAGTGAAAATGTTGTTGAATCTACAGTATCTGCGACAATAATTAATGAAGCTACTGGTGAAGTAGTATCTTCACTAAATGGTGATGACTCAGTAACTGATGGTACAAAACTTGTATTCACTAAGAGCTTAGCTGAAGGAAATTACACAATTCGTTTAGCTGCAAACTCAGTAGCTGATACTTCATTAGCTGGAAACAAGAATGCATTTGATGTTCGTTCATTTACAGTTGTTGCAACACCTGTAACTCCAACTACTGACACTACTAAACCAGTAATTGCTAACGACTCAATTGCTACATCGGTAAGTGGAACTGAGCAACTAGTTACTTACACTGTAACTGATGAGAAAGGTGTAGACTTAACATCAGTACGTAATGTAAGCAACTATACTTTTGATGGAAAAGCTCTACCAACTGGAACATATATTACTACTGCATTAAATGGTGATGCTGAAGGTAAAGATGTAGATGTAACAATTCACATCCCTTCTAAATCAATTTCTGAAACTAAGACAGCTAACTTCCTAGTTAACAATGTTAAGGATAAAGCGGGTAACCTAATTGTTGCTCCTGCAGTTAAAGAAATTACATTAACAGACGGAGTATCTCCACTTCTATCTTCTGCTGTAGTTTCAGCTGGAGACAATTCTACATTAGTATTAGGCTTCAGCGAAGCTGTAGCTGGTGTAGCCGCAGATGACTTTGTTATTACATTGAATGGAAAAGATGTATCGGCTTCAGTTTCTCTTGAAGAGGTATCTTCTGGTACAGACAAAGGTAAATACTATGTAACTGTTGCTACTTTAGTTGATACTAATAGTACTCTTGAAGATTTATCTGACGATAAGCTTTATGTTGAAGTTGATGAAGTAGACGGTCTAACTGAAGGTGACTTAGTATTAAAAACTGGTACTGTAACTGCAGGAAATGTTGACTTCAAAGCTTCTTATGTAACTGGATTAAAAGTTGCAGTAGCTGATGATGCAACAATTGCTGATGGTGAAAATAATCCAGTTGTAGCTGGTACTACAATTACACTTAAGTAATTTTGCTTACTCGTATAGGAAAAAGCTCTGTGGAGAGAAATCTCTGCGGGGCTTTTCTTTTTGTTAAAATCTGAATCAAATAGAATGATAAATATATATTATTTTTATGATGAAGATATCTTTAGCCTTAATTCCTTCCGAGGAGTTAAGGCTATTTCTATTTGAGGAGGAAAGAAAATGGTATATGTAAATTGGTTTGTAGGGAGATTGAAAAAGACGTTTAATACCGTAGTCTCTCAAGATGAAGTGAGCTATGAAGCATATGATTTCTATCATGAAGACCTGGATGACCTGCTAGTACCTGCGAAGCATCTGAAAAAGCTGCCGAATCCGCTCCTTCTTGAAACGCTTAGTTGCGTTGATGGGGAGGGATTTGAATGGATTGCTGGATTTGTGCTGGAAGAGGAAACGAGAAGAATTTTGTACGAAGTGTGGATAAAGAACGGAGAGGCAATCGCTTACGAATTGTATATTTAAAGATGAAAAGGAGAATGAAATGATGACAAAGTATCATAAAATTACGATGAATGGAAAGGTAATGTACAGAGAGTTCGACCCAACCACAGGCTACTATGAAAACGAAATGATAACTGAAGAAGATTTGGTTGAGCAGCTACTAGAAGAAGCTGTGGACTCGGAAATTGAAATAGATGAGGAAGAAATCGACCGAGCTATTAATTACATTCCGAGTTCCTTTCAACGGGAAATGGTCCAAAACTATATTGCTTATCTGCAGGCTGTAATCGAATCTCACTAGCAAACTCACGACAAAACTTCTTAAAGCCGGTTTGAAACTCACGACATAACTAAAGGGACTTAAGTTGAAATTTAGGGAACCCAATCTAGCCAAGCAAACAGCGCATTTTATTAGATTAAAAACTCACGTCATAATTATATAACTGTCGGGAGTTGAGTGATTTGAAGGAGGTGAGAATAAATGTGGGAAAAGGTAATTGTGACGGTTCTAGTGGCAGTAGCTGCAGAAGTAGTAAAAGAATTAACGAGTGGTAATTAATAAAATGAAAAAGGAGGTTTTGGAATTGAAGTGTTTCCCCTGTTCATGCCATTGCCCTCTGCATTGGATGCACAGTAAAAACCATCATTAAATTAATAAGGAAATAAGAGCTATGAATGCAAAGTTAATGCGTTCATAGCTCTTTTTGTTTTTGGAGGGATACTCTTTGAATGACCTGGCACAAGAATTTAAGAAATGGTTAATAGAGGAAGGACGAGCACCAAAAACAATTGAATCCTACGTTGGAGATGTTAATGGATTCAATGACTTTTTAAAGGAGAAGGCGGTTGAGGAACTCCAGCCGCTTTCCCGGTTCTCGTTCGTTCGGTATAAACAGCAGCTGCTAGAGAAGCAGTTTGCCATTGCAACCATTAATAAAAAGATTAACAGTTTAAAAGTCTACAATGACTTTCTTCTGAAAAATGGATATGTGGAAGATAGCTATATCCAATTAAAAAGAGACCAGGTGAAAATTGCATCTGGCAGTGAACATGTTGTTACGGCTTTATCTGAGGAGGAAGTGGAGAAACTACTCTTTTTCCTGGAGGACAGTAAAAAGGTTAGCCGAAGAAACAAGCTCATCGCTTACTTACTTTTATATACAGGTGTAAGAGTAACAGAGCTGGTTAGCATCAAGCTAACGGATATAGATGTGCTGGCAGCTACCCTAACCGTTCGGGGAAAGGGTGGGAAGATTAGAGAAATAAGCCTCCGTCAAGATGTCCTCCAACTAATAAAGTCTTACCAGCAAGAAGACAGAAAAGAATCCAAGTTTTGTGATAGTGAATACCTGCTGGTAAGTCAGCGTTCCAGTAAACTGCATCGAGATGCTGTTCGGGATTGGCTGGCCAAAATCTCAGAGGAACTAGGAATGAAGCTGCATCCTCATCTATTTCGGCATACCTTCGCAACAAGACTGCTTCGGAAAGGGGTAGACTTGACGACTGTGAGCAAGCTAACTGGCCACTCCACAGTGAACATGACCGCAAAGTTTTACATCCAAACCACACGGCAGGAAAAGCAGAATGCCGTAGACAAACTGTAAAAGGAAGCGAAACCTGATGAAAATAATCCAATGTATAGCAGATATAGAAGAATTGAAGTCAAGGAGTACTATTCCCCTTCCCTACTTAAACATCATCGAAACGGAATTTTTCGAATGGTTTGAGGCAGAAAGTAATGGCGAACCCATCATAGCCTTTCGATTACCAACACATTCCTGCATCTATCATTTGGAGGATGAACAGGATACCAGTTTCATAGCCAATCAAATACTAAAAATAGAATTTGTCGAATACGAGACCGCAGCCGATAGAAAGTATTTCCGACTAGGCCTGATGAATGAACATGAAATGAGCATAGTGTTCTTCCTGGAAGGGACCATAGAACAGAGAATGGAAGAGTGTCTGAAACGATGAGGAGAGACAAAATGTTTAATAAGACTAGCAACCGATACATGACGAGAAGCATTGCAAAAGAAATTCATCCGGAAATTGCCATGCGTCTGTGGAACTTGATTGATGAACGGAAAATGGAAGAAGATGAGCTAGACTACCTTCAAGTGTTTGAGCTTTTTATTGAGGATGGGAAACAGCTTGTTCTTCATCGTCAAGAACAACCGTCATATAGTAAACAATGGCTCATTGAACTCAAACACACAGTTCCAATACCGAGCACCATCTGGTGCATTGATGACGGACAAAGCCAGATGATGCTGTTCCCAACTGATTACTGATGAAGAGTTTCTGCCTGTTTGCAATGCTAAAGGTGAACAGGCAGGAATCGTTTATTAGCATTCCATCTATAAAACTTTATTTTTTTTTTATTTTTCTTTAGCACACAGATATAAAAACAATAAAATAATGCGTTTATGTAGACATAAACATCTACGTAAACGTAAATATATATACGAATAGAGATGAAAAAAATCATGGGATACTATGGAGCAAGAAGAAAAAGAAACATTGACCTAAGCCGGTTTCAGAAAGCAAACGAACCCGTTGCGTCGCTTGCTTGGGAGCAAGAGGAGTTGGAACTGGAAGAAGGTTATGAAGAAGTAGAAGAAGAATGTGAGTATGAAGACGAGGAATTGAATGACAGCCAATCAGCGGATAAGAGTGTGGATTTGAATCAAGAAGAACAAAACCACTTTATGCTGGATGGAAAGCCTTTTAGGTTAAAGCAGCATTCCCAAAAACAATCCTTTTCGGAAACACATGTACGAACAACAACCTATCTAGAAAAGAACATTCACCAAATCATCAAGATGCTTCAGCATCAAAATCAAATCGAGTCAATCACCAAGTTCATCAATGACAGCATCAAGCACTATTTGACCACAAGGTATAGCGAATAAATCAAAAGGAAGTGAAAAGGGATAATGCTAAGTGGGCATTATCCCTTTTCGTTCTTAACCAATAGAAAAATCTTTTTGAGATTCTTTTGAATTATTTTCTTCTTCTTCTCCGGAAAGATTAACCAAATGTAACCTGAATTGTTAAAAAAAGCAGCCACAGGGATTTGGTCGGTGGAGAAAATCTTTTCGATGTATGATGCAATCAAAGGAGCTGATTCGATTTTTTGAGAAGAAGTTCGACACAACAACCCTTCAACAGGACCATCAAATATTTCCACCTCTGCTTCCCTTGCTTTTACTGCAAGCTCTTTAAAAAGCTGCTTTTGTCGAGATTCTTGGCTGAGAACGTAACAACCAGTATTTTCATCCTTCACTAAGCCCAAGGACTTTATATCTCTAGATACAGCGGATTGGTTTGTCGAAATTTTATGTATCTTTTTCAATAAATTCACTAGCTGCTCCTGATTTCGAACATCGTGCTTTTGAATAATGGATTGTATTGCTTCCATTCGTTCCTTCTTCGAAGCCCTCAAGTCTTCAAATTGTACCTTCATTTCCAAAACTCCTTCATGAATGTTCACAAAATGTTCACAATTAGGGTTTATTCACAAATTTTTGGTCATATAAAGCAAAAGCTGCTGGAATCATTGCTATCACTATAAAAAGTGACTACTTAAACTTACTCGAAAGCAACCCCTTCCCTTTAGCTAATTTAACCCACAAATTTGATTGGTATTTTGAATGTAAAGTGAATATTTTAATGCATTTATGCTATTTATAATGACTAAAAATGTAGTTAGACACCTATATTATTGCATATTATAATAAGTCCATCAACAAGAAATGCAGTTGAAAATGTTCTTTGAAAACTTCATAGCGTTCCATGTACAAGCGCTCTGAACGAGTAGACTATTTGGAAGCAAAAACAATTGATTTACTATTTTCGAAGCGAGTTGACTCTATCTCAAGAGTGACTTTAGCAAACTAAAAGGGAGCGATAACCATGGGAAAAGACCATTTTGAAAGATTACCTCAAAAAAGATTGGATTGGAATAGTTTTACAGTTAAACTTCCGAAGAGTGTAATCGGCCTAGTAGGAAATGAAAATGACTATACCGTCATAGATACAGTAGACATTAGAATACCTAAATTGGAGAAAAACGATAATCTCCTACGTCAATCCTTGAAAGTGTTTAAGGATAATGATTGCTTTGCGATTTATGAAGACAATGAAAATTATTATTTATGCTTTGATAACTCCAACATGACAAACTGTTTCACATTTAAGGAGATTATTAACGAAATGCTCGAAATGGAAAATATGCTGAAAGCTATGTTGAAAGAGATTCATTTAGTTGATTACAAGATGACTTTTAGTTTAGAGGCTTATAATCATGACTTTTAAAGGTCTTTCCTATTCCGAATCCATTTCATAAATATCAGTAAGAAAAGTCTTATATTTTTATCTAACTCCCAAAAATAGGATGCGAAGCACCAACCATATCCAAGAGTCTATTGTAATTTACGATTCTTGAACTTAATTAGTAAGAAGGTAAATGAAGAAAGGATGAGTTGAATTGAAGTTAAACGACCGAGTGCAAATTTCATTTGATTTTACCGGGGAAAAAGGAACGGCCGAATGTTATATTTTCAAGTTTATTGAAATTAGCTTTAAATTAGAAGATTATTTAAGTTTCCCTGAATATTCAGAAGTAAGTCAACAATTGTATGAAACCTTGAGAAATCATGTTGAAATTGAAAATTATCATTTGGGTTCAGATGAAATATCTTTTGTTACTTCAATGGGTGGAACAGGTTTTGATTTTTTGGAAGAAATGGAACAAGCAGTTAATGAGACAGTAACTGAAATTGTTTCTTTTTTAGGTTCCATTCAATACCCATTTTATATCAACTTAGTTATAGATGGCATTTATTAAGGATTTCCCATTAATGAGGAAAAGATGAGAGTTAATTAATGAACTAAAAGGTTATGAAAAATAATCCCAAAAAACTTGAGGGGGAACATATAATGGCATACTCAATGAAAAAAGGATACCAGCTTCCAAACGAAGGAAATCATGAAGCAACCATTTGTGGAGTGGAAATTCTAGAGGACGAGGTCATAACAGTAAAGGGAAAAAAGAAAACAAGCGATATCATTCAAGTAGACTTTCAGACTGAAAATGGAAAGGCAAGGGGACGATATTTCCCGCTACTTGTCGAGGAGTCTCCTCTTGGAAAGGTAGTAATGGCTATTAATGAAGGTGAAATACCAGAGGAGATTGATAATGTTGAGCAATTTCTTATGAATCAAGACCTCATCATCGAAGTAAAACATAATAAGTCAAAAGAAACTGGTCGCATTTTTGCAAATGTAGTAAATGCTTATCCCCTTGAAGAATACGAGGAAGAAGAATTTGACTTGGATACAGATGATGACCTTGAGGATGGATATCCAGATGATGACATTGACATTGATTTTGAAGACTCATATGACGAAGAGGAAATGGATTTTGATGAAGACTAATTACGTGCTGTAATATCGAAATATTCAAATATATATTATAAAAATGATTACAGGGGAATCACTAAAGAGCTGATTCCCCAACTAAAGGAGGAACTCACATGTTATGGAATGATGGGAAAAAACAATTTTTAAATTATCTCTCGTCTATTGAAAGGAGTCAGGAAACAATTATTGGTTATGGAAAAGACCTTAAAATGCTGGGAGAATTTCTTGCAAATTCATATAATGGTGAAGTTTTTGTGGAAGATGTAACGACAGATGATATTGAAAATTATCTGGTTTGGCTAAAAGAAGTACGTAACTATCAACCAAGAAGCAGACAGCGACATCTTCATACCTTCCGTTCATTCTTTTCTCATGCTTATAAAAAGGAGTGGATAGAGCGAGATGTTGCCTTAGCAGTTGAAAATATCAAGGCTCCACAAAAAGAGAGAACCTTTATGGAAAAAGAGGAAGTAGAAGAACTGATTGAGGCCATTGAGCATCCCCTAATTCAGACAGTCTGTACAACCCTTTACTTAACAGGACTGCGAATCTCAGAGTGCCTTAATCTAACTGTGGACAACGTGAACTTAAGGAAAAGAGAAATTCTCATCATTGCGGGTAAAGGAAATAAGGATAGAAGAATTCCAATCTCGGAAAAATTGTTTCCAGTGCTTGATGAATACCTGAAGTACAAGCGTGTAAATACAAGTTCCCAAAAGTTCTTTGCGACAAAGAAGACGGGAATGCTATCTGCCCAATATGTGAACAGAGTCCTGAGTGACACTACAAAGAAACTAGGATGGAAGAAAAAAGTAACTGCACATATTTTTCGGCACACCTTTGCAAGTCAGCTTGTCAAGAAAGAAGTAAATCTAGTCCAAATTCAGAAACTGCTCGGACATAGTTCTTTGAAAGTTACAAGTGTTTACACTCATACCAACATGGAACAAATGGCCGAAGCTGTAAATGCTCTATAAGGGGGGAGAACAATGACGATAACAGAAGACAAAAAGCCCATCTATGATACACGCGTAGAGGAGATACTGCAGGGGATGGCAAAGGGGAAGACAAGGGATGATTTAGCAGCAGAGTTTGGACATAAAAGTACCCATGCTATTGATAAATACATGAAAACAAGAAACTTTGTTTGGGACAGAGAAAGAAAGCAATTCATTCCAGCGTACTCCAGATTAGAAGGTATTCAATTTGAAGAGTTGCCTGACGGTTCGAAGGCCTCTCAAGTGATTGCTCTCTTTAAGAAAGAGGGAACGAATTCCAAAGTAGTGGCAAAAAGACTCGGATTTGAAGACCATCGGGAACTCGCTTCCTATATGAAGGGAAAAGGATACGTATGGTCGATGGAAAAGGGGAACTATGAAAAGGCTGTTGGGGAAATCGAGAAAGAAAAGGATAACGATTCAGATGATAAATACCAAGAAAAAAAGGAGACATCTGCAAGTCAGATAACAAGGGATACTCCAAACGACCTTATGCAGTTCTTGCCTCTATTGGAAATGCTGGAACGAAATAAGGACAGGCTAATGGATTTTATTATTCCCACATCAGAAACTGGTCATATCCCGCGTTACGCAGTACCTGGTGTATTTGTGACGAAGTCAGTTCACATGGCTAGTCCGTTGGACCAGCTAGTTAGAGAGTTTAGTAGAGAAAAAAATGTCAGCCAGAGGGACGTTTTCACAGTAGCATTAATTCAATTTTTTCGCAGGTACGGATTTGAGCGAGAAGTTGAACAGTTGCTAGGGCAGTAATAGGATTTGCTAATGATTGTTTTTGAGAAGCGGTGGAGTCGGTGTGATTCTCTTGAAGTGCAATAGCATCAAGGGATTACACCGCACCACTCACCGCACGAAACAATGAAGAGGTTTTTTTTTGCCAATAACAGCAATGGAGAGGGGAAATCAAAATGAATGAGAAAAGCTCATATTTGATACAGAATCATCGCTTGTACTTTGTACAAGATGGGGAAAACAGAGACATTGGAGGAGCCATTTACATAGACCGATACGTCACCAATGTAGATACAGGCGAAGTTAGCGTACACGTTTCTTTCTATGATAATGGCTCCAAAGTGACAAAGGTGCTCACAAGAGATGAAATTACCCCGCAAAAAATCGTAGGCCTTACAAAGTACGGGGCTGATTGCTGGAAGGAGGTCTCAGATTTGTATGCTGACCACCTAAGAGAACAAATCACACAAATGGAACGGAACTTCGAGCACAGTGATGTTGGTTGGGGAGAGTACCAAGGAAAGGAATTTTTTAAACATCATCAAGCAGTCGGGCTTCCATCCACCTATAAAGGCGACAGGTACAACTTGAATCCCAAAGGTTCTCATGAAGTGTGGATGGAGATGGTCAAAAAAGAGGTATTGGGTAACCAATGGCTGGAGTGTGCTCTTGCCTGCGGTTTCACAGCCCCATTGGTGAAAATTATTAAGGAAGAAGCCAACATGGATTCCCTTTTCATTAATTTTTATGGAATATCCAGCACTGGAAAAACCTTAGCCACTCGATTAGCGGTCAGCCCGTTTGGATTACCTGATACTAGAAAGAATGGACTCCTGCTGACATGGTATGGAACTGACCAAGGTATCCTACATCATTTACGTGGAAATTTTGGTATACCTATGGTTATTGATGATACTTCCATGCAGGAAACAGATAAGGACTTTACACAATTCATTTACTTGATTGCAGGTGGACAAGAGAAATTAGCCATGACCTCCCACGGGACGAAGCGGGAACGGTCAGAATGGATAACCACTGTGTTTTCCAGTTCAGAAGTCTCCATCCTCCAAAATACAGATAAGCGAGGAGGCATTCGTGTTCGATTCTTTGAAATTAGTGAGAAGTTAACAAAGAGCGCTGAGAATGCTGAAGAGATTGAAAAGGTTGTTTTGAAAAATTATGGTCACGCTGGTCCTTTGTTCATTAACTATTTGTTTGGGATGGAACATGAGGAAATAACAGACCGCTGGTATAAAATTAAACAGCAGCTCGTTAAAAAAATGGGAAACGACCAGTTTACTCACCGAATAGCCGGAAAGCTTGCAGTCATTCAATTAGCAGGAGAATTGGCAAATGAAGCACTGGACTTAGGGTTGGATATTGAGAAACTACAGGAGGGCCTCATGTACCTAGAGGCTAAATCTGTACAGACACGCAATAAAGAAGAAGAAGCCTACCGCCACATAATGGAATACTTCTCCCGTAACAGAAGCAAATTCTTTAGAGATGCGAGCGAGCTGGTTAACAAAAAGGTAATTGTCGGGAAGTATTTACAGAAAGGCGGGAAAATCTCGGAGATTCGGATTCCGAAAGAGGAATTTGAAAAGATTCTAAAATACGGAAAATTTGACCCTGATTCCACAGTTAATAAGTGGAAAGAAAAGGGGTGGCTAGTCCATGATAACGGGAAGAATACTCTCACAAGAGTGTTTCAGCCTGGAATGCCACGTATGGCTATGTATGCCTTCAAGGTGCTGGATATTTCTGATGTGGAACTCAACCAAACTGAACAATTCGAAGAAAAGAAACTGGAGACCCTAGCCAAAGAAATGGAGCACAAGGAAAATGAACACAATTATTCCCTCCAACAAGCAGAAGAGTACCAAGAGAAAACGAGACTGCAAAAGCAAAAGAAAAAGCCTAAAAAGAGAGGAAAGTATAGCCTCAGTAAAGTGAGTAATACCCAGGAGATTGCAACGATTGATGAATTCTAAACCATTGGGCCATCTATTTGATGGTCTTTTTTTGTTTGCCGCAATTCAATCAAAACGATACGCCATTTAGCAATTTTGGTGCGAAAGAGGAGGCGGCCCAACTGCTTGCGGCACATAGCATTCCATCAAATCGCACCGACCGCACCGCGTTTTCGCCATATAAATGAATGAATAGATGAGCTATGAAATCTATATAGATATCAATTTTCTTCCTCGTAAGAGGAAGGAAATTGAAAAGGGAGGTTGTTAGCAGCGTCCTACGGGGGTGGGAAATAGAAAAGAGAACGGAAAAACGGTGGTAAGAACCTCCCTTTTTGAGAGCCTGAGATAAGGATTCTTCTTACAGGATAAAGGATAATAAAATTATATTAATATTAGATATAAATATATATTTATTAATATTTATTATTATTAATTAAATAAATAATAGAGATAATATAGAAATTTTTTTATTTTTGTTTTTCAGAAAGAGCGGTGCGTTCGGTGCGATTTTTTCAAATTCCATGAGGGACAAGGAATTGAATCGCTTCGGTGATTGCAGCAATGGAGAAGCTGCAAAAAACCTTAACTTTATTTTCCCTAGTTTCCATTACAAGTAGAGTACCATTATTTTGAGAAATTTAGATTCCATTCCACTTATTTTTACAAATGGTTAGGGTTTTAGATTGTCGAATTCCATGGGACACATGGACCTATATAATAGTAGAAACTCGGATTTTTTTGGTTAAGGTTGTGCGATTAACGTTAATAAGCTTCAAGTAACTTTCAGCAAAGATGTTGATACTGATGCTGCAAAGTTTGAAGTAAAGCGTGGTTCTGTAACTGAAACTGTTAAAGTTTCTTGGAACGAAGCTAAAACTGTTGCTACTTTAGAAAAGACTGCTGGAAACTTCTTAGCTGGAGAATACACTGTAGCTGTAACTGGTGTTGAAGGATTAGAAAATGCTACAAACACAGTTTCAGTAGAAGCAGAGAAGGTTGAATCTGTAGTTATCAATACGGGTTCATTACAAGATTCTGCTACAGCGCCATTATCTGTTGATTTCATTAACCAATATGGTGAAAAAGCAACTGTTCTTGCAAGTGATTCTGATTTAACAATCACTGCATTCAATAAAACTCAAGGAACTAACCTTACTCAAGTAGCTGGTAAATTCCAAATTAACGCTCTTTCTGCTGACGTAAAGGATGAAGTTACTGTAACTGTTCTTTACAAAGGTGTAAAAGCTACTAAAACAGTAAATGTTGTTAGCCCAGCAACTGTTGGTTCTGTAACTTTAGGAGAAGCTGTATTACCATCTGGTAAAACAATGTTCACTCCAGCTGGAACTACTAATGTAGAAGTAACTTACACTGCAGAAAATACATTAGGTGAAGAGTACAAGCTTGATGCTGCTGATGTAGGAACATCAAACACTCATGCAGTTAAAGTTATCTCTTCTGATGACACAATCTTGTCTCCGTCAGACGTAACGGTTGATGGAAACAATAAGCTTAAAATTGCTAAATTCAAGAAGGCTGGAACTGTTAAGTTAACATTGTTATCAACAGCTACTGGTGAATCTTCTCAGATCACTATTGAAGTACAAGAAAATGCTGGTTCTCCTTATGCTGTAAGCTTAGGAAAATCAACTGTTGATTTTGCAGCAGGATACACAACTCCTATCTATGTTGATATGCCAGTTGTTGATAAATATGGAACAGCTATCGCAGCTAAAGACATTGTTGCTGGTGATTACACAGTAACTTTAGATAACGGTACTTTAGCAACTGTTGGTGTGCATACTACTGCTGATGCTAATCAAGGTAAACTTGTAATTACTCCTAAATCTGGTGCAGTTAAGGGAGCTACTGGTGTAGTTACTGTAACTGTAAATGCAACAGGACAAAAAGCAAGCTTAACTTTATCTGCTAAAGATGCAGCTGTACCGACTGCAGTTGTAACTAAAAAGAATACATCTGTTGCTACTAACATGTTAACAGGTGCTACTCAAACATTGAGCTTTGATGTGCATGACCAATATTCAAATATTATTGGCAACACAGCTAACTACACTGTTGAGTATTCAACTACAGATAACACAGTTGTATCTGTTACAGATCCAACACAACAAGATGGTCTAGCTTCTGCAAGTGCTCAAATTAATGCGCTTAAAGCTGGTTCTGCAACTGTAAAAGCTCAGCTTAAGAAAGATGGAGTTGCTATTGCAGAAAAATCTTACACAATTAATGTTGGAGCAAATGATTCATCTAAAGTAACTTACTCTATTGGAGACATTCCTGTATTATTCAAGAATGCTGATGTAGATGCTGATGCTGGTACTGCAGCAGGCGCTACTGCAGCCGAGGTAGATGCAGTTGTTGATGCTGGATATGGTAAAGAATTCAAAGTTACTGCAACTGATGCTTCTGGTAATGTCTATACAGTACCATCAAGCTCAATTGTTAGCATTACAACAAACAATGCTGGTGTAGCTGTAAAACAAGGTACTGATGGAAAGTATTATATTGTTACTGATACTGTAGCTTTAGGTTCTCCAGCTGCTGATCAAAAAGTAAATGTAGTTGTAACAATCAATGCCAATGATACTGTTAAGACTATTACTAAAGAAGTAACTGTATCAAAAGATGATAGAACAGCAGTTAGCTTTGCGTTTAAAAATGAAGCTGCTTCTGTAGCAAATGTTGATACAGCAGAAGATGTTGATTCTTTAGAAATCTCTAGCGCTGATGCTTATACAACAGCAATTCCAAATGTATATACTTGGGTTAAAGACCAATTTGGTGGTTACGGTCTATCTGCAGATACTGTGTCTATCATTCCTGGAAAAGGTATCACTGGAAACGGAAATGATACTGTAACAGTTAACGGTAGTCTAACTATCGCTGATGGATCTTCTGACACAATTATCACAGCAGACAATGCATTCCGTGTTGTAGGTATCAAAGGAACTCAATCAGATTTCATTAACGTAACTGTTAAAGATGCTGGTGTAGCAAATGTTCTTGCTAAACCGCAATGGGGTGCTGATGGTACAGGTGCCTTAAACGCAGAACTTACAAAAATGTATGATGGAACTTATGGAATTTTTGTAGGTGCTGGTGATAGTTCAGTTGATTTCATTCCTAGCAAAATCACTGCACAAGTTAAGACTGATAATGGTTTCTGGCAAGACCCGGCTGCAAATCCTTATCAAGTACCAGTAGCAATTGCTAAGCCAGCATTAGCAACTGGTGAGCCTACAAAAGTAACTGTTAATGGTACTGAAGTAGCTCTTGACACTGTAGTTAAAGATGCAAACTATTCAACTACTCCATATTTAATCTGGTTGAAGGAAAATATGGCAGTTGGAACATATGTTTATGAAGTAACTTTTGAAAATGGTTATGTTGCTTCTTACACTGTTGTGGTTAAAGCTTCTTAATTAAGATTGTCTACAACATTAGGCTCTGTGGAGAGAAATCTCTGCAGGGCTTTTCTTTTTGCTAGAATCCGTATTAGATAGAAAGATAAATTTATATTATTTATTAGATAGTAATTACTTTAAGCCCTAATTTCCTTTCGAGGAGTTAGGGCTATTTCTATTTGAGGAGGAATTGAATTGAAACAGAATGACCTGGAAAGAAAGGAACAGCTATCACTGTTTTAAGGAGAGCCGGAAAAAATTAAGTCAGATAAGCGAATCAACATTGTTAGCCTAAAGTTGGTGAGGGAATCTAGCATTCTGTATAAGGAAAGAAGAATTTCCTCTCCGGAATCTGCTTATAAGCTTTTGAAAGAATTCTTAGTTGAATCTGACCGGGAACGGTTCGTTGTTGTGTGCCTAGACACAAATCAGCCTACTGCGATTAATATCTGTCATGTTGGCAGCCTAAACGCCAGCATACCAATGGATAGAAAAATTAACTTTATGGTGTGCGTATAGACGTATATTGTGTATTAGCAGTAATGCTCACAACTACAATAACACCGTTAATATATAAAATAACTGAAGGAAAATGCTACAAACTTACGACTCGTCTTATATAATAGATATAAATATATAAGAGGTTTATTTTATGGCTAAACTTACAATTCTAGATATGAAAAAAATGGCTGCCGAAAAAGGTGGGTTCTGTCTTTCAGAGGAATATATAAATAATTTAACAAAATTAACATGGAAATGCTCAGAGGGACATATTTGGGATACCATACCAAAGCATATTAGAAAAGGTGCTTGGTGCCCAATTTGTGCACGTAAAAAAGAAAATAGAAAAAGTTATGGAAAAGTTACAATAGATGATATGAGAATTATAGCAGAAGAAAAGCAGGGTTCTTGTTTATCAAAGGAATATTCAAACAAGTCTACTAAACTTAAATTTCAATGCATAAATGGGCATATTTTCGAATCCAGGCCTGCGGAGATATTAAGAAGAAATTGGTGTGCTTACTGTGCAGGTAAGTATAAAAATAACATTGTAAAAATGCAGGAAGTCGCTCAAAAATTTGGTGGTAAATGCCTTTCGTCAAAATATATAAACGTATTTACAAAATTGAGATGGCAATGTGCTAATGGACATGAATTTGAAGCAATCCCTAAGCATGTATTGAATGGACATTGGTGCCCTAACTGTACATTTTATCTAAATGAGCAACGTTGTAGATTTATCTTCGAATGCTTATTTAACACTAAATTTTTAAAAGATCATACTGCTTTAGATGGATTGGAACTAGACGGATACAATCCAGAACTTAAATTAGCTTTTGAATATCATGGAAAACAACACTATGAAGAGATCGGACATTTCTATTCTAGAGGAGATATGACACTTGAAGACCGCATGAAGAGGGATAAATTTAAGGAAGAGAAATGTAAGGAATTAGGCATTGAATTGATAATTATCCCTTATACCATTAAATCTATGGATCAAGTTTCTTTTATAGTTTTAGAACTTGAAAAGAGGGGTTATAGTTTTCAAAATGATCCAGAATCCATTGATTTTAGCAAATTTCTTCCTATGAAAGAATCTCTTAAAGAGATCCAAGAAATAGCTAAGTCACAAGGAGGTAGATGTCTTTCAATAGAATATATAAATGTGGACACTGAAATGGAATTTGAATGTGCTAATGGACACAGATTTTTCAATACACCATATAGAATTAAAAAGGGTAATTGGTGTAGAAAATGTTTTTATATTGAAAAAGCAGGTAGTACCCAGCGGCTAGACTCTAATATAATGCAAGAACTAGCAAATAAATATGGATGGCAATGTTTATCACATGAATATAAAAATGCAAGAGAAAAGTTGAAATGGAAATGTGGAAAGGGGCATATTTTTGAGAGATCGGTAAGTCATGTGAAAGAAGGAAGAGGATGTCCAGAGTGTGGAAAATTACGTTAAATAGTGTGCAGGTTATAGATCAGAAAATTCCGGTGCCTGACCCCACAACCACTAAACCACTAAAACAAATAAGAACAGGCACTGAAAGTGAACTATACCCCGGATAGCGGACACTGATAAAAAAGTGCCCC
>NZ_APVL01000002.1 GCF_000565285.1 Cytobacillus firmus DS1 | reverse complement strand
TTTTATGATTAAAACTTTAAACCTTGCTGCGTATAATCTTCCTAACCCTTGGCATTGACACAAGTACTGGTATATAGACATTTGTTGGCACTTATTTATACTTGTAAATAATAATGCGCAATAAAAAAGCACTCATTAAGAGCGCCTTTTCTGCTGCCGATATTCTTCGATCATTTTCTCTTCCTCGATGAATTCTTCCATTTTGACCTGAACCCATGTAGAAAATTTGATTCCTTTTTTAGAAGCCAGACGATAAAATTCATCAAGCGTATCTGGATCAACTGTGATATTTACTCTTTTTACAACCAACCATATCCCCTCCAAGAAACTTGTCACTTTGGAAATAATTGTCGGTTAATCATTCATAAATATCAATACACATTAATGTACACTAATGCGTATAATCTTCCTGATAAGACATAAAAAGCACCCATTAAGGATGCTTTCTTAATTAATATTCAAATTTACGACCCACCATTTCCGCGAAATCTTTAGCTTCATCAACTGATGTTTGGCAAACTTCACAATTCGAAATATGTTCTCGTAATGGAGCCTTGTCTTCCTCTCCATATTTATGAGGGTTTGCTAATAAAGCTTCTCTCACATAAATGTTTTTCTCACAGTAGTTCATTTCTTCACCTCCATGTCTTTAGTAATTCGACAATAGGTAAGAAAAACTCCTTCGAACATTCGTTCAATTTTAATTTTTGTTTAGTTCGTATTCGACTTGCTGGCGGATAGATTCATCTTTTATACTTTCCAAAGAAATAACCCCTAATCGTACCAATCTGGCTAAATCGTTCACCATGTTTAAATCACTCCCATATTTTTATAGTAGATAAAGTTAATTTTGTCCTCTAAAGTTGGTTCTGGTTCGGATGGTTCGGGTGTTATAGGCGGGGAATTAAAAATTATTCTATCAGTATGGGAAATAGTTATCCCATCAGACGTATATTCAATTACTTCATAGTCCCCATCCTTATATTTTTGTAAAACTTTAATCATATCCCAATCCCTCCAAAGAAATAAACTGACGATCTAGCATTATTGCCATTAGGCCTGCTGGAATGCAGCTTAGCTTCAATTTTTAAAGATTCGTTGTAAAAAATAGGTTGTGACAAAAGGCTAAAGAATTCAGTGTCTAAATCTTGAATTGGTAGGTTTAATAAAGCTGTAGACATCATAATGGATGTTTTATTAGAAGGCTGATCCCCAATCAACCAAGCTCTATCACCATCATAGTTATTACCTCCTACACTAATGAAGTCTTTTGTTGCCATACCTGATGCGATATTACCGTTTACTGAACGGTACGTCATTAATACCACACCGTCAACAGTCACTCTTATGTTAAAGCTATATCCTATGCAACTAGAATATAAGGCTTTAACATAACCCTTTCCAGTTCGATTCATAAGAGTAACCCAGTTTGTATTATTATTTACGTCATATGAAATAGTTGAGAGTGTATTCATGTATTTACTCCAATCAGTCCCCCCACCCCCTGCATCAATCTTTTCTTCAAGCCGCTTCAAATAATTCATTAAGGTTGTTGTATCGGCAGTTGTAGGATTAGAAGAACCGATTAAATCGGTTTTTTCTTTTATAAAATCTTGTGTTGCCTTAGTAGGCAAATTAATCTCTGGCATTATAAGACCTCCTCATAAACAAACACCAAACCATCTTTAGCAGCGTTTGTTTTAAATCCGTACCGATATGTTTTTAAATCGGTAGCATCCGTAAATTCATGCGGCATTTCATCCGCCTGATGTTCAGCAACTAGTGCCTGTAGGGCAGCTAACTCTTGCTGGATTTCCTCTGTGCCACCATTTGTTTGAATTTCCTCAAGACATTTATAAATTCGATTAAAGAGCCAATTCATGTGCTGGGCCGAAGGCTTCATACCTGGTTGCCAGCCATCGGTTTTTAATACGGCAGGTGGCTCAACTCCAACCGAATCCCACTTTGGCAATTGTTCTTCCATTCAAATCCCTCCTAAATTGGCAATTCATTATCGGTGCCTGGTGTATAAACTGCCCCCAGATAGCCTCCGATGTTTTCGTCGTTAACATCACCAAATCCTTTGGTGTAATTAATAGAGTTTGATAAATCACCAAACTCGAATGTGCCAGATAATTCAATAGCCCCGACTTTGACACCCGCAGCTACAGTTTTTTGAACTATACGAACAAAATTCAAGGGATCCAGACCGGCCTCATTAATCTTATTTAAAGGCAATTCGATCAGTTTAATTGCAGCAGGTTCCGGTTCCAGTGGATCATCCCACTTTTCTTGAATTTTTATTTCTTTTTGAGGAACGGAAAGAGCCACCGAGAGGACACGGATAATTGTATTTATGCTCCCGTCAGACAAATTTCTGGCGATTTTAGATTTAAGCAAAATTCTATACACTTCATCAGTGGCAACACCACGAGGCTGATTAAAATTTGTCCCGATATCATCGAGCGCTGAGCCTTCTGCGTTATCGATATCTCGCCAGTCTCCAACTCTATTAACTGTCTGATGAAGAGACTGCAGCTCATCGCTAAAGATGCGCATGAGCTTGCTTATATTGCTGTCTGACTGCTTATTGAAGTAGTCGGAAAATCTATTAACAATGGACTTTAAATCAAACATTAATAACCACCTCAATATTTTCAGCGCTAATCTGGGCCACTTCAAATAAATCAATCAGCACGTTTTCTTCAAGAAAGACTTGCCCGCCATCTGTACTGAAGGATAGTTCAACATCTGTGACTCCTTCTACTGACATAATGTGTGCGATGGCTTTTGCTAAAACCACTTTCTCCCCCATATTCAAACCAGTAAATAATTGTGATGTAGTATCCGAGCCGCCAACATATCTAACAACTGCATTCTTTACTTTATCCTCTCCGTCATTAGTAAATCTGGAATCCTTAGAAATTACGACCCTCGCATGCAAATTTACTTCCGATGCTCTTGTGAAACCAACAGATTGAAGGTTTCCACTTAGGTCGGGCACTTCAATATAGGTAGTTCCATACGGTTGGATGCCTCCGGCCTTTGATTCTAAGATGGCCAGTGCAATTTCTCCGTCATCTCCACCCAGCACAAAAGCCTGCAGGGCTCTTGAAGGAGTACCATAAGAATCTGTGACATCTGAATAGTTATCAATTACATGCACGGCCCTTACATTTGGTAAATTCATTAATGCCCGTCGTATAGCCGCAGGGGTGCCGGACCCCATGCCTTCGACAGTGATTTCAGCCCGGGCACGTGCCTCAGCATCAGTTTCCTTTTCTCTGCCGCCGCTTGTCCTTTCCGGATTATTAACACTAATTACATTTGCATCTGGGTTAACGATCTGGGTAATGCTATTTGCTTCAACATTTCCAATCGAACCAATTTCGGTACATACTATTTCCACAATGCCAACACCGTTTGCATCCAAGGTGATGTCAGCAATAGTTTCGAAGGTGATATCACTTTCTGTAGAAACTAAAAAACCACTTTCAACGGTATGGTTTGCTGTACCATTGATAGTGATTTCTCCATAGGCGTATTCTTCTAGAATTCTAGTTATCCCAGCGTAAGGAAGTAATTTATCGAGTTGCACTCCTTCAGCCGACTTTCGGTATGCAGCATGGTAAACTTGTTCAATTGCCATCCAGGCAAGGGATAAAAACCACGCCATAATACGAATCAAGATGCCTAAAAATGCTTTTTCTGAGACATTAGCATCCGCGCCGAACAATTCTTTGGTTTTTGAAGACATATCATTTAGAAGTTCATCGTAAGTTTTCCTTTTAAATCCATTAGCATCAAGCACCTAATATCACCTCATCATTAAGAGTGCTGCCGTCTATTAAGGTAACAGAATATCGAATTGTTCTTATCCTGTTGGTGAAATCATTAGAGATGATAAGACTATCAATAGATGCCACTCGTTCTTCTTGAGACAAAACTCTCATAACTTCAGCCCTTGCCTCTTCATCATTGGATTTCCCCAAGATGAGTGTAAAATCAATTCCATAACGTTCATCCAAGAACCATTCTTTCAGGTTGGTTCCTAGTGTGATGCTCAAGCACTGAGCTATTTCATTTTCTCCCTCAATCATCTTGAAATCACCATTTTCAAAAACTAAATCACCATTGGCCAGCTCTAGCGCTTTCAATTTAACACCCCCACAATGACAGCATCCTGAATGCTGAACATTCGAGATGTACCCGGGAACACATTATGCCCGCTTTGGGCATCGTCAATTGCTCTTTGGCAGAACACCACTAAAACCGTATCGCCAGGACTATAAACAGGCAAATACGTCTGAACCGCACCGCCATTTACACGATATTTCTGCTTTAGTGTAGGGACATTCTCTATAGGTGGTAGTGACTGAGGCGACTGGCCGACTTCTTTGACCTTAAATAGTGGCTGAATCTTGGCTTTCCCAGATGATTCATCAAATGAAAGGATCTTTGCCGGCATAGAAGTATTGATACTCGTAAATATAGTTCTTTTTAAGTTGTCGAAAAAGACACCGGCATTGCTCAAAGAATCGCCTCCACTTCCGTATAGTAGCTGTCACCTTTAAAAATATGTTTTCCTTTTCTAATACGCACCTTGGCTTTAACCCCTACTGCCTGAAGTTCAATAATAGATCCTGTGTTCATTCGGTACTGGAGCAAAGACTTTATTTTATACCCTTTAACTGTTACACCATCCTTTTCTTCCTCAAAATACTCAGGCGAACCAATTAATCCAGTCTTGCTACTTAGAACAAAACGATGGTCATCTCCTTGCTTCAAAGAACGAATATACAGTTTAGAACGGGAGATATAACAAGCAGCACCGCAGTCCTTGGAGATATCTTGCATGGTTTTTACAATCTCTCCATCAACTGCATAACCCTTTGAATACACCTTGTTCTTTGGTAATTTCAAGACAGCTATTGATAATCCAAGAGATTTAGCTAAATCACTTAAAATTTGCTGAGCTTTTATTCCTGGCTTAAATGATTTTTGGAGGGTCTTCTTCTTGTCGAGTGGCTGGCTATCCAAGACTTTGATTACTGTTTCCCTGTCAGCTCCCGATAATTTTGAAGTAGTGTTGTCAATGTATCCGGATAAAATCAATCCTTTGTCTTCGATGTATCCTGCGTTTATTGTCAACATCTTTCCTCTTTTCAGCTGGTTACGGGTGTTTGCTGAGAGATTATAGACAGAAACAACACTTAGATTTGGATCTAAATCATCGTCAAACGGTATTTCAAATTCGATGTCCAGGTCTGTATTGTTCATTTTCACATTGGTGGTAATGACCTCAACAACTCTCTTAAAAAGCTTACTCATTCATTCATCACCACCAGGAAGACGGTAACATTTAGATTTTCATATCCAACCCGGGTTTCTTGTCCGGATTCATCAATTGAAATGATGAGTGGTCCAGGGAAACGTGTATCGAATATCTCACTAAAAAGAGGTTCACCGTACACGATTTTTTCACCGTATACAAGAACCTCTCCATCCTTTATTAAATCGATAGTAAAATAATCTCCTATCTCGTTGTACCTTATTTCCAGCTCGAAAATCTCAGCCCCCAATTCAATTTCAAAGCGATAAGGGATGAGAGGCTTTTCGATATTAATATATTCTTTATCCATTGCCTCACCCCACTCTCAACTTTACGCCGATTGGAATTTTACGAGGGTCATATTTGTTCCACGTCTGTAGTTGCTGCCATCTTAAGTTGTATTTCTTACCTAAGGCATAATAGGTATCACCTTTTTTCACAACATGGTATATCGGCGATTGCTTCTTGTTTTCAGTTTGTTTACGTCCTGCTTGAGCAACTGGAGCAGTAACTGCCTTTCTTTTAGGGGGAATATAAGAGGTTTCAGCAATGCGAACCTCTGTAAGTGTGCAGCTGAACCGATAACCATTAATCGTCTTAGAATCGGCCTGAATTGTCAGGCCGCTCATTAGCATGTTTTTGTAAATACGTCTGCCTTCATACGTGATAAGCTGTCCTTCGATTTCCATTTTCTCCAGATTAGCAACCATGATTTCCACCCGCTCAGGGGTTGGCCTTATTATTAAGCCTGAAATTTTTACAATCACAGGCTTTCTTTCCACATGATCTGAAAGATTAATGCCCTTCTCCACTTTATGTGTAGGGATATCAACATCAATATCAACATCTTCTTTTTCAACATGAACTAAATAGCCATTGATTTTTGTTGTGCCGACTAATTCCGCCAATGCTATCCCTCCCTAATCTGAGGAATGATTACATTTAAATCACTGAAAAACTCCTCCATTGCTTCCTTGATGTTAAATACAGTCTCATCCTTGGTATTGCCGCCTTGTACAAATATTTGTACAGGTGCATGTATTTTGGAAGTTGTCGTGCTTGTTGTAACTGTAGCAGCAGTGTTATATTTACCCGCATTTCCAAAGTCTAAGGATGGGTTTGTGCCATCTCCCTTTAAAATACCTGCAGATCTTAATGCGTCAGCTTCTTCTGCTGGTAGGACGGCTTCATCTTTATGCAACAACGCAGGCATGTCATCGTAAGGAACACGCCCAAGACCAACTTCAAATCCCGGCAACAAGTTTGAGACCTTTGAAACCACACCGCCAATCTTACTTCCAATATCCAAGTTTTTTAGAGCCTTTCCAACAGCTCCAAGCTTGTCTATTACCCACTCTACAGCATCAGCTATGGCATCAAAGGCAATTTTCATGCCATCTAAAATAGGCTTCATGGCAATCCAGGCAATTTTTATCGTGGTCGTTGCCAGAGGCAGCAAAGGAACTATAATTTCCTCTACTAAAAATCGGACAACAGATGAAATTCCAGAGAATAAACTGCCTACTATTCTTAGAATTGGCGATATAAAATTCATTGATGTCTCAATCACAGAACGGGCCACCGGAAATAAAGGAACAATAACTCCCTCTATTACACCCTGGACAATACTTTTTAAAGTACTGAAAATATTTATTCCAGTGGAGACGACATTTGCAATTACTCCCATTGAATTGCCTATAAATTCTTGTGCTACCGGCATAAGTGGAATAACGACATCATTCACAAATTGCATAATGACATCTTTACCATAGTTGAAACCATCAGCGACCTTTTGAGCAAAACTAGCAATTCCATCTGCAACCTCAGGAGGCACGCCTAAGTTCTGCCATATATCCGATACCTCTCCTGTATTGTAAACAAGAGACATAATCGTGTTATAAACTGCATCGATGATATCCTTAACTTTTGACAACTGATCAAACCCTGCGGAAACAAACTCCATAAATGGTCCAGGATCAACATTCGAAATAACATCACTAAGCTTGGATAATACTCCAACGGCCTGTTCTAATATTGGCGCCCCAGCTTTCGCTAAGAAATCCTGCCACGCTTGCTTAAGGTTGCCAAGTTGGTTTTCATAGGATTCCGATTCCCGAAGAGCTTGTCCAGTGGCACCGGCCGACTCCATCATCTTTTCTGCGAAGGTTAGACGGGCCAGCTGCTTATCAGCTTCACCAAGGTTCTTCCAGTCCAATCCGAGTTCTTGTGATGCAAATCCGGCCAATTGTGTTTCGTTTGCGAATAGACCAATTGCCTCCCCGCCCTCATAGTTACCTTTGATAAATGAGTTTAGGGCACTGTTTGCATCTTCAAAGGATTTATCATAGAAGGCAGCTGCATCTGCTACAGCTGACACAGCACGCTGTGAAGCATCCATCGCATCGCCCGTTTCCAAGCCCAGCCCTTTAAATAAACTTGTCATTTGGGTATAGGCAGGTTTAATCCGATTTGGGAGCATCCCGAAAGACTCTCCTAGATTCTCGACAACTCCCTGCGCTTCCCCTGCATCTGCTCCAAAAACCTGGTCAAACTGTGCCTGTAAGGCTTGGGCACCAGCTGCCGCTTCAATTGCACCCTGGGTGAAGTCTTTTACGGCAGCACCAATGCCTAATGCCATAATGGCTGCACCGAGTCCCAATACTGTCTTCTTGAATATATTCATACTGCCATCAGTATTTTGAATTTCGCGGTCAAGATTGCTCAAGTTACTGTTATCTAGATCCTCAACCTGATCAGCCGCATCTTCTATTGAGTTTTCTAAATCCTCGAATTCATCATTCAAGTCCTCAACTTCATCAACAGCATTATCTATTGAATTAAAGTTCAAGCCATTAATGGAACTGATCACATCATCAATTCGTCTATCTAATTCAGCGAGAGGGCCGTCATCGATGTCCATTCCAATTGCTACAAACACATCACGCAAGGACATTTAATTACCTCCTCTCGCATTTTTAACTCGCTCAATTTGGCTGTCTAATGCCGCATTAATGTACATAATTTCATCCAGTGTCATTGTGCAAGCCTCGGTGTAGGAAATCTTCCCTTCCATGATTGGTCTCCAAAAATACCATTCAGAATCAACCTTCTCACGATATTGATGAAGTGGCTTAGCCTTCCTGAAAGGTAAACTTCACTGCAGCCGACATGACTTCAGTGAATCCACCAACTTCTTCAAAATGTTCGAATGTTACCTTGCTGCCATCTTCCTGGAAAATTACGTGCTCCATTAGGGATTCATATAATTTCTCCCCCTGCTGAACACCGTGCTCGTTTTTTGCAGTGTCTCGCATGCGAATAGCTTCACGAAGCCCAGGGTGTTGGAAAATGTACTTGTTACCGTTTTTAGTTTCGAATTTTTGTTGTTCACCTTTTTTAGCCATTTGTTTTCGCTCCCATTCTCTTCTTTTTAATTGATTGGTAATATGTCGTTTGTTCATAGCAAATAAAAAGAGTGAGCCGAAGCCCACTCATCCTTTCTATTTCACTGTGTAATCAAAGACTTTTATAGTATAGACACGGCTCGCTACTGCTTTTCCATGTTCAATATCCGGAACCTTCGTAACCATTGCTTTTGTTCCGCCTGTAACCTCTTTAATTTCATTATTTGAGTTCACCCAAATCGGGAACATATTCCGATCATTCGCTAATGTATTTAAATAAGGAATGGACGGAGATGTTTGGCTCAATGTGATCTCAATCGTGCCAAGAGAATCACCGTTAATGGAAACAACAGCATCTCCTTGGGCTGATGAACTTGCTTCGAAATTTTCGTTATCTTTCGAGCATTTAACCATGGTACCGTCAGCATATCCAGTGACGAATACACCATTTACTGTTGTTGTAACTTTTCGAGCATCATATGTTCCAACATGACCCATGCTCAAGACCTCCTTTTTACACTAAAATTTCACCTTTAATCTTCGCTTCATGAATGGCCCCAGCAAGTTCAAAGTCAAAATAGAGTCCGCTATACCTACGTTCTGCACGATCTGATGCAGGGGATTCATTTCGTCCCTGGCTGGAAATGGTATATAAATACTTTCCAGAATCATCAACAGCGATAATGCCATTCTGGCCTGCCACTTCTAAGACTGTACGGACAGCTCCCTCGATTTGAGCGATACCACTATCGGTATAAGGGATTTTGGGATTTGATGCAAACAGAAGTTGCACTTGCTGTTCAATGTTAAGCTTCACCCAGTCCTTGCCGTGAATAACATCAATATATTCTCCACTAACAAGTTTACCTTCGCTTGTCTGATCGATCCCAGCTTTCCTCACATACGCAATACCTCCTATTAAGTGGATATCACTTAATTTAAGAGGAGTAAGGTCTTGAGGGGTAACGGACTTTAATGTTTTGAACTTCCATGTCACCGAACCAACTGGAAGGGAACCGATCCGCCCAATTAAAGCAGCATGTGGCATTTCTTCAATCTGATCATGCTGAATTGCAAATGTGCGGTCATAGTCTTCAACTTTTAACAAGGCCAAATCTTCTACACTATCAACAACATGAGCCGCCATCTTCAGCCCGTGACCTTCAACTACATCACTAATAGCTTTGTAATCATCCACAGTTCCTGAATCCAGCATGACAAAATACCAATCATTGTAGAAATATTCTTCAAGCACAGAAGCTGCTGTAACAGGATCAACTGCAGTTGTATCATAAGTGGCAATAGCTATTTTTTCAGGACGCGTATCGCCTTGATCAAATACCTTCTTTGCTATTTCATAACCTTCAGACTGTTCACCAAAGGCTACTTTGATAGCCTCTAAGTCTCTGTATTCTTTATAAGGACTTCCTCCAGCTTTATTAACCAGGATTAACGGAGTTCCTAAGCCAATGAGCGCCGATGGGTTCTTTATGTCAATCGTGACAGTAACATCTTGTAATGGCATTTCACTCACTCCTACATCTCAATATTTTCAATAACTCCAGCATCAAAAGACTCTTGGCCGCGCATCCGCAACCGGACATCAAAGCCATATCTGCGTTCATATTCAATGTTTAAAAAAACATCACGATTCGTGATTGCTAATGCATCCACTACCGTGATGTTCTGATCGGATAACTCTATATGGCCTTTTCCTAGAAAGTATGAACGGGCCTTATAAGCCAAATCATGTGCTTCTTCGATATCTGCAGCATGGCAAGTAATTGATAGAATCATTTCAGTGTCTTGTTCGATACTGGAAAGGCCAATTTCTACATCCATCGCCTCTGCGACTTGTCCGATTCCTTGCCCAGCTAGAGTAACCTTAAGCGTATAAAACGGATAGGCAGGCTGATTACCTGTTGTATCTGCCATAATGACAGGATGGGTAGTATAACTTCTCAGACCTGCTATAACTGGGCGACGAACGTTAGCAAGATTAATCAAAAGAGCTCACCCCTTTAGCAACATAGCGATAGAAATCAGCGAACGGGGTGAAATTAATCGATGTATCGATCTTGTACTTCATACCCTGATGCTCAATCTCATCTCCGTGTTTAAAAGGTGTAAGGGAATATATTTGACGGTCAGATTGAGTAACAGCTCCTCCTAATTGAGCAACCGTCTTCATATCAAACGGGATAACAGCACATTCCCTAACCTCCGGGACCACATCACCTGGTACGTATTCTCCATCTTCATTCCAGCTGCCGTCACCTTTGCTGACAATTACGTTTACATTTGAACTGTACTTGCTTATTAAGCGACGGAAGGAGTATAAATTCATTCCACTTCAACCTCTATCGATCCAATAAGGCCGCCGCTGTCCACCAAAGGATTTGAAGATCCTTTCATTTCAACCGTGAATGGATGGTTGACCGGGTTATTTAGATCAATTGCAAATTCTTGAATTTTCCCTTTCAATTCAAGTCCCAGCATTTGAAAGAATAACTCAGGCGATACATTTCCCTCAATAACTTCAGTAATAAGCTCCTGGGCTTTATTTTCGATGGCCGCTATGTTCTCATCGGTCCCAGTTCTAAGAAAAGAACGTTCAGGAATGACGATATGTGTAGTTGATTTCTTCAGGTGAAGCCCCTGTGATGCCAAGTATCTGCGCATTTTTTCAGTAACCTGGATTCTTGCTCCAAACTCATGGACGCCTGCAATCATAGCCATTTGACTGTTTTGGATATAACCCACTTTAGCCTTTTTGGACTTAGCCCTTGATAGATCTGCTAAAACCTCAGGAATTCGGTTATTATCTGTGACTCTTATCCTTGCCATCTCATCACCCGCCAAATGATTTGAATCGGATTCTCCTTAGTCCAGCGCTAGTCAATTGGGCCAGCAATGCACTATCTCTTTCTTCACCAGATTCGAAGGTTTGTGACATACCTGCAATGGATTCACTCTTAATACCCGGATTGGCAACCATTTCGTATGAGACATACAATGCAGCTATGCTTTTTGCCGCGGGTGGCAATTTCAGCTCTCCGTCAATCAAAAAGTCACGGTTGCAGGTGCGCTGAACGAAATCAATAGCATCATCCAACGCTACCTTCAAAAACTCATCCTGGGTAGTATCCGATATTCTCAATCTTGCCTTAAGTTCATCAAGATTCATCTGGAGAAGCCTTCTTATTTGTCCTTTTCACTTTTTTATATCCGATTGCCTCATAAACCACTTTAAATGCTTTTTCGGTAACTTCAATTTCTTCTCCGTTTTTTTCAACTAGGATTCTTTTATTCATTTCGGTTCCCTCCAATAATATAAAAATGGAAAAAGCGACCCTATTTGGCCGCCGAATTACGGTGTAACAACTTCTGGTGTTAATGCTGCAAAAGCATCTTCAGCAAGTGTCATAAACCCAACTTGTTGAGTAACGCGAAGAGCAAACATATCACGTTCGAAAAGATTGATAGGATCTCCGCTTGCATCCACCATAGTGGTTAAAGTTGCATCTTCTGAGATCTTATATTCCATACCTTGTGGAATGCCATATCGAGTGTAATCCCAATCAGCAGCCATAAGAAGCGCCTTGGTGTAATCAAAAGACTTGGAATCTACATATCCAATCGGTAGACCAAGAACTTGCTGTGTAGCTCCGCCTGTAGCATCATTGAAGATTGGCAGGCCGTTCTGGTCTTTTGCTCCACGTAACTTTTGACGGAACCGGCGAGTAGTAGTAAATCCATCTACATCTTTATCCGCTTCCTCAACAAGAGCCATAAGGCCATTTAATTCATCATAAAGGTTCCCAATGGAGTTAAGAGCCAAAGTATTTCCTGCAGTCTGCGCTTTTTCAAATACAGATACACCAGCGCCGAATGGAGAATCGACACCAAAAAGTGCTGCCTGGTCAAATTTAATTGCGAAAGCTTCAGAAATGGCAGGACGCATTTGAGTGAAAAAGTCAGATACAGAGTACTTTAAGAACTCCTTAGAAACAGGGATGATAACACCCATCTTTTTGGACACCATCTTAGCTTTTAACCAAGTAGCTTTAGATGTTTGGATTTTTTCACCTTCACCTACCCAGTAAGCTCCTGGACCAGATGCTAGATACGTAAATTCCTTCTCAGGCTTAGTCATCTCTTCAAACTTAGCAAGCTTGGTAACGGCAGATTGTGTCATAAACTCTTTTAATACCAGCGTCCCTTGTTCCTTTGGCACAGCACCGGTTACCGCATCCTGCAGCAACACATTTGCAGGATTAAAATCGAATTGCTTAATGTTTACTTTTAATAGATTTGTTGTCATGTAGAATTCCTCCCTAATTTCGGATACTTACTTCTGATGCTAACGATCCAATGTCAATGGAACCGCCACCTGAATTTCCTTGCCCGTGATCAATATTGCGTCCGTTTTCTTTGAACTTTGTTTCTACTGCCGCCTGAACAGCTTTAGAGTACTCCTCTTCTAACTTGGAAAGGTTAGTTAGGGTATTCTCCTCATCCTCGGCAATAAAAAAGTCAATAATCCCATCAGGCAGGCTTTTCTCTTTTGCTACCTTTAGAGCTTTATTGACTAAAGATTCCCGGTTCCGGGCTTTTTTCTCATCTTCAATTTCCTTCCGGAGCTTTTCGAGTTCCAATTGTTCCGGAGTTTTAGATGGGTTTCGCTTATTAACCTCTTCCTCGATAAGCTTTTCGAGATTGTTCTGCTTCCATGTTTCAAGCCCTTTGGTAAAGTGACTATCTAACCTTGGCTGCATCAGTTTCTTCCCCTCTTCGCTTTCCAAGAATCCTTTCACCTTATCAGCCGATACGGCAGAAAGTTCTCCTAGATAAGCTTTAACGCCTTCATCATCCTTGTTATCTGCAAGAAACTTTTTTACAGCCTCTAAATTAATGGTCCCTTTATCAAACTGCTTAATATTTACCTTTAGGAAATCATACTTTTTCATTTGAATACCTCCTACGCCCTTATAGTGCGAGCCTACAAGTGCAAAATAAATAAGCCTTTTTAACGTCTATTGCTTAAAGACAAGGTTTATCCTTAACGATTACTTGCAAGGCTTCTGGATATTGTTCTGATAATTCTTGAAGGTAGCGAACAGACGATTGCAGAAGAGTTGAAACCGAGGCACATACAACACTTTCTGTGTGCCCTTCTGCTTTAATGCTCATATATCCGTCTTCCCCTACAACAACCTCAATTTTTGTCATTGCCATCATCTCCCTTATGACCTAAGAAGGACTCTTCCCAATCGTCAATCTCATCTTCCTCTACATCAGTTCTTACCCGATCACTGAAAGGCTTTCGGATTCGCAATTAGAATCATCCTCCTATAGCTTTTTGGAAATCCTTAAAGGTTTGTTGTGAGAGGTCCTCATTTGATTTTCCCTCGATGCGATCAATTTCATAAACAAGTATGCAGCGACAATTTATATCGTGATGAGCGTAACCGGTATTACCTGGAGCAATGGCCTTTTCACCTCTTCCAAGGTCAAACATATCGTCAACTGGTATTTTCACATGCCCCATCTTTTCATGATTTGCTTTTGATGTTCGGCGGACTCGGCTATCTTTCATGTTCCGCCACTTTTTCATCATAATGACACCCTTAGAATTTGCATACCTTGCACTATCCAATGTGCCAGCTTCACGAACACGATGGGTTTCAGTCCTTGCTACGCGAATAGATTTGACGTAATCGCCTTCGAATGTGGTTGTCAGGGTACTTGCCATGTCTTTGTAGGTAGAACCCCGAACGAGGCCTTGTGTGACCTCTCGTTGGATTGTGTAAATTATCTCTTTCCGATTTTTTTCAAGAGTTTCTGATAATGTTAAGCCAGTAATGGGATTATTTAGAGCACGCTGGATCTGCTCGGCTTTCAAAGATGTATACTTCAGGCTTTTTCTTGCCTCGTTTTCTATGGCCCATCCCATCCAGGCATAAGAATAGACATAAGCTTCAGCTAAGTGAGTAGAAATGCTTTTCTGAGTCTCCAGAGATAATGTATCAACATGCTCATTCAACGAATCTATGAATTTCTTCAGTCGATTGTACTTAATCATATTTTGATAAGTTAATTGACCATCTTCTTCAAAGTCAGAATAGATTTTCCCCAGTTCACCTAAAGCCAAGGTGACTAATTGACGGTAAAACCCACGGATGGAGCGCTCGATTTTATCCAGCTGCTTATCTGACCACTCTTCAAGCTTCCTTGAGTATTCCTCAAGATCCACTATCGTCACCATCCTTTAAAGGAGGAATTTTATCCATCTCTCTTTCCCTCTGCTCGATTTCATAATCCACATCATCAACAATAGAAAGAGAAGCAAGCGCAGTCTTTTCAGAGGTGACGGCCTTTAAAGTTACTGCTGTTTGTGCTTCTTCCAGTAAGTTAACCGGGATGTTCCTCTTAAAGGATGTGAATATTTTTAAGAAGTCCTCTTTACTGCAGATCCCCTTTTTATCCCATGCACTGCAAAGGACCTTGTATTGATAACGCAACGCAGCAGTCATCTTTCTTTCCATGGTGATGCATTTGTTTTCAAGGGCCATAAGCTTATATTTCATGGCGACACCAGAAACATTGTTTCCGAACGCCTCATCGCTGAAGTTCACACTCTTTGCAAAGCGCAAGATATTTTGTTCTAGGCGATTCAAATGATTTTCAATCATCGTGTCATTGATATCTTTTGTGAGATAGCTGACACTGTCGTCTTTACCCATCAGCTCGAATACACCTGTTTTCTTCAAGGTATTAATATCTTCATCATCAAGTCCTAAGCCACGCAACACCAGATATGCCAGACGATATTGCTCGATTTCATTATTGGCATCAGATAGAGTCCGATCATAGGCATCGATTAGCTTGAAGACCTTCTCTGCATCTGCCATCAATTCTTCGTTGTTAGGTAATCCGAATAGAGGGCAATAATCAAAGGTGTGTGGCTTCTTATCAATCAACCTCAACCCAGTTGCTCCCGTTTCCAGCACATAAAAATGACTGCCGTCATAAAATTCAACGTGCATCTTATTATCTTCCAGATCAAAGAACCTGATTGAAAACTCTGGTTCAGTGAAATCTGTGCCGGATATGATGATTGTTTCCCAAGGATCCACATTTAAAATTCTTTCCTTGCCGTCTTTATCGATGTAGCATAGTCTTGCTGCATATCCACAAATTGCGGCCTTTTTACCCCATTCGGAATCTTTGTCCTCTACATTATTCCGGATGATAAAGTTTTCAAGTTCAGTTTTCAACTGCATATTTTCGTTTTCCTGCTTGCTGTCAACATCATAAGAAATGGGATGACCAAACATATAACCCACTTTGGTATCAACGATTTCAGCATCAAAGGCGTTATTAAGATGATTATTCACCTTGCTGTCGATTCGCATTACTTTCCCTGTCTCAAAGTCTT
The DNA here is from genome assembly GCF_000565285.1 of Cytobacillus firmus DS1. Lineage (GTDB taxonomy): Bacteria > Bacillota > Bacilli > Bacillales > Cytobacillaceae > Cytobacillus > Cytobacillus firmus_A. The sequence continues at coordinate 378,121 of NZ_APVL01000002.1, read as the reverse complement.
CATAATCAACAGGCTGCCGGCTCAATATGGGCACACCTTGAACAGATGCTTTATAACGCTCATAAAAGATTCTTCGCTTCTGCAAATCGCCTTTAAACTCTTCTATAACTTCCTGGATAGTCTTTGGATCAGCACCCTTTTCGCGGAAAAGACGCATAAATTTGTATGTGTTCATTGCTTCACCTCTTTCCTTTTAAGATTTGTTTTTGATAATGGGTATAAATCGCATATCGAATTGCATCCAGTACATCGTCCCACTGCTTCACGGGCTCCCCAGTATTGGCATTCCATACATACTGGAAGATTTCTTTCTTAAAGCGATCAACGTTCTCCTGGACTATAAAGAATTTATCTAACTTAAACAGCCGGGCAACTTCCTCTATGCCAGCCACAACTTTCTTCACTGCTTCAATAGCTCTTAACCCTTCTCTTCTAAAACGCTGCACATGTTCAGGGCGGGCACTGTCACAGTAGAAATTAATGTTTCCATAACGGTCTTTAATTTCTTTAGCAACACCGACCCAGTAATCGATTTCCATATGCTGCTTGGCATGCTCTTCAATTAAGAAAAGATCACCCGCGTCATCTTCTGCCAGAACACAAATGGAGCCATGATGTTCATAGCCCCAGTCCACTCCAGCAAAATATTTAACTATGTTTTTCTTTTCAAATTTCACACGAGAAATATAGTGTTTATCCCGGTTAAAGTCCTTATAGATGACTCCTTCAGCAGCTACCCACAAACCATTAATATCACGATCTGTAAACATTCCGGTTGGTGTGGCCGCAACAATAGATTGCACATACTCTTCATCCAAAAAGATGTTGTCAAACAAAGTGAAGTGAAATGCAACGATATTTAATCGGCCGTTATCCAGCCTCTGACCATCTTTATCAATGATATCTGTTTTAACTGGATGGGCTGGGTTTTCTGGGTTCGTATCAAGCAATATCTGCGCACCTGGATAGGAGCAACGGGAAATGACTTCCTTAACGAACATGTCATGTAAGGCTGTGCCTTCATTCAAAAGAGCTCCTGCAGCTGTAAAGCCCCTGGCCTTTTTCCAGGCATCTGCATTTGCTCCATCAAAGCAATATACTTTATTCCCAAAAACACTAATAGCATTTGTCTTATCAAGCTTAAGTTCTTTGCCCAGAATCGCTTCCATGTCATTTAAGATATTTCTTCGAATCGATGCTTGAGTTGAACCGCCAACAATGAACGACAGCCCCTTGCCTTCAAATCGAGCGATAAGCATTAAAAAAAGCAGTATGAGGACAAACGTCTTTCCAGCACGTTTTGCTCCACTAGCTGCTAAGATTTTAGGCTTCTCTTTTATAAAACAATCCCATACTTCGCGCTGCTTTGGCGTTAAATCCATCACTCATCACCTACCAACTTACGAAGCATTTTAGCCACCTGGCTTTCCTGGGACGTTTCATCATTGTTTTGAAGTTTGCTGATTTCCATGCGCAGCTTCTCTTCCTGCAGGCGCTTCTTATCATTCACAGAAAGGAGATCAGTGTACTTCGATAGGAACTCCAGGGCCTTCATCTTGTCAGCAAGCTTAACGGATACACCGTCTTTGCCTTTCTTGACCTCAGTGATCAGGGTGCCGTCTACCTCATCGTTATTCTTAAGATTAACGAAACTGTATGAGTAAGTGATCTCATCTCCATTTTCATCAAGCATCGGCTCACCATTATGATCAAGCTCCGGCATTTCCCTTTGACCGAAATCAACAAAGTCTGTAATGTCAGCAAAAGCAATATCGATGTACTTCTGGAGAACTGCTTGAGCATCTAACAAGACTCCATTAAACCGTTCTTGCTTGAGGCGCTCAATTTCCCTTCTGACACCATCATTCCCCATCAATCTATACGCAATTGATTCAGCTGTATTTCTATCAACTCCATAAGCTTTCTGATATGCCTTGGTAGCATTGAAATACTTGATGTAATAAAGACAGAACATCTTTTGCTTATCATTCAATTCATCGGATTCAATCACCGGTTCTAGGGTTGCAACCTTTTTCTTTTTGGTTGCATCCTTTTTGGTTGGATCCCTTGACCATCCTTCACGGCTCTTTCTGCTTTTTAAAGTCCCGATTTTGACATCATGTTTTTCAGCAAGTGCCTTTAATGTGATCTCGGAGGTCTCAAACTCTTTTCTTATTTCATCCCAGTTCATTACATGGCACCTACCTCCTGACTAATTTTTTTGAAAAAGAAAAAGCACCCCGGAAGGCGCTTCTAATGAACGGTATAAAAACTTGTTTGTTTAGTCAAAATATTTAAGAAGGGAGGAATATGATGAGGATAAGGTTTTTTCAGATCAAGATATTTTTCTTCTCTTTCACCATCATCAAGAGAGACGGTTAGGGCCGTCTTTCTCCCTTCATTGATTTTAGTATTTCTAAAATAAATTAATTTAATACTAACAAACACCCACCGATAGGTGGATTCCTCAGGATATGGCTTACCAACCATGTAAGCTATTTCCGCTCCGTCCTGCCTCCCATTCTAACAAGCCGATTTGTGTTTTAACAATTTTGTTTCTTCTGTGCCATTTGTGCCATTTGTTTCCTGTGATAATTGGTCAACGATTGAATCACGAATACGTTTAATATGAGAAAAGGATAATCCCATGTGAGCTCCAATCCATCGATAGCTCTTTCCTTCCAGTAACCAATGTAGCACTTCTATTTCTCTATTATCAGTTATGAGATGCAACCGATCCTGAATAACTGAAATTTTAGCCTCGTACTTATGAATAACAGAATATCTTTTTTCTCTGCGGAGATTTTCTCTATAAACAGGGTCGCTCGTGGTGCCTTGGGCCTTTGGCATCCCAGCTTCATCTCCATATTGTGCTGTGAGCCCTTCACCTGCATCTTTCATTGAGTCCCTGAGTATCTTTATGGAGTTCATCATCCAATGATAATCCTTAAGAATGGATTCTATTTGTTTGCTGGCAGCTTCTTTCATTAAAAACACCCCTTTGAAAATAAAAAAGAACACTCAACAACGCTAAAAGCGTCATTTAGTGTCCTCCAGTTGGCTGGTAGAACTATTTATTCTTAACTAATTTTAGTGGCTCGATAATGTTGCTATAAATTTCTTCTTTATCGATATTTTTTAATGTACTAATGTGTTTAAGAAGATGGTTAGCCATATTATTTCTATCCAAGGAAATTAAATCTCTTCCGAGATTTCTATACTTGATTTTTTTTACACCGTAAAAATTTTCAAGTGATAGGATTTGTTCAGTAGTCACCATGTCAAAGAAGTTTAAAGCCATGGCACATACTCCATAATAATATTTCAATTTTTTCAACCTATTCCTATCAGATCTACTAAATACACCAGTACATCTACTTGTCCTTATCATATCATCCAGCAGAAAATACACGAGTGAATGCTTATCAGAATCCTCGTTAATTCCCCATCCATCTTCATAATAACCATATCCAAAATACCTTTCATAAATTTGCAAACACACAGGGGAAGCATATTTAATATTTTCCTTTAAGTTATTTATTGTGATTTCCAATAAATCTTCCTCAACTACATTATGATGTACGTCATGTAACTTTCTAGGATTTGTTTTTATAGCCATGTAATTTGAAATCGGGGCAACTGTATTAGAATATAGGTCTTGATACTTTTGCATAAAATCTTTTTTTCTATCTCGCCTACCACTTAGGTAATGTGATAAAAATTGAGCAATTATAGCCGCAATCAAAGTACCTAGTATTGTATAAACTATATATATAGGTATTTCATAAGTAATTGTCGGATTCGTAACAGTTGCTAATACCATCTTTAAAACTCTTCCCCCTCATCAAACTTAACCCGCTTTACTATTCCTTGATGAGTAATAATCTTCGTCTCTCCATGTGGAGGCAAGTCCGTTAGCCGTGCCTTTCCATTACACACCACAATAGCAAAGCTTCCTTTTTGTTCCATTATATCGATTTCTAGTCTGTTTGTCCTAGGGTTAATTTCAATTGTTTTTAATCTGGCAGGCTCTTTCATCTAGGACCCCTCCCTTGACTATTTATTGTCTTTTTCATTCTCATGTCTGATAATCATTCTTTATTACTAATTTTTTCTTTTAAATATATTCTGAGTATGACATATTAAATTTATATTAATTGAAAGAAGTGAAAACCTTGGGTATTAGTGAAGCAGAATGGAAAGATAGAATTGAAAATAGATCTGATATTACAAGAATTCTTACACACCTGACTAGACCGGATAAAAGCATAGACATCTCTAAATTAGATTTCGCAGAGATAAACCTTAAGGCTGTTGATAATTTAATAAAAATATTAAAAGATGAAGTTATAAACGGAAGTGATAATACTGGGTTTATTAACGGTAAAACCAAAGCTGTTTGTTTTCAAGATGCTCCATTATATGGATTAATACAAAATATTGAATATGAACTCTCAAGACGTATTACTAATCCTCAGGAACCATTAAGATACTGTGGAGTTGGTCTTAGCTTTATGAAACAATTTATATATAAAAAGCAAGGAAGACCAGTAATTTACGATAATAGAGACACTGCAAAGCATTACCTAAAACCCAGCGAATATTGGAGAATAGTAAGTTATGACTTATCAGCGAAGGATAATTATATTGATTGGACACATGAACGAGAATGGAGAGTACCAGGCTCATTGAAATTCAAATCCACAAATGCACATGTAATCCTATACAATGCTCAATGCTACAAATATTTTCTAAATCACTGCCCTAAAAATATATTAGAAAATATCGGGGGGATTACTACATTAAGAACTCTCACCTTTTGAAAACTAAGGAGAATATCAAAATTCTCCTTATCCAAATTCTCCAGACTACTTTTTAATAAATCTCTAGTTTCATTTATTATTTATTTATTTATTTTTTACTCTTTTGTCTCATTCCAACCCCGGCCATCCAGCCACCGATCAATATTTGCTACAAAGATATCTAATCCACCGCACATACCTTCTTTATCAATGTGAAGGGCATATCCTGAGAAGCCTGGCCCCTGATAAAAGCAAACTTCCTGGTACTTCTCATGCTTCCGGATCAGCAGCCGTTCCTTACCTCTGATGAACTCTATCTCCTCGCCCTGCCTTAAATCGATGATTTGATCTTCCAGGGCGAAGGAGAATAAGTCTAATTGCTTCACTGATTAATCTTCAGACTCCTGATAGACATCGATTTCCAAATCCATGCTTGGGTTTTCAACTTCCAGCTGGTCCGCAATGATTTCTTCCACTTCGCTTTCTGGTCTTAGCTTGCCATCATAGTACAGCTCACTTTCTTCACAGCCAGCCAAACAGAATACTGCAATGACCATTAATAACACCAATACTTTTTTCATCGATTCAACCTCCCAATTTAAAATGGTAGCTCTTCAGGCAACTGCTCCGTAAGCTCTAAAAACCACTGTTTATCATTTGTTGCTAATGCCAGATCAATAAGAGTCAACAGATCGTCTTCCTCAACCCCTTCGTCAAAAGAAGCAATATCCTCTACTCCTATCCAAATGGTTGCCTCTATGCTTTTCCCGTCAGGATCACGAGTAATTTTCACTTTATATCCATCTTCCAACAGCCGATTAACAATGTATCCGGTATAACCCTTTAGGCGAGTATTCACTACCTTGATCCATTCGCCTTTTGAGAAGGTTTTTGCGTCCGTTTCCAACCTTCACACCCCCTAAAACAGAGATAATTGCTCATATCCGTTAAACTCCTGTACATCTTCTGTATAAATGTGATCGTTTTCCTCAAATTCGAGATCAATTTCCTTGCTTATCTGCTCATCCTCCATTGTGATTTCAACAAACCCTGTAAACCAATGGAGTGGGAAGCAGCCGCCGCACCGTTTAAGTTCCCGGTCATGAAAGAAATAAGCGTGTGTTTCTTTCGGCATTATGTAGTATTCTTTCAGCTCGGTAGACTGATAGCCTTTCCTCCTCCAGATGAGGGATGCCCGATATACCTTTTCCGGGTCCAGCTCGATCTTCCTTGCGGCTGGTTCCTCAGGCCAAAGCTCTTCCTCGTAGATGGCGAACATATTCGCTTGGTAGCAACCTGTATGAGCATGTTTGTTAGGGAATTTCGACACATAATAGTGATTTGAGCCGTTTGGAAAGAGAAAATAACGTTTTCCTTTAGCCAGGACTGCTGATTGGCTATCATCAACGCAAACACCCTGCAACAATTTACTCCCTCCTATCTTCTAATTTTCGGTATTTCAGCCCCGCCGAACTTCTTGCAATCCTTACCCATGCGGGAGGAGCATTTCCTGTATTGTTTACAGCGAGTAAAGCAAACCATCAATTTATCTTCTTGCCGCACCCAGGCTGGCCGATCGTCTGCGATTAGTACGCTTTGCACCCTTCTTCACAGCCTTTCTTTTCAGCTTTTTCAATTTATCCAGCTCTATGAATCCAAGATTCTCGTCATAAGCCAGGACAGACAGCCGGTATAGATAAAGCCTGTCGAACCACTTTCGCTTTAACTTGAAAGCCTCTGTCTCCACACCCTTCACATCGATAACCTCAATGGATCCATCCAAGTGCTTTACTTCAAAATCCGCAATGTACTCCACTTTCCGGTTGGTCTTTCCGTTCTTCTTGAATCCTTCCTGGAGCAAGTACCGGGGCTGGAGTTTAAAGGATTTTATTTGCTTGGCCTGCTTCAGCCATTTCAGCTGCTCGTAATATTTCGCCTCAGCCTGGCTGTCAAATTGATGGCCGTCACACATTGTTTTCTTGTTGCCATACTTGCTCATTCCTTATCCTTCAACTCCATTTTCATCTGGTCCTCATCCGGCTCATTTTTGAGATTCTCGAGCTTTCTTTCACAAACGGGACCTATCCCCTTCGCAATGCTCTTCTTGCTCCTCAGTGGCCGATTGCAACCCGGACATATAATTGTTTTCGGTTTGGTCATAGCTTTCAAATGCTATCCTCCTTTTCAGTTCTCTGTGAGCCGCTTCCTGGTCCACGTATCTTGCTACATAGAGTAATTGCCCTAAGGTTGCGGCTCTAAGATTCATATGGCGTTGTGTCTTATCGAATAGCATTTAACACATGGTCCCTCCACATAGTAATAATTTGGCTTCCCGCAATCCCGGCATGTTTTTGAGTAAGTATTCCAGCGCTGATTGCATGGCCTGCATTCCAGAACCAATATGCCTCCGCGGTGATTAATCACCGTACCTTTTGCTTGGCATCTAGGGCACCGGGTAGCCGGCTTTACATTCGTGATGCTCATTTTCATTTCTCCTTTCAGTACCAGATATTTTCTGCAGCTTCCGAATCGATTTCTCGAAAGGATGCCAGAACCAATTCATATTTCAGCTCTTCATAATCACATTCATGGATGCTTTTTCCCGACTGAGCTTTAGAAATTTTCAACTCTGCTAATCTCTTGATAAGGATATTCCTTTTTTGCTGGATAACGGACTCGTAAAGGATCCCCATGGTTTCAGCTCCCTGATTTTAATTTTCTAAGTTTCTCCTGCAATTCGGCTTTTTTCCGGACCAAGTCTTCTTGATTGTTCGGTGCCTCTTGCTCTCCCATTCGTCTTAACATTTCATCAAGTTCAGCTTTATCAGCAGCAAGTTCTGCAGATGTTTTTTTCTTCTTTAGTTGCTTAGGTTGCTCATTTTCATAAAACCACTCTGGCAGCATTTCTGTTCTAACTGGCCCTTTACGTGGGTAAGGTTTGATTTTGGCTTTATTAAACTTCTCCTGTTCATATGCCCTAACCCTGTCCAGTGAATCAAGGTTGTTATTAGCCCATTCCTTCAAGAGAAACTCAACAAAGCCGAAATAACGTTTGTTTTTGTTATCCGCTATTGTGATTGCCTCGTTAATGATCTCCATTTTCCCTCCGAAATCATCCACCCACTGATACAAGGAGTGCGACTGATTATGAGACAAACGGCAGAGCAATTTTTCAAAAAGCAGAATGGGATTCTCGACTGCTGCGGTAGTAGTAGTAGTATCTTCTTTACATTCTTTAATTCTTAAATTCTTTAATTCTTGTTCTTGTTTCGATAACGTTTCGATAACGTTTCGATTTCGTTCCGATAAAGGTTCATTAACCGTTTCGATTAGCGTTTCGTTATCATCGTCAAAGCCTTGGTATTCATGGTATTTGAGGATAGTGAACACCGTTCCGTAATCCGTTTCGCAAACGGACACCATACCTTCCTCAACTAATTTCTTAACCGAACGTAAAACTGTGCTTTTTGAGACCTTTTTATAGCCTCTTTTTTCCTTGTATTCGAGATCTTCAGCAAGCTTTGAATAGGAACGGAGGTACTGACCTCTCTTTAGTTCAATGCCCTTTACTTTTACTCCATCCTTATGGACGGCCTGCAGAAGCAGCAGTGTAAAAAGTCGAAAAGTGGTGACATCATGCCATATTTCGTTATCTAGAATCTTTCTGTGAAGCTTTATCCAGCCTTGCACCTGTGTACCTCCTTTCCTATCAAATTAGTTTCTCTCGCAGACGGCGAATCCGTTTTTAATGCCTTTTATCGTATAATCCGGATACCGTTGCATATACTGTAGAACAAGCTTTTTCAAATGTTCTTTATCTTTTGCCTCCTCCCAGATCCAAGCTGGAAGGAGGACGTTGGTTTTGTTATGCATCTTCAAAATCTATGTCCATGGATTCCTGGGCGGACATCTTTTTGTTGGTCTTTTTCTTCTTAGGATCTGGATCGATGATTTCTGGTTCCTCGTTAGCAGGCTCATCCTGCCCTTGTGAATCGAATGGGATAGGCTCCTCATATTCATTCGCCTCATCCGTAATATCCTTCAATTCGCGCTCCTGCTCGTCCTCTGTGAAGGCTTTTTGCATATCGATAGATAAGATGCCCCATTTACCTAACATGTTCCTCAGAACCGTTTTCATAGCCATAGCATCGTAATCAGAACGCCAGACATTATTGAGAGACTTCTTATCCTTTGCCTTGTTGTGCTTAATCCTATGTGCCTCTACTTCATCCCGGGTCCAATACACTGTCTTTTCAAAGCCGTTGACCAGTTTGAAGTAGCCGCAATAACCGATGACCTTATCGCTCTTCTTAGCATCCAAATCAAGATCAATTTCCTCTGTAAGGCGATTCCATTTTAGAAGCTCCCCTTCATATACCGGAATTACATTTATGGCCTTGTATTGACCGCTTCTTAATGCCAGCTGAATGTAACCTTTATATCCGAGCTGGAACTGCGCCGCCTTATATCCTTTCTTTGAATCGTAAAAGGCAACAATCCAGGCGTAACCTAAATTTTTATCAACCGGCAGGTCGAGAGACGCAGCAACCATTGCGCTTGAGACAATAGACATCGGCTCAGCCTCTCGCAGGCCGACATCACCGTTATATAAGTTAAGGACAGACGCCATGAATTGTGGCGCCTTCTTTGCTAATACCTGTTCAAATTTCTTTTGCATGGTAGGTGTATTTAGCAAGCCCTTAAGGCCAAGAGACTGGGCAGAAACTTGCTTGGCTGCCGTCTCCTGTTTATTGGCTAATTGGTTTTTCAATCCAGAGTTTGTGGCCATTATTTAATCTCCTTTACAGCAAATTTTCGGAAAGAGGATTCTTTAAGAACTTCCTTGTAGATGTCCGGAAACTTCTCTTTTAAAGCTTTGGAATCCACTCTGTTTTGAATTTGATTCTTCCAGGTGACAACATATTGATCTGTAAGGCCCGTTTCTGCATCCTTCAGCTCTGCTTTTATTTTGTTTTCAATTTCCGTCTTGGCTGTTTTAATCAGCTTTTCATCCGTTTTCACTTTCTCGTATTGAACCAGCAAGTCTTTATAATCAGACGGAAGAACAATTTCCTTATCTTTTTCAGCACGATCATATTTTTCTTTCAGATATTGTTCAGCAGCACTGGATCCATCCAGCTCCGGGGCATGTCCTTGCTGAACGTGATATTCCCAGAAGTGCTTTTCGGCGTTGAAAATCATATCGATAAGCTCCTGGTCCCGCTCTACTTCTTTCCAGATGAACTTGTTTCCACCGACAAGGACAGCGATATAACCCTTTTCCTTATCCGTTACACCAAGATAGTGTTGAACCTGCACAAGATAGCTGGCGGGAATCTCTTCGCCTTCCCATTCTTTTGCAAGGTATGCGCTGGCTGTTTTGCATTCGAGAATGGCAGATTCTCCAACAATTAATCGGTCCACATTCGCTTTTATAAATGGATGATCAGGGTGGCTGTACATGAAATTTGTCCTGCGAACCTTCTTGCCTGTACGCTTTTCAAATTCCTTGGCAACCACGTTTTCCATTTCGTTGCCCCAGTATATGGCTTCGTTATCGATTTCCTGGGGTTCAACCCGGCCTGTCTTTTCTAACCAAAGTTCAAAGGCAGTGCGATATTTATTAACTCCAAGGATGACTCCTGCATCACTTCCTCCGATTCCCTTAGCACGTTCTTGCAGCCATTCATACCGGCTCATTTCTTTTGTAGAAACTGCATTAATTGCCACTATTAAGTCCTCCCTTTACCGTCAAGAGTCCATATGCTACAATGACGGTACTATAATGTTTTATAAACCTGACTCCTGCTCCCAACAGGGGTCTTTTTCATTGCTCTTCATCCTCACAAGACGGACAAACATCTGATTCTTCAATTAGTTCTCTTCCGCAAACTTCACATTCATAGATTTCTTCACAAAACTCATATGGATAGCCTGTCCGCTGAATCCGTTCGATCATTGGATGATCCACTCTGCGTCCTCCTCTCTATGTATTTGGTGCTTTGTTCACACCGCGATAAGCCGAAACGAATGGTAGGTGGGGGATGGTAGATGTCCGCTCCGACTTATCGCGACAGGAACAAAGGTTCTTGCCGCCCTATACTATTGGTGGTAGAATAGGTTTATATCCTGGTGTTGAGTGGCAGTGAGCTGTGCGAAGCTTACTGCTTTTCTTTTTGGTCTAAATCAAATTGAAGTTCTTCATACCGATTAAATAAGCGATCAACAATTAGCTTTGGGTTGAATGTTTGCGGAGCTTCTAAGCTCAAATCCAGCAAGGCTTTAGCATGAACACCCAGCTCATATAATTTTCTTTCACTCTCAGTCACTGTTTTCTCTCCTTTCAGTAGCCGTAAAATCACCAATCATAATTCCAAGGATGAAAACAAGCCAAGTAGCTCCAATCATCGCGAATACATATCCTAAATCCACTGGTTATCCCTCCTTAGGAGCACTGAACCTTACAGCCCAACCGATTTTAATCCCCTGAGCTCTAAGTGTTTCAATTAACTTTTCCAGTCTTTCTCTCCTGGTTAAATCCATATAATCAACCCTCCTATTAATGGCATGAACTGCTGTAATATCATGACCGGATCAACACCTGTTACGATGGCACAGGCAACATCTTTAGCTGCTGTTACATCTGTCCATCTGATTAACGTGGTGACATCCAGTGTTTTTTTGTCTGATTCAAATTTTGAAATACAACTCCGTGAACGATGTAGCTTTTCTGCGATTTCCTCTTGTGTAAGGCCTGCTCGCTCCCGGCATGCTTTCAATACCGCGCCGAAAGTCACTTCACTTCCCCTCCCTCCGTGTTCCAATTTGGAACAGTTCCAGTATGGAACCGACAAATTGCTAGATTGGTAATAAAATATATTTATGAAGGAAGTGCACCGAATCTTTTGAGCCTGGCAGCTTCGTTCGGTGCCTTCGCTCTCATGAAACTTTTCTCGGTATCCAATTCTCTATGTAGCGCAGGGCTGATTGCAGCTCCTTACGCTTGACGTCTTTGTAGCTGGCGACACCGAAGCGATCTTTAATTTCACGGTGGAGTTCCCTAAAGAGCCTTGGCCGGACTTTGGGATCACTCTCAACCTCGTAAACTTTCTGAGCAATCCCTTTTTGCAATCGGCGCTGTTCGCCGCTGGTAAGGGTGATTTGCTCTTCTACCTTGTGATCAATTTCATGCATCAACTTTCTGATTTCATGCTGTTCAGCTTTTAATGTTTGGGTATCTTCTACAAGGTCGGCTGTTGTTCTTAGGACAGTGACAAGGGCCTGATCTTTAGATAAAGGAACAACATTTTCTTTAATGGTGTAATATTCATCGACAAGCATTTCGTAAGCATCCCATGCCTGGTCTGTGTTTAAAGACTTGGCATGCAGCCAAGCTCCCTTTTCTGTCCAGAGGTACAGGATTGATGTGAATTTTAGGCTGTCGTCAAATTGACGTGACCCTTTGAATTCTCTTAAGTCTTCACCAGATAAAGCAAAATAGTGCTTGCCTTGTTCGTACCTGTCAGCATTTCGTTGAAAATTGCGATTAATAATTTTTGCATCTGTACCGAAGGATTCCGCCAGCTGGATAGTGGTTAACACTCTCTGTCCTTCCTGGCTAATTGGTTGTAGTTGAATCATCACATCGCCTCCAGACTTTTTTGTTCTTGGTCGCGCATCCAGGCATTTATTGTTTCCATTGAAAAGAAAATGCGACGCCTAACCCGAAAATGAGGGATTTGTTTTTCACGAACCATGGTATAAATCGTGTCAGGATGAACGCCGATATATTCTGCGACTTCCTGGGCAGTCAAAGTTTTTCTTTGCATTTTTAAATGTTCCTTTGCAATTAACTTTTTAAGATCCAAAATGAGCACCTCCTATGGTTGTGTGTTATCCAAAATTTCAACAGCTTCCAAAAGATGAGTCACGACTTCTTCATTTGAGTAACCGTCGTTGATCATCATGGCTGATTGCAGGATTTTGAGTTTGATCTCAGCCCAAACAACTTTGTCGGTGAGATTCATTTTGCCAACTCCTTATGCAGTTGTTTTATTCAACTTTATGTTGAATTCAACCTCAAAAAAATTTGAAGGTGAAACTCCTAAAGTATTGGATATAATTTCCAATTCATTTGTGGTAATTGGTCTTTTTCCAGTTTCTTTCATGCTGTAAGACTGAACAGTAATATTTAACTTATTCGAAATTACTATTTGACTGATATTTTTAGCTTTCCTTACGGCTCTTATTTTTTCATGTAATTGCATTTCCTCACCTCCAACATTCAACGTAAGGTTTAATTTGTTGTTTTTATTATATCAACGATACGTTTAAAGTCAACACTAAAACATAAAAAAATCAACTTATTGTTTAATTTATTTAACGAAGCGTTTATTTAATATAAAATAATTTAATATAAAGGTTTGTAAATAATATGGAATTAGGAACTGGTGATTGTTCATGAGCTTAGGTAGTCGTCTAAAGAAAGAAAGAGAAAAAAGAAAATGGTCACAAAAAGAAGTTGCTGAAAAAATCGGGATTACTAACGCAGTATTGTCTAACTATGAACGAGATTACCGAGATCCAGATACTGAAACACTTAAGAGGCTGGCAGACCTATATGAAGTAGAAACCGATTACTTATTAGGAAGACCAGACAGGAAGAAAGATATTCTTAGAGATAAAGACGAAAAAGACATCGCAAAACGCATGGAGCAAATACGCGAAGACTTAACAAAAGTAGACGGCCTTAGCTTCCAGGGCGAGCCATTAAGCGAAGAAGCTGTTGAATCCTTAATGGAGGCAATGGAACATATTGTCCGTCAAACTCAAAGGATTAATAAAAAGTACATTCCTAAGAAGTATAGAGAAGATAAAGACGAGTAGGAATGTGAGGCGATATCATTGAACTGGATAAAAAGGGCTGTACAAGACATTATTTATAAATATAAAACCAACGATCCTTATGAATTAGCAACATTTAAAAATATTCATGTAGTTGAATGGGATTTACATCATGAGATCCAGGGCTTTTATAAGTATGACAAAAGAAATAAATACATAGTCATTAACAGCAACCTGGAAAGATTTCAGCAAAATTTTGTTTGTGCTCATGAATTGGGACATTCAGAATTACACCCCAGAGTAAATACTCCCTTTTTAAGGGAAAACACTCTTTACTCAACAAGCCGCATAGAGATGGAGGCAAATACTTTTGCTGTTGAGTTGCTTATCCCGGATTTCTCGTTACATGAAAACTCTCAAACTACTATATATGAAGCAGCTGCCTATTACGGTGTACCCCAAGAAATTGCGCACCTTAAAAAAATTTAGCGTTAAACTAGGCAATATTACACAAGACCGAAGAATCACGAATTTGTTTTCGTGTTTTTATTTTAGCGTCACTGGGTTCTTTGCCCATTTATACATAAATTTAACAGTTAAAGGAGGAAGCTAGATGTCTGAAACCAATGTTGTTGTAAATGTTGGTGCAGGTGAAGAAAGAAGTTCCTATTTTGATGGAGGTTTATTTGAATTCATTGGATGGTCCATTCTTGGATTTTTAGTTACCGTGTGTACATTAGGAATTTGCTACCCTTGGGCAGTTAATATTGTTTATAGATGGAAAGTTGAGCACACGGTTATTAATGGAAGAAGGTTAAAGTTTAATGGTACTGCAGTGGGGCTTTTTGGTAACTGGATTAAGTGGTGGATCCTGACTATTATCACTCTAGGAATCTATAGTTTCTGGTTGTTTATTTCTTTAGAAAAATGGAAGGCGAAACACACTTCATTTGCTAATTAAAAGGTGGAAGATAAATGAATTTTCAAGATAGGGTAAATAAGTTTTCTGATGAACTTGTCAAAGTGCAGAGTTCTCCAATGAAGATGTCATACAAGATTAGAAAAATGAACGATGAAAAAGTTTGCTCTTTATGTGCCAATCATGAAAAGAACTCAGGTGATGTATTAGAGGCTGTTATTGGAGTGAATCATCCGCCTTTTCATGAAGGGTGTAGATGTATAGCTACTTATAGCATAGAAGGCATTAGATAATTAGCCCCAACCTTGGGCTTTTCTTTTCAGCCAAATATAGAACATACATTCGAAAAAAGGAGTGAATATCGTGGCAAATGTCGAATCGCGTGGTAATGGAAGTTACCGTCTAACAGTAATACTTGGTTATGACGATAAAGGCGTCCCTATCAGGGAACGAAAAACAGTTAAAGCCAAAAATATGAAGGAGGCAAGGAAATTACTCACCCTTTTTGAAGCTGAAATTTTAACAGGTGAATTTTTCAAAGCTGAAGACAAAATGACATTAAGAGCTTTCTATCCGCAATGGCTTGAAAAACATGCCAAAGATACCCTTTCACCTGATACCCTACAAAACTACATCAGTATCTTACAAAATAGGATACTTCCGAAATATGGGCATTTTAAACTTGAAGACATCAAAACCATACACGTTGTTAATTTCATAAATGACCTTAAAAAGAATGGTCAGCGCCTTGACGGTAAAGAAGGAAAGCTATCAGCTTCTTCAGTTTTAAATTGTTACAAGGCTTTTAATAACGTCCTCTCTTGCGCTCATCGTTGGAAACTGATTAAAGAAAACCCAGCAATTGGGGCAAAACCACCAAATGGGAAATCGAAAAAATCAGAAGTCTACTCCAAGGAAGAGTTAGGCCAGTTAATGCAGCTGCTTGATGATAAACCCCTATTCTGGAAGACACTGGTCCTTCTAGCTGTTTCAACCGGGGCGCGTGAAGGTGAAATTGCTGGGCTTGAATGGAAACATGTTGATTTTGACAAAGGTACTATCCGAATTGAACAGGCTATTACAGAAATTAAGGGTGAAGGTGTAAAAATAAAAGGCACTAAAACGGGGAAAGACCGCACAGTTAGTGTTCCAGAAAAATTACTTGAGATGTTAATGAAATTAGAATTAACCAGCCGACAAGATAAGTGGAAAGTACGTGACCTTTGGGAATGGCCTGATCACTTCTTCATTTTTGGAAATGAATTCGGTAAGCCTATACGTCCAGACAGTATCGGACAGTGGTGGCGAAGATTTACCAAAAAACATGACTTTAAACATATCCGTTTTCACGATCTCCGGCATACCTCTGCTACCCTGCTAATAAATGAAGGGGTACACGCAAAAGTAATTAGCGAAAGATTAGGACATGCTGATATTTCTACCACCATGAACATTTATGGGCACGTATTGGAAGAGGCCGATAAAACAGCAGCAAGTCACTTTGACGAATTTTTCGAAAAGAAAACTTAGGATTGAAGATAAAGAGAAAGGATTATAAGCGTCAATAGAATATATATTGCCTCTTTTCTGCTTATTAAATAGCCATAAAAAATGTAGTGAGTCACTGATAAGGATTTTTTCATTTGAATCAAGTGATCAATGGATTCAGCTACGGAATGACTTACAACAAATATAAGATATGAAACTAAAAAAATAGAAAAAAACTCCCATCTGTGAAAACGGGAGTTTTCTGTAAAAATAATTTAAAAATGGAATTAATATGCTATAATAGGGCCAGAGAACTATGGGATTAGCGGCCTCCAGCCATATTATTTTATCTTTATTATACTATTAATTAGGGTAAAAAAGGAAGCACGAGGCCTGCTGAAAAATATTAACTAAAGGCAGGTTAATTCATGGAAGGATATTTGAACATTCCCTCGAAGTATATTAAGAAGCTTGCTAAAGCTAATAAAGTTCTACATTCAGGCAGGGAAATTAATGATGTTATTTCTGATTTGATAGAACAGGGACATAAGGAGAAACTGGAGTATCTTGAAAATCAATTTCGATTTACAAGTAGTAACTTATCAATATTTAAGCCTGACTCTAATTTCCCAACAAAATCTGCAACAGCAGAAAAGTTTATTGAGACGTTAATTAGTGAAAGGGTTGTTGAGCAGAATAAAATAAACACGGAATGGCAGCCGGCATTAAGTGAACATATTAAACTGTGTTCAGTTGCTGTTGATGGCTCAGATGTTTATTTGAAAATGGTAGAAAGAAAGTCATCAGTTAGAAAAACTGGGTGGAGAAAAGAGCCAGACTACTATGCATATGTGACATCAGCTGTAATTCACTTTTCAGACAAGGTAATTGAATTACGATGCGCATACTCAGATCGAAAAAAATATGCAGGTTTTATCATGAAATTAATGGGATTCCCAGAACCTTATAAGTGGACTTATACTACAATTGTCACAAAAGAAGAAGCAAAACAAATGTGTGATATATTATCCGCAGGATTGTCTTCAACACAGATTGCTATTCCTTCCACTGTAGGAAGTATGAGATTCAACGGCAAAAAGAACATAAATTTAAGAAATGATGATACATTTTCAAAGATAAAAAATGCTATTACTCAAGTGGTTGGTTTACCAACTGACGATACGATGGACGAAACATGTTTTTTTAAATTTGAAGACTCAGTCACGGAAATTGAAATTGATGTTGCTTTTGAAGTAAATTTAAAAAATGGCGGGTTTAAATTCACAAAAGAAGTAACTGAAAAGGTCTATGAGCATGTTTTAGAAGCATATATTTATGTATGTTATATTCTAAAACAACAAAACCAAGTTGCGCAGTCTGCAGCTGGGGAAGGTAACTAAAGATCAGGAGGGGTTTTAATGAAAGTTCCAACTCTATATATAAATGAGATTTTAACTGATTGGGCAAAAATGACCCCTCCAATTATGGATTTTACTGTTGAAAATGTTTTGTATGCTGCTAATCTTGGTGATGAATACTATGATATAGTTTTTAATTATCTAGTAGCTGTTGATGGGTTTATTGTTAGAGCAAAAAAGATTCTTCTATGTGAAAATAATCATAAATGTCAAGAGTTTTTGCTTGATGAGCCTATTGATGAAGAAGAAATTTATGAGTGTGATTGTTCAGAGGAAGAACTTGATCATTCTAACATTTTAATTGTGTTTGACTTTACACAGAGCTTTATTCAGGAGTCAAAAGATTCAAGTGTAAAAAAAAAAGCCAACTATCAGAACCGGCACCTACAACTAGCATAGAACAAAAATATGCTGGTGTGAGAGATGTATTTTCTTTAGTAAAAAGAGGCTTAATAAAACTTGGTCAACGAAAAGAGGTCTATATAATGATAGACAAGAGCATTAATGTTTTGGGGAATGTACAACAAAGTAATTTAAACACTGGAAAAAATGTTAAACAAACAATGATTATTAATCAAGATATTGATACAGCAGAAAAGGCTTTTTCAGAAGTAAATGAAGATATTACTAAAATCCATGATGAAGGCAAGCGTAAATTGGCTGAATACATGGCAGGACAACTAAGAGAAGCCTATAATAATAATGATTCAGAAAAGGCGAAAGAACCTTTTGGGTTTCTAAGAGGGATTCTTGGGGATGTTGGTTCCATTGCCTCCATAGCAAGCCTTTTTGGATTCAGTTTAATATAATTTATCCTATATTAATGGCAGACTTTTGACAGGATAATGGCAGAATATTTGGCTTAAGCCTGCTAATATGATATTAACCACAAAATCCTAAGTCGCCTTCAAATCTCGTTACAGAAACAACGAGAAGATGAAATGTAGGTTGGTTTGGCTTTCTGGTTTATAAAGTGAGCTTGTATAGATTTTACTTTTATCGTTAACAGGACCACATTTAATTTCGGGGCATTGGGGTCGATTTGGGGTCTAAACTCAACATTAAGCCCCAAATTCTAACCAACTTAATCAGTTTCATAGTTCAAAAAAGCCCATTTATCAAGGGTTTATCCAAGTTCTTCAAAGTTGTTCCTTATAGGTAAGACCGCCTCCTAAGCTGTAGGTCGTGAGTTCGAATCTCGCCTGGGACGCTTACAGAAAAAACGCCAACATATGTTGGCGTTTTTTTCCGTACTTACTAATACAGGATGCAAGGTGCTCACGCATTATAAATCATCAATAACAATATACGCAGCCTTTACAGGTCCATGAACTCCCACGACGAGGTTCATCTCAATATCTGCTGAATTGCTTGGTCCGGTTATGAAATTAATGCATGAAGGAGCCAGCCCCCCTCTGCTCACTCTTTCCCTGATGATTCTTGCAGCCTGTGTCATGCGCGGAACAAGAGTGCTCTTCGGAATAAGGATAATGGAAGCAGCAGGCAGAAAACTGACTGACCGCCCATGGTCTCTGCCACTGAACAGGACTGCTGTTCCGGATTCAGCCAGAGTAATTTCACTGATGGTGATGCCGATATTGGCCTTTTCTGCGTAATCAACATTAATTTCTCCAGCAGAATAATCCCATTCATGTACTTCCACATTCTCTTTTGGCCAAATTTCCTCAAAAAGCTGCGTAAGGCCAAACTGTCTATAACGGTCATCCTTCCAGGTCACAACTGGACCGCCTCCGTACTGGGCTGCAATCTCTTTAAGAGTTTCCGGCAAATTGGCGGCTTTTGTTACAAGAAGGTCAGTGTGAATTTTCGTGCACTGTGTTTTTAAAGCTTCCAGAAGCTCATCTGAATTTGCTTCTTTAAAGATGGAATCCTGTGGATTATAGCTCCACTTTGGCCTTTCAACTCCAGAAGTTCTCTTTTCCCTTCCCAGTCTGTCTGCAATTTTATTTAAAAATGCGTCCCGATTCTGAATAGTTCCGTTCACTGCTGTCCGCCTCCTTTTGGCCGGTTTTTGAACCAATCGCGAAATCTTTCTTTATTAGGAGCTGGAAAATCCCTGATTTCTGTCCATGCCTTTAAAGGTCCGGGCCCCTTTGTAATTTTGTCGCCTGCTGTAAATGGATTCATGGCTGCCGGTGCCAGCTTAGATCCCAATTTATAAAGGGAAGGTGAAGCTGCCCCCAGTCCAAAGGCCTTCATCGTCATCTTCTCCGATATTGGAGCCCTTCCTTCTTTTTCGACAATTACCTGCCGGTGTTTGTGAAGCAGCTCATGCAGAGGGATTTTGACTGGACATGCTTCTGTACAGGCCCCGCAAAGGGTTGATGCATAAGGCAATTCTTTATAATCATCATAGCCGCCTAAAAGCGGTGACAGTACCGCTCCGATCGGGCCTGAATAAATCGATCCGTAGGAATGGCCTCCAACATGCCTGTATACGGGACAAACATTCACACAAGCAGCGCAGCGGATACATTGCAGAATGGATTGAAACTCCCCTCCTAATATCGATGAGCGGCCATTGTCTACAATGACAAGGTGGAATTCCTCGGGTCCATCAACATCAAGTTCTTCTTTTGGACCAGTCAAAACAGTTATATAACTCGTTAGCTTTTGTCCAACTGCGCTCCTGGTCAGCATGCTGACTAGCACTTCCATTTCCTCGTAAGTCGGGACCAGCCTTTCCATGCCCATTACCGTAATTTGTGTCTTAGGCAAGGCAGTGACAAGATCTGCATTCCCTTCATTAGTCACTAATGTAATTGAACCTGTTTCAGCCACAGCGAAGTTGCAGCCCGTAATGCCAACATCAGCGGTTAAGTATTCGTGGCGAAGCATTTCTCTCGCATGCCATGCAAGCTCTTCCGGCTTTTCGGTGTTCTGATAGCTTAGTTTTTCTGCAAATACATCCCTAATCTGCTCTTTATTCTTATGAAGGGCAGGCGCCACTATATGTGATGGCGGGTCATGGTCGTCCACCTGAAGAATGTATTCCCCCAAATCTGTTTCAATTACCTGGCACCCCGCCTCTTCCAATGAAGCATTTAAATGAATCTCTTCGGTTACCATCGATTTTGATTTAACCACTTTTCTTGCGTTCTTCTTTTCAATTACCTCCCGTATATAAGCAGAGGCTTCTTCAGCAGTTTCAGCAAAGTAAACGTGCCCTCCCCTTTTAGCTACATTTTCGCTGAGCTGATATAAGTAGAAATCAAGATTTTCAAGTACATGCTGACGGATTTCTTCTGATAGCGAACGCCATTCTTCCCAATTTCCAAGTTCTGCTGCAGCATCAAGTCTTCTGGTCTGAAGCCTTTCCTGTGCACCTGAAACTGCCCCTCTCATAAAGGAATTGTTTATTCCGGAATCTACACGATCCTTAAAGTCGTTTTTTCCTATTTTCATAGCCATTTTTTTATTCCCCCTTAAGAAAAACGCAAGCCCCTCATCCACTCCTGACACACGAGGAGGCAGGCATCTTACACTAGACAATCGTAAACGTTCAAATCTGTCTTGCCTTGCCCTTTAGGAAAGCGTGTCCATTTAATACTCAGCGGCAATTTAATACTTCAGCAATATGCATAACCCTTATTGGCTTTCCCTGCCTGCCGATCCTGCCTCCAATATTCATCAGGCAACCTGCGTCAGCTCCAATGAGAATTTCTGCTTCAGTCTCCTCTATATGCCCAACCTTTTCATCTACCATTTGTTCCGATATTTGAGCCATTTTTACAGAGAATGTTCCGCCAAAACCGCAGCATTGCTCTTTGCCTGGAAGCTCTTGGAATTCAAGGCCCTTCACATTCTTCAATAATCTCATGGGAGCTTCTTTTACTCCAAGGAGTCTGGTCATATGGCAGGATGTATGATAAGTGGCCTTTCCTTTTAACTTTGCCCCGACATCGTCCACGTTTAGAACTTCAACGATAAATTGAGTAAGTTCGTATGTTTTTTCTGCAAGCTTTTTTGCCCTGGGCTCCCAAACAGAGTCTCCTTTAAAAACATGAGGATACTCATGAAACATATAGGCGCAGGATCCTGAAGGGGAAACAACATATTCTGCATGCTCAAATGCCGTGATCATCCTTTTCATGGCTTCCTTCGATTCATTCACATAGCCGCTGTTATAGGCTGGCTGGCCGCAGCAGACCTGTGATTCCGGAAAATCTATTTCACACCCCAGCCGCTCGAGCAGTTCAACAGCTGCTTTTCCCGCATTTCCCTGAAACATATCTACCAGACATGTTGCAAAAAGACTTACCTTCATTCATTCCCTCTCCCAGCTAAATATTTTATTTTCTACTATCTTACTATAGTTATAATGTGAATTGTTGTATTTTTATAAATATTACAATAATTAGTATAGTTCATTTGCCCAAACATATGTTAATGTTTTACTTCCTTTTTTTCAGTCAAAAATATGATACAATTATATGATGTTTAAGTTGCTAAAAAGGGAGTTCAGAAATAAATGAAAGTTATCGCCAGTACGCTTAATGCCAAATATATTCATACAAATATAGCGATCCGCTATCTAAAGGCTTACGCTCAGCCGGATTTCGATGTGGAACTAGCCGAATATACAATTAAAGATCCAGTAATGAATATCGTTACAGATCTGATCCGCAAAAAGCCTGATGTGATCGGATTCAGCTGTTATATATGGAATATCGAGGAAACCATTAAGGTCATTAAGATGATAAAAAAGATTGATCCCTCCATTCATATTGTAGTCGGAGGACCAGAAGTAACTTATGATGTTGCAGATTGGATGAACAATATACAAGAATTTGATTACATTGTGATCGGAGAAGGTGAGGAAACCTTCAAACAGCTGCTGACGGAGCTGAACAGCACCATGAATATGGAAAATGTGCATGGTCTTGCTTTCAGGGAAAACGGCCAGGTTCGCATTAATCCACAGCGGAATAAGCTGGACTTGCGCGATCTGCCTTCACCGTTCCGCTTTGAAGAAGATATTCCCCACCTTTCTAAACGTGTCACTTATATAGAAACCAGCCGGGGATGTCCATTCAGCTGCCAGTTTTGCCTTTCCTCTATTGAAGTAGGTGTGCGGTACTTTGACAGGGAAAAAATCAAGGACGATATCCGATATTTAATGAAGAATGGTGCAAAAACGCTAAAATTTGTGGACCGCACATTCAACATTAGCCGCAGTTATGCCTTGGAAATGTTCCAATTTTTGATTGATGAGCATCTGCCGGGAACTGTCTTTCAATTTGAGATCACTGCAGATATTATGAGACCTGAGGTAATTGAATTTCTGAATAAGGAAGCACCACGAGGATTGTTCCGATTCGAAATTGGCGTACAGTCGACAAATGACTATACAAATGAATTGGTCATGAGGAAGCAGAATTTTGACAAGCTTTGCCGAACAGTCACAATGGTAAAGGATGGAGGAAAAATCGATCAGCATCTCGACTTAATTGCCGGACTGCCTGAGGAAGATTATGATTCATTCAAAAAAACATTTAACGATGTATTTGCCATGCGGCCCGAAGAGCTCCAGCTCGGCTTCTTAAAAATGCTGAGAGGCACGGGGCTTCGCTTAAGAGCAGAAGATCATCAATATATTTATATGGACCATTCACCATATGAAATATTAGGAAATAATGTTTTGTCCTTTGATGATATCATTCGCATTAAACAGGTTGAAGATGTATTAGAGAAATACTGGAATGACCATAGAATGGATGCGACTGTTGAATATTTAGTTACAAAAGTTTTTCCGACTCCTTTCGATTTCTTCCAGGAATTCGGCAGTTATTGGGAGCAAAAAGGATGGTCCAGAATAGGGCATCAGCTTGAGGATCTTTTCAAACGCCTTTTTGAATTTCTGCAATCAAAAGAAATTGCTGATTTGGATATAGCAGAAGGACTAATGAAGTTCGATTATATTTCAAAACAAAAATATAAGCCCAGAAAACCATGGTGGCAGCCAAGCTTTGAAAAATCCGAAAGATCAAAGCTTTACCAGTCTCTGCTCGAAAACCCAAACCAGCTGGGAGAAAGCTTCTTAAACCTTCAGCTGAATGAAAAAGAAATATACAAACATACCTTAAGTGAAAGATTATCCTTTGATATCGAAAGGTATATTAACGAGGGATTAATTGAAAAGCAAGACTCTGTTCTTCTTGCCTATTTCGATTCAAGTTCTGAAACAGTCTCTATCTTTTCGGGTCCTTTACAATAACGAAGAAACCGGCAGAAAACTGCCGGTTTTTTAGCATTTATCCCGATCTTTCTTTTTATCTTTATCACGGTTCATAAAGGGCAGCTCATAAAATTTTCCGGCATTTATATCACCAAACTCCATGCCGAATTCTACATTGGCAGAGGCGTTTTGCCGGCCTTGTTTTCGTGATTTATTTTGATCCACTAGGCTCTTCCCTCTCTACCATGCTTGGAGTTGCGGTTAGCCATTTTCATGGGATCCTCTCCCTGGCTAAATTCTGCTGAAAACTCCGATTCCTGAAGGTTCCTCTTAGGCGTCTTGCTGTACTTTTCAACGGCATTATACTCAGCTTTTCGTTTAGCCATCCAAATCTCCTCCTGAAATATATTCCATAGTGCTAAATCCATTTTTCAGGTTTAACACAGCTTTATTTTTAGTAAAAAACACGGTTTCATTCCTAACTGAGTCTTCCTTATTTTACAATCATAAATTTTACTGCAGTGCAAAAAATAGAGTAAAAAGGAATGAGCGCTGTGACTAATAATAAGAATAAAGATAAGAAAAGCATTGGCATTGACGAGACACTTCCACATCAAATTGAAGCTCCGAGCTTTAAGGACACAGGCATGAAGCTTCAGCCGCCTTTCAAGAATTCTTTTGGCGTAACCATTGGGGATAGTCATTATTCTTCAAAGAGTTCACCGCTGGAAAACTGGAGTGATGAAACAGATCCCGCAGTTATGGCTGGAGACGAATGGATTCATCCTACAAATGATATAGGCTGGAATACAACGGAAAACAAAGAACTCCTTGAAAGCAAAAAGCCGCCCCAAGCCTACCCTTTCATGCATCCGACTAAGGATGTCAGCCGCGGAACAGATTGAAAATAGGAATCGCCTTTGGCTTCAAAAGATCGGAGCGTACTCATCTAACTGCAGGAAATTCTAAAAAAAAGCAGGCCGGAAAAAAATATTCCGGGCTGCTTTTTTAGCCAATGATAACTCGCTCTTTTGGATAATGGTAATTTGGCTGTTTTTCTTTTCCGCCTATAATAAATAAGAAAGAGGTTAATCCAATTCTTCCAATAAACATTAAGGCCATTATGATACATTTCCCAATCATTGATAAATCAGGTGTGATTCCTAACGAAAGGCCCGTAGTTCCAAAAGCTGAACAGACCTCGAAAATAATTTCAATAAGCTCCATCTGCTTTTCTGTAATGCTTAGAATGACTACAGAGAAAAAACACATTCCAATAGCAAGCAGTGTGATGGCAAGAGACTTTAGAATATCATCTTCATGAATTTCTCTTTTAAATATTTTTATATCCCTGTTTCCTTTTGCAAAGTGATAGATAAAAAGGATATTTACAGCAAAGGTAGTCGTCCTGATGCCCCCGCCGACAGAACTGGGTGACGCCCCGATGAACATTAAAATGCTCATTATGACGAGTGTAGGCATTGTAAACTCGTTAACATCCATAGTTGAAAGACCGCCGCTCCGGGTGGTAGCGGATTGGAAGAATGCATAAAAGAAGCTCTCATGCCAGTTCATGCCTTTGAAATATTGATTAAATTCCATGATGAGCAGAATAACCGTTCCAAACACAAGAAGAGCTGCATACGTAACAGTCGTCAATTTTGAAAATAAGGAGAATCGAAAAGATGGCTCCTGCTCCCATTTATTCCGAAATAAAAATTGCTTTAATTCGATAAGGACAGGAAAACCTATAGCTCCTAACGTAATCAGAATAATATTGATCAGCTGCACGAAATAATCGCCGGCATAAGGTTTAAGAGAGGCTCCCGTTATATCCATGCCACCGTTAGTTGTTGCACTGACAGATGCGAACAGCGCGTGCAGGAATGCATCATCCCATGCCGGATAATATTTAAGAAAATGAAAACCCAATATGAGGGCACCCAGCGTTTCAATCACCAATATTATTTTAATGATTTCTTTGACTAAATTGACTAGTCCTGACAAGGCATATTGATTATGATCGACCATTATGAGGCGGCGCCCTCTTAATCCAATCCTGCGGCCCAGCAGGAGCCAAAAGAAGGTGCCCAGCGCCATGATCCCTATTCCGCCAAACTGAAGGATGAACATGATGACAAAATAACCAAAAACACTGTATGTCTCTGATATATCCACCACTGTCAGACCGGTAACACTGACTGCACTTACAGCAGTGAAAACCGTATCAATAAATGCAACCTCCACTCCCGGCTTATGTACAGCCGGTATTCTTAATAAAAGTACCGATACAGATACTGCCAATAAATAATATCCGGATATTACTTGGGCAGGTGTTAGTTTATCAAGCCAGCTTCTTACGTCCTTCCACATATCATACCTGTCCCCTTCAAAATTTTTCTAACCCTTATCATAATGAATATACCCGGTTTTTAAAAGGGATATTAGAAAATTCGCAGGAAGTTTTTTATTTATATATAATAAAATCAAAAACCAAAGGGAGATTTGATATGCTGCTGCCTGATCTGGCTGAAAAAATCATAGCTGAAGTGCGTCAGTTTCTACAGGAAGATATCATAGTTGCCAATACCTGCGGAGTAATCATTGCAAGCACAGACGCCGGCAGAATAGGCAATTTTCATGAAGGAGCATTGCTTACTATAAAACATAAAGAAAAGCTGATTATTACCAGGAAAGATCAATCACGCCTTCAGGGTGTAAAAGCGGGCATTAACCTGCCTATCTTTTTTAAAGGGGAGACAGTTGGTGTTATTGGCATTACCGGAAATCCAGATGAAATTTCCCCATTCGCAGAAATCATCCGCAAACTGACAGAGTTGTTTATCAGCGAAAGTTACTTTGCAGAGCAGCTCGATTGGCAGGCCCGTGCAATGGAAGGCTTTATGTTTGACTGGCTGCAGACTAAAGAGTGGGATCCAGCATTCAAAGAACGTGCTCACCTGCTGAAAATAAATCTTTCAGTGGATAGACAGGCAACTATCGCAGAATTCAGGCAACATAGCCAATTGCTTCATCGTGATCTTTGGAACAGAATTTTATCCTGGAAAGAAGCAGGTTCCAATGATATTCTGATTCGCTGGGGCAATGATCGAATTGTCCTTTTAGCCGGGGTTTCTTCAGCAGAAAAAGATCGCAGCATAAGGGAAAAGATCACACGATTCCATCGTTTTCTGGAAAACCTGCTCGCTGCCAAAGTAAGTATCGGCACCGGAAAACCATTGCCTCCCTTCAGTTTGTCCGAATCATTTATGCAGGCAGAACGAGCTTTGAAAATCGCAAAAGACCGGGGCACCATCATATTTGATCAGGATTTGACCATTGAAATGATATTTGATGACCTTTCTCCGGAAACTAAGAAGGACTTTATAGAAAGAACCATCGGAACTTTTATGTTTGAAGAGGATCTTATGGTTACTCTTAAGGAACTATTCAGGCAAAATCACTCTTTGAAAAATACTGCTGAGGCCCTGCATATACATATAAACACCCTTCATTACAGGCTAAAGAAAATATCAGAGCTTTCAGGACTGTATCCTTCAAATTTGAATGATTTAATGAAATTATTCATAGCTGTAAAGCTTTTGGAGGAAGGCACAAAAAATAATTAAAACACATCTTAATATTTGTATATTTATCTATAGCAGGGTGCTCCCTGCTTTTTTTATACTTAAAGAATAGATATTGCCAGCCTGCTAGTAAAGGAGAGGATTTATTTGGTTGACGTTCAAATAAAAGAAAAATTTGTCGCGATTGTTGGCGCAGAAAATTATGATGACTCAAAAGCCGGGTGCCTCGTTTATTCTTATGATGCAACTCCTAATTTCCAATCCATGCCCGATGCGGTGATCAGTCCGCGAAACGCTCAGGAAATTTCCCAAATCCTCAAAATTTGCAGCAGCAGAGGAATTCCAATCGTACCAAGAGGATCAGGCACCAATTTATGTGCAGGCACCTGTCCTACAGAAGGCGGAATTGTTCTCCTGTTTAAGCATATGAATAAAATTATTGAAATCGATGAAGAAAACCTGACAGCTACAGTACAGCCGGGTGTTATCACGCTTGATATGATTAATCAGGTTGAAGCAAGAGGGCTATTTTATCCCCCTGATCCCAGTTCAATGAAGATAAGCACAATCGGCGGAAACATCAATGAAAATTCTGGCGGATTGCGCGGATTAAAATATGGTGTTACAAGGGACTATGTGATGGGGCTGGAAGCTGTACTTGCGAACGGAGACATTATCAGAACGGGAGGCAAGCTTGCTAAGGATGTGGCTGGATATGATTTTACCAGGCTGCTGGTTGGATCTGAAGGAACTTTAGGAATTATTACGGAAGCCACATTAAAGTTAATCCCGCTTCCAGAAGCAAAACAGACAATGCTTGCTCTCTTTCAGGATCTGGAACAAGCTGCGAAATCCGTCTCAAAGATCATCGCTGAAAAAATCATTCCGGCCACGCTTGAATTTTTAGATCAGCCAACACTAAAAGCAGTAGAAGATTTCGCACAAATCGGTTTGCCGACTGATGTTAAAGCTGTACTTCTTATCGAACAGGATGGGCCGGTTGACGTTGTGGAAAAGGATATGCAAAAAATGGCTGAAATCTGTCAAAAGCAAGGAGCTGTATCGGTACAGCTTGCAAAATCTGAACAAGAAGCCGAAGCCCTAAGGACAGCAAGACGTGCCGCCTTATCGGCTCTTGCACGCTTAAAGCCGACAACCATTCTTGAAGATGCTACAGTGCCAAGATCTGAAATTGCCAATATGGTAAATGCCATAAATGAAATTTCCCAAAAATACGGGCTCTCCATCTGTACCTTTGGCCATGCCGGTGATGGAAACCTTCATCCGACATGCCCTGCAGATGCCCGGGATAAAAATGAAATGGAACGGGTTGAAAAAGCTTTTGAAGAGATTTTTATCAAGGCGATAGAGCTCGGAGGAACTATAACAGGAGAACATGGAGTAGGAGTCATGAAAGCTCCTTATCTGGAGCTGAAACTCGGCCAGGCAGGAATTGATGCCATGAAGGCTGTAAAGACTGGCTTAGACCCCAATAATATTCTTAATCCCGGCAAAATTTTTGCCAAGGACAATAGAAAACGTGTGGTGGTTACACAATGACAACATTAAAAGAACAGAGTGTCATTCAGGAAGAATTTGAGAAGCGAATGGATGAAGACGAGCTCCTGAATTGCATGCGCTGTGGCTTTTGTCTCCCTTCATGCCCAACTTATGTCGAGTCAGGCTTTAAAGAAGCGCACTCTCCAAGGGGACGGATTGCATTAATGAAAGCTGTTGCTGACGGATTGATTGAACCGGATGAAGATGTTGAGAGATCTCTTGATCTTTGCCTGGGCTGCCGGGCATGCGAACCTGTATGTCCTTCTGGGGTAAAATATGGACACTTGCTGGAAGAAGCGAGGGATATTATTAACCAGAATAAGAAACACTCACTTCCGGTCAGAGCGGTTCGCAATTTGGTCTTTAACGGGCTTTTCCCCCATCAGAACAGAATGAGGGCAGCTGCAGGGCTATTGGGCTTTTATCAGCGTTCAGGCCTGCAATCGGCCGCCAGAAAAACAGGGATGCTGAATTGGCTTCCAAAAAATTTCAGTGCAATGGAAAAGGTACTTCCTCAAGTACCAAAATTAAAAGAAATGAAAAATAGACCATCCTATTTCCCAGCAGAAAAGCCAGTAAAGAAAGCCGCTTTTTTTACCGGGTGTTTAATGGACACGATGTTCCTTGAAACCAATAATGCAACAATAAAGCTTCTCCAGCTTGCCGGATGTGAAATTCATATACCTCAAAATCAGGCTTGCTGTGGTGCTCTTCACGGTCATAGCGGTGAAAAGCAGACAGCTAAAGATCTGGCAAAGCGGAACATAGAAGCTTTTGAAAAACTGAGCGCAGACTATATCATCACAAATGCAGGAGGATGCGGTGCATTCCTTATTGACTATGACCACCTGCTTAAAGATGACCGGGAATGGCATGAAAGAGCTGTAAAGTTTTCGGAAAAACTCAAAGATATCAGCCAAATTCTATTTGAACTTGAATTTCATAAAAAAGTTCACCTTGAGCTTCCGGGCCAGGTCGTAACCTATCAGGATTCCTGCCATTTGCGCAATGTCATGAAAACCTCCATAGCACCTCGTACCCTTCTGAATTCAATCAGGGGCATTGAATTCAGGGAAATGAAAGATGCGGACAGATGCTGCGGTTCTGCCGGTATTTATAATATTGTTGAATCTGAAATGTCTATGCAAATACTTGATCATAAAATGATTCAGGCCAAGTCAGCAAATGCTGCAGTGATCGTGACCTCTAATCCAGGCTGCCTTCTGCAGATGAAGCTGGGGATCGAACGGGAAGGTTTGCAGCATAAAATTAAAGCAATTCACATCGCAGACATCCTCTTAGAGGCTGCCTGTGCAAAATAACCATGCTGCTTATGCCGAAATATTACCACTTATGAAAACTTCTTTTTAATTCATACTACAAATACAGAGGCATGGTAACTCTGTAAGACCAATAAAAAGGAGTTGAATACAATGGCAAGAAGCAGCAATAAGCTTTTAGTTCCTGGTATTGAACAATACATGGACCAGGTTAAATATGAAATTGCCCAGGAATTTGGTGTTCAATTAGGCTCTGATACTGTATCCCGGGCTAACGGATCTGTAGGCGGAGAAATTACTAAGCGGCTTGTCCAGCAAGCCCAGGCCCAAATGTCCGGCCAGAACAATCAATAATAACTTAATATAAATGGAAAAAGTCCGGAGCATGCTCCGGACTTTGCTTTTATCGATTTCCTTTATCATTATGCTTCCCTTGATTGTTTCCTCTGCCTTTATTGGGAATGTCACTATTTTTCTGATTTTTCTCATGACCATTCCCGCCACTGTTTTTCCCATTATCTTTTTCTTTGGGATTTCTCTCAGGGTTATTTCTTTTTTCATTAGCTTTATTATTTTTTTTTTCGCTTGGATGATTTTGATGTTTTTGGGCTTTTATGTTATTTCCTTGATCTTTCTTTTCTTTATTATCGTGCCTTTTTCCAGGATTATTTCCTTTGTTATTACCGATGTTATTTTGCTGGTTCTCAGATTTCCTTATTTGCCCTGGAACAGCAGGTTTTTCTTTATTATCTTCTGCTTTCTCCTGCTTTTTTAATTGGCTTTGCGTATTATCTGCCGGCTTTTGCGGAGGATGGATTTCTTTATCTGTCTGTTTAACCGGATTTACAGGTTCAGGTTTTTCTTTTTTGTCAGTGTCAGCTTTTAATTTATTTTCTTTATATAATCCAGGTGAAAGCCCTTTTTCAATAGCAGCTTCTCTTTCCTCTTCACTTGCTTCGAGTAAAGTTACTTCAAGCAGCTCTTTCTGTGCAGCTTGTTTTATATCTGCTAACTCTTTCTGAATGCGCTCATCCGCTTCTTTATTCTGTTCTGTATAAACGGCAGCAATGACTACCTCTTTATTTTCCTTAAAATAGCCCTGCTTTTTTATCTGAAGGAGAATTTTGTCAGCCACTTCATGAATACTGTTCTTTTTCCAGTTTTTGATGTTCTGGATAATAAGTTTTCCTTCTTCATTATAAGGAATGAGTTCTACTACCTGATATTCCTGATTGACTCCTAATTCAATACTCGGATTAACATCTATTGACATATAAGCGTACACTTCGTCATTTTGAAGGAACGGCAGAAAAGACACGATTGCGAGCATCATCGCGAATGCTGCTGCCATTAATCCTTTTCCTCTGGACAAACTAAAAATAGATAGTGGACGCGGCAACTTTCCGTTTTTCAGTTCTATTGGGAAGAATGCAATTTCCTGGCCTATTGCATATGCCCGATCTTGTTTTCGGGCACGCAGAAATTCTCCTTCCGGGGTTAATAGTGTTAAAAAACGTTCGTTTATCTCCATGATTATACCTGTTTTCACGTTTCCAACACCCCTTTGATATAATCCTTTAAAAAGACATAATCGCCAGTTAATATGAGTGATATGGCAATTATATATTTTCTATTTCTCTCTATTGTTTTTCTGCTTAAAGATACATAATCCTCCAGCTGCTTTATCGGCAGCTTTTTCTTGTCAAAAAGAATACTTTTGAGTTCTTCATTTTCAACCAGAATTTTGGCTATAGTCATCGCATTTTTTCGTGCATCCGCATGTTTTGGGGATTGTTCGATCAAATCACTGAAGGTAAGTCCGAATTCCTGAAGGATTAGCGTAAACTGGATAATTTCTTCTTTCCTCAGCTCTTCATCCGTTTTTTTCCTGTAGTCTTCAATGGACAATTCGTCTTCTATTGCCGAGCCGGCAGTATCATCATCTTCCAGTTTAGAGACTCCATTAAAACTGAGATTCTGAAATTTGGATTGCTTGCGGATATAATCAATAACCCGCCTTTTTATCAGCACTTCAGAAAAACTGATCAATGAACTTCCCTTATCAGGACTGTACTTTTGAATTGCTTCATTAAAGGCTATGAGGCCAATGCTAAATTCATCATCAGATTCATGAATATATCTCTTGCATACTGATGATACTGTTTTAGCAATAAACGGCTTATATGACTCTATTAGCTCATTATTTAATGCTGTATCTCCCTGCTGTATTAACTCTACCGTTTTTTCGAGCGATCTTTTCCGCTTCTTAGCCATAAACAATAAGCTTAGCAATAGCCCCACCTCTTTTCAAAACACATTATACCATACGGTGTCCAGATTAATTTTTTTAGGGTGGTTTTATCGGCTATGGAAAAGAAAGCCTTGCAGTGCTTTCTTTTCCAGCTAAAATTAGTTGCCTTTATTCTCTTTCCCTTGACCTCTTGCTTGTTCAGCTCTCTTTTGTCCCTTGCTTGCCTGGCTCTTTGCCTCAGCCTGTTTTTCCTGAACTTTCTTTTCCTGCTGTTCTTTTGCTGCTTTCCCAGCTGCCTCACGGGCTTCTTTTTCAGCTTGTTTAGCTGCTTCGCGTGCTTCCTTTTCTGCTTTTCTTGCTTCTTGACGTGCAGCCTTTGCTTCGGCTCTCTTTTTGGCTTCTAATACTTTTGCTTCTTCATGAGCCTTTTTCTTTTCAGCCTTGGCTGCATCTTTTGATTCTTTAGACACCTTCACTGGAACTGCAGGTGTCACAGCTTCTTCTTCAGAAGCTGATTCATCAATCTCTTTCGCTGAGTCGTCTGCTGACTCCATGTCTGAAGAAGATTCTTCAGATTTAACTGATGCAGGCTCTCCTGCAGCTTGCCCATCCTGATCATTTCCAGCATATTCTTTTTCCAGGCCGATCAATTGGTCAGACCATTTTTCAGTGAACTTATCAATGTTCTTTTGCATCGCTAAAATAGCAGGATGGTTTTCGTCAAACCGTTCTGAAAACTTTGTCAGATTTGCCTTCAGGGCAATGATATTTTGTGCTAGTATTTCTTTCACTTCTTCTTCGGTTTCCTTGTCCCCTGAGTTATTATCTGAAGAACTTTCGCCGGCGGCATCATCATCAGCCTGAACATCCTCTTCAGATGACTCATCCTCAGCAGGTTTGTCTTCACTGATTAGATCACTGGTGTTCTCATCATCTGATTTAGATTGTTCAGAGTCTTCATTAGCATCATCAACGATGGTTTCTGCATCTTCCATCTGTTCCAATGCCTTTTCTATTGCTGTTAATGCTTCTGCTTCCTTGCCTTCAGCAAAAAGCGCTTCCGCTTCAGCCATACGCTCTGCAGCGTATTCGGCAAGCAGTTTTGCCTCTTTAACATCATCAAAAGTTAGAGCAAGCTTTACTTTTTCCAAAGCAAGCTTTGCAAAGTAGAAAAAGCTTCCAGGCAATAAAGATGGTGTTTCTGATTCGATTCCATCAAGCTTTTCTTTAGCATCGTCAATGGATTCTGCTGCAGCTTTATCTGTTTCAGCTATCGCTTCGGCTGATTGATCATTTATTAGTTCAACTGTTTCAAAATCTGCTTCTTCGCTTATTTCACTTGCAAAGGCTCCTGTTCCTGAAAATGTGAATGCTCCTGCAATCACTAATGCCAGTGTACTCTTTGCCATTTTATTCATTTCTTTGCTGGATAAAAATTTCAATGATTTCACCTCATGATTTAATCACAAGCGGCCGCTTTGTTCATTACAACTGTACGGTATCATGAAAGTGATTTTTGGGGGTTATAAAAAAGAATTTATTTAAAAAAGAAAAAAAAGCTTTAACAAACACTAATTTGAGTAGTGTGCGAAAGCTTTTTTCATTAATGATTAAAATGATTAACGTTTCTATATAAGAATGTGACGCCTTAACCTTGCACCTGGTGCTTTCTCCATTTCAAAATGAGCCATCTGATCAAAAGACCGGTTAATACACCCGGAATAACAAAGATCATAGGAAGAAAGACCGGCCCCAAAAATATTCCAAACAATTTAAGTTTTGTTGAGTACATAAGTCCTACTGTGACAAAATAGGCACTGAATACAAATGGAAGGAATGATAATTCTTCATTTTCCGGCATAGCACTGCGGTATGCATCCCACATTGCAAACATGTAAAGACAAGGGTAAAACATGAGCCACTGATAATTAAGGACATGAACAGCTTTATCAATTTCGCCCATAAAACTGAACATGATAGCCGAATTAAAATGGCTGTATACATTAATGATAAATTCAAGGACGACAAACAATGTCCCCTTCCACAGCTGCCCCGCCAATAATTGGCTAAAACCTGGCAATGCAATACTCCAAAAAACCGCTTCTAGTTTACTGAGTTTTTTCATTTCATTACCACCAGCTATAAGTCGATACTTTTATTGTGCTCTGAATATTGGTCAATTATCAATAAATTTTCCAGATATTTTCCTGAAACACCGTTAGAAAGATTCATTTTTTTAGTCTTTAACGTAAAAAAAGACTCCTTTATTAGAAGGAGCCTTCATAAGATCTAGAAATTATCATCACGTTTCTGTTTTTTCTCTGCATCGTCATCACTTTTAACAATTTTTAACAATTCTTCCAGCATGGCTGCCATATCATCTCTGCTGTAAGGTTTAGCATCAGAGGATTGAAGCTGACCTTTGTCTTCGTCATTATTGTGATTCCGGTTTTTGTCCACTCTTTCTTCAAGCAGGTAAGCTGGCACTAAGTGGCCATCCGGTGTTGCATACATTTTATTTAATCGCCGTGTATCCTTGTCAAAAAAGCTATATACAACTGGTATGACAAATAATGTCAGGAATGTACTGCTGATCAGTCCGCCAATCAGAGTAATTCCCATAGGCTGATTAATTTCTGTTCCTTCTCCAATGCCAAGTGCTAAAGGCACTAATCCAAGTATAGTAGTTAAGGCAGTCATGAATATTGGCCTTGCACGGTCCTTAACTGAAATGATTATGGCATCGTAGCTCTTAAGACCCTGCTCTTTCTTTTGGTTAATATAATCGACAATGACTATTGCATTATTAACTACAATGCCTGCAAGTACAATGATCCCGATTATGGCTGTTAAACTAATAGGTGTCTGGGTTGCAGTAAGAGCAATTGCTACGCCTATCACCATGAGAGGCACAGTAAACATGATAACTAGCGGATACTTTAGCGACTCAAATTGAGCTGCCATGACAAGATAAATAAACACGATTGCCAGTACAAATGCCAGAATCAGGTCATCAATGGATGACTCCAGCAATTCTCTGTCACCGCTAAAAACGATTTCTGTTTCATCCGGCAATTTCAGATCGGCAATTTCTTTATCCACTTCTTTTGACATGGCACCCATGTTTGTAGAAGACTTGTACTTTAAAGTAAATTGGACAGCATCCTGCTGATTAATCCGCTGAATATTTACCGGTCCTTCTCCGCGCTCTATATTGACTACATCACTCAGAGCGGCGTAATTGCCATCTGGCTTTTTAATTAGCAATTTCTTCAAATTCTCTATATCCTGTGTGACTTCCCGATCGTACTCAACAAAAACGCCATATATATTGGATTCTTCATCTATCATTTGTGTTGCACGATTGCCCCGGGTTACATCATTTACTGTCATGGCTACCTGGGCGGGAGCCAGGCCCTGCTCAAGAGCCTTTTCACGGTCCACAGTAATTTGAATTTCCTCAACGGTATCCATGAGGTCAGTCGATAATTCGGTTACATCATCAAGGTCTTTCAATGCATTATAGATTTTATCTACATTTTCCGTTAAGCGGTTTGGATCTGTATCCCTCACACTGAAGGTCAGTGTATTCGGTGATGTACCTGCTGTTGATTGAGTATTAAATGAGAGTTCTGCAGTTTCATTAACCTTTGATGCAGCACTTTCCAAATCCTTTTTTACCTCATCGACAAATTCAAACGTTGACCTTTCCCGCTGATCCAGCTCTTTCATTTTGATATACAATTCAGCGATATTGGCATTTTTAGAGCCCCGGAAGGACCCTTCCTGTGTAGTTCCAATGAGACTGACAAATGTATCTACATCTTCTTCATCTTTCAATTCTTCCTCTATAGCTGATACAGCCTTTTCTGTTTCTGAAAGTGCAGTGCCGTTCTCAAGCTCCATACGCACCGTAAAAAAGCCCTCATCTGCATTTGGCAGAAATTGCGTGCCTACTGTGGTCAATCCAAAGCTGCCCGCTGCTAATAACAGCATGGTAATAGCTATTACCGCTGCACGATTCCGCAAAGACCATTTTATTGATTTTTCAAGTGAGCGCATTAAGCCTGTTTCCTGCCTTTTTGTCTCCATGTTTGATTTTGGCGCCTTCAGCAGCCTGCTCGCAAGCATCGGCACAACTGTCAGTGCAACAGCCAGAGATGCAAATAAACTAAAGGAAATGGTCAGGGCAAACTCCTTAAACAATTCTCCGATGATTCCAGTTATAAATACTACTGGGAGGAATACTGCAACTGTCGTCAGTGTGGAAGCAGTAATTGCACTTCCTACTTCTTTTGCCCCTTCACTTGCCGCCGTTTTAGGATCTTTCCCCATCGATAAGTGGCGGTAAATATTTTCAATAACCACGATGGAATTATCCACCAGCATGCCTATTCCAAGCGCCAATCCTCCAAGAGTCATAATATTTAAAGTGAAATCGGAAAAATACATTAAAACAAACGTGAAAATAACTGAATATGGAATAGAGATGCCAATGATGAGCGGACTTTTAACATTTTTCAAAAAGAAAAACAGCACGATCATCGCAAAAATACCGCCGAGTATCAGTGAATTGGAGATATTTCCTATTGCAAGACTTATGTAATCCCCCTGGTCGAAAAGAATTTCTGATTCAATATTTTCAAACTGTTCCTTTTCAAGAAGATTATCCAATTGCTGTATAAATTGGTCTGAAACTTCAGCGGTATTAGCATCCGACTGCTGCAGGACACTCAGTAAGACAGAGGGAGCCTGGTTTGTGCGCGTAATAGTGCGATCATCCTGGCTGGCAAGCTGAACATCTGAGATGTCGTCAAGACTTACTTTATTGCCTGTTGCGGGGTCAACTGTTATCGTAAGTTTTTTCAGTGTATCCAGAGAATCAATGGAGCTGATGATTCTGGTTGTCAGCTCTTTTCCCTCAGTCAAAACAGGATCACCCGGCATTGAAATATTATTGGATTCAATTACATCCACAACATCCGCCTGGCTAAGTCTGAAATCTTTCAGCTTGGCCTGGTCAAGTTCCACTCTTACTTCCTTAATGGCTGTTCCGGAGAGATTTACGCTTGCTACTCCTTCAACTTTAGTCAGTTCGAGGTTTAGTTCTTCAGCAAGCCTTCTTAGTGCTTCAGGCTCCTCATCTGCACTAAGAGATAATTGAATAATAGGAAACTGAGCGGGATCAAACTTCATAAATCGCGGTTTTTCCGCTTCATCAGGAAGTTGTGTCTGGTCCAGTCTTTGAATGACCTCACTTTGTATTTCATCAATATCTGTAGTCCAGGAAAATTGCATTAATATAAAGTTTGCGCTTTCCTGCGAGGTTGAAGTCAAGGTCTTTATCCCCGGCAATGTTGCCAGATTTTCCTCCAGCGGCTTTGTTACTTTTTCCACCACTTCATCGGGACTTGCTCCAGGATACGAAGTGACTACTACTCCTACAGGAGGATTAAGATCTGGTATGAGTTTTAATGGAATATTTAAGAGGGAGACAACCCCTAAAATAAGAACTAAGAACATTGTAACCAATGTAAAAATTGGCCTTTTGATTGAAAAATCGCTTATTCGCACACATTCTGCTCCTTTCAATGACTGTATGAGATAATCTGTGATCAATGCAAGTTGTAGAATTTAACATATTTTAACTATATTAAAGCAGCAATTGTGTTGCAAGCAATCAGTGTGCTGTATAATTAATCAAAATAACTTTATAAATTATAGGATCTCCTTACCAACAGAAAAAGCAGCCTAAGCAGCTGCTTTTCTCTATAATTTTTCGATTTTCAAACCTGTAAATCCATAGATTAAGGTGATTACAGGACTGAGCAGACAGAATAATGCAAAGGGCATATAAGTTGTTGTTTCTACACCTAAAACACCTGTTAGAAATACTCCGCAGACACTCCACGGAACTAATGGGTTTACTACCGTGCCTGCATCTTCAAGAATTCTGGAAAGATTCTTCGGATGCAGCCCGGCTTTTTCAAAAGGCTCCCTGAAAGCATTTCCTGTTAAGAGAATAGACAGGTACTGCTCGCCAAGCAGGAAATTAATCCCGATTGCTGTTCCTGCTGCTGCCGCCACAAGAGCTGACACCCGATTCAAAAACCCTTTGACTCCTTCCAGAAGTGCTGGAAGGATGCCAAGCTTAAAGAATAAACCGCCCATAGAAAGCGCGAGCAATACCAAAGAAATAGAAAACATCATGCTTTCCATGCCGCCTCTTGATAAAAGGGCGTCAACTTCCTCTGAACCGCTATTTGAAGAATATCCCGAAAACAGCAAGGTCATAACTTTTTCCAAGCCGAGGCTGCTTTGGACGATAACGGCTAAGATTAATGCAGACACGATGCCAGCAGATAGCGTAATAATTGCTGATACTCTTTTAATGGCCATTATAGTCAAAATGGCAAATGGGATGAGGGAGTACCAATGCACCAGTCCCTCATCCAGCAAAGTTTTTTTCAGCTGGGCAATCTTTGAGAAATCAGAAGCTGCCTCCGATGGTGACAGGAAAGCAAAGATTGCGAGTGAAATGATAAATGAAGGAATTGTTGTCCAGGCCATCGTCTTGATATGCTCAAACAAATCCACTTTTACTGTCGATGATGCCAGGTTGGTTGTATCGGATAGGGGTGACATCTTATCTCCAAAAAATGCGCCGGATATAACTGCACCTGCCGTAATTGCATCCGAGAGGCCCAAAGCAGAGCTGACTCCCATAAAGGCAATTCCCAGTGTAGCAGCTGTTGTAAGTGAGCTTCCTATGCTCATGCCGATGACAGATGCTACCACAAAGACAATGGCATAAAAGAATTTTCCATTAACAGCTTCCAATGCCATGTAAATAAATGTAGGGATCGTTCCGCTCGCCATCCAGCTGCTTATCAGCATTCCGATTAAAAAGAAGATGAAAATAGCCCCTAATCCGGACTGGGCACCTTCAATAAGCCCCTTTTCCAGCTGTGTTATGGATACTTTTCTTATTAAACCGTAAGCTATTAACCCCATTATCGCGAAAACAACCGGAATATGGGGAACTGCCCCGGCAAAAATAATCGAGTAGCTGATTCCGCCTAAAATGATGAAAGTGACAATGAGTGCCTCCAGGGGCTTTAAATTTAATGCTGACTGATCATGATGCATAATGTATTCCTCCTAAATTTGCCTGTAATTTTATACAAACAAAAAGAGCCCTCTCGCCTATAGGGACGAAGGAGCTCCGCGGTACCACCCTAATTGATAAGCTGATGCTGCTTACCCACTTAAAAAGTATTGTCCATATTGGATGCAGTTGTATTTCGACCATTGCTGCCTGGATTTTCATCAGCCATCCAGTTTCTTTTTGCTG
This sequence comes from Cytobacillus firmus DS1, assembly GCF_000565285.1. Lineage (GTDB taxonomy): Bacteria > Bacillota > Bacilli > Bacillales > Cytobacillaceae > Cytobacillus > Cytobacillus firmus_A. The sequence goes on along the minus strand of NZ_APVL01000002.1, from coordinate 338,419 downwards.
CCGGCAATTACTCTACTTATGCTGCGGACAAGATCTTTAATTGAGATTACACTTTCTGCTTTTTAACTTAAACGCTTTTTAGCGTTAAAGTGTATGTGTTAATACTATATTATTTATTGATAGATAAGTCAATAGTATTAAGAAAAGAATATATCTAAAGCTAAAACGGCCCAATAAGGGGGCCGCCAGCTTTATTCCGAGTCCATCGGATTATATAATTTTACATCAGGATTTTTTTCCTGAAACCATCTGAGTGCAAAGTCATTTTCAAATAGAAAGACATTTTTGCCGTAACGGTCTTTAACCAGAAGACTTCTTCCGCTGGAAAGGTTTTCGTTGACCTCATCGCCTTCTACCCAGCGTGCGATCTTGGAGCCTTGTCTTTCCATATATACTTCTGTGTTATACTCATTTTTCATGCGGTGTTCAAAAACTTCAAACTGTAGCTGCCCCACTGCCCCCAGGAGGTATTCTTCCATTTTGACTGTCTTAAACAGCTGGATGGCACCTTCCTGAACAAGCTGCTGAATGCCCTTATGAAAATGTTTTTGCTTCATTACATTTTTTGCTGTTACTTTAACAAAAAGCTCAGGTGTAAATTGAGGAAGACGCTCATATTGGAAGTTATTTTTTCCTGCTGTTAATGTATCGCCTATTTGATAAGTTCCCGGATCATAAATTCCGATGATATCTCCGCTGACTGCAGAATCAACTGTACTTCTGTCATCAGCCATGAATTGAGTGGACTGCGCAAGCTTAATGGACTTGCCGATTCTTGGTATGTTCACGGCCATGCCCCGCTCAAATTGGCCTGAACAAATTCTTAAGAATGCTATCCGGTCGCGATGTGCAGGATTCATATTGGCCTGAATTTTAAATATGAATCCAGAAAATTCTTCTGAAAGCGGATCAATTTCCCCTGCAGTCGAATTCCTCGGCTGCGGCGGCGGTGCAAATTGCAGATAAGACTCAAGGAAAGTCTGAACACCAAAGTTGGTCAGCGCGCTTCCAAAAAACACAGGAGTCAGTTCTCCATTTGCAATTCTATCTCTTGAAAACTCATTACCAGCTTCATTTAACAGCATAATCTCTTCAAGTGTCTGATCATATAGCCCAGAATCCTTAATAGAATGGTGCCCCTCTATTTCACCTTCCTGATTTAAGGAAATAAAGCGGTCCTCTTCCTCTACTCTGAATTGCTCAATTCGATTATTAAACCGATCATAGATCCCAAGGAATTCTTTCCCCATACCAATTGGCCAGTTCATTGGGTAAGATTCAATTCCCATAACTTCTTCTAACTCAGCAAGAAGCTCAAGAGGTGCTTTCCCCTGGCGGTCAAGCTTATTCATAAAAGTAAATATCGGAATTCCTCTCATGCGGCAGACCTTGAATAATTTAAGTGTCTGCTCCTCAATACCTTTAGCTGAGTCGATGATCATTACAGCACTGTCAACTGCTGTCAGCGTGCGGTACGTGTCTTCACTGAAATCCTGGTGACCAGGCGTATCAAGAATATTAACGCGCGCACCATCATATTCAAACTGCATCACACTGGAGGTAACAGAGATTCCGCGCTGCTTCTCAATTTCCATCCAGTCACTTGTCGCATATTTGCCTGTCTTCTTCCCTTTAACTGTACCTGCATCACGAATGGCACCACCGAATAATAAGAGTTTTTCGGTCAGCGTCGTTTTACCGGCATCCGGATGGGAAATGATCGCAAATGTGCGGCGGGATAAAACTTCTTCTTTTAAATTTTTGGGCATAGTCGTTCCTCACTTACTTATATGAAAATTTGTTGATCAAGCAATTAATGTGTCACTTAATTATTGCAATACCTTCAATTTTATCGCTCTCAAGAAAAGTTTGCAATGCATTTAAGATTGCATATTTCTTTTTATTAATCTTTTTGAGGCTTATAATAGGGAAACTAATTGTAAAAAAGGAGGTTAAAAATGGACACAATTACACATACCTTATTCGGCTTGAGCCTTTATGGTACGGTTGATAAACGGAGGATGGATAAAAACTCCAGGAGAGCGTATTTGCTTACCGCTGTAGGGGCAAGTCAAATTCCGGATATTGATGTCATCTCGCGCTTATGGGATACAGAAGGACTTTATCAGATGTGGCACAGGGGGATTACCCATTCTGTTTTTCTGACTCCGGTGTGGGCTCTGCTGTTTTTGCTGCTGTCCTTCCTGCTTTTCAGAGTCAGGGATAAGAAGCTTTTTCTGCTGGGATGGCTGGCAGTTTTCATACATAATACCAGCGATTTATTCAATGCATGGGGCACAGGTTATTTGGAGCCGTTTTCAACTATGAGGGTTACTTTTGGTACGATTCCAATTGTTGATTTAGTATTTTGGATCATAATGGGAGCAGCCTTTTTCTTTACAAAAAGGAATAAATCAAAATCCCCCTACTATTTTAAAATCGCATGGGCTTTTATGCTTCTTCACGTGGTAATCCAGAGCACACAGGGATACCTCATTTTTAAGCAGTATGATGATCACTATGAACAAGTTGCCCTATCGGCAGAGTTTATACCATGGACTTATTCCGTTATTACAAAGAAAGATGACGAAGTGAGCATATTCAATGATACTCTTTTCACCAAAAAGGAAACCCAATATGTCCTTCAATCAAAAGAAACTGCAGATTTAAACAAATTGTTTTCGCAAGTTCCTGAAGCTAAAACCCTTTATGAATGGTCTCCATTTGTCGTTCTTGTTGATGATGATGAAAGGCTTGGACTATACGATCCCCGTTTTTACAGAAACGGCCAGTCATTTTTATTCGAATATATTGAAAAAAACACTGAAAGATGAGCCCTGTGCTCATCTTTTTCCGTTCATCCTTATTATATTTTCTTCATGCATAGTATTTTCATGAATTTATTCCTTTTGCACATAATACAACTATTGAGCTTTACAAGCAGTTTCATAAGGGAATAGGATTACTGCCCAGAACTCTCCCAGCTGATTTTTGCAGGGAAAACTACTACATATTGATGAGGTGTAAACATGAATTTTATTTGGGGGATATTCGGTATTATTGTCGTTTTAGGGATAGCCTTCCTGCTTTCAAGCAATAGAAGGGCTATAAGTTTAAGAACAGTTGCTGGAGGTCTTGCCATTCAGCTGATTTTCGCCTTTCTTGTTCTAAAGTGGGAAGGCGGAAGAAAGGGATTGGAATGGCTCACAATGAAGGTAAACGATATAATCAATTACGCTAATCAGGGGATAAATTTCCTATTTGGCGGCTTTTTTACAGATGAATCGGGCATTACCTTCGTTTTCGCACTTCAGGTTTTGCCAGTTGTAATCTTTTTTTCATCACTGATTTCGGTCCTCTATTACTTAAGGATTATGCAGTTTTTCATTAAGATCCTCGGCGGAGGGCTGGCTAAGCTTCTCGGGACCAGGAAAGCTGAATCCATGTCGGCAGCGGCCAATATATTCGTGGGCCAAACGGAGGCTCCGCTGGTGGTCCGTCCATTTATCGCCAATATGACAAAATCCGAGTTATTTGCGGTCATGACCGGAGGCCTTGCTTCTGTAGCAGGATCTGTTTTGATTGGATATTCCCTTTTGGGGGTGCCTCTCGAATACCTTCTGGCAGCAAGCTTTATGGCTGCACCCGCTGGGCTGGTGCTGGCCAAAGTAATGCTTCCTGAAACGGAGGATAAAGAAGAGCCTAAAGAATTTGATATGGAAGTGGATAGCGATTCTGCCAATGTCATTGATGCTGCTGCAAAAGGAGCAAGTGTCGGACTGGAGCTCGCTTTAAATATCGGCGCGATGCTGCTGGCCTTTATTGCTTTGGTTGCTTTAATTAACGGGCTTCTTGGATGGGTTGGAGGGTTATTTGGATTAGAAGGCTTAACGCTCGAAATCATACTTGGATATGTGTTCTCTCCGCTCGCGTTTGCTATAGGAGTACCATGGTCAGAAGCCGTACAGGCAGGAAATTATATTGGCCAGAAACTAATTTTGAATGAGTTTGTTGCTTATTCTGCATTTGCCCCGGACATCCCAACTTTATCTGATAAAACGGTGGCGATCGTAAGCTTCGCCCTTTGCGGATTTGCCAATATTTCTTCATTGGGCATTCTGCTGGGAGGACTTGGCGCATTGGCCCCAAACCGCAGGCAGGACATTGCACGGCTTGGCTTGAAGGCAGTTGCTGCGGGTGCCCTGGCATCTATGCTAAGTGCTGCCATAGCTGGAATGCTGTTTTAAAAAAATCACTTGAAAAATCCTCCCGTTAACAGCGGGAGGATTTTTTCACTTTTATTTCTTTAAATAGTAGATAACGGATTCATATGGCCTTAAATTAATGGTCTGTGCTGCCGAAGGTGACTGATTGTAATTGGATAGTAAGATCTCATCTTTATATTCATCTGCTTGAATGTGTTCAGGAAGGATAAATGAAGTTTCTTTCCCATAAAAATTGTTTACAACCAAAAGCTTTTCATTATCACCATTTCGAACATAAGCAAATACTTCAGGATGATCTTCAGAAATCAGTTCATAGTCACCATATGTGATAATATCGTACTGCTTTCGAAGCTGGATCAGCTTTTTATAATGATAAAAAATAGAATTCTCGTCCTTCAATGCGTTTTCGGCGTTGATTTCCCTGTAATTGGATGCGACATGAATCCATGGGGTTCCATCAGAGAATCCTGCATTCTCAGTACTATTCCACTGAACAGGTGTCCGGGAATTATCGCGCGATTTGCTTTTGAGAATGCTAATTATTTCTTTTTCTGCCATTCCCTTTTCCTTAAGGATAGAATAAACATTCAGTGATTCTACATCTCTGTAGTCTTCAATCCTCTCAAAGCCGGGGTTTGTCATGCCAAACTCTTCACCCTGATATATATAAGGAGTTCCCTGCATCATATGAATGGCTGTCGCCAGCATTTTAGCAGATTCACGATGATAGTATTTGTCATCACCATACCTTGATACAACCCGGGGCTGGTCATGATTACACCAGAATAAAGCATTCCAGCCTCCCCCATTGTGCATTTCAGTTTGCCATTTTGATAAAATCTGCTTTAATGCCGTAAAATCAAAATCAGCGAGAGCCCATTTCTCTCCATTAGGGTAGTCCACTTTTAAATGATGAAAGTTGAAAGTCATGCTTAATTCTTCCCGCTCGGGGTTGGAATACTTTATACAATGATCAATTGTAGTGGATGACATTTCCCCGACTGTTAAACTATCGTATTTCGAGAATACTTTATCATTCATTTCATGCATAAATTCGTGTACACGGGGGCCGTCGGTATAGAATTTCCTGCCGTCGCCCGGAGGTACAGAACCGTCATCATCCGGAAAATCCTTATCTTTTGAGATCAGATTGATTACATCAAGTCTAAAGCCATCTACTCCTTTTTTAAACCAGAATTCCATCATGTCATACAATTTGCGGCGAAGGTCTTCATTTTCCCAATTTAGATCTGCCTGTGTAACATCAAAAAGATGAAGATAGTATTGGCCGGTTGCTTCATCATATTGCCATGCATTTCCGCCGAATTTGGATTCCCAGTTTGTCGGCTCGCTTCCATCTTCCTTAGGATCTTTCCAGATATAAAAATCGCGGTATGGATTGTTTTTTGCTTTTTTTGCTTCCTGGAACCAGTGATGTTCAGTGGAAGTATGGTTAACAACAATATCCATAATGAGTTTTATGTCCCGGTTATGGGCTTCTTCAAGAAGCTTATCAAAATCTTCCATTGTTCCATATTCTTCATGGATGCTGAAATAGTCGCTGATGTCATATCCGTTATCACGCTGCGGAGATTTATAAATGGGTGTCAGCCAGACGACGTCCACGCCTAATTCTTTTAAGTAATCAAGCTTGGCAATAATTCCAGGAATGTCTCCAACTCCATTTCCTGTCGTGTCGTTAAAGCTTTTCGGATAAATTTGATATACTACTGCTTTTTTCCACCACGGTTGTTTCATTTAGAATCACCCTGTTTTAGTTTTTTTAGATAATGCTTTTCTTTTAGCTGTTAAAGAGAAGCACCTGAGTTTCGTATGGACGAAGTTTAATTGTTCTGCTGATTTGTATATCTTTATAATTCCCAATCAGCGGTTCGAAATTTTTCTCCAGAATGTCTGCAGGGAGTTCTGCTTCAGTGTTATCACCATAGAAGTTGCACATGACTAAAAGAATCTGATTCCCCAGTGTTCTTGTATAGGCATACACTTCGGGATGGTGATCAAGTATAAGGTTATATTTTCCGTAAATAATAATTTCATTTTTCTTCCTGAGTTCAATAAGCTTTTTATAATAATAAAAAACAGAGTCAGGGTTTTTCATGGCCATTTCGACATTAATATCTTTATAGTTAGGATTTACTTTTATCCACGGGGTTCCTTTCGTAAATCCTCCGTGCCTGGAAGAATCCCATTGCATTGGTGTCCTTGCATTATCACGCCCTTTTGCATAGATGGCCTCCAGTGCCTTTTCCTCTGTCCAGCCATCGTTAAGAGCTTCTTTATAAAAGTTAAGTGTTTCTATATCTCTGTATTCATCAATGCTTGAGTACCGTACATTCGTCATTCCTATTTCTTCGCCCTGATAAATATATGGAGTTCCCTTCATCATATGCAGCAATGTTGCCAGCATCTTTGCTGACTTATCCCAATACTCTCCATCATTCCCGAATCTTGAAACAGAGCGCGGCTGATCATGATTATTAAAGTAAAGACTGTTCCAGCCAACCTCGTCCAGCTCATTTTGCCATTTGGTCAGATTTGTTTTTAAGTCAAATAGATCGAGGGGTTTAAGGTCCCATTTGCCATTTGGCCCGTTATCCAGGCTAACATGTTCAAACTGGAAGACCATATTCAACTCATTGCGTGATTCCCCCGTATACTGCCGAGCCCACTCAGGGTTAACACCAGGCATTTCGCCGACAGTCATCACATCATACTTTGATATGGCCTTTTCATTCATCTCCTGCAGGTATGCGTGAATTTTTGGGCCGTTTCGATAATACTTGCTTCCAGAAGCATATTTCTTCCCGGGCTTAGGTTCATCATCAGGAAGTCCCTCCACTTTGGAGATAAAGTTGACCACATCCATTCTGAATCCATCAATCCCTTTTTCGAGCCACCAGGTCATCATGTCGTATATTTCTTTTCTCAATTTAGGATTCTCCCAGTTTAGATCAGGCTGTTTTTTTGAAAACAGGTGCAAATAGTATTCTCCTGTAAGTTCGTCAAGTTCCCAGGCAGATCCGCCGAAATTGCTGCCCCAGTTATTCGGCTCTTTACCATCCTTTCCTTCACGCCAAATATAGTAGTCCCTATATGGATTATCTTTCGATTTCCTTGCTTCTGAAAACCAGATATGCTCGTCAGAACTATGGTTCACCACCAGGTCCATAATGAGTTTGATTCCTCTTTTATGCAGCTCTAAAAGAAGCTGTTCCCAATCCTTCATTGTTCCAAACTCACGCATAATATCCTGATAATCACTGATATCATAGCCATTATCATCATTTGGAGATTTATAAACCGGAGAAAGCCAGACCACATCAATTCCAAGCTCTTTCAAGTAATCAAGCCTTGAGATAATTCCCTGTAAATCTCCTATTCCATCTCCATTGCTATCCATGAAGCTCCGAGGATAGATTTGATAAACCACACTTTCTTTCCACCATTGCTTCTTCATAATGCGACCTCCGGTACAATAAAATTTTGAGTATGTCTAAAAATGGCGATACCATGGAATCATAGAATCCCATGGCATCAATCATTTTATTTAAGCTTTTTTAAATTTCGAGAAAGCTAAAGTTAATACAAACGGCACAACAAGTGCGATTCCCATTCCGATAAAGAAAGCACCCCAATTTTCCGCAAAGATGGAGAAAAATGCCGGCAAGCCTCCTACACCGATCGAAGGTGCCTTAACTCCATTAATCGTAATGAAGATTCCGGCAATTGCTGACCCAATAATCGCAGCAAAGAACGGGTACTTAAAGCGAAGGTTTACCCCAAACATAGCGGGTTCGGTTACCCCCAGCCATGCCGATACCGAAGACGTAAGCGCAAGCCCCTTCAGCTTTTCGTTCCCTTTGCTTAACAGCATCATGGCAAAAGCGGCTGAACCCTGTGCAATATTGGATAGTGCCACCATCGGCCACAAAAACGTGCCGCCAATGCTGCCGATTAGCTGAAGATCGACTGCCAGGAATGTATGATGCATGCCAGTGATAACAAGAGGTGCATATAATCCTCCGTAAATCAAACCTCCAAGGGCCGGAACAGCATCAAAGATTCCGACAACTCCATTTGTAATCCAGCTGCCGATCGTGAATGTAATTGGTCCGATGGCAATAAAAGAAAGAAATCCAGTAATAAGCAAAGCGATTGGCGCGACAGTCAGAAGCTGAAACGCATCAGGAATTCTTTTTCGCAGAAATACTTCTATCTTGGCCAATACATATGAAGCAAATAATACAGGCAACACCTGGCCCTGGTAACCTACTTTTTCAATTTCAAAACCAAATAAATTCCACTTCGGAACTTCCTCTGCTGCACCATAGCCCCATGCATTTAAAAGATCCGGATGCACTAGCATCAAACCAAGCACCATACCAAGAAGTGGACTTCCGCCAAACCTGTTCACAGCACTCCATCCAATCAAACCTGGAAGGAATACGAAAGCGGTATTGGCAATCAGGTTAATAATGCTCGCCAGATCAGCCCAGTTTGTATAAACTTCAACAAACGACTTATCATCGAAGAAAATATCCGGCGCTGTCATAATGTTGTTGATTCCCATCAGCAAACCAGCTGTTACGATAGCCGGGAGGATTGGAATAAAAATATCCGCCAGTGTTTTAATTCCGCGCTGCAAAGGATTTAAGTTTTCGGCAGCAGCACTTTTGGTTTCTTCTTTGGACGATTCACCGATTCCGGTTGCATCTGTCATTTCTTTATATACTTTATCAACGAGGCCTTGTCCGATCACAACCTGGAATTGTCCATTGGTGGAAAAGGAACCTTTCACAATATCAATATCTTCGAGTTTTTCTTTATTGACTTTTCCTTCATCTTTTAACGCAAAGCGCAGGCGTGTTACACAATGAGTGGCCGCAGCGATATTATCCCTGCCCCCGATAGCTTCTACGATTTGCTCTGCTGACTCTTTATTTGTAGCCATTCTTCGCTCTCCTCCTGTTACCGTTTTCATATTTAAGAAAAAAAACAGTTATAAGGTTCTTATTTATCGTTCTCGATTTTTATAAATCTATCCATTATACACAAACCAACTTGTATATACATGAACTGTTCACGCTTTCATTTTATCTTGTATATACATGTTAGTCAACTATTTTTTCTTTTCCTTCTTTTTTATACCCATTCACTCGGTTCGAAAGCCACAAAGTGAAACTTCAATCAGTGGGGGTTTTCCTTATCCCCCACTGATTGTTAGTTGAACCAATCGGGCCTTTACGGGCAGTTTGACCCCCACTTATCCTCCTTTGGTTCCTCTGAGTCTTGAAGTGGGAGTCTTACTGCCCGTTAGACTGCGATAAAATAGAAAAACCGGCTTCGAGACTAATCGTCTGCAAAGCCGGTTCTAAACCAGTAGACTATTTTCTTTTATCATCGTCATCGTCCTTAGTGAGATCACGGGTAGACTTCTTAAATTCCTTTAAGGTCTCCCCGAATGCCCTCCCTATTTCAGGAAGTTTCTTAGGACCAAAAATAATAAGAGCCAGAACCAGGATGAGAATTAAACCTGGAATACCGATGTTTGATAACATGCTGAACACTCCTTATATATCATATCGCTTGAAGCAGCAGTAATCATGTTCATTGTCCATTATAGGGGATTGGCTCAAAAAATCATAGTATGAGAGCTATTTTTATGATTTCTCATTTTCCCGCTGCTGGAAGGCATGATCAAGTTCTTCGAGTACTTCACCAATTTTGCGGTCATGGATCACTTCATCAGCATAAAAATCAAATTCAGTGGGTTCCATATTAATAATCACCAGTTTAGCTCCGTTTTGTTTCGCTATCAGCGGAAACTGATTTGCCGGTGTCACAGTCAAGGATGATCCCAGAACAATAAATAGTTCTGCCTTTTCAGATTCTTCTGCTGCAAAATCTAAAGGCTGCTCAGGGAGCATTTCCCCAAACAGAACTACTGAAGGACGAAGCATCCCCCCGCAATAACATTGAATGTGTCCATGCAAATACCCCTCGCTTGGGAATTCTTCTTTACATTCCTGGCAATGGAGTGTCTGCAGATTCCCATGAAGCTCTGATAAATTTTCACTCCCAGCCAGCCGATGAAATCCATCAACATTCTGGGTGATAATACTCTTTAAAATGCCTCTCTTTTCCCAATCTGCAAGAATATAGTAACCTTTATGGGGACTGCACTCCTTGAGCCCAATTACCCGATGCCGATAAAAATCTATAAACTCTTTCACATTATCATTCAATGCGTCGGTACTGGCAATTCTCCCAGGGTCTTTCGCGTTCCATAAGCCATTATTAGCTGACCGGAAATCAGGCAGCCCGCTTTCCGTTGACATTCCCGCTCCAGATAGTATTACTGTATAATTTGATTCCTTCAGCCATTTTTCAAGCATAAATACCAGCTCCCACTAAATTATTGTCACAGGTTTGAAGATGATTTCCATTTTTTTCTCCTGGTTAAATGTTTATGTCATGTCAGGTATGCGGTAAATAATAGATTATAACTGTTTATACGAATTATCAATATAGGAGTGATGGCTATGCCTGAAATAGAAACGAAAGATTATAAGGATGGCTATAAAAAATTTTCTTCCAGGGCAAAACGCTATGCGGATGATCCCGAAAAAACAAAAGGCCTGCTAAAAAAGGCCACACTTAAAGCAGATAAAAACAAATCATCACTAAGTGATATATGGGAAAAGTTTCAGCTGCTGATTGATTTGGTTAAGGCATGGTCAAAAGGCGATTACCGGCATATCTCCAAAAAATCAATTATCTTTATTATTGCTTCCATCCTATACTTTGTTTCCCCTATCGATCTGGTTCCAGACTTTTTAATTGGAATGGGGATCCTGGATGATGCAGCCGTCTTAGGCTTTGCCGTCAGCCAAATTACAGGTGAACTTGAGAAATTCAAAGCCTGGAAAGAGAGCCGGACTATTGAAATGAAATAATGATCAAATGCTGTCCATTTTAATATTGTCTGCTATAATAATGATGGAAAGTATTTATGGCCTGTTAAAATTAAATAGCAAGAAATGTAGGGGAACCGGTGTGCCGGTTGAGACTTCATCCTTAAGATGCTGACCCTTTGAACCTGATCTGGCTAATACCGGCGTAGGGAACATATTCTTAAACATAATAAAATGTTTTTTATATGCGTCCCGGTATTATGCCGTGGCGTTTTTTATTTTTCAGGGCAGACTAATATCAACTTTCCTTATTACATAAAAGCTTTTGGGAGGTTTCTCTATGAAAAAATGTATTGCAGCTATTACTGCGCTTCTGCTGCTATCCGGCTGTGCCGGCAGCGGCCAGGATGCTAAGACTGGAAAAGAAGATGCAGGCAGCAAACACGAATTGAAGGAAGTTACTGTCGTACTGGATTGGACACCCAATACCAATCATACCGGCTTATATGCCGCAAAGGAAAAAGGCTATTTTAAAGAAGAAGGACTCGATGTTGAAATCATCATGCCGGGTGAGGCAGGCGCCGATCAATTGACTGCATCAGGCAAGGCTGATTTCGGTGTCAGCTACCAGGAAAGCATCACGGAAGCCCGTGTACAGGGAGTTCCCCTTGTATCGATAGCAGCTGTAATACAGCATAATACTTCCGGTTTTGCATCCCCTGCTGAAAAAAACATTAAATCGCCAAAAGACTTTGAAGGAAAAACTTATGGCGGCTGGGGAGCTCCTGTAGAAAAATCTGTAATAGATTCCCTAATGAAGAAGGAAAACGCCAATGTTGATAATGTCTCAATTGTTAACATGGGAGATGCTGACTTTTTCACAGCTGTTAAAAGAGATATAGACTTCGCATGGATTTATTACGGATGGACAGGTGTAGAAGCTGAGCTTCGGGGGGAAAAGATTAATATGGTCTACCTTACCGACTACTCAGAAAAACTGGATTACTACACGCCTGTTCTGGCAACGAGTGAAAAAATGATTGCAGATGATCCGGATACTGTTAAAGCATTTGTAAAAGCAGCCGCCAAAGGATATGAATTTGCAATCGACCAGCCTGGCGAAGCAGCTGAAATTTTATTAAAAAATGCTCCTGACCTTGACAGCGAACTGGTCAAAAAGAGCCAGGAGTGGCTATCTCCGCGCTATCAGGATGATGCTGCCAGATGGGGAGAACAAAAGCTTGAGGTCTGGGAAAACTATGCAGACTGGATGCATGAAAATGGTCTTTTAGATAAAGAATTAGATGCCGGCAAAGCATTTACAAATGACTTCCTGCCGGAATAAGGAGAGTTTATAAAATGGCAAATACACTTGTAAGCATTCAGATCATACCGAAAACAAAAGATGGGGAAAATGTTATACCTTATGTGGATGAAGCAATTAGTGTCATTCAGCAATCCGGTGTTAAGTACGAAGTGCATCCCCTCGAAACAACGATGGAAGGCGATTTAGAACATTTATTGAAAATCATAGCTGATATGAACAGAAAAATGATTGAAAAAGGAAGCAGCAATGTTATCTCACAAGTTAAGATTCTATATCAGCCGGACGGAATTGAAATGAGTGATTTAACGGAGAAATACCGTCCATGACAAATGTGTTCAGAAAAGGATGGAGGCCGGCTGCGGTTCTCCTCCTTTTATTCATTCTTTGGGAGCTGGCGGTAAATTTTGCAGAAGTCCCTGCTTGGCTCCTGCCTCCCCCGACAGATATCATTCAGGAGGCTGTTATGGGCTGGGAGGGCTTCCGTATGCATCTTCAATCGACAGTCCTCCTTTCACTATGGGGATTTGCCATTGGCACTGCCATCGGATTGCTCACAGCTGTAATACTGCACTTATTGCCTTTTATTAGGGAGTCTATATACCCGCTTCTCATCCTTTCACAGAATGTGCCAATAATTGTTTTGGCTCCTTTACTGGTTGTATGGTTTGGATTTGGCGTACTTCCAAAGCTAATTGTTATTACGCTGGTATGCTTCTTTCCCATTACTGTTGCAGCATTGGATGGTTTTCGGCAAACTCCGGGAGAACTCAGGCATTATATGCTGATGGCAGGAGCCGGCAGAGGACAGTTGTTTTGGAAGCTGGAGCTTCCATATTCCCTTCCCTCTTTATTTTCAGGGCTAAAAATTTCCGCAACCTATAGTGTGATGGGTGCTGTAATATCCGAATGGCTCGGTGCTAAAGCAGGAATAGGTGTTTATATGACTTTGGCCTCTTCTTCATTTCGGACAGACCGTGTTTTTGTTGCCATTTTTGCGATTATGCTGTTAAGCTTGCTGTTTTTTGGGGGAATATTACTGGCTGAACGTTTGCTGATTAAATGGAAGTCCAGGGAGAGTGGCAGGAAATGATACAATTATCGGTTAATTCTCTAACGAAAAGTTTTGATTCAAATCGAGTTTTAAGCAATTTGAGTTTTCAAGTAAATGAAGGAGAGTTTGTTTCCATTTTAGGTCCATCAGGCAGCGGAAAGAGCACTATCTTCAACCTGATTGGCGGAATGCTCCTGCCTGATGAAGGGTCCATTACACTGGGGAATGTCGAGATCAGCGGCAAACGCGGTTCAATCAGCTATATGCCTCAGACACCTTCCCTGATGCCCTGGAGAACCACCCTCCAGAACGTTCTGCTTGGCCAGGAAATTATGGGGAAAGCCGATCCGGAAACAGCCAGAAAAATGCTTCAAAAAGCGGGACTCGGTGACTATGAAAATGCATATCCGCATGAATTATCAGGAGGCATGAAGCAAAGGACCGCCTTCATCCGCGCACTATTAAGCCCGCAGCCAATCATACTTCTGGATGAACCCTTTTCAGCTTTGGATGAGCTTACCCGTCTTGATATGCAAAAATGGCTTCTTGATATTTGGAATGAGCATAAGCCGACAATTCTGTTTGTAACACACAATATCGAAGAAGCCATTTACCTCTCTGATCGAATATTAATACTCGGCAGCAAGCCTGCTAAAGTAGTTCAAGAATTTAAAGTGACTTTTGGGAGGCCGCGAATGGAGGAAATTTTCCTGGATGAAAATTTCCTTGAATGCAAAAGAAGCATCCATTATGCGCTGAAAACTCATTAGGAGGCAACAGCAGTGGATAAGTATATTGATGCCCATATTCATCTTGATAAGTACAGCGATATTGATTTAGAGAAAATGTTTCATGAGCTGCCGTTTAAGCTTTCACTTGTTACAGTTTCAAGTGATTTAGCCTCCTGCAAAAGAAATCTTGCTCTTGCAGAAATCTATCCCTTTGTAAAACCTGCCTTTGGTTTTCACCCTGAACAGATTCTGCCCAGTGATCATGACATTTCAGAACTTTTCAGCTGGATAGAGATTCACACAGAGGAGATGGCTGCTGTTGGCGAGGTTGGCCTTCCATACTATTTGAGGTCTGAGGGGACCAAGCTGCATGGAGGATATATTGAACTTCTCGAAAAATTCATTAAGCTTGCTAAAAAATGGGATAAGCCCATCGCCCTCCATGCTATTTATGATGACGCACCGATTGTGTGCAATTTATTGGAAAAGCATTCGATTAAAAAAGCTCATTTTCACTGGTTTAAAGGTGACACCTCAACTGTTAGCAGGCTGATTGCCAATGATTATTACATCTCCTTTACTCCAGATATAGTGTACGAAAAAGAAATACAGGCCCTTGTACGGGATTACCCGCTGGATAAATTGATGGCAGAAACAGACGGTCCGTGGGAATTCGAAGGCCCTTTTAAAAACAAGCCTACCCATCCAGCCATGATGGCCCATTCCATCAGCACCCTTGCTGAACTAAAAGAAATATCTTTCAGCATCGCCATTAAGAAGCTATATGATAATACAAAAAGCTTCTATAATATTGATTAATCGGCCTTAAAGAATCTTTTACCATAAGGCAGTTTTTTTATTAAGATTAGATAAAATTTACTAGATAAATATAATCACTTCGCACCATTCCTAATTTTGGAAATATGAGTTAATCTTATATTGGACAATACTTTTAGGAGGTATGTGATGAAAAGGTATATTTTCTTGTTATTGACTATTTTACTAGTCTTCTCAGGTAATGTTTCTGCAGAGCCCAAAAGCCGTTCAGCTGATTTGACTGAGAAAGATTTCATGAAAGCCGTATTGAAGGCTGATGAGTTTAAAGAATTTAAATCCTCCATTTTAAAAGATGCAGCCGCTAAGCCAAGAGCGCTTGTTGATGAAAAAGGTAAACAATATGGCTGGACAGTCCAATATGAAATTGAATACAACGAAAAAAATACTATCTTGGATAAAAAGGCTCTCGTAAATTTCTCATCTCTTCTATCATTCTCATTTGAGTCCGGGAAGGAATTAAAAGTGCGGCTGGTTGATTACAGCAGGCTTATTGAGGATCAGGCTTTTTATGTAAAAGATCTGAAATCTGAGGAAGAGATCAAAATAGATATCTCAAAAGACAGCACCTTTACTGATTATTTAACAGAAGTAGAATTGAAAAAAACACAGCTGATTAAAGAAGCGGCCAAAAGCAATACAGTCTCTTCTGATAAAGCCACAGCATCTGGCCAGCTATGCTACTACTGCACAAAGTATGAATGGCGAGGCGGGTATCCCTGCTCATCCGCTAACATTGAGTCTGAAGCTTCAGTATCATCCCAGCTTGAAGAAAACGGGCTGAATCCGGATTCTGTAGTCATTGAATGCTATGTTCCCCGCCATAAGGTTTGTGTTGACGGAGAATGGAGAACCTATTGCCCTATACAATGAAAAGAACGGCTAAGCGAATGGCTTAGCCGTTTTAGTTATCCTTTCGTGCCTGTTGCGATATTCGAACCTTCTATAAAGTGCTTCTGGAAGAAGAAAAATAACAGCACTACTGGCAATAATACCATGACTGACATGGCCATCAGGTAATGCCATTGTGTCTGTACAGTTCCCTTGAAGGTTTGAAGACCGATTTGAAGGGTGTAGAGACTTTCATCATTTAAATATAATAACGGGCCAAGAAGATCATTCCATGCGCCATTAAATGAGAAAATGGCTACAGTAATAAGCGCCGGCTTCGTTAATGGCAGCATGATATGCCACCATATCTGAATATGATTAGCACCGTCCAGTACAGCTGCTTCAATAAGTTCATTCGGAATGGTCATCATAAACTGGCGAAGCAGGAAGATGAAAAAGGCACTCCCCAAAAAGGCCGGAACAATCAGCGGCAGATACGTATTTACCCAGCCAAGCTTGGAGAATAAAATGTACTGAGGCACCATGGTGACAAACCCCGGGATCAGCATGGTTGATAACACAACTATAAACAAAGCATTTCTTCCTTTAAAACGAATCTTCGCAAATGCGTAAGCAACCAGCGAGTTGACAATAACGCTTCCCGCCATTCCGCAAAAGGCAATAAAGAATGTATTCATAGCCCAGCGGGTAAACGGTGCTGTTTTCCATGCGTCAACATAATTGGAAAAATGAAATTCTTTTGGCATAAAGGTCGGCGGATATTGAGCTATCTCTGCAGGGGATTTCAGAGAAGTCGAAATCATCCACCAAAGCGGAGATATTACCAGAACACTTCCTGCTAATAAAACGATGAAAACAATCGCCTGCTTTACTTTATCTTTGAATTTTTTCGTCTCATAAAACTTCGGTGCTGCAGCAGATCTCATTTATCATCTCCTCCCTCATAATGAACCCATTTTTTACCGATTTTCATATTAATGATTGTCAGTATCATAACGACAATAAACAACAGCCAGGCCATTGCAGAGGCATAGCCCATGTCAAACACCTCAAACGCATTATTCCACATATGAAGATTATAGAACAGAAGTGAATTTCCAGGTCCGCCGCTTCCATTCTCCGTCATGACATAAGCCTCCTGGAAAATTTGAAATGAACCGATCGTACTTGTCAGCACATCAAAGAAAATGATCGGTGAAATCATCGGCAATGTAATATAAATAAATTTCTGCATTACACCTGCCCCATCCAGATCCGCTGCTTCATAAAGGGAATTTGATACCCCCTGCAGACTTGCCAGATATAGAAGCATCCCTCCGCCGACACTCCACATTTTCATCAAAAGCAAAGCTGGTTTCGTCCATTCAGGGTCAAACAGCCATGCTGGACCTTCAATCCCAAACCATGCCAGGAACGTATTAACCAGACCTGTTGACGGACTCAGCAGCTGCATCCATAAAAAGTAAACTGCTACTCCTGAGAGGATAGCAGGCAGATAATAAAGTGTGCGGAAAAATTTCATGCCTTTTACTTTCTGATTTAGAAGTACCGACAGAAAAATCGCCCCTGCAGTGGTCAGCGGGACAGAGAATAAAACGTAATACAGAGTGTTCCAAAGTGACGTTTTAAAAAGGTCATCAATTGTAAACATGCGTTTAAAATTATCAAGGCCGATAAAATTCATTCTTGAAGTGATATTATAATCTGTAAAACTGGCAAATAAGGAAAATAAAAGCGGGCCAAGTGTCAGACCCAGAAATCCGATTATCCATGGGCTGATAAAGAGATAGCCAAAGATATTTTCTCTTGTTTGGCGTGACAGCCGTCTGTGTAATGTCTTCTCTTTTTTTCCTGCAAGATCTGCTCCCCGGCGCTCAATCGGTGTCTCAAATGATTTCAACCCTTACACCTTCTTTTTATAGTATTTATAAAGAGAGAAGGATTTCCCTTCTCTCTTTGTTCTAATTTTTCTTTAATTTTTTAACATCTTCTTCCGCTTTTTCCAGCGCTTTTTCAGGCTTGGTTTTACCTAGCAGAACATTGTCTATATGAGGATTAATGCGATTCTGGTAATCAGGATACTGTGTCGGGACAGGGAATAATTGCGTCTGATCCAAGTTTTTCACAGTCGCTTCATATACATATTGATCATCGCCTTTAAGTTCCTTTACCACGGCCTCTGCAGCTTCTTTATTTGCGACATTATCATAATTTTTCATAGCCCAATATTTTTGAGCTTCTGGACCTGTAAGATACTCGATAAACTTCATAGCTTCCTCAGGGTGTTTGGCTCCTTTCGGGATTTCAGCTACGAACCCACCTCCATCACTCCAGTTACCGGAACCTTCTTCATATGCAGGAATCGGGGCAACCCCAAAATTCATATCATTGCCATAATCACGAATTTGTGTGTAAAATGTACCGATATCCACCCACATTGCCACTTTGCCGGCAATGAACGGATTTGACTGTTCACTTCCAAATTCAGCTTCAAAAGACTGAACTGTTTTCTCGCCGAGACGCTCCTTCCATCCCAGCAGCCATTGAAGCGCTTCCTGCTTCTTAGGAGTATTGATATAAAGTTTGCCATCTTGAATGAATCCTTTTCCGCCATCAGCGCTTGTCATCCAGCTTGCTGCACCGATACTGCCCCAAAGCGGGTAAAAGCCGACCCGCTCATAGCGATCTCCATTTTTCACATCCAGCTTCTCGGCATACTCCTCCAGTTCAGTCCATGTAGCAGGGGGCTTTTCCGGGTCGATGCCCGCTTCTTTGAAAGCATCTTTATTGTAAAATAGCAATCTGGTATCTGTATTAAATGGAACTGCATAAGCCTTGTCCTCGTACATTACCGTTTCCCATAAATGCGGGTAAAACTGGTCTTTAAACGAATCATCGATATACTTGCTCAAATCTTCAGATTGTCCATTTTCTGCCCGCTGGCCGACCGAATTAATATCGTTAATAATAACATCAGCAGGATTACCGGCAGCAACGGATGCCAGATTCTTTGTCCAAATATCTCCCCAGGGCAAATATGTATGCTTAACAAAAACCTCATCCTGTGATCTATTAAAATCATCTATGATTTTTTCAATAATTGGCCTTCTTGTTTCTGAACCCCAAAAACTCCAAAAATCAACAACGACCTTTCCATCCTTCGTCTTTTCTGCCTGAGCACTTTCCCCGGAACAGCCTGCTAATGTGCCCATAAGCAGGAATGCGGAAATAATAAAAAGAAGTCCTTTTTTCATGATGCTCCCCCTAATATTTATAATTTTCAGCTTTAATCTTCTGCCTATTCCCTGCCTGCAGGAATAAAAATCGCCAGCAAAAAAAGGTTTTATTAACTAAGTAAGTACTACCCTTTTAATCTGGACTAAAACATTTTTTTGAAAAAACTCTCGATATTTGTCAATTTTCAGCCCTTTCTGCCTAAAAAAAAGACCCCTTACAGGAGTCAAGGAGTGTTCTGAATGCTTTGTGCAATTGCCTCTAAATAATCAATAAATATGGCACCTTCAGCGGCAGGAACAGAATAAATTTCTTCACTGTCCATTATCTTGAAATAAACTTTGCCTTCCGCATCCCAGACTTTCATCTTTACAGGGTCTTTTCCCTTTAAAATAAATTGGATATCATAGGATGGTTTGGCATCAATGACTGTCTCTGATAGGGTGGCCGAATTTATGGCATTTCTTGCCGTGTTTTCCCACTTTGGATCTTGTACAGTCGCGGTTTCAGCCGAATACTTTCCATCGGCAGAGAAGGATTCCTCGGTCTCTGATATAGCAATAGTTGTTTGGCTTATAAAGCTGTTCCCAAGCATCTCTGAACTGCTGCTGCCTGTGGTCATGGAATCCTCAGAAAAAATAATGAAAGCGAACATGACACAAGCAGCCATTACAGCGGCAGCAGATAAAAATCCCGGGAAAATAGCTTTCCTTCTTTTAGGTTTTTCCTCAATGCCGCTCAATATTTTTTGCAGGCTCTCCTGTTTTTGCTTTTGCGACCGCGGAATGCGTCCCAATTCTCGAAAGGAATTATCGGATCCGAATGAGCTCTTCATGGATTTCCCCCCTTTTTTGCAATTCTTTTTTTAGCGCTGCGAGTGCCCTGGAAGTGGTGATTTTCACTTTATTTTCAGACCAATTCAAGATTTCGGCCGTTTCCTTGATGGAAAACTCCTTTATTTTTCTCAGTATCAGCACTTCTTGGTAGCTTAATTTCAAATGGCGGATTGCTTCATATAAGAGTGTAACTTTTTCACCCTTAATCATTATCTCTGTAGGAGTATCTTCATCTGATTGGAGCTGGAATTTTTCTATTGAGAAAAATTTGAATCTGCTTTTTTTGCGCAAATAATCAATGGCTACATTTCTGGATATCCGGACAAGCCACGTAAAGATCTGGGACTCCCCATTAAATTGATTCATATATTTGTAGGCTTTGATAAAGGTGTCTTGTGTCAGATCCTCCGCCACTTCCTTATCATTTACGAGAAGAAATATGTATCCATAAATTCGATCGCTGTACTCGCTGTATATATCTTCAAACGCTTCTGCCGTTATTCTCTCCATTGTGGCGCCCCCTCGCATATTATTAGACGAATAAAAATCAGAAAAGAAACACTTTTCCATTGTTTATGTAAAACATTTGGTAAAACCATAATCCGGAACCTGTTCATTTATCCTATATTTTAAAACATTCTGATTCCTTAGCATTAAATTTGATAAAAATTCGAGAAAGCGCCTTTTTAACCGTAACTTTTTTCAATCTCTCTTCACCTTTACAAAGATGAATAAAGTTACACCCCAGACTACCCATCTTCGATTTCATTTTTTGCAATTTCAAGTAATGGATTCCTTTAAGTTCTCAATCCTTTTTATTTATTTTATCATTCTGTGAAAATACTGCCTCCCTCCTTTTCCTTATTTTTTCCAAGATTCATTTGATTATATAGAAAAATAATACTTTTACTCTATAAATAACCGTAAAAAGTTCATTCTTTAAGCCTGTAACCCTTAATGACCTATGAAGCCTTATAGCCATTTTCATAAAAGCACTGCAAAAAACTTTATTTTTCGACAATCTCCAGCCTTTAATTTAGCTAAAGTACAGGGTAACGGAAGGGTTTTCCATTTTTGGAAGTACCCATAGGAGGTGGTTGAGTTCTACATTGCAAACTAGCAATTTAAATGAATTAACAAAACAAGGAGGGAATTTTTTGAAAAGAAAAAGAAAATCATTGAATCGCATTCTTTATGTGATGCTGACAGCTTTTCTGATTTTGCCGCTTATGTTCCCAGGAATGAGCTCGGCAGAAAGCAAGAGCTCTCCGCATATTTCAGTTAAGAAAGCTGCTCCTCAGACAGCAAAAAGTAAAATTAACAGCTCACTGCTGAAACAATTTGATAAAGAAGATAAAGTAACATTCCTGATAAAATTCAAAGAACAGGCTGATGCATCAGCAGCAGCCAAGAAGGCTGAAAAAGCGGCTGCATCACAAAAACTGACACCCTCTAAATCAAAATACATGAAACGCTCTGCAGTCCTATCCTCCCTAAGATCTACAGCTATTGAAACTCAAGGCCATGTCGCCGATTTCCTTCAAAAACAAGAAAAAGACGGCAAGGCAAAAGATGTTCAATCCTTCTACATCGTCAATGCAATTGCAGTAACAGCTACAAAAGAAGTTATGGAGCAAATCGCAGTATTCCCTGAAGTAGAAAAGATTCTTCCAAATGAAACAAGACAGCTTCATAAACCTGTTAAAGAGGCTGAAAAATCTCTTAAAACACAAGCAGAAACCAGCTCGATCGAATGGAACATTGACCGCGTCGGAGCTCCTGCTGTATGGGAAATGGGAATTGACGGATCCGGTACAGTCGTTGCATCCATTGATACAGGTGTTCAGTGGAATCACCCGGCATTAAAAGAAAAGTACCGGGGCTATAACCCTGAACAGCCTGATTCTCCAGTACATGAATTCAGCTGGTTTGATGCCACTGCAGGCCAGACAGTTCCTTACGATGATCAGGGTCACGGAACCCACGTAACTGGAACTATGGTTGGTGCAGAGCCGAATGGAGGCAATCAGATCGGTGTTGCACCTGGTGCGAAATGGATCGCAGTAAAAGCCTTTACTGCAAACGGCGGAACTGATGTAGACCTTCTTGAAGCCGGTGAATGGATCCTCGCTCCAAAGGATGCTGAAGGAAACCCTCACCCTGAGAAAGCGCCTGATGTTGTCAATAATTCATGGGGCGGCGGACCTGGCCTGGACGAATGGTATCGTCCAATGGTGCAGGCATGGCGTGCCGCTGAAATATTCCCGGAATTCTCTGCAGGAAACACTACTTTGTTTAATCCGGGCGGACCTGGTTCAGTTGCTACTCCAGCAAACTACCCGGAATCATTTGCTACTGGTGCGACTGATATTAACAATGGCTTAGCCAGCTTTTCATTGCAAGGGCCATCTCCATATCAGGAAGTTAAGCCTGATGTATCTGCACCGGGAGTCAACATACGTTCCTCAGTTCCAGGAAGCGGATATGAAGGCGGCTGGAACGGAACCTCCATGGCTGGGCCGCATGTTTCTGCGGTTGCCGCGCTGCTCCGCCAGGTTGACTCAAGTCTGACCGTTGAAGAGATGGAGGAAATTCTGCTGACTACCTCTACTCCTTTGACAAATGGTACTTATCCTGAGACACCAAATAATGGTTTTGGATACGGACTTGTAAATGCCTTCGATGCGGTTTCTTCCGTACTGACCGGTCTTGGAAAGATTAAAGGCCAGGTTGCAAAAGAAGGAGATGACTCCGAAGCTCCTGAAGCCAATCATGAAGCACCTCAGGAAACATATGCAGGAATGGATCTCGCACTTGAATTGACTGCATCAGATAATGTAAGCGTCACAAGAGTGGATCTTAAATACTTAAAAGCTGACGGCAGCTGGTCCGCCATTGAGGCCGAACGAACAGCAGGAAACTATAAAGATGGCACTTACCAGGCTGTTATTCCTGGAGAAGACATCGCAGAACCTTCTGTAACTTATAAATGGAAAGTCAATGATTTTGGTGGAAACTTAACTGAAACAGAATCCTATGAAGTGGGAGTAAGACCTGGAATCAGCATTGGCTATTCTCAGGACTTTGAATCACAGCCGGCCGGCTGGACTTCGTACGGAGCGGAAAACAGCTGGGAGTGGGGAGTCCCATCTTCAGGTCCTGGCAATGCAGCGTCCGGGGAAAAAGTATATGCAACTAAACTTGACGGCAATTATGCAAATAGAGCAAACATGAATCTGCAGATGCCTCCTATCGACCTGCCTGAAGGAAATGCCTACCTTCAGTTCAAGCAATGGCACGAGCTTGAAAACCGTTATGATTACGGCCATGTATTCGTTTCAACTGACATGGAAAACTGGGAACAGGCTCTTCGCGTAAACGGCAATACAACAGACTGGGTTAATGCAGAAGTGGATTTAAGTGCGTATGCAGGACAGAGAATTTATGTAGCCTTCAATGTGACTACAGATGGTTCAGTTCAGAAGCAAGGCTGGTATATCGATGATGTCCAGTTATCTGATACTCCAGTTGAACCTGCAGGCAAAGCACAGCTTGGCGTTACAAAGGATAAACCTTTTGCAGAATTAAAGAAGGAAAAGGTAAATCCTGATAAAATTGTTCCTAAAAAGGATACTCCTGCAAAAGATGATGAGAAACAGCAGCAGCCGGCCCCTGTTATTCTTCCGCTTACTGCCGAAGTAAGTGTGCTGGAATCAGGCAGGTCCGTATTTACTAATCCTCAAAACGGATCATTTGAAATGACGCATGCTTCAGGTGATTTTACTGTAAAAGCGGAAGCTTACGGATATCGTTCACAAACGCAAAATGTAAATATTCCGCAGGATGGAGAAGCGACTGCAAACTTTGTCCTTGAAGAAATTCCAAAAGGCACAGTTACTGGTGCTGTGACAAATGAAGCAACCGGCGAGCCTGTTGCAAATACTACTCTTCTTTTAATAGAAGATGCAGCAGTACAGCCGGTAACAACTGATGAAAACGGTGAATATACACTTACAGCCTACGAAGGCACATACACTTTAAAAGCAATGGCACCTTCCTACTACAGCAAAGAGCAGAGCATCACGATCGAAGGCGGCTCTTCTTTAGAGCAAAATATAGAGCTAAAGCCATTTATCGGATACCCGGGTGAAATCGGATATGATGATGGTACAGCTGAAAATGCACGTGCATTCTATGATGCCGGCAACGGATGGGCAGTTAAGATGTCCCTTGCATCCGGCCATGACAGCGCGATGGTTACTGGCGGTTTATTCCGCTTCTGGGATACCAGCTGGCCGACCCCGGGCGGAACAGACTTCAAAGTGGAAGTATATGATGCAAGCGGACCAGATGGAGCACCTGGCAAAAAGCTGGCAGGTCCATTTGAAGCAACAGCCTTAAGAAACGGTGAATGGACACATGTAGATCTTAGTGACGAAGGAATCGTTACAAATGGCGACTTCTATCTGGTATATATTCAATCAGCACCAAATCCTAATGCTCCTGGTCTTGGCACAGATGAGGATGGAGAGAATGCAGGACGCAGCTGGCAGCTTGTAGGCGGAGCATGGTCTCCTGCTCCTGAGGATGAAGGAAACTATATGATCCGTGCCACAGTGAACTATGAAGTTACTGCACCAGTCATCACTTCTCCAGCTGACGGAGCTTTCACAAACCAAGGGCAGGTTACAGTTGAAGGTACTTCAGCTCCTACAACTACTGTAAAAGTATTTAATAATGGAGAGGAAGTCGCATCAGCTGAAACAACTGAAGAAGGTACATTCTCTAGTGAAGTTTCACTGTCTGAAGGGGAAAATATTCTTACAGCGAAGGCAGCAACAGAGTCAGGATCTACTGATGCCTCTGAACCTGTAAAAGTAATATATGACAAAACAAAACCCGAACTGTCCATTACAAGCCCTGCAGATAAATCCAAAACAAACAAAGAAACAGTCACTGTTAAAGGAACCGTTTCTGACGATAACCTTGATTGGGTAAAAGTAAACGGCCAGGCAGCAAAAGTTGCGGATGGTGAATACTCTCTTCGCATCCTGCTGGATGAAGGTGAAAACACCATTACGGTAACAGCACAGGATAAAGCGAAAAACAGCGAAGAAAAAACCATTACAGTCGATGCTAAATATAACGCTCCAGCCATAGAAAATCTTCTTCCTGCAGAAGACATGGAACTTAAAAAGGGCGAATCGGTAAAAATCGAATTTGTAAGTGAACCAGGGTTAAAAGCGACGTTTGCCATCAGAATGCCTTTAACAAATGCTGGCAGCCAGCTGAATAACGCTACTGAGCTTCCAATGATGGAAACTTCCCCGGGCCATTATGTCGGCTACTATACTGCCACTTCAAACGTAATAGGACCTGGTGCCGAAATTGAAGTGAAAGTGACGGATGACTACGGCAATGAAACTCGCAAGACAGCAGAAGGCAAACTGTGGATTAATGCAAAAAAGAAGAACAATAACAGCACTAAAAAGAAGTAAGATCAGATGAAAAGGCAGGCCCATTATTATTGGGGCCTGCCTTTTTGCAATTATTGTTTTAATAATGTTCTTTTTTCATTTAATAAATCATTGAACTCCTTATCCAATTGGTCATATTTTCTGTCACCGGGAACAAGCTGACTGAGTTCTCCAAGTATTGCATTAATACGGTTATCAATCACCATGATCTGCTCTTTTGTGGAATCATGAACTTTTTCCTGCTTGGACCTTCCGGGTTTCATTCGAAATTCCTTTAAATTCATTTCATATCTGGTAATTTTATTTTCTTCAAATACAAGCAATCTTGTGCTTAACTTCTCCAAAAAGTATAAGTCATGCGAAATAATGATGAGTGTACCTGAAAACTCTTTGAGCGTTTTTTCAAATTTCTCCCTGCTCGGCAAATCCAGGTGATTAGTCGGTTCATCTAATATTAGGACGTCATATTCCTTTAAAAGCATGTCAGTGAGCTTAACCCTGATTCGCTCCCCCATGCTCAGCTGTCCAATCGGCTGCTTTAACTTCGCTTCCTTCATACCCAGATTTGCTAATAGAGTCCTTGCCTTGTAAATCTGCTCCCGCTCACTGAGATCAAGTGCTTCAATGGCGTTTTTGGCTAACGGTAAATCATTAATATCCTGGTTTAAATAAGCAATCTTTAAAGTGCTGCTAATCCAGAGTTCCCCATCAGAAGGTGATATCTCTTCCAGCAGCATACGGATAAAGGTGGTCTTGCCAGCCCCGTTTGATCCAAGAATTCCTATTTTTTCACCATGCTTTATATAAAACTGGCTATCCTTAAAAAGAGTCCGGTCTCCAAAGCTTTTTGAGAGGTTTTTAGCTTGGATGATCCTCTTCCCCCGTTTGCCGGAGGAATCAAATTGAAAATGCACTTTCGCCTCTTCTGCCGGCTTCTCAATTTTATTTTTATCCAGTTCCTGCTGAAGCCTTTTCATTTTTGACTTAACCTGCTGATCCATCTTTTTGGCTTTCACTCTGTGATATTCTTTAAAGCCCATCTGCCTATTCTCAGAAGGACTTCCGCCTTTAGTTGATTCCCTGTGAGCTTTTTCCGACCAATTTTTTAAATTGGCCATCTGATTTTCGATCCGATCGATCTCTCTTTGCTGAACATTAAATTGATGAAGCTGATCATCATAATTTTTCTGTTTTTGCTCCCGGTAGGCTGTGTAATTCCCGTCATACATGGTTAATATGCCTTCCTGAAGCTCAAAGATCCTGCGGACAGCCTGATCAAGGAAATGACGGTCATGGGAAATGATCATGACAGGACCGCTGAATTGGCCAATTTCCCCAACAAGCCACTCTATTCCATGTAAATCCAAATGATTGGTGGGTTCATCCAAAATCAGCATATCCGGTTTTGATGACCAAACCTTAGCTAAAGAGAGCTTCAATCTTTCTCCCCCGCTTAAAGAATCAAGCCTTTCCGGTTTCCATTCATGGAGTTTTGAGAGTCCTAATCTGCTTGCCTGATGAAGAATTTCTTCCACAGGGCTCTGGTCAGGGTCATGAATATCACTCACAGAATAGTCTGCTGACTGGTGCAGAAAGCCGATTCTATATGGCTCCTTCATCCGCTCGATTGTACCTTTATCCGCCTGAATACTGCCGAATAAAATATTGGCCAATGTAGTTTTACCTGTGCCATTTAAGCCAACAAGACCAATGCGATCCTGCTGATAAATATCAAATTCCAAATTAGAAAAAACCGATTTATCCCCAAATGACTTTTGAAGATCCCTGGCCATGATAACCGGTATACTGTTACTGTTGTGATTGCTGAATTTATTTGCACACATAAAAAAACCTCCCCATACCCGGAGAGGACAGTGCACCCATCATTAGAAATGGTGCATATACATAAAAAACGTGCGCCTAAATAAAATCTACATCTGCTTAAAGACAAATAAGCAGACATCATTTCCGATAAGGGATGATTAAAAAAGGGCACACTAATCCTATGTTCTCCGGGTTAAACTTTTTAAATATAAAAAGATACCAGAAAAAATAAGATTATAACTTCATGCCCCTAAATCATCCTTTCAACCTGTTTGATTGTAGTATATAAGTTTCTGGCTTTTATTGTCAATAGGCTTATGTTCAGCAATTGAATACATGCATCTGTCAGTAAATCATTAATCAATTCGGATATGCTTATTGGTAAGCTCCTTGAGCATATTTAATATCGCAGCTCTTTCCTCCAGATTAAAACCGCTTACCCATTCCGAAACAAGCTTGTACTCGCTTTGATGCATCTCCCGCTGAAGTCCGCCCTCCAATATGGAATAAATTTCATTCATTGTGTTTTCCCGATCCTGTGTTTTAAGTTCATCCATTTTGCAAACCTCCCTATTTCTTTTATGCTGCTTCTTTTCCCCATTTGGCAACTTTGGAAACACATGATGGAAGTTTAGTGCGCGGAAGGTTCCCTTTTGTGGGCGGTGAGAATCTCCTTTTGCCCAGTTATATATCTCTTGTCCGCGAATTTTCTTCCGGTTTGCGCGAAAGCATTCCTTTTGCGAGCAAGAATTCCTTCTGTCAGGCACACTTTAAATTATGTATGCATACAAAAGAAAAGCAGGTCCCCCTGCTTTTCTTTTTAATCTATTACCACTTAAAGCAAGAAGCACCTACAATGATCAACAGGATGAATAGAACCACAATTAGCGCAAAGCCGCCGCCATATCCAGCACCACCGTATCCACAGCCGCCATATCCGTAGCCATACATTATAAAATCCCCTCCCTTGCGAATTAAATCTGTTTGCATACTTTATTAGTAGAATCCACCGTAACCCCAAGAAGCACCGATAATAATCAGTAAAATAAACAATACAACTAAAAGGGCGAAACCGCCGCCGTATCCGCAACCGTCTGACATAGTCAATTACCTCCTTTGTTTGATTCAATATATCCTATTCAATTCACCCAGATTGTGCGATAGACGAATACACAGTTTTCTGTGCAAAAAAGAAGCCTTCCAGGTGAAGGCTTCAGGTTTTTGTTGATATAACGGCATTTTCAGGTTATCTCCCCAGATAAAAATAGGCAATTTCATTATTTCTTATGAGCGAGAGTGGCCTGGATACCTTTAGCGGGCTGGACGGGTTCTTTTTCTTTAATTTCCTCAGTCAGCTGCTCCAAACTTTGCCGGACGTTTCCTTTCCCTGAAAAGTTTTGAAGAAGCTCCTTCACGTCAATGCCGGATGAAGCTTTCAGACTTTCCTGCATCGTGGACATCAGGTTGGTGGCATAGCCGGTTACTTTATTGGCACCGCCATTATTGCTGTCACTTCCTGTATCAACCACTGTAATCTTATCAATATTCGATAACGGGCTTGCAAGCTGTTTCGCATATTCCGGTAGCATGTTAATGACCATATCCATCATAGCCGCCTGGCCATACTGTTCAAATGCCTCAGCGATTTTTCTCTTTGCCTCTGCTTCCGCCAGACCTTTGAGGCGAATAATTTCGGCTTCAGATTCACCTTGGGCGCGCTGTGAATCTGCCTTGGCCATCCCATCAGCTCTAACCCTTTCAGCTTCTGCACGGGCCTGTGATTCAATCCGATATTGGTTTGCATCCGCTTCGGCAATTTGCTTTTTCTTTTCTGCCTCTGCTGCCTGCTCAACTGCATACCTGTCTGCGTCTGCTTTTTTCTTCACTTCGGAATCATATTGGCGTTCTCTTCTTAAGATTTCTTTTTCTTCAAGCTCGATTTGCTTTTGGCGTTCTATAATCCTGATTTGCATTTCATGCTCCGTAACTTCCTGCTTTGCTCTGGCTGTCTCTAGGTCATATGCCTGGTCAGCCCGTGCTTTGGCAATATCCTGTTCCCTTCGGTAGTCAGCCATTTTCATTTGATTTTCTTTCTCGGCTTCAGCTATTTCAGTTGCCCTTTCAAGTTCTGCTTTTTGGGCATCCTTTGCTGCTTCTGCCCGTTTAATCCGGGTTTCCTTTTCAGCTTCAGCCGTGGCAATATCCGCATCCCTTTTAACCTGGGCTATTCTTGGCCTGCCCAGTGAATCAAGATATCCATTTTTGTCACGGACATCTTTGATTGTAAAAGAAACAATGATCAAACCCATTTTGGCCAGATCCTGTGACGCTACCCTTTGAACCTCCTGGGAAAATTTATCCCTGTTTTTATATATTTCTTCGACCGTCATAGATCCCAGAATTGACCGCAAATGTCCTTCAAGAACTTCTTTGGCTTCATTTTCCCGATCTTCCTTAGATTTACCAAGAAACTGTTCTGCAGCAGTAGCAATTTCCCCAATACTCCCGCCGATTTTAATAATTGCAGTTCCATCTGCCATGACAGGAACTCCCTGTTCGGTATATACTTCCGGAGTGGTAACCTCCAGTTTGCTTGACAGGAGGCTCAATGGCTCTGCCTGTTGAAAGACAGGAAGTACAAATGTTCCTCCGCCTCTGATTATTTTTATCTTATTTCCTGATTCGTCAACATGGACATTTTTACTTCCCAAGTAACTGCCAGTTACAATTAACGCTTCATCCGGCCCTGCAGTCCGATATTTTGTAATGAACACACCAAGCAAAGCAATCAGCAGAAATGCTGCGATTCCAATTACAACCCAAACCATTAACATATTGCTTCCCCCTGTCTATAATTCTTTATAATCAATCACTTTAATAACTCCATTTGCAACTTCAACAATCAGCACTTTGCTGCCTTCTGCTATGATCGTATTTTCATAGCTTACAGCAGGCTTGGAAATTCTCCCGCTTATATTTTCAATCAAAACCTCACCGAAACCATTCTCGGGTATAGGAATTAATACAGTACCTACTCTTCCTCTTAAGGACTCATCTGTGTAAACGAGAGATTCTTCAGCAGAAGATAATGGTATAAGAACAAAGATATTCAGCAATATATCCAGCAATACCGCAATAACAGCTGCTATCAAGAGAATGACCACGCTATTAAGAGAGGTTGTCATTTCAAAGATATAGCCTGCAGCTGAAAGAAAAGTGATAAATGCCAGAATCAGCACTGGATTCAGTAAGCTGCCCTCCCCAATACCGTCTGCCATATCTCCAAAAAACACATACAAAATAATTAAGATACCAGAAAAAATAAGTGTGCTGAGGTAAATTGTCTGAATAGGAAAACCAAATAGTTCCATAACATGCACCCTATCCATTTTTTATTGTCCGGCTTTTAATCCAATGCCTCCTTCCCTTTTACTATTACACCTTAATTTATATACGGACAAAGACCTTAAATTGTTTCACTTTTCTAAACATTCCCCGAATTAATACTGCTGCCTGTTCAGCTTGTCTAACTTTCACCCTGTTTTAGTCATTTTCATAACTATTCCTGCATACCATATTTAGGATTTAAAATCCCCATTTAGGATTGAATGGGGAAAAATTGTGGAATAAACAATATATCTGGTTTGCGGAGGGATAGGAATCATGACAAGATCTGAATTGCATATGGAGAAGCCTAAGAGCAAATTTATGCTGATGTCAATTGTCCTATTGGGATGTTTAGCTGCTGCCTTTACAGCATTATATTTTTATTCTCAAAGCCTCATTACTATAGAAGCCCCCAAAAAAGAACTGGGTGAGAAAATCATCATTCAGCTTCCTTCCGGAAAGAGTGTATTTACATATGAAAACCTTATTGTTGAAGAAGAAGGAAGACTTTTTTATAAAGGAGAAAGAAATACCCTGGATTTAACTGGCGGTACAATTGTTTATGAGGAATGGGAATGAACAGGTATTTAACTCGGTTTTCGAAGGAATCCTCTGCAGTTGACAAAATGTTTTCACATCCTTTAAGATGAGCAAAAATGGCGAGGAGAAATGACTTTGAAGGTAATGAAAAATGTTTTTTTTACAGCTTTGGCTACAGTTATTTCATTTTTCGGCATTAAAAAAATGGAAAATAATGCACATAAGATAAAAAGAATAGGTCATCGGGGAGTTGCGGGCTACTGTCCGGAAAATACTTTTCCTTCATATGACCGAGCTATCGAAATGGGAGCAGATTATCTGGAAATTGATGTTCAATTAAGCAAAGATGGAAGGCTTGTCGTGATTCACGATTCCCTTGTAGACCGCACAACTGACCATAAAGGAAAAGTCTCTGACTTTACCTTTGAAGAGCTCAGAAAAATGGACGCCGGCAGCTGGTTTTCCACAAAATTCAGCGGTGCCTGTATCCCTTCATTTGAAGAAGTCCTGGACAAATATGCGGATCGCGTCGGGCTTTTGATTGAATTAAAAAAACCGTCCCTATATCCAGGCATTGAAAAGATGATCGCCGAGGAATTAAAAAAAAGAAAACTTGATTCAAAAGGTAAGGACCATATTATTGTGCAATCATTTGAAACAGCTTCAATGAAATTATTTCATGAACTGATGCCGGAAATCCCTGTCGCCATCTTAATCAACTATCCTCCTGACAAAATGGAGATAAAAAATATAGCCGAATATGCAAGCTACCTGAATCCTAAGTGGACTGTGGTTAATAAGCGCGTGATCGATCTTATTCATTCTAATGGCATGAAAGCAATCTCCTGGACTGTGCGTTCAAAGAAAGAAGCAGAAAAATTAAAGCATTATCCACTGGATGGCATTGTAGCTGATTATTTAGATCTTATTGAATAGACAAAAAGGGTGCAGTCCGAGTAATGGTCTGCACCCTTTTCTTATAAAACTGCCTGTCTTCTTCCGGTTTTCAGCAGCTTTAAGGTTTCTAAATCATTTTCAGCCGGTAGTTTAAATGGCTTTTGATAAGCTTCAGGCCCCTTCCCGGTGATAAAGATCCAATCATTCTCTTTTGCTTCAGCCCAAGCTTTCTGGATAGCCAATGTCCGGTCGGGGATCACTTCACCCTTTCCATCTCCATATTTTTTATTCAGAGAATTTAATTGGCTTAACATTTCATTTTCACACTCATTGTTCAGGTCATCAGCAGTCAAATAAAATTTATGGCAGTATTTTGCTGAAATTTTAATCATATCCACACGCTTTGATTGATCTCTCCCGCCCCGGAATCCATAGATTTGAAAAATTCTTTCAGCCCCCTGCTGTCTCGCAGTGTCCAGACAATATTCGAACGCATCTACTGTATGGGCATAATCCACGACAAATTTAGCTCCTGATGGATGGATAATCATTTCAAAACGGCCCGGTATGCCAGGGAATGAAGCCAGAGCCTTAATCATATCTTCCGGGTCCAACCCCAGATCAATGCCTGTCAGAAAAGCCATTGCTGCATTATAAACATTATGATGACCCGGAAGAGGAAATTCAATTTCAAAAGACTTCCCTCTCACCTCCAGAATAAAAACTGTTTTCCCATTAATAGCAGTGTCTTTTATTGAACAGCACTTCTCATCACCCAGCATAATCAAAGGAATCTCTTCATTTTGCAGATGCTCTGCCATTTTTTCTCCCCATGAATTATAAAGATTGACGACTCCTTTACCGCCTTCTTTTAACAAGGTAAAGATTTTCTTTTTATCATAAAAATACTGATTCATATTATCATGATAATCAAGATGGTCATGAGCCAGATTAGTAAATAGCCCGTAGTCTAATTCCAGACCTTCTGTTCTTGACTGTTCCAGTGCATGAGAAGAAATCTCCATAACGACAAACTCATCATGGCTTTTACTCAGCATTTTTTGAATCTGCAGGGCATCGGGAGTCGTGTTGCTGGTCTTATATTCCTTATTATTTATAATGTTGGAGACAGTTCCCAAGAGGGAGCAGGTCCTGCCTGCAGTCTCCAAAATGTGCTTTAAAATATAGGCGGTGGTCGTTTTCCCATTAGTTCCTGTTATGCCTATTATTTTATGTTTTCTAGATGGGCGATCATAGAAGGAGCTCGCCAGTTTCCCAAGACTGGTTCTGCTATCCTTTACTGTAATGCAGGGCACATTTAATTCAATGGCTTCCTCACCCACTACGGCAGCCGCCCCATTTTCAACAGCTTGTCCAATAAAGTCATGTCCATCTGCCTGAAAGCCTTTAATTGCAACAAAAAGGCTTCCTTTCCCCACTTTGCGTGAATCCATTTCGATCCCTGTGATATCAGGATCGTTTGTAAGTACACCCATCTCCCCGCTATCCTTTAGGCAATTAATAACCTGGGATAATTTCATATTTCTGTCTCCTTTAATGTTTAAACATCAAGTAATTTGGTGTATATATCTATAATCATTATCTTTTGTTTTCCCACATTCGCAGGAAATATGCCTACTAAAGGATACAAATATCCGGGTATGAGAAAAATCGTCTTAATATACTAGAATTGAGGATAATTTTGGGTGAACGGCTTCTGAAAAATAAGCGATTCACCCTATTGAAATGTCAGCTTAATTTCATTTCACATTATAGATAATGGCCGCTTGGCAAACTGTGATAAATACTTCACGTTCAAACGGCTATGCTGTGAAATGAGATAAGCATCCCTTGTAGCACCTGGCTTTCTGAGCGTGTTAAGAGCTGTTATCATCCCTGCTTCGCTTTCCATGCCTACCCCATGCCCAAAGAACATGCCTCCGCCCAAATAAACTGAATTCTCACCTGTCCAAACTGGATGATCAAAATCAGGATTGTAAAAATAAACCACATCACCAGGTATGAAATTCCGGCCTCTTTTTGTAACAATCGACAGGTCATGATCATAATTCCAGTCCCATACAAGAAGTCCCTGAAATAGTGTATTGAAGCGGCTGACAGAGATGGAATCCAATACAGCTTTATAAAAAATCAGCACAATGGCTGTTGTACATTCAAAAGCATATTCCCAGCTGTTCGTGAACACATCCATGATCGCATCTGACGGTAAAACAGATGGATCAAGCAGGTATCCATATTTTGTCCTTCTCCATATGCGCGGATTGAAGCGTGATGTGTTAAAGGGTGCAAACTCCACACGGCTCCCATAAAGCTGCCTGGCTGCTTTAATAATATTTTCCCTTAAAAGGAGATCAAATAGCAGTTCATGCATTGAATCGTATTGATGAGTCTCGGGACTGCTCTCCAGCGCCAGGTAAATTTCACGCTGGACTCCAAAAAAACTGGAAGTTCCCGGTTTATTCTGATTATTCGAAAGGATAATCATTGTCTTCCCCCCTTCAAATGAACTTATAGTAGCTTATGGTTTCATTTGCAGGAGGGTTCCTTCATTATTTGACTTCCTTCACAGTATCCAACCCCAGTTATTTATTATCGGAAAATATCTTTTTTTCTGAAATAAGCTTGCTTTTTATTCCAGATTCCTTGTACAATATTCAACATATTCTTAAGTTTCAGATTATACTTATAATGATTTTACAACAGGGGGATTTTTTCATGGTGACTTTTTTAGGTTCGATTGTTTTGCTGATTGCAGGTTATGCCATTTATTCCAAGGTAGTAGAGCGTATATTTGGTATAAATGACAGCAGCCCTACACCCGCTTATACGAAAAAAGACGGAATGGACTTTGTTCCGATGAGCTGGTGGAAAGGCAGCTTGATTCAGCTTTTGAATATTGCAGGGTTAGGTCCTATTTTCGGTGCAATTATGGGCGCATTATACGGACCCGCAGCTTTTATCTGGATTGTGGCCGGTTCCATTTTTGCCGGGGCAGTTCATGATTATTTTTCAGGAATGCTATCTCTAAGGCATAATGGGGAACAATTTCCAAGCATTGTAGGAAGATATTTAGGAAAACCGGCTAAAACGTTCATTAATATATTTTCAATTCTCTTAATGGTTTTAGTTGCCGCTGCATTTACTGCCGGTCCGGCACAGCTGATATCAAGCATAACTCCATTAAGTTTTATGGCATCTTTGCTCATTATATTTGCTTACTTTATCCTGGCAGCTGTTTTGCCTGTAAACCGGATTATCGGAAAAATTTATCCTTTTCTTGGAGCTATTTTAATTTTTATGGCTGTATCCATCGCAGCCGCTTTGCTTTTCAGTGATAAATCCATTCCGAATGTAACACTGTCTAATCTTCATCCAGGTGAACTTCCAATCTGGCCTTTACTGATGGTTACCATTTCCTGCGGAGCGATCTCAGGTTTTCATTCAACACAAAGTCCGATTGTCTCACGCACATTAAAAAAGGAAAGCGATGGAAGAAAAGTTTTCTATGGAGCAATGATTGGAGAAGGGATAATTGCTTTAATCTGGGCTGCAGCGGGCATGACCTTTTTCGGCGGAACAGGAGGACTTCAGGAAGCATTAGCGGCTGGTGGCCCAGCGGGAGTGGTTAATGAAATTTCCGGCAGCCTCCTTGGTACGCTGGGAGGAATCCTTGCTATCCTGGGTGTAATCATCCTGCCGATTACAACCGGAGATACCGCCCTTCGTTCCTCAAGAATGATGCTTTCAGAATCACTTTCTTCTTTAATAAAAATGGATGGGAAATGGAAGGTTGTCATCACCACTTTACCTGTGGCTCTTCCTACTTTATATCTGGCAACAATCGATTACTCATTCCTTTGGAGATATGTAGGATGGACAAATCAGGTTACAGCGGCGGTCATGCTTTGGACAGCCACTATGTATCTTTTGAAAAATAACAAATTCCATTGGATTAGCGGTGTTCCTGCATTGTTTATGACCGGTGTAGTATCCACCTATATCTTCTATGCCCCTGAAGGCTTTCAAATGGATTACCAACTATCAATGATGATCGGATCAGTCATTACACTTTTTATTACAGGCTGGTATGTTTATCAAATTGTAAAACAAAGACAGCTGAGCAAGAATAATCCCAACCTAAAAGCTGCTTAAAACGTTAAAAAACGCACCTCACACAAGAGTGAAGGTGCGTTTTTTTTATGGCTGATCCTTATAGAGCATTTTTTCTTATTTCGGATTAAGCCATTGAACTCTTGCATGTCTTTGCTAATCCGTCATTTAGGTTTTGCTCTGCCTACAGCGGGTAAGGAATACTAACAGTTAAAGGAGGGTTTAACTATGGCGGATAAAACCAATTCAAAAAAAAATAATTCTATAGAACAAGAGAAAAAGAAAGAGAACGATAGAGATATCGAACCCCAAAGAGAACCTGAAAAACCTCAGGAAGAAAACCGGAACTAAGGAGGATGATAAATATGGCCGACAAAAACATTCAGGATGGAAAGATGGATAACCCCGAGCAATATAAAACCGAAAAAGAAAGTTTATTTGACAAGTTTGAAAGCGAAAAGAATGTTGATCCTATTCCAATGGAAGACTTAAAACAAGAGAAAGAAGAAGAAAAAAACGGATCAATAATAAAGAGCAGTTCATCTACAGAGGAAAAGTACAAAGCAGACTATGAAACAATAAAAAAGAAAAAGCTGTTTGGCGATAAATATGACGATGGAACAAGAACATAAGAAATGCATGATACTATTAAGGAAAAAATCAGAGTTAATAGAAATATGTAAATTAAACTCCTGGCACCCAAAAGTGCCAGGCTTTTTTTCTAATATGGCTTTATTGTCTTTTTAAAATCCCTATAGTGGTTCAGATAGTAATCTGCTCCAGGGGTTTCATTCTGAAAAAGGCAGGTCCTGATTCCAAGTTTCTTAGCCGGCAGAATGTCTATTTCCCTGTCCCCTATTGCTAAATCAACCTTATGCTTTTTATGCAGAAATTCATAAGAAGCTGTGTGAGGCTTGCGCGGATAACCATCGTCTCCTGCTACCATATCGGTAAAGTATCCATCTAATTTATGGAAGGTTAATATAGAAAGAACATCATCTCTTTCCTTGTGAGTCATGATCACATTCTTATCAGCCTGCTTTAATACATGCTCCACATCAGGAAAAGGCTTTAAATCATTTGGACGCAACTGTCTCGCTCTCATCCTGATTGTTTTTATTTGTTCTTCATTTAATTTGAAATGTTGAAAAGCATCGCTGAAAGAAACCTTTAACTGACAAAAAATTTGTTCATCGGAAACCTTTTTATCACTCATAACCTCTCTGACGATCGCTGTATAAGCTGGATATGTATCAAATAAAGTGCCATCAAAATCCCAAAGTATGTTCAACAGGCAAAGCTCCCTTCTATTATCTTTTTATCCCCTTATATTAGTTATTATACCTCCAGCCAATCTATTAAACTGCTTTTCCATTGTCATTAAATTACTTTGACAAACCTATAGCACAATGCTAATTTAATAGCTATAAGACAAAAAACATAACCCTGAGAAAATGGGTGAATTGTTAAAGGATGAATAAGAATGAACAAAGAAATTATTAAGTTAATCAGAAAGAGCTACAACATGACACAGCGAGATTTCGCAAGAGTTGTCAGCTGCAGCTTCTCTTTAATAGCTCTGGTTGAAGTGGGCAAGAGAAGAGTAACAGCTGATCTGGAAAACAAGATCAAAATGGCTTTTGACCTCGATGATCAGCAGATGCAGTCACTTGCTTCTCTTGTGTCGGAAATCAGCAAAGTCCCCCCTTTCATGTAAACAGAGGCAGCCGCTTTAAAATCTTCCCTTCTAATATAATATCGGCCACAAAGCAGCAGCCCGCCATTAAAATAGGCATTTGCCGTGTCTCTCCGCCCATTTATGCATAAATTATATGGAGTTATAGGATTTTTGCATAAAAGGAGAGTGCCCAATGTATCCATATGGCTATTATCAAGGTTATCTTCCTCAGCCAGCAGCCCACTTCACCCCTGAATATGAAATTCAGCAGTTCGAACAATATGATACTGACAGACAGCCCCAGCAGCTCGAAAGAAGGGTTACTGCTTTGGAAAGGCAAAATCAGGAACAATCCAGAGAGATTACCCGCCTTAACAGGCAACTGGTCAATTTGACTGACCAGGTTAGAATGCTAAACCAGACCGTTGACCGCCATACACGAAGGCTGAATCGGCTAAACCAAAGACTAAGAGCAGTTGAGAATAGACTTAACATCCCTTTTACTCCATTTGACGGGGAATTCTAAGGGAGAATTTGTAATGTTTGCCCCTAGCCTCAGGAATACCAAATTTGCCCCAATCTCATAGTGATTGGGGCTTAGATGTATTTAAATAGGATTGAGAATTTGGACATTATTTGGACCATCAGGGGATTGAACACCAAAGATGCTTCAGGTTCAGACTCAAACTGGCTTATTTCCTGTTTTTCTGTCCGGTCTCGGCTTGAGACTCAAACTGGCTTGAACCTAAAGTTTCTTTTTCACCTTAACCTGGCAATGCACTCGTATACTTCTTTTAAATTTGAGCACCCTATTTTATGAACTTCTTCGATTAAGCAGCACCATAGGATAGCTGTCAGCTTTGCATCTCCCAGCGCATGATGGCGGTCCTTAACAGGGATGTTATAAAATTCACAGATATCTTCTAATTTCCATAATTCTTTATTAGGATCAGTTATCCTATATAGGAAGGAAGTATCTAATACCCTGTGCTTGAATGGCGTGCGAAAAAGCTTCCAGCTGCTGTACTGCATAAAGGTTTTCTCGTGGTTTGAATGATGGGCAACCAGCGGCATTTCCTTTACAAATTCAAGGAAGCCAATCAATACCTCCGAAAGGGGAGGAGCTTTTTCTAAATCAGCCTCAGATAGACCTGTCAGCTCCTTTATTTCACTTGAAAGAGGCTTATCAAAATGAACAAGAGAATAAAAACTGTCTTCACTGACTTTACCGCTAATAATTTTAACCGCACCAATCGAAATAATTTGATCCCCTTTATCCGGATAAAATCCTGTTGTCTCAATATCAAAGACAGCCACATTCAGTTTTTTGACTGGAATAGCCATTACATCAGTATTCTCCAGTTCCCTCTGCATTTGCCTTATAAATGCGATATGCTGCGGATTTTGACCATTCATCCCACCGAACATATTAGTTTGAAGTTTTCCTTGAATACTTCTGACAAATTGGACAAAAGGATGGAATCCCATTAAACTTCACTCTTTTCAATGGCCCGAATCACAAACCGTTGAAGCTTTTTGCCATCCTTTAAGATATTCTTCAATTCATTTCTTTCTGATTTAAGTAAGGATTTCAGCTGAAGGTAATGGGTATCATCATAAATATCGCTTTGCCTGTATGACTGGAGCCTCCATTCTAACAAAGCTGCAAAATTACATTTATATTTACCCATTTCCTCCTCATAACATTTCATTTTTTGGAGCTTGCCCATTCGGTCAATCGTGGATGTTTCTGATAACCCTTCCTTGGCTGCAAGGATCCTAATCGCATTTACATAAGGAATAAATGCGGCATGTTTTAAATCCAGCTCTCCTTGATGCTCCCCCTTTTCCTCTGTCAGAAGCTGGCCAAATGGACCAACCGATTTCTTTATATGCATACTGGTCTCCAACATCCTGGTCAACAAATGAGGGCATTTTTGGATGTTCTTGTGGATACAGGTCTTCAATTCAGCAATATACTCCTCTTTCCCAACAAGCACTCTGCTGTCATAAAAAATGTGAAGATTTCTTATCGTCTCTAGACTCTCCTCCTTCATCCACGCCTGAATCTGCCTTTTCCATTTAGAAAGCGGCTTGCACCACAACGGATTTGAACTCATCACTTTCCCTTCGCAATAGGGATATCCAGCTTCATGAAGACCTCTTGAAATTTCCTCGCCCAGCTGTAGAAAATACGCTTCTGCTTCTTCCTTTCCCGGTTCAAAAACCAATCCATGATCCTGGTCACTCAGGAAGCCTTGTTCCTTTCTCCCGCTGCTTCCCATCGTAAACCAGGCAAACCTCCATGAAGGTGATCTTTCTATTTTCAATTGCTCCGAAGCAATGGTAAAAACAGCTTTCATGGTGAAGTCGTGGAATTCATTCATGGCATTGGTATCATAGCGATATTTTATTATCTGCTCCTCTTTCCACTTTTTCAGGGATTGGTAAGAATTAAATGATGATTCCATCCAGGCACTTCCTTTAAGAAAGCTCGATTCTTGCTTATGAGCTTAATCTTTTATTTTCCTCAGCCATAAAGACTTCCGGATATCCGTAGCTTCCATGTTCACTTAAATCTAATCCCATAATTTCTTCTTCTTCGGATACCCGAAGTCCTCCCAATACTTTCTTGGCTGCGGCCAAAATAATGAATGATACAGCAAAAGCATAAAGACCGGATACAGCTACACCCATGAACTGGACTCCCAGCTGTTCAAAACCTCCGCCATAAAACAATCCGGGCTTTCCGACTGTTGCCAATTCAGGTGTTGCAAAGAAACCAGTGGATAATGTTCCCCAAACCCCAGCTGCACCGTGAACAGAAAGTGCAAAGATGGGATCATCGATTTTTCTCTTTTCAAAGAAACGCACACTGTAGAATACAAGGATTCCTGCTACAAACCCTATGACAACAGCTGCCCATGTATCCACAAATGCGCAGGAAGCTGTAATAGCGACCAGGCCCGCCAGCGCACCATTAAGCATTGTCGGCACATCGGATTTCCCCATAACCACCCAGGAAATGATCAGAGCTGATACTGCACCTGCTCCGGCAGCAAGATTTGTGTTAAGAGCTACAAATCCAAAGAACCCATCTTCCACAGTCAATGTACTCCCGGCGTTAAACCCGAACCAGCCTACCCACAGGATCAGCACACCCAGAGCTGTATATACTTGGTTATGCCCATAGATATTGTTAGCCGAACCATCTTTATTAAATTTTCCAATTCGGGGCTTAAGTAATATAGTAGCAGCCAAGGCTGCCATTGCACCTGTTAAGTGAACAACTGTTGATCCGGCAAAGTCCTGCTTGCCGTGTTCTGCAAGCCAGCCTCCTCCCCAAATCCAATGAGCAACGACAGGATAAACTATTGCGGAAAATAATACGGTAAAAATGAGGTAAACGGATAGTTTTGCACGTTCAGCAAATCCGCCAAGTGCAATCGTGATGGCAATACCGGCAAATGCCAGTTGAAATACGAAGAATACCGAAGAAGATAAGCCCATCTCTTCAAGTTCAGCACCTGAGTAAAAGAAATTTGTAAGCCCAACGAGGATATTTGCATTATCACCAAATATGAAACCAAAGCCCACAGCCCAAAACACTAATGATGATAAACCAAAGGTAAAGATCGTTTTTCCTGCAATATGACCCGCATTTTTCATCCTGGTAGAACCGGCTTCCAGCATAATAAATCCGCCAAGCATAAAAATGACTAAAATTGCTCCCAGCATTACCCACAGACTGTTCATTAAAAATGTGGCATCCAATTGTAATTCCTCCCTATTTTTATTGATGTAAGCACTAATATAAAATTTATGTTATATTTCCTTACATCATTTAAATTTAATCCTTATTTTACTCTTTTTTACACTGTTGTCAATAAGTATTTTGAAGATTTATAATTTTTATGTTATAAAATCTTACATGTTAAATTATTTGAATTGGCAATTTTATAGTTGCATCTGCTGTTCTTTAATCGGTTAAGTTAAAAACGAGCATTTTTTTGCTCAATTTATCGTCGGGAGTGATGTATCATGGCAAGAAACAAACTTTTGGTACCCGGTGCAGGAAATGTATTGGATCAAATGAAACAGGAAATTGCCAATGAGTTTGGAGTTCAGCTTGGTGCTGATACAACCGCACGAGCAAACGGTTCTGTCGGCGGGGAAATGACAAAGCGTCTTGTCGCAATGGCAGAGCAGCAGCTTAAAAACCGGCAAAGTCAATAAAATGTCTGCTGGGCTACCGGCCCTTCCCTGGGGCCGGTTTTTCTAACACCTAACAAGACACTTACCAATGGAGGCAGACCTATGACCAATAGAAATGACAACCGCGAAAGAAAAAACAAATATCCAAATAATAAAAAGCAGGATGCAGAGTTCTCCATAGAGACAAATATCCGAAGCGAAATTACTAAAAAAGATCTGCAGAAATAACAAAACAAAAAAGGCATGTCACTTGACTGCCTTTTTTGGTATTACTATCATCCATAATAATGATTACTTCTCTTTTCCCCAAGCCTTTTGATCCTGCTGGAAGAGGAGGCAAATACTCCCGCCTCACAGATAATTGCAAATAATGCTGTCCCAAAAGCAAGATGGAGAACAGCCCAGGATATTTCAATGTAACTTATAATTGTCAGTATACCGATAATGATTTGACCTAAAACCAGCAGGGAGGCAGCGATAAGCCGATTCTGCAATCGAACCTCCCATCTATTCTTTAATGAAAGATATGTAAGAATAAATATGTAAAAGGCCAAAACCCCGGCCAGAAGCCTGTGTCCGGTCTGGATCATTTCCGGAAAAGATACTGGCATAAAGCCATTTGTACATTCAAACCAGCTGCAGGCCAATCCAAATGATCGGTGTTTAATATAAGCACCAAGAAATAAAGTAAGAAGCAACAATATCAACACTACTTTAAATTGGTTTTGAATACTCTGATCTATTTTTATTTTAGCCCGGGATGGCTGTTCATCAGCACGCCGCCAGATCAAGATTAGTAAAGCAAGGAAAACCATCGCTACCATAAGATGAACAGACACAATTATAGCAGGCAAGTCCAGCCAAACCACAGCCGCCCCCAGTAAAATTTGAATTATTAAAAGCAGCATCAGTACCTTAGAAGCTTTATCAAGATCCCGCACCTGATTTGATTTTTGAATATTAAAGTACAATACAGCTGTCATTATCCCAAGTATTGCACCGATAATTCTGTGCGCAAATTCAATTAAGGTATCTCCTTCCAATACCGGAATCATCAGCCCATTGCATAATGGCCACTCCGGCCCGCACCCCATGCCAGACTCCGAAGATGCCACATACCCGCCAAATACAATTAAAATATAGGTTAGGATAATGGTTAAGAACGCCAGCCGTTTTATCTTCAAACTATACACTCCTTATATTGCAAAATTCTAAATTTTAAATCAGTTTATCAAAACCTGGACAAACTTTCGGTGATATGTGTCACAATATAAGAAAAATATAGGGAGTCAGATGCAATCCACACAGTAAAACGCCAGAGTTCCCTCTGGCGCTGCATGGCTTTTTATCGCAG
The DNA here is from genome assembly GCF_000565285.1 of Cytobacillus firmus DS1. GTDB lineage: Bacteria > Bacillota > Bacilli > Bacillales > Cytobacillaceae > Cytobacillus > Cytobacillus firmus_A. The sequence goes on along the minus strand of NZ_APVL01000002.1, from coordinate 294,890 downwards.
TCTAACGGGCAGTAAGCCCCCTACCTCATAACTCAGCGGAATCAAAGGAGAATAAGCGGGGTCAAACTGCCCATGAAGGCCCGATTGGTTCAACTAACAATCAGCGGGGATAAGGTACCCCCCACTGATTGAAGTTTCACTTTTTTAACTTGAAAAAGTCCGGCTGTAAAGAGTTACATCCTCTATTTTAGAACGATTAGGCTCAAAGCCTATTCCTGGGCCCTGTGGCACGAATATAAACCCACCTTCCATAGTGACTTCAGGTTCGATGATATCTTCTCTCCAATAATGAGAAGACGGGGCTGTATCACCAGGAAGCTTAAAATTGGACAGTGAAGTAATGGCAATATTGTGCGCACGGCCTATTCCAGCTTCAAGCATTCCGCCACACCACATCGGAATGTTATGATCTCTGCAAAGGTCGTGAATTTTTTTGGACTCTGTCAGTCCGCCAACCCGGCCGATTTTAAGATTTATGATTCTGCAGCTTCCAAGCTCAATCGCTTTTCTGGCATCCTCAAAGGTATGTATACTTTCATCAAGGCAAATTGGCGTTTTCAGATGACTTTGAAGTTTGGCATGGTCGATAATATCATCATGATCTAAAGGCTGTTCAATCATCATTAAATTAAACTCCTCCAGCCTTTGAAGGTGATCAATATCATTAAGAGTATAGGCACAATTGGCATCAGCCATAAGCTGTATTTCAGGAAATTGGGCACGGATGGATTTTAAGATATGCACATCCCAGCCAGGCTTAATTTTTACTTTGATCCGCTGATAGCCTTCATTTACATATCCTTCAATTTGCTTAAGCATTTTTATTTCTGACTCCTGAATGCCGACACTAACGCCCACTTCTATTTTTTCCTTTTCTCCGCCCAGAGCTTTTGAGAGCGGAATCCCTTTCTCCCTGGCATAAAGGTCCCAGATAGCACACTCCAGCGCTGCTTTGGCATTAAAATTTCCCCTGATTGGCCTGAAAGCCTCTGAAACATCATCAGGGTGCCGAATATCTGATGCAAAAAGGATCGGTATTAAATGATCACTCATAATATGCCAATTTGTTTTAACTGTTTCTTCATTATAGATTGGCTCCATAATGGATACCGATTCCGCCCACCCTGACTGTCCGCTTTTTGATTTAACTTCTACCAGAATAAAGTCCTTATCCACTTCTGTTCCGACACTTGTAGTAAATGGATTCAGCAGCTCCATTTTTACGTGCCTTAAAACGATGTTTTTAATTTCCATTTTCTCATTCTCCCGGCATTATCTCTTTTCCGAAGGCTCTTTTCGTATAAATTGTTGTTTTCGCCTATCAATGTTGTCCGTTGTTTTCCGCTCCAGGCTGCTCCCTTTCCGCGGGGCGGGCGGTGAGCCTCCACAACGCTCCGCGTCTGCGGGGTCTCACCTGTCCCACTACTCCCGCAGGAGATTGAATAAGCTCCCTTGAGTAAACACCGCATGAAGAAAATGCGAATGCATTATCGGGGATCTCGCACCTTCCGCTCCAATCAACTCAGCAAATTAATCTAAGTTATAAAAAAGCAACAAAATTTACGAATACAGCTTTTCCAAAAGATAAAAGTATTGATTTTCCTCAGCCTCGTCCTTAATAAGATCTGTTACAATCCAGCCTTTGCTGAGATAATGAGCAAACGCTTCTTTCGTGTTCTTTCTCCATTTAAGAGCCAATTCAAAATCCCGCTTTTTTATGTCCTGAAAATTCCCTGGGACTGGTATAAGAATTTTTTCATTTTCATAGTCTAAATTTACGTTTTCAGGGACAACCAAACCATCAGCGGTCCCTGTTTCTATTGCCCTTGGCAGAACTTCAGCAGACCATCGGCGTTCAGGACAAACATCCTGAATTCGCCACTCCACTAAAAATCGATCAGATGGTATACCGGCATTCATATGGTCTGCCATTTCACCATAAGCATTTTCTATATATTGAGTGCATACAGCCCCGAGCTTATGAAGATTGAGATTGGCATTTACAGTTTCAAGAGGGTCGTATGTCCATGAAACGAGATCATAGCCTTTCTTAAGTGCAGTCTGTTTTTGCGCATTTTTCAGCTTTTCACCAATCCCGAATGCCCGATACTTCGGGTGAATCCCAAGGCTGTGAGAACAAAGATATACCTTTGTGCCGTCAAAGCCGGGAAAGCTGTATTGAAAACCGATCAGTTTCTTTCCCAGGAACGCGCCTAACACAAACCCTCCATTTTTAACCGCAGCCACTGTATGATTAACCGGCACAGCTTCTTCCACACTCCATATTCGAGTTTCAAGTTCGTATACAGCTTCTAGATCCTTAACTGTATGAAGGTTTTTAATTTCCACTGATGTTAACGCTTCTTTCTGCATAACCTTCCCCTTTCCTGCATATCCAAAAATACGCGGCCTTTATGCTGCCCTTATTACGAAATGCTATAAAGTCCCTAAAAAATAATGTGAGCCACAGCTGCAACAATTGGCAGCGTTATAATAGTACGCAGAAGGAAAATAAGAATTAAATCCTTTATGCTGACAGGAAGATTTGATCCTAAAAGCAGGCCTCCCATTTCAGACATGTAAACGAGCTGCGTTACAGAGACACAAGCAATGACAAATCTTGTCATTTCACTTTCAATGCCGCTGCCGATGACAGCGGGAAGGAACATGTCTGCAAATCCAACCACCATTGTCTGGGCTGCTTCTGCCGCTTCAGGAATTTGCATAAGAGCCAGGATCGGTTCAAACGGCTTGCCAAGAATTGTAAAAGCAGGGGTGAATTCAGCAATCACCAGCGCAACCGTTCCAATTGCCATAACGATTGGCAAAACTCCCATCCACATGTCTAAAACATTCTCAAAACCTTCTTTTACAACTGCTGCAGCACTATTATTGGTACGCGCCTTTTTAATAGCATTATTTAATCCCCATTTTACAGATGTAGTATGAGAAGGAATGGAAGTTTCTTCCTTCATCTCTGTCCCTTCATAAGCAGTATCAGCTTTTCTGGATAATGGCGGAATCCGCGGCATTACTACAGCTGCCACCAGACCAGCAAGGACAATTGTTAAATAGTAATGTATAAAATATTGCTCTAAATTTAAATATTGAATAATAACAATCGTAAACGTAATGGAAACAACCGAGAAGGTAGTTGCTACAACTGCCGCCTCCCGCTTTGTATAATATCCTTCTTCATATTGTTTTGTCGTCAACAGGACTCCAATTGTCCCATCACCTACCCATGATGCCAGACAATCTAGAGAAGAACGTCCCGGCAGCTTAAAAACAGGTCTCATAACTTTAATCAGCAAAGCACCAAAAAATTCCAGAAGACCAAAATTCAAAAGAAGAGGAAGCAACAAACCCGCCAGAAGGAACGTAGTAAATAGGATAGGAATTAAATCATAAATTAAGAGAGCACCCGTATTCTCTGAATACACTGGCTGCAAACCAATTTCAAATAAAGTAATAATAGCAAAAATTGTTCCAAGCAAACGGGCTGCCACCCAAAATTTACTGACATTCAATAATTTGTTCAAATATAGACTATTTAAGATAAAGCCCGGTTTAAAAATTACTGCTATCAGTGAACCAATAACTGATAGAGCCATTATAGTAACAGTAATCCCAGGTATGGAAGCACCCAGCAACCCGTTAATTTGATTTGCTAAATATGCAACCGGGATGGTAATCCCATCATCTCCTTGAATCGGCACCATAAAAAGTAAAACCCCGACAAGTGAAGGTATTAAAAATTTTAAATAGTCCCCGGCTGTGTAGGATGCCGTTTCCTCCTGCTGAATCACCTTCTTTGAAAGACTGCTCATTCATTTTGCCCCCTTTTATTTTTCTTGTTTTAACTCCCCTGCTGTCCAGACTTACTCAAAAAACAGCTCTTGTTCAGCATACAAAACTTCCAGTTCCTGCTGTCTTTTTGCAATTTTTTCATAATCCCGTTCTTCGATGCCTGCAATCATTACCTCCAGTAAACTAATTACGGAAGCTATTGAATGATGTCCAGAATCCATAAGCTCATCCGTTGTAAGTGTAACTGCTGACATCTGCCCGATTGGCGACAGCTGGCGGTCTGTTATGGCAACAATCCTGGAACCTTGCCTTTCAGCAATAGAAGCAAGCTTTAACGCTTCCTTCCGGTATCGAGGAAAAGAAAAAATGATAACGGCCGATTGCTCTGTTAAATCACACACATCCTCAGGAAGAAAACCTTGAGGGTCTGAGATATAAACATTTCCCCTCATTTGTTTAAGTGTGTAATAGAACCAGTATGCAGCCGCAAATGAGCTGCCAAAACCCCCAATATAAACCCTGTCTGCCTGTATTAATGCATCAATCGCTTCCCAAACTTCCCTTTCATCAACCTGATCAAGCAATTGCCGAAGTAATTTCCTCTCTTGATCAATGACTCTCTTAAACAGGTTCTCTTTCTCAACATTTTCAATGACTGAGTCATTTTCAATGTAATCCCGCTGTTTCCCGGCAAGCCATTCTTTTCTGATTCTTTCCTGCATTTGGGAATAACCGCTGAAACCAAGTGCATACGCAAGACGAATGACTGTTGTCTCACTGACTCCTGCATTTCTCCCGACTTGAAATGCTGTTAATAAAACTGCTTCATCAGCATGCTCCATAATAAATTCAGCAGCTTTCCTCTGTCCTGGTGAGAGTGAGGAATAGATTTCTTTAATCATCTGGCTCATTGTTTTCTTATCCATGCCGGCTCCTCATGAATAGTGAAGGAAAAACTTCTTATGCAAAGTATAAAGCATGAAATGCTTCTCGAACAAGAAGAATTTTCACTATTCTAAATTATTTTTATCTATTTCCATCTAGGAATCTTTCTTCTACATGAAGGGAATCCTTCTTTAAGAGAATTTTAAAGGATGAAATACTTCTTTAGCAAGAGAAAAAATGTATTTTTAAAAATAAATATTAATTTTTATGCAGAACAACCATAGAATACACTAAGTTACTTTCTTATAGATGGATGATTTAATAACTATTTAACATTGGTAAGTACTTCGATATACTTAAACGTCTCTCAAACAATATTACGCAAACGATTGCTTCATTTTCCTGCCCATTTTAAGAAAATAATAAAACTAAATAGTATTTTCATATAAGAAATCCATGCATTCATCGAATCTTTTTTCGTCGAATATAGGGATGGTTTGTTAGCACTTTTATGAAAGACCATACAATAAGGGATAGAAGAACAATGAAAAAATTATTTTCTTTTGATTTCTGGCAAAAGTTTAGGAAGGCATTACTTGTAGCAGTGCCCGTAATGCCAGCTGCCGGTATAATGATTTCACTTGGCAAGCTTGTTGGCATGACGGATACTGACATGCATTTGCGCAATCGATCTCAAGAGTTCTGGAGGATATCGGATGGGCCATTATTACAAACCTTCATATTTTATTTGCAGTTGCAATTGGCGGTTCCTGGGCAAAGGAACATGCAGGCGGAGCGCTCGCAGCTCTTATTGCATTCATTCTAATTAATAGAATTACAGGCGGCATATTTTGACTAAAGTCTGGCATGTTAGGTAATTACGAGGCCACGGTAGTATGAAATAAAAGAGGAATTTCCCTTCTTTATTACCGAAAATAAAGACCAGGCACACTGGAAGACACAGAAAATTGTTGGTGTTAAATTAGTTTACAAAAACATTCCAATTAACTTTTATTCTTATCACCTTGGCTGGTGGGAAGATGAAGAAGAATCCTTTAAATTTCAGGCTGAATCTCTTCTTGCACATGCACCAAAAGACGAACCCGCCATCTTTATCGGTGATTTCAACAGTTCGGCGTATGTCCGCAATTAAGGTTATGACTTTCTCATAAACAAAGGGCTTATGACACTTTGGAATTAGCAGACTAGAAGGATTCAGGAAGTAACGGTTAAAGGCAAAATTGCCGGCTGGCACGAAAATAAACATGAGATGCACATCGACTTGATTTTTAACATCGTATCCGGTCCATCCCAAATATTCCCGAGTTATTTTTAATTGCACAAACAAACCTATCATTTCCGTTTATTATGGAGTGGAAATTAAAATGTAGCCATAAGAATTCCCTGACAATGGAGTCAGGGATTTTCTTTAGACCGTCAGCCTGTATACCGGTTCTGGATGAAAGGCCTGAAAAATCTCACCTGTCGGTTCAAAACCAACTTTCTCATAAACACGAATGGCCGGCTCATTCTCCTTGATGACAGATAGGTAGATTTCATTACACCTATACTTCTCTTTCATTTCCTCAATTACAAGTTTAATAGCCGGTATACCATAGCCTTTCCCCTGAAATTGATGTCCAAGCATAAGGCTGACAAGTTCATAGCGGTCATGCTCTTTATCCAGACCATGAGTCGCAAACCCAATTAATGATTCGCTATCGTATATAGCTTTACATGTCCAGCCGTTGACTGAAGCCAGAGCAATGAAAAAAGCATTGGAACCGACAAACCTTTCGAAAATTTGAAACTTCTTTTCCTGCTCTTCCTCAGATTTTAAATTAATAATCTCAAAAAAATTTTTCTCTGTAACAGGTTTCAGCTGCAAGTCCATTTCCGTTCCCTATCCTCTCATTCTAAAATATTTATTAAAATAAGATTCGCAATTCCAATCAAAAATTCCTTTTGAAATAGAAAAAGCCTCCCTGCTTACTTAACTTAGGGAGGCTCTTGCTCATTATTTTTTTCGCTTTTTTGTCAATCTGCCTAATAGGAAAGCTCCTGCTGCTACACCAATCACAGTATTCGTTTTCTTAGTAAATACCTGCTTGGCAACAAGGTTTAAGTTCTGCGGCCGTTCTGCCAGGCGCCTCATGAAGTAGCCGTACCAGTCATGTCCAAAAGGAACATATGTGCAGAAATTATAGCCTTCACCAGCAAGCTTCAGCTGCATATCCTTGCGGAAGCCATAGAGCATTTGGAATTCAAATTTATCTTTAGGGATATTGTTAGCCCTTACAAAATCTTTTACATGATTAATTACATTATGGTCATGTGTTGCAATTGACGTAAATTTGCCATTCAGCAGATGCCATTCTATTAATTTAATAAAGTTAGCGTCAATGTCATTTTTGTCCTGATAAGCAATTTCTTCAGGCTCCTTGTAAGCACCTTTTACAATCCGCAGCCGGAAATTCTGATATTTCTTCAGGTCTTCTTCAGCATCCAGGAAATAGGCCTGAATAACTGTACCGAAGTTATTGTATTCTTTGGATAATTCATCCAAAATGTCAAAGGAAGGCTGCAAACGCTTAGAGTCTTCCATATCCATATTCACAAAAATACCATAATGGCTTGCTTTCTCTACTATCTCCCTAACATTTTCAAGGCAGAAAGAGTAGTCAATATCAAGGCCTAATTGAGAAGGCTTTAAAGAGATATGTGCATCCACCTGATTTTCATGAATGGCCTCTATCACTTCTATTATTTGTTTTTTCGCTTCTGCCGCCTCTTCTTTTTTATATACAAATTCCCCGAGGTTATCAACAGTACAAGAGATGCCATGAGCATTAAGCTCTTTTATGCTCTGAATTGCTTCATCTAAATTTGTTCCCGCAACTACATTCTGCGCTCCCAATTTCAAACCATATTTCTTTGCAGCGCTATTCAGAAATTCGTTTTGGGAAAGGCCTATAAACAGATCTTTCAACATAGAAATATCCCCTAACTCTTGTAATTTCACAATAAAATTATAGCATAGATTTTCAAAAAAAATTATTTTGTGAATTTTTATATTTTAACGATTCCCTATCACTGTTTCGTTAAAACATCGCAGGAGTTCTCAGTTCAAAAGACAAATTCCCTGTGAACAAAAAAATGCCCGGCTATCGGCAGCCAGACAATTTAAGTATGATTCCGACTGGGTTCGAACCAGCGACCTCTACCCTGTCAAGGTAGCGCTCTCCCAGCTGAGCTACGGAATCGTTATGTATATTTCCCTGTATCGGGGACAATATAAAATATACTTCTTTTTAACTTAAAAGTCAATACCTATATTTTATCAATAAACTATCAGGTTAGGAACTTTATAACAAGATTACAGTCCCTTTACAAATTCGGCTTTTGTACCTTAAAGGTATCTTTTTAAGATTATATGCTTTATAATGCCCTCTATATGATTCCTTTGTTAGTTTAATCAAACTATACAGGGTTACGGAAGGAGAAATACAAATGAAGAAACTAATGTATCCCTTTTTACTAGTATTACTATCTGCCGTTTTAGCTGCTTGTGGAGCCGATGATGAAAGCAAGAGTGCAGATAAGAAAGAAGAACCGAAAACAGGGGAAACTGATCAGCAGGACCAGCAGAAGCAAATGGAAGAAATGCAAAAGAAAATGGACAAACAAAAGCTTGATGAAGAAAAGACTGTTGCAATTGTCAATGACCAGAAAATTCTTGGACGCGAGTATAACAGTGTGCTTACTTCATCACAAATGATGTATCAGCAAATGGGACAAGACCCTACTTCCAAGGATGCTGCAGAAAAAATTAAGAAACAGACACTTGACAGTTTAGTGGGCCAGACACTTCTTCTCCAGGAGGCTGATAAAAAAGGCTATAAAGCTTCGGATGATGAAGTCAAAAAGCAGCTCGAAGAAACAAAAGGACAATTCAAGGATGATAAGGAATTCGAAACAGCAATGAAACAGGCTGGCCTTAACCCCGATTCATTAGAGACGGAAATTGCCAACAATATTAAATATACGAAATACATCGATGGCGAGATTAAACCTGAGAAAGTTACAGATGCTGAAATTCAGAAATTCTATGAAGAATATGCCAGCCAGGGTGGTGCTGAAGGACAGGAGCCCCCTAAATTGGAAGAAGTAAAACCGCAGATCAAACAGCAGCTCGAACAGCAAAAACAGCAGGAAATGCTCGTTAAGCATGTAGAAGAATTGAAGAAAAATGCAAAAATTGATATTAAGGTATAAGTATCATTGAACAGCTCCCTGTATCGGGAGCTGTTTTTTAAAGATTTATTTAATCTTAATGGCACTTAATGGATGTTTTCTTCCCCTTGAGTAATTATTTAAATGCTGTAATATGTATTGGGGAGGATTCTACATGATTAAACACACTACATTCATTCAAATAATTGCAGGTTATTTAATTCTCACTCTAGGTGTTTCATTAATCATCTTATCCAATCTTGGTGCAGGTGCCTGGGACACTATTTATGTTGGGCTTTTCAATCAATTCGGTCTCACCATTGGAACATGGTCATTCCTGGTCACGGCATCCCTTATATTTTTCAATGCCCTGCTCACCTGGGAAAAACCGCAGTTTAAATCTTTCATTGGGACCATCTTAGCGAGTCTGGGGATCGATTTTTGGATGGAGCTTGTTTTTAGCGGCTTCACCGTTGCACACTTTCCCTATCAGATACTTTCCTTCTTTACTGGTATTATACTTCTGGGGTTCGGAGTATCTATCTATATCCGTCCGCAGCTATTCAGCGGTCCTATTGATGGATTAATGATCGCAACTTCCAAAAGGTTCAAGATCAGCATGAAGTCCGCTCGTATCCTTAATGAGTTTTTAGCATTGGCTATTGGCCTACTCTTAGGCGGCCCTGTCGGATTGGGCACATTATTCGTAGCCATCTTTTTAGGCTATGCCATACAATATGGGACTGTCCTTCTAAATCACTTAAAAGATAAGGGATTAAAGATTATTTAAAAGACTTCATTTGTGGAGTCTTTTTTTATACGAACAAATTCTCGCATTTCACTTGATTAAGAACACACGTTCGTTTATAATGTAAATAAAAGTAAGGGGGGATTTCTCTATGAAAGGAATTCTTTATCGAGCTATGGAAGAGAGAAAGCCTGTGGAAATTATTTATCTCTCCAAACGCAATTCATTTACACAAAGAAAAATATTAATCAAAGAACTTCGAGGCAGCACGATTTTAGCCTATTGTTTATATAGAAAACAAATGCGTATCTTTAATTTGAATCACATTATGTCCATTTTACCCGAAAAGAAGGCTCGCCAGATCAGCTAAAAGACAAGTTCACTTCATGCATTAAGGCTGTATTTCACAGAAGAAGTACGGCTTTTTATTATGCCTCCTTCCCGATTATCCTGCTCCCTTTGGGGTATATATTCTCTAACTGGGATTAGACCCTAAAATTCCACATGATTAAGAAAGGAAGGATTTTATGAGATATAACTCAATAATTACTGCATTGTTTGCAGGCAGCCTTTTACTGGCAGGCTGTAATCAGACTGAAGAGCAAATTGTAGAAGAAGAAGACAAAAATAACCCTTCTACCGAAGAACAGCGGGCAGAAACGGAGGAAGCACCCGAAGACAACAAAAGAATAACTGAAGAAGTTGGCTTAGGAGACACTCGAGACCTTTTCAGAGAGGCTTATGGTGAAAATAAAAACAACGAGGAGATTGCCCGCTTTAACGGAGACAGTATGCTGGTAGAGTTTCAAACCCATCGCGCTGTTAATGTTGAGCTGCAATTTGAGGATATGGAAAAAAAGATGAGTAATGAAGAGGTTCTTGCATTTATCGAAAAAAGGATTCCAAAAGATGCTGAGGAAGTTAACAGAGTTAGAGATGATAATAACCAGCGTGAAATCATAGAGTATAAAAGCAAACTATTAAAAGAAACCCTCAGTGAAGAAGTATATGAAGGCGATGAACCCGGTACATTCACTGTTCTATTAACCAGCAGCGAAGAAGATTACGTCAGTGCCTCTCTTTCTATCGGCCATAGCGACCAAGGTGCCTGACAGACCCACAGCAGAAGCAAAAAGGAAGGATCTCATTGAGCATCCTTCCTCTCTTATATATATTTATTTATTTTTTGTACTTCGGGAATCCCCCGGCTCCAGCGCGCAAGCTTTTTTTATCAAGTTAAGCTGTTTGCTGCTTGGGCTGATCGTCTTTTTTTATGAAAACCTGCAATGCAATTAACAGGATAAAGATAACTAATCCTACAATATCAGTAACCCCTTCAGGATAAATAAGCAGCAGGCCACCTGCAATTCCAAGCAGTCTTTCAAGAATATTCAACTTACGCAGCCAGTAGCCAATTACACCAGCGCCAATTGCCATCATACCTGCTAAAGCGGTGAATACTACCCAGATTAAGTAATACCAGGTTGTATCGATCATCAATAGCTCCGGTGACAGAACAAACATGTATGGAATAATAAAAGCACCGATGGCAAGCTTGGAAGCTGTTACTCCTGTCTTTATCGGATCTCCTCCGGATACACCAGCCGCTGCAAATGCTGCAAGAGCAACTGGAGGTGTGACATCTGCCACAATACCGAAGTAGAATACAAATAAGTGAGCAGATAAATCAGGTACGCCCAGAAGAATGATTGCTGGGGCAGCTATAGTTGATGTAATAACATAGTTTGCAGTTGTTGGTGATCCCATTCCAAGGATAATCGCTGCAACCATTGTCAGCATCAAAGTCGGGATCAACAGTCCGCCTGAAAGATCAAGGAGGCCATTCGCCATCTTTAATCCAAGACCTGTCTTTACAACTACCCCAACAATAATACCTGCCGCAGCAGTTGCTGCAGCAACGCCCAAAGCTGTTCGTGCACCATCAACTAAAGCATCGATAGCATCTCTGAATCCAATGCGCGTTTCCTTGCTAATCATACTTACTGCAATCGTTATTACAATTGACCAAAGAGCTGCACGTATTACACTCATTCCGCTCATTAGCAGGATGATAACTGCCAAAATCGGCAGCAGCAGATAAATCTTCTTCAATACTTCCTTACGGTTAGGCATCTCTTCATCTTTCAGCCCTCTAAGTCCTACACGTTTTGCTTCAAAGTGAGTCATTATCCAGACCCCGGCAAAATATAGAAGGGCTGGAATAGCAGCTGCCTTGGCAATATCCCAGTATGTAATGCCGCCGCCAATAAACTCAACCATCAGGAATGCAGCAGCACCCATGATTGGAGGCATAATCTGGCCGCCGGTTGATGCAGTCGCTTCAACTGCGCCGGCGAATTCTTTCTTGTAACCCAGCTTTTTCATCATTGGGATGGTAAAAGAGCCTGAAGTTACTACGTTAGCTACAGAACTACCGCTGATTGTTCCCTGTAGAGCACTTGAGAAAATTGCAACCTTCGCCGGTCCGCCAGTTCTCTTTCCGGCGATGGATACAGCCAAATCATTAAAATACTGCCCTACACCCGTTTTTACAAGGAATGAACCAAATAACAAGAATAGGAATATAAACGTAGCAGATACGCCTAATGGGGTACCCAGGATTCCCTCGGTCGTAAAGAACATGGTCTGCACCAATCTTTCTAAATCAAGACCGCGGTGCGCCAAAAATGCAGGCATATATGGCCCGAACATAGCATAGGCAAGAAAAATGACGGCAATAATGGTTATTGGAAGTCCAACCGCTCGCCTGGTCGCTTCCAGTACCAGAAGAACCGCAATTAGTCCTACATAAAAATCTATCTCGGTCAGACGGCCAGCCCTCATGACAATTTCATCAATAAAAAGCGGCCAATAAGCTCCTACCGCAATACCCAATATAGCTAAAATGATATCGTACCATTCAACTTTATGCTTTCGTCCCCTGTCTTTCTTCCTTGCAGGGAATAATAGAAATATTAGGGCTAATGCAAAGCCTAAATGAATCGAACGCTGCAGCTGGGCTGTAAGCATCCCGAAAACCCCTGTATATAAATGGAACAGTGAAAATGCTAAAAGCCCAAAAAAGACGATCCAGCCTAATACTCCTCCTAATTTCCTTGTACCAGCCTCTGGATCGTATTTTTCCAGCAATTTCTGCTGCTCCTCAAGAGATAAAGTTTCCCCTCTATTTTCCAAGGATATTCACTCCTTTCAACACCTCGATTAAGTTTATTTTTTTTGCCTTTATCCTTACCCATGTACCAGGCTCGATATAATCTGAAAGGACATATTTTTCGCCTTTCAGGATCAATCTGTGATTCGCTCTCACCTTACCCAGTCTTAAGTCAAATGAAGGAAAAACCCTTTTCATATTCTTAATATAATATTTGCCGTCCTTTTGTTCAAATGTTTCTCCATTTGAAGCATTCTCTGGCATGCCGATGGCAAAGTCCTCATACATGAGTTCGAACAATTTAATATTGCCATCCCCGGTTATAGTATAGCTTTCTACAACGTCAGTAAGGTGGATGGAGTGCGTATACTGCAATTTAAAAGTTCTGTCCTCTTTAATCGGGAAATAAGCAATCACCTTTCCTTTGTTTTGATACTCAAAAACCACTGCCTGCTTAATGGGTATGAAGAACATGATTGCGATGGTTAAGATTACGAGGAGTGCCAGGACCGCTTTTTTATTCCCTGGCTTATTAAAGTTCATGGAACCTCCACCTAAAAAATATTGTCATCTTTTACAATTGATTGCCATTTCTTTTAAAAATTAATTGACCGGCGCAATCACCTTAAAAGGTTTTACAGCCGGCCAAATTTCATCATTGGATTATGTTTTTGTAAAATTATTCAGCTTTAAAGCCTTTTTCGTCAAAGTACTTTTTAGCACCTGGATGCAGTTCAATGCCAGTACCTTTGACAGCATTTTCAGCCTTAATCATTTTTCCTTTGGCATGTGTAACTTTATCAAGGTTCTCAAAAATTGCTTTTGTAACATCGTAAACTACATCCTCTGAAAGGTCATTTGAAACAACAAGCATTGCCTGTACTGCTACTGTCGGTACAGCTTCTGCAAGCTTATATGTTCCAGATGGCACTTCATCCTGTACATAGTAAGGGTATTTCTCAATTAATGCATCGATTTTATCCTGCTCAATCGGAACAATCACAACATCTTCAGTTGCAGAAAGTCCTTCTACAGCACCTGTAGGAGTTCCTGCTGTAACGAATGCCGCATCAATCGTTCCATCCTGAATTCCGGCAGTTGACTCATCAAAAGAAAGGTCCTGTTTTTGAATGTCATCAAATTTGATTCCATGCACTTCAAGGATCTGTTCTGCATTCGCAGCAGTTCCTGAACCAGGAGCTCCAATTGAAACTTTCTTGCCTTTCAAGTCTTCAATAGACTTAATTCCAGATTTTGCAGTAGTAACGACCTGGATCGTTTCAGGATAGAGTGTGCCGATCGCACTTACATTGTCAACTGCTGCACCTTCAAACATTAATTTACCTTCTTGCGCATATGAAGCAATGTCAGTTTGAGAGAATGCAATCTCTGCATTGCCATCTTTCAATGTGTTCATGTTCTCTGCAGATGCACCTGAAACTTCAGCATTTGTATCAATGCCTGTAGCATCAGAAATAATCTCAGCGAATGATCCGCCAAGCGGATAGTATGTACCGCCTGTTCCACCAGTCACGATGCTCATGAACTTAGGCTTGTCTGTGCCGCCTTCTCCATCGCCGCCGCCTTCATCTTTTCCGCCGCCGCAGGCTGCAAGAACCATAGAAAGTGCTAAAAGCAGTGCTGTGGCCAGGAATATACTTCTCTTTTTCATCCTATTTCCCCCTTTTAAAGATTAGATTTTATCAATTATATACTAACATAAACCTTATTAGAATTGTCAAATGATTCCTAGCTCCATTAAGTTACGGAAATTTACTTGCTCCAATAAATTGCATGGCGGTATATGAATGAGAATGCATGTAAAAAGCAATTCCTATATATATATGGTAAAATCATTATGTAAACTCTTACATAAAGACTAAACGGAGGAACAGACATTATGAATTACCCTAGAGGATCAATACAGGATATCAGTATTCAAAGCAAAGAACTGGGTGAAGAAGTTGAACTGCTCATTTATTTGCCCGCTTCCTTTTCGCCTTTATATAAATACACTGTTGTTATAGCCCAGGACGGGAAAGATTACTTCCAGCTGGGAAGAGTCGGACGCATCGCTGATGAATTGTTAGATGGAAAAGAAATCGAAAACATCATTATTGTTGGTGTTCCTTATAAAAACGTCAAGGATAGATGGAAGAAATATCATCCGGATGGTGAACAGCATAATGCATATATCCGTTTCCTTGCACATGAACTGGTTCCATACCTTGACCGGGAATTCCCTACTTATCAAATGGGAATGGGACGAGCCCTTATGGGAGACTCCCTTGCTGCAACTGTTTCCTTAATGGCGGCCCTTCAATACCCTAATACTTTCGGGAGGTTAATACTTCAATCACCTTTTGTTAATAACTCCGTAGCTAAAGCAGTAGAGGAATTTACGCAGCCTCACCTTCTTAATATTTATCATGTTATCGGGAAAGGCGAGACATCTGTAAAAACCACAGGAGGGGAAGAGAAAGATTTTCTTACTCCAAATCAGGAGCTTTCCAATTTGTTTAAGCAAAGACAATTCCCCTACTTCTATGATGAATTCGATGGAGATCATACATGGACATACTGGCAGCCTGATTTAAAAAGAGCATTAAAGTTTATGTTTTAACTGGAATTTGAGTGAAAAGAACTATTCTTCCACTATAAAAAGGTTACCAAAGCTCACTGCTTTTTATTGGGAAAAAAGGTATAATTATATAATGAATTTAGAAAATTTGCTATAATGGTTCAACAAAGTGTTGTTAATTCAGTTTAGCCTGCTAATTATAAAAATTATTAATACATGGAGGTTGTTGTATGGAGACTAATTACGGCATCGTTATTTTCCCGTCAAAAAAGCTGCAGGATTTGGCTAATTCTTATAGAAAGCGGTATGATCCGCATTATGCTCTAATTTCTCCGCATATAACTTTACGATCGCGCTTTGAAGCAACTGAAGAAGAAATTAAGCGGCTGACAGAAACACTTTATGGAATAGCTAAGAAACACGATCCATTTCAAATAAACGCATCAAAAATCAGCTCTTTCCAGCCTGTCAACAATGTTATTTATTTCAAAATTGAGCCCTCAGCCCAGCTCGAAGAATTACACGTTGAACTGAATGATCATATTAGCGGAGAAGCACCAGAATATAATTTTGTACCCCATATTACCATCGGGCAAAAACTCTCCAACGACGAACATTCTGATGTTTATGGGAGCTTAAGAATGCAGCCTGTAAACCATGAAGAGGTTGTCGACCGTTTTCATCTTCTGTATCAGCTGGAAAATGGTTCATGGACCGTATATGAAACATTCAGGCTAGGAAAGGAATAGTGAAATGGAAGTAAAAGTTGTAACATCTGAGCAAGAACTGCAAGATGCTTTCTTAGTAAGGAAACACGTTTTTGTCAGCGAGCAAAATGTTCCTGAAGAAGAGGAAATCGATCAGTTCGAGGACGAAGCAGTCCATTTTGTACTTTATAATAATGGCATGCCAGCAGGTGCCGGAAGGTTTCGCACAGTTGACGGCAATGGCAAAGTGGAAAGAATTTGCGTATTGAAGGAGCACCGCAAGAGCGGATCCGGAAAAGCAATAATGGATAAAATTGAGGAACATGCTTTAAAACAAGGATTGTCTGCCTTAAAATTAAATGCCCAGACTCAGGCCATCCCTTTTTATGAAAAACTGGGCTATAAGGTGATCTCTGAAGAATTTATGGATGCCGGAATCCCGCACCGTACAATGAAGAAAACGATATAACGGACAAGCTCCAGCCATGATGGCGGGAGCTTTTTTGATGCCTCATTGCAGACAAAACGCGTTAGAAGCTGCTTTGAAACTTATATGCAATAATTTTCGGGCTTTCTGCAAACACTATTTGCGATACAGCATTCTAAGGAGTGGTTTGAATGGAATATTTACATATCTTAAGTGTACTTGTGGTAGGATATATTTTCTTGTTTATTATGGCGAAACTCCTGGGAAAAACACAAATTACACAAATTACTCCTTTTGATTTTATCTCAGCCATCGTGCTAGGCGAGCTGGTTGGCAATGCTTTATACGACCAGGAGACCGGAATACCCGAAATTTTCTTTGCTGTTACAGTATGGGGAACTTTAATTTACGCTACGGAAATCATTACTCAGAAATATAAACGGGCTCGCAAGCTTCTTGAAGGTGAGCCCTCGATAGTTATAAAAAAGGGGAAAATTATTTTTGAAGAACTGAAGAAAAATCACCTCGATCTCAATCAGCTGCAGCACCTCCTCCGATCAAAGGATGTTTTTTCAATCAGGGAATGTGAATATGCCATTCTGGAAACAGATGGAACGGTCAGCGCATTAAAAAAACCGCTATACGCGACACCAACCATTCAGGATTTGAATCTCCCAATTTATAATGCAGAACTGCCTGTAACATTAATTTTAGACGGAGAGGTGGTTTGGGATAATCTTAAAAGCATTAATTGGGACGAAACAATACTAAAGAATGAAATAAAAAAATACGGAGCGAGCAGTGTCAAAGATGTTCTGTATGCTGAATGGAAAAAAGGAGAGGCATTGCACGTGCAAACGTACTAAGCCTCTCCTTTTTCTGCCTGATGCCTCTTTCTTATATGCACTCACTAATAAAACGCCCTTTTCCTGTCAGCTCTCCATATGTTTCTTCTGCTTTCTTCCTTGAGTTGCGTGTTTGGGTGTCTTCCCGCTCTTTAGTAATTGATTTAGTCGACCTTCCTTGAATATCAAGGGGAAGTTCGTGACGGAAAGCTTTTTCATTGGATTGTGCTGATATCCTGGCAACTGGCACGAAGCGGAAAGGATCATACTTTGTGCCAATTTCTCTTTCTGCATACTGATTATATTGATATGAAGTTACAGGCAGAATGTAGCCCATGAATAATCCCCTTTCGACTATGTTTTATCTTATTATTAAGACAATACGTAACTGTATATAATTTTATGTACCCGTTTCCATGAAATTTTAAACAGAAAAGCACTTTAGAATCCTTTACGGGTTTGTTATGATTAATTTTGTCTTGTTGTTAAAAAGAACGGCTGTTTTCAAAAGGTTGTTGCTTTTTGTATCTTATTTACTGAGTTGATTGTAGCGGAAGGTGCGAGATCCTCGAAAATGCTATCGCATTTTCTTCGAGCGATGGTTTATCCGAGGAAGCATATTCAACGTCCTGCGGGAGTAACGGGAAAGGTGAGATCCCGCAGCCGCGCAGCGTCGAGGAGGCTCACCGCCCGCCCCGCGGAAAGCGAGCATCATGGAGCGGAAATCAACGGACAATGATAGGCCAAAAACAACAATATATACGAATAGAGCCAAAAGAAAAATAGTATGGTTAAACTCGGCAATTTATTTATAATGGGGTATTTTTTATGAAAACAGCAAAGTTACATAATAAGACTGTGAATCTGGAACAGCTGAACAGAGAAAGTTTTCAGCATATTTACGAAGAAGGCAAAAAAGGAAAGCTGTACTGCCCTGATTGCGGAGCTTCCGTCCGTTTGTATTTGGGAATTCTGGATGAACCTCATTTTTATCATATTCAGCAAAGCAGCAGAACGTGCAAAGATGTAATTTTCAACCCCGAATCAAGCCAGACTGAGACTGAAGAATATATAGAAAGAAATGGATTTAAAATCCCTGTTTCAAGGTCAATTGCTTCAGCTGCAGTAAAAGAAATCGAATCTGCCTTTAAAAAAGCTCAGCCGGCAAAAAATATCCCTCCCTATATCCAAGAAGGCACTGTCAGTCCCAATTTCCCAGATGAATACCTAAAGTCTCTTTCACAAGCAGGTGTCTTCTTGGATAAACAGCAGGCAGCGGCTGTGTCTCATCTAGATGGGCCACTCCTCGTTCTGGCAGGTGCAGGCAGCGGAAAAACCCGTGTTTTAACAACACGGACTGCTTTTATGCTTCGCGAGAAAAATATCGACCCTAAATCAATCATGCTCGTTACATTTACAGCTAAGGCTGCAGCTGAAATGAAGGATCGCCTTACCCAATACCCCGGAATGGATGCCCGAAAGGTCAGGCAAATCGTTTCCGGCACTTTTCACAGCTTATTTTATCGGATCCTTTCTTTCCACAATCCGGAAAAATGGGGCTCAGGCCATCTCCTTAATAAAGAATGGCAGCGTGAACAGATTATTAAAGAATCCAGCAAAGACTTTAAGCTCGATGAAAAGGAATTTGCCTTTGACCTTGCCCTCCAGCAGATCAGCTATTGGAAAAATTCTCTTATTATGCCTGGAAAGGTTAACCCAAAAAATGATTGGGAGGAACAAACCGCGATTCTTTATCAAAGATATGAACTAACAAAAACAAAAAGGGAATTATTTGATTTTGATGATATGCTCACAGGCTGCCATGCCCTTTTTCTGGAAGAACCTGAGATTCTTGATCAATATCAAAATCGCTTTCAGTATTTCCTGATTGATGAGTTCCAGGATATTAATAGTGTTCAATATGAGCTAATGAAAATGCTGTCTGATAAAACAAAAAATGTCTGTGCAGTGGGAGACGATGATCAATCTATATATGCCTTCAGAGGAAGTGATCCCCAATATCTTTTGGATTTCGAGAAAGATTTCCCTGGTGCTAAAGTAATAACCTTGAATCAGAATTACCGCTCTGCTCATGAGATTGTCTCAGCTGCAAATCAAATCATTTCTCCGAATAAGTATAGACGTCCCAAGAGCATGAGTGCTCAGTTTTCCGGCGGACAGCACCCCTTCCTCTTTTTTCCTTATGATGAGGAAGAAGAAGCTACGATGATCCTGACTGATATCCAGGGAAAAATTGAAGATGGTTATGAACCGCGGGATTTTGCAGTATTATTCCGTACCCATACCGGGAGCAGAGCCATTTTTGAGCGGCTGGCCAATTCCAGCCTTCCCTTTAAATTGGATCAGGATGCCGAATCATTTTATGATCGGTTTATTGTTCGAAGCATGCTTGCTTTTCTAAAGCTGGCGGTAAATGAGGATGACCAGAATGCTTTGAAAGATATGCTGCCGTCTCTGTTTGTTAAACAATCCGTTCTTCAGGATATTAAGGCAGAAAGCATCCTGCAGGATTGCTCATTGCTCGAAAGCCTGAAGTTTATAAAAACAGGCTTTGCTTTTCAGGAAAGCAAATTAAAAAAAGTGATCCCTGTTACCAGATCAATATCAGGGCTTACTCCCATCACCGCTATTGAAACGGTTGAAAAAGAATTGGGATTCCAGGACTTTATAAAAAAACGGGGCAATGAGGGCAATAAAATGGATAAAGGCTCTGATGATATAAAGGACTTAAAGGTCGCTGCGCGTAATTTCCAGTCGCTTAAAGAGTTTCTGGAACATACTGAACATATGAGAGCGATGAACAAAGAAATCAAGCGCCTCAGCAGGAATAATGATAATGCCATTACATTAAGCACTATCCACCGTGCAAAAGGGCTTGAATATAATGTAGTATATGTGGCTGGTGCAGTAGAAGGAAACCTCCCGCATGAACATGCACTGGAAGCTTACCGTTCAGGTGAGTCTGCCCCATTAGAGGAAGAACGAAGGTTAATGTATGTTGCCGTAACAAGGGCCAGGAATGACCTGTATATATCTGTGCCGGAAAAAAGGCGCGGACGGAAGGCATATTCATCAAGGTTCCTTGCCCCCATCA
The DNA here is from genome assembly GCF_000565285.1 of Cytobacillus firmus DS1. GTDB lineage: Bacteria > Bacillota > Bacilli > Bacillales > Cytobacillaceae > Cytobacillus > Cytobacillus firmus_A. Next base: position 274,367 of record NZ_APVL01000002.1, on the reverse strand, counting down.
CAAGAAGCGGCAGGAACAAAGGCGAAAAATAACAGAAGACCTGGCTGCAACATGGCCAGGCCCTTCTGTTATTTTTTATTAATCATCTGGGAAATTGTATTAAAGTCAAGCTGTTTTCCATCCGCAACGACCGATTTGACAATCTTATCTTCCATTTCCTTAGAGACTGGTTTGTTTGCAATTTGCGATACCCTTTTGATTACATTTCTCACTGTTTTTTCATCTTTAAAATTTGCATTCTGCAAAGAGCCGGCCAGTTCAAATACATCCTTCATATTTACCCCTGTTTTCTTTTCAAGGTTTTTAAAAAAGTTGTTATCCATCCTGTTCAATCACGCTCCTCCATTTACTCTTTTATATCTTATGAAGGTGGGCGGAAAACGTGAAATGAATTAATCATTTATCGCAGTCTAACGGGCAGTAAGTCCCCCACTTCAAGACTAAGAGGAATCAAAGGAGGATAAGTGAGGGTCAAACTGCCCATAAGGCCCGATTGGTTCAACTAACAATCAGTGGGGATAAAGAACACCCCCACTGATTGAAGTTTCACTTTATGTACATTATATGCAAAAAAGCCGACACAAAACCTGCTGCCGGTTCTGAGTCAGCTCTTTACAATCTAGTTATAGAAACTTGCTCCGACGATAATGAGTAAAATGAATAGGACGACGATTAAAACAAACGTATTTCCATAGCCCCCGCCATATCCGCAGCCTCCATAGCCATAGCCCATGCCTCTCACCTCACTTGGATTTCTCCCTACACATTATGTGATAAATAAGCAGGGTGTATGGGCAAGCTCCCAAGACAGGCTTGGTTTATTCATTCAGATAGAAATAAGGGCTTGTTTTAAATAAATTAAAAGTGCATTCCTGTGTACTTTCCTATGTCTTTTAGCCTTTAGGCTTGAAAATTAGTGCACCGATAAAACCAAAGATGATTGCTGCTGAAATACCGGAGCTGGTTACTTCGAACATTCCTGTCAATACGCCGACAAGTCCATGCTGATCTGCTTCCTGAAGGGCTCCATGGACAAGGGAATTGCCAAAACTGGTTATCGGGATTGTCGCTCCTGCCCCGGCAAAATCTGCAAGTGGTTCATAGAGTCCCACACCATCCAGAACAGCTCCGATTACAACTAAAAGACTTAATGTATGGCCTGGTGTCAGCTTAAAAACATCAAACATTATTTGGCCAAATACACAAAATAAGCCTCCAATAACAAAAGCCCAGAAAAACATAGGCAGCATACAAATTCCTCCTCTAAGTCATTTCTATAGAAACAGCATGGGCAATACAGGGAATACTTTCACTCTGCTGGAATGTCAATGGCGATAATAAGGCGCCTGTTGCGACAACAAGGATTCTTCTGTAAGCCCCTCGCTTCATTTGATTCAAAAGATGTCCGTACAGGACAGATGCCGAGCACCCTGCACCGCTCCCTCCGGACTGGACTGGCTGATCCTCTTTATAAATCATTAATCCGCAATCTTTAAATTTCTCCCTGTCTATTTTCAATCCATTATTTGTGAGCAGTTCATAAGCAGTTTCCTGGCCAATTTTTCCAAGATCCCCTGTGACAATCAAATCGTAATGGGATGGATCGAGCTGCATGTCCTTAAAATGTGCAGTAATGGTATCTGCTGCTGCAGGCGCCATGGCTCCTCCCATATTAAAAGGGTCTGTCAGACCCATATCGATTACTTTGCCGATTGTGGCTGAAGTGGTAACCGGCAAATTGGGTCCAGCTGCTTTCGCGGATATCAGAGCCGCACCTGCACCAGTTACTGTCCATTGGGCTGTTGGAGGCTTTTGGCCACCGTACTCTGTCGGGTATCTAAATTGCTTTTCAACAGCGGCATTATGACTGGAGGCACCTGTCAAAACGTAATCAGCACCCCGGTAATTAACAATGAAGGATGCCAGCGCAAGTCCTTCCATTGAAGTTGAACAAGCTCCAAAAATTCCGAAATAAGGGATTTGAATCGTTCTTGCACTTAAACTTGAAGGTGTTATCTGATTAATTAAATCCCCTGCAATATAAAACTGGACATCCTCCTTTTGAACATTTGCTTTATTTAAGGCCGTTTGCCCCGCCTCTTCCAAAAGGATCCGGTGTGCTTTCTCATAAGAGTCTTCACCCATCCATAAATCATCATGAAGAACATCAAAATCCTCTGACAGATTGCCATTTGCCTCAAAAGGCCCGCCTGAAACACCGGCTGCTGCAATGACCGGGAGGTTTTGAAAGACCCAGGATTGTTTTCCCTTTAGCATTAAATAACCCCCCAAATAATTAATAGCGTTTTTATCAGGGCTACTACAAAAGCCGAAAATACACCAAAAAGAATTACTGATCCAGCGAGCTTGAACATATTCCCGCCTACCCCCAGCACAAAACCTTCCGTTCGATGCTCAATAGCAGCAGAAATCACAGCATTCCCAAAGCCTGTTACAGGAACGGCGCTGCCAGCTCCGGCGAACTGGCCTAAACGGTCATACACGCCAAAGCCTGTCAGCAGCATGGATATAAAAATCATTGTAGCAACAGTTGGATTTCCGGCTGTCTGTTCGGTGAAATTAAAGAAATAGATATAAAAATACGTTATTGCCTGCCCAACAGTACAGATGAGACCTCCCACCCAGAAAGCACGAATACAATTTTTCAGGACCGGGCGTTTAAGCTCATGTTTCTGCTCAAGCTTCTCATATTGCTGCTGTTCCGGAGTTTTATTCCCTTTTTTGCTCATGACTCCCGCTCCCTCCTATGTCATTTCATTTTTTAGCTTTATGATTTTATCAAGCTTTTTTTTAGCCTTTTTGTCTGTAAAATCGGGATTTTTCATTTTTTCCTGGAGTTCTACTGCCTCAATAAATATTTTATAATCGCTTGAGACAATGAAGTTCTCGTCAGGATATTTCTCCTCAAGCATTTTTGTCATGTTTTTTTCAATTTTCTTCATGTGAAAACGCTGCAGGTGCTTCACTTTATAAGCAACTAGTGTATCTCCATTGCTCTTAACCACTGCAACATCATAAAGTTCTTTCATTTTTTCAACGTCATGCTCAATGTTTTGGACTAAATCCAAATTTTCCTTTGTATTCTTATCAATTAATACTGCAGGGGGATGTGTCGTTTTAAGGAGTGCAAGGTCGCTGTCCGTCACCTTACCATCATCGCTGCATCCTGATAATAAGATCAGTGAAAATGCATTCATTAATAAAAGTCTCTTTTTCATATTAGTCCCTTCCTATGTAAAATCTTTAATTATATTGTCCTCGAAATGTTTTGGATTTATGAACATTACAATCCATCCTATTTTTACCAGAAAAAAAACAAAAAAAATAGCCGGTAATACCGGCTCCTGATTTTTCATTGTTTTTTTCCACAGCCGCATCCCTTTTTCTTTTTCTTTTTCTTACTGACCGGCTGTGATTTTTCCAATTGCTGATTATTATCCTTATTTAACATCGATGAGGCCCTCCATTAACAATAATTTTCCTCTAATTAAATTATGCGGGCCTCAGGAGCTTGTGTAAAACAAATGCCTAAATAAAATATAAATAGACTTAAGCTAGTCAATCAGCTTTTGTACAAGAGTTTCTATAATGGCAGCAAGTCCCGCAACTGCTAAAATAACCAGCACCGGAGCTGCAAAAGATGCATACAAGTAATAGGAAGCATATAAAAATATGGCACTCCACACACCAGTACACCAATAACAGCTTAAAAGCTCCCCGAAAAAACTCCGAACTCTCCCTTCTTTCACTACCCAATAAACTTCTATTTCCCCGTTTTCATCTTTTTCTTCCACTTCTTCCAGAAAAGGCTTGCGCAAAAATTCGGTAATTTTATCAAATACAATCAGTCTGGTCAGCCTGAAGGCAGCAAGAGCCAAAATCAGCAGCTCCATAGGTGTTATGTCCATTTTTTTCACCTCAATTATAAAAAAATCGCCTATTTTTTGAAAAAACAAGGCGTTTGTCCGTAACCCATAGGGCACTTCGGCAATATGTTAGTAGTGTAGACCACAAGAAACAAACAAGGAGGAAAACAAAAATGGGTTGTGGAAAAAAAGACGACTTCAAAGGCAAAAGCTGTGTATGTGAAGTACTTCGTGCTATAAAAGATATTCAAGATAACGCAGATGATTCGTGCGAATGCCCTTCAAACTGTTTCCTGGAGCCGCTTGGAGCAATATCACCTTCCGGCAGAAAGCGCCATAAGCGTCCAGATACACGCGTATTCACATTAAAAACTGCGGACGGGTCACCATTCCATGCATTCTTTACAGGAAATGACTGTGCTTGTGTATCGATCTTCTTTAGAGTAGAAGAAGTATTTGATAACTGTTGTGCAGTGCTTCGCGTTCTGGAGCCAGTAAACAGAAAATCTGGCCCGGACAAAACAGTAAACCTTGTTGATGACTGCTGCATCGACTTGAAAAAGGTTTGCGAAGTTGACTACTTCCGCAGTACAAATGATTGCGTAACAGTTGATTTAACATGCTTCTGCGCAGTTCAATGTATTGCAGATGTTGACCTGGATATTTGCGAAGACTAATTAAAAGAGGCCAGCCGAAATTTCGGCTGGCTATTTTTTTGCCTGCCTTCTTAACAATTTAGATCTACCTTCTAAGACCGATCATTTTGACTGTATTTAATGATTGAAGATTTAATTTTTCTATACTTTCATCAAACAACTTGACCTCGATCCATTCTTCATTTTTTGAAACCAGAAAGCCCCTTATGGCCTTTTCCCCGGTTTCAAATATGCATGGAATTGGCGGAAGCTGTTTGGGGAAATCAATTAAGTAATCCAGGCGCTCAAGTGTATCCATTTCCTTAAAACTTTTAACCCGATTGAAAGCTGGTTTTCTTTTTTCAGTAGTAAAAGCAATGGATGCACCTTTTTTCTCTTCTCTTCCTGTTTCAAACTCTTCAATAGCTTCCTGCACTTTCATTTGCTCTGCAGCACTTTCAATTTTTTCTTTTGGCACGCTTTTTTCCTCTTTAGTGCCAGCCAAATCCAGTAAACTGCCATTTTGTTTCTGTTTGCGTTCCTCCTCTGCTTTTCTGCTGGAATAGATTGTCTGCATCCTGTTTTCAGGAATTTGAAAATTTGGCTGATGTATATAGAATAACGGCTCCTTCTCTCTTTTCTCAGTCACTTTGCCCACCTCCGCAATGGTTATGGTTCGTCGTATTATATGTATGCAGAAAATGGGCTTTCGTTTCTGAGGAAATAAAAAAGCCCGCTCAAATCTGAGCGGACAAATTTTATTAAAGGATATGATAACCGGAATCTACATGAATATTTTCACCCGTTATTCCTCTGGACAGGCTGCTGAATAAGAATAGAGCAGTATCTCCCACTTCTTCAGGAGTTGTAGTTTTGCGGAGTGGAGCTTTATCTTCAATTTCTTTGAGGATCGAATTAAATTCGCTTATTCCTTTAGCAGAAAGAGTCCTGATTGGTCCTGCTGAAATGGAATTAACCCGGATTCCATCCTTTCCAAGATCATTAGCCAAATATTTAACGCTTGCATCCAGGGAGGCTTTTGCAACACCCATAACATTATAATTTTTCACAACCTTTTCACCGCCAAGGTATGTGAGAGTCACAATGCTTCCGCCTTCTGTCATTACCCCCCTAGCTTCCTTTGCAACAGCAGTCAGGGAATAAGAGCTGATATTATGAGCCAGCAGGAATCCGTCTCTTGTTGTGTTCATATATTCTCCCTGAAGTTCTTCCTTATGGGCAAAGGCGATGCAATGGGCAATCCCATGAATTACACCAGCTTCCTCCTTAATTGTACTGAAACATTTCGCTATGTCTTCATCACTTGTTACATCACATGGAAGCACTAATGATTGGGCATCCTCCAATGATTCAGCCAATTCGCGTACACTTTTCTCCAGTCTTTCTCCCGCATATGTAAAGATTAAACGGGCACCCGCATAATGAAGGGATTTGGCAATTCCCCATGCAATGCTTCTTTTATTAGCTACACCCATTACGACGAATGTTTTTCCATTTAAAGAAAGAGTCATTATAAATCCTCCTGAGTTTATTATTACATGTTATTAGTACCTAGTGCTAATTGTACATCAATTCTGCGCAAAAGAAAAGCCGAAAAAAATCCTGCTGTTGCTGGAGGATTTTTTTCGGCAAGAAAGAAGTCAATCAGATTCTAACACCATTCACAAAATTCAAGTTCCCTTTTTAATTCATCAACATATTCCTTAGATCCAGTAACAATCAAGCGGTCATTGACATGCAGTTCAGTATCTCCGTGCGGAACAATGGAATCCTTTCCTCTAAATATCCGGACGAATATTACGTCCCCTGTAAACGGGAATCTCCGAAGCATCATACCTTCAAACTGCTCATTCTTTAATCGGATTTCATATAAAGCCGTCTCCTGGTTCGTTAATATGTTCACCACACTTGGTGACTCGATTAATGCACGAAGCAGCGCCTTAGAGGAAAGAATAGTTGAAAACAGTTCAATATCATGCTCCCGAAGCGTTTCTTCCATATCGGGGCTTTCCATCCGGCAGATGACACGATCCACTCCCTTATCTTTAAAAGCAATGGATAATGTAGCATTGGTTTCTTCATCCCCTGTGGAGATTACAACTATATCCGACTCAAATGCCTCTGTGCCATCGAAATTTTCAATATCAAACTCATCAACTTCAATGATATCAAACAAAGAGTCCGCTATCTGCTTATCCGCCTTTTCCTGCTTCTTATGATATAGAGCCGGCTGGTAAAGGGATGACTTAAGCTCATTATAGATCGGCATAGTCATTTGGTTAGCACCAATAAAGGACACTTTAAGCTTCTTCTCCTCGGCAGCTTCCTGAGGAAATAGCTTTTTAAAGACAACAGGTGTGAATATACTTGTTATGACAGCGACTAATATCAATGTGCCGCTCATTTCTGCAGTAATAACACCCATTCTTTCACCTATCGTTGCTGCTGCAATAACAAGGGAAAGAGTGGACGTTAACAAGAAACCAGAGGCGATAACCGTTTTAATGTCATACCATCTTTTTAAAATATAAATCGGAATAAGCTTTGACAGCAGCAGAGCAATCAGCAGTAATGGTATAAGCATAAGCATCTTGGGATCTCCAAACAAAGTCCATACGTCCAGCTCTACCCCTACCATTACAAAGAAAATCGGTATAAGGAACCCGTATCCAAAAGAATCCAGTTTATGGATCATTTCCTGATTTGGCGCCAGCAGCGACACAAGAACCCCTGCAAGGAATGCACCTAAAATATTCTCTGCCCCGACTGTTTCTGATAATGCCACAAGGAAAATAATTAGTGCAAATACTGCTCTTGTTCCAATCTGAACTGTCCCTGTCGACATCGCCTCAAGAAAATTAAGGTTCTTAAACCTTCTGCCCAGGAAATACAGCAATACACCTACACCAAATAAAATAAGAAGCAGCCATGTATTTCCTCCGCCCTTATCATTTAGAGAAACAAATACAGCCAGCAGAATCATTGTAGCCAAATCTGCAATAACTGCGATTAAAAGAATAATTTGACCAATGCCTGTTTTCATTAAATGGGCTTCCTTGAGAGTCGGAACTACAACTCCCAGAGAAATGGTTGAAATAATTAAAGTCATTAAAAAGGCATTATTAATGAATCCTGCCCAGACAAATAAATAAGAAAGTCCTAATGAAACAAAAAATATCCCTATAAAAACAATTGAAGACACTGCAAATGAATTTGGCTCAAGTTTTCCGCTGGGAAGCTTTTCTCTTTTCTTTGCCGAAGAAAAAGCTGTAAAGTCAATCTCCAGTCCGCTCAGGAACATTAAAAATATAAATCCAAGTGTCGAAAGAGTTTCCAGCCACATATCCTCATGGACAATATCAAAGCCGCTTTTACCAATAATTAAACCAATAAGAATCTCTGCCACCACTACCGGAATAAAATTAATCTTCAGCCGATGCAGTATAATCGGTGTAATAAAAGCGGCGAGAATAACAATGACAAGCGATGCTACCGATGCCCCATGTTCCATAATATAACCCCCTTAACCTGTTAAATAACTCATAAATAATGTCGCCATTCCAAAATAAATTAAAATACTGATCAAATCATTGATGGTTGTAATAAATGGACCTGACGCTACAGCCGGATCAATTTTAATCCTGTGCATTAGTAAAGGGATAAGTGCACCGGCAAGGGTAGCTACAATCAATGTAAACAAAATTGAAACGCCAACTAAAATACCCAGAAAGAAATTTCCTTTCCAGAAGTAAACAATGAAAGTAACAAGGATACCGCAAATACTTCCATTAATTAATCCTGTCCCTGCTTCCCTTATAACCAATTTCCATTTATTTTCTTTCTCCAGGTCTCCTGTTGCAATACCCCGTACAGCAACGGCCAATGCCTGAGTCCCGGTATTTCCAGCCATCCCTGCAATAAGAGGAATGAAGACAGCCAGAATAGCCACCTTATCCAATGTGTCCTCAAACCTGCCGATAAGGCTTGCAGTTAACATACCCAAAAACAGCAGGATGATAAGCCAGGGAAGCCGTTTACGCGCAGCAGCAACTGGATTACGGTCAATATGATCCATATCGGATACAGCAGCTAATTTGGAGTAATCATCAGATGCTTCTTCTTCCATGACGTCCATGATATCATCAACTGTGATAATGCCCAGCAAATGGTTTTGAAAATCCACAACCGGAACAGCCAGGAAGTTATAGTCCTTAATTTTTCTTGCAACTTCTTCCTGGTCCTCTCCCACCGATACCGAAACTACTCTGTCATTGGTTATTTCAGAAATCATGGTATCATCGTCACTTACTATTAAATCCCTTAATGAAATGACGCCAATAAGCTTTTTTTCGTCATTAACAACGTACACATAATAAATGGTTTCAGCCCTAGGCGCCTCATTCTTTAAGATATACATAGCAGAACGTACCGTCTGATTGGCTGAGAGAGACACAAATTCGGTTGTCATAATACTTCCTGCTGTATATTCTTCGTAATGAAGCAAATCCTTAATTTCTTTCGCCGATTCATCATCCATAATTGTTAAATAGCTGACAACCTGGTCTTTATCAAGTTCATTTAAAACATCAACCGCATCATCGGCATACATTTCAGAAAGCATATCTGCTGCATAATGGGGATTCATCTCAGCAAGAACGTCTTTATAATCTTCTTCCTCAATCTCCAGATTTTCAAAAAGAGCTGCCATTTCTTCAGGAGATAAATAAAGATAAATTTTTGCGCGGATGTCCTCATCCAGATCTTTAAAAAATGAAGCCTGATCATATGGGTGCATATCAAGAAATTCATTTCTGAAGATATCAATTTCATCATTTTGTAAAGATTGGATTAAAAGACTGGCATTGATTTGAGATCCTGATCTTTCCTCTGCATGATCTTCCATACAAAATTAACCTCCTCTCATAAAGCATCCATACTCTGTTGGTTAACAGGAAAATGTACTTAACTATACTAGCAAATCTTTGTTTTTTTGTCGTCTCTGAGCAATCCATAAAGTGAAATTTCAATCAGTAGGGAGTGATTTTCTCCCCGCTGATTGTTAGTTGAGGCCCACAGGACAAGGATGGCTTCGTCAGCATAAGCATCGCACGACCGAAAGCGGCAGCATTTTGGGAGGACGTGGCGTTTTTAGTCTTCGTCCTTTTTTCGGGCCTTTACATTATAAAGCGAGGTGACTTGCCCAGGGGTGACAAGCATTAGACGAGCAGATGGTGGGAAGTGCTTTTCTTCCCATCAGCTGATTGGCTAATGACCTCGAGCCCCTAGGAGCCGCAGCTAGATTGGGCAGTTTGACACCCACTTATCCTCCATTGGTTCCTTGGTCCTTTGAAGCGGGGGTCTTACACTGTTCCGTTGGACTGCGATAAATTTAATTTTCCCATTCTTTGAACATAAAATCGTTAAAGCTTTTTCTGCTGCTTGAAAAATAAAGTGTCATGATAAAGATTATGAAAATTGATATGATAACAGTAGAACTTTAAAGGAGCCTAAAAAATGAGACTTGATATTATTGGTGATATCCACGGCTGCTTTGCTGAATTTAAAGAGCTGACTTTAGAACTGGACTATAGCTGGGAAAAGGGATTTCCTGTCCATCCAAGCGGCAGAAAACTGGCCTTTGTCGGAGACTTAACTGACAGAGGCCCAGGTTCACTTGCAGTCATTGATACAGTATATAACCTTGCAGCAAACAACTTGGGATACTATGTCCCTGGCAACCATTGCAATAAACTCTACCGCTTCTTTTTAGGGAATAAAGTGCAAATTACACATGGACTTGAAACAACAGTCGCTGAATTTGAGCAGCTTGTCCTCCAAGCACAGGAGGAGGTCAGACAGAAATTTATGGAGTTATATGAAAACGCACCTCTATACCAGGTACTCGATAACAACAAGCTGGTTATCGCCCATGCTGGAATTAAGGAAAGCTATATTGGCAAACATTCCTCAAAAGTAAAAACCTTTGTTTTGTATGGTGATATTACAGGAGAAAAAAATCCAGACGGCACACCTGTTAGACGGGATTGGGCAAAAGCGTATGAGGGTGAGGCTGTAATCGTCTATGGCCATACTCCAGTAAAGGAAGTGAGGAGAATTAATAACACGTTTAATATAGATACAGGTGCTGTTTTTGGTAATAAATTAACCGCGCTTAGATATCCGGAAATGCAATTTATATCTGTCCAATCCCGCATGCCTTATGTTGAAGATAAATTCAGAAAGATGTAACCAAAAAGCCGGCAAATGCCGGCTTTTTTAAAGTGAAACTAATCAGTGGGAGCTCTTTATCCCCCACTGATTGTTAGTTGAAGCTCACAGGACAAGGAAGGCTTCGTCAGCATGAGCCTCGCACGACCAAATGCGCAAGCTTTTGGGAGGAAGTGGCGTTCTTAATCTTTGTCCTTCTTTCGGACCTGCGACAAAAGACTATTCATGTCTTCTGGAAGCGGTTGTTCAAATTCAAGGGTTTTGTGCAGGAAGGGGTGTTCGAAGGAAAGGCTGCAGCAGTGAAGCGCCTGCCGCCTGATGAACAGTCTTGTGCCCCCATATAATTCGTCACCTGCAAGAGGATAACCAAGCCATGCCAAATGAACTCTGATCTGATGAGTCCGGCCAGTATCAAGCTTCAGCTTTACATGTGTAAATTCTTTATGCCGGCTGATGACCTGATAATGAGTACATGCGTATTGGCCTTCCTCATTGACTTCCCGCTCAATAATACTGTCTTTTTTTCGCGCAATCGGCTGTTCTATTGTTCCTGCATCCGGACAGATTGAGCCTTCCGCAAAGGCTTCATAAATGCGCTGGATTCTTCGTGAGCGCTGCTGCTCGCTAAACAAATGATGTACATGTCTGTGTTTAGCAATCAGAACCAGTCCGGATGTATCTCTATCCAATCTTGTCACAATATGGGCCGCAGACTTTAAGCCGATTCGCTGATAATATCCAATCAGCCGATTAGCCAGACTTCCGGATGGATGTTCTCTGGAAGGAATGGAACTCATACCTGCCGGTTTATTTACTACAAGAAGATGATCATCTTCATAAAGAATATCAAGGGGCAAGTCTTCCCCCTTCATTCCTTCGCTCGGAACTTCTTCAGGGAAACCAACCTGAAGGACATCACCTTCCTTTAACACATAGCGGACATTGACTTCCTGACTATTTACTTGAATGAAGCCGCCTGCAAATTTTATATCTGTCAGTGCAGTTTTGGAAATATGATTGTCTTTTAAAAACTCCCTGATTATCAAGCCCGCCTGCCGGGCTGAAATTTTCCATTGTAATTCAAAACGTGCCATGAGCTGTAGGCTCCTGTTCTGTCAGATGGTGACCTTTCTTCAATCAGCAACAAAAGAATCGTGGACCCTTTTCCAGAATGGAAATGGCCTGAACCTGGCAAAACGGATCTTCTCATCTGCCACTCTGAATTGAATTGATTTTACATCTTTATGTAGAAGTGTCAAATGATCAATAGTAATTTGAAAATCCGGTTCATTCACTGGCTTCAGCATGCATGTATGGTGGGCCGGCAGTACGAGCGGCGAGCCTACTGTACGGAATACCTTATTATTAATGGAAGCCATCTCAGCAAGCTGGATGGCTGGCAGGGATGGATGCAGAATGGCACCACCCAGCGCCTTATTATAAGCTGTACTTCCTGATGGTGTAGACACACAAAGGCCATCTCCGCGGAACCTTTCAAAATGCTGGCCGCGTATTTCCACATCCATTACTAAGGTACCTTCCACCGCCTTGACCGTAGATTCATTTAATGCAAGATAACGGGTTTCTTTGCCGCCATGCTGGTAGCGGATAATCACTTCAAGGAGCGGATATTCAATCACCTGATAAGGGGTTTTGGCAATTGCAATGACAAGCTTTTCGATTTCCTCCGGCACCCAATCTGCATAAAACCCAAGATGACCTGTGTGTATACCTACAAACGCGGTCTTGTCCAGGCGGCTGCTGTATCGGTGAAAGGCATAGAGTAAAGTGCCATCCCCGCCTACCGATATGACTATATCAGGCTCTTCTTCATCATATGTAAGCTCGAAGTCCAATAAATAGGTCCTCATTTTGTGCATGAGTGTATTAGATTTTGAATCTCCTTTTGAGGTAATGGCAAATTTCATATTATCCAAGCTCCTCTTTTATACTGTTAGTTTTCTCCCTTTTGCTGCTTTTCCTTTTTTCTTGTAAAGAATGCCTGGGCATCCTGTATTTCACCGCGAATGAGTGACATTTCTTCATCAAGCCTGAAAGCAGCCTCTGCCGCCCGCTGAAGCCTCATCTGAATATCTTCAGGGAATTGGCCCTTATATTTGTAATTCAGGGAATGTTCAACCGTTGCCCAGAAGTTCATGGCAAGCGTTCGGATCTGAATCTCTGCAAGAATTTTCTTCTCTCCCTTGATTGTCTGAACAGGATAGCGGATCACGACATGGTATGAGCGGTAACCGCTAGCTTTTTTATGAGATATATAGTCTCTTTCTTCAACAATTTCAAAGTCATTTCTTTGTCTTAATAGTTCAACCACTCTCTTAATATCATCAACAAATTGGCACATCATTCTTACACCGGCAATATCCTGCATTTCCGATTCCAATCTGTCAAGTGGAATGCCTTTTTGATTTGCCTTATCTAAAATGCTGGCAATAGGCTTTACCCTCCCGGTAACAAATTCAATCGGAGAATGGGAAGAATCCATTTCAAATTGGCTTCTCATGCCTTTTAGCTTTACTTTCAACTCTTCAACCGCCTGCTTATATGGCGCCAAAAATAAGTCCCAATGCTTCACCTGCAACACCACCAAATATCCGAAGTTAGAAAAGCGCAAGTGCCTCGATTACCCCCGACTTCGAGAGGAGGTAACACAGCCTATCTCTTTATCCAAGTTTTTCTTAATTTAAACATTAATTAAAATATGTTCTCTACTTTTTCTACCATTTCATTACCATAATTGCTGTTCCCGCGGATATTTTCTATTAAATCTCCTAATTCCTCATGAAAGCCTGCCAGTTCAATACGATCATGATTACGATCAGAAGCAAAAACACGCATCTGGCCATCAAGTGCCTTTTTAAGTTCCGTCCAGACTGTTTCCGGAAGGGAAATATATGTATAATCATCATTTTGTTCTGCTATATAAATAAATGAAAGGTTGTCGGAATCAGCCAATATTTGCCGTATGGCAGTTAAGCCTGAGACTGTTCCAGCTTCTATTTCCAAAATTAATTCATTTTCAATCCATTCTGCATTTACAACTGTAAGTTTCTGTTTCATTTTTCTACCTCCATTGTCATTACCTATTCTATCGCAGATTTTATGGACAGTAAAACCCCTGCTGCAATTTTTATACCTCAGGATGCAAACTCCCTGATTGAATTTATCACAAGCTTAAAAAGATCTTCAAAGGATTGAAGTCCATGCTGAATAAGGAGATAATACAGGTAATTACTTATAGCTGAGGTGTACAGGCTTGTCTAATAAAAATATTGAAATTGAATTTAAAAACATGATCACCAGAGGAGAATTTACCGATTTAATGAATTTTCTGAATATAGGAAGTGAAGATTTTTCCGAACAGGAGAATCATTATTTCGATACACCTGATTTTCTTTTGAAGGCAAAAGGAAGTGCATTAAGGATCAGGCAGAAAAACGACTCATTTGAATTGACTCTTAAACAGCCCCACCCTGAAGGGCTTCTGGAGACCAATGAAAATCTTACTGAGTCCGAAGCAGCAGCGATGATTCAGACCGGGAAAATTCCCAGGGAAGAGATAATACAATCTATAGAAGAGCTCGGAATAAAGACAGATAACCTTCAATACTTTGGTACTCTCACAACAAAACGTGCAGAAAAGGAATACAATAAAGGATTGGCTGTACTTGATCATAGCCGCTATTTAAATAAGGAAGATTTTGAGATAGAATTTGAAGTGGATAATCGGATTGAAGGTAAATCGGCTTTTCTTAATTTACTTCAGCAGCTTAACATTCCTGTCAGGAAGACCGAAAATAAAATTAAGAGGTTTTACAACGAAAAATACAGACAGCAAAAGGATTAATAGAAGCGGACCTTTTGCCAAGGAGCAATATAATGAACATAGAACAGCTAAAAATATTGATGGAGCTGCAGGCACTGCAAGGATTCAATATCTCTAAGCAAACAAATACTTCTAACCCTCTGTTTCAGGAGCTGCTTTCAGGATTAGTTTCAGAAAATAATGGTTCGCCACGCCAAATCACAGGCGGGCTTGGAGCAGTTGCGTCTTTAAAGCCTTATATTAGCGCTTTACAAACAGATTCCCTTGCAGCAGCCGCTCTTCCACCAGTTAAACTAACCAAGTTCGCCGAATCCTCAAAAAGTGATTTTGATGATCTGATTCAAAAAGCATCAGATATGTTTAATGTACCTGTTAATCTAATTAAGTCAGTCATTAAACAGGAATCAAACTTTAATCCGAATGCCGTCAGTCATGCAGGTGCTTCCGGCTTGATGCAGCTAATGCCGGATACAGCCAGGGGGCTTGGCGTTAAAAATATTTTCGACCCCGCAGAAAACATTTTTGCAGGAGTAAAATATTTACGTCAAATGATGGACAGGTATGGGGATAATGTAGAACTGGCACTGGCAGCCTATAATGCCGGACCTGGAAATGTAGATAAATACGGGGGTGTCCCCCCTTTTAAAGAAACCCTAAATTACATAAAGAAAGTTACCACTTCGTTTATGGCTTAAGCTTCAGAACTGCCGCCCGATTTACCGGGCGGCTTTTTTATGTTTTTTTCAGCAAATGTTCCGGATTGACAGCATGTGCTTAATCCATACTAAAAAAATAAGCTTGCCAAGGAGACGTTAAAAGGTTACAGTAAGCTATTTGTTTGAGATATAAATCCCTCATTGATAAAATATAAAGAGATCACAGCAATTGATATTAAATAGGAAGTTTTTTTACAAATGATTAACTCATAAAAGGAGTTTTAAATATGGCCGAGAAAATGCACACTCCCTTCGACGCTATTGGTGAGGAAAAGCTTCACCAGCTAATTGACGCTTTTTACCTGCGCGTAGGACAACATCCTGATCTCGTTCCTATTTTTCCAGATGACCTGACAGAGACAGCCAGAAAACAAAAACAATTTATGACTCAGTATTTAGGGGGGCCTCCTTTATATACTTCAGAACATGGACATCCTATGCTCCGCGCGCGGCACATGCCTTTTCCTATAACAGAAACCAGGGCTAGGGCATGGCTTTCATGCATGAATGAAGCGATGGACGAAATTGGGCTGGATGGACAAATGAGGGAAGACTTTTTTTCCAGACTTGTGCTCACTGCTCAGCATATGATCAATACACCTGAGGCCGGCGTGAAAGGTGATAGCCCGTGAATATGCCAGAATCCAATGAAATCAAGTTTACATCACCGCATTGCTACGGCAGTGAAAAAAAGCCCATAGAAGTCTATATGTTTGTTGACCCCCTTTGCCCTGAATGCTGGGCTCTGGAGCCAACCTTAAAAAAGTTACTGATTGAATACGGCCGCTATTTTTCCATAAAGCATGTATTAAGCGGCAGGCTGGCAACGTTAAATATGGGAAAAAAACAAAATTACGAAAACATTGCTGATTTGTGGGAAAAGACAGCAAGCCGCTCTGGAATGTCATGTGATGGAAACCTCTGGTTCGAGAATCCAATTTCTTCACCTCATCTGGCTTCAGTTGCAATAAAAGCGGCTGAATTACAAGGGAGAAAAGCTGGCATCAGATTTTTACGCAAGCTTCAGGAGGTTTTATTTCTTGAAAAGCAGAATGTGTCAAATTTTGACGTTTTAAAGGATTGTGCTAAAGAAGTCGGTCTTGATGTAGTAGAATTTGTTTCTGATATTCATTCAGATAGTGCAGCCAAAGCTTTTCAATGCGATTTAAAAATAACATCTGAAATGGATGTTCAAGAAATACCCACTCTTGTCTTTTTCAATGAAAACATAGAAGACGAAGGCATTAAAGTAACCGGATATTACCCTTATGAAATTTATGAACAGATTTTGGAAGAAATGCTGCCTGCTAAGCCTGAGCGTGCTCCTCTGCCGCCCCTGGAATATTTCTTAAAATATTTTAAGCTGGTGGCCAGTAAGGAGATCTCTGTAGTATACGATATGACAGACAGCGAAGTGAACAAGGAAATGAAAAAGCTCCAGCTAAAGCAAATTGCTGAATATGTACCTGCGAAATACGGTAATTTCTGGAGATATTCAGGGTAATCAAGCTGTGCAAAATGCACAGCTTGATTTTTTCCATGAAAAAACCATGCAGTCTCATGCACGGCTCTTTCATGTTTTTTTTATTTACGAACAAAGGGGATGGGAGAAATTTTTCACGTTCAAACAAAAGGGGTAAATGTTTGCATGTGATTAACTTCACATCTGTAATATATCATGACATAAAAGAACATGACAATAAGTTTGTGCTTTTTTTCACAATATTGTCAAAATCAAGTCATGACACTCTGGACAACCGCATAAAATAGTTTTAAATCTGCCCAAGGAGGAGACTGCAATATGATAAAAGTGCCTGTATTTCTGATGCTGATGCTCATTTTAGTCTCCTTTATTTTGAATATTTTTGGCCTGATGAAGCTTATCCCCCTTTTCATTACGTCACCTATTCTATTTATTTCACTCCTGATCTTATGTTTATATTTGAATGATCGAAGGAGATTTAAGGGGTTTTGAACCATCAAAAAAGGTGCCGGGCATTTAGCCTGGCACCTTCACTGTTAAGAAAGCAAGCTTTCCATTTCATTAAGCTTTTCTTCAAATACTTTGCAGGCATCTTCAATCGGCTTGCTGCTCGTCATATCCACACCCGCTTTCTTTAGCACTTCAATTGGGTAATCTGAGCTGCCGGACTTAAGGAATTCAATATATCTGTCAACTGCAGGCTGCCCTTCCTTAAGAATTTGCTTGCTTAAGGCAGTAGCCGCACTGAAGCCTGTTGCATATTGATAAACATAATAATTATAGTAGAAATGTGGGATTCTGGACCATTCCAGACCGATTTCCTCATCAATTATGATTTCTTCTTCCCCAAAATACTTCTTATTGAGTTCATAATATTCTTTAGTCAATGAATCAGCAGTCAATGCTTCATTGTTTTGCGCCTTTTGATGAATGAGATGTTCAAATTCGGCAAACATGGTCTGGCGGAAAACAGTGCCTCTAAACCCTTCAAGATAGTGATTCAGCAGATACAGCCGCTTCTTATCATCATCAATTGTTTTTAGCAGATAATCATTTAAGAGGGCTTCATTACAAGTAGAAGCAACCTCAGCAACAAAAATTGAGTAGTTTCCATAAGGGTAGGGCTGATATTTTCTTGTGTAATAGCTGTGAACAGAATGTCCAAATTCATGAGCCAGAGTAAATAAGTTGTTCACATTGTCCTGCCAGTTCATAAGTATATATGGGTTGGTGCCATATGTCCCCGAAGAATAAGCCCCGCTTCTTTTGCCCTTATTCTCATGAACATCTACCCACCTATTTTCAAAACCCTCTTTTAAAATATTTAAATAGTCTTCACCAAGAGGCTTCAATCCTTTTAAAATCAGATCTTTTGCCTCATTATAAGGAATCTTCATTTTTACCTCCTTCACCAAAGGAGTATAGAGATCATACATATGAAGCTCCTTAACACCAAGAACCCTCTTGCGGAGCTTGACATAGCGATGCAGCAAATGCAGGTTATCGTTAATGGTATTAACCAGGTTTTCATATACACTTTCAGGAATATTATTCGCAGAAAGGGCAGCATGGCGCGCGGAATCATAATTCCGGATCTTTGCATTGAAATTATCTTTTTTTACGTTTCCGCTTAGAGTGCTTGCAAATGTATTGCGAAACTTCCCATAAGTCTCATATACAGCTTTGAAAGCATCATGCCGGACACGCTGCTCATCACTTTCAAGAAAACGGATGAATCGTCCATGAGTAATTTCGACTTCTTCCCCATTTTCATCTTTAATGGATGGAAACTCCAAATCAGCATTATTCAGCATGCCAAATGTATTACTGGAAGCTCCAAGCACCTCGGAAGCCTGAGCAAGCAGGGATTCCTGCTCAGCAGATAACACATGTGGCCTTTGAAGGTTAATTTCCTCCAGGGAATGTTTATATAATTGCAGCTCGGTTTTTTCCTTTAAAAATCCGGCAATCTTCTCTTCATCTTCAGCAAGCAGCTCAGGAACAATAAAGGCAAGTGCACTTGCAGCTTCAGAATACAAATTTTTAATTTTGTCATCCATTCCTTGATAAAATGAATTTGTTGTATCCTGGTCATAACGCATATGGGCATATGTATAAAGCTTCCCAAGGCGCGAAAGTAAATGATCCTGGAACTGAAGCGCTGTATATAAGGTTGCAGCACTTTCCCCGAGCTTGCCCTGATACTTTCCTGCATCCGGAATCAGCTTCTGCACCTCATTGTATTCCCTGTTCCAGTCATCATCAGAAGGGAATATATCCTCCAAACGCCACGTATCTTCAGGTGAAATCTCATTCCTTGCCGGCAGTTTCTTTACAGTTGTTTCATTAGCCATACATTCATCCTCCATTCAAAAGTCCCATTACACTATCTTCTCTTTGAAGAAAAAAATTCCTGCTTTTTAAAGAGCAAAAGTGGAAGTCTTTGATTATTTTATGTTAAATAAGACTTTTTCATTTATTCGCCCTGCAAAATCTTTTGAGTGATGCCTCTATAAAAATCGTTCTCTATTTGGATTATACGGGAGTAATGATCAGGCTCACCGCTTAATGCAGTTTTTTTGTATAAACCTTTTCCTGCATGTCTAACAATGTTTAAGTTAATAAGGGCATCAAGATATTCTTTAATCGCATGGATTTCGGACCCGGTTTGCACAAGTGGGATTGATCTGACTTTTATATCGTTATTCTTTACCCTGTTGCAAAAGCCTGCAATCATCTGCGGAAGTGAGAAGGGCCTCTCTTTACCGACTATATCCATAAACAAATAACTCTGCCACTGTATAGGTGAGGTTTCAATATATGGAGAATGACGTACAGGAAGGCCAATTTCAGGCGGGAGGAACGAAGGAGCAATTGAGCGGGAGTATAAATCCTGAAGAAAGTTATTTCTAATAGCACCGCTATTATGTGAAAGGGAATCCTTTATTTTCCGAACTTCTCTTTTCCATTCATCTATATTTATATTATTTTTATAATATGGATTAAATAATATAGCTGGATCTGCTTGGAAAACAGGCTTCACATCATAATGCGCGCAGGCATTTCTGACGGTGAGGGGCTGGATATTGTGAATATTGATAAACGATTTTGTATTGGGGCAAAAAGAAGGGATTACCCAATGGCCTGAAGGTGTTTGCCGAAGGAATAGGTACTGGAAACCAGATAAAGAAATTTTTGATTTGCCAATACGCTTAATACTTTTTCCTGCCAGTATCCAAATTGGAACGATGCCTGCCTGAAAGTATGCTTCCGTACGCTTTATAAATAACTCCTCAGAAATGCTTGAGCATTGATATTCCAGAGCATAATGTACACCTTCATAATGGACACCGATATCCGGCCGCTGTGATATTTCCGGATAATATGGCTCCAGAGTTGGATTTAAACCTTTTTTCCTTAGCCATTGAAACAATAGCACCTTTCCGGAAATATGGTATTCTGATTCCCTTTCATACTTTTCCGGACATTCAGAACCCTTACTGTGGCTGAAATGCGGGATTCTCTTTTTTCCGATTTTCATTATTACTTTCTCTTTGCATTCCGGGCAGAAAAAGTTGTTTTTTTCCCTGTATTGCTGTAAAGCCGGGATACTGTGTGAACCTATCAGGTTTATTCGCACCCCATTCTCTGTTGAGGCAACTAACAAATGATCATCTCCTTTCTTCCTTATGGTTCTATTTTTAATGACTAAATTCCTTTTTATCCGACATATTCTCTTAAAATTCTTTCTTATGTTCATTAATTGCTGCTATGAAAAAGTCCGCATATAAAAAAGCCGATTTCTAATGTGAAATCGACTTTGCTTTACTATTTAAAATGTTTTCTCAAATTTTCAAAAACATCTTTTTCAATAATCAATTTACCATATTCCATTACACGGTGAATAGTTGTACTTGTTTCGTGCCCGTATTCAAGAAGAATACTCAGCATGTTATCTATGTCGTCCTCTTCAAAAAGCTCTTCAGGGAACTCTGCGAATAAATAATACTTCCCCTCAAAGGAATACAGCTTTGTGGTAATGGAATCAAGAATTGACCGCTTTGATAATGAAATAATGTCTTCAAAATCTTTAAACGATAATAGGAACTCAAGATCTCCTTCATATTCATTATCATTATCATCGGATTTACGGAAATGATGATCAAGCATTTCCTCTATATGTTCATCCACAGGCAAATCTTTCACTTTTTCATCCGGGACAGGAAGTTCAAACTTTTGACCATCCTTTGATAGCTGAGCTTTTGTTACAAGAACCTCCAAACCTTTATCCAATGCCTGAACCTGGATCCATAAAGGGCCTTCAACAAGAAATTCTTCCTCCTGATGGACTTCATCCATCATTTCCCAAAAGAGTTCCTCACTCCGCTCACGATTGTACCAAATCTCTTCACGGTCAAAGCCTCTTTCTTCTATATCAAGATAAGAAATATAAAATTTAACGGTATGATCATTAATACGTTCGATTTCCATGCAGCAACTCTCCCTTCTGGCTATGATTGAAGGGACTAAATACCCCCAGCAGTCATGTGTTATCCATTTACCCGTAAATCAATTGGTTAATCCCCGATTAAATTGAAGGTAAAATGTATTTTGTACCTTGTACTTTTATTTTATGACAAATTGATCATAAAGGGAATTAAAAAGTCATATGTTTAAAAAAACCGTTAAATGCCTATATTGTCCCAGGTGGTACACCTTTTCTCGTTTGACTTAATTAAATATTCTCTTATTATATCCATTTTCCTTTTTCTTTTTTCACATAATAGACAAAAAGACCTTCTTCTGTTAACAGAAAGAAGGCCTCTCAATTTTAAGTATTATGTTAATTAACCATACGCTGTGCTTCACGCAACTGGTAAGTACGGACTTTTCTTGGAAGGAAACGTCTTATTTCGTCCTCATTATATCCAACCTGCAAACGTTTTTCATCAAGAATGATCGGACGGCGAAGCAGCCCCGGGTTTTCCTTAATTAGCTCAAATAAATCTTGGAGAGGCATTGATTCAAGGTTTACATCAAGCTTTTGAAATGTCTTTGAGCGAGTTGAAATAATTTCATCTGTTCCATCTTCAGTCATTCGAAGAATTTCTTTAATTTCATCAATCGATAGCGGTTCTGAAAAGATATTTCGTTCTTTATAGGCAATTTCATGCTCTTCCAACCATGATTTAGCTTTCCTGCAGGATGTACAACTTGGTGAAGTGTATAATGTGACCATTTTACAAATTCACACTCCTTAAATTTAGACATATATGAAACTATCTGAGATTATATTTGTTTAATCAAATATTTCTAGAGTCTTCTAGATTAAAATAACTTTAATCAAGGAATTTATATTATTAATTATACACTAAACAATATTTATTTGGTATAACTTTTTATAAATATGATAAAAGTATTAAACATTCATTAAACAAATGGTTTAAGAATAAGAATCTACTTAATAAGACGAATGAACAAGCAAAAAGTTTCATTTTTTTAAATGTTTTTTGTTATAATTGCTTTCATAAAGTTACTTAAGCCTAAGCCTAAGGGAAATTTATGTATGAAGTTTTATTGTTTATACTAAATTATTCTATATATACCCTTGTTAATTTTAAATAAACCAAAATGCTTATTAATATTTTCTCAATTAATGAATGAAAATGAAAACACAGCCATTTACAAAAATGGCTGTGTTTTTCCAAATCCTTATAAATCCTCTAAGACATCCGTACCATTTTTATTTTCTTCATAAGTCAGAACCTCATCTACAGGCTGATATGACTTTCCATAAAAATGCGAATCCTTATAAGTATGAATCATTTCATAGGTTTTCTTCATGGCTTCATAAATCATTTCTTCACTTTCGTTCTCAGGGGACCAATATAGGATTTCCATTGTGTTGACTTCATTGGTCGCAAGAGACCGGCGGCTGTACCCGATTGATTGGGCGTGCTCAAACCCTTCTCTTTTATAGAATTTGAGCCGCTTTTCAGTATCCGTGTCTTCATAATCAACCGGCTCAACTTCCAATATGATCGGTTTGCCTTTGGCTTTAAGCGTTTGAAGTAGTTTATGGCCAAGTCCCTGTCCTCTGGATTCCTTCGAAACAAACAGATAATCAATAAAAACAAAGTTATCCAGTTCTACATACATAAGCACATGATGTGGACCTTCATCTTTATGATAGATGTCTGACCGTTCCTTTAATAAGGTTTCCATATGTTCTCTTGATTTCATTTCTTCAATCGGGAAATATTGATTCAGTTTTTCATACCAATGCATGGATCTTCTCCTTTTTTGCCCGCAAACAACGTATTGTTTATAGAGCATAAATATTTATTCCAGCATGATAAGCTCCCAGCTTTCTCTTCCACCTACTTACTTAGGCTTATATTATTTCCAATCAGATTAAGTATTTGTGGAATTTCCCCTTTTAATACTGGAAAATTTCGAATAAAATAAGATTAGGGATGTTATATACTAACTAATCACAGGAGACTGTGAAAAGAAAGATGGAGGTTTATCATGGTTGGTTACATAACTGATTTAACGATTGTTGCATTGCTTATAATTGGATTTACTGCCTTGTTAGGTGTACTAACTAATGGTATTGGAGAAAAGTTTTTTGGCGGTAAAAATAAATCCGAATTCGTGGATCAATCCGCAAAAGTGCAGACTGGATGGAAAAGCGTAGGCGGACAAAAAAAACAATAGCCTATGCCTCTATACTATGATACCGTATACAAAATCCGTGTCAAATAATATGTAACTTAATTAATTGATAAACAAAGCAAGAAAGAGACCGAAATACTCGGCCTCTTTCTTGCTTTTATGGTGTATAATCCACGTTTTGTGTATACGAATTACCTGCATTCCACAAAAGAAATTCATTAATCCCCTGTTCGTTCAGTGCCTTTATTTGCGCTTCAACTTCCGTTCTTCCATACTTCTTATAATTTCCGGCTCCTAAATAAGAGGCTGTAAAGTCCTGCAGCCATGGTCTGGATATAGGCGGACTATTCAACTCTCCCAACTTTCTATTCTCAAGTTTAGCATATTCAGAAACAAGCTTATAAGGTTCCAGGTCCGGTTTGGCTATGCCAAAATAAGATGTCCAATGGCTTGGATAAATCATAGAAGAAATTACATCCACATGTTCTGAGATCTTAGAAAAATTTTGGCCAATTCCCGGTGCCTCAGGAAGGGTCGCCGTGTAGCCAAAGATATCAACTGAGACCTTTACTCCATATGGCTCAAGCTGCTTACTGGCATACTCGACAAAGTCAGTAACCGCACTTACACGCTTTTGTACATTTTCAATTTTAAGATTTTCGTATTCACCCATACTGTATTTCAAGGAGCTATCACGGTGTTCAAACCCTTCAGGAAATCGGACATAATCAAATTGAATTTCCTGAAATCCCATTTTTGCAGCTTCGATTGCAATTCCAATATTGTAATCCCAAACTTCTTTTAAAAATGGATTTACAAAAGATTCACCTCTGCCA
This sequence comes from Cytobacillus firmus DS1, assembly GCF_000565285.1. Lineage (GTDB taxonomy): Bacteria > Bacillota > Bacilli > Bacillales > Cytobacillaceae > Cytobacillus > Cytobacillus firmus_A. Next base: position 250,039 of record NZ_APVL01000002.1, on the reverse strand, counting down.
TTCTTCCATACTGTATTTCCCTCTTTATACGACCATTCAGGCTTTTTATTCGCAAGAACAGAATCCTTGAAAACGACTACCCGTGCAATCGGATAAATTTGCTTTTCTTCCATGGTTTTCAAGACATTTTTGGGATCCTTTATGTAAGGCTTTCCGATATCAGTGTATGGTGATTTGTCTTCTGGAATATACGTAAGGTTACCCCAATCGTCCTTAATATCAATTACCATCGCATTCAAATCGGTATCATCCATCAATTTCACTAATTTATTTAATTTTTCACCCCCTGCTGAATGTCCCGTGACATATATACCCCTTACAGCATCTGGATACTGAAAATGATAGCCGGAATCAAATTGAAAACGGCTTACTTTTTCAGGAAGGGTCTTCACAAGTGAAATATGCTCTCTTTGAGGATTTTGTCCTGTTTCCTTATTTTCCTGTTCTTTTGCTTCACCTGGTTCGGCTGGTATGAATAAAGCTGATACTAACATTAAGGCTGCACCTAACTTTAATGTCTTGTTCACATGTTATGCCCCCCTTTTCTTAGTATTCTGCTTGATACCTTTATTATAAAATTTTCTCAAAGAATTAAGAACTATCTTTATACTAAATTATCTTTATAAGTGTTCTTTAAACCAATTTTATGAAAAAATATCAAAATCTTGTTTAAATAAACAAATTGACGGAAAAATATTAATAATTGAAAATTCTCATAGTAATATTCCGGAAAATGATGTATTATATAGAAAAGTATACATTAGCGATTAAAAGTGTTAAAGAGAATTTCCACTCTCTACATATTTGACTGGGTAATTTACATCTTGGTAATTCCTTTATAGCGAACATTTACTTTTCCAGGATGAAAAAAAACGATCTCAGTCGAGATCGTTTTTTGTTATTTGGCGTATTTAGCTTTTAATTCGTTATACTCTTTTTCAGAGCAATAAACAAAATGACCAGGTGTTATTTCGCGCATTTCCAGCTTTTCATTGTCACTGTAATTGTGAACTGCTGGATCATAAGATTTTCTTCTGCGGGAACGTTCCGTTTCTGGATCTGGAAGCGGAATAGCTGACAGCAGTGATTGAGTATAAGGATGCATAGGGTTATTATATAAATCTTCAGCTGGTGCAAGTTCAACCAGATTACCGAAGTACATAACACCGATGCGGTCACTGATGTATTTAACCATAGATAAATCATGTGCGATAAACAGGTATGTCAATCCTTTTTCACGCTGCAGTTTTTTCATAAGGTTTACTACCTGAGCCTGAATGGAAACGTCCAATGCTGAAATTGGCTCATCAGCAATAATGAAATCAGGGTCAACAGCAAGCGCGCGGGCAATCCCGATACGCTGTCTCTGTCCGCCAGAGAATTCATGAGGGTAACGGTTAGCATGTTCTTTGTTCAAGCCGACAGTGTCCAAAAGTTCGTAAACCCTCTCCATACGTTCCTTTTTGCTTTTTGCCAAGCCGTGAATATCGATTCCTTCAGCAATAATATCGGCAACCGTCATACGCGGGTTTAAGGAAGCATAAGGATCCTGGAAGATCATTTGCATTTTCCGGTTAAACTTTTTCAGTTCTTTTGCAGATTTTTTGCCGTGAACATCTTCACCTTCAAAAAGAACCTGACCATCTGTTGCATCGTATAATCTGATAATAGTCCGTCCCGTAGTTGATTTGCCGCAGCCAGACTCACCAACAAGTCCAAGGGTCTCGCCCTTATAAATATCAAAAGTAATCCCATCAACTGCTTTTACCATATTTGGACGGCCTACATTAAAATGCTGTTTTAAGTTTTTAATTTCGAGTAATTTTTCTGCCATTATTATTTTCCCTCCTTAACTACTACAGGTTTTTCAAAAGTGGAGGATAACTGGCGCATACGTTTTTTTACTGCTTCCGGCGGCTCAACCTTTGGAGCATCCGGGTGAAGAAGCCATGTTTTTGCAAAATGCGTTTCTGAGATTTGGAACATTGGCGGCTCCTCTTCAAAATCAATTGCAAGTGCATATTGATTTCTGGCTGCAAAGGCGTCTCCTTTTGGAGGATCCGTCAGATCCGGAGGTGTCCCTGGAATAGCAGCTAATTCAGCCTTCTCATCATTTTCTAAGCTTGGCATGGATGCAAGCAATCCCCAAGTATAAGGATGACGCGGGTCATAGAATATTTCATCTACAGTGCCCATTTCAACAATCTGGCCAGCATACATTACAGCTACCCGGTCCGCAACATTTGCCACTACACCGAGGTCATGTGTAATAAAGATAATGGATGTATCCATTTTATTTTGCAGATCTTTCATAAGCTCCAGGATTTGTGCCTGAATAGTAACGTCAAGTGCAGTTGTTGGCTCATCAGCGATAAGCAGCTTTGGATTCGCAGCAAGGGCTATCGCAATCATCGCACGCTGTCTCATACCGCCGGAGAATTCATGAGGATATTGATTAACCCTTTTCTCAGGCATCGGAATACCAACAAGTCTCAGCAATTCAATTGCTCTGTTTTTGGCATCAGTTTTAGACATATTCTGATGTTTAATCAGCACTTCCATTATCTGTGTTCCAACTCGCATCGTCGGATTTAATGATGTCATTGGGTCCTGAAAGATCATACTGATTTCTTTACCGCGGATCTTTTCCATTTGCTTTTCTGTTTTGGGTACGATGTCTTCACCGCTTAGCAGGATTTGCCCGCCTGAAATTCGGCCTGGCGGCATAGGTATTAACTTCATAATAGACTGGGAAGTAACACTTTTGCCTGATCCTGATTCACCAACAATCGCAAGCGTCTCTCCCTTATGAAGGTCAAAGCTGACTCCACGGACTGCTTTTACTGTACCTCCATATGTTTGGAATGAGACTTCTAAATTTTTTACTTCAAGTAATTTTTCCATGTTCTCACTCCTTATTTACGCATTCTTGGATCCAGAGCATCACGCAAGCCGTCGCCAACCACGTTAAATGCAAAGATCGTTAAGCAGATAAACACAGCAGGGAAGAATAAGCGCCATGGGTAGTAACGCATAGCCGCAAGTCCATCATTGGCCATTGTTCCCCAGCTCGCAATCGGCGGTGTTAATCCAAGACCAATGAAGCTTAGGAATGCTTCTGTAAAAATTGCAGAAGGGACAGTCAGCGTCATTGTGACTAGAATAGGTCCCATTGAATTTGGAATTAAGTGTTTGGCCATAATCCGGCTTGTATTCGCACCAAGCGTTTTGGCAGCCAGGACATATTCCTGATTTTTAAGGGATAACACCTGACCACGGACAATACGTGACATATTGATCCATCCAGTTATGGACATGGCTATAATCATAGTCGACAATCCCTGTCCAAGTACAACCATTAACAAGATTACTAATAAAAGATATGGTACACCATATAAAATATCGGCAAAGCGCATCATTCCTTCGTCTGTGCGTCCGCCTTTATAACCTGCTATACCGCCCCAAAGCACACCAATAATCAAATCAATTACAGCCGCTGCAACTCCGATGAAGATGGAAATTCGCGCACCTTCCCAAGTACGGGCAAACATGTCTCGACCAAGATCATCCGTTCCGAACCAATGTTCAGAAGAAGGAGCCTGATTTTTGTTGCTTAGATCATTTGATGCATAATCATATGGAGTCATATATGGTCCAAAGATTGCCATGAAGATCAGCAGACCTAATAACACTAATCCAAACAGGGCAAGCTTGTTTTTTCGAAATCTAATAAATACATCCTTCCAGAAAGAAAGACTTGGTTTTGAAATTTTCTCAGCTTCACCAAGCTGTGTTCCGACTAACTTAAACTTATCTTTCGAAATCTGCATAATTACTCTCCTTTCTTCCCGCCTGCAAGTTTGATGCGTGGGTCGATGATTCCGTATGCAATGTCAACAAGGAGAATAGATACAAGCAACAGAATACTGTAGAAAACGGTTACACCCATTATGACCGTATAGTCACGGTTGTTGATACTAGTTACAAAGTGCGCACCAAGTCCAGGAATACCGAAGATTCTTTCAATAACGAAACTTCCTGTTAAAATACCGGCTGTCAGTGGCCCCATATAAGTTACTACTGGTAAAAGGGCATTACGAATCGTGTGTTTTACTGTAATTACTCCCCTGCTTAAACCTTTTGATTTAGCAGTCTTAATATAATCATTCGCCAGAACTTCAAGCATGCTCGAACGAGTAAGCCTCGCAATGAAGGCCATTGGTGTTGATGCCAATGCCACGGCTGGCAGGACGCTGTGCATAAAAGATTCCCACCGTGCTACAGGGAAAATACCCATTTTTATTGCCAGGAAATATTGCAGGAATGATGCCATGATAAATGAAGGTACAGAGATACCTAATACAGCTACAATCATTGCTGTGTAATCCGGCCATCTATTGTGCTTTAATGCCGCAATAATTCCTAAAAGAACTCCTACTGCAACGGCGATAAAAATGGCTTCCATTCCAAGAAGAAATGAAACAGGGAAACCTTCATTAATCAAGTCGTTAACAGTTTGACTTTTGTATTTAAATGACGGGCCGAAATCCCAATTCACGATACGAACAAGATACTCCCAATATTGTGCATACCAAGGCTTGTCCAGGCCAAAGTGCGCATTCAGGTTAGCCTCAATTTCGGGAGGAAGTTTTTTCTCAGATGCAAAAGGGTTTCCGGGTGCAATGCGCATGAAGAAAAAAGTTGCCGTAACGATCATCCATAAGGACAGAATCATGTACAGCAAGCGTTTTCCAATATATTTCGCCATTGTAAAACACCTCCAATTTATTACTATGCCTTAATCAGAAACGAAGGTATATGGGACAATTAATCCCATATACCTTTCGTCTTAATCAATATTTTTTATTCAAAGTATGCCCACTTGTACTGAACATCACCAAGACCAGATACAACAACATCTTTTAAGTTATCAGCCTGTACCCAGTTATTAGTGTAGAAGTAAATTGGTGCTACCGGCATATCTTCCATGAAGATTGCTTCAGCATCTTTTAATAGCTGCTGACGAGCTTCAGGGTCTGTTTCAGTTGAAGACTTAGCAAGCAGATCCTGGAACTCTTTGCTTTCCCATCCGGTATTATTGTTTCCGCCATCGGCGTCACGATACATTTCAAGGAAGTTCATTGCGTCGTTAAAGTCACCTAGCCAGCCCATACGTGCCACTTGGTAATCCATTTGATTTACTTTATCAAGGAATACATTCCACTCAGCATTATCTAGAGTTACTTCAACACCAAGATTTTGCTTCCACATATCCTGGATTGCCTGAGCAATCTTTTGGTGAGCTTCGGAAGTGTTGTAAGAAAGCGTTACAGCTGGAAGCTCAGACGCATCTTTATATCCAAGTTCTTCTAAACCTTTTTGTAAATATTCTTTTGCTTTTTCTACATCATTGTCAGGGAAATATCCTTTTTCATTTTCTTCGAACATTGATGGAGGAACAATCGCCATAGCTGGCAGCTGCTCACCCTGAAGAATGTTGTCGATGATTTCCTGACGGTTTATAGCGTGTGCAAATGCCTTACGAATATTAACATTGTTGAAAGGTTCAACAGTTGTATTGAATTTGTAGTTGTAGATACCTGCAATTGGGTTTGTTACTAAACGGCCATCATCTTTAAGAGCCTGCATAGCATCAGTTGGAAGTGCACCAGTAGGAGCTCCAGCCCAATCCAGTTCGCCATTGTCAAACATTGATAATTCAGTGTTCGGATCATTAATCATAATCATTTCAATGCTGTCCAGCTTAACTGATTCAGCATCCCAATAAGTTTCGCTCTTTTCAAGAACGATCTTATCGCTGTGAGACCATTCTGTTAAATGGAAAGGTCCGTTAGTTGTATAGTTTTCACCAGCATCAGTTGCCCATTCTGGATTAGCTTCAGCAACTTTGCTGTTAACCGGCAAGTAAGTATAGAAAGCTGTCAATTCCAAGAAATATGGAGTTGGGTTAACAAGCTTAACTTCAAGAGTTTTGTCATCTACTGCTTTAACGCCTACAGCATCAAGTGATCCTTTGCCAGTATTAGCTGCTTCAGCACCTTCGATGTAGTAAAGCTGGTATGCATATGTTGAGTTGTTAGCTGGATCAAGCGCCCATTTCCAAGCATATACAAAGTCATTAGCAGTTACAGGGTCTCCATTAGACCACTCTGCATCACGGATTTTGAAAGTGTAAGTCTTTTGGTCTTCAGAAATCTGTACATCTTCTGCCATTGCATTTTCAGGCTTGCCTTCTTTTCCAATACGAGTCAAACCTTCAAGAATCTGACGAAGAACTGTACCAGATGTAGCATCTTCTGCTAAGCCTGGGTTTAATGATGGTGGTTCAGTGTTGATGTTTACTCTTAGCTCCTGCGGTACATCAGACTTTTCGCCGTCATCTCCGCCTTTTTCGCCGCCGTCAGCATTGTCTCCGCCGCCGCTGCACGCAGCAAGGAACATGCTTAGCACAAGCAGCATGCTAAAAAAGATCGATAATCTTTTGTTCACGGTATTAACCCCCTATTAATTTCCTCAAACAATCTCTTTACCATTTGCCTTTCGTAAAAAACACAACTGTGCGCCCCAGATATATTACTTAAATAGTCTGTTAATTCAATTTAAAAAATTTGCAGACTATTTAAAAGGCAACAAAAAAAGCAAGTTTATATTCTCTTAAAGATAGATTATCCTTATATTCTGATAATTCAGATTAAAAAGAGTAATCTATAATATGTAAGCTATAAACTTACTAAATATGCACCATATTCTCTCTATCTGGAGTGATATAGTTTTGTTTTAAATGTAACAAATTCGTAAAGATTATGTTTGTTACGTTTATTATAAATAGTTTAAAAACTTATTGCAAGTGGCTTTTTGTACATGCAATTCCTTGAAGGACGACATTTTTCGTCAAAAAGTCTTATAAATTAAGATTTTGAAGATAATAAAAAAATTTTTCTTTTTAAGATATTTTGCTATTTCACTAGGAATTTCCGCCTATATATTGGTAAAACACAGCATTGAATTGCAGGATAAGAAAGACCCTAAATTTCTTATTATGAGCTTGATTTTTGTATCAGGATAGTTTACCTTATAATATAATACAATAAAATTAAATTATCTTGTCGGCAATGAAAAAAGAGTAGTACATTTACCCAGGGTTTAGCAGAGAGTCTGTGGAAGGTGAAAACAGGCAGCCCGGTAAATCGAATGGACTTTTGAGCCTCTGAATTTTTCAGGCGCTTCCCTGCGTTATCAGGGACCTATGCGTTTTTCTGCATAGGGCAGAGTGACTCAGTTTTTTGAGTAATTAGGGTGGCAACGCGGACCATTCGTCCCTATTTTATAGGGATGAATGGTTCTTTTTTATGCCTTTTTTATGATTACATGACAAAAACTTCTCTTCAACGCCTGACAATTCATGATTTTTTAAGCCGATTAAAGGAGGAAAAACATGAAAACTATATTTTCCGGCATCCAGCCCAGCGGGACAATTACCCTTGGCAATTACATTGGTGCCATGAAACAATTTGTTGACCTGCAGCATGACTACAACTGCTATTTTTGCATTGTTGATCAGCACGCAATAACTGTTCCCCAGGACAGACTGGAATTGAGAAAAAACATCCGAAGTCTTGCTGCCCTATATTTGGCTGTTGGCATCGACCCTCAGAAATCCATCCTATTCATTCAATCGGAAGTCCCGGCCCATGCCCAGGCAGGTTGGATGATGCAATGTGTTTCTTACATCGGTGAGCTCGAGCGCATGACTCAATTCAAAGACAAATCAGAAGGTAAAGATGCAGTATCTGCAGGACTGCTGACCTATCCCCCTTTGATGGCTGCAGATATCCTTCTATACAATACTGACCTGGTTCCTGTTGGAGAGGATCAAAAACAGCACCTGGAATTAACCCGCGATCTTGCTGAGAGATTCAATAAGAAGTACAACGACATTTTCACTGTTCCAGATGTAAGAATCGCCAAAGAAGGCGCAAGGGTAATGTCACTTCAGGATCCATTAAAGAAAATGAGCAAATCTGATCCCAATAAAAAGTCATTTATTTCATTATTAGATGACCCAAAACAAATTGAAAAGAAAATAAAAAGTGCTGTTACAGATTCTGAAGGCATTGTTAAGTATGATAAGGAAAACAAACCAGGAGTATCCAATCTCCTTTCCATTTACTCAATCCTTTCAGGTAAAACTGTTGCAGAAATCGAAGGAGAATACGAAGGCAAAGGGTACGGGGATTTTAAAGCAGGCCTGTCTGATATTGTTATTGGGACACTTAAACCTATTCAGGATAAATATTATTCGTTAATGGAATCAGAAGAACTTGATCTTGTACTTGATCAAGGAGCTGAAAAAGCTAATAAAGTCGCATACAAAATGATTAAAAAAATGGAAAACGCTATGGGACTTGGCAGAAAGAGGAAATAAAAAAAAACAGCCATGGGCTGTTTTTTTTTAATTTACTTTTGGACCATGCTCCATTTCCCACAACTTCTCAAAAAACGGCTGTCCTTTTATTAAGTTTTCACAAAAATTTTCATGTTTACTTGACCAGCCGTATTTACTTTCATCAAATAATTCATACCAGGCCTCTTCAAAATTCATTGATTGTATTTTCGTATAGCGTTCAGGGCTCCACTCCGTATACCAATAACGGATTTCAGCATCATTTTTGGAGGAATGAAGCTGATCCAGCGCCATAAACAGAAGCTGTTTAAGCTGTCTTTCTTTTCTTGTCAGGCCTGCCATCAAATCCGGAGAAGGAGAAAGAATATGGAATTCCTTCAATGCGGTTTGATCATTAAAAGAGTAATTTGCTGTTTCCTGATTTTCCAGCATTTCATATGCCAGCTGCTCCTGCCTTGGTATTAATCTGCTTTTTCTGATTGGAATATTGTAGCCAATTGTATCTACAGCCAGTATGCCTGTCCCATCGGATACAACAAAGCAATACTCCAATTGGATGCGTTCATGATTTTTCCTTAAGTAAGCTTTTTGATAAATGTCATCTAGCAGTTGTTGTGGCAGCTCAGAAAGATCATTCTCAATATAATTAAAAAGGACCGGGTCAATCTTCAGCAGCGGAACCTGGTCAAGCAGTTCTACGCCATCATCTTTTCTCCATTCATGAAAATGGCATACATTGTATCCATTTTCTTCTCCTTCAAACCAATTCACCCAAACATCATGCAGATACAACATTTTTCAACCCCCACTTCAACAAACTATTTGTCACTCAGTATGGGCAGCAGGCAGTAAATTTATTCCTATATTGCACTCACAATCCATTTTTGTAATCAGCAGGCTTTAATTTGATGAGATCCTCTTTTAATCATCCTCATTTGAATAGGGAAGATATATGCTCAATGTAATTATAATTATTCCAATCGGAAGCAAATAGCATTCCGGGCGATAGGTTATAAAATGCAAATATTCTTTGAAAGTTTGTCCAGTTGTAAGCAAATTCAAGTACCCTATGACACTGACTCCTCCCGAAACAGAGACTCCAAACCCCGTTAAAAGCCAAAATGCCCTAAATAACATGTTCTTTAATAAATTTGTGAGTCATAAAAGGTTTTATTGCTGCCATAAACTCACTCCCACTATCTTTTTTACATGTATATGAAAGCATTTGTTTAGATATGTACAAGCTATAGGCCATTAGACAGCAAAAAAACGCCTTATTACAGGCGTTTTTTTTGCTATCTATTGGATTTAGGATTGAAGGCATCTTTCAAGCCTTCCCCTATGAAGTTGATTGATAGGATTGTAAACGTCAGAATCGCAGCAGGCGGAATCCAAATCCACCATTTACTTGTTAAAACATCAGGACTTCTTGCTTCCTGAAGCATGTTCCCCCAGGTTGGAATGTTGATTGGTACACCAAATCCGAGGAAGCTCAGGCCTGTCTCAGCTACAATCATCGCTGCAAGAGTAATGGTTGCCTGAACAATAATAGTTGACATGACGTTCGGCAGCAAGTGTTTAAAAATGGTTTTTGGTGCAGAGCATCCAATGGATACCGCACTCATTATATACTCATTTTCCTTCTCAGCCATGACCTTGCTTCGGACCAGACGTGCTGTTCCTGTCCAGCTTAGTACACTTATTACAAATATGAGCGTTCCTGTACTTGATTCGATAAAAATGGATTTCAATACGATAACAAATAGAAGGAATGGAAAGTTCATCATAAAGTCTGTAAATCTCATCAGGGCATTATCGACCCAGCCGCCAAAGTATCCGGCAGTAGCACCAACTAGAGTACCAATGGTAATAACAGCCAGAGTGATAGAGAATGCAAGCAAGAGTGATGTCTTGCCGCCGTGAAGAGTTCGGGCAAAAACGTCTCGGCCAGACTTGTCAGTGCCGAAGTAATGGTCAGCAGATGGTTCTTTGCTCATTTGTGTTAAATTAATCTTAGCTGTCTCCTCAACCGGCATAGTTAGCGGCTCAGCTAATATGGACATTACACAGACCAGCAGCAGGAAAACAAGACTGATCATTGCTGCTTTATTGCGCAAAAACTTGCGGCGGGCGAGAGCCCATGGTGATTGACTCTTCGGCGGTTTAACAGGCTCTGCTAAACCAGGCGAAGTTTGCTGTGAAATTGATGGTTCCATACTCTCACCTACCTAACTTAAACGAATACGCGGATCTACTAATCCATATAGTAAATCTGCAACTAAATTTCCAATTAGTGTTAAAATAGTCAGCATCATGGCAATAGCCATCATGACTGAATAATCACGTGAATTAACTGATTCTACGAATAAATAACCGATGCCGGGGTATGTGAAAATGGTTTCTGTGATAATTGCCCCTCCAAATAGGTTGGCAATATCGAATCCAAGTAAAGTAACAATAGGTATGATGGAGTTTCTTAGAATGTGCTTATTATAAATCGCAGATTCTTTCGTACCTTTAGCTCTTGCTGTACGAACATAATCTTTGCGAGAGCTTTCGATCATATCATTTCTCAAGAACTGTGTATAAGCGGCTGTAGCCATGGCTCCAAGTACTATAGCCGGCAAGACTGTATGTTTTGCTTTACTTAAGTAATATTCCAGTGTCCCTGCTTCTACCCCGCTGCCGATACTTCCACTGGCTGGGACCCATCCAAGATTGATGGCAAAAACATAAATGGCAACTAAAGCTGCGACAAAGCTTGGAATTGCAAGTGCCAGATAGTTAAACGCTGATATTAAATAATCTCCAATGCTATAGGCAAATCGCCCAGAGTATCTTCCCATTAAAAAGGCTAATAAATAAGTGATTAATAGAGCTGATATTCCTAAAATAATTGTGTTCGGCAAACGGTCACCAATTAATTCCATAACCGGGCGCTTATGAACAAATGAATCTCCAAAATCTCCTTGTACCACACCACTCATCCAGCGGACATACTGCACAGGAATAGGATCGTTCAATCCCATCTGCTCACGCATTTCTTCAATATATTCCGGATCTGAGTTTAATGGGTCAATTTTTCCAGATAGTGCATCACCAGGCATAAGCTTTGCCAGGGTGAAAACGACTACTGAGATAAGGAAAATTATGGGAATCATACCTATAAGTCGTCGAATTGTGTACTGTAGCATTTCCATTCCCCTTACCAAACAAAAATTTATTCGCTGGTTAAACTTGTATTCCTTGGAGGAGCCACTCCCCCAAGGAATACAGGTTCCTATTATTCTGTTACTCTACAATGTGCCACTTGTGGAACTCATCTGTTCCAAATGGAGTTACTTTAACTCCGCCAACGCGCTTGTTGATCGCCCATGGATCTACACGCTGTTCGAAGAAAATGATAGGCAATTCTTCATTAACTAGCTTTTGCCATTCATTATAGACTTCCTGACGGTGTTCAGTAACATCTTTACTTGCATCTTCAGGGAATGTAACACCCTTCTTAATTAGCTCATCAGACTTTTCATTGTACCATCTCCACATGTTCCACTTATCAGTAGATAACCAGATGCCGGCTGGATCTGGATCATTTGCAAGTCCCCATGCACCCATGAACGTCTCAACAGATGGATCATCTGCTTCGATAGTGTCATAGAAAAGGTTGAAATCTTTTAATGAACCGCCGTTAAGCTTTGCGTTTAAGCCAACTTCCTGCCAGGATTGCAGGATGAATTGAGCACGTGCCTCTGAAGTTTCAGCGCCTGCCATTGCATCAAAGTTAATTGTGAATGGCTTTCCTTCTGGATCTTCACGGAAGCCGTCGCCGTCTTTGTCCACATAACCTGCTTCGTCAAGTAATTTCTTTGCTTTTTCAGGATCATACTCATATGGATTGATTTCTGAATCATCAATCTTAGCCCATGATACTGAAGGGAAAGGAGTGTTTAATGGTTTTCCTAAGCCGTTTGCAAAACCATCGATAAATGCCTGACGGTCAATAGCATGTGCCATTGCATGGCGAAGGGATTTGTTCTGGAACTTCTTGTTATCAGATACTACTACACCTTTTTTAGTGTCATAGTGACCCCAGTCAAAAGCAATATAGCTGTATGACATAGCATCTGCTTCTACCGGATTTACGTTATCAAGGGCTTTAATAGCTTCCCACTGATCTTTTGGAGCTTCAATAACATCGATTTCTCCATTTTGCACTAAACCTTGCGCAAGAGAACCATCAATGATTTTGTAAACAACGCCATCCAATTTGGCTGGTCCCTGCCAGTAATCATCAAAACGCTCAAATTCGACCATTTCACCAGGTACAATGTTTTTCACTTTAAAAGGTCCTACACCGATTGGGGCTTTACGGATTTGATCGGCGTCCGGAAGTTCTTTAGAAGAAATATCTCCGTAATAGTGCTTTGGCTCAGGGTAGATCCAAATATTTTCCAATAAGTTAACAGAAGGTTCAGTTACTGTTACCTCAATTGTATAATCGTCTACTACCTTGATACCTTCAATTTTGTCAGCTTTTCCATCTTTATATTCTTGAGCACCTTTGATCATTGCTACGTTAGCAAAACGTGCGCCTTCATACGTTGGATCAGCAATTAAGTACCAAGCATATTCCATATCCTCAGCAGTCAGCTCTTCGCCGTCATGCCATTTCACACCTTGCTTAAGCTTAAAAGTTAATTTAGTCTTGTCTTCAGATAACTCATAATCTGCCAGGTTCGGTTCAGAAATAAGCTCATCATTTACTTTTAGCAATCCTTCATGCATAAATTGAAGGGCATTTACATCATCTTCACCTTCGTAATAAGCAAAAGATAAAACTCCTTTGAATGGCTGTGTATAACCGAAAGTTACTGTTCCGCCTTCTTTTACTTCTCCAGATGCTTTCCCATCATCTTTTGGTTCCTTTTCTGTGTTCGCTTTCTCTCCGCCGCCGGAACATGCTGCAAGGAATACAGACATGACAAGCAGAAGCGAAAGCAGCCAAAATGCTGATTTCTTCATTGTTTTCCCCCCGAAAAATATTTTTTGACAAAGCCTTATTTATATAAGTGACAAGCGACTCTATGCCCAGGCTTCACCTCCTTTAATTGCGGTTTTACACTCTGGCATTCCGGCATTGCATGTGCGCAGCGCGGATGGAATGTACATCCTTTAGGAGGATCAATCGGGCTCGGAACATCGCCCTCTAAAATGATTCTTTCTTTTTTCTTTCGCGGATCCGGTTCTGGAATCGCAGAGATCAGAGCCTGAGTATATGGATGCAAAGGCTCTGCATAGAGGCTGTCCTTTTCAGCGACTTCTACAAGGCCTCCCAAATACATAACCCCTATCCGGTCACTCATATGTTTAACTACACTCAAATCGTGGGCAATAAATAAGAAAGTAAGATCAAATTCATCCTGAAGCTCTTTCAGCAGGTTCAATACTTGAGATTGGACTGATACATCCAGGGCGGAAACAGGCTCATCCGCAATAATGAGCTTTGGCCTTAAAGCCAGTGCCCTCGCAATTCCGATACGCTGTCTTTGCCCGCCGGAAAACTCATGCGGATATTTATAGTAAGCATCTTCAGGCAGCCCAACTTTCGCAAGAAGATCCATTACTTCCGGCTTCAGTTCCTTTTCGGATTTGCTGTTATAATTTCTGATTGGCTCCGACACAAGGTGTCCGACCATCATCGTAGGATTTAATGAAGCATACGGGTCCTGGAAGACCATCTGGAAGTCCTGGCGGATTTTCCTCAGGCTGGTCCCTCTTACATTAGTGATATCCTGTCCATCAAAGATGATTTGCCCCTCTGTCGGTTCCAGAAGTCTGAGTATTGTTCTGCCTGCTGTTGATTTTCCACAGCCTGATTCTCCAACCAGCCCTAATGTCTCCCCTTTTTTAATTTCAAAGGAAACATCATCGACAGCCTTAACGACAGCCACAGTCCTTCTAAGGATTCCGCCTTTTATCGGGTAATATGTTTTTAGGTTTTTAACCTCTAATAGCACTTCATTGCTGCTTTTGTCCTTTTTTAGAACGGCTGTATTATTATGCTCTGTACTCATTATGCGTTCACCTCTTGTTTCTGCTGGCTTGTCTCGTAAAGCAGGCAGGCAACCTCATGTCCTTCTTCATTTTCCGCCAATTGAGGTGTAACTGTCAGGCATTCTTGCATTGCCTTAGGGCAGCGTGCCGCAAATTTGCAGCCTGTTTTAGGCATATTTTTTAATGAAGGCACAATTCCTTTTATTGTGCTTAGCTTTTCCACTTCTTCATCCATTTTCGGAATGGCTCCCATCAGGAGCTGAGTGTATGGATGCTTTGGATTGTGAAATAAAGAATCTACATCTGTCCGCTCTGCTATTTTCCCTGCATACATAACAATTACTTCATCGCACATCTCAGCCACTACACCAAGATCATGAGTAATCAGAATGACCGACATATCATTGACTTCCTGGATTTCTTTTAAAAGCTCTAGAATTTGGGCTTGTACAGTAACATCCAGGGCAGTTGTGGGCTCATCGGCGATCAGCAGCTTCGGCTGGCAGGCGATGGCAATGGCAATCATGACCCTTTGCCTCATACCTCCAGAAAGCTGATGCGGATATTCATCTACAATTTTTTCAGGTCTTGAAATTCCCACACTTTTCAGAAGTGCGATACTTTTAAGTCGCGCTTCTTTTTTGGAAATTTTCATATGATTGAATAATACTTCCTGCAGCTGGAACCCGATAGAGAAAACAGGATTTAAAGAGGTCATAGGTTCCTGGAATATCATCGCGATATCCTTTCCCCTGATCTTATTAATCTCTGAATCTGTCATATTCTCCAAATGAACACCGTCGAAGATAATCTCTCCGTTTCGGATTTTGCCAATGCCTTTAGGCAGGAGCTTCATGACAGAGAGGCTCATTACAGATTTCCCGCAGCCGGACTCTCCCACTATTCCAACTATTTGCCGGGGTTTTACTCTGAAAGAAACATTATCAACTGCGTTATAGTATGTACCATCTATGGAAAAAGCCGTTTCTAGATTCTTCACCTCTAGTAAAGGTGCGTCTTTATGCTGACGGGTATTTGCGCTCATAGGACACCTCTTACATTTTTAATTATTCTGTCAATTCATTCTATTTGTCTAAAATATTATTACAAACTTATTACAATTGCAAGATTTTTTTAAAATTTGTTAAAATTCATTTTTCTATATTAAAAAAAAGCCCACATTTTAGGACTTTAAAGCGAATGCGAATCCAGTTTATATAAAGTTTGATCTACAAAATATTCGGACGGCGCAATAAAAGAAATTTTTGTAGAAAAACTTTTTATCTCTTTGAATTCCTTTACAACTTCGTAGCCGGCAGCATAACCAAGCAATAGAGGATAGGGTCTCTCACCATATAATATCTTTTGATGGAGACTATCATTCTTTTTTAATTTCAGATTCGGTTTAATAAATTTATGCCAAAATTTCTTGATCTCCTCTTTCGAATACCGGGTGCACCAGGATCCTCTGAACTTCTTTCCACAGTGTATTTCTACTGAATGTTCGGCAAGCCCTTCCAGAATAATGGAATCAAGCAGCGTAAATTCTTCAAGCTTTTTTTTCTGCGAGTTAATTCTGCAGACATGGTGATATTCATGCACAAATAATGCCTCTAGTTCAGCTTCTTCTATTTCAAAAGGAAGAAACAGAAAGAGCATATTTGCAAAGGATACTCCTGATTTCCCAGGATGCCGCGAAAAAAGTCCGCCTCCAGCAGACGGGAAAATGTAAACATTGATGTCAGGTCCCGCCCACATCCTCCTATATTTTAAATGAATGTTTTTTGCCAGATCCCACACTTTCTTTTCTTTTAACTCCTTGAAAATATTCCTGCTGAACCGGTCAGGTGTATACATGCCGAAGCCCGTTAGATACTCATATATTTTTCGGGGATTATCATCATTGAAGGGACCGGTAAGCTTTTCACATATTTTAAGGGGTTCCTTAAAGCCTTCGTCGAGCCATAAATCCGTTCTAACTATCCCATTTCCGCACCTCCTTATACTCGATAATATGTAGGTATACGGATTTTGTTAATCAAAAAAGCTGATTCAAAGGAAGTTTGACTTCCCTTAAATCAGCTTTGTTTATTTCTTATTCATATCTTTTAAAAACAATGGTTGCATTGTGGCCGCCAAAGCCTAGTGAATTGCTCATTGCAGCTGTTATTTCTTTTTCCCTGGCCTTATTTGGAACATAATCCAAATCACATTCAGGATCCGGGCTTTCGAGATTAATGGTAGGCGGCATGATTCCTTCCTTCAGTGCCAGAACTGTGAAAATGGCTTCAATTCCGCCTGCAGCTCCCAGAAGATGTCCTGTCATTGATTTAGTTGAGCTTACTGCCAATTTATAGGCGTGCTCTCCGAACACCTCTTTGATTGCCAATGTTTCAAATTTATCATTATAATCGGTGCTTGTGCCATGAGCATTAATATAATCGATATCATCAGGCTTTAAGCCGCCGTCTTCAATTGCCATTTTCATGGCTCTTGCCCCGCCTTCTCCGCCTGGAGCAGGTGCAGTGATATGATAGGCATCCCCGGTAGCACCATAGCCTACTATTTCTGCATAAATTTTTGCGCCGCGGGCAAGTGCATGCTCCAATTCTTCAAGCACGACAATTCCCGCACCTTCTCCAATAACAAACCCGTCACGATTCTGATCAAATGGACGGCTGGCTGTTTTTGGATCTGGATTGGTTGAAAGCGCGGTATTGGCACAAAATCCAGCTACAGACATCTTTGTTATTGGCGCTTCTGCTCCACCTGAAATCATTGCATCGGCGTCGCCGCGCTGAATAACCTTAAAGGCATCGCCGATTGAGTTTGTACCAGTGGCACATGCAGTTACTGTACATGAGTTAAACCCTTTTGCCCCTAAATAAATCGAGACTTGACCAGTTGCCATGTCCGGAATCATCATTGGCACGAAGAATGGGCTCACCCTTCTGTACCCGCGTTTCATAAATGTTTCATATTGATTTTCAAAAGTTTCCATACCGCCAATGCCTGAACCAATCCAAACACCGATGCGATGTGCATTTTCATCTGTAATCTGAAGGTTTGCATCCTTTACGGCCATCATGGATGAAGCAACAGCGTAATGTGTGAAGCGGTCCATTTTTCTGGCATCTTTTTTATCAAAAAAATCTTCCGGATTAAAATCCTTTACTTCAGCAGCTACTTTAGCCGGGTACTCATCTGCATTTAATCTAGTGAGCGGCCCTACGCCTGAAATACCTGACTTAATATTATTCCATGTCGTTTCTGTATTATTTCCAAGCGGTGTTACAGCTCCAATGCCTGTAACAACAACCCTTCTTTTGTTCATAAGATTGCAGCTCCTTTTATATTATCATCATATTTAAAAGCTCTTTTCGCGTATATACTGTTATTTTGGTCCATCAATGTTGTCCGTTGATTTCCGCTCCAATCAACTCAGTAAATACTATATTAAATGCAGCAAACCTTGCGAAAAAAGCCTATTTAAAATGAGGTACTCACCTTCCCCATCTCATCGCAATGGCTCCCCAGGTTAGCCCTCCCCCGAAGCCGACCATCACAAGCAAATCATCATCCTTAATTTTACCAGCTTCCAGCTCTTCCACCAATGCAATCGGAATAGATGAAGCCGAAGTATTTCCGTATTTATCCACTGTTTTGGACATCTTTTCAACAGGAAGTTCCAATCTTTGCCGGGAAGCTTCCATGATGCGGATATTCGCCTGATGAGGGATTAAAAAATCCACGTCTTCTTTGGATAATCCAGCTTTATCAAGTACGTTGATGCAGCTTTCACCCATTTGACGAACCGCAAATTTGAACACTTCACGCCCGTTCATGATGATATATTCATCCTGGTATAGATGTTTTGCGCCTGTGCCATCTGCTCCTAATTCAAATGATAATATTCCCCGTCCATCCGAGACTGGCCCAATTACAGCTGCACCTGCTCCGTCTCCAAATAAAACGGCAGTATTACGGTCATTCCAGTCTGTAATTTTTGAAAGCTTTTCTACACCTACTACTAAAACATTTTTATATGTTCCAGTTTCAATGAATTGTTGTGCCGTTATGATGCCATACATGAAACCTGCACATGCAGCACTAATATCCATTGCCGCCGCCTTACTTGCTTTTAATCGCTCCTGAAGCATGCAGGCAACAGATGGAAAGGGATTATCCGGTGTAACCGTTGCAACTAAAATCAGGTCTAAATCCTCTGCTTCAATGCCTGCATTATCCAATGCTTTTAGTGCTGACTGAAAGGCCATATCTGATGTGTCTATACTGTCATCCGCAATTCTTCTCTCTTCAATTCCAGTCCTGGTCCGGATCCATTCGTCAGAAGTATCAACTATTTTCTCCAAATCAGCATTTGTTACCACTTTTTCAGGAAGATATCTTCCGATTCCTATAATTCCAGCATTCATGGAGTCCCACTCCCTTTTCAATTTTACTAACCTTATCCAGTCTCTATCTAAATTTTAATATCAATTATTATGACTTGGTACTAATTTTATCAAATGTTTATACACTTACGCAACACTTTTTACCTTACCTTACTTATTACTCCACAAATGTCTATACCCAGTCAATTTTTCTTCATATGCTGATATATAGGCATCTGAAAGGAGGTAATTGGCATATGCTTGATAAGGATGAAAAAGACAAGGGAAATACTGAGGACCCCTTAACCCATTTTTTGTTTGGAGAAAGAGGCAGAATCCATCAACCAGCTGATGGCAAAATTGAATTCGACAGAAGTGCTGAAGAAGATCAGGGGAAAGACGACTGGCTTTTCGGAGGCAGGAGCAGAAATGCTCATGAAGCTGACGACTGGCTCCTTGGGGGAAAAAGCAGAGAAACTAATGAAAGAGAAAGTGCCGGTAAAGAAAATGAAAACAATATTCTGAATAACATAAACTTAGAGGAACTCATGGGCAACATTGATACGCTCATGTCTTCAGCTCATCATTTAAAGCCGTTGCTGAAAAAAGCGGGTCCTTTGCTGGAGTTGTTTTGGAAGAAGTAGAGGCAGAGTTTCCCCCAAAACAACAAAAACCAGCCCAAAAGGCTGGTTTCCCAAATTATTCACTCTCATTCAAAGCATCCGCTTTGCCCATTTCGTAGGCTTCGTTCATGACTTTGGCGAATAGGTTCATGAATGGCTGGATCATTTCCATTGATAGTTCGATGCCTGCTTCGTCGAGCTGCTGTTTGGCTTCTGGCAGGTATTTCATGGCGATTTGCATGAATTCCATGTTTTTTTCGTTCATTTTGCAGTACCTCCTATGTATGGTAATTACTAGTCAGGCAGTTTGCCTGTTTTTTTGTAATTCTCGATGGCAGCGTTTAGTTCTTTTTTGAATTCTTCGTCGACGTCAGGGCTGAATTCTCCAAGTGAAATCACTTCATCCTCGAAATCGAAGGATAGATTTCCTGATTCGAGTTCGCCTTCGTTATATTTTTCTGCCACTAGTTCATATAAAACATCGACATGCTGAATTGTACTGGTCAGGACGACTGATTCTCCCAGATCAGACTGGTCGGAAATATAGCCGATAGCGTAGAGCCCTTCTTCTTTCAGCTTTTCGATGACAGGAACATTATACCCATCTCCGGCCGGATAGACAACATCTGTCTTATTGGCAATAAGTTTGTCCAAAAGAGCGATGGCTTTATTATCATTGTCCCAGTTGCCGACATATTGGATCTGCACGTTTACATTATCATTAATATAGTTTGCACCTTCATAAAAACCTTCTACTTCCGGCTGCCATTCAAAAGCCGCCAGTATTCCAACATTATTCGTTTTCGTCATATGACCTGCAACCATGCCTCCGAAGAAGCCCATGGCGTATGCTTCAAAGTTCAAACTGGTGGTGTTTTCATTTTGGGCATCACCATTAAAGCTGACAAAGTGAATATCAGGATATTTTTTTGAAATGTTATTAAAGTATGCAGCGTATTCATTGCCATGTCCAAAGATCAGGTTCACACCTTTTTGATCAAACTCTTTAACAGCTCTTTCAACAACCATCTCTGAATTCATGCCTTCTTTATAATAAACCTCAACATCATAATGGGATTGAATCTTTAGCATCCCTTTATAGCCTTTGGTCCCCCATACTTGGTCATTGACAGTATCGGGCACTAATAATCCAGCTTTCTCAAGTTTTCCTGCAGACATCGGCTGTCTGCAGGAGGCCAATAAAAGAAGGCACAAAAGAAGGATCCCTAATTTCTTTAATGTCTTATGCATCTTCTTTTTCTCCGCCTCTCTGTCTTTCACTTTCTTCTACCGGTTTAATTTACCAGACTAATTCAATTCTACCTTTTCTTTATCTTAAATGGAAAGATTTTTTTCCAATTTACAAGCCATACGGGCTTTCTAATGAAATAAAATGTCTTCTTTGCTTTTCGAGGCCATCGGAGAATTTCACTGAACACTGAATCGTTCTTTCAGCTACTTTCCCTATTGCCAAATCAGGACTGCTCCAATTTTCATTATAGTCCAAGGAAAGATAGTCAGCGCATTTTCGCCAGTGCCCGGTGATACTGCTTTTTAATAGAAAGGACTCATCTAAAGACCTATCTGAACAATTTGATAAGAAATTGATGAGATCATCAATAAAGATAGCATCATGTATCCATTCTCTTTCACTTATTATTACTCTTTCTTTCGCAATAGACTGATGGAAACTAAATTCCTTTGGCTGCCAGGGACCGTAAATAACAGGCATGTAAAAAGAGGAAACTGAAATATTGTTTTCTTGAAGTATTTCAATAGCATCTTCCAGCTGGCTGTGTGTTCTGCTGATGTCTTTAAGCCACTGAATAGGTAGAAGGAAAGCAATTTTCACCTGAAGGCTCTGGAATAAAGCCAGATGTTTCATAAGAAACCCTTCAATAAGCTCCTTCTCCCTTAAAGCGGGAAGATCATTCCTAATATACAAGTCGTATATATCTATAAAAATCATGTCATTTTTTAGTATTTCTCCAGATTTAATCCATGCAGAATAGTTTTTTTCATTGAAATTGGCATTTCGTCCGATTGTCAGTCGTTTTTCGTGAATTAAAGCGTCATCTTTTTCTTTGCCGAAATGAATTCCATCTATCTCACAGCCCTGTTCCAGAAGATGCTTGCAAAGGCTGAATCCTATAAATTCAAATGTCCCTAATATGACTGCCCTGTCCACCTTCACCCCTCCTTGTAAGCATATTAATGTATCCTATGCTCAAAGGATTGTCTTTATTTCTTTGAGGAATTGCAGCAGTTTTATAGGACTTTTTCATATTTTCTAAAGAAGCTTGTCATTTGGGAACTTATTCGCTGTTTTTTATCTGGGAGGATATAAAACACTGAGATAGGGCTATTTTCATTTTCCCATTGTATGGATCTTTTCTTTAAATAATCCGATTGCTTGTAAGCTCTTCCGCCGGCCAGAACCTGAATGATTCTGACTGGGACTTTAAGGCCGGATGTAAGGTTTTTTTCATGTTTGCTGAGCAGATCAGCTATGTTATCCGTTTCTATTTCATATGAAGCTGCCAGTTCTTTTAATAGTTTTTTATAAAAGAACTTATGCTCTTTTTCCTGGTCGAGATGGTGTTTTAGTGAAAGGATAGGATTTATTAATACGGCTGAACGGATTAAATCGCTCATTTCATGCAATAATCTAAGGGCAACCAATGCACCCATGCCCTCAGCAATAATATGAATCTTTTCGTTTATTATTTCTGTACGCAGAATATGTTCATACAAATACTTAGCCTTCTCAACAGCCCGATCGCTTCCCCAGTGCCTTCCGTATAAATTCGAATAAAAAATTGTATAACCATCTTGCCTGAGTTTCTTAATTAAGGAATATTTCCCTTCATTTTGAGTCCAAAAACTGCAGTTTCCGTCAACAAAGTGCCGATCATCCCCAATAATCAGAATACCGAAACCACTTGGTTTATCTGGGTAATGAATCATACACCATTCTGAATCCAGCTGGAAGTTCCGGCTTTCCATAGTAAAACTCCTTTGCAAGTTTGTTCATAATATAATGTATGTAAGTAAACTTAAAATGAAAGGGAGATTTGCCTAGTTTTAGACAAGTTCAACAAAGGGCTGAAAAGAGAAAAAATAAATTTATTTCTTTAATGGCTTATGCTAATATGAAAAGGGATTAATTATGTTAGAGGTGAAATAGATGAGATTCTTTTGGACATTCTTCTGGACTTTCCTTCTTGTTCAAATGTTAACGTACGTAGTTTCTTCAATGCTTGGAGCGCCTTACGATTTTGTAACCGGCACCATTCTGGCGGCTGGAACAACTGTTTTAATTTTTGTTGTCGCTTCCATCATTCCTGAAGGTCCTGTTGAGAAAGAAGGAATTCATTAATCTGCAGCTTCTGCAGGAAATGAAAAGAGTCATCCTGTTAATTCAGGATGATTCTTTTCATTTGTGGCCTTATTTTACAAGCAGTTCAATTCTGCCGTTATCTGCTGATATGACAACTTCACTGTGATCTTTAATTTCTCCTGCGATGATTTTGCGGGCGAGGGCTGTTTCTACGTTCCTTTGGATAAACCGTTTGAGCGGCCTGGCGCCGTAGACAGGATCAAATCCGTTTTCTGCAATATATTCTCTCGCATCATCATTTATACTTAACTTAATATGCTGATCTGATAATCTAGCTTGAAGCTGAGTAATTAATTTTAATACAATACCCTTTATTTCATTGAGAGCTAAAGGCTTAAACAAGATAATTTCGTCCACTCTGTTTAAAAACTCCGGGCGGAAATGGCTCCTCAGCTGTCCAAGTACATTGTCTCTGGTCTCTTCAGTTATATCTGCCCCATTGGCAGAGCGTTCCAAAAGAAAGTGGGAGCCAATATTGGAAGTCATAATGATAACCGTATTTTTAAAATCAACCGTGCGGCCCTGTGAGTCAGTGATCCTTCCATCATCAAGCATCTGCAGGAGGATATTGAATACTTCCTGATGGGCCTTTTCAATTTCATCAAGCAGGATTACTGAGTATGGCTTCCTTCTGACAGCTTCTGTCAGCTGACCCCCTTCCTCATAACCTACATACCCCGGAGGCGCACCAATCAATCTTGATACAGCATGTTTTTCCATATATTCGGACATATCAATTCTGATTATTTGTTCTTCACTATCGAACAATGACTGTGCAAGCGCCTTAGCCAATTCTGTTTTTCCAACTCCGGTTGGGCCCAGGAAGATGAAAGAGCCAATGGGGCGGTTCGGATCTTTAATGCCTGCCCTTGCTCTTAGGACAGCATCCGACACAAGCTGCACCGCTTCATCCTGGCCAATTACTCTTTCATGAAGTATATTTTCAAGGCGAAGCAGCTTCTCACGTTCTCCTTCAACAAGTTTAACTACGGGAATACCTGTCCACCTTGCCACAATGCCAGCAATCTCTTCTTCTGTGACTTCCTCTCTCAGCAGACGGTCCCCTTGATTCTCGTTAACTGCATTTTCAAGCTCTTTTAATTCCTTCTCCAATGCAGGGATTCTTCCATGGCGGAGTTCTGCAGCTTTATTCAAGTCATAGTTATTTTCGGCCTCCTCCAATTCACGGCGCATTATCTCAAGCTGCTCCCGCTTTTCCTGGACTTTTTGGATTCCTTCTTTTTCAAGCTGCCATTTTGCTTTCATGCTATTTGCCTGATCCTTTAGTTCAGCCAGTTCTTTTTGGAGGTCTCCGAGTCTCTGTTTGCTTGCTTCATCACTTTCTTTTCTTAGCGCGGCTTCTTCTATTTCCAGCTGCATGACCCTTCTTGTAACTTCGTCCAGCTCGGATGGCATTGAATCAATTTCCGTCCTGATCATGGCACAGGCTTCGTCAACCAAGTCAATCGCCTTATCAGGGAGGAAGCGGTCTGTAATATACCTGTCTGATAAGGTTGCGGCAGCCACTAAAGCACGATCGTGGATGTTGACTCCATGATGAATTTCAAAGCGCTCCTTCAGCCCTCTGAGAATGGAGATTGTATCCTCTGCATCCGGCTCCTGCACCAAAACCTGCTGAAAACGCCGTTCCAGGGCAGGATCTTTTTCGATATATTTGCGGTGCTCCTCAAGTGTGGTAGCTCCTATACAGTGCAATTCTCCCCTTGCAAGCATGGGCTTCAGCATATTCCCTGCATCCATGGCTCCTTCTGTTTTACCCGCACCTACAATAGTGTGAAGTTCGTCAATAAAAAGAAGAATTCTGCCTTCGCTTTTCTTAACCTCATTTAACACTGCTTTCAGTCTTTCTTCAAATTCACCCCTGAATTTGGCCCCGGCAATTAAAGCGCTCATATCAAGGGCAAAAATGGTTTTATCCTTAAGACCCTCAGGCACATCTTTACGTACAATTCTCTGTGCCAATCCTTCGACAATAGCTGTCTTGCCTACCCCGGGTTCGCCTATTAAAACTGGATTATTTTTGGTTTTCCTTGAAAGGATGCGAATGACATTCCTGATTTCGCTATCCCGGCCAATTACAGGATCGACTTTTCCTTTCTTTACCTCTGAGACTAGATCTCTTCCATACTTTTTTAAAGCCTCATATGTCGATTCAGGATTTTGCGATGTCACTTTCTGATTCCCCCTAATGTCCTTAATCGCCTGCTCCACTTGTTCTTTACTGATCCCGCATGACTTTAAAATTGCTGCCGTTTCGGTTTCAGCCGCTGCAGCAGCCATGAATACATGCTCCACTGACATGAAATCGTCCTGATAAGTCTTCATATAATTTTCTGCATCCGCCAGCATCCGCTGCAGTTTACCGGTTATATAAAGTTTCCCTTGTTCTGTTCCTGATCCGGATACTTGCGGTTTCTTTCTCAGCGCTTCCTGCATTTTATTGGAAAAAGACTCTGCAGAAATCTGCATTTTTGACAGTATTAATGAAACAAGACTGTTTTCCTGCTCCACTAAAGCCAGGAATAAATGGGCTTCATCCACTTCCTGATGCTGCTCGCTAATAGCTTTGGACTGCGCATTTAATAACCCTTCCTGGAGCCGCTCTGTCATCCGATTTACATCCATTATGCGACCTCCTTTTGACCTTTTTTGACCTTTTAATTTCATTATAATTCATTCTTTTCATATGTAAAGTTTTCAGCTTTTTCCATGTCTAAAAAGCCATCCGCTATTGGGATGGCTCTATTTCCTATTTCCCCATTTTCTTTTAATTAATCTCAATCAGGGCTTTCTTTTATATGTCCATAGCCGGTTATGATTGGATGTTTCCGGAAATTGGTCCCCTGCTCTCATTTTAAGCATTTGTGGATTATTGACGTTGCTTCCTGTTTCGCCAATTTCTATATAAATTCCATTATTAGGCGCTTTCTGGCCAGGCTTAAATTGTCTGTTTTGCCCCATGCTGAATACCTCCTTTAATCGTAAATCAATTATTATTATTTCCATTCTTGCATCTCTCATGAGGGAAACTATTGGCATCGCTTAAAAGCATGATAATGATATTACTTTACTCTGCCGTCCTTTTTATTGTTAAATGGGAGGTATGAGATTTCATAATGGAGGATTTACCTGTGACTGATTTTCTAACATTGCTTAAGTACTTGTTTTTGGGATTATTTCAGGGATTTACAGAGCCTATTCCCATTTCATCGAGCGGTCACCTGGAAATTGCCCAGTACTTTTTCGATCTGGACATTAAAGGCCTCAGCTTTGCCCTTCTTGTAAATACTGCCTCTTTATTAGCTGTTTTGCTTATATACAGAGAGGATATTATAAGACTGGTTCGAAATGGATTTGCATACGTTACAACCAAAGATAAACAATCGGAATCTGATTTTCGGTTTATCATTTACCTGTTTATTGGAACCATCCCCGCAGGTGTTATTGGCATTTTGTTTGAGGATTTTATTGATGATCATCTTGCCAATATTAAAACAGTAGGGATTACACTTATCGTAACTGGACTTGCCCTGTGGCTGATCCGGAATTTACGAGGACGGAAAAATGACGCTGAATTATCTTATAAGGACGCAATCATTGTTGGCCTTGCCCAGGCAGTTGCACTGATACCGGGAATCAGCCGTTCCGGTGCTACCATTGTAGCCTCTATGGGACTTGGGATGAAACAGGAAACAGCATTAAGGTTTTCTTTCCTTTTATATATCCCCGTAAGTGCCGGCGGAATGATATTGGGCTTCAACGACATTTTAACAGATCCCAATTTATCTGAATTGGCTTTGCCTTATACAATAGCCTTTATTGCCTCACTGATTGCATCTTACTTTTCCCTGAAATGGTTTATGAATATTATGGCTAAAGGGAACCTGAAGTATTTTGCGATTTACTGTTTTATTGTTGGGCCGCTTGTTTATTTCTTATCTTAATGAAAAAAGCCTTCTCTGCGCTGAGAAGGCTTTTTTCATTATAATATCTCTGAAAGAATGGCTTTTTGAACATGGAGCCTGTTCCCAGCCTGCTGAAAGACAGCGGAATTGTTTCCATCTATGACCTGCGCTGTAACTTCCTCACCGCGATGGGCAGGCAGGCAATGCAAAAAGACGTAATCATTTTTGGCATTTTGGACAAGATATTCATTAACCTGATAATCAGCAAAGTCTTTGAGCCTCTTGTCATTCTCTGCTTCCTGCCCCATACTCGTCCAGACATCTGTATAGATGGCATCGGCATTCGCAGCGGCTTCTTCAGGATTGTGTGTGACGGTTACCTTTGAACCGCTAAGTTCAGCGAACTCTTGTGATTGCTGGAGAACAGATTGATCTGGCTCATACCCTGCAGGACAGGCAATCGTAATATTTACCCCCATCTTGGCAGAAGCAATCATTAAAGAATGGGCCACATTATTGCCATCGCCTATATATGCCAGATTTTGGCCTTTTAACTCCCCATTTTTCTCTTCAATTGTAAGGAGATCGGCAAGAGCCTGGCATGGATGATAAAGATCGGTAAGGCCGTTAATAACCGGAATGTCCGCATGATAAGCGAGTTCCTGGATCTTCTCATGGGAGAAGGTGCGGATCATAATCGCATCAACATATTGTGAAAGGACTTTAGCTGTATCCGCAATGCTTTCTCCTCTTCCAAGCTGAAGATCCTGGCTATTTAAATATAAGGCATTGCCCCCAAGCTGCAGCATCCCTGCTTCAAAGGAAACTCTTGTACGTGTTGATGACTTTTCAAAAATCATGCCAAGAATTTTCCCTTTTAGGATAGATGTTTCTGCCCCCTGCAGATGAGCTTCTTTTAATTGCTTTGCTTTTTCCAAAAGCCCCTTTATTTCGTCTGATGAAAAGTCTGCAAGTGTTAGAAAGTCCTTCCCTTTTATATTTAAGCTCTTATCCGCCTGAATTGAAATCATATGACGCCCACTTCCTTTTCCCCTTCATTATTTTTAATGCCCTGCCAATCTTCAATGGATTTAACATCCCACTCGCCTGCCGTCATTGATTTTAATAAGGCAATAAGTGTCTCCTTTTCACTGAAAGTCAAAATTCTGTTTTTGGTTCCCATTTCTCTCATTTTTTTATCACTTTCACTCATTCCAGGATTGTATAAAGCAAAGGTTTCCTGGGCATTCCAGTCCATATTGTCTTGAGTCAGGAAAACTGGCAGAGCTTTAGCCTGATTAATATAATGTGTTAATTCTTCTGTTATTGGAGAGTTTGCTATTACGACACATTTGCCCTTTACACCACTTAAACCAGCATGGAAGGACTTTCTGACAGCTTCCTCATAATTTGGCGCCAGTGAAACGCCCTCACCTGTTGATTTCATTTCAGGACCCACTTTGCTGTCCAATCCCTTTAGTGCATAATTCGAGAAGACCGGGAATTTTACACAAACAAATGGGAGTTTTGCAGCAGCCGGAATTTCATCTTTCGACAAACTATATTTCCCAAGCAATATTTTTGTCGCAACCTCCACCAGCTGCACGCCTGTGACCTTGCTGATAATGGGTACCGTTCTGCTTGCACGAGGGTTAATTTCAAGTATAAATACCTCTTCACCATTCACGATATACTGAATATTCATAAGTCCTTTATAATGGAGCTTTTGCACAATCGCTTTTGCGTAAGCCAGCATTTTATTCTGGACATTTTCCGAAAGATTTTGCGGCGGGAGAACGGACATACTGTCTCCTGAGTGCACTCCGGTTTTTTCAATATGCTCCATAATTGCCGGTGCACAGATATAATTTCCGTCTGCTGCCAGATCAAGTTCAGCTTCTACAGCATGCACGAATTGATCAATTAAAATCGGGTAAGGAACATTACCTTTCATTAAATAACGTTCCAGCTCAGTTGAAGAAGAAATATGTTCCATTCCTCTGCCGCCTATAACATAGGATGGCCGGACCAGAATCGGGAATCCAATTTTTTCTGCCGCTTCTTTTAGCTCTGCTTCTGAGTAGACGACATCGCCTTTTATCCTCGGGATATTTAAATCATCCAATAGCTGATAAAAAAGCTTCCGGTCCTCTAATGCATCAATGGTCTTTGAGTCAGTTCCAAGCAGGGTAACTCCATAATCCTCCAGTTCAGATGCGAGATTGAGAGCTGTCTGTCCTCCAAGTTGCACTATGACTTCTGAAATCCCTTCTGCTTCAATCACATTTAAGATATCCTCAAGGATTAGCGGTTCAAAATACAGTCTGTCTGCAGTTGTATAATCCGTACTAACCGTTTCAGGATTATTATTGATCATGATTGTTTCAACGCCTTCATCCTTCAGAGCAAACACTCCCTGAACGGAGCAATAATCAAATTCAATGCCCTGGCCAATCCTGATGGGGCCGCTTCCGATAATAAGCACTTTCCTCTTATCACTCTTTACTTGTTCATTTTCGCCAAAGTAACTGGAGTAATAATAATTAGATTGTGCTTCAAATTCAGCAGCACATGTGTCAACCATTTTATATGCTGGAAGAATGCCAGCCTCTTTCCGTTTTTCCCTGACTGCTTTCTCCGTTACTTTCCATGCCAACGCAAGAAACTTATCACTGAAGCCCTTTTCCTTAAAAAACTGCAGCTCCTCTTTTGTTGCTTCATCAAGTGTTAAGGCAGAGATTTGTTTTTCCAGTTTTACCATTTCATTGAGTATATTGAGATAGAAATAATCTATTTGTGTGATAGAGTGTAACGCTTCTAAGGTGTAATTTCTCCGCAATAATTCAATTACGGTAAAAAATCTTTCGTCAGTCTGCTTTACTAGCAGTTCCTCAAGCGCATCTGCCGATTTAGCTGATAAGACAGGTGATATTAAATCCATTCCATTCACTTCAAGTGAATGGATTGCTTTTAAAAGAGCCCGTTCCAGATTCCGGTCAATACCCATTACCTCTCCGGTGGCTTTCATTTGTGTTCCGAGCTTGCGGTCTGCAGAAGGAAATTTATCAAAAGGCCATTTTGGAAATTTAACGATGACATAATCGAGAGCTGGTTCAAAGCTTGCGAATGTGTCTCCTGTTACAGGGTTGATGATCTCCGATAAGTTATACCCGACTGCAAGCTTTGCAGCCATTCTCGCAATTGGATAGCCTGTTGCTTTGGAAGCAAGGGCAGATGACCTGCTGACTCTTGGATTTACTTCAATCAAGTAATAATTCCTGCTATGCGGATCCAGGGCGAATTGAATGTTGCACCCTCCAATAATGCCCAGCTCTGAAATGATTTTAATGGATGCGGTTCGGAGCATCTGGTACTCATCATCCGTTAAGGTCTGGGAAGGCGCGACAACAATTGAATCACCGGTATGCACCCCTACAGGATCAATATTTTCCATATTGCATATCGTGATGCACGTATTCTGGGAATCCCGCATAACCTCATACTCTATTTCCTTAAACCCTGCTATGCTTTTTTCAACCAGACATTGGCTAATTGCACTTTCTTTTAAGCCGCCCTGCACCAGGGATGCCAGTTCACCGAAATCCCCTGCAATGCCCCCGCCAGTTCCGCCAAGGGTATAAGCTGGACGGACTATAATAGGGAATCCAATATCACGGGCAAATTGAATAGCTTCTTCCACTTCATGGACAATGATGCTTTCAGGAACAGGTTCGTTAAGCTCCTTCATCAGTTTACGAAAAGCTTCCCGGTCTTCACCTTTCTTAATGGATTCAATACTGCTGCCCAAAAGCTTCACTCCATAACGTTCAAGCACACCTGATTCACTCAGTTTAAAAGCAAGATTTAATCCTGTCTGGCCCCCCAGTGTGGCAAGCAGGCCATCTGGGCGTTCTTTCTTTATAATCTTCTCAAGGCTGTCAGCAGTCATCGGCTCGAAATAGACTTTATCAGCAAAAGCTTTGTCAGACATGATGGTAGCCGGATTGTTATTCACAAGGATAACCTTATAGCCTTCTTCCTTTAATGCTGCACAGGCCTGTGTTCCTGCATAATCAAATTCTGCTGCCTGCCCGATGACAATCGGGCCTGAGCCGATTACTAATATGGATTGGATACTGATGTCTTTAGGCATAAGCGAAAACTCTCCTATTCTCCTCTTGAATCATGTTCATAAACTCATCAAAAATATAATCACCATCCGCGGGTCCCGGATGGGCTTCCGGATGGAATTGCACTGTATGGATTGGCAGCACCTTATGCATCAGTCCCTCAATTGACTGATCATGAAGGTTTACATAGCGGGTTTTAAACCCTGTATCTAATATGCTTTCTTCATCAACCACATAGCTATGATTTTGTGATGACATAAAGACAGTGCCCTTCTTCATGTCCGCAATCGGGTGGTTGGCACCCCTATGTCCAAAGGACAGTTTCTTTGTGTTGCCTCCAAATGCTAAAGCTGCCAGCTGGTGGCCAAGGCATATTCCCAATGCCGGATACAGCTCCAGCACCTTTTTTAGTTCCGGAAGTATGCTTTTTAATTCTTTTGGATCTCCAGGCCCGTTAGATAGCACCACACCGTCTGGATTTAGTTTTTTTATCTGTTCAAAGCTTGTATTAAATGGAACTGAGGTAACCTTGCACGCTCTTTTCAGCAAAGAATCCACAATTGATTTTTTAGCGCCAAAATCCATGACAACTATATGAATGCCGCCCTCTCCAAAGCACTCCATAGTTTGTGAAGATACTTTACAAACTTTTTCATCCTTTGGAAGCAGCAATCCGTTAGCTGATGTTTCCGAAGAAGACATTTTTGCGGGCATGCTGCCTTCTGAACGGATTTTCTTTACAATGGATCGAGTATCCATATGCCCTAATAATGGAATATTCCATTTCTGAAGGTATTCCTGAAGCGAAGAAGCCGATTTGTAATGTGAAGGATTTCTGCTTCCTTCATATACAATAACCCCTGCCACATGAGGTTTCTTGCTCTCAAAATCATTCTCATTTATTCCGTAATTTCCGATTAAAGGATACGTAAACACAATAATTTGGTCCTTATAAGAAGGATCTGTCAATACTTCCTGGTAGCCTGTCATTCCTGTAAAAAAAACAATTTCCCCTTCTATATCCTTTTCAGGCTTATCTGTCAGCCATTGGCCCTTATAGGAATGGCCGCTATTTAAATGAAGGTATCCTTCCATTATCAACACCTCGAAGATATCTGTATATTTATATAACTTTATTAATTTTTATTCATTCATTTGAAAAATAATACAGCTTACACAGCTGATATTGAAAATTCCTTTAGTGTGGATTGCAGAATTTGTACCGCTTCATCTATTTCAGATTTGGATGCCGTCAAGGGAGGCAGCAGCCTCAAAACATTTATCCCTGCAGGCAATGCCAGCAAGCCCTTGCCTCTTAATTCCTTTAACAATGATGGAAGGGGAATATCTGATTCAATACCGACCATCAAACCAAGATAGCGAATCTCCTTAACAGCTGCAACCTGTTCAAGCGATTCTGTCAATTTGACAGCAAGATACTCACTCATTTCCTGAACGTCCTGCAAAAAATCATCATTAAATATTGTCTTCATTGTTGCAATAGCAGCAGCAATGCTGATCGGGTTCCCGCCAAATGTTGATCCATGGCTTCCTGGCCCAAACACTCCTTCTAATGCTTTTTTTCCAACCACAGCGCCGATTGGCAATCCGCTTCCCAGGCCTTTAGCTGCGGTTACGATATCGGGCGTGAGGTCAAAATGCTGAAATCCAAAGGCTTTACCCGTCCTGCCAATACCGGTCTGAATTTCATCTACAATCAGCAGCGCTCCATATTCTTTGCAAAGCTGCTCAGTTTTTGTTAGAAACTCCTGATTCCCAATGTGAATCCCGCCTTCACCCTGTACAATTTCCAGCATTACAGCCGCTGTTTCCTCATCAATCTCATCCTTCAATGCATTAATATCATTAAAAGGAATATACTTAAAAGTCTCAAGCATAGAACCATAGCCTTTTTTAATTTTTTCCTGGCCCGTTGCAGCCATAGTGGCGAAGGTTCTCCCGTGGAATGATTGCTGAAAAGTAATGATTTTTTCCCGTCCGGAAGCTTTCCTGGCAAGTTTAATCGCTGCTTCATTTGCTTCTGCTCCACTATTGGCAAAGAATACAAGATCCATACCCGCAGCTTCGGAGAGAGCCTTTGCTGCATTCTCCTGCTGATCCTGTATGAACAAATTGGAAACATGCCAGAATTTATTCAGCTGTTCGTTGATTGATTTTTGTACAGCTGCTGGACGGTGACCGAGATTGCAGACTCCAATTCCTGAGGTGAAGTCCAAATAGCGCTTACCGCTTTTATCAAAAAGATAACTTCCTTCTGCTTTTTCCGGCTCCACTTCCCACCGGGCATACGTTGGAAATAGATTACTCAAGTTAAGACCTCCCTCTTGGCAGATACGTTCGTCCCGATCCATATGCCATCCTCATAAAACTTTTCTTTACCTGATACAATCATTACGCTATTTAGTCCTTTACTGATTAGGTTCAAGGCAGAGGTAACTTTTGGAATCATTCCGCCTGTAATTTTTTTATCGTTAATATGCTGTTCAACTTCATCCGCGTCAAGCTGGTGAGTGAGGTTACCGTCAATGAATATTCCTTTTACATCCGTTACAAAGATGCAATGTTCAGCTTTAATGGCATTGGCAACGGCTGCCGCAGCATAGTCGGCATTGATATTCAGTTTCGTGCCATCTTCTGCAGCTGCAATAGGAGTAATGACAGGGACCAGGTCTTCGTTAAATAACATTTCAAGTACTGACTGATTAACAGCTTTTATTTCACCAACAAGTCCAAGCTCATCCTGATTGATACATTCTGCCTTTAGTAATCCCGCATCACTGCCATTTACACCAAAACCTCTCAAACCATGCAGTTCGATCATTGAGGTAAGTTTGCGATTGGATTGTCCTGACAAAACCATCTCTGCTACCTCCAGAACTTCCGGAGTCGTTTTTCTTAGCCCATTAACAAATTCATGAGGGATATTATAAAGTTCCAGCATGCTGTTAATTGCCGGGCCACCCCCATGAACAAAAACAATCTGGTATTCTTCCTTCTTCAACTCTAAAAGACTATCAAAGAAAGCTTCTCCCAGCTCTTCCATTACACTGCCTCCGCACTTAATGACTATACTTTTCAAATGGCATCCCCCTCAGGTTCGATAGCTTGCATTGATTTTGACATAATCATAGGATAAGTCACATCCCCAGGCCCTCCCTTTGCCTGCTCCCTGATGAAGATCTACAGTAATTTGAATGGCAGAATTGGATAAGTACTCTTTTGCTTCTTCTTCTGAAAATGCCAGTGGAACACTATTTTTCAGCATGACTATAGGTCCGATTGCAATATCCACCGAAGACGGATCAATTGCAGGCTGGCTCTGTCCAATTGCCCCGATAATTCTGCCCCAATTGGCATCTGCTCCATATATAGCAGTCTTAACAAGGTTAGAGCCGACAATCTGCTTAGCAATCATTCTTGCATCATCATCAGTTTTTGTTCCCGATACCACCACTTCTATCAGCTTTGTTGCTCCCTCACCATCTTTTGCAATCTGTTTGGCAAGACTTTCACTTGTTAGAGAAAGCATCTGTATAAATACATCCCAATCTGGATGTTCCTGGGAAAGTTTATTTATACCGCTGGTTCCATTGGCCATGACCATTACCATATCATTTGTTGAGGTATCTCCATCAACGGTTATCTGATTGAACGTTCGATCAGTAACCTGTTTTAAAGCAAATTGCAAATCACTGCAGTCTATATTTGCATCTGTTGTGATAAACGCAAGCATGGTTGCCATATTGGGATGAATCATTCCAGACCCCTTTGCGGAACCGCCCATTGTAACAGTTTTCCCATCGATTACTGCCGAATAGCAGCACTTCTTCATCACTAAATCCGTTGTTAATATGGCTGTTTGAAAATCGTCCGAGTGTAATGCCTCATTGCCTGGCTTCAGAATCTTAATGCCCTCTTCTATTTTATCCATCTGCATATACTCCCCTATGACACCAGTAGAAGCAACCGCCACATGCTGCTCCTTTAAATTGAATTTATCTGCAGCTGATTTTCTCATTTGATAAGCATCTTTTAGCCCCTGATCCCCTGTACAGGCATTGGCACATGCACTATTTACAATAACAGCCTGAATGAGGCCTTCTGCTGCAATGCTTTCCTGTGTAACTTTTAGAGGGGCCGCCTGAAAATGGCTTGTTGTATAGACAGCTGCACATTGTGCAGGAGTATCGCTTAATATAATTCCCAGGTCCTTTTTTGAATAGCGCAGCCCGGCATGGA
The DNA here is from genome assembly GCF_000565285.1 of Cytobacillus firmus DS1. GTDB lineage: Bacteria > Bacillota > Bacilli > Bacillales > Cytobacillaceae > Cytobacillus > Cytobacillus firmus_A. The sequence continues at coordinate 214,827 of NZ_APVL01000002.1, read as the reverse complement.
CGCCAGCTGCTGAAAAGCCTTTCGGTGTTATGATACTTCCGGTCGGCAGTTCGGTTACTTCAGTTTGAGATACTAAATGCATTAATCTTTCCTCCTTATGGATAGAGCGGAACAAATCCGAGACCCGCTGCTTCATCCAATCCGCTCATAATATTGGCATTTTGCACAGCCTGCCCGGCAGCACCCTTCATTAAATTATCAATCACTGAAACGATTGTCAGTCTGCCCGTTCTGGAATCCACATGGACACCTATATCGCAAAAATTAGAGCCTGCCACCTCTTTTACAGAAGGAAAGGTATTTTCCGGACGAATCCGGACAAATGGCTGTTTTTCATAGACTGATTGATAAAGTTCAAGAATTTGAGAAGAAGTGTATTCTTTGGTCATCTGAACATAGCTGGTTGTCATAATGCCCCTTGTTATCGGAAGAAGATGGGTTGTGAAGGTGATCGGCATCAATGCGGAATTCCATTTCATCAGCTGCTGTTCTATCTCGGGTGTATGCTGATGCTGGTTTACCTTATAAACCCGCAGGTTTTCATTTGCTTCCGCATAGCTTGTTGTTCGCGAAAGCGCCCGTCCTGCCCCGGACACCCCGGATTTTGCATCGATAACAACACTATCTGCTTTTATTAAATTTTCTTTTACAACCGGTGCAAGACTTAGGAGGGCAGCTGTTGGATAGCAACCAGGATTAGATATAATGTCTGCGGCAGCTATTTCGTCATGATGCCACTCAGGAAGCCCATATACTGCTTTTTCTACAAGAGATTCGTTTGCAGGAGCGTGTTTATACCACTCCAGATAGGCTTGAGCCGGAATTCGAAGGTCACCGGATAGGTCAATTACCTTAACGTCTTTACCTGAAAAATCTTCAGCAAGTTTTCCAGATATCCCAGATGGTGTAGCCAGAAAAACAATATCAGATTGGCCAGCTATTTGATCTGAATCTATTCCCTGCAAATTTTTGTCTAATATTCCATATAGATGCGGATATTCATTCCAAATGGGGATGTCTTCTTTGGTTGAATGAATTGATTTAATGTTAAATTCCGGATGTTGCTTAAGGATACGGAGCAATTCAGCACCCCCATATCCGGTTGTTCCGATTATTGAAACGTTCATAACTGCTCCTTTCACACTTTGTTGTATATTTAATCATTTATATACATATTTATGAATTTATGTTTCTCTTATTATAGAAACTGGTTTGAAAAATTGCAACCTATTTTACTGAAGTTTTAAAGATTTCTAATATTTATTATCCCTTTTTCTTGATAAATTGAAAAAACCGCCCTTTTCAGGCCGGTTCTCAAGTGTGTATGGCAAGTAATAACATGAAGAAGAATATTGAAGCATTAGCAATTTCATAAACGCCAATTTTTTTAGGTGTAAATGACTTCCCGTAAAATGCAATGGACCTGAAAAGGCTGGGAAGAAACGCAGCAGATACAATCCATCCGCCCGCCAGGAGCCAAAGTATCGGTACCGCAGTATGAAAGATCCAGGAAATCCATTTAAAGGAACTATTTTTCTTTTCCCTGATCATTGATTTTACATAGAAGGTGCTTCCTGCAAAAAATAAAATAGATGCTGCAAACACTGTCCAGGCCATCGGTGAAATTTCCCCCTGCGGCAAATAGCTGCTCGCAAGACCCGCTATTGAAAATGCACAAATGGCACTAAAGTCGTTGCCCAATGCTCTATCTCTGTTTTTGAAAGAATAGAACGCATTAATAATAAAGAAAGGAACCATAAGAAACCCGAAAATGATAATCGATGCCCTTTCCAGTAAAGGAATTATAAGGAGTAAAATAGCCGGAACCAGATAAATGGCCGTCCATTTTGCATATAAAGCCATTCTTTTTCTTTTAAATAGCAGAAGGCCAGGATAAGTAGCCAGATATAGTAATATCCATCCTAAAAAAAACGGGATATGAGACCAAATAATATCAGATGCAGCTGCTCCGAGCCAAAATGGCAGAATCAGCATTGCCCAGGCGCCATGCTGTTTCGGCATAAATAACTTCATCTATAATACCTCCCCGCTGCTTTCTGCCTATAATATATAATCTTTCCGGTAAATATTAAGTGAAGATTATCACTGATACACACAACGCCACAAAACGTTCAATTTTGAGAGGATATTAAAAACAGCCCAAAATAGAATTGGGCTGTTCTGCTTCTATCTTTTTTTCATTCTTTCGCTCACTAAATACTCAACAATCCAATCAGGGCCTTTGGGATCACCAATGCTGAAAAACGGCGTTTCAAAATTTACATCGTTTGATTTTATTACGTTATCATCCCAGCTGATCACTGCACAGACATTTGTCAATTCCTTCAAAAGATGCATATCTTCTTCACTTCTGAGCAAGAGTGCTTTAGAATATGATGCCTTTTTATGACCTTCAATAAGCACGACGTCCGGCTGCAGCTGCAGCACCATCCTTACCTGCTCCTCCAGGCTCCAGCTTTTCTTCTCAGCATGCATAAGAAGTCTGCCTCCCCCTTCTACAAGTGAAGCGGCAGCTCCTGATTCAATATGGCTGCTGGAATCCTTCCCTTCCGGGGTTTCCGGTTTGCCGCCATGACCATGATGTTTAATGGTAATGACGGAAAGCCCTTTTTCTTTTAATCCGGAAATCAATTTATTTATCAAAGTTGTTTTTCCGCTGTTTTGATAGCCGGATACCTGAAAGATAACAGGTCCCTTTACCATGGCCATTCGCTTCCTTCATGATCCTCAAGCAATAGTACTTCAACGGTGTCCCCCCTGCCATAGCCTCTCGTTCCGCCTGGCAGTATCATTAGCGAGTTCGCACCGGCGAGACTCATCACAATATTTGATTTATCCACACCGCTTGGTGCTGCCACAAGTCGTCCTTCCAAATAATTTACAGACGTCCTGACAAATCGTGTAAATGGGTTTGCTTTTGGAAATTCTGCAACCAGTTCAGCCGTTTCTTTCCTTAAGTGCGGTTTCTCAGAGAACAGCATTTTCCGGATAATTGGTCTTGTAAAAAGCTCAAACCCGACATAGCAGGCAGAAGGATTTCCCGAAAGTCCAAACAGAAGCTTTCCCTCATGCTGGGCAACAGTCGTTACACTGCCTGGCCTCATGGCAACTTTATTGAACAGCACCTCTGCCTCAAGTTTTTCATAAATGCCCGGCAGATAATCAAAATCGCCCACAGATACACCACCTGTAGTAATCAGCATATCCACGCTGTTCAACGCTTCTTTTACAGCATTAAAACATGTTTCAAATTCGTCAGGAAGCTTTCCATAATAAATAACTTCCCCGCCGGCCCGTTCAATTTGCGCTGTGATCATATGAGCATTGCTGTTTCTGATTTTCCCCGGTTCCAGCGGCTCATGGACTTCCAATAGTTCAGTGCCTGTTGCAAATAATCCAATAACAGGCCTTTTGGCAACAGGCACTTCAGCATAACCAAAGGTTGCGAGAATGGCCTGAATTCCGGGATTGATCTTTGTCCCCTTCTTAACTAAAGAATCCCCTTTTTTTGCATCTTCTCCTTTGAAGGAAACATTGTCTCCAGTTTTATAGGAGCGCTTTATGGACATATAATTCTTACCGTCTTCTTCGTATGCTTTTGCCAGTTCAAGCATTACAACAGCATCACATTCCTCAGGCATTTGCGCACCGGTCATGATCCTGACAGCCTGGAATGGACCAATGTTTTTAGAAGTCACATGCCCCGCCCCAATGTGGTCTACCACCTCAAATACTACGGGATTTTCCATTGAAGCTTCCTTTGTGTCTGCAGAACGGACAGCAAAACCATCATATGGTGAACGATCAAAATGAGGGACATCATGTGTCGCTTTTAAATCTTCTGCCAGAAAACGGCCGCTGCTTTCATTAATGGATACGTATTCTGCACATCCGTTTAATTGATATGCCATAATTTTTTTTACTGCTTCAGCAACAGGAATGGGAGTTCTTTTTTCCAGCATGATATCAGCTCCTATGCACTTTTCTTAATGTCTTTACTAATTAAATTATTATAAACGTACATGAAAATCCATAACATGACAATCATCACACTTTCAGTTTTCATATGTGCAGGGTTTTACCCAAAAAACTTTATTAAAAGCCTGCAAGTGTGATGCCCATCACCAAATTAAAAAGGAGATTCGGTTATTCTTTAGATAGTTCACAAGATAGAAGGAGGAAGAATTCAATGACTATACAAATTACAGAAGATCGTCTGGTCAAAGATATCGTAAATGAATTTCCAAAGACAAGCGATGTTTTTAAACGTCATCGCATTGATTTTTGCTGCGGCGGTAACATACCGCTGGCGCGTGCTGTTTCAGAGCAGTCAGCGGATATGGACGTTCTGATTAACGAATTAAACGATGTAATTCAAAAGGAAAACCAAACCGATGACTTAGAGGTTTGGACAGACAGTACATCAGAAGACATTATTGAACATGTCATCAATCGATATCATCGTCCTCTTGAAGAAGAACTATCACTATTAAGCCCATATGTAACAAAGGTATCAAGAGTTCATGGAGAAAGCCATGGGGAGCTTCTTAAAGTCCATCAATTATTCTTTGAATTGAAGCACGAGCTTCTTGAACATACTTCCAAAGAGGAAGAGTCTGTTTTTCCGATTCTGCTGAAGCTTGAAGACCCTAAAGTTGAAAATCGCGAAGAAATCATCAGCTATATCCGGGAGCTTGAGAAGGAGCATGATCATGCAGGTTCAATTTTAAAGGAATTGAGGGTAATTACAGCTGATTTTACTCCTCCAGCAGATGCATGCGGTTCTTACCGTCTTGTATATAAGCGGCTTGAAGATCTGGAAAGCCAAACGTTCATGCATGTTCATCTGGAAAATAATATTCTTTTCCCTCGATATATTTGAACAATGCTTTATCTGCAGCCAATATCGGCTGCAGATTTTTTGTGCATTCAAACGGCAAAAATAAAAGCCTGCCCGCTATGTCCATTCTCATGACACAGCAAAGCATGCTTTTTTATCCCCCAATATAGGACATTTCAATCTTTTTCCTGTTTGCAGCGGTTTCTTCTGTCCGTTCGTCTGAATACCTGTCTTTTCTGCCATTCCAAATCTTAATAATCCGATCGGTAATTTCTTCGTCCGTGGCGCCTTTTCTCATAAATCCCTTTAAATCGTGCCCCTCTCCATTAAATAGGCACGTGAAAATTTGGCCGTTTGCTGACAATCTTGAACGTGTGCAGCTTGAACAGAAAGATTCAGAAACAGATGTAATAAACCCAACATCCACTGTGCTGCCTTTATAGAGGTAGCGCTTGGCCACCTCTCCGAAATAATCCGGATCTACCGGCTCCAATAAATAGTGTTCCTTTAAGATGTCATAAATCTCTTTTTTAGTAACAACCTCGTCCATTTTCCAGCCGTTTGTGCTGCCGACATCCATGTATTCAATAAAGCGGAGCTGTAAGCCGTTATCTTTACAGAACTTAGCCATCGGGACAATTTCAGAATCATTCAGGCCTTTTTTGACGACCATATTAATCTTCACGCCAAGTCCTGCTTCTTTTGCTGCTTCGATCCCTTTAAGGACTGGTTTGACGCCCACATTGCGTCCGTTAATTTGTCCGAAAAGCTCATCATCCAGACTGTCAAGACTGATGTTAACCCTCAACAGTCCTGCTTCTTTTAAATCCTTCGCATGTTTGGGAAGCAATACACCATTGGTGGTCAGTCCAATATCTTTTAATCCCTCAATGTCTGAAAGCATTTTGACAAGTTTAGGCATGTCCTTTCTCATAAGGGGCTCCCCGCCTGTTAACCTGATCTTCTCCACTCCAAGACTTACAAAAATTTTAGCCAGCCGTTCAATTTCTTCATAGCTGAGAAGCTCCCTTTTTGGAAGAAAAGCAAAATCAGGACCGAAAATTTCTGCCGGCATGCAATATTGACAGCGGAAATTACAGCGGTCAATGACAGAAATACGCAGGTCTCTTAAAGGTCTATTCAATTTATCTTTAACGATTGTTTTAGCCATTCCGTTCAACTCCATTTAAAGAGTGACTTTATTAAGCTATCTATACAGATGTATATTTTAGCCTTTCCCTTAAAATAACAGAAATAACCCGGTATCTCAAATTAAGGGCTTTTACTATTAGAACATACAATCGATGCAATGTTAATAGGGAATTGTTTTTTATTAGCTAAGACTGGCCATTTCTATAGAAAATGCCACAATAAAGACACAAAAGCCGGAGATGTTTTCACTATACAAATGATATTATTGTGTGAGAAAAGACAGTTGTTTTATGAAGGAGGATTACCATGGCTCATACAGCCATTAAACAGACACATTCCATTGAAATTAAAGAGCTTCTTCATTTCGCTGACCGGCATATGAAAACCCAGAAAGGGGCTTATATTTTTCAGGAAGGAATGGATGCTGATGAGCTGTATATCATCCTTTCCGGCAAGATACAAATCAGCAAGATAACAGCAGATGGCAGGGAACTCACCTTCAGGTTATCCGGAGAAAATGAAATCATTGGTGAGCTGACCTTATTTACCAGCAATCCAAAATATTTATTGAATGCTTTAGTTCTTGAAGCTGGTGAAGTAGCTGTGATTAAAAAAGATGTCCTGGAAAGGGAAATTTTTAAAAATAGTACTCTGGCCTATGAATTTATGAAATGGATGAGCGACCATTTCCGCAATACACAGACCAAATTCAGAGACCTAGTGCTTAATGGAAAAAAAGGTGCCCTGTATTCAACTCTTATCAGAATGACTAACAGCTATGGCGTAAAGGTGAATGGCGGCATACTCATTGATCTGCCCCTTACGAACCAGGAGCTTGGGAATTTCTGCGGCACCTCCAGAGAGAGCACCAACCGGATACTGGGTGAACTGAAAAAGGACGGCATTATTACGATCATAAATGGAAAAATAACAGTTAAAGATCTTCAATATTTAAAAAATGAAATAGGCTGTGAAAATTGCCCTGCCGTATACTGCAGCATTGAATAGGAGTGCAGTCACGCTGCACTCCTCTATTCATTTTATGCTTTTGCCGCTTTCTTTCTAAGTGCCTTAGGAATATATACACAAAACGGCTCGCTTTCCATATAATCCCCAGTCATGGCAAATGCACGTGATCTTGATCCTCCGCAAACATATCGGAATTCGCATTGGCCGCATTTCCCTTTATATTTATCAGGATTTCTTAGGTCTTTAAAAATGGGTGATTCCCTGTATATTTCGGCGAGCGGCTGTTCCCTTATATTTCCTGCTTTAACAGGCAGCAGCCCGCTTGGATAAACGTCCCCAATGTGTGAAATGAAAACAAAGCCGTTTCCGTCATTTACTCCTTTTGGCGCCCTGCCTAAACCATCTATAGAACCCGTCAGCCCTTGCTGTGTAAGTGCATCGAGATATTGAATATCCTCATTTTGAGCCTTTGCTTCCTTCATTTTTTGCTGAATGACAACTCGGCGGTAATGCTGGGCAGCTGTTGTCTTAATATCGAAGGAAACCTTTTTGCTTAAGTTATACAGCCATGTAAATACCTTCTCATGCTCAACCGGCGAGATCATATCTTTTTCCTGCCCTCTCCCTGTTGGGACGAGGAAGAACACACTCCAAAGGACACATTTGAGTTCTTCTACAACCTTGGCCATCTCCTCAAGGTAATCGATATTATAACGAGAGATAACGGTATTAATCTGGACTGGTATTTCAAGCTCGTGTAAATATTTTATCCTTTCAATCGTTAAATCAAAGGAACCGGAAGTCCCCCTAAAGTGGTCGTGAATTTCTGCATTTGGCCCATCAAGGCTGAAGGCCCATCGAGCTAAGCCGACCTGTTTGGCTTTTTCAATAGCTTCTTTCGTTACATTGGGTGTCGCACTGGGTGTCATGGACACACGCACGCCCTTTTTCACGGCATATTCGGCAATGTCGAATACATCCTGCCTCATTAATGGATCTCCACCCGTAAACACAAGCATAGGGTTGTTCATTTCCCTGATCTGGTCAATAAGGGCCTTTCCTTCTTCAAAGGAAAGTTCTCTCGGATCTCTCCTGTACTGCGCTTCTGCACGGCAATGCAGACATTTTAGCTGGCATGCCCTTGTTAATTCCCATATCACAATAAAAGGGTCTTTATTAAAATCTCTATCAAATCCCATTAGAGATGCCTCCTTGATGGCCTCACTCCCGGCCATTTGTCAACGCAAATCAAACTATATTTTGTCTTTCCATTGTTATTATAGGATAATCGGCATGTGAATTAAGTGAACTACCTCACAAGGGCACAAAAAAACAGCAGGGAGTACTCCTGCTGTTTTAAGCTTCAATCTTATCGTACGCCAAGTGCAATTTTTGCATAGCGGGACATTTTGTCCTTGGACCAAGGCGGGTTCCAGACAATATTCACTTCAGTGTCTTTTACTTCAGGGATATCTGCCAGCGCTGACTTTACTTGATCAACAATTGTGCCTGCCAAAGGACAGCCCATGGAAGTAAGCGTCATATCAACTATAGCTTTCCCTTCCTCTTCCATTTTCACATCATATACCAAGCCTAAGTTTACAATGTCTATCCCCAGCTCAGGGTCTACTACAAGCTCCAGTGCACCCATAATGCTGTCTTTTAAATCCTGATCCATATCTGCAGCACTCCTTCATTATTTATTATCTTTATCTTAACAAAAATTTAAATGAATTGAAAAAATACAGGTTACAAATGTTCCTCAAACCATTTAACTGTTTCAAGCAGCCCCTCCCTGCTGACTTTATGCCCCGCCTGTTCATCTGATATAAACAGGAGGTTTTCAGGTGAGTCACTATACAGGGGCTGGATGGTCTCATAAAATTGGTATGTATAGGAATAAGGAACAACCGGGTCCTTTTTGCCATGCCAGAACATGAGCGGCCTTCCGCCAAGCTTTTCCGGCTGAAGGCTCAGATCCCGCTCCCTAAGGATTCTCAGAAGATCTGCTAGTTCTTCATTTGTGAGCGGAACCTTAATATTATTTTTCTTCAGTTCATCGAGCTGAAGCTGAGCAAACTTTTCATAATACGGCATACCCATAAGGCTAACTGCAGTTTTGACCCATTCATACTGGGTCAGGGCGCCCAAAGTGACTATTCCTCCCATGGAGGTGCCCACAAGCCCTATTCTTCCCTGATCAATCAGGTCCCAATCCTCATAGACATTCCTGATTATGTTCAATTCCGCAATGGTATTCAGAACAATATCCCAAAGCCTGAAATTTAAATCGCTCCCTGATAAGCCCTCGGATCTTTCCCCATGAAATAAGGTGTCCGGCAGCACTACCCTAAACCCTTTTTCTGCAAGGAGATAGGCATAATGCAGATTATGTTCTTTGGCACTCGTAAACCCATGAACAAAAATGATAAAAGGCAGGGGTTCCCCTTTTATTTCCTGTCTGGCAAGTTCAAGAACAGGAATTTCTCTGATAAGCTTATGTTCAATAACAACCACAATTTTTCCTCCTAAACCTGATGTGCCAAAAGTGAATTTTTTTACAAAATTATAATAATATTGATAACATAGATGTATAAACTGATTTTGTAAAAACTTAGGCTCTTGTCTTTATGTAAATTCTTTCTATATTTTCAGTTTAACATGTGGACTTTTCTTTTCCAAAACCTTTACACTTAATAGAAAAGCGGGGCATACTTCAATATAAGCAATGAGCTGCAGTCCGCTGACTGCAATTACATTTTTATTAAAAGTGCTGAGCGCTTAGAAGGAGATCTTATGGCAGAAAAACATTTAATTGCATTGGACCTTGATGGCACATTATTAAAAGATGACAAAACCATCTCGGCTAAAACTAAAATGATTATTCAAAAGGCACGTGAACAAGGTCATGAAGTTATGATTGCCACCGGAAGGCCATTTCGCTCCAGTGAAATTTACTATCGTGAAATGGAATTGACTACGCCGATTGTTAATTTCAATGGTGCTTACATACATCACCCTAAAGACCATAATTGGGGTGTTTATCACACACCACTGCAAATGAGCGTAGCAAAGGAAATTGTTGAAGCCGTTAATAGCTATACTATTCATAATATCGTGGCAGAAGTTATTGATGATGTTTATTTGCACTACCATGATGAAAAGCTTCTCGACATCTTCGGTTTTGGCGATCCGAATATTACGACCGGAGATTTGCGCAGTTACTTAAAAGATAATCCGACAAGCATGCTGATACATACTGATGAGGAGCATGTAAAATCCATCAGAAATCATCTTTCCGAGGTCCATGCCGAAGTAATTGACCACCGCAGATGGGCGGCTCCCTGGCACGTCATTGAAATCGTGAAAACGGGACTTAATAAAGCTGTTGGCCTCAAAAAAGCAGCTGATTACTTCCAAATACCGCCCGATCGCATCATTGCTTTTGGCGATGAGGACAATGACCTTGAAATGCTTGAATTTGCCGGCTACGGGATTGCCATGGGCAATGCGATCGACCAGGTGAAAAATATTGCCAAAGAGGTCACCTTAACCAATGAGGAAGATGGAATCGGCATTTATCTAAATGACTTATTAAATCTTAAAGCTCTTTAAGCAGCTGACCAGGAAGAATTAATTTGAAACCATTAAATCCCCTTTTTAAATTCATCCTTTAGAGCATACTAAAGATGAAGCAGCCCAATTGCGGCTTCAAACTCTTTCATGGAGGGGATTCGAATGGGTAAACGTAATAAATCAAAACGCTTCGTTCAACAGGGTGCTGATACTGTTAGTAAGCATGATGAGCGTATCCCGTACCACATGACCTATGCTGAGGCGGAAGCCCAAAAACTAGCTAATGTGAAAGAATCATCCCTCGGAGGAATATAGCGATGGGTAACAGAGTATTTCAGGAAGCCAGAAAATATGTGGAAATAGCTAAAAATTCTGCAGGCGAAGAAACTGTTGCCCGAGCGAAAAATGCTTTAAGTTCTGCATTTGCCAACTCCACTGCGGCTGAACAGGCACAGCTCCGGGAGATGCAGCAGGAACTTGAACAAAATTCGCAGTATCGCTAAAAAGAGCTGGCGGCCTCAATGGCTGCCAGCTCTTTTTAACTGCTTTCCAGGATAACAGGAAAGGAATCTATTATATCTCCGTTTACATTTTTTTCATATAAATGCAAAACCACTGTTCCGTTTTCAGGGATGTTTTCAGAAGGAAGGCTTATTTTTATCCTAAAGCTCTTCCAATCATTTGATGAAGCCACTAAGGACTTTTCAGACTGCAGCTCATTATGGCCGTCTTCAACTGTATACCACAGCTTTCCGCTTTTTGGACGGGCTTTAAATAATATGATATATTCGCCGTTCCCACCTGTAACCTTTGCCTGGCTAAAGGAAGGATTTTGGCCCGGGATATAAACAGATGCTTCAGATTCAGGTTTTGTCTCCAACTTTTTTCCATTTAAGTTTGATGCCAGAAGCCTGGCTTTTACTATGTACTCTCCCTCCTGAACTCTTTTCCCTTTATGCCTGTAATCCCACTGCTCTTCCCATACCTTGCTATCATCCGGGTTGACGGCAATGGTTTGAATAGCCTGTAAAAATGCTTTTCCTTCTGAGGAGGAATATACCTTTTCGCCTTTTTGAGTGAAAATCTCCACTTCATAAAACTGAGAGGATCCAAACTCAAAGCTCAGCGGATAATTGGCCTTATTCCTCAGAAGCAAATCGATCTTTAGTGTTTCCTGTCCTGCTTGAGGATTTACATTAAAATCAAAAGGCATTTCCTTTACAGAAGCTTCAAAACTTTGTATAGGCATAGTGAAGATAATTACAGCAGCAGCCAAAAGCCGAAGCATCCTTCATCCCTCCATTCATTTAATCCCTGCGGAAGAAACCATATACACCAGTTGTTTGAACAATATTTGTAAAGGCATTCGGATCCACTTCTTTTATGATTCTTTCAAGGTCAAATAACTCATAGCGGGTGATGACAATCATCATCATTTCCTTATTTTCATTTGTAAAAGCTCCCTTTGCAGGAAAGGTTGTTATTCCCCTGACAAGATGGTCATGGATCGCTTTTTTCATTTCTTCGGATTTCTTCGTGATGATCAGGGCTGTCAGCTTTTCATGTCTGGTGTGAATGGCATCAATAACCCTTGTAGAAGCATAAAGGGTTACAAGAGTGTATAGCGCTTTTTCCCAGCCATACAAAAAACCGGCTGTAATAATAATAATGGCATTAAGAGTGAAGAAATATGTACCGACTGGTTTGTCTTTCATCCGTGACAAGACCATCGCAATGATATCCATGCCTCCTGTGGATGCCCCCCATTTAAGTGTAATCCCTACACCTACAGCTGCTATGACACCTCCAAAAACGGCATTAAGCAAAATATCTTTTGATACGTGGATTACAGGTATCACTTCCAGGAAAAAAGACATCAGGAAGACACTTAAAAAACTATAAATCGTAAACGAACGGCCAACCTTTTTCCAGGCCAATATGGTAACAGGAATGTTCAGAATGAACAGCAATATCCCTGTTGATCCGAAATCACCCAGAATGCTTGATAAGAGCTGTGCCACCCCTGTAAAACCGCTTGCATATACATTAGCGGGTATCAGAAAAAAATTCATCGCGATAGCATTCAATATCGCGCCAATTAAAACAATAAAAACTTTCTTAATTTCTAGCCAAACCATGTTTTACCCCCTGAATTTTTATAGTTTCTTTACCCCAATAAGGTGCATTTTCAACACAATTCATTGTTTTTTCTCCTTGATTTCTATAAACTTAATTCATATAGTTTGAAAGCAGGTGAAAGATAATGTCAGTAAAAATTCTAGCTGACAGTGCGTGTGACTTGCCGCTTAGCTTTTATAAAGAACATGGTGTCACACTTTTCCCGTTACAGGTTCAACTTAATGATGGACAATATGAAGATTTAGTCACCATAGAGCCTAAGGATGTATATAGAGCTATACGTGAAGGCCAGATGCCTAAAACCTCTCAGGTATCCCCTCTTCTTTTTGAGGAGACGTTCAATAAAATGGCAGAAAACAATGAAGACGGCATTTATATTGCTTTTTCCTCCGAACTTTCGGGTACATACCAGACCGCTGTCATGATCCTGGACCAAGTAAAAGAGAAATACCCCGATTTCCAATTAACCATCATCGATTCCAAGGCTGCTTCATTGGGATATGGATTAATTGTGAAGGCTGCTGCAGCTGCAGCGCAATCAGGCGCATCCAAGGAAGACCTCCAGAAAATAATCGAATATCGCTGCCGGAACCTAGAGAGCTTATTTACGGTAAATGATCTTGAATACCTCGCAAAAGGCGGCCGCGTTTCTAAAGCCTCGGCATTTCTCGGCGGAATTTTAAATATTAAACCTCTTTTAACAGTAGAAGATGGCAAACTTGTGCCGATCGAGAAACTGCGCGGCAAGAAAAAGCTTCTTCGCCGCATTATTGAGCTGATGAAAGAAAATGGGACCTCCTTTGAGAAGCAGACTGTCGGCATCAGCCATGCTGATGATGAAGACACAGCTCTTGAAATGCAAAAGCTGGTACTGGACGAGCTTAATGCCAAAGAAGTCTATATTACATCCATTGGCTCTGCAATCGGGGCCCATACAGGCCCGGGATCTATCGCGATTTTCTACCAAAAGCAAATCTAAACCATAAGTGCAGGATACATACTCCATATCATTCTGACAGACAATATGACTGTACTTCAGTTATATTCTGAAGAATAAACCTATCAGTATGAAAGGAGTATTTTTATTATGCCGCATACTTCCGATAATGATAAGAAAGCAAAAGACAATAATGCGCTTCTCCACGAAAAAAATATGATGCGCGAGAAAAATCGCAAAGCCGGGAAAAACCAATATTCAAAAAAGACAGATCATCTTTAATAATAAAACGGGCAAGCAATGGCTTGTCCGTTTTATTAATTGGCTCTTTTTTCAAAGATTGTTGTTTTTTGTTTATGAATGCTGCCCGTTGATTTCCGCTCCAGGCACGCAGCGAACCCGCGGGGAGGAATGCGAGCCTCCTCGGCTTCGCCTGCGGGGTCTCACACTTCCCTCTCCTCCCGCAGGACATTGAAATAAGCTTCCTCGAATGAACACCGCACGAAGGAAATGCATCAGCATTTTCGAGGATCGAGTGCCCACAGCGAAGATCAACTCAGCAAATAAACTAAGCTACGAAAAAGTAACAAACTTTACGAAACAGCCTATTATTTTTATTGCAGTTAGTCTTTCTTAATATATGTCCAGCCCTCTTCCTGATAAATCCTGCCTTCCTTCATAAGCCGGCCCAAGGCCCTTTTAAAAGAAGCTTTGCTTAACTGAAAACGCTCCTGGATATCTTCCGGGGCACTTTTATCGCCATATGGCATCGCACCGCTTCGGCTTTCAAGATAAGCGATGATTTTTTCGGAATCAGCATCAAGTGCTTCATGCTTTCTTGGAATAAGAGAAACATTCACTGTGCCATCTTCTTTCACATCAACTATGCGGCCTTCCACTTTCTCTCCAAGACGGGGCTCTCTTTTTCGCTGGGATTCATGGATAAAGCCTTTAAAGCCCTCTGCTGTATAAATCCAGCTTCCAACCTTTGCGGTTCTATAAATATGTCCGTGAATATTCTTATTAAAGTCACTTTTGGATGCTTTAATTGAGATATCGGTAATGACAGGATCAGTAGCCATTTTCACATAAATTCTGTTATTCTTATTTACTCGGAGTGTAATGTATAATCTATCTCCTTCAATCGGCCACACAGCTTCGTGGACAGGAAGATCCTCTTCCCCCAGGAGCATGTCTTTCTGAATGCCAATATTGATAAAAACACCGATACCTGGCTTTACATCACTTACATGCGCCCATCCATATGTACCTGCCTGAACCTCTGGAATGACAGTTGTTGCTGCGATTCTTCCCTGTGAGTCCATGTAAAGGAAAGCCACAACCTCCTGCCCTTCTTCCAGTTTTTCATCCGTCTCATTCTGATGAAGAAGAACATCCTCCTCTCCATCCGTCAAAAAATAGCCAAATGCCGCTTCCCTTGAAACGATCAGTTTAACAGCACGGCCTAAATTCTCTTCTATAGCCATCTTTTTTCCTCCTTCTCAGCAGTAAACAGCAAATATTCATTATATTAAATCTTTCCCAAAAAAGATCACATAACTCCTAAAGTTGTTTGAACTGCTATATTTTACTATAATAAGGACAAGAAGTGAAACTTAAATTGTAATCGCCAAGGAGGCTGTCATGTCTAAAGAAAGCTCATTTGATATTGTATCTAAAGTAGACTTTTCTGAAGTAACTAATGCCATTAATATTGCCATGAAGGAAATTTCCACCCGCTATGACTTTAAAGGCAGCAAAAGTGATATAAAGCTTGATAAAGAGGAACTTGTTCTTCTATCTGATGATGAATTTAAGCTTGACCAGCTTAAGGATGTTTTATTAGGCAAATTAATTAAACGGGGTATTCCTGTAAAAAATCTTGATTACAGCAAGATTGAGGGAGCATCAGGCGGAACAGTCCGTCAAAGAGCAAAGCTTGTTCAGGGAATCGATAAAGAAAATGCCAAGAAGATTAATACCCTGATTAAAAACAGCGGGTTAAAGGTGAAGAGCCAGGTTCAAGATGATCAGGTCCGAGTAACCGGCAAAAACCGCGATGACCTGCAGAAGATTATTGCAGCTGTTAAAGAGGCAGATTTGACAGTTGATGTTCAATTCGTTAACTACCGCTAAATAAAGCAAACGGAAAACTCCGTTTGCTTTTTTGTTTGTTTAGTTTACCTTTGAAGCTGCAGCTATTTAACAAATTTATACATCATTATTTCATCTGCATAGGTCCCATCTTTTCTTTTTATATGCTTTATTTTACGGCCTTCCTCCCGAAATCCAAACCGCCTGTACAGATGAATCGCTCTTTCGTTATACGCAAAGACCTCCAGGCATACTTTTTCCAGACCCGGCTCAACTTGCGCCCACTCCAGAAATCGCTTCATCATTTTGCTCCCCAGCCCCTGGTTACAATGCTTCTCCTGTATTGTGATCCCGAAATAACCCAGGTGGTTCACTTTTTTGCTTTTAGATCGCCGAAAGTTCAGCATTCCAACCACTTCATTATCAACTTCCGCTAATAAAATAAGATCTCCGGTTCTAATGCTCCGCTCAATCCACGATTCCTCTTCTTCAATTGTTAAATTAAACTCATCTGCCTCGGTCATTAAAAAATCAGTTTCTCCAAAAGCCTTCAGGCAATGGGCCAGAATGGCTTCCGCATCACTTTTGGCAGCTAATCGAATCTGCAATTCCTGTTCCCCCACTCTTTTTAAATCAATTATATAAAAGCAATGCAAATAATTTCCATGTTTTTTTACCATAATAAAATGGAATTAGAAGAGTATTAATGATTTGGAGGGATTTCGTAATGTCTAATACTCAAAACAATCCAAAGGAATTTCCGCCCCAGCATCAGGATCATCAGCCCGGCACAGAGGCTCCTATGCAGCCTGAGCCTCAAACGGCTGATCCAAATTATAAAGGGTCTGATAAATTAAAAGGAAAAGTTGTGTTAATAACAGGAGGAGACAGCGGCATCGGAAAATCAGCCGCCATTTACTTTGCTAAAGAAGGAGCAAGCGTATCGATTGTCTATCTGGAAGAACATGAAGACGCAGAAAAGACTAAAGAGGCCATTGAGGCTGAGGGACAGGAATGCCTGCTGATATCCGGTGATATTGGAAGCGAAACATTCTGTAAGGATGCAGTCAGAAAGACACTTGATAAATTTGGTCAAATCGATGTACTGGTGAATAATGCAGCCGAGCAGCATCCTCAAAAAAGCCTGCTTGATATCACTGCTGAACAGCTTGAAAAAACATTCCGAACAAACATCTTTTCATTTTTCCATCTGACAAAGGCAGTACTGCCTCACCTGAAAAAAGGAAGCTCTATCATCAATACTGCATCAATAACCGCTTATGAAGGAAACGAACAGCTAATCGACTACTCTTCTACAAAAGGTGCGATAGTCTCCTTCACACGCTCATTGGCCAAATCGCTGGCTGGACAGGGAATTCGCGTAAATGGAGTGGCCCCGGGACCTATTTGGACACCGCTTATTCCATCTACATTCACAGCGGATAAGGTTTCAAAATTTGGATCAAATACCCCATTAGGCAGAGCAGGACAGCCTTATGAATTGGCTCCGGCCTATGTCTATCTTGCCAGTGATGATTCATCTTATGTGAGCGGGCAGATGATCCATGTGAACGGCGGTACAATTGTAAATGGATAAAAATCAAAATGAAAGGGAAGCCTGCCGCAGGCTTCCCTTTTTTATGTTACTATCTTTGGCTCTTCAGTTAGTGGACTGCTGCAAGAACAGCGTTTAACAATTTTATGCGGAATAATTATCCTCTTTACAGGCTCCCGCGGGTTTTCAATTCTGTATATGAGACTCCTGGCAGATTCAAATCCCAGATCGAATATATTAATATCGACAGAAGTCAGCGGCGGCCTGGACATTTCAGCTAACATCACATTATTAAAGCTGATGATAGACACATCTTCAGGAACCTTTATTCCCAATTCATCCAATGTATTCAGAACGCCCAATGCCATTAAGTCGTCAGCAACCACAAGGGCGGTTGGAGGTTTATTAAGGGAGATGAGACCTCTGACAGCCTCCTGTCCTCCTTCTTTAAGAAACTCCTCATGAACAATATATTCATTTACCAGTTCAATTCCAGCATCCCTTAATGCTTTTTCATAGCCAAGAAGGCGTTCAACTGTAACTGTTAAATTCAAATTTCCTCCGACAAATGCAATTTGCTTATGGCCAAGTTTAATCAAGTATTCCGTTACTTCCTTGGCTGCACGAAAATTATTATTATCCACGTAAGTGATTTCTTCTTCATCTGAAAAAGGCTTGCCTATAACCACAAATGGAAAATCTCTTTCCTTTAAGAAGGCAAGGACTTTGTCCTCTACTTTTGAATAAAGCAAAATTACTCCATCAACCCGGCCGCCCTGTACCATCTGGATCACGCCTTCATAGATTTCATCATCCGTTTTTCCGGTTGTCATATGAAGGGCATAATGCCTTTCATGGGCACCCTCACTCAGACCTCTAAGTACAGTAGGGAAGAATGGATTCTGGAACACAACATCTGTGGAGCTGGGCATTATCAGTCCAATTGCCCGGGTTGACTGGCTTGCAAGACTGCGGGCAATAAAATTTGGATGGTATCCTAATTGTTCCATTGCCTCTCTGACTTTTTGCTTGGTTTTCTCGCTGATGCGAGGATTGTTGGCAATAACCCTTGAAACAGTAGAAGGCGCAACTTTTGCCATCTTTGCAACATCTTTAATTGTGATTGCCAATTGAATCACCCTCTCCTTGAGGTCTCTGTTATTAATATTATAATCAAAACCGATTTGATTTTCTTTTTATTTTTAAACTGTTAACAGGATTAGGAAGAAGGGGAGGCAAATAAAATAAAATTACTCCGATTTCTTCTTTTTGGACCGCTTCCATAAAAGATATAGAAAAATCATAAAAGCTGAATAAACTGCCGCAAGTGCTCCAATTAGCGGAATATTCAATCCTGATTTTTCTTTAAGAACATATACTTCAGCTTCTTCCCGATCAATAATCAACTCATATTTATCGTCTTTACTGCGGATAAGATCATTAGAAATCATGCCGCGGAGCTCTCTTCCTTCTTCCAATTGTGAGGAATCAAGCACCGCTTTCTGTGTCTTTGTTGAATTATTGATTGCAATCACCGTTGTTTCATCATCGAATGTCCGTTTATAAACAGCAAAACCGTCCTTTTCCTCCAGCAATTCCATGTCGCCTCTCGTTAGAGATGGCAGTAATTTCCTTACTTCACCGAGTTTTGTAATATAATCTATTAACTCTTTGTCTGTACGGAAATCCATTTGCCTGCGGTTGTCAGGATCTTCACCGCCATCCATAGCTATTTCACTTCCATAATAAACGATCGGAATCCCAGGTGAGGTATACATGTATGTTAATGCAAGCTTCCATCTTGGTCCCGGATGATGATTTTTTGTGATAGCATCACGAGTGAACCTGACAGTATCGTGATTATCCATGAAGGTCCCCATTAGGTAGGGATTTTCATAAAATGCTTTATTTCGATCCCAGTTTGTAAAAAGCCAGCTTAACGGTTTATCAGGTTCTGCAAAGGCGGTTCTCAGATGATCGTTTAAAGGATAATCAACAAAGCCGTCTATCCCCGTTTTTTCATATTGGGCAATGTATTTGGGATCATCCGACCATACTTCCCCAAGCAAATAAAAGTCTTCTTTGACTGATTTGACATTTTTGGAGAAGTCGGTCCAGAAAGATTTTGGAACATGCTTAACGGTATCAAGTCGATAACCGTCAATATCCGTTTCTTCAATCCACCACTTAGCTGCATCCATTAAATAGTTTTTCATATCAGGGTTCTCCTGGTTTAAATCAGGGAGCCCATAAATCCAGCCATTTTCAATTTCAGTCTGATTCGACCAGTTCGCGATATCCTTTTTTTCATGGAACCAATCTTTTTTTTCAGGATCATTAACCCAATCGTGATTGTAGCCTACATGGTTCACTACGAAGTCCAATATCACTTTCATATCTCTTTTGTGGGCTTCCTGGACTAATTCTTTGAACTCATCCATTGTGCCAAAGTGTTCTTCCGTATTATAAAAATCCTTGATCCAGTAACCGTGATAGCCCTTCTCTTCATTATCAAAAACGGGAGTCAGCCAAATTGCTGTAAACCCCATATCCTTAATATAATCAAGGCGTTCTGTAATTCCCTTAAAATCTCCGCCATGATAAGCCTTTGGATCCTGAACATCAACTTTAAAATCATTGTTCGGATCTCCATTGCTAAATCGGTCTACCATTAAGAAATAAATTGTTTCATCTTGCCATTTACGCTCTTCTTTTTCAGCTGCTGCTGCCGGCAGGGCATAAAAAAGAAGAAACGGGATTAAGATGAAGGTTATGAATCCTTTTTTCATCGCCGCTCCTCCTTCATTTTTCAAGCCGCTCCGAGACTCCAATCAAGTTCGCAGCCTGCAGCGGCAAGTAAAGTTTCAGCCCTTTAAGATTAGCCTTTTGTTCCCCCTGCCGTCAAACCTGATACAAAGTATTTCTGGAACATGAGGAAAAGCGCAGCAATCGGAATCGCTATTAAAACCGAGCCAGCTGCAAACTTTGTAAATTCATTACCAAATTGCTTGGCAACCATTTCATACAATCCTACTGCCATTGTGAACTTTTCATCTGTTCTTAATAAAATTCTGGCAAGGATGAAATCACCAAAAGGAGCAATGAATGAAAATAGCGCAACTACCGCTACAATTGGTTTTGCTAGCGGCATAACAATTTGCCAGAAAACACGAAGATGGCTTGCACCATCCATTTTCGCAGATTCATCAAGTTCTTTCGGAATCGTATCGAGATAGCCTTTCATCAGCCATGTATTCATAGGGATCTGGCCACCTACATACACCAGGATCAATCCAAGATGTGTATCAATTAAACCAGTTCTTGTCGCTAATACAAAAATGGCGATCAGGGCTGCAAAGTTAGGTATCATTTGCAGTACCAGGAACGTTAATAAACCATTTTTCCGCCCGATAAAACGGTAACGTGAAAACGAATAGGCAGTCAATGATACTGTAATAACCGTTAGTATCATGGTCAGCGTACTTATTTTCAATGAATTCCAGTACCATTTAACATAATTGGACTTCTCTAAATCAAATAGGTATTTATAATGGGCCAAGGTCGGATTTTCAGGAAACATAGTTGATCCCGACAAACTCTGGCCAGGATTTAATGATGAGCCTATTACCCACAAAAGCGGATAAATGACAATAAAGCTCATTAAGGCAATGATTAAATATGAAAGTGTCAGCCGGATCATTTTATTTTTCTTCATGCTCATGTCTACATCAAATCCTCTTCTTGGAATGATTTTGTTCTTCTAAACTGCCATAGTGCTACAGTGATGACGATAAGCGAAAGAATCATGGTAACTGCAGCAGCTTTGCCATATTGGGCAGAAGTCATAGTCAGTTTATAAATCCAGGATATAAGAATATCCGAACCGCCGGCATTTTGGCCCGGAATAGCCGGTCCGCCGCCATTAAACAAGAAGATAACATTAAAGTTATTGAAGTTGAACGTATACTGAGTAATGATAATCGGTGCCGTTGCAAACAAAACCAACGGCAGAGTAATCTTTGTGAATTTCTGCAAAATCGATGCACCGTCAACTGTTGCAGCTTCATAAAGCTCATCCGGAATAGACTGCAGCACACCTGTTGTCATGGCAAAAATGAATGGGAATCCAAGCCAGGACTGGATGAAGATTAAAGCTAAACGTGTCCAATTCTCCTCAGTCATCCATGGAACGGCACCGATGCCAATTGCATCTAGAATTGTTTTATTAACCACACCGAATGTTTCATTGAACATTCCTGAAAAAATCAGGATCGAGATAAATGAAGGAACTGCCCAAGGGAGAATGAAAATTGTGCGGACAATCGCTTTCCCTTTGAGATCCTTCTGGTTAACGAGAATTGCCAGGAAAATACCCAGAGCTACCTGGAGAGTCGTAGCTACAAAAGTCCAGACTATTGTCCAGCCCATTACGCCAAAGAAGGTTTTTCTCCATAAATCCAGTTTAAAAATATCGATAAAGTTCTGAATGCCAACCCAATCTACCAGCTTTGCAGGTGGAGAATGGTATAGATCATAGTTAGTAAATGCAAGAAGAACTACGAATAAGATGGGAAAAATTACAACGAACACCAAAAGGAAAAAACCTGGTGAGATCATTAAGTATGGGAAACCATTATCAAGGAGATTGTGATACTGTTCTCTGACACTGTTTAATTCCAATCCCAAATCACGTTTTTTCCCGTTATTATAAGCATCATAAATATTAAAGGCATAAATGATCAGCCCCAATGCTGTTACGATCAGTGCAATAATTCCGTCGATCAGAAGGAAAATGGAATGGTCCAGAACTGGAATTTCCCCTAGTGTGAATAGTCCCCAGAAGCCCCAATTCAGCGTGTCATAGAATGCTGCAAAGAACGAAACGGTAAGAATTAAAAATATAGCACCTTTTACGAACTGTTTATTATAAAACTGTCCAAATCCAGGCAGGATGGATAATAGAGCAGCATTTCTTCCATGGTTGGATGTCATTTTTTTTGTGTCCATATAGCTATTGCCTCCCCTTTCTTATAGGAGAAAGTATTTTTCTATTATTATAATTCATTTAAAAGAATAGTAGCGATTGATTACGTGCAAACGGTTGCTCTTAAGAGGAACATGAAAGCGGCTTTCTGCCGCTTATGCTTAAAGGTACGAAAGTATTCATTTGCAGCAGAGACCTATCTGCTCAGGCACCTTCAGTTTTTTATCATTACATAAAAGTATGGGCAATACCTCCTCAGAGGTACCGCCCTTTTGTCTGTCAAGCTTTACTTGGCAGGGTGATTTGTTTCAATATTTGTTTTGATCGTTTTAACTGCATCATCAAGCGCTGCTTTTGGCTCCGCTTTACCGGTTGCAATGGTTTGAAGTGCAGAAGCCATTGGTCCCCAAACTTCAGCCATTTCAGGAATGTTTGGCATTGGAACAGCGTATTGAGATTGCTCAGCAACTGCTTTTGCAGCTTCATTGTCTGCGATTACCGGATCTTCAATAAGAGATTTTACAGGAGGGATTTCCTGAGTTGTCTCGAAACGGATTTTTGCGTTTTCTTCGTTTGTAATATGTTCAACTAACTTTGTTGCCCAATAAGGGTTTTTAGTGAATGCAGTTACATTCCATCCCTTAACACCCATGAATGTCTTAACAGGCTCACCGTTTGAAAGCTTAGGCATTACAGAAACACCGACATCAATCCCTGCATCCTTCATTCCTTGAAGTGCCCATGGACCATTCATTACAGAAGCAGCTTTTCCTTCATTGAATAGGCCATCCATTGCAGCTCCACCGCTTTCCCCGATAATTCCTTTAGGGAATAAGCCTTCGCTGTACCATTTTTGAATAAACTCAGCACCTTCAACAGCGCCTTCGTTATTTAAACCAACATCTTCACGGTCTAATGCTCCGTCCTTTTCATTGAAAACATATCCACCCATGCCAGCGATAGGACCGTGAGCGAAATAAAAGTTATCGAATAAAGCCAGGAATCCATACTGTCCGCCAGTTGTTAATTCTTTAGCTTGAGTATAAAGCTCATCCATTGTCTCAGGAGCTTTTTCCATTAATGCTTTATTATAGATGAAAACTGGTGTTTCGGTTGCTTTTGGAAGACCATATAGCTTTCCATCATACATTTGAGCACTGATGGATGATTCTGTGAAAGTATCAAGAACGCTGTCATCAACCTTGATTTCCTGAAGAAGACCTTCTGTTACAACCTGGCCAATTTGGTCATGAGGCAGTGTAACAACGTCAGGTGCATTTCCTGCAGGTCCATCAAGCCTTAATTGGTCACGGATTTTATCAGCCATGCCTAATTCTTTGAATTCAACTTTAATTCCATATTCTTTTTCAAAAGACTCAATGGCAGGCTTTAATGCTACGCCTTTATCTGTGTCTTCCCAAACTACTAATTTTTCCGGTTTTGGCTCTTCAGCCTGGTTTTCACCTGTACCGTTATCTTTATCTGTATTTTCCGGCTGTGCCTCACGCTGAGGACCGCAAGCTGCCAGCATTCCTATTACTAATACCAGCATCATAAAGAAAGATAGTGACTTTTTCATGATATTGCCCCCTTAAATAGATCTGTTGCTTAATGTAAATAGTACAACCGTTTGCACAAAATTGTAAACGCTTTAATGTATTTCTAAAAAAATCAGCGTTCACTTAAACTATAATTCAATGAAACCGCTCTATGAAAACGATTGCACAATTTCTAATTTTTATTATACAAGGTTTTTGGGCTTTTACAACTACTTTTTTCTAAATTATTTTTGTTTGAAAAAATTTAATTTCAAACACTCGAATTTATACTATACATTTCTGCTCCATTCATATGGTATAATGCAAGCGATTGCACTTTGAAAGGGGAATTATAATGGAAAAGGCAGCCATCATACACTACCCTGCTGATCATTTTGTTTATCCTATCAGCAGGGAAACCTTACATATTAGACTGCAAACAAAGAAAGATGATATTTCTGAAGTCACTTTATTGCATGGTGATCAATACTTATGGGCGGATGGTAAATGGCAGTATGAAAAAACAGATATGCAGAAATCAGGTTCTGATGGGATACATGATTATTGGCATGCTTATATTAAACCGCCATTTAGAAGATCCCGGTACGGATTTCACTTAAAGTCCGGTGAAGAAGAATTGATTTTGACTGAAAAAGGCTTTTATGAGGAGGCTCCTTTCGATTCAGGTTATTATTTCAACTTTCCCTACCTGCACCCTGAAGAAGTATTTCAAGCACCATCCTGGGTGAAGGATACAGTCTGGTATCAGATTTTCCCGGAAAGGTTTGCTAACGGAAATCCGGACAATGATCCGAAAGGTGTTCTTCCCTGGGGCAGTGATGAGCCTTCTAAGGATAATTTTTTTGGCGGAGATTTTGAAGGTGTTATTGAACATCTGGACTATCTGCAGGACCTCGGCATTTCCGGCATTTATTTTACCCCTGTTTTTAAGGCATTTTCCAACCATAAATATGATACAATAGATTATCTTGAAATTGATCCCCAGTTCGGTTCAAAGGATACTTTAAAAAGACTGGTTAAGGAATGCCATAATAGGGATATTAAAGTCATGCTAGATGCCGTTTTCAATCATAGCGGATACTACTTTCCCCCATTTCAGGATGTGCTTGAAAAGGGAGAAAAATCACCTTATAAAGATTGGTTCCATCCGCATAGTTTCCCTCTAAAAGGCGGGGATTACCCTAATTATGAGACCTTCGCTTTTGTAGAGCAGATGCCAAAACTGAATACAAAAAATCCAGAGGTAAAAGAATATTTGCTCAAAGTGGCCAGATACTGGATTGAAGAGTTTGATATCGACGGATGGCGGCTGGATGTGGCCAATGAAGTTGACCATCAGTTTTGGCGTGAATTCAGGCAGACTGTAAAAGACATTAAACCAGATCTCTATATACTGGGTGAAATCTGGCACAATTCAATGCCATGGCTGCGCGGAGACCAATTTGATGCTGTCATGAATTATCCTTTTACCACCAACCTGCTAAATTTAATTGCAAAGAAATCCATAACAGGCACTGAATTCGTCCATAATATGACCGCTGAAATCCACAGCTATCCGGCCAATGTC
The DNA here is from genome assembly GCF_000565285.1 of Cytobacillus firmus DS1. Taxonomy (GTDB): domain Bacteria; phylum Bacillota; class Bacilli; order Bacillales; family Cytobacillaceae; genus Cytobacillus; species Cytobacillus firmus_A. The sequence continues at coordinate 189,434 of NZ_APVL01000002.1, read as the reverse complement.
TATGATGCTGCATTCAATTTGGTTGGAAGCCATGATACACCGAGACTCTTAACGGAATGTGAAGATAATAAAGACAGGGTTAAGCTAATTTACACACTTTTATTCACCTTTATGGGTTCACCATGCCTATATTATGGGGATGAAATTGGACTAAATGGTACAATGGATCCCGGCTGCAGAAAATGCATGGAGTGGGATGAGGAAAAACAGGACCGTGAATTGTTTTCTCATATTCAAAAGCTTATTAAGCTGCGGAAAGAAGAAAAGCTGCTCGCAAATGAAGGTCAATTTGAATTTGTTCAGACAGATCCTAATATAGTTGCCTACCGAAAATACGATGATGAAAAAACAATTATAGTACTCGCCAACCCTGCGGATGAAAGCGCGGAATTTGTATTGCCTTATCCGCTTAAGGGTGTTAAGGTAACGAATATGCTTACAGACAAAGAATTTGCAGCTGAAGCGGAAAACCTTAAAGTTCAGCTTGATGGCTGGGGCTTTGAAATCCTGTCCTTCCCTGCAAAGCTTCACTAAATAGGAAACTGATTGAAATAAGGAAAGTTCTTAAGGGCAAAACCTTAAGGCTTTTCTTTTTTCGCTTTTACATTGTCACAGGTTCCTATTTACATGAGAATTTATTTACAAACAGGGAGAATAACCATGACTAAGAACCAGAAAAAAATGACATTATTTGCGTTAACCTGGCCCATTTTTATTGAAATACTGCTCCACATGCTCATGGGAAATGCCGACACACTTATGCTTTCGCAATATTCGGATGAATCTGTGGCTGCCGTCGGGGTGTCAAATCAGATCCTTTCGCTCGTAATCGTCATGTTTGGATTTGTAGCGACAGGGACATCCATCCTTATTGCCCAAAATCTTGGCGCAAAAAATAATAAAACGGCTGCTGAAATTTCGATTGTCTCCCTGGGGGCAAACCTGGTATTTGGGGTAATCCTTAGTATTCTTCTATTCGTATCAGGCAAACCGCTGCTCCGCATGATGGATTTGCCTGAAGAGCTCTTAAGCCAGGCAAACAGCTACTTAGTCATTGTTGGCGGCTTTTCCTTTGTCCAGGCATCAATTATGACAATTGGAGCGATCATCAGAAGTTACGGATTTACAAGAGATGTTATGTACATTACTATCGGCATGAACATTTTAAATGTTATTGGCAATTACTTTTTTATTTTCGGCCCATTCGGGTTTCCGGTATTGGGTGTAGAAGGAGTGGCCATCTCTACTGTCGTCAGCAGATTGATCGGATTGGCTGCTGCTGTCGCCGTCCTGCTTAAAAGAACGGAAAAAGCACTTCCATTCCGATTACTTTTTCGCTTTCCAAAGGAACATATCAAAAATCTTTTAAAAATCGGGATCCCTTCAGCAGGAGAACATTTATCCTATAATGGATCGCAAATGGTGATTACTATATTCATCGCTGCTCTCGGAACAGAAGCTTTAACTGCAAAGGTGTATACGCAGAATATCATGATGTTCATATTCCTTTTCAGTGTCGCCATCAGCCAGGGCACACAAATCCTGATAGGCCATATGGTAGGCGGAAAGGATTATGAGGCAGCCTATAAAAGATGCATGAAAAGCCTGCGCTTAGCCATCATTATTTCATTCGGGACTGCGGTTCTTTTCTCCCTGTTCTCAGAAAAATTGATGGGCATATTCACTTCTAATCCAGATATCATAAAGGTTGGCAGTGTTCTCATTCTTTTGACCATCCTCCTGGAGCCAGGCAGATCGTTTAATTTAGTCGTCATTAACTCCCTGCGTGCAGCCGGCGATGTAAAATTCCCAGTTTATATGGGGATCTTGTCCATGTGGGGCGTAAGTGTTACCCTTTCCTATGTTCTCGGAATTCATTTTGGACTGGGTCTTGCCGGCATTTGGATCGCTTTTATTGCCGATGAATGGCTTAGAGGATTGCTCATGTTATGGCGCTGGAGATCCAGAGTCTGGGTGAATAAGTCGTTCGTGTCTTCAAAAGCAGTATAAATAAGAATAGCGGCAGTTGTGACTGCCGCTTCTTTTTTATTCTGCAATATTAATATTATAATCCTTAAACCACACATGAATCTGTGCAAGGTGTGCTAACAGCTGTGGACCAGTCATGAGCTGCCCAAACCATGGTTCCCGGAATGAGTCACCTCCCGACTCAATAATATCCCTCAGCTGGCCGCTGTCAAAGAATTCATACAGTGCGGATGAGCGGTCCTCCAGGTATCCATTGAGCATCCTCTGGACTGTAGCCGTATATTCTGGATTATGTGTTTTGGGATAAGGGCTTTTCTTTCTGTATAACACTTCATTCGGCAGTATGCCCTCAAGAGCTTTGCGAAGAATTCCTTTTTCGCGGTTTCCATGCATTTTGATCTCCCACGGAATATTCCACACATATTCCACAAGCCGATGATCGGCAAAAGGCACCCGCACTTCAAGGCTTGCCCCCATACTCATTCTGTCTTTACGGTCCAATAAGGTCGTCATAAAGTAAATCATATTTATATAGAAAAGCTCTCTCCTGCTTGCGTCCTCCCTGCTCTCCCCGTCTAAAGCAGGAGTTTCGGAGATTGCCTGAAAATATTTTTCCATTGCATAGTCTTGAAGGTTCAGTTTTTTCCTCCAATTTTCTTTCAATAGGTCCTGCCTGGCTTCGAGTGACCTCATCCATGGGAATCCCTTCCTCTTTAAATCTTCCTCTCTATGGAACCATGGATAGCCGCCAAATATCTCATCTGCACATTCCCCTGATAGACTGACAACAAAATCCTTTTTTATTTCCCTGCAAAACCATAGCAGGGAGGAATCGACATCAGCCATACCCGGAAGATCCCTCATATGCACAGATTCGATTAAATCCTCTGCCAGCTGCTTCTGGGTGATTATACTGCTGTTATGTTTTGTATTAAAGGCCTGGGACATCATCTGTATAAATGTTCCATCTGAATTGGGCTGAAACTCATTAGCCTTGAAAAACTCATCATTTCCCTCATAATCTATCGAATAAGTGGTCAAACGGCCCTTACCGTCTTTTTCGTAAGCTTTTGCAGCAATAGCTGTAATCGCACTGGAATCCACTCCGCCGGAAAGGAACGTGCATAATGGAACATCCGAGACCAGCTGCCTTGTCACAGCATCCGTAAATAGTTCTCTGACCCGCTCAGCCGTCTCCTCCACATTTTCCTCATGAGGGGCACTTTTCACATTCCAATAACGCCATACCTTCAGTCCATTTCTCGAAAAGATCAGCGCATGAGCAGGCCTTAATTCATCAATGCCTCTGAAAACCCCTGAGCCAGGGGATCGTGATGGCCCCAGTCCAAAGACTTCAGCCAAACCTTCCCTGCCGACTTCTGCCTTAACATCAGGATGGGCTAAAATAGATTTCAATTCAGATCCAAATAAAATGCCCTGTTTCGTTTCTTTATAAAATAAAGGTTTTACCCCTAAACGATCCCTGCCAATAAATATTTGTTCTTTCTTCTCATCCCAAACTGCAAATGCATAGATGCCATTCAAATATTGAAGGCAATTTTCTCCCCATTCTATATAAGAAGTCAGCAAAACCTCAGTGTCAGAATGGCCATCAAACGAATATCCTTTTATAAGGAGTTCTTTACGGAGATCTTCCGTATTATAAAGCTCTCCATTATAGCAAATCGTAAAGCGGGTTTGATGTTTTTCCCTAGTCATTGGCTGTTTTCCGCCTGCAGGGTCTACAACGATTAACCTTTTATGGCCGAATCCAGCATGCACATCTGTCCATATGTTCGTTTCATCCGGACCCCGCTTTGCCAGCGTATCCGCCATTTTGCCAATTGCAGCTGTTTCTTTTCTCAAATCCTTTTGGAAATCAATCCAGCCGGTAATTCCACACACATTACATCATCCTTTCAAAGCGGAATCGCATGGGCACATTTATCATGATGCTATTGTATGCTGGGCCTTAAAAAAAGTTAATTGTCCACATTCATGCGGTTATAAAAATCGCCAAAACTGTCTAAAAAGAAGTTGAGGAAGTTAATGGAGGTTTTATATGAATAGACAGCAGCGAACAAAGCTTATCGAATATCAATCCCGTGCTTTTACAGAAGGCACTGTAGAGTATATCAATGATCAATGGGTATTTTTTGACCATGAGACAGATGAAGCATCCATACTGGACGAATTCCTCCATCAGGAAATGGAAGTGTTCCGCTTTAAACGCTGGAAAAAGGGCATTTTATTCGAAGATGGCAAGGTGGCATTAGATGATGAAACGTTTCACTTGAAGAACCAGGATTCGATTCGCATTCGAAAGCATCTGGTTTTCTCTCTCGAAAGGTTATTGGAGGAAATGAATGATGATGCCTTCTACCAGTTCGTAACCACTCTAAATTCCATGCAATTTTCGGTCTATGACTGCATTTATTGCTATAACCAGCTCGCATTTTTTAATGATAAAGACAGGAAAAGCGGTGTTAACTTCATCGTTTTTGATAACCAGGATCATATATGCAATGTGCAGCATCATTTTTGCTATTATGAAAAAATGAGTGACCGGTTTGAATTTACCTTAAACAGCGGAAAAAGAATGGTGATTGAGAAGATGTCTTCATAGGAAAGCGAAAGGCGCCTGGAGCTGGACATTTATCTAACTTCAGGATTTATTCGCTTATCTCATAAAGAAACAGCAGCCTGCCTTTAATGGCAGTGCTGCTGTTTCTTTATGCGCTAGCTGTGCGTTTGAACGTATTTAGACAGACCTTTCTCAAAATCCCCTGTCATAAGCGGCTTATGTATATAGAAGCCTTGTGCATAATGGCATTTCAATTCCTTTAAAAGCTCAATCTGCTCCAATGTTTCCACCCCTTCAGCCACCACCTTTACGGAAAGCCCATGTCCCATGGTGATGATGGCTTTTACAATGGCAACATCAGATGTATTTAATCGAAGGTTATTGATAAATGACCGATCGATTTTTAATGTATTGATTGGAAGGTCCTTTAAATAACTTAAAGAAGAATAGCCGGTTCCAAAATCATCAATGGATACCTTGACACCGATATCCTGCAGAGACTGCATAATTTGTATACTGTACTCAACATTTCTCAGCATCGTGCTTTCCGTCAGCTCCAATGTTAAATATTGCGGCTCCATACCGGAAAGCTCCAATGCCATCTTGACTTCCTGGAGAAATCCCGGCTGCTGGAATTGATAGGCAGACACATTCACAGAAATGGAAAGGGATTCATAGCCTAGCTTTTGCCAGCGCCTATTTTGCTGACAAGCTGACCTTAATACCCAGCCGCCAATATCCGCAATGAGACCAGTTTCTTCTGCGAGAGGAATAAATTCACCAGGTGAAACAAGGCCAAGTTTTGGATGATTCCAGCGGATCAGGGCTTCACTTCCGTATAGATTGCCTGTTTCAAGGTCGATTAATGGCTGATAGCATAAATAAAACTCATTTTTCTGCAAAGCTTTTCTTAAGTAGCTTTCAAGCTCAAGTCTGACCATTGCCTGTTCATTCATTTCCATCGAGAAAAAGGTGACCCTGTTTCCTCCCTGCAGCTTGGAGCGGTTCGTGGCAATATCCGCATTTTTCAGCAGTATGTGCTCATCCGGTCCATCATCCGGGTATAGGCTTACACCAATACTCGCAGTAACAATAAACTCCTGATCCGACTGAAATAAAGGATGGGATATTTCATCTAATATCTTTTTGGAGGCTTTCATAACTTTATCAATGGTTGCTTCCCTCGATAATACAAGAGTAAACTTATCTCCGCTGAACCTTCCCAAATAAGAGCCGGCAGGCAAAACCCTCTCAATTCTTTCGGATATTTCCTTTAACACCATATCCCCGGCAAAGTGCCCCAGACTGTCATTTATGATTTTAAAGCGGTCAATATCAATAGAAAGAACGGCAATTTTCTTCTGTTTCTTCCTGGCTCTCTTTAATTGCATTTCCAATTGTTCTGTAAACTTCATTCTGTTCGGCAGCCCTGTATCCCGGTCAAAAAAAGCCAGTTCTGTTATCTTCTCTTCAATCTTTTTCTGTTCTGTAATATTTCTGCCGATTCCATAAATGCCTACACATTCCCCGTTAACCGTAATCGGAATATTTTTCAGCTGAAATAGATTCGTCTCACCTGATTTTGAATCAATATAGACGTTATAATATTGCTCTTTTCCTCTTAACGCCCGATAAAAGTGCATCCGGACTCTTTGTACATCCATATCATTAACATAGGAAAGCGCTGTTTTTCCGATTATTTCCTCCTGGCTGTACCCGAAGGTTTTCTCAAATGCCGGGTTGACACTTGTGAAATTTCCCTTAAGATCAGTTGAATAAACGAAGTCTGCATTATTATCAAATAGAGATTTATAATATTGTTCTGACATTTTAAGACTGCTGTTTAATGCTTTAATATCATCCTGAGAAGCATGCATTAAATGAGTTAAAGAAGTAATCGTATTAAATTGGTCGGTTTTTTCATAAACAAATTCATTCTGCTGTTCCTTCCTTGATTGAACACTATTTTCTGATAGAGCAAGGTATGTAAGAGAATGTCCCACCATCTGCGGAAGCCCGCCTTTACAGCAGGAAATCTCTCCATAAGAGAAGAACCCGTTCGCGGGAGCTATCCTCTGGAACATTGCCAGTTCTTTTTCCGTAAAATCTCTTGCAAATTGTTTCCTGGCCATGCAATTGTATATAAATATGCTTTCAGGAGAAACCTGGTCGAGCTCTTTTAATTCCTGTAAAGACCGGTCAATAATGTCCTCCAGATTTGCATAAGCAAACGTAAGTGTGTCTCCTTCTTCAACCCTTCTATTTACTTTAATTGCACCATTTTCAAATAATTTTATAATAAAAACGGATACTTTTTCCCCGCGGTACTGTAACAGGAACGGGAATTCAGTACCTGATTTCGGCAGATCCTTAATAAAGGCCTCTCCCAAATAGCGTTTTAGAATAGTTAAAGGCCTCTTATGATCCAGCGAATAGATGATAGAACCTTCAGCCTTTGTTACGGTAAAGCTTTTTCCAATCTCCTGCCACTGATAATTCTCAAAATGACGCACCGAAAGATGACCGCTTTGAAGTGCAACTGCCGCAAGCCCATCGCTGGTGATTCCATCTTGAGTAAAAGAAAAACCTTCCTGGAATAAACCATTATCTCCGGCAAGGCCGCCGGAAATCACCATATCGGGCTGGATTTCATTTATTCCCTCCAAGATGTCAGTGGAATCGACATCAAATCCTGCAGGAAAGATAATTACAGCTTCTGTATTAAAGATAGCAAGTTCCCGTGCCAGGGTTTTTCCCATTTCATAACTGTTCTTAAAATCTCTCCTGTTTAACAGGAAAGATTTTAATTCCGTTTTTTCGAAAATAGTAAAGCAAATGATTGTTTGTTTTTCCCTAATGCACCCTTCATGAATTTCACCGGAAGTTGTACAGCCTGCTATATGTGCAAAGGGAAGCTTATCTGCCAGTTCCTTTTGAAGTTTCGCGATAAATAGGCTCTCAGGGGTTCCTGTAAAAACCTGCACAAGCAAATTCGGGTATTCAGTCAATTCATTCAAGTCTATAAATCTATTTAGCTCGCTATTATTTTTATATAAACATGTAATCGTCTGTGCCATAAAAACCCACCATCATAGTAAGAACATTAGACCCGCTGATAGGAATAGCTCCTTGTACAGCTGAGGCTTCAGTTTCTAATTTTTTTATCATAGTTTTAAATTACCATATTTAGTGAAGGCATGACATGACAAAATTAGAAAAAGCTGCCTTTTCGGCAGCCTTTTCTATAAAAATCCATATTTACGTCATAAAGTGAAACTTCAATAAGTGGCGAGTGCTTTTCTCCCCACTTATTGTTAGTTGAACCAATCGGGCCTTTACGGGCAGTTTGACTTCCACTTGTCCTCCTTTGATTTCTCGGAGTCTTGAAGTGGGGGTCTTACTGCCCGTTAGACTGCGATAAATGTTAATGGCAATTTAACAAAGCCTAAATATAGAACCAGGATTAACGCAACAATAAACTGTCCCCATAAAATAGAAGTCTTCTTCCCTTTGACAGTGCGGATGATAATCATTTCAAACATAGCAATTACCCAAATGCCTACTAATGACTTCAACACATAAAGAAGATCGATGCTGTTAAGGCTGCTTAAAATCCAAACCCCTGTTCCAATGATTAGCAGATAAAATAATCTCAAGATCATGTGAACAACTTTTAAACCTTTTTGTTTGCCGCTTTTATGCATCATAAGGGCAATAAAAAATAGAACAAGTGCTAAAAACCATGTTGTTATATGGGCATGTATCATTCCAGTGCCTCCTAATGTAAAATTCGATATCATCATACCATATTGACTTTGAAAATCCTAAAGTTAAGATGCAAAAAAGATTGTATAAGGGCAACTTTGTGAACTATTTATGGCAAAATGTGATATATCTCATTGACAAATTAATACTTAAATGCCTGTGCATGTGTACACAGGCCATCTTTCTTTTATTTCTCTATAAAATTTGTCAGAGTTCCTATTTTTTCTACTGTAATTTCCACTTTATCTCCCGGCTTAAGAAAACGCGGAGGCTTAAAGCCCTTGCCTACCCCTGCGGGAGTTCCAGTAGCGATTATGTCACCAGGCTCAAGTGTCATTCCCTTTGACAGGACCGAGATGACTTCCTCGATTGGGAAGATAAAGTTTTCAGTATTTGAACTTTGTCTCAGCTCTCCGTTTACCTTTGTTTGAATGTCAAGCTGATTCGGGTTTTCAACAGCAGATCTATGGACAATCCAGGGACCCATCGGACACGTGGCATCCAGGCTTTTACCGATAAAAAATTGCTTATGGCGGGACTGCAGATCCCTTGCTGTCACATCATTAATAATCGTGTAGCCAAAAATGTGCTCCAATGCTTTTTCCTTTGGAATCGCCATTCCTTTTTTTCCGATTACAACAGCAAGCTCTCCCTCATAATCAAGCTCTGCAGTGACATTATTGTGATTTAATACTGTTGCATCAGGTCCTATGACCGTTGTTGGCGATTTCGTAAAGACCATTATATGCTCGGGAATATCTTCCTTGCTTCCCATCTCAATGGCATGCTCGGCATAATTCTTGCCTACACAAAAGATGTTCTTATCCGGACGGGGAATAGGTGCTTCCAATGCAGCGGAAGCGAGCGGGCGAAATAGTTCTTCCCTTGCAGGATTGCTGCTAAGCCAATCTGTTAAACTATGTACTTTATCAATGAACTTATCGAACTTATCCCCTAAAGCGATACATTCCTTCAGAGTCGCCGGCAAGTCACTTTTGCCTTCCATTTTTTCTAAAGCTGCTTTTAGCGGAAGCACCTTTGTCCCGGTCTCGTCCAGTAAACCTGCGCTGCTTCCTGTGCTATCCTTAAAAGTAACAAATTTCAATCTTATCACCTCATTCTATTATTCACTTTTTAGTATAATATAAATTTTCAGATTTTTGGACAATTTTAACCCTTTCTCTTCTGATTAGGGATTTTCAAATAAGTGAAGCTCCTCCAGAGCCATTCGACCGGTCCATAATAATAGCGGGCAATCCAGAAGCGGCTGATGATGACCTGGAAAGCGAAGATGAACATAACTAAAAGTGTCCCCCAAAATGCAGAAACCTTCCCATAGAACCCTAGTCCATAACTGTAAAAAATAAAAGTCGAGATAATGGACTGGAAAAGGTAATTTGAGAGCGACAGTTTCCCAACATATGAGAGCGGCAGCAGGAATCCAGGTCTCTGACTATTTTTCATCATTACCACTATCCCTAAACCATAAGCAATAGCCAGCAGCGGACCTCCAAATATGTCTTGCATGTAATCCAGTCCCAGATTGCTTTCCGTAATGTAAGGCAGCAATTTGAAGAATAACCCTGCAGCGAAAGAAACCAGCATAATTTTCATGAGGAATGCCCGGTTTTTTTCAGGCTCCTCCAGCCATCGCAGCTTGGCTGCTCCTCCCCCTATTAAAAATAAAGGAAAAATGGATGCCAGCATGATAGGCAGTGAAGCAAGATTATTAACACCTGACCAATCCTGGATGCGCTGTGAGGTAATCTCGGAAAAGCTTCCATTTTGATAGGCCTGTAAAGAAGCTAATGCGGCTTCTTTGTCATAGATTGACAGCTCTTCAGGCGGAACAAACAAAACTGTTGCAAATAACAATAGAACAAATAGCAGATTTGGAATGATATAAAGCAATATTCCAGTTAAAAGCATATTTTTTCCGGACATTTTTACAAACAATAAAAAGACGAAGCCAAAGATTGCATAGTTTATTAAAATATCCCCATGCCAAATAAGAAAAGCGTGAATGATGCCTATCAGCAGCAAAAGGGAAAATCTCCTTGCAGCCATTCCTCCAAAACCAAGGCCCTTGGCCATTGCCCTCTCCCTTAGAATGACTAAACCATAACCGAACAGCATGGAAAACAAAGGATAGAAGCTTGCCTGCACAAAGATATCGATAAACGCAAAAGCCCCTTTATCTGCCGGACTGTCCCACCATTCAAAAGGATCAATATACAAATATGGTGAATGAAAGGAAAGCATATTAACCAAAAAAATCCCAAGAATGGCAAATCCCCTCATAATATCCAGCGAAATAATCCGATCCTTCTCCAGAACCGGGCTGACCTGCCTGTCCATAAAGCGCCTCCTTCTATGTAAAGAAAATCTAATCTTAATGATAGAGAGCTGGATTCTGCTTGTCCAGAAAAGAAATGCTCCAGCGCATGTAACTTGACGCTGGAGCTGGACGGAAACAACATTGAAAAATTCCCGCTTTCATTTAATTAACAAAACGGTCTGTTTTCCCTTTCGACTCCCAGTTGTTGTTCCGAAGGTGGATTTTTTGAATTTTCCCTGAAGCCGTTTTCGGCAACTCTTCGACAAAAGTCACTCCCGTTACTGCTTTAAAGTGTGCAAGCTTCTCCCTGGTAAAACTGATAATCTCCTGCTCTGTCAATGTTTTTCCAATTCGCAGGACTACAAAGGCATGCGGGGTTTCCCCCCATTTTTCGTGAGGCACAGCTATAACAGCAGCTTCCAGTATTGAAGGATGCTCATATAATGCCCCTTCTATTTCTATGGATGAGATGTTTTCTCCGCCGCTGATAATGATATCCTTTTTTCGGTCAACAATATCGATATTGCCATTTTCATCAACATTTGCCATATCACCGGTATGAAGCCAGCCGTCCCTAATAGCTTCCATCGTTGCCTCTTCATTTTTCCAATAGCCCTTCATAACTCCGTTGCTGCGGACAACTACCTCACCGATTTCATTGCCGTTTTGGACCACTTCTTCACCATGTTCATTGATTACCTTGACTTCACAGCCTATCATCTGGTACCCTGCTTTCGCTTTCATCCGGTACTGCTGGTTAAGCGGAAGTTCCTGAAGGTGAGAACGAATCGTCGAAACTGTGCTTAGCGGAGATGATTCAGTCATGCCATATACCTGTATGAACTCCCATCCAAGCTCCTTTTCCACTCTTGTTACAAAGGCTGGCGGAGGCGCCGAACCAGCAATAACCACTCTGACATCCTGATCAACTGATGGAACGAATTGTTCATAATGCTGCATCAGCGAATTCAGTACAGTAGGGGCCATATGCATGACTGATACTTTATGCTCCTGAAGGGCGTCAAATATCTTTTCCGGCGTGACTTTTCTCATACACACCTGAGAAGCGCCATTTGCCGTGTAATAAAAAGGCGACCCCCATCCATTCACATGAAACATCGGCAGGACATGCAGCAATACATCCTGATCGCTAACTCTCAAATGATGCATTGTTGACAATGCATGCAGGTAATTATTGCGGTGGGTCAGCATGACACCTTTAGGATTTCCAGTTGTACCGCTTGTATATAAAAGGCTGCATACGTCATTTTCATCGAGGACCTCTCTTTGATATGGACTGCTGTGCTGGCTGCTGAGCCATGAATCATAATCAATTTCTTCTGTATCATCCTCTTTATAATGCACGAAGACTTTTTCCACAGTTTTCAGCTGATCTTTTACAGGAAGTATAAGATGGTAAAGGTCCTGATCTACAAACAGGATTTTTGATTCGCTGTGATTCAATATAAACAGATAGTCTTCCGGCTTCAGCCTGATATTTAGCGGAACCATTATTCCGCCCAGCTGAAAAACTCCATAAAACCCCTCCAGCATTTCAACTGAATTCGGTGCCAGATAAGCAATCCTGTCCCCTTTTTGAATACCTGAAGCTTTTAAACCATGAGAGAGCTGATTAACCCTTGTGTTCAATTCCTCATATGTAAAAACCCTGTCATCTGCAAAGATTGCTTTTTTATTACCGTAAAGGGACACAGCACGATCTAAAAACTGCGAAAGTATCAATGGAACATTCATTAAATAGTCACCCCGCATAAAAATTCTGTTATTTATATATTTTCTATATTATCACAAAATTAAAACAGTTTCATGCCGAATTTGTCTGTTATATAACATTTTACCGGCCGCTTCAATTACCGAACAACTGAGATATTATTGGGCTTATTAATCACATTCAGCAATTAGGCACATACGATATACAAGAAATCATTTTAAAGGGTGTTATGTATGCCAGCTATTGTGGGAGTCGCACAGGTCATATCTATCGGAAGCAGCTCTGTCTTCAATATCGGGGACGTATATAAAATCATGCCAGTTTCTAACGCGAAGACCTTTTCAGGTGCGGGATCGTTTAACACTGGGGATGGCCTGAATGTTTACAATCACCGGAGCACAACAAACACTTATGATTGTGATGGTGTGGATCAGGGCAATTATTTCAATGCATAAAACGGGTGATAATATGAATTTTTATATACAGCAATCCATTCATATTCATTTCATAAAGATCGGCGGGATTACAAACTCTTCCGTCATGCAGATTGGAAGTGCAGGCATTATAAAGCCGGCGTCTTATTTGTATAACACTGGAGGATTTACCGAGCCTGCACCTGAAGCAGAATTGCCGACACCGGCGGGGCCGGCAGGGGGAAGTGTTTTACTTGCGCCTTCTGTACCTCTGACTGGTGCGCAGAAACGATAATATTATTTTTCATAAGCGAGGTGGTGCGCTTGAACCAGCAATTAAATACCTATCTTCAGCAATTGCACGCTTTTGTAGAGACACAGGAAAAACGAATACGAAGCCTGGAAGCCACGGTCAAAAAACTTCAGGAAGAGACTGAAGTTCTGAAAAACCGCCCGCCGATGCAGGTTGACCGGATTGAATATAAATTTGACCAGCTTAAGGTAGAGTCTCTTGAAGGCACTCTAAATATTGGCTTAAATCCTTCTGAGCTGCAAAACATTGAAGATTTTGCCGTAGATAACAAAAATGTTAAAGCACCTGTTTCGCCTAAAACCCAGATGAAGAGAACAATGGAAATTGAAGATGCCATTTATCAGTATTTAGAACGGGAACTTCCGGAGATTACAGCTTCCGCACAGAAGAAACTCAATGTAAATGCGGATGATTCGTATATTGCGTTTATCAAAGAAGATATCAAAAAGCAGCTGCCTAACCGGATTGACTTCTATATTCAGCAGCAGGCATCGAATCGCTCCGGACAGGAAAATAACGAAGAGATTATAGAGCTGATAAAGAAGGAAATCCAAAATGGGGTCCATGCCTTTATTTCGCATTTGCCGGAGAATATGAAAGGAATGAATAAAGAATGAATTATCAGGTTTATAACAGAGATCTGTGCGTAGGCAGCATAAGAGTACTGGGTGTATCCAGTTCATCAGTTTTAATGGTGGGGGATACGCAAACGATCCAGCTGGCAGCTACTTTTGATACACCACCTGAGTCACTTCTGATAGGGCCATTTGTGCCTCTGACACCGGAGTAAGCTGCTATGCTGCAAAGAACTTCATCTGTTGATAAAATCAATATTGACACCATTGCCTTTTCTTCTGTATTTGAAATTGGGGACTCATGCTTTATTAAAGGATTCTCAAGAGCGATTGCTGACCAGCGTGAAGCTGAGTATTTTAACGCGAAGGAAGGGAATTTTTCAGTCTATCCTGTATTCAGAGAACCCATTCCTTTAATCCCTATTGAAGAAGACATAACGATGCAGACAACACAGCTCAATCCGATCATTCGGGTTCAGAATATTGATATTATCGGGGTTTCCTCCTCATCTGTCATTCATATCGGGAACAGCGGAAACATTTCAATGGAAGCCCGGGTCAAGCATATTCGTCAGGTTTATCCCAAAAACAGCAGAACTTAAGGATGAAAATTTTTCATAAAGGATGTTTTACATGCCAGCTATAATCGGACCGGTACAAATCATTAATGTCAGCGGAGGAATTGTTCAATTCGGAGACTCTCTTTATATCTCTCCAAAAAACAATTCCAAATCAACAACCGGACAGGGTGCCGCTAACACAGGCGGCTTTGTCATCACAAACAATGGCCTTAGCGCCAGTAACGTACTGGATACCAGTCTGGTTGATCAGCCAAATGTCGGCAATAACTAATTTATTTTCAGTAAGTCAGGACGATAGCGCCTCCGTTATCGTCCTTTCGATTTCCGTTCATTCGACTTCCTTGCTTTTGTCAGCTTAGATGAAGGCTGTTTCCTGATCCATTTCAAATATTTCCGGATTTTATCATCCTGCTGCAATAACTCGATTGAATTCAGTCGTACAGCAAGCTCTGAATTCGTATATAAAGCATGAATCTGCTTATGACATGGTATGCATAATCGAGCGGTCGGCAGAAAGGTCCCTCCCATTTCTTTTGGCGTTAAATGGTGGACTGTTATATCAGTATCTTCCCTCAGACATAATTCGCAGATTCCGGTTTCTGTGCGCCTTTTTCCCATGGCAATCCTCCTTTATATTTACAGTACCCTTTATATCGGCGCGATAGTAATGCGCGGAATTCTCCTCTTTGTGTGTGGGGATGTTTCGTCTGCCCGCGGAAATTCTTGGGTGTGCGCACCTTTTCGGCTGGTGCTCAATAAATAACCCTCCTGCATATATACAAAAAGCCGGCAAGTCCCCTTGCCGGCTTTTCCTATAATTTAATTGTATGAGCTCCGTCAAAGAAAAACAGGTATCTTTCATTAATTTCCCTTTTTAAAATCTGTTCCAATGCTCTGGTATACATGTCAATTTGAATTTTGTACCTGTTTTCGAGAACAGGTCTGGCTTCAGCAAAGCCACCCTTAAACCGGCCGGTAATTCCATCCGTTTTATAATCCAGGAGCACCAGACCATGCTCATCTTCGAATACACAGTCCACAATCCCCTGAATGAGAACCGGTTCATCTTCTCCCTGCCAATCTGAGTAGATTTCCCCTGCTGGGAAAGATAAACTGAATGGGACTTCTCTTCGTACAGATTTAGCCTGAACAATTCTTTGTCCCAGTTCGGTTTCGAAAAACTGTACAATCAGCTGTGGCTCAATGCTGGCACGCTGCTCTTCCGTGAGTAATTCATTGTGAACCATCTCATCCATTTTGGAGGATATCGTTTCCACTGTTGCAGGCCGGCTGAAATCAATATGCTGCATCACAGCGTGCATGGCAGTACCCCTTTCAGCTGGAGAAAGGGATTTTTCCTGCATAAAGCGAGGCCGGCTGAGCGCCGGTTTACTGATTTTACGGATTAATTCAGTGCCGCTGTCTTCCTCAGAAAAAATCTCCCGTTGCCGCTTCACTTCCGAAACGGACTGTTTAGATCTGGATTGAGTTGCTTGCTTAAAGGAATATTTCCAGGAAAGCTGTTCATCAACTTTATCCTTATAAGCAGATTCAACCGGAACAGGTTTTCCTTTATAAACCAATTTCAGTAAATCCGTTTCGCCCTCATTGGCTTCTTCCGAAAGAACAACCGCTTCTTCTCTTTTGATTATCGTTATATTCCAGCACGATGGGTGCTCAAGTATATCACCCGGGACGAGAGGATGCACCGTCACTTCCCCTCTCAATGTCTCACAATCCCGATGCCGGACAAGAGCCTGGCCAATCCAGTCCAGATAACTGTTTGCAGAAGCCCTGTCATACTCATTCAGGAGCCAGTCCTTATGCTCGGATGCCTGCAGCCACTTATTTAATTTTTTATCTGCACTCTTGACAGACGAAACCAGGTACAGCTTTTCCTTCGCCCGCGTTAAAGCAACATATAGTACCCGCATTTCTTCAGCAAGCATTTCCATTTTCTTTTTTCGTTTAAAGGCAATCTGCGGCAAAGAGGGATACGATATTCTTTTCTCGGCATTTACATATTTTGCAGCGAATCCAAATTCCTTATCAAGCATATATGGTTTTTTCAAATCCATTGTATTAAAGCTGCGGGCAAGTCCTGCAATAAAAACAAAAGGAAATTCCAGTCCTTTGCTGCTGTGGATCGTCATAAGGCGGACCACATCTTCCTGCTCACCCAAAGCGCGGGCAGCACCAAGATCATCGCCTCTGTCCCGCATTCGTTCAATAAACCTTAAGAAACGGAATAATCCTCTGAATGATGTTGCTTCATACTGCCTGGCTCTGTCGTACAATGCGCGCAGGTTTGCCTGCCTCTGTTTTCCGCCCGGCATGCCGCCGACAAAATCATAAAAACGGGTTTCTCTATACAGATGCCAAATCAGCTCGGAAAGGGAACCCCGGCGCGCCATTACACGCCATTCTTCAAGAGTATCAAAAAATGGCCGGACTTTTTCATATAGTTCTCCCGTTTCAAGGGTTGGGTGATTCCGGCAAAAAGAAGTTAATGCTTCATAGAACGAACCCCTTTTATTATGGATTCTGATTTGTGCAAGCTCTTCTTCGGTCAGCCCCAAAATAGGAGATCTTAAAACCGATGCCAGCGGAATATCCTGATACGGATTATCTATCACTTTTAGAAGTGACATCATAATCGCAACTTCTGTTGCTTCGAAGTAACCGCTGGAAAGATTGGCATAGACAGGGATTCCCTGCTGTTTAAATTCCTCCATAATCTGCGGAGCCCATGTCATGGAACGAAGCAGGATGACAACATCCCTGTACTTGGCAGGCCGTCCAGAATGAGTCTTTGTGTTGTAAACTTCCTTCCGATTCCCAATGATTTCTTTAATTTTCGACGCCATATATCTGGCCTCGAGCTGTGACTGGGCTAAATCTTCGCTGTCAAAACCCTCATCCATGGATTCAGGCTCCGGTTCACTCTTATCATTTCCTTCAAGATCAATAATGGCAAGCTCCACAGGGTGCTCCTGATCCTCTGAATAGGGAGCTCCTTTAATAAGTTCAGCTGCCTGGTCATACTCAATTTCACCGACTGACGTCCCCATTATCTGCTTAAAGATATAATTGGTCCCATGCAGAACTTCTTTACGGCTTCTAAAATTTCGTGCCAGATCAATTCTAAGCCCTGCTCTTTCTCCGTCCCTGTCAAACCGGGTGTACTTGCCCAGAAACAGATTAGGCTCTGCAAGGCGGAAACGGTAGATCGACTGCTTAACATCCCCTACCATGAATAAATTCCCGTTCTCTTCTGAATCTGCCGTTACCAGCTGCAAAATAGCTTCCTGAACCATGTTGGTATCCTGATACTCATCAACCAGAACTTCTTTGAACTGATTTCTGCAGACAAGAGCCGCTTCTGAAGGCAAAAGCCTTCCCTCCTCATCTGGTGATGAAAGAATTTCAAGGCAATAATGCTCAAGATCAGCAAAGTCAACAAGCCCTTTTTCAGTTTTAATCTGTTCGAAGCGAATGGAAAAATCTTTAACTAACGAAACAAGCTCTTCGATATGGGGTTTCATTTCCGCCATATCACGCATGAAGCTTTCCTGTCTGCGGAAAAACAGTTCTTCCTGCAGGCCGGTAATGATTTTCTTGGCCTGATCCCTAAGTTTCTTTGCTTTTTCGACCAGATCTTCATCATAATCATCGCCCTTACACGTTTTGGCTCTGCCAAAAGACCAAGTTTGCATCGCTTCATACAGCATCGTCCATGAATCTTTTTTCGCTTCAATTAGTGTATTTACAACGTGCAGATCTGCGATAAAGTTCTCTGCTCTCGGAGCCGGCCCCCCTGGAAGCTTGGTCAGCTCAAGCCCATATTCAAGCAGCTGTTTGGCTCCTTTCAGTTGAAGATCAATATCCTCCAAAAGTGAACGGACAAATGGAAGCTGCTCTAGACTGCTGACTCCGTCCACATTATACATCTCCACAATTGAATCAAGATATTGATCAGGTGAAGGGTTGGAACGGGCAAAATCGTATAAATCCCTTATTATATCCTGAAGGGCCGTATCGCTTCTGTCATTTGTAAAAGTGTCCACTAGTGCAAAGAATCCTTCATTTCCCTCTTTGCCGTATTCCTCTTCAAAAAGCTCTTCGAGTACTTCATCCCTCAAAAGCTGTGCTTCTGTTTCATCAGCAATCCGAAACCCCGGATCAATATCGGTCATGTAGTAATATTTGCGGATCATCTCTAAGCAAAATGAGTGCAAGGTCGAGATGGATGCCCTGTTTAATAAGCTTACCTGCTTTCTGAGGTGAGCAGATCGCGGATTATCATTAATAGCTTTTTCAAGAGCCTCGCCGATTCTGTGCCTCATTTCTGCTGCCGAGGCATTTGTGAAGGTCACAACAAGCAGTTCATCGACATTTATAGGATCATCATCCTCGATAATCTTATTGATAATCCTTTCAACCAAAACAGCTGTTTTCCCTGATCCGGCGGCTGCAGCCACAAGGATATCCTGGCCCTTGGCCATAATTGCTTTCCATTGGTCATCAGTCCAGGTTGCATCTTCCGGCTTAGGCGGTATGGTCATTTTCATCGCCCTCCACCTCCTTCTTGATGATTTCAATCATGTCTTCTTTTGGCTTAGGAGTAAATACTCTGTAATCATTTGTTTCAAGAGATTCGTCAAATTGGCATACAGATTTATAGGCACAAAATGTACATGGTGTCTTTTCCTTCATTTTATATGGGGCAATTTCAACATTGCCCTCTGTAATCTTATTGCCTGTATTCCTATACATCTTTCTTACATAGCGGCGCAAATAATCAAACTCCTGCTTGCTTGCCACTTTAGACCGCTTCGAAAGAGTGCCGTCCTTTTTGAACCCGGCAGAGATAATGGATGAGTCGCCTGTCTCAAGCGTCTGGTCCATTAACCTGATAACATTTTCATCTCCAAGCAGCAGGCCATTCATTTTGAATTTCTTATAGAGTTCCTGCTCGATATCCTCCAGGGTCAGCATTTTTGATGTGCTGACGATTGGATTATGAACATGGAAGTAAAGGACTCCTGCCGGATCGGCTTTTGTTCCTATTAAAGAGCTGGAATGGGCAATTATGATGTCCAGATAGGTCAGCATCTGCAGGGCAATGCCATAGTAAACCTCACTTACATTCAGATCCTTGGAGCTGGATTTATAGTCAATTACCCGTAAAAATGTTCCGTTTGCATCCTGAGCCTTGTCTACTCTGTCAATTCTTCCGACAAGCTCCATTTTAGCCCCGTTTTTAAGAGGAAAAGCAAGCGAAGGAAGCTCTCCTTTCGGACCAAACCCCAATTCAAGGCCCACTGGCGAGAATCCGCTTGATTTGGCATGCTCGCTGATGACATAGGAAGCCCTGCTGATAATTTGCTCAAGCTTTCTCTTAATATAGTGATGCCTGTTAGAGCTTAAGAGAATTTCATTTTGAAGTTTAGGAGCAAGCATTTCAACTGCTTCTTTTGCAAGGATCTCACACTGTTCCCTCGTCATATCTGTCCATGAAAGTTTATGAGTCATAACTGTTTCTGCAATAAATTTCAAAGCAGCATGGAAAAGATCCCCTATATCCGGTGCCTCCAGGCGGTATACCTGTCTTTCCCGCAGCCTTAGTCCATGCTGTGCAAAATGGGAAAATGGACAGCTATGGAATAATTCCATTCTCGAAACACTCGCCTGAATATGGTCGCCATATAATTCCTTACTGACGTCCTCACCAAGCTGAAGTGTCCTGTTTTCATAATTAAGGCTGGAAAGCACCTTCAATGCAGGCCTTCTCCACTGCTCATTTTTAAGGTAATAGTTATAAACATCCCACCAAAGGTCATAGATTGGATAACTGCGTTTTTTGAGCTGAAGCTGTGAAGTCAAATACGATAATGCTGTATTAAGGTTATCAGCATACTCCAGCTGCTCCGTTTCCTTAAGCTCTGCCGGATCAGACATGAAGGAATGATGCCTGCAATCAGGAAATAAATCTCCCAATCTTTTAATATAAGGAGACGGCATAAGTGCTTTACCTTCTTCATTTGCCAATGGATAGCTGATATAAAGTTTTTCTGATGGAGTAACAAACGCTTTATAAGCTATAAATTCCTCATCAAGCAGACGTGTGCGGCTTCCCGGCGCCAGTTTCATTCCGTTTGTGTTCAGTATTTCCCTGTCGTCATCCGCCAGCACACCATCCTCCGAGAATTTGGCAGGAAGTACTCCTTCATTAAGCCCAATGACAAAAGCAGCTTTAATATCGGTTAGCCTTGATCTTTCCAAATCAGCCGCCATGACCTGATCAATGGCAGGCGGAACAAGCGTAAAGCGAAGCGACTCCAGTCCGGCATCAAGAATGGAAGCAAAACGCTTAAGCGTCACTTCTTCTTCACCAAGCATTTCTACATATTGATCCAGAAGCTCCATAATGGCATTCCATGCTTGACCATGTTCCCTGGACTTAACCAGGTTCCCTTTCTCCTCCTGGGCAGTTTTCCACCTTTCAATCTTCACAGGCACATCCAATTCTTCCAGGTATAAAAATAAAGCTTCACAAAAGCCGCGGCCATCAGCAGCCTTTCTTAAGCGCTTGTGCAGCCTTAATATTGGGCCTGTAATCTTTTCGCGCAGATCATTTAACTCATCTTCTACTTTTTTCTCGGCATCAGTCTGGGCAACTGCTTCAAACTCCAGCCCCCTGATTCTTCTGTATGTCCATCTCTTTTTCTTCGTCCATTTGTCTCCTTGAATGCCATAAGCAAGAACATAGTTCTCAAGTCTGTCCATTTGCTCACGAAGCTTTCCGGGGTTTAACCTGGACGGAAAAATCAGCTCTGTTTTTATAGCTCTGAAAATTGGTTCATAGCGCCAATTCCCATTGATTATTTCAAGTGTTGACCTGATTAACTCAACGAGCGGGTGATTCAGCATGGTTCTTTTCTGATCAATAAAAAATGGGATCTCATAGTCACGGAACACTGTTTCAATCATGTCATGATAATCCTGGCCGTTTCTTGCCAGTACGGCAATATCACGGTAACGATAACCATGTGTGCGAACAAGCTTGTTAATTTTCCTGGCAACGCCCTCAATTTCGGCCCTCCTGCTGACAGCCTGTCCAATGTGAATGTCCGCTTCCCCTGTAAATGCCTTTGCAGGCCTGCTGTCAAAATGTGCCTCAAGATGCTTAAGTGAAGGCTTAATCCACCTTTTTTGCTCGGAAAGGAGTATCTCTTCCACATCCAGCCTGTTGCTGGAAGCCAATTCTTTAATTGTCTGATAGTTCTCTCCCGGCATTCTGAATAAATGAAGCTCATCAGAAGCATTATTCTTAAACGGCTGGTCAAGCGTTAATGTGATTGTGACGTTTTTACAATGATTCATCAGCTGTTCAACAATTGCATATTCCTGTGGTGTAAAACTGTAAAACCCATCTATATAAACCTCGGAATTTTTTAGATACTCTGAATGGGAGGCTTTTTCCGCAAGCAGGCGGAAATAATCCTCGGAATCTGTATATTTGCCAGAAAGGGATTCCTCAAAATTTTTATAGATTATCTCAAGATCATGCAGCTTGTCCTGGAGTGCCTTATTTGACTTCCCGCTTGCCGAGAGCTGATTTTGCCTTTCCGCCAGTTCATCAGGAGCTACACAATAACGTTTGAATTCGGTCATTATTTGTTCAACTTGCTGAATAAAGCCATTTTTGTCTGCAGCCCTTTGAAATAGCTTAAGTTCATCCTTTTTATCTTCAATGATTTTGCGGATTAGCATGCTGATGCCTACACTATTAAGATGGTATCTGCTCATGCCTCCCGTTTCCTGAAGAATTCTCCAGGCAAGACGCGTGAAAGAGTATACCTGGCTGCGGATCATTCCGCCAAGGCCAGGTGTTGTTATTAATTTATATTCTGATAGGAACGTCATTTGTTCCGGCACTAAATAAATGATGGGATCTCCATCCGGATTAAACCGCAGTTCATCACGGATTTGGTTAAGGCAGTATTCCGTTTTACCGCTCCCGGAACGGCCTATCAATAAACGTACGGTCATATTACTCCTCCTTAAAAAAGCTCTCTCTCTATCATTATTTTATCATATCAGCTGTTCAATTTTTTGTATGGGGTTCTTCAAAATTGTGGAAATGACAACTTTCCTATACGGGGTATGGTGCATAAAGTATATCGGCAGGTGATAAGGATGATTTCAAAACAAATCCTGATTGCAACTTCAGTCATTTTGACAGTTACAGGGATTTTCGTAGCCAGCAACATTTATACACTAATCCCTATTTACGGGGATATTGCTGACTCATTTAAAGTAAATGAAAATTATATTGTTGGCGGAGGAAGCCTGTTTGCATTTTTTTATGCAGCCGGCCTGCTGTTCTTTGGTCCTGCCTCTGATACGTTTGGCAGGCGCAGAATTATTATTACAGGTTTGTTTGCTTCTGCTTTGTCCACTTTTGCCGTCGGTCTCTCTCCTAATGTAGAAGCTCTCTATATAACCAGGTCGATTCAGGGGCTGACTCTTGGGAGCTTTGCTCCTGTTGCCTTCGCTTATTCCTTTGATCTTTTTCAGCCGAGGAGCCGCACCCTGCTGCTTGTTTTTATCAATACAGGATTCCTTGTCGCCGGCATCCTTGGACAGCTGATCAGTTCGACAATTACATTTTATTTTAAATGGAACTATGCTTTTTATTTCTTTGCGTTTTGCTATTTAATTCTTTTCCTTGTATCGTATAAAATACTACCAGGCACTTCTCCCCCTTCCAAGTCAGGGGTTTCCGTTATTTCTATTATGAAAAAACTATTAATGAATGGAAGCCTGCTCCAAAGCTATGCTATTACCTTTACTTTGCTGTTTACCTTTGTAGCTTTTTACGATGCAATAGGAAGGAATTTCGAGGGAACCATGGAGGAGCTGTTCACATTAAGAGCTGTGGGACTAATCGGGGCGCTGCTGTCTCTCTTTACGGGAAAATTAATTGAGCGGATTGGTGCTCATTTGACATTAAAGCTTGGTTTATTTTTAGGAATCTTCAGCATCATAAATATGTTTTTCTTCAGCAGCACCATTGCATTAATGGCTATTTCAATAATGTTCGTGGCCTCTATATCTCTTCTTGTTCCCACAGTTATCACCCTGATTGGCATGATTGCAGGAGGTGATCGTGCAAAAGCGCTTTCTCTCTATTCTTTTTTTCTATTAACCGGAGCAAGCATTGCGCCGCCGGCGGTTATGATTCTGGAATATCATGATGTACTGTTTCTGCTTCTTGCCTTTTTCCTTACGAATATCGTTCTTAGCTATTTCTTGTCAAAAGATATTATTTTTGTCAGTCAGCCAGAATAAATCTTGAGCGCGGAATGTTTCCGCGCTTCTTCACTCTTTCCACTCCTTTCTCAGGAGCCCGTATAAATACATATCATGCCGTTTCCCATCGCGCTCAAGAAACTCTCTATAGCATCCTTCTTTCTGGAATCCAAGACTTTCATAAAGATTTTTAGCTCTAGCGTTATAGGAAAATACTGTAAGTTGGAGCCTGTACAGATTCAGTTCCCTAAAAGCATAGCGGATCAGGCATTGCATAGCTTCTTTTCCATACCCTTTTCCCCATTTGGATTCATGTGCAATGGCTATGGTAACCCAGCCTGTTCTGTGCGGCCATAAAATACCGTTTAACTCTGCAAAGCCGATTAATTCATTTCCTTCTTTTAACCTGAGCGAAAACCTGAAGGTGTCTTGCGGGCACTCATCAAGCCACTTCTTAATTTCTGTTTCCTGTTTAGGTTTTACCGGAAGAGCATCGAGATTTCTCATGATTTTTTCGTCCGTATGCCACTCGATTATTTTATTGATATCTTCGTCAATAAATGACCCGAGAATAATATTTTCCCCTGATAATACTGTTCTGCTTAACACTTTCTTCACTCCCATAAAAAATCAATTAATCAGAAGAGAAATCTCTTAGATAAATAAAGAGCTCCCGAAGGAACTCTTTATTCGTACGTTTCCACAAATACTGTGGCTCCCATTCCACCTCCGACACATAAAGATGCTATTCCTTTATGGCCTCCTCTTCTCTTTAACTCATGAACAAGACTCACCACAAGACGGGCACCTGTACATCCAATAGGGTGTCCAAGGCTGATTCCGCTTCCATTTACATTTACTTTTTCCCGGTTTAGGCCAAGTTCTCTCTCAACCGCCAAATATTGGGCCGCAAAGGCCTCATTAACTTCAATCAAATCAGCTTCTTCAAGCGACCAATTGACACTGGCAAGACCATTTTTAACTGCCGGAACAGGTCCTCTTCCCATTACTTTCGGATCAACTCCCGCAACAGAGAAGCCAGCAATCTTTGCCAGCGGCTCCAGTCCTCTTTCCAGAGCCAGCTCTTCCGGCATGAGGACTAGTGCTGCCCCGCCGTCATTGAGGCTGGATGAGTTTCCTGCTGTTACCGTTCCGCCCTTTCTAAAGACCGGCTTCAAGCTGCTCAGCTTTTCCGCTGTTAAGTCCGCACGCGGGTTTTCATCTTTTGCAACGGTTACTTCTCCTTTCCGGGTCTTCACAGTAATTGGAACGATTTGCGAATCAAAGTAACCGCTTTCAATCGCGTGCAGGGCTCTTTTATGGCTAAGCAATGCGACTTCATCTTGCTCTTCCCTTGTGATGGAATGAATTTCTGCCAGGTTTTCTGCTGTTTCCCCCATCATGATATGATGGATTGGATCTTCGAGAATCTCCCATACTGTGTCGGTTACCTGTCCATGCTGCATGCGGGCGCCCCAGCGATGCTGTTTTAATACATATGGACTGGAGCTCATGGCTTCTACTCCTCCGGCAATCACGATATCTGACATCCCTGATGCAATCTGCAGGGCAGCGGAAATAATGGCCTGCATACCGGATGCACACTGTCTCTGGACTGTGAACCCTGTTGTCGTATTGTCAAAGCCTGCAAGCAATGCTGCTGTCCTTGCTGTGTTCGGTTCATCTGTACGCTGAATGCAGTGTCCCAAAATGACTTCATCCACCTCACTGCTCTCCAAGCCGCTTCTTCCGGCAGCCTCTTTTAATATAGGTACAATCAAATCTGTTGGCAGAAGATCTTTAAAAGCTCCGCCAAATGTCCCGACTGGTGTTCTTACTGCTGACGTTATTACAACATTTCTCATTCTTATCCACCTCTTTTATTATCTGACTATCGAGCACTCGCTCGGATTCAGGTTATTACATCATAATACCGCCATCTACATGCAGGACTGTGCCATTCACATAATCAGATTCATCCGAAGCCAGAAACACATATGCATTCGCGATATCTTCCGGTTTTCCCAGCCTGCCCAGCGGAACCATGCCCTGCATTTGGCCAATCACCTTTTCCGGCACTTTTGCTGTCATGCCTGTAGAGATAAATCCTGGGGCCACGGCATTAACGTTAATTCCTTTTCGGCCGAGTTCTTTTGCCCATGTTTTAGTCATTCCAACCACACCCGCTTTGGCTGCAGCGTAGTTTGTCTGTCCGACATTCCCATAAATTCCGGAAACAGAAGATGTATTGATAATTTTTCCGCTTCCCTGCTCCAGCATGAATGGAAGCACTGCTTGTGTACAATGGAAAACACCTGACAGATTCACATCCACAACCGCCTGAAAATCATCCGGGGATAACTTTGAAAGCATCCCGTCCCTGGTTATTCCTGCATTATTGATAAGGATGTCAATTTTCCCAAATGCCGCTTTTACAGCTACCGCCATACTGTCTATGCTTTTCCTGTCAGCTACATTAACCTGAAAAAACTCTACTTTTAAGCCTTTTTCCTTGAGCTCTTGAGCCCTGGTTATTCCCATATCTGCATCATAATCTGCCATGGCGACTGCGGCTCCTTCACGTGCGAACCTTTCTGCTGCAGCGAGACCAATCCCATTGGCAGCACCCGTAATTATAGCGACTTTATCCTTAAGCCTCATTATTTGCACCTCACTTTTTGTTCCAATATTCCGACAACAAAAACCAAAACAAATCCGTTAACGTGTACATCAGCTTTAATTCGACAAAGCCCGCAGATTCTCCTGTATCCCCTTGCAATTATTATTTAAAAACGCTCCTAGTCTTCCAAGGGAGCTGATGGGAATTTTTTGAATCGGTTTAACTGCAGCTAAAAAAGGCTAAGAAATATAAACAATAGACAGCAAATTGGAAAGGGGCATTTATCATGAAAGTTGTTTATGGATTGATGGCACAAAACGGAGACGCCCAAGAGCTGTTGTGGGACTTGGGATTCTGGGAAAGTGAAGAATCCGCAAAGGAATACTTAAATGCCGAAATGGCCAATTCACGCGGAATTACAGTAGAGCCTATTAATATTAATGACGCTATACCCATTTACCCGGAAGAACTGGAAGAAGAGAAAATGGTTGCCTGCTCCCTTTGCGGAATTGAATACAATCGTGAAGATGTGAATATGACTGACTATGATGAAAACGTGTGTGTAAACTGTGAACCTGAATATAGGAATAATCCCAATTTGCATGTTATCTAAGACGAGTCTTTTCTGCAATAAGAAAAGCGCAAGCACCTTGCCCACGAAGGAACGCAGACTAAGAACGCCACGTCCTGTGGCAACGTCTGCATGACCCGCATCCTCTCAAAAGCTGTCGCTTTTGGTCGGGCGATGATTATGCTGACGAAGCCTTCCTTGTCCTGCGGGCCTCAGGCATAAGACGGTTCCTGTAAGAAGGTGTTTTTCCTTCTGAAAGGAAACGGCTTATGACCCCGAGTCCCTAGGAGCCGCAACTAGACAGGCTTGTGACCTCGAGGGGGTAGGCTGCTTGCGCTAGACAGTTATCGACGTTCAAAAATTATATACTTTCTTATCTTTAAATAAAAGGACTCGAATATATCGAGTCCCTTTTACTAAAAGTCTGTTAGAATGAAGCATCCATTTCATCAAGCGGCCAATAGCGCAGGTTTACTTTTCCTACAACCTGGCCGGCAGAAATAAATCCGAAATGCCGGCTGTCCCAGCTTCCTAGTCGATTATCCCCCATGACAAAAAGTTTGCCCTCTGGTACCGTTTCTGTGCCTGTCATCTCCAGCAATGTAAAATCACCTGTCAGTTTGCCACCTGAGGCTGCTTTCCGGTATTTATCCAAGTAAGGTTCATCCACTTTCCTGCCATTAATAAATAATTCATCATTGCGGTATGCAATTTCATCCCCTGGCATTCCTATTATTCTTTTTACAAAATCCTCTTCATCATTATGATGGAAAACAATTACGTCAAAGCGCTCTAAATCGCTGACCTGATAGCCGATTTTATTGACAATCAGCTTATTTCCATCCTGAAGGGTAGGCATCATGGATTCACCTTCGACAACGTAATTGGAGAAGAAAAAAGTCCGTATAAAAGCAAAGATGATGATGCCTATTGCAAAAGCCTTCAGCCATTCCGCTCCTTCTTTTCTCAATCCTTCCTTCACCATTCATCTCCCCTAGTGCTTATGCATTCAATGCTTTTTATTTCCGCGATCTTTTTCTACGCTCATATTCATCTTTATTTCAATAATTTTGCCAACATACCAAAGAATGAAAATGACCAGTGCAACAATGGCAGTCCGAATTGGCTGCGTTATTAATGATCTGATATCATATCCGACAAAGCTTATTGTAAAAATCATCACTATTTTTCCAGTCAGGACTGCCAGCATATATTGAGCAATACTGATATTTGAAAGCCCAGCCACAATATTGACAACCGCTGAAGGAGTAAACGGAAAGCAAAGCAGGATGAACAATGGCCCGAATCCGTGCTTTTCAACCCATTTCATAAGCTTCTGTACCTGCTTATGATTTTTCAGAAAACGGAGTATTCGTTTCTGGCCATATTTTCTGACCAGCAGGAAAACAATCAGCGCTCCTGCAACCGCACCGACCCAGGAGTATAAAAACCCCAGCCAGAGACCAAATGCACTCGCATTTGCCATAACAAACAAAAATAGAGGCAGAAAAGGCAGAAATGCTTCTAGCATTGGAAGCAGAATACCGGGAAGAGGCCCAAATGAACGATATTCCCGGATTAAATCCATTACATTCTCTAATGTAAACCAATCTTTGAGCAGTTCAAAATCCATTAGTATCTCCTTGTCAAATATGCAGCAATACCTTAGTCGGAATGCTTTGATAAAGTGAAACTTCAATCAGCGGGGGGTCTTTTTCCCCCACTGATTGTTAGTTGAGGCCCACAGGACAAGGAAGGCTTCGTCAGCATGATCATCGCACGACCGAAAGCGGCAGCTTTTGGGAGGATGTGGCGTTCTTAGTCCTTGTCCTTCTTTTGGGCCTTCTCCGGACTGTTTGCCTCCACTTACCCTCTTTTGATTCCCCTGATTCTTAAAGTGAGAAACTTCTTGCCCGTTAGACTGCAGTTTTACCATTTCCCCTTTTATTGTACACCTAATCCGCCAAAAACTGTGTTTCTGCCTCTTTATTTTGAGAGAAATTCATGGATTGCCGCTTTATTCGCCTCTTTATCTATTCCCAAGACCGCAGCACCATTAATTCTCTCGTTCTCAAATGTTCCATCAACAGGAACACGAAGAGTCTCGACATTTCTGTTATCCTTAGATAAGAAATCTTTTCCGATATACAGAATATCGCCCGTGTTCATATTGGTATTTACAAAAGGCGTTACCACTCCGATCAGTTTTGGAAGCTTAGTAATGGTCTGAAGGCTTGTAAACTGGCTTGCTACTTCTTTCATTACTTTCTGCTGGCGTTCTACTCTTCCAAAATCCCCTACTGCATCCTGCCTGAACCTTACATACCCAAGGAGATGCTCGCCATCAAGCCGCTGCAGCCCCGGTTCCAGAGTAACACCGATATTGGCAGACATTCTTTTTTCCACATCAATTTCTACCCCTCTGGGAAAAGCTTCATCAATTAGATGGACAAAGCCTTCGAAATCAATAATGGAGTAATATTTAATATCAATATCAAAGTTTTCCTTAATCGTCTGCCTCAATAACTCAGGACCTCCATAAGCAAGAGCAGAATTTATTCTGTTTTGCCCATGGCCCGGTATGTCCACATACATATCTCTCATAAAAGAAATAAGCTTATATGTGCCCTTTTCAGGATGATATTGTGCAACCATAATGGTATCAGCCCTTGATTGCTCATCTCCCCTTGCATCACTTCCAAGAATCAGGATATTCGTCCCGCCATATTTATCTTTTTCGCCATTGAATTCAAACTCTTCTGTCTGTATATTTGCATCTCCTTCTGTCTGGGAAACACCTTGCTTGAACTGAAAATACGAATAACCAAGGGTTCCTGCAATCAACAGAAGCAGAATTAAGAGGATAGATTTCCACTTTCCTTTCTTTTTCTTCTTTTCATATCTATCTGATCTCATAAGAATAAGTCCTTTCTTTAAAACAAATTATGGAACAGTGTAAACACCTTCACTTATATTTGACTGCGGAGTTCAATAAAAAGTTTCGATAGCTATGCTGGTATATCCTGTATACCTTATATTTTGCAGATGAATTGAATTCTTTGCAATTTATTTTAAATAGTTTATTGCATTAAAAAATGACATCATTGTTATATCGGCAAGTTTTGTGTCCCTTTACAGCCTTATGAAAAAACCGCAAACCCGAAGGTCTGCGGTTTTTTCATAAGGCTCTTTTCGTATAAGTTGTTATTTTCCGCCAACATATTGTCCATTGATTTCCGCTCCAGGATGCTCAGCGAACCGCGGGGCGGGCAGTGAGCATCCTCGCCGCTGCGCGTCTGTGGGGTCTCACCTGTCCCGCTACTCCCGCAGGACGTTGAATAAGTTCCCCCCGAGAAACACCGCACGAAGAAAAAGCGATAGCATTTTCGAGGATCTCGCACCTTCTGCTCCAATCAACTCAGTAAATAATATTTAAAAAGCAACAAACCTTGCCAAAACAGCCTTCCTTAAAGATATTCATCAAACCAGCCGGCTATATAGTTTAGGCGGCTGATTCTTAAATTCGGTTTTCCGCTTCTTGAAAGCTCATGATTGGCTTCAGGGAACCGGACAAATTTTGCTGTTTTCTTCCGATGCTTTAAGGCAATGAATAATTGCTCTGCCTGTTCAATTGGACAGCGATAGTCTTTTTCACTGTGCAGAATCAGGAGTGGTGTATTTATTTCATTCACATAAGCAAGCGGAGAGTGTTTCCATAGTTTTTCTATATCATTCATATCACTTTTGATTTGCCAATCAGTAAAATAGTAGCCGATATCACTTACTCCGTAAAAGCTGATCCAGTTGGAAATGGAGCGCTGAGTGACTGCTGCCTTGAACCGGCTGGTGTGTCCAATAATCCAGTTGGTCATAAAGCCCCCATAGCTCCCGCCCGTTACACCAAGCCGTTCTTTATCGATGAAATCGAAGTGCTCAAGCGCGTAATCGACTGCATCCATTATATCCTCATAATCCTTGCCCCCGTAATCTCCTCTGACAGCGTCTACAAAATGCTGCCCATATCCATGGCTTCCCCGCGGGTTGATAAATAAAACCGCATAGCCTTTTGCAGCGAGGCACTGGAATTCATGGAAATAAGAATTGGCATACATAGCATGAGGGCCGCCATGGATCTCTAGCACAAGCGGTGCTTTTTGGCCCTCTTTCAGATGGA
Organism: Cytobacillus firmus DS1; assembly: GCF_000565285.1. Taxonomy (GTDB): domain Bacteria; phylum Bacillota; class Bacilli; order Bacillales; family Cytobacillaceae; genus Cytobacillus; species Cytobacillus firmus_A. The sequence continues at coordinate 158,461 of NZ_APVL01000002.1, read as the reverse complement.
CCGGTTTCATAATCCAGCCATGCAGGTCCCACTCATCCGAAGATTTAAACTGAATGGGCTCAGCATCTGCCAGCTCCACTCCGCTCAGGAACTCTTCATTGACCTTTGTCAGCTGTTTTAATTCCCCTGTCGGAACATCAAGTAAAAATAACTCCCCGGGAGATGACGGCCTGCTGATGGCTACAACGGCTTTATTGATAGTTCCGCCTGTAGTTAGTCCATATACATGCTGCTGATCCAGCAGGGCAGGATATAATTCCCCATCTAAAGAGCCATAATAAACAACTGTATTGCCATGATCAGTTGCAAGGAAATAAAAGCTTCTGCTGTCCCCTGCCCAAAGAATTCCCGGTGTTACAGCACCCTGCTGGAAATCTCCGATGGCATAATCACCAGCCAATATATCCGATTCTGCAGTCAGGCACTGCAGCTCTCCAAATTCGAGGTTATACACCCATACTTTGGTATGCGTAGCATTTTCGAATTCCCTTTCATGCCCGAACAATCCTATGTGTTGTCCATCAGGGGACCATGCAGCGCTTCCGAAATAACCTTTTCCATTTGTAATCTTTTTCATGTCTTTTGTTTCAAGATGGATGATATACACATCGCTTAGAAAAGAAAAATCCTTATCTTCACTCAAATCTGCCGAAACAGCAACCCATTTCCCATCTGGAGACCAGTCCTGCAATTGGAAATCATGTTCTCCTGATGTCAGCTGCTCCATCTCACCAGTTTCTATATCTATTAATGCAACCTGGCTGTACCTTCCGTTCCAAAAACCATGGGCATCAGATTTGTGTTTCATTTTTTCAATTTCAATCGGAACGGGCTTTTCTTCCTTTTTTTCCTGATTTACTATTATTTCTGCTTCTTCACCTGGTTTTATTGAAAGATTGAAGGCAAGCTTCTTTCCATCAGGGGACCAAACAGGATTTGAAGCACCATTTGCACAATGTGTCAGCTGCCTGGCTTCTCCGCCTGCTTTGCTCATCACATAAATCTGTGACTTCCCGCCTCTGTCTGATACAAATGCAATTAACTCCCCGTCTGGAGACCAGCGGGGTGAATGATTACGGTGTTTGCCGTAAGTCCACTGAACCGGCTTATTGCTTTCAGCAGTATTTATATAAAAAATATTTGAACTATATGTATTTTCCTCTTCAAGCATTCTGGTCTCGACAAAAGCCAAATCATTTCCATTCATGGAAAGCTGCGGATCAGCTACAGATTTTAAATGATAAAGGTCTTCTGATTTAATTGTTCTTTTTTGCGTCATTTATTTCATCCTTTCTAACTGTGCTGTTCTACTTATTTCGACATCAGAAATAAAATCCCTTCCCAATTAACTGCAGGCTGAAACTTTTTTTAATTATTGGAAATGATGAAGTATAACAGTATTTCGACAAATATAGGCTCTTGCAAGATAAAACATTCCTCTGTAAAATTAAATAAGAACATTTGTTCTTTTTTTACTGACAGGATACTATTGATTAAGGGGAGCAGACAATATGACCAGAATTCCTGAGGAAGACCGTAATATCATGGAACAGGCTATTTATCTGCCAATGGTGCTGACCGTTTTAAATAGAGACTCCATTGTCATTAATAAAAGCCCGTTTAAACTTAAGCAGCCTTATCTTGATTTGGTTGAAGAAACAATGAAGGTCATTCAAAGTGAACTCTCTGAGGTAAAACGCTATATGAATAAAAATCAGCTAAAGGTACAGGAAATAAAGAGGGATGAGGCATTTACTATGTTTATGTTCCTGTACAAAGGATATGAGGAACACCATAATTATTTTAATCCCCGTATCCGCAATAAAGTTCAGGAGCTAATGACCTATTATCTCATTAAAAAACCTTTGCCGGGACCAGGGAAAAATCTGAAGGCCAATTAATTTTTGTAATAAGAAAAGCCTGCGCCTAATAAGGTAATATACACGGAAAACAGAAGCATGAAATTCTGCATGCTTCTTGGTTATCCTTCAATTCTAATCCCTTCTCTATTGGTAGGCTCCATTTTTCTCCGAAGCATTCATTAGTTTGGAACCATTCACATAGTACAGTGCCTTTCTCTCTGAATCTTCTATCCTTTTATTCAATGTCGTTTTCAGCAGTGCTGTTCTGAGCACCTGATTATTAAGAGTCGTATGAGATACTGGAATGATAAAGCTTTGCTTATTCTTAAAAACCACTTGTGTTTGTGCGTTTTCCGCTCGCTTGAGGTAATTGATGTGATCCAATGCAATCCAGATGCATTCAGGATTGTTTGGAGAGGCCGTCGGGAAAAAATAAATAAAATTTGTGGGGTCAATCGTTATCGGAGCTTTATGGGTGAAGCCGGTTAATTGGCGTGTACCCTCTTTTCTTCCTTCATAGCTTGATCCAAAATATTTGCAGCTGCTTTTAATTATTTCGATCGGCTTGAAGGGGGAAGTTATTTCATCATCAAGCTCCCAGATTTGCGAATAAACTTTTATACCATAAGAGAGAGGTTTAATAATCATCGTATTTGGATTGATTTCATATTCTTCGATTATTTGAATATTTTGGCTCATATATCTTCATCTCCTTTTTCTATTTCACGCCCGCTTTTCCATATTACCACCAATTTATCTAAAAATTACTAATTTATTCAATAGTTTTGAAATTGTTCACAATTTCGACATTCTCAAAATATTTTCTAATAATTTAAAAAATTTAGTTGAATATTCAAAGGCAATTCCATATAATATTAAAAAGCTCAGGGGTGATTTCCATGAAGGAAAAATCATACACCGAATTAATGAAGACGAGTGGATCTAAGCGGAAAAACCATAAGGAAACTTTTGTACTGGACCTTTACCTTGATATGCTGATTTCCGAGATTCTGCTGAATAATGAAAAAGAAAAGCTGATGAAAAAAGTAGACGCGGCGATTGATGAAGGAAATAAACCGGCATTTATGCATTTTTCGAAGCAGTATAAAGAACTTTCCAAGCGTTTTGGCACTTAAAAAGCCAGTTTGCCCCCGCCAATCAGCGGGGTATTTTATTTTTAGGGGGGAAGGCGAGGTATAATGAACAGCAGGCATTTATTTTTAATGGGCGGAAGCCCTCCATTCGGGCATAAGTTTGGAAGAAGGTTTACAGAACTGGCCTGCGGAGCGGATGGCAAAATAGCTATACTCTATTTGGAAAGGAAAGGCTGGGAGGTGTATATGAATAAGTATACTTCTGCCTTAATTCCTAATGGTGCGAGGAATTTCTGCTATCTGCCGCTTTCCCCTGACCCAGCAGAATCTTTTCTTCAAGAATTGATGTCCTGTTCCGGCATCATTATTGGAGGCGGTGAAACAGAAAATTACAGAAGGTTTATTGTGGATAGTGAAACCGGAGAATGCATTAGGAGAATGTACATGAACGGTATTCCTGTAGCAGGCTTTTCGGCAGGCGCCCTCATCATCCCGGAGCATTGCATCATCCCCCCTATTGATACACCTAAAAGACAGCACCTCTTTTTGAAAGGGATTGGGTTAATCAGTGATTGCGCCATCAGTGTCCATTTAACCAAGTGGAATGAACGGGAAAATCTAAAGGCAGCGGCAGGGAAAGTCAATGCCGCGACTGGTTATGGAATTGACGATGATGCAGGCATCTATTTTCACAATGAAAATTTTGCTGACAATGAAGGCAGTATACATATTTATAAAAATGAAATTTAAAAAAGCAAGCCGTTTGGCCTGCTTTTTTAGCTATAATAAAGCAAATCAGTCTGCTGTCTGCTTCCGTTCTTTCTGCCGCTGTTCCATTTCAAATTCTTCAAGCATAGAAATGCGCTCCAGCATCGTTGGATGCCCATACCGGAATACTTTCACAAGAAGCGGCGGATTTACCTGGCTTAAACCGGCCCGTGTCAGCTCCTGAAATGTTTCTATTGCGGCTTTTGAATCCTTTGTCATTTCAATGGCATAGCGGTCTGCCCTTGTTTCCTGATACCGTGAAACAAGATTGGATAGAGGACTTGAAATAAAGAGCAGCATCGAAAGAATCATCAAAAACAGCGGCAGGGAACGTATATCATTTACTGCAGGAATTTTTAGCGCCCTTCCCCATTTATCTACTGCTTTTTCCATTAATTTAGCTGTCAAATACAGACCCAGCAGAGAAAGCAGCAAGTATCCCCCAATTCCGATGTAAATATGCTTCTCCACGTAGTGGGCCATTTCATGTGCCATGATAAACAGGATTTGATCTTCAGTTAATTTATTCAGAGTTGTGTCCCAAAGAACAATTCTTGAATTTGAGCCGATTCCTGTTACATATGCATTCAGCGCATTCGTTTTCTCGGCCATATCGACCTCAAAGACATGTTCAGCCGGTATTTTAGCCTGATTGGCCAAATCAAGAATTTTCGTTTCAAGTTCCTTGTTTTTCAAAGGATAGAAATCATTATACAGAGGGTCAATGACAACCGGCTGCAGGAACATCATAAATAAGGTAAATGGAACAGACAATAGCCAGGCATAAAGCCACCATCTCTTCCTGCTCTTATTAATCAGCCAGTATAGTACAGACACAATGAGAACCATCATTCCATAATTCACCCAAAAATCAATGAGCTCATCCTTCATCCATCCGCTGAAGCTCTGAGTTGAAATATTATACGTTTTTGAAAGTGAAAAGCTGATGTAGCTTAATGGCATTGTGGCAATAAACGCGAAAAAAGAAAGCCAAATCAAATAGATCGCCGTTTGAAGGAACTTATAGGGTGCAGTCTGATCAGCCCACTTCTTAAAAGCCTTTGATAAGCCAAATAAAAGAATGAATAAATAGAAAATCCATTCAAAAGGTGTAGAAATAAAAAACAGCAGGTTTCTTATTTTAGAATATTCCTCACTGAGCATCAGTTCCCTGCCGTTCAGGAAAGATGCCGGATCTGCCCGTGAGCCTTCATATTCAAAGGGCAGACTGCTGTCAGCAAAATAGAATAAATACCAATAAAAAAATAAACCGTATACGAAAAAGGCCAACGCCCCGTAAAAGCCTAATTTCCTCGCCATCTGATCCCCCCTTATGGTACAACCTTTCTATATTTAGTTTAGTATAAAATTCTGGAATTAGAACTATTTTAATGGGACATTCCAAGTTATTAGCCTATTAGAACAGTTCTATTGAAAAAGCCGGTTCTAGAAGGAACCGGCAAAAGAACATCATAATTATCTTTTCTAAACTAAGAAAGAATATACAGATAACACAGCAATCGAACCTAATACAACAACAATTACATTTGCACCTAATAAGGCTGCCAGAAAAGCAGCAGCTGCCCCTATTATCCCAAACCAAATATCTTCATTTATTAACAGAATGCCAGGAAAAATGAGTGCCCCTAATGTCGCATACGGCACATTCTTTAGTATTCCCTGAACAAATCCGGGAAGCTCCTTTCCCTTAAAAAGCACAAAAGGCAGCAGCCGCGGGATATAAGTAACTGCCGCCATCCCAATAATCATCCACACGATATGGCTACTCATGCCCCTGCCCCCTGTGCCTGTTTTTTACATTTTCAATCCATTCTACTATTACAGCTGATAAAAGCGTGGCCAGTACAATTGCCCAGCCTGTCGATAACGTATTAGTGAAAGTGAAAATTGTGTTAAAACAAGCTGCCAGTGCCGCAAGAAATACAACTTTTGCACTTTTTCTCATAGACGGAACAAGAAGGCCCACAAACATGGCATAAAGGGCAACAGACATGCTTTCCTGCAAGGTTTGCGGAAGGCTTGCACCAATTAGGTGCCCAAGTCCCGAGCAAATGACCCAGCTTGCATAGGAAACCGAGATAAGCCCAAGCATATAACCGCTTGTTACCTTTTCTTCACGTACTGCTGCAACTGAGAAAGTTTCGTCCGTAATCCCAAAAGATAAAATTACCTTGTTTGCAGCCCGTCCATCATCCCACTTTTCGTTAAGAGAGGTTGACATTAAGAAGTGCCTGATATTCACAATAAATGTTGTCAAAACAATTTCAAATATGCCCGTTCCCAATGAAAGAAGGCTCAAGGATATGTACTGTGCTGCTCCTGCAAATACGAGCAAACTCATTAAAGCTGTTTCACCAATTGAAAGACCAGTTGTTTTGGCGAGCAGCCCAAATGTTAAAGCGATGGGTGCATATCCTATCGCGATGCTGATTCCCGACTGCACCCCTTTCCTATACTCCCCGTAAGGCTTGCCGACTGCAAGTTCTGCCATATTGCTCACCGCCTTAAAAAATAAAATACCAGGACTGAAAAATATACTATAATAGACTTACTATTGAAGAATGGGGCATTGATATATTATATTATACATTCGTGCGTTATATTACACAACAAGTTTGGAGGATATAATGGAGAATATTCAAAAAAGTATTGGGGAAAACCTAAGGAATATTCGAAAAACAAGAGGTTACAGTCTCGATGCAGCGGCAGAAATAACCGGGGTCAGCAAGGCAATGCTGGGGCAGATTGAGCGAGGGGAATCCAACCCGACTGTCACTACTCTTTGGAAAATTGCGAGTGGCCTTCAAGTTTCATTTTCCTCACTTATTCATGAGGAACCATCAGATGTCCAACTCATAGAACTGAAGACACTAACTCCAATAATGGAGAGTATGGGCAGGTACAGGGTTTATCCTGTTTTCCCTTTTGACCCCCGCAAGAAATTCGAGATCTTTACAGTCGAAATTGACCCGGGCTGCCAGCATACATCTGATAAACATAATGACGGTGTTGAAGAATATATTACTGTCATGTCCGGAACGCTTGAAATAGAGATAGGAGATCAGAGAATCACTGTCCGCCCCGGCAATTCAATAAAATTCTCAGCAAATAAAGCGCATACATATAAAAATATCGGAGACGATCTGATTCGCTACCAGGCAGTCATGTATTATCCATGAAAAGGTGGCATATCGCTGCGGGCGATATGCTTTTTTACCGGAATATGTCCAAAAACAAACAAGCCGGACAAAGCTAAAAGCCTTTGTCCGGTCTCTTTTTAGATTAATACAGCCTTATCGCTGCTCATTTTCTCTCCACGGATTTTCTGGAATTCTTCAAGCAGTTTTTCGACAGTCAAATCTTTCTTTTGGTCTTCATTTGTTTCAAAAATGATCTGGCCCTTGTCCATCATGATAAGTCTATTTCCCAGGTCAAGTGCCTGCTGCATATTGTGGGTCACCATTAATGTGGTAAGTTTATATGTTTCCACAATTTCTTTCGTAAGGCTGGTAATCAATTCTGCACGAGCCGGGTCCAAGGCAGCGGTATGTTCGTCTAAAAGCAATATTTTAGGCTCTGTGAAAGTCGCCATCAACAGGGATAATGCCTGCCTTTCTCCCCCTGACAGCAGTCCGACTTTTGCTGAAAGCCTGTTTTCCAATCCAAGATGCAGCATTTCAAGCTTTTCCTGGAAAAAATCGCGGCGCTTCTTGGAAACTCCTTTGCGAAGGCCACGCGCCTTAGTTCTCGAATAAGCAATGGCAAGATTTTCCTCTATCGTCATAGAAGGGGCTGTTCCCGCCATTGGATCCTGGAAAACACGTCCAATCAGCCTGGATCTTTTATGTTCCTTCACAAGAGTGACATCAGTGCCATCAACCAGCACTTCTCCTATATCAGGAATCAATTTGCCTGAAATCATATTCATAAGAGTAGATTTTCCCGCTCCATTACTGCCGATAACCGTCATGAAGTCGCCTGGCTTTAAATGAAGATCGATTCTGTGAAGTGCTGTTTTTTCGTCTGGAGTTCCCTCATTAAATACTTTATGAATCTGATTTAATTGCAGCAAGATGGTCACCACTTTTCCCGTAAGCATTTGTTTTTTTCGCTTCTGCCAATCTCCGGCTCTTTCTCTGCTTTTCTTTCTGCTGCTGAATAAGCTTTGGCAGAATCAGCGCACCAATCACGATTACTGCTGTGATTAGCTTCATATCTCCTGTTTCAAGGAATTCTACTCTTAATGCCAGAGTGACTATAATACGATATAAAATGGCTCCTCCGATGACAGCCAGTGTTGCCCGGACAATTGTTTTTGCACCAAAGATTGCTTCTCCAATGATTACAGATGCAAGTCCGATGATAATCATCCCAATTCCCATTCCGACGTCACTGAATCCGTTATACTGTGCCACTAATGCCCCAGAAAAAGCAACCAGTGCATTTGAAATGCCCAATCCGGCTATCTTCAAAAGGTCTGTATCAGCAGAAAAGCTTCGGATCATTGTCTCATTGTCGCCTGTTGCACGTATAGCCAGGCCAATATCTGTCTTTAAGAAAAGATCAATCAATACTTTCACAGCAAAGGCTAATATTAGCATTAAAACTAGAATCCCCCAGGTCTTTGGGATGAAACCCATTCCCAGCGCTCCAAGCAGGCTTTGGATAGCCTGATCAATTCCAAGTCCCTGCCAGAATACTGTAATCTTTGTGATAACCGTTTCCTCAGACAGCAGAGGAACATTTGACTTACCCATAATCCTGAGATTGATAGAGTATAATGCAATCATCATTAATATTCCGGACAAAAGGGCGTTAATTTTTCCTTTTGTATGAAGAAGGCCTGTAAGGCAGCCTGCTGCAAAACCCGCAAGCAATGCTGTCATTGTTGCCAAAAATGGATTGTACCCTCCTACTATCATGACAGCAGCAACAGATGCACCTGTTACAAAGCTTCCATCCACCGTCAAATCGGGGAAATCCAATATTCTGAATGAGAGGTAAACGCCCAGCGCCATTAAGGCATAAATCGCACCTGCTTCAATGGAGCCAAAGATGGCAGTTGGCATAGTAATCTTCCTTTCTATTTAGAAAAGCGTAAGCGCCTTGCTCACCCCCGACAAGCACAAGACGAGCCTCACGGAAAGGCGTCCTTTGCCTTTTTGAGAGGATTGGCTTGTGACCTCGAGGGGGTAGGCGCTGAAGCTAGACAGTTATCGAGTAGAAAAGCGCTATTTATTTGCTGAAATTACTCCACAAACTCAGCTAGCTCGTTCCATTCCTCTTTTAAGTCAATGCCCATTTCTTCTGCAGCCTTTTTATTGATTACCAGCTTTAGGTTCTGCGGATATTGGACAGGCAGTTCGGATGGCTTCTTGTCTTCTTTTAAAATTTTTGCCGCCATTTCCCCGGCTTCATATCCGATATCCTCATAATCAAACCCGTAAGCAGCAAATCCCCCGCGTTTAACAGAGTCCAGTTCTCCCACGAAAAGCGGGATATCATTGTCGTTTGATACTTGAATGACAGATTCCAAAGCGGAAACGACCGTATTATCGGTAATAATATAGATGGCATCTGCTTTTCCGACAAGTGATTCTGCAGCCTGTTTCACTTCAGAAGAATTGGATACGGTAGCTTCGGCCAATTTCATATCTGTACCTGAAAGAGCTTCCTTCACCTTTTCAATCTGCACCTCTGAATTTTGTTCACCGGAATTGTAAATAACACCCACCGTTCCAGCCTCAAACTGTTCCTCTATAAATTTAACCATGTTGGGTATCGCATCAGGATGCGTATCTGTTGTACCAGTTATATTTCCTTCAGGTGAATCCATTGATTTTACTAATTGCGCACCGACTGGATCAGTTACTGAAGTAAATACTATTGGTATATCCTTCGTTGCATTGAGTGCACTTAATGCACTGGGGGTAGAGTTGGCAAAGATCAGGTCTACTCCATCTCCGGCAAAATTATTGGCAATGGATTGATTATTATTCTGGTCCCCCTGGGCAATCTGGACATCGTAGCTTGCTTCAATGCCTGAATCCTCTAATGCCTTTTTAAAACCCTCCAGTGCCGCATCTAACGAAGGATGCTCGACAATCTGCGTAACTCCTATATTAATTGACTCTTTCTTTTCTTTATCCGATGAGCCGGCTTCGCCATTTGTACTTTCACTTCCGCAGCCGCTTAACAGCAAAGTTCCTATAAGACCTGCCGCAGCTATTGCTTTAAATGGTTTTATTCTCTCTAACATACTAGATGATCCCCCTCTTATCTCTATCTTTTCACTTCAACACTTTTATGCTTTTATGCTTTTATTCACTAAATTATATAGTCAATAGCTGTATGATTCAAGATATTTTTTAATAATTTTCAAAAAATTATTATTTTAATAGAAAAGACACAGCAAAATTCTGCCGTGTCCCATTACTTGCTTATTCATTTTATTTTCCTTTAAACTCAGGTTTTCTTTTTTCAGCAAAGGCTGAAAGAGCTTCAACTCTATCTTCTGTTGGGATAATGACTTCATATGCCTTCCTTTCAATCTGAAGCCCAGTCTGCAGATCGACGCCCATGCCATGCTTTACAGCAAATTTGGCCTGCTGAAGGGCAAGCGGGCCGTTATTAAGCATTTGTCCGGCAAATTCAAAACAATCATTCAAGAGATTTTCTTTTTCAGTCACTTTAGTTAGGATGCCGTATTCAAGCGCTTCTTCAGAAGTAAGCCTTTTAGCCGTTAAAATTAATTCAAGGGCTTTAGCCTGGCCAATCAGTCTTGGCAGCCTCTGTGTGCCTCCTGCACCCGGTATTATGGCTAAGCTTGTTTCTGTAAGTCCCATGGAAGTGCCGGAAACTGCAATGCGGAAATCGCAGGATAGAGCCAGTTCCATCCCCCCTCCGAAGGCAAAACCATTTATAGCAGCGATAGTAGGCTGCGGTAGCTGATCAACCAGGGAGAATACCTCACCTATTTTATATACATTCCTGCGTACTTCCTCATCAGATAGTGTCCTGCGCTCTTTAAGATCCGCTCCGACGCTGAATGCTTTTTCTCCAGCCCCTGTAAAAATAACAACACGAACATCATGACTGGTGCGCAGTTTTTCAACTGATTCCTGGAGCTCCGACAAAGTTTCATAATTAAAAGCATTCATTGCATCAGGGCGGTTAATCGTTACTACCGCAATATGACCTTTTTTTTCGACTGCAATAGAACTCATATGTATCTCTCCTCTTTCTTTTGCTACCTAATAATTCGATAAATTTCGCGAAAACCCTTTCAAATTTAGCAATTCAACTGAAGAATAGAAAAGGACAGACACATGCCATGTCTGCCCTTAAAAGCCTATTTAGCCTGAAGAATCTGATTCTTCAATGCCCTTCGTAAGATTTTGCCAGTTGTATTCTTTGGAAGCTCCTCTAAAAATTCGATCGATGATGGCACTTTATATCTAGCCAGATGCTCTTCACAGTATGCAAGCAGCAATTCTTCAGTCAGCTGGGGATTATTTGTTACTACATAACACTTTACCGCTTCACCCAGATTCGGGTCAGGCACGCCCAATACAGCAGCTTCTACAACCTCCCTGTGATTATAGAGCACCTCTTCTACTTCCCGCGGATACACATTATAGCCGCCGACTAAAATAAGGTCCTTTTTACGGTCAACGATATAAAAATAGCCTTCCTCATCCCTTTTTGCAAGGTCTCCTGTATAAAGCCAGCCATCACGGATTGTGGCCGCGGTTTCTTCCGGCAGCTTGTAGTACCCCTTCATTACGTTTGGCCCGCGTACGATCAATTCACCAACTTCGCCAACAGAAACTTCCTCTCCCAATTCATTTACGACTTTATTCTCAACGTTCATAATGGATTGCCCGATCGAGCCTGCTTTACGCGGTTTATCAAGCGGATTGAAGCATGTCACCGGGGAGGCTTCTGAAAGACCGTATCCTTCCGAGACAATGACATTGAATTTTTTCTCAAAGCCATGAAGAAGTGCAACCGGCATGGCAGCACCGCCTGATATGCACAGCCTTAACGATTTCAGATCTTCCGGATTGCCATCTTCATACTGAAGAAGGAAATTGTACATGGTCGGAACTCCGGCAAAAACAGTAGGGTCATATTTTTTTGCGAGCCTGAAAACCTCTTTCGGGCTGAATTTTGGATCTATTAAAATGGTAGCCCCATTCATCAGAGGTGCATTGAGAGCAACCGTTAAACAGAAAACATGGAACATAGGCAGAGTAGTAATAACCCGGTCATTCTCATTCATGTGTAAATAGTCACTTACATCCTTTGCATTGCTGTAGAGGTTTTTATGTGTAAGCATGGCACCTTTTGGCTTTCCTGTCGTACCGGATGTATATAGGATAACGGCTGTATCATCTTCTTCGAGTTCAGGGCCTTTAAACCCAATATCTCCTGAAGCAATTAATTGTGTAAACGATTTCATTTTTGAAAAAGCAGATAATGCAGACAGATCCTGTTCTGAAGCTTGTCCCTGGGGTGTATCACAAATAATATAGTTTTCCACCTTTGGAAGCGCCTGATGCATCTTCTCAATTAAAGGCACTAATAGATCAAGCGTAACAACCGCTTTGACATCACCATTATTTACAATGTAGCCAATTTCATCTGGTGTATAGATTGGGTTTATCGGTATAACAGTTGCTCCAAGCCGCAGTGCACCATGCAGGCCGATGACAAAATGCGGTGAATTCCCCAGTAAAAGAGCGATATGATCTCCTTTTTTCACTCCCAGCTTTGAAAGCCCTTCCGCAAATTTGGTTACAGCACCATCAAGCTCCGCATACGTACTGGACTGATCCATAAAATAATAGGCAGTCTTATCGCCCATCTTAATCGCCGTTTCATGCAGCTGCTCTGTTAAATTCATTTACACTCCCCCTATAATGAATGAATAGTCATTCATTTTTATTAAATAAAGTGAAACTTCAATCAGCGGGGAGTGCTTTTCTCCCTGCTGATTGTTAGTTGAACCAATCGGGCCTTTACGGGCAGTTTGACCCTCACTCATCCTCCTTTGATTCCTCTGAGTCTGAAGGGGGGTCTTACTGCCCGTTAGACTGCGATAAATTTTCTAAATATATTATATTGAAAGAAATTTTTGTATTCAAGTAGGAAAGCGAATCTTTCACAATTTCTTTTTTTACAGGGTGACTGGCTCGCAAGACCTTCTATAAGAATAAGAAAAGCCGGCATTATGCGAGCTCTCTCTTATTAATACACCAGGTTGAAGAATTCTTCTTTAGTCACATTACCGAAGTAATGCTTAATTTCCACTCCTTCAAGAGCCTTTTCAATCTCTGTCTTTTCATAGCGAATTCCTGTCAGCTTGTTTTCAATTTCATTTACATCGCCAACCCCAAAGAAGTCCCCATATATTTTGCATCCCTCAATTTTTCCTTTTGTGACATTAAGTCTGATATCAATTTGACCAACTGGGAAGCGATGTGAATGCTGGAGATCAAATTTAGGTGATCTTCCATAATTCCAATCCCAGTTCTGATAGCGCTCCCTGGACAGCTTGTGAATTCTTTCCCAGTCTTCATCCGTAAGCTTGTACTCCGGAATTTCATCTAAATGCCCAAAGATATTCTTTAGAAGCAAAGTGCGAAATTCTTCAATCGTGATTTTTTCGTCCAGGAACTCCGAGATATTAGCAACCCGGCTTCGAATTGATTTAATGCCCTTTGATTCAATTTTATCCTTCTTTACCTTTAGCGCTGAAACGACACTTTCAATTTCGGAATCAAACAAGAGAGTGCCATGGCTAAACATTCTCCCTTTAGTGGAAAACTGGGCATTCCCGGATATTTTTCTGCCTTCTGCCATCAGATCATTCCGGCCGCTTAATTCAGCATTCACACCAAGCTTCTGCAAAGCTTCTGTAACTGGTTCGGTAAACTTTTGGAAGTTGTGAAAGCTATCACCATCATCTTTTGTAATAAAACTGAAGTTGAGATTGCCTAAATCATGATAAACGGCCCCTCCTCCAGATAGCCTTCTGACAACATGGATGCCATTATCCTCAACGTATTCCGTATTAATCTCTTCTACTGTATTCTGGTTTTTTCCGATAATAATGGAAGGTTCATTAATATAAAACAGCAAATAGGTTTCTTCAATATCAAGATTCTTTAGTGCATATTCCTCAATAGCAAGGTTAATCCTGGGATCTGTAATTCCCTGGTTGTCGATAAAAAGCATCTGTTTTCCTCCTTAAAATATATGAGACCATTGGTAATCCGCTATAGAAATAGGACCGGCATATTTAGTCGATGCCTCCTCCTTCAGCATCTGAAGTTCACCATAATGAGGCAAATGTGTCAGCAGCAGATTATTCACCTTTGCTTTGCTTGCCAATGTTCCAGCATCCAGGCTTGTCATATGCCCCGCATTTTTCCCGTTCTGATGACCATAAAAATTACACTCGCAAACCAATAGATCAGCATTTTCGCTAAATGCCACCAGCTCTTCTTTATAAGAAGTATCTGCCGTGTAAACAAGTGATTTGCCGCCTGCTTCAATTCTCATTGCATAGCATGGAACAGGATGATTGGTTTTCATAAAGCGAATTTGAAATGGTCCTGCTGTGAGAGTGCCTTCAGGATCATAGGCGACTCCTTTTGTAATATCCTTATATGTAAGTTTGGCAAATTCAGGCTGGTCGAAAGAATGTCCATAAATCGGGAGTGCAGCTGTTTTCTTGCCCAGGAAGCCCTGAATGAGTCTGGCATGCTGCAGCACTCCTATATCCGCAATATGATCTGGATGGTAATGCGAGATAATCAGTCCATCTAAGTCTTCTGGCTGGAAAAAATTCTGCATTTTTGAAAGCACGCCGCTTCCGCAGTCTACCAGCAAATGAAATCCTTCATGCTCCAGCAAATACCCGGAACTGGCCCCATCAGCTTTAGGATAACCGCCCCAGCTGCCGATTACAGTTAACTTCATCACAAATTCCTCCTACTTATAACTGGATAACCTGGCTTTCCTATGTCCAATATACTCGATTATGCCTATTTTTTCACTTTTTTAAAATTGTATTGAAACAGTTGTTGACATGAAAATTCTGTTATAATACAATGGATTTAAATAATCAAACTATTTAGAACAAAAACACAAATTAGGAGGCTTCAACATGATTCAAAACATTATGGAGTTTTTCAGAAACCTGCCGTCAAAACAATGTTCAGAATGCGGGAAGTCGATCGAAGAACAGCATGAATGCTACGGAAATAAGTGTGAAAAATGCATGGGAATGACAGATTTATAGAATAATATATTTAAAGCCAGCCCAAACAGGGCTGGCTTTGCTTTTACTTATAATCAATCAGTCTGCTCTGCAGCAGCTGCAAATCTTTTCTTGTGCATGGCAGTAAAGTAAACAAAAGATCCTGCAATGAACAAGGCTCCAAAGCCCAGGAGAATTGCCGCATTCTCCCACATAAAATCAAAATTGCCGCTTGAAATAACTGCCTTAAAACCGGAAACAGAATAGGTCATAGGCAAATATGAACTGATTGGCTGAAGTGCATTAGGAATCAGCTCAAGCGGAAAAGTACCGGCACTTGTTGTCAGCTGGAGTATTAAAATAATGATCGCAACAAACCTGCCTGGATCACCCATGACAGTGACAAAGAATTGAATAAGCGCTATGAAAGTCAGGCTGGTTAGGATTGTAAACAGAAGAAACAATGGTACACTCTGCACTTCCAGGCCAAGTCCCAGCAATAGAATCATCGCTGCAATAAGACCCTGAATAATGCCTATTCCTGCAAGTATTCCGAACTTGCTTGCAAACCAGCTGAATCCTGAGCGCGGAACGCCAGCCGGTTCCCTGAGCGGGAATACAATGGAAAGCAGCAGAGCACCAACAAAAAGACCAAGAGATAGAAAATAAGGTGCAAATCCTGTACCGTAGTTTGGAACTTCTGTAATCTTCTCATTATCTATTTCTACCGGATTTGCCATCATGTTATACGTTTTATCGCTGGCATTTACTGATGAAGCATTTTCAGCGCCATCAGCTAATTTATTTGCTAACTCAGAAGATCCTTTATAAATTTGTGAATTGCCCTCAGCAACTTTGTCTGCACCAGCTTCAAGCTGCTTCGAGCCATCTGCAAATGCAGCTGAACCTTGTGTCAGTTTGCCAAGACCGCCTGACAAATCTGCTGCACCGCCTGCCAGCATGTCTGCTCCGGCCTGTGCATCACCAAACTTCTGAGCAAATGTTTCCATTCCCGCATCGAAATCTTTATGGCCCTGTACCAGCTTAAGAGAGCCATTTTCCAGCTCGGCTGTTCCCTCGGCAAGCTGATTTATTCCCTGCTGGAGCTGCTGCTGTCCTGCCTTTAACTGCCCCATTCTTTGGGACAATTCGGCTCCTCCAGCAGATAGTTTGCCGGCTGATTCGGCAAGCTGGGCTGATCCGGTCTTAAGCTGTGCAAGTACAGTCTGAAGCTCAGCCTTTTCAGGAGAACCTTCTGGAAGCTGCGATAGGATGCCCTGCAGCCTTTGTTCTAAAAGAGCAGTGCCTCCGCTTAGTTTTTGCGCTTCCGTCTGCCATTGCTCCAGAGATGAAGACAATGTGTTTGCTCCATTTTCAAGCTGTTCGGTTCCATCGATCATAACTGGAAGTTTTTCTTTTACTGTTAAGATTCCTTCTTTTGTTTGTGTAACGCCTGCAGAAAGATCTTCACTACCTGACTTTAGCTGACCAGAAGCATTTCTCAATTCCGATTGGCCTCCCGCAAGTTTGCCTAAACCTTCTGAAAGAGATTTTGCTCCTTCTGCCATTTCCTTAGAACCCTTGCTTGCTGTCCTTACGCCGTTATTGAACTCAATGGACTTATTGGCCAAAAGCTCAAGCTTCTCATGCAGGGTTTTGGAGCCGTCCTTAAGATCAGCTGCTCCTTCACTGATATGAAGGGCACCATCACTTGCCTGTCCAATGCCATCTGCAAGTTCCCCTACCTTATCAAACATGGTTTCTGCATATGTTTCAGTTACTTTTTCTGACAGTGCCGCTTTAATTTTTTCAACAGCTGTCCCGCCAATTTGAGCAGATAAGAAATTGTAGCTCTCATTGGGAACGTAAATCAGATTCATTTTCTGCGGCGTGTCTTCCAGCAGAGTGGTAGCATTCTTGGAAAAATCCTTGGGAATTTCAACCAGCATATAGTATTGCTGATTATTTAGATCCTTATATGCTTCTTCTTTATCAACAAATTGAAAGTTAAAGTCCTTGCTTTCCTTTAAATTATCAACAAGATCTTTGCCCAGGTGCAATTCATTTCCTTCCAATACAGCACCGGCATCTTCATTAACGATGGCAACCGGGAGATCATCTAAATGATCGTATGGATCCCAGAATGCCCACAGGAACATTCCACTGTATAAAACCGGAATAAACATGACTGCTATAATCGGAATCAGCAGCTTTTTGTTTTTTATAATGGCTGAAAACTCCTTAAGGAAAAGTTTGTTTTTCACCGTAAATCCCTCCAAATTACTTTTTGACTATTTTTCTCACTTGGTCATTTTTCTGAAAAAATAGAGGACTATCTAGTTCGATAATCCTTTCATAATGTATTGCTCAAACAGAAGAGCTATTTTTTCTTTTTCCAATGGTTCATGACGCTGTTCCCAATCAAAAATAAGAGCAATATAAAGCTTAAGCATGACAAAGGAAGTCAGTTCCGGATCGCATTCCCGGATTTCTCCTCTTTCAATGGCAAGTGTAACTTTATCTTTTACATATTTAATTATCGCATCCTCCACTTTCCCAATTACATCTGTAACAGCAGGAGTTCCCATTTCCTTTGCTTCCTGGAAAAGCTTGATTGTCAGCTGATGCTTCATGCGGAATTCAAGTATTTTATACAATCCCCGATGAACATTTTTGTGAAAGGGCAAAGAAGGATCAAGCGCTTCATCGGCTGCATTTTTCATTTCCGTGATAAGCGTATGGATAATTTCATCAAACAGCTCTTCTTTATTTTTAAAGAAATTATAGATAGTGCCTTTTCCAACATTCGCAAGCTTTGCAACCTGATCCATAGTGGTTGCTTTATAGCCGAAAAGAGAAAATGATTTTGTGGCTGCTTCAAGAATCTGCTGTTTCCGATCTGCTGACATAAACTCACCTCTTCGAAAATGACTAATTGAACAATTTGGTCATTAGTACAAGAAGTAATTTATCATACTCTATTTGAAAAAGCAACCTGAAATGATGCCAATTTAAAAAGCTGTCACACACGGACAGCTTTTGGCTTGTTGATTTGCAGGTATTCTAATGTATTTCGAACTGCCTCTTCTGCCTGATCTATGCAGTCAGGAACACCAAGACCTTCATACGAACTTCCTGCCAGAAAAATGCCCGGCAGCTCACCCTGCGCCTGTTTCTTTGCCAATCCGACGCGTTCTTTATGTCCAACGGTATACTGAGGCATTGAATCCTTCCATCTTGTTACATAACTAAATTCAGGATTCATATTAATATTCATCGTTTTATTTAAGTCATCAAGCACAACTTTAACAATTTGATCATCTGACAGATCCACAACTGCTTCATCACCGGCTTTGCCAACGTAACAGCGCAGAAGCACTTTTCCTTTTGGGGTAGAATGAGGCCATTTTTTATGTGTCCAGGTACAGGCAGTAATAGTATAATCACTGTGGCGTGAAACAACAAAACCCGTTCCGTCTATATCCCTTTCAATCGCATCCTCCGGAAAAGCCAGAGCTACAGTTGCCACTGAAGTGGACGGCATTTCTTTAAACTGCTCAAAAAGTCCCCAGCCGGAGAAAATGCTGCACAACGCAAGGTGGGGGACAGCCATAACTATGCAATCTGCATTAAGGCTTTCTCCCCCATTTATTTCAACGGTATAGCTTTTGCCATTCTTAATAACCGATTCAATGCGATGGCCTTTCAGCACAGTCCCGGGTTCAAGCTTGCTTTCGAGAGCATCGACAAGTGATTGAAGCCCTGATTTGAAAGTAAGAAACATTCCTTCTTTGCTTTTGCTGTTTCCGGCTTGTTTCGGCTGAGATCCTGCAGCCTTCTTCATTCCCATTATTAAGCTTCTATACTTCTGCTCAACCTGATAAAACTGCGGGAAAGTGGCCATAAGGCTCAATTGATCAATATCGCCTGCATATATGCCAGAGAGAAGCGGTTCAATCAAATTATCGACAACTTCGTCACCAAGCCTTCTTCTGAAAAAGGCACCCAAAGACTGATCTGTGGAAGGATTGGAGCGCGGCAGCACAAAATCTGCCGCAGCTCTTGCCTTTCCTGCAGGAGAGAATAAGCCGGTTGTTATAAAGGGAGCAATTTGTGTCGGGATGCCCATGATGGATCCGCCAGGCATTGGATATAGTCGCTGCCTTACAAGGACATAGGACTTGCCAGAAGTATTTCTCACAAGTTCCTTTTCAAGGCCCGCTTCCATGGCAAGGCGCGCTGCACTTTGCTTACGGGCCAAAAAGGAGTCTGGCCCTCGTTCGATCACAAAACCGTCTCGTAGTATTGTTTGAATCTTGCCTCCAAGGCGATGGGAAGCCTCTATGAGCTTAACGTCCAGAGCCAAGCCCTTTTCTATAGCTTCCTTCTGCAGATAGTAAGCTGCAGCAAGACCCGTAATTCCTCCTCCGGCAACAATAACTTTCTGTCTCTCTCCCTGCACGGTAAATCGCCTTCTTTTCTAATTTTTTGCATTATTGCAGTCTACAGGCAGTAATCCCCCACTGAGGGAAGTTTCGCTTATCTATTCAGCAATTTAAAAATGGCATCTGACATTGCATCAATGAACTCAGGCTGAGAATTCGGCATTTCAGGGCGGTAATAGCTTGCTCCCAGCTCATCAGTTACAACTTTGCATTCATAATCATTATCGTACAGCACTTCAAGATGATCTGACACAAAACCTACTGGTGTGTAAACGAATGCTTTGTAGCCTTTATTCTGATAAAGATCTCTTGTCAAATCCTGTACATCTGGCCCAAGCCATGGCTCAGGTGTGTTTCCTGCACTTTGCCAGCCGACAGCATAGTTTTTGACACCAGCCTGTTCGGCTATGAGATCAGCTGTTTCCTGTAGCTGAAGCGGATATGGATCCCCTGATTGCAGGATTTTTTCCGGCAAACTATGTGCAGAAACAATTAACACTGCAGAATCTTTTTCTTCAGCAGGCATTTTATCGAAGGTTTCCTTTACCCGATCAGCCCAATATTTAATAAACTTAGGCTCTTTATACCAGCTTTCAACTGACCTTATTTCAAGGCCGCCAAGCTTTTCAGCCTCTTCTTTGGCTCTGCCGTTATATGATTTCACGCTGAAGGTTGAGAAATGAGGCGCAAGAACAATGCTGACAGCTTCCTCTATCCCATCCTCATGCATTTGTTTAACCGCATCTTCTATGAAAGGTTCGATATGCTTCAACCCAATATACATTTTGAATTCATACTCGTCCTGAATTTCATTTAAATGCTGTTCAAGTTTTTCAGCCTGATCTTTAGTAATTTCTGCAAGCGGCGATATTCCGCCGATCGCTTCATACCTGCTTCTTAAATCTTCAAGCATTTCCTCAGAAGGCTTTCTTCCTCTGCGGATATGTGTATAGTAACGCTCAATGTCTTCTTCCTTATAGGGAGTTCCATAAGCCATTACAAGTAAACCCATTCTCTTTTTACCCATGTCATCCACCTCAAATTCTGTCTCCAGTTTTTATTGTGCCAAAAAACAAATCGATTACCAAAACTAATGCTCATAGCAATATGCAAGTACACCTGCTATCGCTTTAAGCCAGCCGGAGGCTATTTGCTTAATTTTGAGGCAGAGTATTCGTGGATAAAAGCAGTTAATTTCTTTAATGTATCAGGATTAACCTCCGGGAAAACACCGTGTCCAAGGTTGAAAATATAACCCGGCTGAGCCATTCCCTGATCAAGAATAGCTTTTGCTTTTTCCTCGATAACCTCCCAAGGTGCAAGGAGAATCGCAGGGTCTAGATTACCCTGAACTGTTTTGGTGATGCCTTTTGCCCTTGCTTCCTGAATCGGAAGTCTCCAATCAAGCCCCACTACATCAAGCGGCAAATCATGCCACTCCAGTGCAAGATGGCTTGCGCCTACACCGAACATGATCAGCGGAACGTTCTCTTCTTTCAAGGCAGAGAAAATGCGATTCATTACCGGCTTAATAAAATAGCGGTAATCTTCCACATTCAGGGCACCAACCCAAGAATCGAAAATCTGGATGGCTTTTGCACCTGCTTTGACCTGGGACTTCACGTAGGTAATAGTCATTTCTCCAAGCTTATCCATTAACGCAAACCAGGCTTCAGGCTCTGCATACATAAATGATTTTGTTTTGTTGTAATTCTTCGATGGACCGCCTTCGATCATATAACTTGCAAGAGTAAACGGAGCACCTGCAAAACCGATAAGAGGAACAGTCAGCTGCTCTTGAGTAAGAAGCTTAATGGTATCCAGGACATATGGAACATCCTCTTCCGGATGGATTTCACCAAGCTTTTCTACATCTGCTTTGGAACGGATTGGATTTGATATAACAGGGCCGATTCCTGATTTAATTTCTACATCCACCCCAATGGCTGGAAGCGGTGACATAATGTCTTTATAAAGAATGGCAGCATCATTGTTATACTGCTCTACCGGCAGCCTTGTTACATAAGCACAAAGTTCAGGCTGGTGTGTAATTTCGAATAGGGAGTATTTTTCTTTAATTGCTCTATACTCTGGCTGTGAGCGGCCAGCCTGGCGCATATACCATACAGGAACATGCTCGGTCTGTTCTCCTCTTGCTGCCTTCAAAAATGTATCATTAAATGAGTTCGTCATTAAATTTTATCCACCTTTCAAGTCTTGTCTGCGTATTATTGTAATATATATGTAACCAAATTAGAAATCTCGAATATCTATCCTTTATGACTATATCCTTTTTTCTCTGTTTTTGTATAGATTTGAACGCCAAATGTCAAAAAATTGACGTTTTTAACTGTTTAAATAAGGGAAAATTGAAGATTGTAAGGATATAAGCACACTATAAATATATTTTAAATAATTTAGTGTTTATACTTCAGAGAGAACAATATAAAACTTATCCAAGTGGAGTGAAGAAAAATGAAGCTTTATATGGCCAGAGGAACTTACGATTTTTTGAAAAAAATTGAGGATAAGCACCCTGATGAAACCATGGTTACAATGCAGAATACTGATAGTGCCTTATTAATTCATGAAACTTCAGGCGCCTCCATCTTTAAGGAGCCCCGTTCCTATGAAGTAATTGATTCTTCGGGAACTTTCTCGGGCGCAGGATTTGCCGTTCTGAACAATATACCCGTTACAGAGGAAGGCAGGCCGCTTTTTGAGCACAGGTTTAAAAACAGGGCCGGACTTATCGAAAATGAACCGGGATTTTCGGCCATCCGGGTTTTGCGTCCTCTTGAATTAAACACATATATCATTCTCACGCTATGGCGGGATGAAAAATCCTTTAAGAACTGGCAGAATTCCAAAGCATATGAAAAAGCACATGAAAAGCGCGGGACGGAGAGCGGCATTGATAAGACACCGAATATTTTCTCCAGTCCTTCATATGTGACCCAATATTATATCCCTGAAGAAGAGTAATAAGAAAAGAATGCTGGAGCCAGATGTTCTAAGTTATCTTTCTTATCTATTAAAAAAGGATGAGCCCTTATAGCTCA
The DNA here is from genome assembly GCF_000565285.1 of Cytobacillus firmus DS1. Classification (GTDB taxonomy): domain Bacteria; phylum Bacillota; class Bacilli; order Bacillales; family Cytobacillaceae; genus Cytobacillus; species Cytobacillus firmus_A. Next base: position 135,940 of record NZ_APVL01000002.1, on the reverse strand, counting down.
TCCTTTTTTCGCCTGTTTTTTTATGATTCCATTTCGGTTGGCATAAACGGCTGCCTGTGTACGGTCTGTAACGCCCAGTTTACTGAGGATATTGCTTACGTGTGTTTTGACGGTTTTGATGCCAATGAACAATTCCTCACTGATTTCCTGGTTTGTCATCCCTTCCCCAATGCAGAGCAGAACATCAAATTCCCTTTCAGTTAAATCATCATGAGGCTTTTTCTCTTTTTCTCTGAAACGACTTACCATTTTCCCCGCTACCTTTGACTCAATGACAGGCTCACCCTGCGCAGCTTTCTTAATGGCATTTACAACTTCGGCAGCATTTGCCGTTTTCAGCATATAGCTGAATGCACCCGCTTCAATGGCAGGAAAAACCTGTTCATCATCGTAAAAGCTGGTTATGATAATAACCTTGCATTCAGGATAGCTTTTTAATATCTCCCTTGTTGCCTCTATTCCGTTCCCATTTTCCATCAGGAGATCCATCAAAACGATTTCCGGCCGTTCTTTGAGCACAAGCTTTACAGCTTCATTTCCACTGCCTGCTTCTCCAATAACCTCTATGCCAGACTCAGTTGCCAAATAAGAAATAATTCCCCTTCTTACCATTTCATGATCATCTACAACTGCTACCCTGATCATTTAAGCCTCTCCCCTTTTGCCGGAATTTTTATATCTATATAGGTTCCTTCGTTTTCTTTGGATCGTATTTTAAATATTCCGCCAACCTCCTCGCAGCGTTCCCTCATTGTCTTCAGCCCGTAAGAAGTGATTCTCTCTTTATGAGGATTAAACCCTTTCCCATTATCTGCAATAAAAAGATAGATATAATCTTCCTCTTCCGTTAGCGTTACTTTTATCGTTCCTGCATCCGCATGGCGGAGCACATTAGATAGGGCCTCCTGGACAATCCGGAACAAATGCTCTTCCGCTGCTTTGGAAAGGTTCTCAATCTCATCAATGCTTGCATGAAATTCGATGTTTGTCTTTGCCTTTAACTCCTGAATCAGCTTAATAATACCATCACAGAGTCTGTCATTACTCAGCTGCACAGGCCTAAGATGGAGGAGAAGCGCTCTCATTTCCCCCTGGGCTTTCGCAGCGATTTCAGAGATTTCATTTAACTGCTCTCTCGCTTTATCACTATCCAAATCAAAAACTCTCAGGGCTGCTGAAGACATCATACTTAATGCGAAAAGCTGCTGGCTCACTACATCATGCAGATCCCTGGCCAGGCGCTGTCTTTCTTCCATTACAGCTGCTGAATGGGCGGTTTGTGCCAATGCAGACTTTTCATCAGCAAGCCGCTGCATGAAAAAAACCTGCTCCTGAATATTTTCGGCCAGCTGATTCAGTTCATCTGATATTAATCCTATTTCATCTTTTTCATAAGATTCCATCCGATCAGCATACTTGCCGCTTCTTAAGGTCGAAACAAATAATAAAATATCACCGAGCCGCCCTTTTATTAAGTAGCTGCCCTTGAGCCCAAAATAGGCACCCGTAAGGAGTAATACCGTTAAAACATACAAAAACAGCCAAAAGGTGCTCTTTATAGTCAATGGCGATTCAGAATTGTAAAATAGATAGACCTGCAATCCGACAAAAAAGATTAATGAACTTATAATGGCCATCATAATAAAGCTCTGCACAAACCAATACCTGATTCCGCTTTTTTTCATCTTATACCCCTATACTTTATCGATCCGAATGGATCCAATTTTTACTTGTACAGCGATTTTCAGCTTTCTGGATGCTTCATCATAACCGGGTGACTTATATTGAAGACTGCGGTTGATGTCACCTGTCTTTTGATCAAAAATGCGGATGTCTCCTATATTAATATTTGACTGGATCATCACCGGAATGTTTTCGGGGATGATCATTTTCACATCCCCAATCCACCCTCTCACAATGACTGGCGTCTCTTTCTCCGGGATGAAAGCTTTGCTGAAATCGATAAAATAATCACCGATCATTGTATATAAATCCATCGGCTCGAGAGACCAATTCGGCTGTTTAAAATCCACATCGCCAATTGAAAAGCCTCTGATATTTTTAAGCGGCTGAGGGCTTTCATATTTTGAGATATTAATAACTTTTTTCTCCGCTCCACCTTTGTCTTTCGCATAGATATCAGCCGGGAAATCCTGTTCAAAATGTATCTTTAAACGATCTTTTTTCAATAGAATTTTAATGCCGATAAAAATAAGAAACAGGGGCCAGAGTTTCCAGATTTCCATAAACCTGAATTCAATTACTCCTAGACGATCAAGGATTAATAGAAATGAAAATACGATTAGAAATAACCCGGGAAACATCCCGCTCCGGCTTTTCTTCAGTATGTATGACAGCAGGTAATGAACCCCTGCAGCCAATAGGATTAAGGGGTAAATTACGACAAATACCTCTTTTATTTCCAAGGAAATGACACCTATGTTCATAAGAAGAAGCAAACCTCCAACAGCTGATAAAGTTATCGCGAAGATTATTTGATTAACTGACCTGTATCTCATAGGCTTTCCCTTCCCTCTTTTCTCCTATTCTTGTATTCGCTAATGCAAAAACATTTTCCTCCTGTACATTCATTTTATCAGTCAGCAATTCTATTGAAACATCCCCCGGTGTGTTTCAGCCTCCTCCTCTGGACGGATTCAATTCATATCACCATTTATTTCTATCCATCATATTCTGTACTACATTCCGAATAGGGTGATTCGCCTAAACCGGCGCTTCTCTTAGGGAATTATGAAAGGGGGAAAATTAAGTGGGAGTTGAACTGACAGCCATCCATTGGATATATGTTCTTTTTATTCTCTTCATCATCGGCTTCATGGTTATGAGGAGAGATACAACGCTTGTCTGTATTGCGGGCATCTTTTTAATTGCCATTACGGCTACCGGCTCTTTAAGCGGTTCAATCAGCAGTATTTTTACAAGTTTTATATTTGCGATAACAGAACTCCTTTCCACTATACTGGTCATTTCAATTATAGTCGCCATGAGCCGGACACTGGCCACAACCGGAATTAATGATGTCATGATCTCTCCTTTTACCAGATTAATCAGAACACCGGCACTTGCCTACTGGACGATCGGGATTTTGATGATGGTCATCTCCTGGTTTTTTTGGCCATCTCCTGCAGTTGCCTTAATGGGGGCAGTCCTTCTTCCCGTAGCCATCCGGGTAGGATTACCTGCTTTGGGTGTGGCGATGGCCATGAACCTGTTCGGCCACGGCATCGCACTATCCGGAGATTTTATAATCCAGGCTGCACCGAAATTAACTGCCGACGCAGCCGGCCTTCCTGTAGGTGAAGTCATATCAGCCAGTGTTCCGCTTGTTATTATTATGGGTACAGTCACGACTATTACCGCTTTTTACCTTATCAAGAGAGATATGAAAAGCGGCAAGCTGACTGCAGATACAGGGCTTACTGGGGATATACCAGCTGAACTTCAGGCTGATGCCAGTCAAAAACAGTTGCTTTCACTTAAACACAAGCGTTTTTTTGCGTTATTAATTCCAACGTTATTTGCTGCTGATGTTGCAGCCATGTTTGCATTGGATCTTCAGGGCGGTGACGCAACGGCTTTGGTAGGCGGGACATCGATATTTATCCTCCTGATGATTACACTTGCAGCCCATCGTAATAAAGGTCTTGAAAAAACAACAGCCTATTTAGTTGAAGGCTTCCAGTTTGGATTCAGAGTATTTGGCCCTGTCATTCCAATTGCAGCTTTCTTTTATCTGGGGGACGCTGGATTTTCTCAGATGATAGGAGACTTTTTGCCAAAGGGTTCTCATGGAATCGTTAATGATCTTGGAGTGGGGCTTGCATCTGTTGTCCCTTTAAGCAAAGAGGTAGGCGCCATTACACTGACTGCCGTTGGAGCCATTACGGGGCTTGATGGATCTGGTTTTTCCGGCATCTCACTTGCCGGCTCCATTGCTAATCTATTTGCGACAGCTATAGGTACAGGTGCTGCAACCTTAACGGCTCTCGGGCAGGTAGCTGCCATCTGGGTAGGCGGTGGCACACTGGTCCCCTGGGCCCTTATACCCGCAGCCGCAATTTGTAATGTAGATGCTTTTGAACTGGCTCGCCGGAACCTGCTTCCGGTCACAATTGGCTTAATCGTGACAACTATTGCAGCCATGTTCCTCATTTAATACAGCAAAGAGACTATCGGGCGATAGTCTCTGCTTTTATACTGATTCTTCTTGCTCATATGAATTCCTTCTGAACATTGACTTTAATGCTGCGTAAAGGGAAATTGAAATGAACACCCAAATATAGCCTGCTGCAAATCCTGCTGCGATATCAGACGGATAATGAACACCCATCACAATCCGGCTGATCCCCATTAAAAAAATCCAGCTGCCAGCTATAATCCCTGTGATCCATTTCGCTTGCGAGGACTTCAGCTCGTTAATGATAAAATAGGCGATGAAGGTATACAGAATCATCCCAATCATCGCGTGTCCGCTCGGAAAGCTGAGACTTGCCACATCAACCAGATGCTCCTGATCAGGGCGCGGCCTTCCAACAGCCTCTTTAAGCCACTTATTAACTTCATTGCCCGCTGCAACAGCAAAAACAAGAGCTGCCATCGCTTCATAATTCCTATACTTGAGCCAAAGCAGCAATAAGAATGCCAATGTGATAATTCCTACTCCGGTCTTATCACCCAAATGATCCAATGCTTCAAAGAATGGATGGGTGCTTTCTGAAAACAAACCTGTAAAGAGTTTTGAAAAATAACGGTCAAAATCAAGGGGTTGTCCGTTAGTAACGGCAACAAGAAAATAAAGAAAAATTGATGTGGATACAGCCAGGAAAAAATATGTCCATTTAGATTTAATCATTTCCAATCTTACGAATACCTCCCATTTTGGTCTTAATTTATAGTATCATCTCATCTGCACTTTTATTATGTTAAGTTTGCAGAAATAAACATTTTCCCCTTTATTCTATTAAAGAATGTTATAATAATGAAAAAATTATGTCGATAGGAGAGGAAATCATGTCTGAAACATTATTTAAAAAACTGGAAAGTTATTACAATGAAATGGTCTCCATCCGGCGCTATCTTCATCAGAACCCTGAAGTATCATTTAAGGAAGAGAAGACGGCTCACTACATCAAAACCTTTTATGAAAATCTGGGGATTGAAGTTCGGGGTCATGTTGGGGGAAATGGAGTGGTAGCAAAGATTATTGGAAGCAAACCCGGAAAGACCACCGCTTTGAGAGCTGATTTTGATGCACTTCCTATCCAGGATGAAAAGGATGTCCCATATAAATCATTGGTCCCGGGGGTTATGCATGCTTGCGGACATGATGGACACACGGCCACATTACTTGTACTGGCGAAGGCGCTGAATGAACTTCGCGATGAATTAGAAGGTACATATATCATGATTCATCAGCACGCCGAGGAATATGCTCCAGGCGGAGCGAAGTCGATGATCGAAGATGGCTGCCTTGAGGGTGTCGATGCCATTTTCGGAACTCACCTGTGGGCATCAGAACCAACAGGAAAAATCCAATATCGAGTTGGCCCATTTATGGCGGCAGCAGACAGGTTTGAAGTTACCATCCAAGGAAAAGGCGGGCATGGAGCACAGCCTCACAAAACAAAAGATGCGATTGTAACTGCCTCCCAGCTGGTTGTCAATCTCCAGCAAATCGTCAGCAGAAAGGTAAATCCAATTGACTCTGCCGTTGTAACAGTTGGTTCCTTCGTTGCTGATAACGCATTTAATGTAATTGCCGATAGAGCAAAATTGATCGGTACTGTCCGCACATTTAACGAAGACGTCCGCACTAATATCGAACAGGAAATCGAGCGCACTGTTAAAGGAACATGCTACACTGCAGATAGCAGCTATGAGTATCGGTTCCACAGAGGCTACCCTGCTGTTGTGAATCATAAAAGGGAAACTGAATACCTGGCTGAACTGGCAGGGAAAATTGAAGAAGTCAAATGGGTAGAAGAGACAGACCCTGAAATGGGTGGTGAAGATTTCGCATACTATCTGCAGCATGTGAAAGGCACCTTCTTCTTTACCGGGGCAAGACCTGAAAATACATCAGAAAATTACCCGCACCATCATCCAAAGTTTGATATAGATGAGAAAGCCATGCTGATCGCAGCCAAAACATTGGGAGCAGCAGCTTTAAACTATCATAGCTATCAGGAAAACAAGGATACTGTTGAGGTAGGATAGCAAGGAGAAAGTCCCAAAAAAACGGCCCCAAGCCTAATCAGGCCTCGGGGCTGTTTTTAATATCCGCAGACGGTAAGCATTTTTAGCGGTTTCTCCTAAGTGGTCAAGCAAATTATAGTTTGCATATGCCCCGACAGCAGCACCTATACCCGGCACCAGCTGGAGCATTTTAACAAAGTCGATATAATCCCGGTATTCCTGCTGAAATGCCTTCCAGTCCATGTCAGCCAGTTTTTCTTTCCTGTCATCCCATTCTTCAATCAGCTTTAACGTTTCTTTCCTTTTATCATCACTGGAAAATGCAAGCTGAAAGACGTGGAGGAGAAACAGGCGCTCTTCATAATCAGTTGTATCAAATCCATATATGGGAGCAGATTCAAAAAGAAATTTCATCTTAATGCTCAGCAGCAAGGGAAAATCAGCAATGCCAAGGAGTATTCCCCCTGCCCCGGTTCCGGCACCTTCGACAGCAGCTGTTTTGCGGTATGTCGAAATCTTCTCTTCAAGCATGTGATCCATCATTTCCAGGCTGCGTCCGGCAGATTGTTTTTTTCTGGTGAGTGCATTCGATCCAACCACAGTTGCCTTTACCATATTCTTTATGCTGTCTGTGATAATTTGATGAGCTTTTTCAGGTATTATACTATTTACCTTTGTCTGAGCTTTTTTGGAAAGGCGATTCAGCATACTGGAGCGCTTATTGATCCGTCTCTTCCATTCTTCAATTTCATAATATGCCTTTAATTCATACTCATTCATTTTCCTGCCTGCCTTTTTTCAGGATGACTCTATATACGCACAAAAGACAGCAAAGGTTTCATTTTAAGCTTGGCTGCCTGCCAGCCGTTTCTGAATATAGATATGAGTATATACATATGCAAATAAAACTCCAACGGCTAAAGCCAAAAGCGAAGCCAGCCATCCGCCATTTGCCAGTACAGCAAGCGATAATAAGAGTGCCTGAACATAAAGTATTCCTGTCAGCAGCTGTTTAAAGGACTTCTCCTTTATATCCCCTTTAACCGGATATAATTTCACCCACAGCTTATCCTGATGGTGATTCCATAGCGGCAGCAGCTGAAAGCCGGTTAGGTACATGAATAGGGGCACAAGCAGGATTTGTCCCATTCCATACGAAATTAAATAAATTGCTCCAGCCCCAATAAGGGTTAAACGAATGAATAAACCGAAGTAATCACCGGAACGGAGAAATGTACGGACATAAAGATTTTTAAAAGTTGCATCCTGTCTGAATGGAATACCTGAAAGCAGCCAATCAAGCCACTTCCGTCTTTTTACGCGGTCTTTCAGCTTTGGAACATCTGTAAACATATTGGCCAGCCTGTAGAAGGACGTCATTCTCCTCTCTTCCTGATCAATCAAATATTCCCATTTCAGCCCTTTATCTCTGGATTTTATGCTGAAGAACAAATACAGCAGGATCAGCAGAACACCCGCTGCCATCATGAAAATGGGGGAAGCGCCGCTAAAAAGAAAATACAGAAACACAGAGTTAACAGCATAACGGACACATGCATCCAGGATATGCACGCTTGTTTCAATGTAATATTGTATCTTCCAGCGTATCAGCAAATTGATCATTTTTAGAATCAGCAGGATCAGCAGAAAGGGTAAAAACACTTTAAAATTGTCACTATTCACCGCTGCATACAAGGGCATTAAAATTCCCAGACCCATAACAAGGAGATACGCATGCACAAAAAAACTTACTGCCATCGAACGTCTGAAATAACCTGAAAGCCTGTCTTCAAGCGGCAGCAGAAAAATTTTGTCTGCTTCAGAAAAGAATGTATAAATCGGACTGTATGTAACCAGGAGAGCTAAGATGATTGCGATAATCTCTGCAGCAGGAAAATCACCGGGCAGGGTTTTTATCCACTCCTGATAATAAAAAGCTGCAGTTCCCAGAAGAAACACCATGACAATGACAATATGGCCATTAAAAATATAACGGAGATAGCGGGAAAGCTCTTTGACGGTCCTCCCGAATCTTTCCTTCCATAATTGTTTTTCATCAAACATAATCTTCTTCCTTTGTGAGCTGGATATATAAATCATCGAGGGTTGCTCCCGGCATTGCAAATTGCTGCTGCAGCTCTTCTAATGTTCCCTTCGCCCTTACTTTGCCTTCATGTAAAATCACAAAACGATCACAATACCTTTCAGCGGTTGCCAGAATATGGGTGGACATAAGAATGCCGGCACCGCTCTCTTTCATTTTCTTCATCAAATCAAGAAGTGACTGAATGCCAAGCGGGTCCAGGCCTACAAAAGGTTCATCAACAATGTATAATGACGGCTGTACCAAAAAAGCGCACATAATCATCACTTTCTGCTTCATCCCTTTAGAAAAGTGAGCCGGAAACCATTTCAGTCTTTTTTCCATTCTGAATTCCTTCAGGAGTCTTTCCACTCTTGGTTTATACTCTGTTTCTGACAGACTGTATGCCATGGCTGTAATACGCAAATGCTCTTCAAGTGTTAGTTCATCATACAAAATCGGGGTTTCCGGAACAAAAGTGAATTGCTTGCGATACCCTTCCTTATCTTTAAGGAATTGCATGCCATTGATCGCTATTTCACCCTCCTTCGGTTCCATTAAGCCAATTACATGTTTGATGGTCGTACTTTTTCCGGCTCCATTAAGGCCAATCAGGCCAACGATTTCATTTTCTCCCACCTCAAAGGAAACATCCTTTAAGACCGGGTTTCTCGTATAGCCGCCGGTTACGTTTTTAATCTCAAGCAGCGCCATTCTCAACGTCCTTCCTACTATATATAAGTCCATTGTAAAAAAAGCCAAAGTAAATTGTCCAGTTTGGGCAAATTTCCTGTATATAAATTACGAGGCAGGACATTCTAATCTATGAAGGGGAAACAAATCATTTGAACACCATTCAGATGATCAAAACTTGAAATGAGGTGTCTGTCGCAGACAGTTTCCTTTCAGTATAAGCTTCAAACGTTCCTAATAAGGGGATGGTTGCATTGCACATGAAACCTGATGATCTTAAACACTTGATCGCTTTTCCCGTAAGTGGTCACTAAGTCATTTTTAAATGAGGTGTTTGTTAAAGACTATCATCCATGCTTTATACGCATATAAAAGCATATAAAGAAAATAAGGGGATGGTCCGATTGAACAAAGATCGATTTTCTCTAGATATGAACACAATTCATTCATAAATGAGGTGTTTGTTAAAGAGAATTTACCTGAATCAGAAACGTTCCAATAGAAGCTTCCCCTTCACGAAGGCAGGATTCCAATCGGATCCTGCCTTTTTTTATGAATAGAACAATCCTTCCCCATTTGCTTTTTTGTTTTTTGGCGAATATGGTAGAATTGTGAAAAAGATATTTGGTTAGGAGCTGACATAATGAACGATTGTATCTTCTGTAAAATAATAAATGGCGAGATTCCTTCAGCCAAGGTATTCGAAAACGAGCATGTGATGGCATTTCTGGACATAAGCCAGGTCACAAAAGGGCATACACTTGTTATTCCGAAAGTACATAAAGAAAACTTATATGAAATGGATGCTGAAGCAGCCCGGAACTATTTCGAAGCAGTTCCTGAGATTGCCAGAGCCATCAAGGCCGAATTTGATCCAATTGGCTTGAATTTAATTAATAACAACGGTGAACACGCCGGACAGACCGTTTTCCATTTCCACTCCCACCTAATTCCCCGTTATGGTGACGGAGATGGCTTAGGAGTGGTGTGGAAATCACATCAATCTGATTATTCAGCTTCAGATCTTAAAGAAATCTCTGATGCCATAAAAAAGCATCTGTAACCCTCTGATCCTCCTGTTTCTGCAGGGGGAATTTTTCGCCTCTTTTATCTCTGATTTTTCAAAATGTTCATTTTTTTCTCTGTACAAATCAGTAAATTTTGTTAACATATTAACTATCTTTATTTCTTCACAGCGTTATAGTGAATTGATTTTATTTTTGGAGGGAGAAAAATGTACCGTGCTCTAAATTTTAATGCAGGTCCCGCGGCCCTGCCGGAAGAGGTATTAAAAGAAGCGGAAAAGAGTTTGCTGAACTTCAGCAATACAGGTATGGGCATTATGGAGCTGAGTCATAGAAGCAAGGAATATCAGGCAGTACATGATCAGGCAATCACACGCTTAAGAAGACTGCTGGCCATCCCGGATGATTTTGAGGTCCTTTTTATCCAGGGCGGTGCAAGTCTCCAGTTTTCCATGGTGCCGATGAACCTGCTGGGAAAAGACCAGGCAGCCCATTATATTCTAAGCGGTTCCTGGTCGGAGAAAGCTTTAAAAGAAGCAGATAAAATTGGCGAAACCGTCATTTCTGCCACCAGCAAGGATCAAAAATACAGCTTTATCCCCAAATACAGTCAAGATGAAATTTCGGACAATGCTGCCTATCTTCATATTACCAGCAACAATACAATTTACGGCACACAATGGCAAAAATTTCCTTCAAATAAAAAAACACCACTAGTAGCAGATATGTCAAGCGATATTTTAAGCCGTCCATTGAAAGTAGAACAATTTGACTTGATCTATGCAGGTGCCCAGAAAAATCTCGGCCCATCCGGTGTAACAGTAGTCATTATCCGAAAAGAACTTTTAAAAAGATCATCGGAAACGCTCCCTGTAATGCTGAATTACAATACATTTGCCAATAATAACTCTTTATATAACACACCCCCTACTCTTTCAATCTATTTGCTGTCTCTTGTGCTCCAATGGGCAGAGCAGATAGGCGGCCTTGAACAGATTGAAAAGGCCAATGAGAAGAAGGCAAAAATGCTTTATGATGTTATTGATGAAAGCGAAGGCTTTTACATAGGGCATGCCCATAAAAACAGCAGGTCCCGTATGAATGTCACTTTTAATCTTCAAAGCGAGGGTCTCTCCAGGGAATTTCAGAAACAGGCAAAAGAAGCAGGGTTCGTCGGGCTTGGCGGACACCGTTCTATCGGGGGGTGCCGCGCATCTATTTACAATGCTGTACCGGAACACCATGTTGAAAAGCTGGCCGCATTTATGGAAGCTTTTAAAAATAATAATTAAAAAATATAACACCTATGAATTCCTGTGATATATGTTATAATGAGTTAAAGTTTTTCGCTGCAGGCAAAGAGCGCACTGCAGGAGAGACGACAGAGCTTAGTCAGAGAATAGCAGAGGAGAGATGAGAAATGAATACAAAAAATTTAGTGGCCTTATCCCTATTGGTGGGGATGGGCGCAGTGCTTCATGCAGTTGTTCCAGGGTTCTTCCTTGGAATGAAACCGGACATGATGCTAACCATGATGTTTTTAGGCATAATCCTTTTTCCAGACACCAGAAGCGTTTTGCTTTTAGGTTTAGTTACAGGCCTGATTTCCGGATTTACCACAACCTTTCCTGGAGGATTAATCCCGAATATCATTGATAAGCCTGTTACTGCATTCACCTTTTTCGCCTTGTTCCTGATCGTAAAGAAATTCAGGAAGAATATCGTCAGCACAGCTGTCTTAACAGCAGCAGGAACAATCGTATCCGGAATTGTGTTTTTAACTTCGGCATACCTGATTGTCGGACTGCCGGGACCTTTCACAGCATTATTTGCAGCAGTTGTACTTCCTGCAGCTGCAGTTAACACCGCTGCTATGGTAATCCTTTATCCTGTAGCACAATCAATCGCAAACAGAACGAAGCTGACTCAGCAGACGATCAGCCAATAATTATACAGAAAAGCCCGCAAATAAGCGGGCTTTTTTATTTGGAAATTATTTAGAAACTGCCGACAATCAGACCCAGCAAGAACAAAAACGCCCCGCCTGCTGCTAAAGCAGCTGCCCTTTTTTTCAGAACATACTTCGGAGGATAGACTCCGGGTTTCTTTATTGAAAGGAAAAAATGAATACCTCCTAAAAACAGCACCACACTTAATGCAAAAATTCCAGCCGCTGCTCCGGACAACCTGCCTCCCCCTTTCGCAAAATATCCTTCTACTGAATTGTATGCCTGTTTGCCAGGAGCTATGAGGATATGGTTTACTCTTATATATTTTGTGATATAGATATAGATAGAACACTTTTCATTTTCAGCTTTAGAAAAATGAATATTGTAGTAAAATAGACATAGAAATAAGATTTCGAGGTGATGGTTATGAAAGCCAAATCTTTATTGCTTGGACTATTAGCTGGCGGTGCTGCAGCCGGCATATCCACACTATTAACTGCACCTGCTTCAGGTAGGGATACCAGACAGCAGTTAAAAGAAAACACAAACCTTCTGAAAGAGCAGCTTTTAGAATTAAAATCCGAATTGACAGCCATTAAGGAGTCAGCTTCATTTGCTTCTAAGGAAGGTAAAACAGCCTTTAAGGAATTCTCAAACGACATCAAATATTCAATCAGCAATTGGAAAAACGAGATTCTTCCCCATCAGCACAGGCTGCAGCGGGAATTGCAGGAAATTGAAGCAGCCATACATGAACTTGAAACAAGTATAAAGTGAAACTTCACAGTGGGGTTTTCCTTCCCCCACTGATTGTTAGTTGAGGCCCACAGGAAGTGTGTCACAAAAACGTGGCCACTGGGCTTGGCGTTCTTAGTCTTTGTTCCTTTTTCGGGCATTTACGGGCAGTTTGACCCCCACTATTCTCCTTTGATTCCTCTGAGTCTTGAATTGGGGGTCTTACTGCCCGTTAGACTGCAATAAATAAATAGTAAATAAATAATCCTTCTTTTTTCTTTTGTTAAAAAGGAGGATTTTTTTATTTTTGAACGAAAACTAATATATTATTAAAATGCTTCAAAATTTTTTAAAACTTTATATTGGCTCTCATCCCTTGACCTTAAGCCTTTTATAGAAATATTTGATTATATTTCTAAAAATTTTGTAAATTTATATCTTTATTAATTTTTGTTTTATTGGCATAATGATACTATAAAAGAAAATGATCTTCCGGCTGTATGGCCAGAAATAATTAATTTTACAAAGTAGGTGAACTTTTGAATGTCGGACAAAGCAATTTCTATAAAGGAAGCAATGATTTTCAGCCAGCGAGTGGCACAGCTTAGTAAAGCCCTGTGGAAGTCTATAGAAAAAGATTGGCAGCAATGGATAAAACCCTACGATTTAAACATTAATGAACATCATATTTTATGGATTGCCTATCATTTAAACGGAGCATCGATTTCCGATGTTGCCAAGTTTGGTGTAATGCATGTTTCTACTGCATTCAACTTCTCCAAAAAGCTCGAAGAACGGGGTTTTCTCCAATTCTCTAAGAAAGAAAGCGATAAAAGAAATACCTATATTAAATTGACTGAAGATGGCGAAAAGGTATTATTAAGCCTTATGGAAACCTATTCACCTGAGAAAAATGCCGTGTTCTCTGGTGCAATGCCACTAAGAGAGCTTTATGGAAAATTTCCTGATATCATCGAAATTATGGCGATCGTCCGCAATATATATGGTGACGATTTCATGGAGATCTTTGAGAAATCCTTTGCAAACCTTGAAAATCAATTTGATGAAGATGAGGGCAAATTAAAGAAAAAACAAGCAGCAGAAAAGGAACTTGTTTAAAAAGAGAAAGTTCCTTTCACATTATGTAAACCCTTACAAAGCGAATCGCTTGCATTCGCTTTGTATTTATGAAAACGGTTGCTCACAGCTTCACATTACTTTCATTTTATTAAAGTTTTTTTCGACAAAATCTGTTTGTTTTCCCTATTGATTTTTTTATTTATTCATCGTAAAGTATCATAAGTGAGTTTGAAAGATTACTATTTTACTCCTTGTGGAGGTATTTTTATGATGAATTGCTGGAAGACTATTAACTTCACGAAGCAATATGGATCGCAGAGGCTTTTTATTTTGTCTTCCTTAACCATGCTGGCTACTTTCATATTTACATATGTTCCTGCAACATATGTATTTACGCCAGGTTCCTTTTACGATAATTATTTTATTTCCTTTGCAGCGGGATTATGGCTGATGTATCCTGTTCATAAGCTGCTTCACTATCTCCCGATTGCACACCTTGGAATTATTGTTAAAAAACAGCTGATAATTAAATATGGCTTAATGCCAATTATATATATTCGAATAACGGAGCCTATTTCAAAACAGCTTTTCCTGACTGCCACTCTGGCGCCTATGTTCATTATAAACAGCCTGCTTCTGGCTGCTTGCTTTGTTATTCCTCATTATGTACATTATTTAGTCATTCTGTTCGCTTTCCATGCAGGCCTGTCTTTTTCTGACATTGTCTGCGCCAAAAACGTGCTTAATGCTCCAAATCAATCTTATGTAGAAGAAAATGAAGATGGATTTGAGATTTTACTTCGTTCGAACCATTAGCAAAAATTCCGGGTATCCTGACAAAGGATACCTTTTATTTACCTGACAGGCAATCTTAAATACTATCTTTTTTGTGTGAACTTTGTTATTGTAAATAACAGACAAAACATGTAATAGCAATCATATGACTGCCCAAGGAGGGAATCTTGGATGATCTCCATCTTTATTATTTTTGCCGTTTTTATTTTATTTTATATCAACAAGATGACAAATTCGCTTTGTCTCCAAAAAGAGATTCCTGAGGAACGGCAGCCCAAAGTATTCAGAACCATTAACATTCTTATCACCATATTGCTGATCTCTTCATTTGTTGAAATCTTGTATGCTTAGGGTATCCTGTGAGCGCTCTTACCATGAGCAAAAGCGGCGGAACATTTTCCGCCGCTTTTTATATATTGTGAATGTTTTTATCTTAGTAAAGCCAAGATGCTCCTATGATGATCAGCAAAATGAATAACACGACAATTAGCGCAAAACCTCCGCCGTATCCGCTTCCTCCGGACATTTGGAATCCTCCTTTCGATTTGCGGCACAGAGCCCACAAGATGGTCTCTATGCCCAAACTAGGCTTACAGCCAAGCTGCGCCTACAATTATCAATAAGATAAATAATACAACGATTAACGCGAAACCTCCGCCGTATCCTGCACCCATGGATAACACCTCCCCTTTAGGCTGCTACCATATCCTATTCATTTGCCTCTGTGGTCGGATAGGCTACTATCCCGGCTATCCAAACTTTTTAGGCTGCTTGAATTTGAAACCTCCCATCAGAGGGTTCCATGTATCATATGTACAATTGTCCTGAATGGGATGGGCGAATACCCAAATTTTTTTAAAAAACAATGGTTTATGAACCAAGCATTACTTTCTTCTTTTGTTATTTTTTTCATTTATGGTATAGTAGAGAATGTGATAAATAAAGGCACTGTGAAGGCAATTGCTGGCCTTTAGAAGTCTAAAAATTCCAGCAGAAGACAGCAGTCCAGCTCACCAGAGCCGAATTTGAAAATTATTTTAGGAGTGTTCAACATGAAGAAATGGATGATATCGCTCTCCATTGCAGCCGGAGTAATTGGATTAAGCGCATGCAGCAGCACCGGCGGCGAATCAGGAGATGTTGTTGTTGAAACAAAGAGCGGAAACATTACGAAGGACGAGCTTTATGAAGCAATGAAGGAAAAATACGGCGAACAGGCGCTCCAGGAACTCATTTATGAAAAAGTTCTTTCTGATAAATACAAAGTAACAGACGAGGAACTTAACGAGAAGATTGATGAATTAAAACAGCAGCTTGGCGCTAACTTTGAAATGGCGCTTATGCAATATGGCTATAAAGATGAAGAAGATTTAAGGGAAACCTTCAAAACAGGCTTGCTTCAGGAAAAAGCAGCGATTAAAGATATTGAAGCAACAGAAAAGGAAGTAAAAGAATACTACGATAACTACAAGCCGGAAATTAAAGCACGCCACATCCTGGTTGAGGATGAAAAAACGGCGAACGAAGTCAAGAAAAAGCTTGATGAAGGCGGAAAGTTTGAAGATTTGGCCAAAGAATATTCTAAAGACCCTGGATCTGCTGCAAATGGCGGAGATTTAGGCTGGTTCGGCCCAGGTAAAATGGTTCCTGAATTCGAAGAGGCAGCTTATGCCCTTGATGTGAATGAAATCAGCGCTCCTGTACAATCAGAACATGGTTTCCATATCATTCAAGTAACAGAGAAAAAAGAGAAAAAGTCATTTGATGAAATGAAGAAGGAAATGGAATATCAAGTGAAAGTCTCCAAGCTTGATGGCGAGAAAATACAGCAGGCAATGGATCGTGAACTAAAGGCTGCTGATGTTGATATTAAAGATAAGGAACTAAAAGGAGTTCTTGATAAACCTGAAGCTGAAGGTGAAGCTGGAACTGAAGCGAAATAAAAAAAACGGGGCTCCATGCTGGAGTCCCGTTTCTTATGTGTTATTATAATCAGCCTGCCGATTGCTGAGCTGATTTCCGCTCTTCTTTTTCCCGTTCAAGACGCTTCATATAAATTTCACCCTCGCGTTCTATGCTGTCATGCTCCACTTTTTTCTCTTCTCTTCCTGTCCTTACCGCCATATATGCACTTATAACGATTCCGGCTGCAACAAAATATACCCAAATTGGAATCATAGTTTCCCCTCTTTCTTTTCATAATGGTTGTCCATTTACTATAAAATGTATGCAGAACCAGAAAAAATATGATAGACAGCCATTAAAGTGAAACTTCAAACAGTGGGGGGGTTCCTTATCCCCCACTGATTATTAGTCGCGTTCTAGTGTCGCTAAGATCTCGCTAGCGCTTCGATCAATCGACACTACGAACCCGATTGGTTCAACTAAGCCTCTGCCTGCGCGTCGGCAAGTTTCACTGTATTTCACCAATCGGGCCTTTACGGGCAGTTTGACACCCACTTATCCACCTTTGATTCCTCCGAGTCTTGAAGTGGGGGTCTTACTGCCTGTTAGACTGCGATAAAAATGCCATCCTTTCCCATTAGGAAGGATGGCATTTATTATTTATGAAAACTAGGCTTATAGAATGAACGGTTATCCAGAGCAAATACCCTCTCCGAGAACTCTCCCGGCTTTACCCTCTCAAGAGCTCTATCAAGCATATTCATTTTTGCATCAATATTATCAATATAATGAAGAATTTCTGCTTCCTTGATTAACGGCGGCTTCGGGCTTCCCCATTCTGCTTTGCCGTGATGGGACAAGACCATATGCTGAAGGACCATAATCTCTTCACCGCTGATTCCCAGTTCCTCAGCAGCTTTTCCTATTTCATTGATCATAATGGTTATATGTCCAAGCAAGTTTCCTTCTATTGTGTAAGAAGTTGATATCGGTCCTGACAGCTCTGTTATTTTACCTAAATCGTGCAAGATCACACCGGCATATAGTAAGTCCTTATCCAGACTTGGATACAAACCGGATATTACTTTAGCCAGATCCAGCATAGAAACAACATGATAGGCAAGGCCTGAAACGAACTCATGATGATTCTTGGTAGCAGCCGGATATTCAAGAAAGTCCTTTTGATGCTTCTTCAATAAATGGCGAGTGATCCTTTGGATATTCGGATTTTTCATTTCAAATATATATTGAGTGATTTTACTCATCATTTCATCAGTACTTAAGGGTGCTGTTTCGAGAAAGTCTGCCAGCTTCACCGGATCAGATGGAGATGCCGGCCGTATTTGGCGGATTCTTAACTGATTGCGTCCACGGTAATTTAAAATATCTCCCGCCACTTTTACGATGGTTTCAGGACTGTAGTTTTTGGCATCATCTTCAGACACATCCCAAAGCTTTGCTTCAATTTCCCCGCTTTGGTCCTGGAAGATAAGGGTCAAGAACGGCTTTCCATTACTCGCAATCCCTTTAGCTGCACTTTTGATGAGCAGAAAAAGCTCGATTTGTTCTCCTACTTCGTAATAAACAATTCCTTTCGACATACGCGCGCCGACGCTCCCTTCACGAGGTTGTTTAAAAAGGGCATTCACAAACAGACAAATCTTTTGCAGCCTCTTTAAACATGCAATTCTATTAACCTAGTATACCATACAGATACGGCTCTCTCCTAAATAAATCATGTCATTTGCCCACCGTAAAAACCCATTCACGTTTTCATGAATGGGTTTTTTGATATTTTCAGGTTACAGCAAAAGCAGCAATATTGGTATGAATAACGAAAGAATAATGGCAGAAGTTGTCATGGCAATACACCCCATGGCACCTTCTTCCTCTCCCCACATGAGTGATCGGCTGGCTCCCAGCATCTGTGCTGAAGTGCCCATTGCCAATCCCTTTGCGGCTTTACTATTTATTCCTAGCCACTTCAATAGCTTCGGTCCCATCATAACTGAAAATAGACCAGAAAATAGCACAAAGAAAACAGTAAAGGCCGTTGTCCCTCCCAGGCCATCCGACACCGTTAAAGCTACCGGGAGTGTTACCGAACGCGGAATAAGAGATGCCATAATCTCCTGATTAAAGTGAAAAAGCTGTGACATGATGTAAACCGTAAATATGCCTAAAGATGTCCCGGCAAAGACTCCTGAGAATATTTTCTTAAGATGTCTTTTCATTAAGGGCCACTCCTTATATAAAGGAACAGCAAAAGAGACAACCGAAAGCTGGAGGAGCAGTTCAAACAGACTGCTTCCTTTTTGATAGGCTGATAGAGGGATGTTGCAAAATAATAGAATGATAAGCAAGAGCGCAGTTCCGGTATATAAAGGATTTAACCAGCTCTTCTTAAATCTCCTGAAAACTTGCAGGCTTGCAATATAACTGGCAAGAGTCATCAAGATGCACCCTAAACTATTGAAAAAAACAGAACTCATTTTTGACTCCTCCTTTTTATGTTCTCATACAATTGAACTGAATACGCTGTGCCCAATAAACTGCAAAAGCTGCTTAGAATAAGGACCAGAAGGAAATGAAAATTTAACAGAGGAATAAAATTGGGAGACAAAAATAATCCAATGACAAAGGGGATAAACAGCAGGGACATGTGTTTAATTTGAAAAGATGCTGCTTTTTCTATCCATTCTAATTTAATCAAATTAGTTACCAATAGGATTAATAACATAATCATCCCTATGACACTTCCAGGAAGCGGAATATGAAAGAACTCAGCAGCAAAATTCCCTGCAATCAGAAAAATAGCGAGTAACAATATTTGAATCAGCCAGGGCAATTGATTTTCTCCTTCCTAACCGCTTTTTATCATCTTACTGGATAAAAAAAGAAAAAACATGATACTTGTAAGGTTTCTTTACACACTTTTTTTAATACTTGTTAGTTTTTGTTAGATTTGCTTACCATATAGATAAAAAGCTGCCTGTTTTAATTAGACAGACAGCTTTTCCTTTGCAACTGATTGTATTTGTTCTTCCTGAAAATGTGGCAGAAGATGCTTATGACAGGTGAAAAATAAAATTTGCCTGCCTGTAAGGTTCTTTAACAGGTTAATCATTCTTTCCGTTCGGACATGATCAAAATTCACGAAGCTATCATCAATAATAATGGGGAACGGGTATTTGCTATAAATCGTCATGGCGAGTGCAAGCCTAAAGGAGACGTATATCTGTTCCGCAGTCGCCTGGCTCAGTTCTTTCGCTTCAAAAACTGCTCCTGTCCTGCTTTCTATCAGAAAACCGCTTCCTTCCTGTTTAGGAAAAATCCGTACATATCGGCCATTGGTTAAATAAGAAAGATATTGCTCTGCCTTTCCCAGTATTTTGGGCAAACGCTCATTTTTAAAACTGTTTATTGTTCGATCTAATATATCCTTGGCAGCAGCATATTTTGCCCACTCCCTTGCTTCTGCTTCAAACTCAGATTTCAGCAAAGCGAACTTATGGAGTAGTTCCGTATATGTTCCGCCCTCTTCAAGAATTCCAATTTCATGTTTTACTTCTGCAAGTTTGCTCTGCAGACCAGGAATACTTTCCTTCAGCTGAGCAGCTTTTTCGCTAACAGCTCGAATCTCCGCTTCCGGTCTTCTCAGATTGGAGTATTTTTCGATTTCTTCCTGTGAATAAGAGTTAAGATTCATTTGCTTGCGGACCTGTATTATCTGTTCTTCAAGTTCTGTTAATTTCTGTGCTTCTTCTGCTTTTTCCCGGTATTCCTCGGCATCGTCAGTGCCTGCGCTTGAGAGCAGGTGCTCGCATTCTTTTTTGAAGTGGCTAAGTTCGGCAAGCACTGTGCTGTGTTCAAGCTTTAACTCCCGAAGCTTGGTTTCTCTTTCACCCTGCTTGATTTGTTTTTCCGTTTCTTCCTTTAGCCTTTTTTTCAGCTGATAGCCGATTTCCTGAACACTTCCCGGCTCGCCATCCAATAGAGAATTTAGCTCTTGAAAAGATTGGAGCTTCTCATTAATTCCCTTTTCTGCTGATGCCTTTCTTTCAAGGGTATATTTCTTTTCCCTGTTAAGGACTTTCAGTTTTTCAATCAGACTAAAAGCCTCGCTTAAATAGTTCTTGGCAATTTCAGAAGGAAGCAACAGCTGTTTTCCCAGCTGCAGGAGTTCAGATTCAAGTACGGCAGATTCCTTTTCCCATTTTTCAAAAGAGCTAATGACCTTTTCGTATTTTTCATTTGTCTGTTCAAGCTGAAATTGTAATTGGATAAGCTGATTTTGCCTTTCGCTGTCTTTCTTCAGCTGTACCTCCAGCCTAGCAGCATGCTGTATGTCAGGATGCTTCAATTTTTCCAGCAGTGATTGTTCTTTTTCAATCAGGGCTTTTATCTCATCTTTAATAAAGCTGTCCTCACCCTTAGGCTCCTTTTTGTTTGCAACAGCAAAACAAAAGGCTGCTCCTATCAGCCCTGCACCTGCAATCACCCATAATTGACTAAAGATTCCCCAGCCGGCAAAAACTGCAAAAAGAACTCCCAAAAACAAAAGCTGCCTTTTTTCCTGGTATGTTTTTTGCTGTCTTTTTTCCTGTTCCTTTTTTTCTGTTTTTAGAAGGAACTGAAGCCTTTCCTGTGTATCCTGCAGCTCTTTTTCGATATTATGCTTATTTGCAGTGAAGCTTAGTGTTTCTTTAATGGCCGCACGTTCATCCTCCGTAAGAATCTGCTTTTTCAATTCGCCAATTTTCTGTTCCGTATTCACAAGCGCCGTCTTTTCATCGTTAAACCGATCATCCAACTCCAGTTTCATAGCTTGCAGGTGGTTTCTCCGGGAATTTACTGCATTAATCTTTTCCTTCATAAAAACACTCGTATCAGCCTGCTCAAGCTGCTGTTCGTCAATTTGAAGATGAAGTCTTTCCTGGAGGTTTAAAATTTCCTCTGAAATATTATCCAGCTTTATTGATAATTCTTTTTCTTCTTGCGTTAATCTATCCAGCAGCGGCAGCCCCTCTGCTGCTGCATTGATTTGCGGCTCATGCTTAAGAAGCAAATGATCAGGCTGACTGCTTTCCAGCTCTTGTTCCAGGATGCTTATTCTGGATTCCAGACTGGCTCTTCGTCCTTCCAGCGGCTGAATCAGGCTTTCCAGCTTCTCCAAAAGAGCAAGCCCATTTGCCGGAAAAGACACGTCTGTAAATCGTTTCCGTTCTTTGATCAGCTCTTGCTCCTCTGCCAATAATGGATAGAGTTCCTTCCATTCTTTTAAACGGGATAGCTCATGCTGTTGTTGCTCCAGCTCATGCTGAATTCTCTGTAAATCGTTTTCGAGACTTTCTTTTTCATGCAGTAATATCCAATACTGTTCATTATTCTGCTCCGCTTTTTTCAAATCCCGATGCAGCTGCTTCATCTCTTTCAGTTTTACATTCAGGGAAGGCTTTTTTCCGTTTGGCTTAAAGCGGCTTTCCAATTCCTTTTGAAGTATATTTTCAGCAGAAACGAGATGATCCGTACCCAGTGAGCCTGCTGAAAACAAATACCTTCCCAAATCTTCACCCTTCATTTGATTCACATTTTGCAGCCCATGAATATTAAAGGAGAAAATAGATTGATACAGACTTTTATCTATATGGTTAAGGAGTTCACTTAAAAGTTCTTCTCCTCCCCTTGTTCCATCTTCAAGCAGGACGCTGACATCCCCCGATGCTTTGCCTTTAACCCGCTCTATTACCGCCTTCCCTCTATCAGGAAAAACAGCGGTTATTCTGCCGCCATATTTTGCTCCTTCCTTAGGCTCATACCTTAATTCCGATTGGGTCTTTGCCGGAAAGCCAAAAAGAACACTATGGATAAAAGACATGACGGTAGATTTGCCTGCCTCATTTTCTCCGTAAATAACCTGCAAGGGTTGGATATCGTCAAGTATAAAGTCAGAAAGCTTTCCATAACCGTAAATATGTATGTCTGTAATTATCAAGGGTCCACCTCCATTCATTGTCCTCAAGCTTTATATAAAAGGCCCACCAGCAGTGCTTCGGCTTCCTCGGCGATTCTCTGTTTTTCATCCTTAGTGAGTTCGTCCATAAATCTCCTTGCAAGGGGATGTGAATACAAGGGCAAAGCACTTTCACTGCGCTCTGCAAACTGATCCGCTGTTTTAAAAAGCTCACTGAAAAAATCTGATTCATTTGCCAGCTTTTCCTTATTCCACATTCGTTTTTCTTTCACTGTGATACCGGAAATCCATACAAATGATTCCTCATCTGCCTCATCCTCCTGCAGCGTTTCGAGGAGCTCACCATTTGTTATGCTTCTTAATTCGTGATCAGGCATGCCTGCATTGGCAAGAGTCAGATTCAGGACTGTTCCCCGCCTGTTTTGGCGCTTTTCTTCCATCAAATTTAAGCAAATCTCATATACATCCTGATAGTTCTTCAATCCGGAAGCATCTATCTCTGCATTTTCCCAGATAACAGGAGCAGCCTCCAGAAACTCCGTCTTTGCACCAAAACGATCAAGTTCAACTAAATAGCATCCTTTCGGACCGGTTTCTTTCCGGTTTCTTCCCTGTATATTACCGGGGTAAATGACGGGTGGCTCAGAAATGATGACCTCCCGTTTATGTATATGTCCGAGAGCCCAATAATCAAATCCTTTTCCCAGCAGATCATTTATTCGGAACGGCGCATATGGATCATGATCACTGCTGCCTTCAAAAGAGCCATGAAGTATTCCAATATGCAGATCAGCTCCATCTTCCCTGCTATATTGATCGATCATCCTTTCCAGCACATGTCTCTTAGGGTAGCTGAAACCATAAAGATGAACAGATGTGCCATTTTCAGCAGTATGCTTCACTGCTTCAACCTCATGGGAAAAAATATGGACATTCTTCGGCATTGGCAAATGGGCCCATCGGCCATCCATATGGTCATGATTACCATGGACTGCATAAACAGCAATCCCGCATTCAGCCAGCCGCTCCATCTCCTTCCGAAAACGGGTTTGTGCTTTTATGCTCCTGTCTTCAACGTCAAATAAATCCCCGGCTAAGATGACAAAATCCACAGAATGGAAAATGGCTAAGTCAATTATTTTAGTAAATGCATCGAAAGTACTTTCCTGAAGCTTTTTGAAAATGGCCGGAGGCAAATGCTTCAAACCGGACATTGGACTATCCAGGTGCAAATCAGCAGCGTGAATAAACGTAACCCTTTTCATGTAAACTTCCTTTCATTCCTTTTCTTTCATTTTACCTCATATAAAAAGCGAATGCACGTTCCTATTTGTATTGATATAAGATATTTCTTTCCAGAGTTTTCTTAATTGGTTTTAGACCGGGAAGCTTGTGCATAAAAATGTACAAGACTCTTTCCCCGAGGATCGGCTTAGAGATTCAGGGAAAATTTAAAGGGCGGAGTGGTATATTGGGAATTGGAATTTATTTAAGTTATGTGTTTCTCGGACTATCTTTGGCAGCTCCAATTGGGCCGGTAAATGCTGTCAGGCTTGAAAAGGGGATAAAAAATGGATTTTGGCATGCCTGGATTGTTGGAGTTGGCTCCATGTTTGCTGATGCCTTTTATATGCTTGTTGTATACCTTGGGCTTGTCCATTTTTTGGATACTCCTTTCGTACAGATCTTTTTGTGGCTTTTTGGAGGATTTATTCTTTTATATACAGGGATCGAAAGTATTGTAAATGCCAATAAAATTTCCATAAGCTATGTGCGCAGCCAGGATTCATTGTTTAAATGCTTTTTCTCCGGATTTATTATGTCCATTTCCAGTCCTCTTTCCATTCTGTTCTGGCTGGGCATTTACGGATCTGTCCTTGCAAAAACAGCCGCATCCTATGGAAAAACAGAACTCTTTTTATATAGTACCATGATTTTTCTGGGACTCATGCTATGGGATATATTTGTCGCAGGATTGACCACAGGGTTTCGCCGATTCCTTACCTCCAAAGGGATCATCATGATATCAATTTTTTCAGGATTATCGCTGATTGGATTTGGGGCTTATTTTGCATTCGAAGGACTAAAAGCATTATTTGCATAAAGTGAAACTTCAATCAGTTGGTGTTTTTCTTATCCCCACTGATTGTTAGTCGCGTTCTAGTGTCGCTAAGATCTCCGCTAGCGCTTCGATCAATCGACAGTACGAACCCGATTGGTTCAACTAAGCCTTTGCCTGCGCGTCGGCAAGTTTCGCTGTATCTCACCAATCGGGCCTTTACGGGCAGTTTGACCCCCACTTATCCTCCTTTAATTCCTCTGAGTCTTGAAGTGGGGGTCTTACTGCCCGTTAGACTGCGATAAAGAATTTCATTGAAAAAGCTCCGTTTCTTAAAGACGGAGCTTTTTCATATTATTCGTTTTTAGTAAGCTGTAGTGCTTTTTTAATATCTTTAAACGAATTGGATTTGCCATACATCAATACTCCGCCCCTGTATACTCTCGCTCCAAAGACAGCGAGCAGTATAATGGAAACGAGAAGGATCACGATCCCGAGAATTGGCTCCCATACCGGCAGTGACAGCATCCCCACTCTCATGAACATGAGCATCGGAGTGAAGAATGGAATAAAAGACGTAATAGTTACAAAGGAAGCTTCCGGCTGGCTTAAGCCAAACATAGCAATCATAAAACCTGCCACAACCATCATGGTCATCGGAGTAATCATCTGCTGGATATCTTCGATCCTGCTTACCAGCGAACCAAGAAAAGCCGCCAGTGTGGCGTAAAGGAAATATCCAAGAATGAAAAAGATGAGTGCATACGCGATAGTCGAAGCCGGAATGTTTCCAAATCCAAAGAATTCAAAAAAGCCGCCTTCCATCGTATCAAGATTTTGTTTGACTGAAAAATAACCAACTAATAGTATGAACGCCATTTGCGTCAGGCTAAGCAGCCCGATTCCCAATATTTTTGCGAACATCTGCTTGATTGGTGAGACACTGGATATCAAAATTTCCATGACACGGGAAGACTTTTCTGTCGCTACCTCCATGGCAATCATATTAGCGTATAAGATGACTGCAAAATAAATGATGAATAACAGAACATAAACAAGTCCTCTTGCCTGATTCAGTTCCTCTTCTGTTTTAGCATTTTCTTCAAGAGCTGTCTTATCAAAAGGCACCGGCTCATATAGTTTGCTTAATTGCTCCGGGCTAAGGTTTATTTGTGTGGCGGCCATTTGCGTTTTCAGCTGCTGCAGCCCGCCCTGCAATTCGGAAGAGATAGCTGAATCGGCTATGCTTCTTGCTTTATAGGCTGCTTCAGGCAGCTCTTCTTCAGTAAAGGATAACAGTAAAAGTCCTTTATACTCTTCATCCTTAACAGCATTTTCTCCTTCTGCCTCTGAACCATTGTAGGCAATTAAAGATATATTGTTATTTAGGGCATCCATTTGTTCCTGAAGAGGAGCTAACAGCACACCTGTCTCATCGATTACTGCAATTCGTTCTTCATCATCCTTATCGAAATAATCAATAATACCTGATAAGTTGGCAAGCCCTGCAACTATCACCACAGTAATGAGAGTCGTAACAATAAATGACTTGGTCTTCAGCTTGCTTAAATAAGTATGAAGAAGAATCGTCATAAAGTTATTCATAGGAAGCACCAGCCTTTTCTATAAAAATATCATTCAGAGATGGCTCTTCCAAAACAAATTTACGGACAAATCCCTTCACTGCAACCTCTCTGAAAATGGATTCAGCGGCATCTTCACCAGAAATCTGCAGCTGAATCCCCTCAGCTGTCTGTCTGGCTTTCACCACTCCCCTGATATCCTTCAAAAAGCTTAAATCATAATCTGCATGGATAATTAGATTTTTTCTGCCAAAGGAACGTTTAATTTCTTTTAAAGACCCGTGGACAACCGGCTGCCCTTTTTGCATGATGCATAAGTGCTCACAAAGCTCTTCTACATGCTCCATCCTATGTGAGGAAAAAACAATCGTTGTCCCGTTATCCTTTAACTCCATAACAGCATCCTTCAGCAGTTCCACATTAACCGGATCCAGTCCGCTGAATGGTTCATCCAGAATTAAAAGCTTTGGCTTATGTATAACTGCAGTAATAAATTGGATTTTCTGCTGGTTTCCCTTTGAAAGCTCTTCAATTTTTTTATTGGCGTATTCAGGTACTTTGAATCGTTCAAGCCAATAAGTTAATTCCTTTAAACAGTCCTGCTTTGCCATTCCTCTCAGTTTAGCTAAATAGATAACCTGATCCTTGACCTTCAGCTTTGGATATAAGCCCCTTTCTTCAGGAAGGTAGCCTATCAGCGGACTGGTTGAATAATCGATGGGATTTCCATTCCAGGTAATCTTTCCTCCGCTGGGATCCAATAGTCCCAGAATCATTCGGAAGGTAGTCGTTTTACCGGCGCCATTCGCCCCCAGGAATCCAAACATCTCACTTTCGGGAATAGAAAGTGACAAATCGTCCACTGCCGTAAACGCACCAAAACGCTTTGTTACATTTTTAAGCTCTAAAGCCATATCGAATTCCTCCTTTTCCTATTTAGCAATACGTACAGAGTAGGCAAAAAGTTCCCTGATTTAAAATATTTTGTATGTTAATTTACTGGATTTCTCATAAATAAATATTTTGCACATTTAAAGAAATTATGTAAGAATAATAGTAACTATCTGAATTTTATAATAAGAGGGTGTCTTATAATGAAGACTTATAAGCTTACTGCATTTGAACAGGACGGGGAAAAGATACTGGATGAAGCATTCCAGGCTGCTTCTGATGACGAAGCTAAGAGTGTAGGAGAAAAGCTCCTTAAGGAAAAAGGGCTTGATGAAAAAACTCATCGCTGCACTTCTCCTGCGGGCAAGCTGATTTTGTTTCATAGATAGGAAAAAAGCAAAGGGCTCAGCTCTTTGCTTTTCTTTTGTGGATCCTTATTTCCCCTTAAACACAGGCTTCCTTTTTTCAATAAAGGCCTGGATTCCTTCTTTGTGATCTTCTGTTTGCCGCATTTTATGCTGGCCAAGCTTTTCGAGTTCAAGCACTTTCAGGAGGAGCGGCCGATTTTTATCTGCAAGGATTTTCTTTGTCTTAATCATTGCTTCTGTCGGGCTCTTCAGCCATTGGTTCAATTTTGCTTCAACTGCTGTACGTAAATCAGCTCCTGCTATTTCGTGAATCAGCCCCATTCGCAGAGCTTCATCAGCAGTCAGCACTTTTCCTTCCCAGATTAAATGCTTCGCTTTATCTTCGCCAATGCGCTGCTGCAGGAAGAAGTGAGCCCCTCCGTCAGGAATTAATCCGATTCCAATAAAATTCATGGCAAGCTTGCTGTCCTTGTCTGCCAATGTATAATCAGTGGCAAGGGCCAGGCTTAGACCCAAACCGGCCGCTGCCCCTGTGACAGCACTTATGGTCAGCTTCGGCATGCTATAAAGAGTTACAGCCAGCTCGCTGATGCAATCCATCACATCCGGGAAATCGCTTTCATTTGTTTCCAAAAGCATTGTTTTAATATCCCCTCCTGATGAAAATGCTCGGCCCCTTCCTTTCAATACAACAATATCGATCTCGTCCATTTGGCCAATATCTTTCATGGCAGTCAAGAGCCCTTTCAGCATTTCCACATTCAATGCATTCAATGATTCTGGCCTGTTCATCTCAACCGTGGCCACTCGACCATCAAGCTGCACGCTGACAGTATCAGTTACAAAATCTGTTGTCAAAATACTTCTCCTCCTTAATAAGCTTCTTTTATTATAAAGAGTATTATTATATTTAAAAAGTGTTTTGTCAAAAAATTTATAATTTTGTCACTTATCCGTTATCCCCTCAATAATTCATACTTGTATGGGTGAAAGATAATGGCGGTATTTATCACACGCTTGGACTCTGCTTGTTGAATTCGCTCTTTCTGAAAAAACTTTACACCTTAAAAAACAGCATCCACCGAAGGATGCTGTACTTGGCCTTTATTTACTTTGCATGACCTGTATATTCTTTTTGGACCTGATCTCTTAAAGCCATTTTGAGGAATTTCCCTACAGAGGTTTTTGGTATTTCCTCAAAGAAAAGTATTTCATCCGGAAGCCACCATTTTGCAAATTGCGGTTTCAGGAATTCATAAAGCTCTTCTTTTGTGGTCTGCCCTTTAAATGGCTCTTTCAGAACAACGCATGCGACCGGTCTCTCCTGCCATTGCTCATGCGGGACAGCAACTACCGCTGCCTCAAATACCGACTCATGAGCCATTATGGCATTTTCGATATCAACGGAAGAAATCCACTCCCCTCCGCTTTTGATTAAATCTTTTGTCCTGTCAACGATTTTCATGAATCCTTCTTCATCGATGGTTACGACATCTCCCGTATAGAGCCAGCCATCACGGAATGCCTCGTTGGTCCGCTCATCTTTATAATATTCAGAAGCAATCCACGGCCCTCTTATGGCGAGTTCCCCCATTTCCTTTCCGTCCCATGCTGCTTCGCCATCCTTGCCGGCAATCTTCATTTCCAGCCCGGGTACAAGGATGCCCTGTTTTGCTTTTATGTCCAGCTTCTCTTCGGCTGAAAGCTCTTCCTGATAGCTTTTTAAAGTCGAAATTACAACAAGCGGGCTTGTTTCAGTCATTCCGTAGGCATGCATGAATGGAATTTTGTGCTTTTGCTCGAAGGCTTTAATCATGCCTTTTGGCGCTGCTGAACCTCCACACAGAACCGACCGGAGTGAGCTCATGTCATATTTATTTTCATCAAGTTCTTTTAATAGTCCGAGCCAGATTGTCGGCACTCCGGCTGTTATGGTGACTTTTTCTGATTGGATAAGTTCAGCCAGAAGTTTAGGTGTAAAATATGGTCCCGGCAGCACAAGAGTCGTTCCAAACCAGACAGCAGCAAAAGGAAGTCCCCATGCATTTACATGGAACATCGGCACTACCGGAAGGGCGATATCTTTCTCGCTTACCGCTGCACTGTCTGCCATTCCCAGTGCCATACTGTGA
The DNA here is from genome assembly GCF_000565285.1 of Cytobacillus firmus DS1. GTDB lineage: Bacteria > Bacillota > Bacilli > Bacillales > Cytobacillaceae > Cytobacillus > Cytobacillus firmus_A. The sequence goes on along the minus strand of NZ_APVL01000002.1, from coordinate 106,452 downwards.
AGGACAATGCCCCTGTGGGAATAGACGACACCTTTAGGGTTGCCTGTGGTTGCTGAGGTATAGCACATTCCCGCTGCTGAATTTTCATCCAGATCATCAGGATATTCATAGGCACCGCTTGCTTCATTGATAAGGGTTTCATAGTGATACACCGGGGCAAGTGAAGTCTCAGGCAATTCATCTTCATCAGTCATAATAATGAACGCCTTGACCGTCTTCAATTCATCCTTAACCTTCTCAATTAGCGGTACAATGTCAGGATCGATCAGCAGCACTTTATCTTCTGCATGATTAATAATATATGTAATATGCTGAGGTGACAGTCGGATATTAATCGTGTGGAGAACGGCTCCGCTGCATGGTATGGCAAAATAAGCTTCCAGGTGGCGATGATGGTTCCATGCCAGTGTTCCGACCTTATCTCCTCTATCAACTCCCAGCTTTTGCAGGCTTTCTGCCAGCTTCCTGGTCCGTTCTGCAATCTCCTTATATGTAAATCTCTGAATTCCGCCGGACGTTCTTGAAACGACCGTTTTCTTTGGAAAATACTTTTCTGCCCGCTTGATCATTTGCGTCATAGTCAAAGGTGTCTGCATCATCATTACAATTCCCCCTTTTTAGAAAACGCTTACATTTAGAATCATAGAGTTCTATGATCTTTTACCTATTTCATTCTCTTTATTTTCAGAAATTCCTTTAATATTTTTCTCAATTTTCTAAAATATTTTCACTGGAAAAATCCCCGCCTATTCGGCAAGGGATTCGTGTTTATTAAATAGCTCTCTTAATATTTTCAATTTCTCGTTTGTATAATGCTCAAAACTGTCATTATACGATTTAGGATCCTTCGGGTTTGCAAAATGAGTGATTTTCCCTGTCTGAGGATCAATGAACTTACTGGAGGCACCGCATCCAAGCCCGATGATTGTCTGCTGTTCTTCCATAATCATGATGTTATAGATGCTCTCCTGATTCGGAAGGGCATAGCCGACATTTTCAAGATTGCCGAGAATATTTTTCTGACGGTAAAGATAATAAGGATGGTAATTATGCTTTTTTGTCCAATCATCAGCCATGTCCATCATTTTTTCAATTTCTTCCCGCTCGGCAACTTTATATTTTTGCTTGTTCTTCGTCATTTCCGAAGCTCGTTTAAAGGATAAAGTATGAACTGTCAGGGATTCCGGCATTAATTTCTCAGTTTCTTCCAAAGTATGCGAAAATTCCGGAACACCTTCTCCAGGAAGCCCAATAATCAGATCCATATTGATGTTGTTCATCCCCATATTGCGGGCCAGATGGAACTTATCCACGGTTTCTTCCACTGTATGGTGGCGGCCAATGGCTTTAAGGGTCTCCTGAATATAGGACTGAGGATTGATGCTGATTCGGTCAATATTCCATTTTTTCAGCACTTCAAGCTTTTCAGGTGTGATTGTATCCGGGCGGCCGGCTTCCACAGTGACCTCCCGTATGTTTTCTACATCGGGAAAAGAGTCATACATTTCCTCATAAAGCATATCCATCTCTTCTGCCGTAATGCTTGTCGGAGTCCCTCCGCCATAATAGACAGTGGTGATTTTCACATTATTTTCTTTCAGCCAATCACCAATTTTGCGCATTTCGAAATGAAGGCCGCCAAGAAATGAGTTAACTGAACCCTGCCTGCCATTAATCGCATATGCAGGAAAAGTACAATACGCGCACTTTGTCGGGCAGAATGGAATGCCAATATATATGCTGACTTCATTTTTCAAGTCATAAAGATCCGGTACGACAGCAAGCTGCCTGTCTATTATATTCTGCATGAGCTGAATTTTTTCATCTGTAATTAAGTACTCTTCCTTCAGCTGCTGATGAGCTTCCTGGAGAGGTGTCTGATTCTGCATGGCACGGTGAAGCAATTTTGTAGGTCGTACCCCTGTAAGAATTCCCCACTTCTGGGTAATGCCCGTCCAGTCCTGCAAAACAGTCAGATATACATGTGATACTGCATTCTTCACTTGTTTAAAATTCTCTTTTTCTGACTCAGCCTGAACGAATTCCTTTTCAAAATTGGCTGTAAAGTTCCTGCTGTTTTTATCAGTAAGCTCTGCAGCGGCTTTAATGCGTTCTCCTTGCTCAATCTGAAAAGAAATGCTCAGATCTGCTGCAGTATTCTCACCCAGCACCACTTCACATTCTTCAAAAAAAAGGTTCCCGATCAGCCGGAGCGGCCGATGGAACCGTTCATCCTGTATACCTAAAATTGAAATGTTCAAATTGATCACCTTTTTTAGAAAGTATATTAATCTGCCGATGTCTTTGTTTTCAGAGGGCAGCTGCAAAGTGACTGCTTTTCATGTTGACAAACTTCTTTTAGTGTACAGAAATGGTGAAACAAGGTCAATATAAGGGAAATGATTCCTAGTGATTACTTATATGTATTCATGCTGCTCCTTCCTTTCTCCTTTGCCCAGACAAAAAAAGAGCCGATTTTCTAATCGAGCTCTTTCATTGCTTTTTATTTTAATAGATTCATTTTCTTCAGGAATTCGATTGGATGCTGTTTGCGGAAATGTTCTTTAACCATGTAGCTTACGCCGCTCTGGTCATTGGATCGTGTCAGCCAGTCTGCTGCTTTTTTTACTTCTGCCGGGGCATTGCCCATTGCCACACCCAAACCGGCGGCTTCAATCATTTCCTGATCATCTTCTGAATCTCCTATGACGACCATTTGGTTTCTGGAAATTCCAAGGTGTTCACATAAATAGAGCAAACCATTCAGCTTTGAAACTCCGGCAGGAACAATGTCCATTCTCAGATCATTCAGTTTAATGACTTCCACATTTTCAAACATGCCCCAAATGGCTGTCTTAGCATCCTCAAGTTCTTCTTTATCTTCAAAGTACACTTCAATTTTTGGCGGTGTGACCGGCTCATCTAAAATGGTGTCACTTAATGAATCCACAAACTGCTGGGAATAAAAAATGGGATCGCCGGTGGTAAAAACAGTTTTAGCAAGCATATTGGTATTGAGCTTCGTTTTGTTGGCAAGGGAATATTTTTCGTGCACCAGCCTGATTTGACAGGTAAAGCCTTCAAGCAGACGCACGATTTCAAAGGTTTCATCTTCCTGAATCCTTTTTACAAATATCGGTTTTTCCTGGGAAGCTGCAATATATGCCCCCCTGTGTGTGACCAGCAAAGAATTGATTTTCAATGCTTTAGCCACTTTTTTTGCGGATGGAAAGCTTCTGGAGGTGACAAGTGTTACATAAATTCCCTTTTGCTGCACATATTCAATCGCTTCTTTTGTTGATTTATGAAGTCTTCCATTTGATTGGAGTAATGTTCCGTCTATGTTTAAAGCAAGCATTCTGTATATCATCCAATTTGCCCCCTATTCTCGGTGTAAAATTGTCCTATTACACTTTTATGAGGGAAAAGAGTGGATTAGAACATAACATGGACAATGAGGAAATTTTTTCATAGTTTAACTGCTAAATGACGGCTAATGCCTGATTACACCGATCATTTGATATAAAAAATGATAAATTATTCATTTACATTTTGTTTGCTCCGTATTAAGATGGAATCATTAAAAACTGCATATCCAAGTTTTGCACTAGGGGAGCTTTTTGGCTGAGAAGAACAATCCGTTCTGACTCTTATCACCCGATCTGGATAATACCAGCGTGGGGAAGTGCAGGTGAACGGCTATCATTTATAGTGTATTGATAACATTCAACTGCATTTCCTTATGGGAATGCAGTTTTTTATTTTCATTAGGCTCTTTTCGTGTAAATTGTTGTTTTTCGCCTATTAATGTTGTCCGTTGATTTCCGCTCCAGGCTGCTCGCTTTCCGCGGGGCGGGCGGTGAGCCTCCCCGACGCTGCGCGTCTGCGGGGTCTCATCTGTCCCGCTACTCCCGCAGGATTCTCGCACCTTCCGCTACAATCAACTCAGTAAATCATATACATGAAGCAACAAACCTTGCGAAAATAGCCTTTCATTAAAACTAAACTAGGAGGATGTCAAAATGCAGGAAAATTTTCTATGTGGAACAAGTGAAATTACGGGGTGCAGGTTTTCAATTTATCCAATGACTGACAGGTTTGCAGATGTTATTTTATCAGCTCTAAAAGAAGTGGACACGAGCAAGGTATGGATGGAAACAGATGATGTGAGCACCTGTGTGCGAGGCAGGTCCATTCATGTTTTTGATGTGGTCAAAGCTATTTATCTTGAAGCTGTTAAGCATGGTGACCATGTAGTATTTAACGGCACTTTTTCAAATGGATGTCCCGGTGATTCTGCAGGCGATGCTTATCTTGCTGAAAATGAGGAACGGGCGAATGAAGAATCAGCAGCAGGGAACAGCCAGGAAGTCGCTGTCCAGTTCGCCCTTTATCCGATGGGGATTCCTGATTACATGAACGTCATTATGGACCAGGTCGAGCTTGCAAAGAAGGGTACTTTTACTAAAGGGGTGCATTATGCTTCAAGATTAGATGGAGATGCACACGCTGTTTTTAAAACACTGGAGGATGCTTTTGAAAACTGTAAGAAAAGCGATTCTACGCATATTGTTATGACGGTGAATATGTCTGCAAACAGTCCTTCCAAAAAGGGGACTGAGTAATATGCTCGAAAAGTGGAAGCTTCGTGAAGTCATTGTCCTGTCTGTACTCGCTGTCGTGTTTGCAGTTGTATACCTGGTATTCCTGCAATTTGGCAACGTGCTATATGGAATGTTCGGCTTAATTGGCTATGATCTTATTTTTGGCATTTGGTTTATTGTTTCAATCATCGCAGCGTACATAATCAGAAAGCCCGGAGCAGCCTTTTTATCGGAAACCATCGCCGCAGCCATTGAAGTCATGATTGGCAATGCAGTTGGTCCCCGCCTGATTCTGTCGGGCATGATTCAGGGGATTGGAGCGGAAGCTGTTTTTGCGGCAACGAAATGGAAAAATTACCGGACATGGGTGTTAATTGCTGCCGGAATGGGCTCTTCTGTTACAAGCTTTATTTGGGGCTATTTCATTTCCGGCTATGCTGCCCTCTCACCCGCTTATGTAACGGCTATGTTTTTTGTGAGGCTGATCAGCGGTGCTTTACTAGCCGGATTGCTGGGGAAATGGCTGAGCGAGAGCCTTGCGAAAACCGGGGCATTAAACAGCTTTCCTATTGGAAAAGAGCTGAAAAGGGGAAAAACGAAAAATGGCATTACAGCATAAACAGCCTTTATTAATAACAGAACAGCTGTCCTTCCGGCATGAAGATGTAAAGAATCCTATTTTTAAGAATGTAAATTTCAGCCTTTATCCAGGAGAAGCTGTTTTATTATTGGGCCCAAGCGGCTGTGGGAAAAGCACGCTTGCTTTCTGCTTAAATAAATTGTATCCGGAAGCCGTTGATGGCGAATTGGACGGAACCATTTCATTCAAGGGAAAGAAATTCGAAGAATTCCGGCCAGGTGAAATTAATCAGCACATTGGCATTGTGTTTCAGGACCCTGAAAGCCAATTTTGCATGACAACAGTCGAGGATGAGCTGGCATTTGGGCTTGAGAATATGAAAACACCTCCTGAAGAAATCGAGAGTAAGATTGATGAAGCATTGGAGCTTGTTGATCTTTTGCCATATAAACATACCTTAATCCACACTCTTTCCGGAGGCCAAAAGCAAAAGCTGGCACTGGCATGTGTATTGTCATTAAAACCGGAGATCCTGATTTTGGACGAACCGACAGCAAATCTGGACCCGGCTTCAAGCTATGAACTCACACGCATCATCAAAAAGCTTAAAGAGAACCAGGCATTTTCCCTTCTAATCATTGAGCACAAGCTGGATGATTGGATTGATTTGACAGACCGCTGCGTGGTACTGAACAGGGAAGGCGAAATTTTATTTAATGGAAGCACTGCAGACTGCTTTAATAAATATGCAGAAGAACTTCTCCTAGAGGGTATCTGGCTGCCTAGCGCAGTAAGAGCAGGTCTAATAGGAAAAAAAGCAGGGATTTACAAAGGGGAAAAGCTTCCTTTAACTGATCAGGAATTAATTGCTGGATTTGTAAATCCCTATGCTGCACTTCAGATTTTAGATAACCAGAAGACTAAACATCAAGTCTCTGAAGAGCAGATCATCCTATCGGCAGAGAATCTTTATTTTCATAAAAACGGGAAGGATTTGCTTAAAAATATAAGTTTTTCTGTTAGGAAAGGTGAATTTGTAGCAATAGCCGGTTCAAATGGATCCGGAAAAACAACGCTTTCCGGACTGCTGGCAGGATTATATGCTCCATCCAAAGGAAGCATCCTTTTTGGTGATCGCTCCCTTTCCCAATGGAAGGAGCAGGAGTTAAGACTAAAATTAGGATATGTTTTTCAAAATCCCGAACACCAATTAATTGCAGATTCTGTTTTTGATGAAATTGCCTTCAGTCTGAAAATACAGCGAATGACAGATGCCGATATAAAAAAAGTGGTTCAAGCTGTTCTGCATCAGGTGAACTTACTCCAGCACGCTGATATGCATCCTTTTTCCTTAAGTCAGGGACAAAAGCGGCGGCTTAGTGTCGCATCAATGCTTGTGAATGACCAGGACCTGCTCCTTCTTGATGAGCCGACCTTTGGACAGGATGCCAGGACTTCTGTGGAGCTTATGAAGCTATTGGAAACAAAGATCCAAAGCGGCGGATCCGTGGTGATGATCACGCATGACATGGAAATCCTCCATTCCTATGCGGACAAAGTTATTGTTCTTTCAGAAGGAGAGAAGATATACGATGGTTTGCCAGATGCATTATGGAAGAAAGAGGAGATTATGAAGATTGCTTCCCTCAAGGTTCCTTACATAGAAAAACTCAGGAACAATATCGGGTCCATTGCAGGGAGGGAAAAGTTTGCCCTTACATAAATTTAACCCAAGCATTAAAGCATTCACTGTCATAGTCTGTGTGTTAATTCTATCGGTTTTCTTTGATCCGGTTACACCTTTTCTGACTTTAGTGATGACTGCAGCAGCCACCTTTATTTTTGGAAGAGTTTCATTCAAAAGATGGATTCTGCTTTTCTCACCATTTATCTTTATGGCTGCAGTATATATTTGGTCAGCTTTAATTTTTTCTAAAACGATTGAAGGAGAAACCATATTATGGTCATGGGGAATCTTCACATTGACTGAGGAGGGCTTTCAGCGTGCCCTCTCCCTTGGAATGAGGGTTCTAAGTTTCACCTCACTGTCACTTCTGTTCATTTTAACCACAAAGCCGACAGAATTTCTGCTCAGTTTAATGCAGCAATGCCGGCTCCCTCCAAAGCTTGCATATGGAATCATGGCAGGCTATCGGTTCCTGCCATTAATGAAAGAAGAATTTGAGATTATCCGAAGTGCCCACCGGATCAGGGGAGTACCCAAAGCCCGGACACTCCCGGAGAAAATGGCAGAGTTTAAGAGATATACAGTTCCTCTCCTGGCAGGAGCGATCCGTAAAGCTGAGAGGACGGCCATGGCAATGGAATCAAAAGGCTTTACCGGAGATAAAAATCGGGATTTTTATCATAAAATCTCTGTTTCCTGGAAAGATTGGGCATATTTTGCCATCTTTATAGGAGCAGTACTGTTCAGTACCTATATTTCATGGCTACTTGGGTTTCTCAAGCTTTATAATGGCGAACTTTAGAAGGCAATTCATGATTTCTGTGCGGATAGCATCTTTTTATGTGAAGTAGGAGAATTTTAAGTACATCTAAAGTTTTTTCTGTGCGTTTAGCTAAGTGCGCAAAGATGATTTGGACAAAAATACCATAAAGTACCATAAATAACTATGAATAAATCTTATTTACTCTCCTAAAGCTATAATTGTAACAATCAAGAATACTACACCAAGGAGATGATTTACATGGCAAGAAACAGCAATTCTAATCAGCTTTTAGTATCAGGAGTCAGTCAGGCAATTGATCAAATGAAGTATGAAATTGCAACAGAATTCGGTGTGAACCTTGGCCCGGAAACATCTTCAAGAGCAAATGGATCAGTAGGCGGAGAAATTACGAAGCGCCTGGTGCAAATGGCTGAGCAGCAGCTTGGCGGAGCACGCTAATCCTAAAACGAAATCATATTAAAATAAAATGCCGCTTCCAGCCAATACTGAAAGCGGTTTTTTCCTCTATTTAAGCATACCCAATATATCCTCCACTGCCTCAAAAAGTGATGGGGCCTGGATATCTGCACTTGTTGGACCCGAGCCGATAAAAACAGTTTTACAGCCAGCCTTCCTGCCCGCTTCAATGTCCCGCTCGTGATCGCCTGCCATAATGCTTCTTGACAAATCAAGATGGTGCCTTTCAGCCAAATCCACCAGCATGCCTGCATTAGGCTTACGGCATTCACAGCCTGCTTTCGGCTTATGAGGACAATAGGCGACCTCTTTAATATGTCCGCCTTTTTCTGCAACAAGCTCCTGCAGCCTTTCATGAATTCTCTTTAGCTCCCTTTCTTTCAAAAAGCCGAGTCCCACGCCGCCCTGATTGGTCACAACGAAAATTTCATATCCGGCTTTGGTCAGTGCTGCCACAGCTTCTGCAGCCCCTTCCAGTAAATATAACTGCTCAGGCTTGTTAACGAATTTTACCCTGTCTGATAAAACCTCATTCAAAACGCCGTCCCGGTCCAGAAAAATGGCTTTATTCAATGTGCTGCCCCTTTCATTAAATCAATATCTATCATAAAGGTACCCAAACCTTGTACAGTTTAATATAGATAGATGCATTTTTCTTATAAAAAAACTCCCGGAATCCAATTTCCGGGAGTTTTCTGATGGTATTATTCAGCTGCACCATAAAGCTCTTCAAGAGGCTTCATGATGATTTTGTTCATTTCTGCAATCATCATGCTCATGCGCTGTTCTGCTTCCATAAGCTTTGAGATCTGGGCGTGCTGCTGTACAAGTGCGACTGTCTTTTGAGCCTGTTCTACTTCTTCCTGTGTAATATCCTGGCCCATCATTTGTTTTTGCTGTAGTTCCATCTGGATTTTGCGGAAGTTATCAAACATTGCTTTTGCAGACGGATCTGCATTCACATCATCATATGCTTGCTTTAGAGCCTTATATTCATCGCTTTCCCGCACTGCTTTTTCTAATTCATAGGCTGAATCATATAAATTTACTGCCATTTAAAACACTCCTTCCGAATCTTGTTCAAAATGGACAATTCATCTTCCGTTTCGAACATCCACTACACTATAACAAACTATGACAGTAAACGCGAGGCGATACCCTTTAATTAATCAATATAGCTATGATTCCCTGTACGAGACCAATAATACCCCCAAGCAGAAAACCTAAATTTGTAATCATGGCTAACTCGCTTTTGATTATGGAAAAGACCATATCTTCTAATCTTTCAACCGAAAAATTGCTGACCTGTTCCCGGACAATTTCTGCCAGACGAAGCCGTTCCATAACCATTTCTGTCTTTCCTGAAAGCCAATCAGAAAGCATCTGAACACTTTTAGGAGCCAGCTCATCTGTCAGTACAGTCCTGTAAGGGGCCACGAAAGATGAAATAGGTGTTTTAAATACATTCTCCAGATTAATGACTCTGTGTGCAATATTTTTTAATACTGAAAGAATCTGTTCCTTTTCGAGCTGCTCTTCAATAACTGCAGCTTCCATCTCAAGAATTTTGCTCCACTCTTTTTGTAAAAGGGTTGTAATCAGGTCGGCCGTACCCTCATTACTTAAAAATCTAATGATTTCCGGCTGAATTTTATCGGCAAGATTGATGTTGCCCATGAACATCTGCAGCATATTGCTGAGCACGCCGCTTCGCTCACGAACAAAATCATCAGCCATTCTTTGTATCCTCATTTTACCTTCAATGCTGGAGAAATAATCAACTCCTTTTTGAAGGATCATTGAACTGATAGCCGGAATTTTTTCATCCGCTTTATCCAAAAGACCCTGAGGAATAACTTCTTTAAGAGGCAGGCCTCGATATTCACTAATAATTTTTTCATACTTCTGCTCAATTAATAAGTTTATGCGGTTCTCCGTTTTCGCTAGGCCATCCGTGATTCCAAACGCTGCTAGAATGTCCTCTGCTGATTTTTCCGATTGGAGGACAGTTTCCATCTCTTTCTGAACAAGCCCGGTCATATCACGCTGAAATTGATCATTGATGAACTTTTTCTTGATGCTTTCTGGTGTCAGAAGATGATTAACAACCAGCTTTCCCATCTGATCTGCCATTTCATCTCTTCGTTTAGGAATCAGCCCAGGGGTAAATGGAACCTTCCATTTACCTAAGTACACGGCATTATAAGGTTTAAAGAGCATTTTAATAGCCAGGTAGTTAGTAAACCCGCCAATGAGAGCCCCAATTATCATCATTAAAATTATTGTCATTGCAATTTCCATAGATATCTCTACCTTCCTTAAGTTACAGGCGCCTCTCAATTGGCACCATTTAATTGCCCAGAACATACGATATGGTATCAGCTTTTGCCTATTTTTTCATTATACAGTGAAAACTTCATCAATGGGAGTTTTGCACATTCTGCCGCATAAATTCAGCATTCAATTTTCAAACTGCATGAGGCTGTTCAAGAATAGGCTCAAATAAAGATAAGCAAATGAGGAATGATCATGTCAGTTTCTTTATTGCCTATTACGATTGTTCCGGTAAAAATGTTTCAGGAAAATCAATTTTGCATTCAAATTAGCCATTCTCTCGTACATTACTGGAATATTGATTTGCAAATGCCCCACTTGCTGCGGATCGGCAAGCACGCCATTCAGGTAACCATTGAAGGAGCAAACATTACGAAAGATGAGATTATTTTTTGTGATCGGCTTTTTCAGGAATGCTGCCTGCCAATAGAAGATCTCCATTTTGTCGCCAGTTACTCCAGAAAGGAATGTACTATTACTGCCGGGCCTGTAATCGGACTGATGACGGATTTTAATGAGAGTGGCGAAGAGCCTGACTTCCGCTCTATTCATTCTTTTTGTGAAGAATTGCACGAGGTTGTTTCCGGCCTGCACGGGTATTTTTATGTATTTCATTTTCGGGATTGCATTCAAGGAAAGCTGCAGGGATACTGCTTGCGTGAAGGAAAATGGATAAAACGGCCCGTTCCTTTGCCGAGTGTAATTTATAACCGGATTCACTCCCGAATACTTGAAGCAAGTTCTGCTTTTCAATCATTTAAAAATAGCATGATAAAATATAACATCCCAATGTTTAATGACCGTTTTTTATCGAAAAAGGAAATTCATACCCTCCTCTATTCTGAGGAACATATGCATCCCTATCTGCCTGAAACAGCCATTGCAGATGAACAAACCATCAAGGAAATGCTGGCCAGACACAGAGCAATATTCCTTAAGCCCATACACGGCAGCCAGGGACGGAATATTATCAGACTTAGTATACATGGCAAAGAAATCATGACAGAACTATCGACCGGAAACGGCAGGGAAAATACACTCACATTCAAAAATTATGACCGATTTGCACAATGGTTCCAGCAGTACCTCAAGAAAACAATTTTTCTGGCCCAGCAGTCCATACCTCTGCAAACCTATAAAAACAGGCAGCTGGATTTTCGCGTGCTCTGCCATAAAAATTTTCAGGATATCTGGAGGGCTACTTCTGCTGTGGCAAGGATTTCTGCAGAGCAGCAATTTGTTTCCAATATTGCAAGAGGCGGGGAAATTATGAAGCCTCTTAGAATTTTCACGATGCACTCTGATCAGAAAACAGCGGTTCAGCAGCTGGCATTACTAAAGGAGCTTGCAGTTGAAACAGCCACAATCATCAGCCAGAAATGCGAAGGACTTGTTGGAGAACTCGGGATTGATATTGGATTGGACACGAAGGGAAAACTTTGGATCATCGAAGTGAATTCTAAACCCTCCAAGAACTTCGAAGACAAAGAAAAAAGAGTAAGGCCCTCTGCCAAGGCATTGATCGAATATGCAACGGCTTTATCATTCATCGCAGTTTAACGGGCAGTAAGACTCCTCCTTCAAGATTTAAAAGAATGGAAGAAAGCTAATAGAGGAGTCAAACTGCCCAACGAACAAAGACTAAGAACGCCACATCCTGTGGCAACGTCTTTATGACCCACTTCCTGTGGGCCTCAACTAACAATCAGTGAGAAAAGCTCCCACTGATTGAAGTTTCACTTTATCCAAAAAGGAGGATTACAGCATGCTTTCATTCGGAATCATGACATTAAACAAACGGAGTGAACAGCCATACTTTACGGAATTGGCCAAAAGAGCCAACGAATATAACCTTAATTGCTTCAGATTTGTGCCTACAGAGATCAATCCTGTTTCAGAAAGGATTACAGGTGATTCCTATAATCCATCTTCAGGAGAATGGGAGCCGGCAGAATTTCCAGTGCCGGCGATCCTTTATGATCGCTGCTTTTACAGAAATGACTCCCACTCAAAACAATGTATCTCCATCGTGAATTGGCTGAAAGCAAGAAATGACATCCAATTCCTTGGCTACGGATTGCCTAATAAGCTCGAATTATATGAAATTCTCTCCTGCTCAAACATATCACCCTATTTGCTGAAAACTTCACGATTTACCGGTGCTGACAGTTTCATAAACAGCCTCATTCCTGATCAGCCCTGTATTTTAAAACCGGCAAGCGGTTCACAGGGACATGGAATCTATTATATTGAGAAAACGGGCAAAGATATTCTTGTTAAAACAGATAAAAGGAATGCCCAGGTTACACGCATCTTTGAAACGGAAGAAAAGGCAGCCCGATGGCTGAATAAATTGACTGCAAAACAGCAATATCTCATCCAGCCATATGTGAATCTATCAAACAAGGACGGCCAGCCCTTTGATATAAGAATATTGCTTCAAAAAGACAGAAATGGTACCTGGAAGGAGCTGGGCAGGGGCATTCGAACAGGCAGAGAAGGAGGCATCGTCTCCAATTTAAGCGCTGGCGGCAGCAATATTTCTTTTGAGGAATGGATCATTCAATACCCATCTTCATTAAAGAGCTTTCTTTCCGATGAGCTTTCTGACATTATCGATACACTTCCTGCTGCCCTTGAACGAAAGCTTCCCCCGCTATTTGAGATGGGAATTGATATTGGAGTAGAAACTAACGGCTCTATTTGGATATTGGATATAAATTCAAAGCCAGGCAGGAAAACCATCCTAAACAGCCAGCCTGAAAAGAAGGAAGAGTTATATACCGCGCCCCTTCTCTATGCCAAATTCCTGGCAGCCAATAAGGGAATGGAAAGGAGAACGAATCATGAGAAAACAATATCAAATTGAAATTTCCGATTCCGCCTCCAAAACAGTTTTTATCCCAAATGAGCTGAACCTTCATACTCATTTGACGAGAATGGCATTTGGCACTCATTCGGCGGATTCTTCTTTCTTACTCCAGAAAACAAAGAAAAATTCCATCATTATCAGCAAAGATGTGGCAGAAGCACTTCATTTCCCTGATCTCAAGATCCCTCTGCATGCATTTGCCAATAAGGGTACTCTGTACCTCGGCCCGCTCGTAGGTATCTTCACATCAGGATTTACCTCCTTTCCTTTAAGGCCGGTTGGGGATCGGACCCTATTTTTTGCCAAACTGCTTTCAGTCAAAAAAACGGTTGGTGCCATACCGTTTTTATTCGGTGACCAGCATATTAACTGGGAAAAAGAAACCATCCATGGTCTTTTTTATCATGAGGAAGGCTGGGAAACCTTTGAAGTTCCTTTTCCGAATGTTGTTTATGATCGGCTTCCCAACCGTAGAAGTGAAAGAAAGAATGAACTTAAGGAAGTTCGCAGCCGCCTTCAGAAAGACTATTTAATTCCCTGGTATAATCCTGGTTTCTTTAATAAATTAGATGTTTATGAAAGACTGCAGAACGAAGATGATATTAGCCATTACTTGCCGGAAACCCACTCTTTTTCTTCTTTTTCTGTAATTGAAAGAATGCTGGCTGATTATGGCCATGTTTTCCTTAAACCTATTAATGGAAGCCTTGGGCTGGGAATTCATCAAATTATTTATGATAAAAAGGATGGGTATTATTATTGCCGATATAGAGTGCGGGACGAAAATCGGCTGAGAAGGTTTAACACTTTGGAAAATTTAATGCGAAATGTTTTTGCAGGACGAAGTTTAAGCCGTATGCTGGTTCAACAGGGAATTCATTTGCTCCGTCATGAACAAAGAGCGATTGATTTCAGGGTTCATACGAATAAAGATGAAAATGGGGAATGGAAAGTAACCGCCACAGCTGCAAAAGTGGCGGGACCTGGCAGTGTTACCACTCATGTGAAAAGCGGAGGTGAAATCAAAATCCTTGAAGAAGTATTTGAATCGGATGCAGAAAAATCAGAAGCAGTGGCGAAGTTAAGTGAGGCGGCACTTAATATCAGCAAGGCACTGGAACGGAACATGGAAGGAATTATCGGTGAAATAGGCTTTGACTTTGGATTGGACCGAAATGGCCATGTGTGGCTGTTTGAAGCAAACTCAAAGCCCGGCAGATCTATATTCAAACACCCTCAGCTCAGGGAGTTCGACTTTCTTACCAGCAAGCTTTCACTTTCATTCGCCGTTTTCCTTGCCGAAGCATCCATTATGAAGCATCAGGAAATTTTGAGATGAGAATTTATTATGACTGGGCCAGCAGGACCTGGTTCAGCAGCAACAGCAGTACCCTGGGAAGCAATCACCAGCCTTTAAGTATCATTAGTCCGCAGGCAGCAAGAGATTCGCTTGCCTTTTCATTATTCTTGCAGAACGGTAATGCAGGACCGGTGATTGGCATTCTGACAGGAAAAGGAAAGGATCAGTCTATTGCCGGCAATGGTCCATTATTTAAGGCCCTTCAGAAAAGCCTACTCGAAAAGAGCGGAATTTCCTATGTATTTACACCAGAGGACCTGAAGGATAATTCCGTGAACGGCTACATTTATATTCCCCGTCAGGATAAGTGGATTGAAGCCAGGTGCCCTCTTCCGCATTTTGTCTACAATCGGGTGCCCTTCCGGAAACTTGAAAAAACAGAAGCCTATCATAAAGCAAGCCGTTTTTTTAATGAGAAGGCTATTCCATTTTTCAATCCGGGCTTCCTGGATAAATTCGAAGTTTACCAGCTATTAAAAGACCATCCGCCCCTGCAGGATTATATTCCTGAAACCATTCTTGTCACCGGGCCAAAGGCTCTTAAGGATTTTATCCGCAAATATAATAATGTCTACTTAAAGCCGGCAAACGGGTCCAAAGGCAAAGGGATTTACCAACTAATCCAGCTGGGAAAAAGCATCTCATTGAACGGTCTGCAGGATTCATTCAGATACGCCGACTTTGAACATTTCTGGAACCAATGGGACACTCACCTGACGAACAAATCCTATTTAGCACAGAAAGGGATCAGCCCTGCCAAAATAGAAGGCAAGCGATTTGATTTTAGAATCTTGGCCCATTATAGCGGAGGCAAATATTCTGTTACAGGAATTGGCATTAGGCAGTCTCAGGAACAGGACATTACAACCCACATACCGAATGGCGGGGTAATGATTCCATATGAAAGTCTCCGCACAAAAGAACATGATGCGTTTATCCATACTGTGGCATCGGAGGCAGGAAAACTCCTTGAGAAGACGAAAGGTTTTCATGGAGAATACTCTATTGATGCAGGATTAACTGATCAGGGCACTTATGTGATTTATGAAATAAATTCAAAGCCGATGAGTTTTGATGAAGCCTGGATAGAAGAAAAAAGAATTGAAGAACTGACCCGCTTATTTTTCTCATTGTCAGGGTTCTAGAATGCTAATAAAAATAGCCGTACACCCACAGCGTGAACGGCTATTTTTATGCGATTTTTTCACAAGTGCCCCTGTCAAAGGATTTAATAAGTCGTTACAGGGCTTTTCACTGTCTTTACCTTATTTTTTTTAGAGGCGCTTCCGGCGAAAGATTTAAACTGGTCTTTAAGTTTTTGGCGTGACTCCGGATTTCTCATTAAATAAGCTGCTCCAAGGGCCATGGCTGACATCATAAATTTGTTGTTTCTTTTCATCCTTTTTGCCTCCTTTTAATGTTAAAATGTTTCTACATCTGTTCCATTCCCCTTTTCAGGAACGATAAACGGAATATTACAACATCTGGAGGACTCCTAATGCTGACACACTTTCAATTTAAACCTTTATATGAAAACAAACAATTGCCGGGATGGACATTTTCTTTTTACTTCAAACAGCAAAAAATTACCGGCATCTATCATCCTGACGGAAAAATTGAATGGACATCCGGAGATCCTGCCGGCCAGGAGGAGGACCTGAAATCCCAAATTCATGAATTGATGTTATTTCATGTATATGAATAAGGAAAAAGTTAGAGGATTCATGCATGACGATAACGCTCTTTTGGAAAAATAATCCCGCCAGGATATTTCATTTAAAGGAGCGATTTACACATGGATAAAAAACGCAAGGTTTCAGAGGACGTCCATTATGAAGGCAGGGACAAAGCTTATATGGATATAGACAGAATCATAAATGAGGGTCTTTCCGGAGGCTCCGTCCATGGACGCGGCGATGATGTTAATATCGAACAGGCCAGGGAACTGCATGAGGAAGAACCTCCATTTGAGGCAGAGTAAAAATAAGAGGCACCTGAATTCAGGTGCCTTTTATAAAGATTAAATTGAATTTTATTCCGCAGTTAGATAACTGTCTAGCTCCAGGCGCAATCGGCTCGAGGTCATAAGCTTGTCTAGTTTCGGCTCCTAGGGACTCGAGGTCATAAGCCGTTCCCTTCCAGAAGGAAAAAACACCTTCTTACAGGGACCGTCTTATGCTAGTCGTCCCTGGGCAGTCGCCTCAACATTTCTTTCAATCCGGCCAAAAGGTTAAAGAACAACCTTTCAGCCGGCTCGTCTTATGCTCGAGGCCCGCAGGATGCGGGTCATGCAGACGTTGCCACAGGACGTGGCGGTTTTAGTCTGCGTTCCTTTATAAGCGGGCGCCTTCCGCTTTTCTAGTTATCTGCTTTTCACAATCATATTAACTGCTTCCTGGATTGCATCCTCCGCATTTTTGCCTTCATTATTAGCTTCCCGAATGCATGTCTCCAGGTTTTTAGCTACAATATATCCCATTGCACGGTCAACTGCAGAACGGACAGCAGATAATTGTGTAACAACATCCTTGCAGTGTTTCTCTTCTTCCATCATTCGGATCACACCACGCACCTGGCCTTCCAGCCTTTTCAAGCGGTTTTTCATTTCAGGTGTATATTCCATGAGTCTCACTCCTCATACTCTCATTTCCCTTTATAGATGCATTCACAGATTAAGTTAATTTTTTCATTTAAATTATAACTGCTATAATATAAGAAACACAAAAATTTATCAAACTAAAGGGTAAAGATATGTTAAACAAATTACATGACCGGTATCCGGGCTCTCAACTTCAATTTCAAAAACCTGATTTTAGCTTTAATTCTGATATGTACTGGTTTCATCATGAGGAGTCAGGCCAATGGCTTGGCATTCCAGCTCAAGAGGTATCTGCAGATAGTCTGATGGTCTTGAAAACTTTGTTTGAATTCCATGACAGCTCCATTCACCATGCCCCTGCTGCCCAAGCCTGGTTTCAATACTTATTTTCAAATGGGGAACATCCGTCATTCGCAAAAGATGTTCCATACAGGCTGATTCAATTCAAAATGTCTGAGGGCGAATGGATCCGTGAGGATATGGAAGCTGCTTTTAGAGGTTTTTTTGAAAAGGACATAACGATTTTATGGAATGGTGAAGCCACAGGGGTCATCATTGAAGAGAGTAACGACTCTCTTGCCGAAGAAGAATTCCTTGCTGTTTCCAATGCTTTGGAAAGCGATTTTTTTGTGAAAACAGCCTTTTACATTGGCATTCCGAATAAGGCGGGAACACATTTGCACAACCTTTTTAAAGAAGAACAGCTTCTATTCGAGCAAGCCTCCTCATTGCTTCCAGCTGAAAGAGTGCTGAATTTTGAAAGGCTTTTTCCCTCTCTTATCACCGGGAATCTCGATGCATTTTTAAAAAAGAGCCTGCTTTCACGCCTTTCTTTACTGGAAGAAGACCCTGAACTTCTGCACACCATAAAAGTCTTTTTACAGAACAGCTCCAATGTTTCATTAACTGCCAAAAAATTATATATCCACCGGAATACTCTGCAATACAGACTTGATAAATTCACAGAGAAAACCGGCATTCAATTGAAGGACTTTAACAGCGCGCTGACTGTTTATTTAGCCTGTTTGCTGATTGAGCAAACATGATTTGAGCACATTGCATAAAAACGCTTTCAGTTTTTTTGTGCAGTTTGGCCATATGGGAAAACCGCCGCATCCATTAAACTGTAATTAAGAAAAAGAATTATGGGAGGTTACCCTGATGGCAGAATTAAAACTCGATAATATTTATAAAATTTATGATAATAAAGTAACAGCTGTAGAAGATTTTAACCTTCATATTAAAGATAAGGAATTTATTGTTTTTGTCGGTCCTTCCGGCTGCGGTAAATCCACAACACTCCGTATGATTGCAGGTCTTGAGGAAATTTCAAAAGGAGACTTCTATATCGATGAGAAGCGTGTCAACGATGTTCCTCCAAAAGATCGTGATATTGCAATGGTTTTCCAGAATTATGCACTATATCCTCATATGTCCGTGTACGATAACATGGCTTTCGGCCTTAAGCTTCGTAAGTTTCCAAAAGATGAAATCGACCGCCGTGTAAAAGAGGCAGCGAAAATCCTGGGGCTGGAGCCTTATCTTGACCGCAAGCCAAAAGCATTGTCAGGCGGACAGCGCCAGCGTGTAGCTTTGGGCCGTGCGATTGTCCGTGATGCAAAGGTATTCCTTA
Organism: Cytobacillus firmus DS1; assembly: GCF_000565285.1. Taxonomy (GTDB): domain Bacteria; phylum Bacillota; class Bacilli; order Bacillales; family Cytobacillaceae; genus Cytobacillus; species Cytobacillus firmus_A. Next base: position 87,543 of record NZ_APVL01000002.1, on the reverse strand, counting down.
TGGACGAGCCTTTATCAAACCTTGATGCAAAGCTTCGTGTTCAAATGCGTGCAGAAATTGCCAAGCTTCACCAGCGTCTTCAAACAACAACTATCTATGTAACACATGACCAGACAGAGGCCATGACAATGGCTACCCGCCTGGTTGTTATGAAGGATGGAGTGATTCAGCAGGTTGGCGCACCAAAAGAAGTTTATGAAAAGCCTGAAAATGTATTTGTAGGCGGATTTATCGGCTCACCTGCCATGAACTTCTTTAACGGAACGCTTGAAGACGGCAAATTTAATATTGGCAAAACTCAGATTGCTGTTCCTGAAGGTAAAATGAAGGTTCTTCGTGAACAGGGATATACAGGCAAAAACGTTATCCTTGGCATTCGACCGGAAGACATTCACGATGAGCCCGTATTTATTGATGCATCTGCCGGTTCAAAAATCAATACCCGCATTGACGTTTCCGAACTGACTGGTGCTGAAACAATGATTTACTCAAGCATCGAAGGACAGGATTTCGTTGCACGCGTGGATTCCCGCACAGATATTAAGCCTGGCCAAAACCTTGAGCTTGCTTTCGATATGAACAAAGCGCATTTCTTTGATGCAGACCATGAAAGAAGAATCCGTTCTGAAAAAGAATAACATTGAAGCCCCGTCAAAGCTGACGGGGCTTTTTTCATACTGCCTAGCCTCCATTGCCTTTTCTCCCGCCGTCACCAGGTACTGCTGCCATCTATATTCATTCTACTCTTTGATAAATTTCACCGAATCATGGCCGCATGATGGACACTTCAGCAAATGGGGACATTCTTCCTGCTGATAATCCCGGGGATAGCCATCTTCCATTTTCATCTGGTCAATTGGCATATAAGCACTATAATCGTCGTAAAAGTCCATTACTCTTCCACTGTCCTCCATCCTGCTTCCGCAGGAGCTGCAGGATGCTTCTATTTTCTCAAATCCGTTGCAGACTGGGCAAATAGCCATTTCAATCCTCTCACTTTCGTTTTCTCGCTGATATTTATTATGATTTGTCTGTTTAATCTTCGTTATGTAAGACTCTTAATCAGAGGGCTTTCTCAGGAAAAAATTCCCGATTTCCTGAAAGAATAAACTTTTATAAATCAAACATAATAGAGAGTAAACACAGCGGCATCAAGTATTCGCAGTGAAAAACGATGGGTTACGCCAGGCAGTGGAGCAGGATAAAATCCTTGCGCTGGTGCAATTCCAGCTAACCCAGCCAAAAACCAATACACTTATATTTCGAGGAGGAAATCACATGAACAACCAATCATCTAGCAGAAGCAATTCCTCAAACCAATTACTAGTACCAGGAGTAGCTCAAGCACTTGATCAAATGAAGTACGAAATCGCTACTGAATTTGGTGTAAACCTTGGTGCAGAAACAACTTCCCGCGCTAACGGATCTGTTGGGGGAGAAATCACAAAACGCCTTGTACAAATGGCTGAACAACAGCTTGGCGGCGGTTCTTTCTAATAAAGCAAGATAACAATTGAATAAATATGGCTTGGCCCTCCTTCTTGAAAGGGGGGCCATTTTATATTTAAACCATCTTATCGGGCACAACCCAATTCTCATATTGTTCTTCTGTAATATAGCCTGTTTTTAAGGCTGCTTCTTTCAAGGTTGTATTCTCTCTGAATGCGAGTTTGGCAATTTCCGCTGCCTTTTCATAACCTATATGCGGATTGAGTGCCGTTACAAGCATTAGTGATCTCTCAACATGGCCATTAATCACTTCTTTATTAGCCTCCAGTCCCATCATGCATTTTTCATTAAAAGAGGCCATTCCATCTGCAAGAATACTGATGCTTTGAAGAAGATTATAGATAATAACAGGTTTGAACACATTCAATTCAAAATTCCCCTGACTTGCTGCAAATCCAATGGATGCATCATTTCCAAAGACCTGACAAACGACCATTGTAAGGGCTTCGCTTTGTGTCGGATTTACTTTGCCAGGCATGATTGAACTGCCTGGTTCATTTGCCGGGATGGATAACTCCCCAATTCCGCTGCGCGGCCCGCTTGCCAGCCAGCGGACATCGTTGGCTATTTTCATTAAATCCGCTGCCAGCCCCTTCAATGTCCCATGAAAATGGACAATTTCATTATGGCTGGTCAGAGCCTGAAATTTATTGTCAGACGAACGGAATGAATAACCTGTAAGCCTGGATATTTCGTTTGCCATTTCAGATCCGAATGATTTCTCTGCATTAATGCCCGTTCCGACTGCTGTACCGCCAATGGCTAAATCAAGCAGATACTGCTTTGCGTCCATCAGCATGTTTTCATTTTTTTCAAGCATGGCACGCCAGCCGCTGATTTCCTGCCCCAATGTAAGAGGAGTTGCATCCTGTAAATGGGTCCTTCCTATTTTGACGATTGTTTTAAATCCCTCTTCTTTCGATTTAACCGTCCTTATTAATTTCTTCAATGAAGGAAGCAGTTTTTCCTCCGCCTCCGTATAGGCTGCGATATGCATGGCAGTCGGAAATGTATCATTGGAGCTTTGAGACATATTGACATCATCATTTGGATGCACTTTACTATCCCTTACCCCTTTCTCGGCCAGCAGTTCATTCGCCCTTTTGGCGACAACCTCGTTTACATTCATATTTGATTGTGTGCCGCTTCCTGTCTGCCATACAGCCAGAGGAAAGTGGCTGTCAAACTTATGGTCTAGAACTTCATCACAGGCTCTTGTGATAGCTTCCATTTTGTCAAGAGAAAGCCTCCCAAGCCTGTTGTTGACAACTGCAGCAGAGCGCTTTACCTTGGCAAAAGCATAAATTACTTCCATCGGCATCTTTTCAATTCCGATTTTAAAGTTATCCTTGCTCCGCTGCGTCTGGGCTCCCCAATATTTATCCGTAGGCACCTTCACTTCGCCAAGTGTATCCTTTTCAATTCTGAAATCAGCCAAATTTCATACCTCCTTAAATAATCACTATGAATCCATATCTATTCTTTTCCCTTATTTTTAAAATTTAATGATAAAAAATGGAATAAAAAAACTGCCTGGCTGGATTAGCCGGCAGCTATGCTTTTACAATTGTATACCCAATAAAGTATCCAAGCACCATAATACTTGCAATCACCAAAGTAATAGAAAACTCCTCCATTAAAAATCTCCTCCAGATATGTGTGATAACATAAGATTATCATGTATACCGGATTACAAATTCTTTACACCAGTACTATTTTGTGTCTGAAAAATGAATTTTTTTTGAACAAAATCCCTTTTAGAATAAAACCTTATTAAAAAGAAAGCGCCATTCGGCGCTTCCCTCTATCCCGCAAGTGTTGACCCCTGCTGAAGCTGATACATCTGATAATATTTGCCCTTTTGCTCCATTAACTCATCATGGTTTCCTTTTTCAACGATCCTTCCCCTATCCAGAACAAGGATTTGATCAGCATTTCGGATTGTCGAAAGCCGATGGGCGATGATAAAGGTGGTTCTGCCTTTTTTCAGCACGTCCATGGCTTCCTGGATAATTAATTCTGTCTCAGTGTCTATGCTTGATGTTGCCTCATCCAGTATCAGGATGGCCGGATCAAAAGCAAGGGCACGAGCAAACGAAATGAGCTGCCTCTGCCCGCTTGAGAGTGTGCTCCCCTTCTCGATAACCGGTTCATCAAAACCTTTTTCAAGATGCTGAAATATCTTATCCGCACCAACATCCATGAGTGCCTTTTCCACTTTTGCACGCGATATTTCAGGGTCATCAAGACTGACATTGGAAGCAATGGTCCCCGTGAACAAAAATGGATCCTGGAGGACTATGCCCATATGCTTCCTTAGCTCCTGCCTTGGAATCTGTTTTATATCCATTCCATCGATCATTATTTTTCCTTCCTGGCAATCATAAAAACGGAAAAGAAGATTCATGATTGAACTTTTTCCTGAGCCGGTATGGCCGACCAGAGCAACTGTCTCTCCGTGCTTTGCTTCAAAATTAAGATCCTTCAGCACATATTCCTTCTCCTTGTAGCCGAAGTGCACATGTTCAAAAGTAACATTCCCATTATAGCGGGATATTTTATTATCACTGATATCTATTCCCTCTTCATCAAGCAGTTTGAAGACTCGCTCACCGGCAACCAATGCCTGTTCGAGATTGGCCAATTGGTTGACAATGCCCTGCACAGGCTGAAACAGGCGGTTAATATAGTCTACAAAAGCATAAAGCATCCCCAGTGAAATGACTGCTGCTGCATTGAGCGATTCTCCTCCGAAGTACCAGATAAATGCAACAAAAACCACATTTCTCAGCACGCCAACTAAATTATGCGATGTAAGTGAATTCAGGCTCAAAAGTTTATTTTGGAATGTAAAATGCTCTGTATTCAGCTTTTCAAAATCCTTCTGTGTATCTTTTTCCCGGCCAAACGCCTGGATAATGTTCATTCCCTGTATCGATTCGTTAACCATGCCATTGATATCACTCACCCGGGAACGGATAACGTGATTGTATTTTGATGCATACTTACGGTACACAATCGCCCATACATATAAAATCGGGATCAGGATTAAACATATCGCAGCAAGCTTGGCATTTAAAATAAACAAAGCGATATAAATACCTGAAATATATATGGCACTTGTAAAAAAGGTTGCCAAAACTGTAACATAAAGCTCACGTATGGCTTCGGTATCATTAGTTATGCGAGCAACCACCTTGCCTGCCGGAAGATTATCAAAATAACTGATTGGAAGCCTTTGAATCTGCCCGAAGACATCCTCTCTCATTTGCTGGATAATCCTATTTGCTGACTTTTGCAGAAAAAAACGCTGGCCGTACTGAAAAAATGCAGCGATAACCAGTAATCCAAAGTAAAAGGCCAAAAGCTGAACAATCTTAGGAATCTCGGGTGAATAGAATAGCATTAATTCTTCACCAGTCAATGCCTTCCCTGCATAGGTTTCGGTTTGGCCGCTTTTTTCAATAATGAGTTTGCCCTCTTTGAAGGTTCGCTCTCCATCAAAAGCAATGTCACCGCTGATAAAGACGAATTGGCTTCCTGCCTGCAGGATGCGGGCCTGATCTATTTTCCGCTCACCCTGATCAAGATTTTGCTCCTTTTTGTAAAACTGGCCATCATACTCCACAGCATCTTTTCCGCCTTCTGTTTGATACCAGACAGATTCTATGCCAAGGATATGGTCGTCAATCATCTTCTTCGCGATGAAAGGCCCTGCCAGATCTGCCGCTACTGCTACTGTAAGCATCAGCAGTGCAGCAATAATCGTTTTTTTATAATGAAGTGCATACTGGAATAACCGCTTTCCTGTGGTCATGAAAGCACCTCCTCTTCAGCAGATGTTTGAGTCTGCTGCCTCAAAAATTGTTCTTTGTACCATCCATCCATAGCCATTAAGTCCTCATGAGTGCCTTCTTCTGCTATCCTGCCTTCATCAAGGACAATAATATGATCGGCGTGCTGGACTGCTGACATCCTGTGTGTCGTAATGATTGTCGTTTTTCCTTTGCGTTCAGTCCGGATATTATCAATAATTTTCTTCTCTGTTTTAGCATCAACAGCTGAAAGAGAGTCATCAAGGATTAGAATTTCCGGATCCTTCACAAGGGCACGTGCAATCGAAATCCGCTGTTTTTGCCCTCCTGATAAGGCCACTCCTTTTTCACCGACCATTGTTTCAAGACCTTCCGGCAGAAGTTCAAGGTCTTTTCGGAAAGCAGCCAAATCAATCGCTTTTTGCATATCCTCTTCAGTTGCTTCCTCTTTTCCAAAAAGGATATTTTCTCTAACAGTCCTCGAGAAAAGAACATGATCCTGTGGAACATACCCGATCCATCCTCTCGTTCTTTCAAGCTCCTGTTCTTCAATCGGAACATCTGCAATCGCAAGCTTCCCTGTGCCTGATGGATATTCTCTTAATAGCTGCTTTATAAAAGTGGTCTTTCCGCTTCCTGTTTTTCCTACAATGCCCAGCGTTTCCCCGCGTTCAATATGAAGCTTAATCCCTGTAAGATTAGCCGTTTTTGAGGAAGGATATTGGAAATGAACATCCTTGAAGATAACATTCTCAGGAACTTCAACGAAAGACGGGTTTTCAGGATTCTCAATATCCTGTTTAGCGGACAATGTTTCCTGTACCCGGTCAAGGGATGCATTTCCCCTTTGCATGACATTAATTAATTCTCCGATAGCAAACATCGGCCAAATCAGCATGCCCAAATACACATTAAAGGACACGAGCTGGCCCAGGGTAATGGTTTGGTGGAAAACAAGATAAGCCCCGTACCCAAGTCCTATAAGATAGCTTAGGCCCACAATCACCTTAATCGTCGGTTCAAAAAGTGAATCAATCTTGGCCACTTCAATATTTTTGCTGTAAACATCTTCAGTGAGTTCATGGAAACGCTGCTGATCCGCTCTTTCCTGAACATATGCGCGCACCACCCGAACTCCCGAAACGGATTCAAGTACCCGGTCATTGAGTTCTCCGAAGGCATCCTGCGCACTCATAAATCGCGTATGAATCTTCTTACCGTAAATTTTTATCAGATAGGCCATGATAGGCAAAGGCAATATTGCTGCAAAGGTTAGTTTCCAGCTAACCAGAAATCCCATTGTAAATAATATCGTCAGCATAAATACGCTGGAATCCACCAGTGTCAATATTCCGAATCCGGCTGTAACCGAAATAGCCTTTAAATCATTTGTAGCCCTGGCCATTAAATCACCGGTGCGGTTTTTCTCAAAAAATGTCGGGGTCATTTTCAATAGGTGACCCATAAACTGTGAACGCAGTTTTCTTTCTACCAGGAATGCCCCTCCGAAGAGCTGGTACATCCAGATATAAGTTATTGCGTAGGATACGATTGTGATGATTGCCAATAAACCAAGGTATTCCATAATTTTAGCACTGCTCATTTGACCCAGATGGATATCATCAATAGCCATTCCTACAAGCCTTGGAGGCATGACATCAAGGATTCCGACAATGATCAGCAGAGTAATGGCAATTGAATACCTTTTCCAGTTTTCTTTAAAAAACCAGCTTAATTTTCCTAAAATCGCAAACAACGATCTCTCCCCTTTCCGGTATGAAGCTCAGGTTTCTAAAGAGAGCTTTCATACATAAACAAGCATAATTCATAACTAGCCTCCATCCAGATCCTCCGGCAAAATTGTTTTCCTTTTGATTCGTACGGCATTCATAAAATTTTCCTCCTTTTTTGTATGGCTGCCGAAAACAGCAGCTATTAAAACTTAAATATATGGAAACAGGCAATGCCTGATTTTCCTAATGGTGATATATAATAATTAGACGAAAAAAAGACATACCGCGGCATGCGATATGTCTTAAGAGACAAAAGAGCCCACGTTACGAAATGTAACCTGTGCTCCTTCAAAATAAATGTGCAGGCAGATCCTGTTTACATTTTAATATGTTCTAAAGGAGGGGTTACAGATTTTAATTTTTGTGTTGTTGTTTTGATGAATTAAGATCATTTTGTAGCCCTCCTTTTCATTTTTTTCCATATTGGTAAGATTATCACCGCTTACACTAAAAGTCAATCAGCTTTTTACCTACTTTTAAAAATTTTCTGTTATTTATTTTAAAGGCTCTTTTCGTATAAAGTGCTGTTTTTCCTCAATCAATGTTGTCCGTTGATTTCCGCTCCAGGCTGCCAGCGAACAGCGGGGCGGGCGGTGAGCCTCCTCGACGCTACGCGTCTGCGGGGTCTCACCTGTCCCGCTACTCCCGCTGGAGTCTCGCACCTTCCGCTCCAATCAACTCAGTAAATAAAATAAAAAGATCAATAAACCTTGTAAAACAGCATTTTAAAAAAGGATCCACCCGGATCCTTTATGAAGCCAATCTTCTTTTTTGCCTGTTGATGAAGTCTATGGTGATCCTGTTAAAGGCATCAGGTTTGTCGATGTTGCATACATGTCCTGCACCTTTAATGATTTTGACTGTAGCAGTTTTAGCTTTTTGGGCAATGCTTTTTACAGAGTTAATAAACAAGTGGTCTTCCTGTCCCATAATAAAAAGGGTAGGGATGTGGGAAATACTGGATTGGATTTTTCCCAGGTACGGATTAACCGATTTTGTTAAGGACAGCCAGTTGATGAATTCTTTTTGGCACATTTTTGCTGCCTGCCTTACAAAGGCATGCCTTGATTCAAGATGGTTTCTTTTTGGCATGATAATCCACGCAAAAAGTTTATAAAGCAGCATATATGGCAGCATATACTTAGTCAAATTAGCAATTGCTATCAAAAACCTTGTGCGCCAGTTCAATTCAGTAATGGCACCGCCCAAAATCATGGAAGCTACTCTTTCCGGATGATTCTGCGCGATTGTCTGGATCACTATAGTCCCGAGAGAAATTCCGACAAAATGGGAGTCTGTAATATGAAGATGATCGAGCACATCCACTATATCCTGAGAAACTTCTGTAAAATGATCTCCTTCTTCCCAGGTGCCCCTTCCTGATTGACCATGTCCCCGCAGATCTACCAGCAGAACATTGAAATGCTTTTTGTACTCTCTCATTTGTTTATACCAAATTGCAGAGCTGCCCCCTGCACCATGAACAAAGGTAACCCATGGCAGGGATTCATCTTTCACATACGTACGGTAATATAGCATATATACTCCAATCCACATTCTAGTGTCATTTTCTTAGTTTTGTTTTTAAAGAAGTTTCATTCTATTGTAAAGGATTTCAGCGAAAAATGCTTATAATATCACAAAAAATTCACTAGATTCTTTTTAAGTATTTTCTGCCAAATATTCATTAACAAACCTTTCCCTATTTAGGATATAAAAAAACCAGCTAATCCGTGTCAGCTGGTTCTTCTCCTGCTATTCTTCAATTATTGCTGCAGTCCCATAGGCTATGATTTCTGCAGCATTCTGCATAACAGCTGAGGTTTGCAGCCGCATTCCAATGATTGCATTGGCCCCTTTTGCCTTTGCATCTTCAACCATTCTGCCAATCGCCTTCTGTCTTGCTTCATCCATCATTTCAGTATATTCGCCAATTTCTCCGCCTACGATTGTTTTCAATCCTGCCAGAATGTCTTTTCCTAAATGCTTTGTTTGGACTGTACTCCCCCTTACAAAACCTTTAATTTCTTTAATCTCTTTCCCGGATACCGTATCAGTAGTCACGATAATCATTTTGCTCTTCCTCCTCTTTTTCTCTTTTTCTCTCAGCTATCAGCACAATGAATAACGTAATGATCATTAAAACATATAAAATATAAAACATAATCGCAGCCTTAATATTAATAAACAGCATGGCAATCCCGAGAAGCTGGCCGCCAGTGGCTGCGAGAAGCAGCATCTGTTTTAATTTTTTCATCCTTCCATCCCTCAATTAATCTAATTTCTGCCAAATCTTTCTGACGAAAATCAAATAAAACAGCGTTGGCATTGGCGCCTGAATTAAACCGATAATTCCCCAAAGCCAATAATTGTGCCCGTGCTTTCTTGCATCAAGAAATAGGAACATACTCTGTGAAATTAAGATGACTCCCACAATAATCAGCAACGGAAAAGAAATTTCTTCGCCGCTCATGTGCCATTCACCTGTTTCACGAAGCTGACTGTGCTATAGGCCATAATAAAAACTGTGACAATTCCCTGCAGAATAAAAAATACAGCCGGAACCTGATACAGCATGAATAATACAGAAGTTACAATGAGGAGTGCTGCAACAGTGAAGATAGCTAACTCCCTGATCAAATTCCTTTTCATTGCCTGTTTTTGCTCTGCAACTATGTTTTCAAAAAATTGCAGATCAGGTGTATATACCGGGACATTTTCATCCAGCATTTCCAACCCGTCTTCTATCTCTTTAACTGCAGCCAGAAAATGTTCATCTTGATGATCGTGTTCCAGCTGCAGCACTTTCCTGTTCACCATGAAGCTTCAACTCCTCTCTTACAGACATGATTCCATTGTGCACTCTTGATTTGACAGTGCCTGAAGATATGTTCATCATTTTTCCTATTTCCTCATACGAGTAGCCATAGTAATGTTTAAGAACGATAGGTATCCTAATCTCGTCTTTTAGTTTTCCCAAGGCGGATAAGGCATCATTCCATTCTTCATTTCGGCTTTCAAGATGCCATTTCATGCGTCTGAAAACTTCTTCCTGTGCTTTCCAGTTCCTCTCTCTTTTAGACTTTCGCTTCTGATCAATATACAAATTCGTAGCAATGGATATCAGCCAGGAGGAAAATTTCGATTTGCCATTAAACAGGCCGATTTTTTCAACACATTTGGCCATTGTTTCCTGAGCAAGCTCTTCAGCTGCATCGGGATTCATGGTGATTTTGATTAAGTATTTAACCAGGAAGGGATAGTTATTTTTAAAAAGCATAGCAAAAGCGAGCTGATCGCCTAGTTTGGCACTTACTATAAGGTCTTTCTCCTCCATCAGCTTCTTTCCTCTCTTCTTATCATCCCATTGTTAACTGTTAATTTTACTCATAAGACGTTTAAGAGATGAAAAGGTTCATTATTTATTTAAAAATATTTTTTCATACATAAAAAGCCCCTATTCATAGGGACTATTTTGCCTTTTATTACATTATACTGCACCAGTGTGTTCCAAAGAATGTGCTTCACCACTTTTTTCTGATCTTTTCGTTAATCCCGGGAGAACGAGGCTGTAAAATACACCGACAAGTGCTAAACAGCCGCCTACCATCCAATATAGCATTTCCACTCTGAGAAACCCCGGAAAGCTGACGGCAATAAATCCGAGTGTTATGGATTGAGAAAGCATCATCAGCGGGCTTATCCATCCCTGTACTCTTCCCATCATCTTCGGATCAACAATGCTTGGCATCCAGCCGCCAATTGCGATGTTCACTAAAGGGAGGCCAAAAGCTGCAGCAAATACTAAAGAAAGGAAAATAAACGTGTTTTCTGCAAATGAGGCAGCAATGATGAAGCTTCCGGATAACAGCAGTCCGGCAATGATCAACTGATAAAGTTTGAATTTTTGAGTAAGCAAAGAAGCAGCAAAACTGCCAATCAGAACGCCAACCCCAAATACTATTCCGAGCAGGACTGAATATTCCTCATAGGATTGCGGCTCGAGCTTATATTTCAGCATAAAAATAGGCATGACTGAAAATCCGCCGTTTACCACTCCGAAAACGAAGAAACCAACAAGCAAGGCAGATAATAATTTGTGCTGGAGAATATATTTCATCCCCAGATTAAAGTCCTTGAAGACAAGCGGGATATTCAAGTCTTTAAGCCCATGTACACCATTTGGCAGACGGACCTCTTCGGGAATACGGCAGGATTTTATTAATAATGCACTGATGATAAAGGTAAGTGCATCAGTCACAATTGCACCGTATACTCCCACTGTCCAGTATGCAAAAATGCCAAGGCCGTTTCCGAACAGCATGAAAAGACTCATCACAACCTGATTAAGGCCTGCAGCAGTTGTATAATCTTCACTTTTCAATATACCTTGAATCATTGCATGTTCAGCGGGAAAGAAAAATTTCTGAATGGCACTCCTCAGGAACATTACTGCAAATATCAGCGGCATCCAGCCAATAATAATAGTCAGTAAAAGCACCATGGATAATAACGCGCTGATCCAATCACAATGATAAGCTATTTTCTGACGATCCATCCTATCCGCAAACACTCCAACTAAAAAAAATACCGCCAAGGTCGGAACAGAGAACATCAATTCAGTTAAGGTTGCATAAAATGGCTGATCCGAGAAACGATCCAGCAAATAAAACATAAATGCTGTTAAACCAATCGTGCTGCCCATCTGAGAAGTAAAGTTGGCGAAAAACAATTTTACATAATTGGCATTTTGAAAAATTTCTTTGAATTTTTTCATCCCTTTTACCTCAGTTTCCTGTTTATATCACAAATATAAATTGAGACAACCATTTGATAAAGCGGCTTTTGATGGTTTTTATCTCCTCCTGCAGACTGATGGTGACTCACCCCCTATATACGGATGAATTAAAAGGTAATTATTCACACTTGGAACCCGGGTGGTTTACGGTTGTGATCACCGGGGTAATTCCTTAGTACAACCACATCATTAAGCGATTAATATATAAAATACTTTTTTAAAAGGAGATTTTTAAAATGAAAGAAATTATTTCTACTAATGTATTAGTTCAAAACAAGTTCACAATGAAGAAAATGCTTGAAATTTACCAGGCGTCCAAACAATTTGAAGGTACCACTTATCTCTACAGCAAACACAAAGCGGTGGATGCCTCAAACCTTTCTAAATTAGTATCTTTCCTTTTAACAGTGAAACCGCAAACGAGTCTGAAGATCATTGTGGAAGGGACTGAAGTCCAGAACCATCTGGAGCACATCAAAGACATGTGCAGAAACCATGTTTCTGTGCTTCGCATGTCAGAAAAACGTTTAATCAACACAGCTGAAACAATTCAGCTATAAATGACAATTTTATTGCAGAGTGAATGGAGTGAAAATAGATGATACGTACAATTTTTATGGTTGTTGGAGCGATTGTGGTAATTGGCGCGCTAATCAGCTGGTTATTCTAATAAATCAAAAAGGCCTTTTCAGGCCTTTTTATTTTGATCGAATATAAAAAAGTACAGCTTTTCACTGTACTCATGCAATTTATATATTGTCATTCTTCTTTTTCTTTATCTTTCTTTTTATCTTTTTCCTTATCTTTCTCTTTACCTTCTCCTTTCCCTTTATTCCATTTCTCTTTCCATTTCTCTTTTTCTTTTTCAATTCTTTCTTTTATCTTCTCTGTTTCTTTTTTTATGTTTTCTTCCCATACTTTTCTTTGCTGCTCCCTTTGCCTCTGTTCCATCAGACCGGCAATATGAGGGACATTAAATGACTCTGCTTCCTGATTTTTCAGGGCTTCTGACATGATTGCCCGGAATATCGGAGCCGTACCTTCACTGCTGGTGGTTGTAAGATAATTATTTGCATCTGTATTATCATGGCCTACCCATACAGCACCTACAAGCTGTGGTGTATAGCCGACAAACCATTGATCTTTAACTCCGTCAATGCCTTCGATGGTCATTTGTGTACTTCCTGTTTTCCCTGCAACTTCTCTGCCTGGTATTTGGGCAGCCTTCCCTGTACCATGCTGAACTACACCTAGAAGCATGGTTGTTACTTTATCTGCAACATCCTCGGAAATGACTGTTGTATTCTCACCTTTCCACTTTGCTACTGTGACTCCATCTTTATCAACTATTTTTGTAATGGAGTGGGCTTCCGGCCTCTCGCCGCCATTTGCAAATACAGCATATGCCTGTGCCATGGTCAGAGGAGAAACCCATTCACTTGTGCCCCCAAGAGCAAGTGCTAGATTTTGATTGATGGCGTCATCAGGTATGCCAAATCTCTTCGCCGCATCTACCCCTTTTTCCACGCCAATCTCATCCAAAAGCCATACTGCAGGAACATTCAAAGAGTCCTTGACTGCTTCATACATTGGCACATTTCCCCGGAACTGTCCATTATAGTTATTCGGCTCATAATCTTTGCCAAATGTCATTCTTTCATCTTTAAGTTCATCTGTGATCTTCCAACCCGATTCCAGTGCTGCTGCGTATGGCACAATCGGCTTCATTGTCGATCCGGGCTGGCCCACTTTATGAACGGCACGGTTATGGCCAAGAAGGGTATGTTCACCTCTTCCCCCTGCAAGAGCGCGGATTCCGCCATTCTTTGGATCCAAAAGTATGGCTCCGCTTTGCACCGGCTGATCTCCCGTACCTTTAGGGAATAATTGATCATTTTTGTAAGTTTCTTCTACACTGCTCTGCATATCCTGATCAAGCTCTGTGTAAATTTGATAACCGTTACTAAGAAGATCATCAAGGGAAATATTATACTTATTTATAGCCTCTTCAAGAACAACATCTACATAGTAAGGGTATTTCCCTTTAAGAGGATCTCCCCCGCCATCTTCAAAGACAAGTTTTTCATTCTTAGCTTTTTCCCATTCCTTTTCTGAAATAAAGCTGTGTTCCTTCATCCGATCAAGCACAAGGTTTCTTCTTTCAATCGCTTTTTCTTCATTTTGGTAAGGATTGATGGCTGATGGGGCTTTAACCAGCCCTGCCAGCAGTGCTGCTTCGCTAATGGAGAGATCCTCAACATCCTTTCCATAGTACTTCATCGCCGCTCGTTTTATCCCCCAGGCGCCTTCCCCAAAATAAACCTGGTTTAAATACATCTGAAGAATTTCATCTTTGCTGTATTCCTTTTCTATCTCAAGTGCAAGGAAGAATTCTTCAAGCTTCCTTTTATATGTTTTTTCTGCAGACAATAGGGCGTTTTTAGTCAGCTGCTGGGTAAGTGTACTGCCACCCTCAACAATTCCGCCAGCCTTCAGGTTTGTAAAGAACGCTCTGCCTATACCTTTTAAATCGATGCCCCCGTGTTCATAAAAACGGTGGTCTTCAATGGCAATAACCGCATTCTTCATATGATCAGGAATTTGATCAATTGAGATGCCTTCATTTTTATTTGCAGAGATCTTGCTGGCTACTTCCCCATCAGCATCATAAATGACTGTGGATTGTGCAAGCCCTGCTTCGAGTGCACTTATATCCGCATCCTTATATGAAAAATAGACGAAGCTTAAGAAAGCCAGGACCAAAGTAGATGCAAGCAATATGGATACCTGTGTCAAGTGAAGCTTATTCCAAGTTGACTGAAACTTTTTAATAACTGAAGTTTTCTTTCTCATATTTCCTCCAAATTCTTGCTGATGATTAATTTGCATTTGTGCGGAAGTCTTCAGATTACACCGATAACAGCATAACTTCAAAGAATATGTTTTTATATAGTATTTGTTTCCATGCAAATTTCTGAAGGTCATATAAAAAATACCCTGAAATTCCCAATGTTACTCTTCACTATGCTGAAAATTGTGCATTAGAATTTACGGAGCACGGTCATTTTTTATGGGGGTATTTTGTTTTCAAGCTGTATTTTTATGATTTACTCTTCGCAGCAGAGGGTATATAAACAATAAGTTTCCTTACCTTAAGAAGGAGTGAACATTAATGAATTTTAATAAAATTGTACTGGGCTATGATGATACAGACGGAAGCAGACAGGCTTTGAATATGGCAATCGGATTAGTAAAACAAAACCCTGAAGCTCAGCTCCTGGTTGCTCAGGTCTTTGAAGAAACAGTTGAAAATATTCCCATAAACAATGAAAAAGCGGTAGAGCCTGTAAGAACAAATGGCTATCTGCTGGAAGGAATCCAGATCCCCCCTCTTCCGGTATATCACGATGAATCATCTTCCAATACACACGCAAGAGTAAAGCATAGTGTAGACAATACTTTTTACAATGCAAGGGAAATTCTTGAGCCTTACAGCATTAATGCAAAGTTCGATGTTATTGAGGGAAGCCCGGCAGAAAGCATATGTGAATATGCAGCAGCTGAAAACGCCGATTTAATTATTGTGGGAAGCTCAGGCAAAGGCGGAATTAAAAAGATGTTCCTTGGGAGCACCAGTACAAAAATTGCCAGAAATGCTCCTTGCCCGGTGCTTATAGCTAAAGAAAAGGAAAATCCGCAAATCCCTTAATACAGAAAAGCAGCCCGGCGGCTGCTTTTTTATGTGGATAAAGCTATTATTGGTGAAGGTCTTTATTCTCTGCTGCCAGCTCCTCAAACCGTTCTTTAGAAGACAATTCGTCGAAACTGCTGTAAATTCTAAAGTGGTCCTGATCAATAATCCGGTAGTGCTGGCTGATGATATTCTGCTGAAGGATCAAACTGTTGCTTCTCTTTAATTCCCTCCACCAGAGCTTTCCGCCAAGAGTCTTTTCCTTTCTATAATCGATTCCTTCTCTGGCAATTGTCTCCAAAACTTCAAGTGGTTCATTTCCAAACAAGAATCGGACTGTTTCCGTTTCTCTGAATAATGCACAAACAGCTACCACTGTCGACCAGCCTGCCTCTGCTCGCCCTTTCTCAATTTGAACCAGGGTCTTTTTTGAAACACCAATAATTTCCGCCATCTTATCCTGTGTGTATCCTGCCTCTGTACGAATAAGACGGATCTTATCTGAAACTTTCAGTATAATTTCATCTCTAGTCAATGCAGCTTCATTCCCTTTTTATTGTTGGTGTAAATTTACACCTGTTTCTATATTATAAAAGAAATAATAACCATTTTTCAAATAAAACACTGCCTTTTTCTTTAACTATACCAATTATCACAAAAAAATGACTGTGCTTTTAGTCACAAAGTTGACCATAATCCCCAGGAAAAAAATTACTGATATTTTCCATTAAATTAACAGAGGATTTTGCTGTATTCTATCGAAATCTATGGGTTAACTGTTATTATGCAAAAAAGTGGAGGATAACATGACAATTGAAACAAATAATGCCATATTGAAACTTCTGCTAACGGAAAAAGAAAGCCTTTTAAGTGAATGGAATGATAAAATCCTCATAAATAAGGATGATCCTTTTAAAGATAAAATCAAAGATAATGGCGACGCCATGTTCCAATTAATTATTCAAATTTTGATAAAAGACGGGAAAGAACTAGAAAACTATATTCAAAAACTGGCCTACTCAGTCGCTGAACAGCGAGTAAAAGCAGATATTAATATTGGAGACTTTGTCTATAATGTCAACTTGGGAAGAACAATCGTTCTCAATATATTGAATCGTTCCGAAATTCATTATCACGATCTCCAGAGACAGTTCGAAAGAATCGGTTATTGCTTCGACAAATTCTTATATCACGCTGTCTCCAGATATACGGATGCCAAAGATCAGATTATTAAGGAAAAGACACAATTTATCGATTCCACCCATAAAGACAGATTAACCCTTCTGGGCCAAATGACTTCAAGCTTTATACATGAGTTCAGAAATCCGCTTACCTCTGTACAAGGGTTCATTCAGCTGTTAAGATCCGAAAACCCCTCCATGAAGTATTTGGATATCATTTCTAATGAACTGGAGCAGCTGAATTTTAGAATTTCACAATTCTTGCTCCTATCTAAAAAGGAACTGATTGGAAAAGAAAAAATCACTTTCTCTCTAAATGAATTAATAGATGAAGTACTGATATTTCTATATCCCAGTATCCTGGATGGAAAGGTTAAAATTCTTCAGGACATGAAAGAAGATATATATTTAAATGGCTATGCTGATGAAATCCGT
The DNA here is from genome assembly GCF_000565285.1 of Cytobacillus firmus DS1. GTDB lineage: Bacteria > Bacillota > Bacilli > Bacillales > Cytobacillaceae > Cytobacillus > Cytobacillus firmus_A. The sequence continues at coordinate 70,321 of NZ_APVL01000002.1, read as the reverse complement.
CAAGTTCTCATTAATATTATTTTCAATGCCATTGATGTGCTTACACAGTACCGGAGCGACCCTGTCATCTATATTAAAAGCAAATGGACTCCAGACGGCCAAATCAAACTGGATATTTCTAACAACGGACCAAGAATCCCGGATCATCTTATCAATTCCATTTTTGAACCATTTGTTACAACAAAAACACTCGGCACGGGGCTGGGGCTATTTGTCTGCAGAGAGATAATTGAAAAGCATCAAGGGACTCTGACCTGTGATACCGAATCAGACTGGACCGTGTTCAGCATATCTCTGCCAACTGAAAAGCTGACTAAAGACATGAGCTGACTCCGAATCCGGGGATCAGCTTTTTCGTCTTCAATGCTAAAAATGCTTATATGATATAAACAAAAAAGCATATATTTTTATTTGCTTTCAGATTATTATTAATATAATTGTCAGATTGTTTGAGGAGGTTTGTCACTTGTTTTCTTTAAAAGTAGATAAAGATATAGAATTGCAATTGTTCCAGCTTCATCATTCAGAAGAGCTTTTCAGCTTGGTGGACAGGAACCGCAGCCACTTAAGAGAATGGCTTCCATGGGTAGATAATATGGCTTCACCTGTTCAGTATCATTCGATCATTCCTATATGGCTGAAACAGTTTGCGGATAATAACGGCTTTAATGCCGGAATCCGTTATCAGGGAAAACTTGCAGGCTCTATTGGTTTTCACCAGATCGACTGGAACAGCAGACAAACCAGCATTGGATACTACCTTGCAGAAGATTTTGAGGGTAGCGGAATTATGACACGAAGCGTGCAGGCCATGATCAATCATGCTTTTTTTGATTTAAAACTGAACCGCATCGAGATACGCTGCGGGATCAGAAACGGGAAAAGCCGTGCGATCCCTGAACGGCTTGGCTTTCGCCAGGAAGGAATCATCCGGGATGGCGAGTATCTTTATAATCGATATCACGACCTTGCCGTATATGGACTTCTGGCAAGAGAATGGAGTGTTTAAGAAAAGCGCGAGCGCCTTGCCCACGAAGGAACGCAGACTAAAAAACGCCACGTCCTGTGGCAACGTCTGCATGACCCGCATCCTCTCAAAAGCTGTCGCTTTTGGTCGTGCGATGATTATGCTGCCTTCCTTGTCCTGCGTGCCTCAAGCACAAGACGTTCCTCCCGGAAAGGCGTTCTTTGCCTTTTTGGGAGGAACGGCTTGTGACCTCGAGGGGGTAGGCGCTGGAGCTAGACAATTCTCGAAGTTAAAAGTTCATTCTTATAGTTTAAACAAAAAGCCTGCTCAGGCTTTTTTATTTTTCCCTGCATTATTTATTTTTCCAGATTACATCTCTTAATTAAGGGTAATTTCATATAAAGCAAATCCTTTATTCATGGTTTATTTGTAAAATTCATGAATAAGGGAAAAGTACTTATAATAAAGGAGGTGCCTGCCCCTTACATATGTGTAAGGGATATATATGATCACCCTTAACCTATTCTTATTATTTTTATTAATCGCATTAACCGCTTTTTTTGTGGCATCTGAATTCGCCATTGTTAAAGTGCGGACATCACGAATTGATCAGCTTATGCTGGAGGGAAATCCTAAAGCCCGTTCTGCAAAACAAGTAATTAGCAGTCTGGATGAATATCTATCTGCCTGTCAGCTTGGAATTACAATCACCGCACTGGGCCTCGGCTGGCTGGGTGAACCGACTATTGAGAGATTGCTTCATCCTGTATTTGAAAGCCTTAACTTGCAGGCTTCTATAACTCATTTTCTCTCCTTTATCATTGCTTTTGCTGTTGTGACATTTCTCCATGTGGTCATTGGAGAGCTTGCGCCAAAAACCTTTGCCATTCAAAAAGCTGAGGCCATAACTTTAACTTTTTCAAAGCCATTAATATTATTTTATAGGATTATGTATCCGTTTATCTGGATTTTAAATGGTTCAGCCAGAATTGTTACAGGATTATTTGGACTGAAGCCGGTTTCAGAGAGCGAAATGGCCCATTCAGAGGAAGAACTTCGGATTATCCTGTCTGAAAGCTTAAAGAGCGGTGAAATTAATCCATCCGAATACCAGTATGTTGATCGAATATTTGAATTTGACAATAGAATCGCCAAAGAGATTATGGTTCCGCGGACCGAGATTGTTACCATCCCGGAAGATTCATCACTGTCAGAAACCCTCGATCTAATATTGAATGAGCGATATACCCGCTATCCGGTTACGGCGGGTGATAAGGATAATATTCTCGGGATCATTAATGTAAAGGAAATCTTAACTGACTGTGTAAGAAAAAAATGTGAAGGCAAACACCCCTTACTGCAATATATTAAACCTGTCATCAGGGTGATTGAAACTATCCCCATACACGATTTGCTCCTTAGAATGCAAAAGGAGCGTTCACATATGGCAATTCTCCTTGATGAGTACGGCGGAACCGCCGGAGTGGTCACAGCAGAAGATATCCTGGAAGAAATCGTAGGTGAAATCCGGGACGAATTTGATGCCGATGAACTTCCGCTTATCCAAAAGTCAGGGGAAAACCAATATATCCTTGATGCGAAACTGCTGATTTCAGAAGCAAATGATCTCCTGGGAACAACATTATCTGATGATGATGTGGACACTATCGGCGGCTGGATCATGACACAGAAGTATGATGCTGTTCAGGGAGACTTTATTGAAGAAGAAGGATACAGATTTATTATTAAAGAAATGGATGGACACCATATTTCTTATATAGAAGTTGTGAAAATGTAATTCTGTATTTTTTATAAACCGGGAGCGCACTTTTGCTCCCGGTTTTTTGCTGCATGGCGGACAGATTAAGCTGCATCTTTTCGAAACCCTTTTATTTTTTTATTTTTCCGAATATTTTTACTTCATATTTAATGAATAATTTCATAAAATAAATGTAATCCTTTTTTCCAAACTGCTACGTTTGACTGTACGGTTTCCGCTAACGTATAATTGATTCTAACTATATCTCTTGTTGTAAAGCATTATTATGGAGATATAAGTATTCAAAACAGAGGTGATATGATGGGGCTTACTATCGTATCGGCGAATTAGCCAATATTGCTAACGTTTCTAAAAGAACGATTGACTACTACACTAGCATTGGCCTAATAAAAGCGAAACGCTCAAAATCAAATTATCGCATATATTCAGAAGAAGTATTGTCTGATCTAAGATTTATTGAAGAATGCAAAATACTGCATCTTCCACTTGAAGAGATTAAGAGAAAACTAGAAATGAAAACGAAAAGGGAGATTCAGACTGGGGAAGTTGAAAAGCATATTAACGCAGTCACATTACAGATGAAACAGCTGCAACAGGAAATAGCTGTGCTCATGCCGCTCATCAATACAATGAATGAGGAGCAGAAGGATGGCTTCTCCAGAAAGCTGACTGCCGAAAGTACTGCATTGCTCCGTTCCCTTTCCGGCTTAACTAGCTAATCCCATTTTTCACAAAATCAGGAGGTGACACCCTGCCCGTTTAGGCGGGATAAGGGGAACTTATTTGGACATATTAAACTTGGTTTTTATAGCCATTTTAATTGCTTTAACGGCTTTTTTCGTTACTTCGGAATTTGCCATTGTTAAAATACGAAGTTCCAGAATTGATCAGCTAATTGAAGAAGGCAATAAAAATGCAATTGCTGCGAAGAAAGTGATTTCCAATTTGGATGAATACCTTTCAGCCTGCCAGCTGGGAATTACCATTACAGCACTCGGTCTTGGCTGGCTGGGTGAGCCGACAATTGAACATCTGCTGCGTCCGGTGATAAATAGTTTCGGTCTGCCTTCATCCATTTCGCATGTTATCTCATTCAGCATTGCTTTTGCTTTTATCACCTTCCTGCATGTAGTTGTGGGAGAATTGGCTCCAAAGACTCTGGCGATACAAAAAGCAGAAGCGGTAACACTTTTAACAACACGTCCTTTAATCTGGTTTTACCGGATTATGTATCCGATCATTTGGGCGTTGAATGGTTCTGCCCGCCTATTGACCAGCATGTTTGGACTAAAGCCTGCTTCTGAACACGAATTAGCACATTCTGAAGAAGAACTTCGCATTATTTTATCAGAAAGCTATGAAAGCGGCGAAATTAACCAATCTGAGTTTAAGTATGTAAATAAAATCTTTGAGTTTGATAATCGGATCGCGAAAGAAATCATGGTTCCGCGTACTGAAATTGTTTCTCTCTCAAAAGATGATACACTTGAAGATTTCCTGCAAATCGTTCAGGAAGAGAAATTTACTCGATATCCCATTATAGATGGAGATAAGGATCATATCATTGGCATGGTCAATATTAAAGAAGTCATGACAGATCTCATTATGAACCGGGAATTATCATCAAGCACTCTTGAATCATATATTCGTCCCATTATCCGGGTCATTGACAGCATCCCTATCCATGAGCTGCTGCTTAAAATGCAAAAAGAACGCATCCACATGGCCATCTTAATGGATGAATACGGTGGTACCTCGGGGCTAGTGACTGTTGAGGATATCATTGAAGAGATTGTTGGCGAGATCCGTGATGAGTTCGACATGGATGAAGTACCGATGGTCAGAAAGACGCAAGAAGGCCAATATATCATTGATTCAAAAGTTCTTGTCAGCGAAGTCAACGACTTGCTGGGTACCGATATTAATGATGAAGATGTTGATACCATTGGCGGATGGATATTGACTGAGAATTACGAAGCCAAACAAGGTGATATTATCGAGCACGAAAAATATCGATTTAAAATTCTCGATATGGAAGAGCACCACATTAAGTATGTTGAAGTGACAGCAGTACCTGAAACAGAAGAGCCGGCACCTGCAAAAGAAGTGCCTTTTACTGAATCAGAAGTATTGTCTTAAATAATAAAAGGAACAGCCTGTTTGAGTGCTGTTCCTTTTATTTGACCTTATTGCTCCCGCGGAAATCTAATCTTGAATTTGGTCCCTTCCCCCTTTTCACTGCTGACAGTAATTTCTCCGCTGTGCAGCTGAACAAGCTGTTTTACAATGGAAAGACCAATGCCAAACTCACCAAACGAATGATTGGTCCTGGATAAATCCGCTTTATAAAAACGCAGCCAGATCGACTCAATTTCTTGCGGATCGATGCCTATACCCGTGTCTTCTATTACGATCAATGTCTGATCGGGATTTTCTTTGCCCCTAATAAATATGGAGCCCTGCTCGGTGAATTGAATGCTATTTTTTACAATATTAACCAAAATCTGAATTAGCCGGTCATAATCCGCATAAACTGAAACCCCTTCTTCAGCCTCTATATAAATCCTGTTTCCCTTTTTCTCTGCCTGAATTTCCAGCTGTTCCTTAACAATTTCAAAGGCTTCCATGAGATCAATATCCATTTTATTCAGCTGCAGCTGATTGGAACGGATCTTTTCATAATCCAGATTTTCATTCACCAGCCGGATAAGCCTCTTTGCTTCCCTGTCTATCAGAATCATCCCTTTTTCTGTATCCGCCTCCGGGATCAGACCTCCCTTAATGCCTTCAGCCAAACCGCTGATAGTGGTCAGAGGAGTCCGAAGCTCGTGCGAGACATCAGCAATGAATTTCCTTCTTCTATTTTCCAGTCTTCTGATTTCTTCATTAGATTCCCTCAATCTTGCTGCCATATCATTAAAGTCTTTAGCCAGTTCACCAATTTCGTCCATATAGGTGTAGGGAACATTGATATCATAGTTACCGGATGAAATCATAGAGGCAGCATTCCTAAGCTCCGTTATCCTCTTGATCAGATTTTTAGAAAGAACCAGACTTAAAAGAATGGTCGCAGAGAGTGAAATAAAAATGGTATATAATAAAAATCGATTTAATTGGCTGACAACCTCCATAGCCCCTGTTATTGGGGACAGAAGCAAAACTCCGCCAACAATATTGCCCTCCTGCATATATGGCAGGGCAACCAATGTTACCTCCTGGCCGAAACGTTCTATATCATGCTTTACAGTTACTTTTTTTCCTTTCGAAATTTCAGCCCACTCGGATTTGGTCAGCTGAATCATCGGATCCGATTTAAGTTCAGGGTACAAGACCCTTCCTTTATGATCAAAGAGAATGTATTTGATGTTTCTGGCATCGAGCAGCTGGCTGTATTCTGTCAGAAATTGTTCATCCCCCTCTATCCTGACTGTTATGTCTGTCAGGATCTGCTCTCCATAGGAATCGAGCTCTTCCACTTTATTTTCAAAAATATAATTCTCCACAAACTGGGAGAATAGAAGGCTTAATAACAGGAAGGCCAGTATAAGGATGCTGACATGGCTGATCAGCAGCTGATAAAAATATTTAACCTTCATTTTCCGCTGCCGTTTCATCGAATTTATAACCTACACCCCATACCGTATGAATAAAGGGCTGCTCATCCGTGCCTATTTTTTTCCGAAGCCGCTTTATATGTACATCTACCGTTCTTTCATCTCCATAAAACTGATATCCCCATACACTATCGAGCAGCTGCTCTCTTGTAAAAACCTGTTTCGGATGTTTTACAAGATAATACAGCAGGTCAAATTCCTTTGGGGTCAAATTCTTGAGAAGCTGCCCATTATAATATGCCTCTCTGGATTCTTTGCTGATTTTGAAGTATCCACTGGCAACATATTGTGGGTCTTCCCCTGATCCTGCTTCAGCCTGAAACCTGCGTGTTACCGCTTTGATCCTGGCCATCAGCGTCAGCGGACTGAATGGCTTGGTCACATAATCATCGGCACCCATTTCAAGGCCCAGAACCTGATCGGATTCGCTGTCTTTAGCCGTCAGCATAATAATCGGAACCTTGCTCAGTTCCCTTATTTTCCGGCAGAGCGTCACTCCATCCATGACCGGAAGCATCCAATCAACAATAATTAAGTCCCATTTTTCTTTATTAAAATGCTCAAATCCCCGCTGGCCGTCGTGAACAAAAACACCCTGATACCCTTCTTTCATAAAGAACATCTCCAGCATTGAACAGACACTTTCATTATCTTCCACAACAAGTATTTTCATTTTCCCTTCACCGCCCCTGAACAGTCTTTTATTCTTAATGTAATCGAAATGAGTGTTTTTTTTCAATGAATATCTCTGACCTTAATGTTTTTCTAAGAATTTTCTTCAAAGAATATTGTGTTTTGCTTATAAATTCAGCCCGTTGATTTCCGCTGCAGGCACTTGCTTTCCGCGGGGAGGAATGCGATCCTCCTCGGCTACGCCTGCGGGGTCTCACACTTCCCTCTCCTCCCGCAGGACATTGAAAAAGCTTCCTCGAACGAACACCGCACGAAGAAAATGCGTCAGCATTTTCGAGGATCTGTGCCCTCCGCTCCAATCAACTAAGTAAATAAAACTAAGTTATGTAAAACAACAAAACTTTACGAAAGGAGCCTTTTCTATAAAGTCAACCAAATTTTTTATTGTTATCAATATCTTGGGAAATGCTAAATAAGACTTATCATTTTGAAAGGAGTCCAGTATAAGATGAATAAAAAATTTCTATTACTACTATCTTTTTGCATTTTATTATTAGGGACCGCTTTATCGGTTAATGCGGAAACAGCGCCAAAGGGAAAATCACCCGCACAGGAGCCAAAACATGAACACCATCACAGAATGATCGATGAATCCTTAATGAAAACCCTTCAGGAACAAGGATTCACAAAAAAAGAAATCTTCATAGCTGCCCACATTGCAAAGTTTTCAAATAATCAGGTTGCAGAGGTATTGAATTTTTATAAAAAAAATAACTCCTCCTGGGAAAAAACAGCACAGCAGTATGGTGTGGATTTAGAAAAAATAAAGAAGCATCATCATCACATGGATAAATTCCTGGAAGCGAACAAGCAGGTTGTTCTGCAAAAGATCTCCGAGCATTCCGGCAAATCGACTCAAGTGCTGCAGGGGTATCTTGAGAAAGGAGTCCCTCTTCGTTTCCTTGTTTCAGGTGCAGCCATGGCAAAGGCGGCAAATAAGGATCTGGGAGAAATAATCCAAATGAGGGAACAAGGAAAATCATTACCAGAAATAAAAACGGAATTAAATCTTGATAAAGAAAAAATCCATGCAGAAATGAAAAAACTGGTTGATGAAATTCACAAGGAAATCAGAAAGGCAAACTAATAAGTTAAAACCGCAGAGTGACCATCTCTGCGGTTTCGTTTTATATAAAACAGACTTATAATGAAAGGGAGAGGTGATCAAAATGACAGATGAAAACCCAGTGTACCCAGCCGACCTGGATGAAGAAACTTTATTCATGGTTTCCCAGACTTTCAAAGCTTTATCAGATCCAACCAGGCTTAGAATTCTTCACTTATTATTTCACGGAGAGTATTCTGTAAATGAAATTGCCGAAAATCTATCCCTGCTTCAGTCAACCGTTTCTCACCAGCTTCGCTTTTTGAAAAACCTGCGTCTGGTAAAATTCCGCCGTGAAGGAACTACTCTCTTCTACAGCCATGATGATGAACATGTTATAAGTTTATTGAATCAGGCAATTGAACATAGCCAGCATTCATGAATAAGCTTTCCTTAGGGCCTTATTAATTGCAGCTTTCATTATGACCGGGACAGCCTTTTCTTTCTCCCTCCACTTGTATCGTGCTATGCTCAATCCCATATTCATCATGCAGTATAGATTGAGCAGCATGAAGGACTGCATCGTGGCCGCCATCATTTTCAATTACAAGATGGCAGCTAAGAGAAGGAAAACCGGAAGTAATCGTCCAAATATGAAGATCGTGAACATCTTTTACATGTGCAAGTCCGAGGAGCGCACTTTTAATATCCTCAGGGTTCAGGTGGGAAGGTGTTCCCTCCATTAATACGTGGAAAGACTCTTTTGCAACTCTCCATCCGCTTACAAGGATAAGAACTGCTACTATTACACTGGCAATCGGATCAGCAAGTCCCCATCCGAAGAAATAAATTAAAAGCGCAGCCGCAATAGCTCCAACCGAACCAAGCAGGTCACCAAGAACATGCAGAAAAGCGCTCCTTACATTTAAGTTGTGATCCTTATCCCCACTCATTAATATGAATGCTGCTGCAATATTAACAAAGAGCCCGATCGATGAAATCACGAGCATCCCCATACTTTGAACAGCCGGCGGCTCAAGAATGCGGTGATAGGCTTCATAGAAAATATAGAGAGAAATTAAGAGCAGTGTAATTCCATTTATTGAAGCAGCAATGATTTCAAATCGTTTATAGCCAAATGTTTTTGAATTCGTCGCCTTTTTTTCGCCTATTTTGATAGCCAGAAAACTTAAGCCAAGCGCAGCTGCATCACTCAGCATGTGTCCGGCGTCCGATAGCAGTGCAAGGCTGTTAGTCCATATTCCGCCAATCACTTCTACAATCATAAATGAAGCAATTAAAATAAATGCCCACAGCAAAGCCTTTTTATTGCCAGTGTGATGGTGATCATGTGAATGATCGTGCCCATGACTGTGTCCCATATAATGCACCTCTTTTATATGAATATATGCTCATATATATTATGTATGACTTTGGCTTATTGTTCAATGATTTTTATTATTCCCTTTTAATTTAGACCAAATGAATGGACTCAAACATCTGCAGATAATATCAACAGAAACAGCAGCAAATTGAAAGAACTATTCAAGGCAATTATAGAATTCACAAAAGGGCTGCCTGACTCTACAGGCAGCCCTTTCTCTTATGCAAGATAAACAAAATAACCCATAAATGCAAAGCATAGTCCATACATGATGGGATGGATCTCTTTTGGCCTTTTAAGTGCAAGCATTGTAATTGGGTATAATATAAAACCGAGTGCAATCCCTGTTGCTACACTGAAGGTCAGCGGCATCATTAAAATGGTCACGAACGCAGGAATAGCGATTTCCAGTTTACCCCAATCAATATGTTTTACCTCCATGGCCATCAGTGCTCCAACAATGATCAGTGCCGGCGATGTCACTTCGGCCGTTATCACGCTGAGCAATGGAGAAAAGAATAATGCAACCGCGAAGCATGCAGAGATGATCACTGAAGTAAAACCTGTTCTGCCTCCAGCCGCAATCCCTGAACTGGACTCAATCATGGAAGCAGTAGTAGAAGTTCCAAGCACAGAGCCTACTACAGTAGCACTGGAATCTGCCAGAAGCGCTTTGCCGGCATTAGGAATTTTATTATTTTTCATCAGGCCAGCCTGACTTGCAATCGCTATTAAGGCACCTGCAGTATCAAAAAAGGCAACAAATAAGAAAGTAAATATTACTGCCAGCATTTCCGGAGTAAAGACTTGATCAATATGCAGAAAAACCTCTCCTAATGTCGGTTCAAGGCTCGGAATGGCCCCCACGATTTTTTTCGGCTTATCAATAAGGCCAATTAACATTCCGGCTGCAGCTGAGATGACCATGCCATAAAAAATGGCCCCTTTAATACCCCTTACCATCAATACGATTGTTAATATAAAACAGAAAACAGCAAGCAGCGTGACTGGGGATTTAATATTGCCAATCGCAACAAATGTCGCATCATTTCCTACAACAAGACCCGCATTTTTCAATCCGATGAAAGCAATAAAGAATCCGATGCCGCCTGCAATTGCGTGCTTTAAATCCTTCGGTATAATGTTAATAATCTTTTCGCGTATTTTTAATAAACTTAGAATCACAAATAAGATCCCTGAGATAAATACACCGGTTAACGCCGTTTGCCACGGAATACCCATTCCGATGCAGACAGAAAAAGTGAAGAAAGAATTGAGACCCATGCTTGGGGCAATCCCAATCGGATAATTGGACAGCAGGCCAATTAATAAAGAGCCAATAATAGCTGAGAGTGCCGTAGCAGTAAAAACAGCCCCTTTATCCATTCCGGCCTGGCTAAGGATAATTGGATTTACAATTAGAATATATGCCATGGATAAAAACGTGGTTAAACCTGCAATGGTTTCCTGCTTGTATGATGTTTCTCTTTCATGAAACTGGAAAAAAGATGACATGCCATTCCCCTCCTTTTTTAGTGGAAAATAAAAAAAGCTCCGCAATATGCGAAGCTGCCATTAAGAAAAACAGAAGAAAATAGCATGCCTATTCAAACAAGCTATATCCCCTGTAGTCAAGCTATTTACGGCAGCCCGGTAGAAACGCTCAGACCTTATCTCTGAACATATACAGGTAAAATGTAAGACTGAGCACGTCAATCAGCGCCCTATCCCAAACACAAATTATATATTGATATAATGAAACCAATTCTAGCAAACTCAAAATTGAACGTCAATTCTTTAATTTATTCTGAGAATTCTCTTTTATCTTGAAGCTGGTTAAAAAGATTTAACGTTAATTTTTTGAATTAATGGGTAAATAATAAGAAAACCCGGCATGAGGAGGCAGGTCGTAATGTTCATTGTATATGCCAGCTTGATTCTAATTGCAGCATCCCTGATTTTTCTGGGCATCTATGCTTTTAAAGCTTACAAGGATTCCAAACCCGCAATTAAGAAACTGACAGCAATTAGCACTGTCATGAAGTTAAAAGCAGATCAATTGAGAAATGGGGTTGACGAACTGACAGCAACCCAGAAAGAAATCCAAAGGGATATCAATTATAAGAAACAAACATTAAATAATACAGTGTCCGCCGTTAAAGAAACACCGAAGAAAATAAAAAAGTGGTGGAACATTAAAATACCTTTTATCCATCAGATAAAGTGAAACTTCAATCAGTGGGGGTTTTCCTTATCCCCCACTGATTGTTAGTCGCGTTCTAGTGTCGCTAAGATCTCCGCTAGCGCTTCGATCAATCGACACTACGAACCCGATTGGTTCAACTAAGCCTCTGCCTGCGCGTCGGCAAGTTTCACTGTATCTCATCAATCGGGCCTTTACGGGCAGTTTGACCCCCACTTATCCTCCTTTGATTCCTCTGAGTCTTGAAGTGAGGGTCTTACTGCCCGTTAGACTGCGATATAATAAAACGAGGGCTGAGCCCTCGTTTTATTTTGTCCTATTTTATTGAAAGTGTACGGTACGCTTCTCCATCCGATTGTACTTTTGAATTATCTTTATCCTCTCTCTTCCCGCTGCCCGGCTTGAATGTATTATTTCGGTGATAGAGTGCACTTATTTCTCCGCCTATAACAAGCGCAAGGCCGGTTAAAAAGAACCAAAGCATTAATACAATAACTCCGCCAAGACTTCCATATGTGGCTGAATAATTTCCAAAATTGCTTACGTAAAAGGATAATCCAAAAGATATGAGCTGCCACATAACAGTTGCAGCTATTGCACCAGGCAATACCTGTTTGAAAGGAAAATGTTTATTCGGTGCGACCTTATAAAGAATAGCCAGGACTGTAACCATGATTATAAATGCAACGGCCCATCTCAATACATTGATCAGAATTTGCATCCCATCAGATATATTTATAAAATTCCCAATAAAATTCAAGATAACTTTCCCGAATACAGGAAGAACCATGGCAACAATGAATGCTGCAAGCAGTCCAAGTGTTAAGCCTATGGAAACAAGTCTTGATTTTATAAATGATCGCGATTCCTTTACATCAAACGCATCATTCATAGCCCTTATGAAAGCCTGCATTCCATTAGAAGCCGACCATAATGTACCTATAATACCAAAAGTCAGCAGACCGCCGTTTGGCTTCGTAATGATATCTACCACATTATCCTCGATTACACTGAACGAATCAGACGGCATTACACTCTGCAGATATGTTAATGCTTTTTGAGGATCCAGTGATAGATATGGAACAATGGAGATAAGCAGGATTAATAAAGGAAAAATGGAGAGCATATAATAATAAGCTTGTTCGGCTGCAAGCCCGGTTGCCCGATCATTCTTAAACTCCTTTCCAAGCTTCTTGCCAAATTGAATAACCTTATGCATATAACTACCCCCTCCCTTATTCAGCTAATTGCTTGTATGTGTTTATTTCCCCGAAGAGCCTTGAACTAATCGTATTTTCATAAAATATTCATTCAGGCAGGTAAAAAGATATGATCCTTACAAAGGGGTACAGTACTAAGCTTATTTTTTACCCATGAATCCCTCATCTAAAATAAGAAATGTTATAATTAGATATAGTGTTTATCAGACTTGCCGATCATTAATTTGAGCTAAAATGGCACAAGCTATCATATTATGTTATTAGCTCATAAAGATGCTCGGGTATCTTATAAAAATGGGGGTCATTTATGAACGTTTCACTCGAAACTGCTGTGGAAGCAAATGTACATAAAGGATTGACTAAAGGAAAGCTTGCAAAAAGGGTTTTCTTCATCATAGTTGGAGCCATACTTATGGGCGTGGGGATCGAAGAGTTCCTTGTGCCCAATAAAATTCTGGATGGCGGAATAGTAGGGATCTCCATTATCCTCTCTCACCTGTCAGGCTGGAAACTGGGCTGGTTTATTTTCATCCTTAATATTCCGTTTTTTTACATAGGATACAAGCAGATTGGGAAAACCTTTGCTCTTTCTACGCTGCTGGGGATTGCCGTATTATCAGCAACCACCCTCCTTTTGCACGACGTTCCTGTTTTTACAGAGGACTTGCTGTTAGCAACAGTATTTGGCGGCATTGTTCTTGGTGTAGGGGTCGGCATGGTGATCAGGTATGGGGGATCCTTAGATGGAACAGAGATACTGGCCATTCTGGTAAATAAAAAACTTCCGTTCTCTGTCGGGGAAATTATTATGTTTTTCAATATCTTCATCTTTGCTACGGCAGGCTTTGTTTTCGGCTGGAACCGGGCAATGTATTCAATCCTTGCTTATTTCATTGCTTTCAAAACAATTGATGTTGTTATCAGCGGGCTGGATGAATCAAAATCAGCCTGGATCATCAGCGACAAGCATAAGGTAATCGGCGATGCGATTATGGCCCGGCTGGGCAGAGGAGTTACCTACTTAAATGGGGAAGGTGCATACACGGGGGATGATAAAAAAGTAATCTTTTGTGTCATCACCAGACTTGAAGAAGCGAAATTAAAATCCATCGTTGAAGAAATAGATCCCGGTGCTTTTTTAGCAGTTGCTGATATTGCGGAAGTCAGGGGCGGTAGATTTAAAAAGAAAGCCATTCATTAAGACTAGTTTATTAAAAACATGGATGCGCCAGTTTAAATCAAAATAACAAATAAATATATTAGTAATAAGATAAATATCAAAAAGATAACAGCTGTTATTAAGTATATTAGAGATCGGGATGATGAGTAGGTCTGCAGGTTAATTCTTTTTCTGATCTGAAAATAATTCAAGGTAGAGTAAACCAGGATTGTCAGGCCGGTAACCAGAGAAAATAGACTTAATAAAATGGCAATGCTGTCCGCAAACTTATTTACTGTCTGCACATTATTAAAATGCAGTGTGGAAGCAAGTACGCCTATTCCAATTACAGCGATCGATGTTCTTACCCATGCCAGGAAGGTTCTTTCATTTGCCAGATGCTGCTGTATGTATTTCGACTCTTTGGTTTCTTCCATCAGAAACAGCTCTCCCTTATCTGAAGTATACGATTATTTTTACCGCTTAACCACAGGTTAAACATTAAAGGGAACAGCACCCGCTGCCCCCTCCCCAGAATTATAAAATATCCATCCAGATCTTAATGGATGTAGCCAGTATTAGTACAGCCAAAATAACTTGGAGAATTTTTGTATTTACTTTCTTTCCTGAAGCAGCTCCTAATGGCGAAGCAATTAAGCTGGCAATAATCATAATGGCTGCAGGAACATAGTCTACCTGTCCGGTTGCCAATTTACCAGCTGTAGATCCAATCGATGAAATAAAAGTGATTGCCAGTGATGTCGCAATCGTCATCCTTGTAGGAATCTTCAATACAACCAGCATAATAGGAACCAGTAAAAAGGCACCTGCTGCACCGACGATACCAGCCCCGATGCCGACAATCAAAGCAAAGAAGGCTGCAAGCCATTTATTGAACTTTACTTGATCCAAAGGGATATCATCCAAACCTTTTTTCGGTACAAACATCATGATTGCCGCAATTAAAGCTAAAACACCATATACAAGGTTAATGCCGCCTTCAGTCATAAACCTTGAACCGTAGCTTCCGATTAAACTTCCTGCCAGTATGGCTGAACCCATATAAGTAATTAGTGTTTTATTCAGATATCCGCCTTTCCTGTAGGCCCAGACACCTCCGATTGTTGCAAAAAATACCTGTACTGCACTGATTCCGGATACTTCATGAGCAGAAAAAGCAGCTAATCCAAATAACGGCGGAATGTATAAGAGCATTGGGTATTTAATGATTGAGCCGCCGATTCCTACCATGCCGGAAATATAAGACCCGATAAAACCAATTAAAAATATAACGATCAAAAAAGTAAAATCCATGTGGCCATCTCCTCCTTTTAAGCAATAAAAGGGAGTCGAAACCCCCTTTTATTTTTTCAATAGATTAGCCTTTTTTTATCCAGAACTTTAACACTCCGTTGTCATCCTCATGTTTTAAAAGCTCATGTCCTGTTGACTCTGTCCAGGCAGCCAAATCCTTAACTGCGCCTTTATCTGTTGTATGAACTTCAAGCACTTGCCCTGATTCGATTTCACCTATTGCTTTCTTCGTTTTTACGATGGGCATTGGACAAGCTAAACCCTTTGCATCCAGTACTTTTGCTGCGTTCATGTTCCATTCCTCCAATTTTTATAATTAATATTTTGAATTAAACTTACTAAAACATTATCTTACGGCACAGCGATTTGGACCGATTTCCATTTCACGCTGTTTTTCTTCGTCCGGGCTGATTTTTCCCATATTTGTTTCACGGATTTCCTGATAAGCATTTGGCTGAGGAGGAAGATTTTCAGAAACTAATTTTCTGAACTCCCCTTCGTCTTCAATGTTTAATCCGTGATTATTAGCAAATAATGTGCCAAGCTTTTCTGATACGCTGCCATCCTCATTTAATTCTTCAATAATCATGAAGTGTGCAGGCATAACAACTAATTCGCCTGATAGGTCTTTATAGCGTTTATAAAGTGTTTCTCTTAAATCTCCAGCCCAATCCCCAGCTTTACCGGCAAGGTCGGGACGTCCGATAGAATCGATGAATAGAATATCACCTGAAAGAAGGTATTGATCGTCCACTACAAAAGATGTTGAACCAATTGTATGGCCAGGTGAGTAAATAGCTTGAATGCTGATTTTAGTAGAACCAATCATTACTTCGTTTCCATCTTCAAGACGGTTGTATTCAAATGTTACTTCTTCAGCATCCTTAGGAGGAAGCCAGTAAGAAGCACCCGTTTTTTCAGCAATTTTGCGTCCGCCTGAAATATGATCTGCATGGAGATGTGTATCAAAGACATGCTTGATCTCTGCATTCTTTTCAGCAGCAAAATCAGTAAATACGTCTGTCATTCTTGTTGCATCGACGATTGCAGCTTCGCCGTTTGAAATCACCATGTAGGACAGGCAGCCTTTTCCGATGCGGACGAATTGATACATTTCTCCGCCATCCTTTAAATCGCCCACTTTAACAGGCTCAAGGTATTCACTCCATGATTTCATTCCGCCTGTCAGGTAGGAAGCATCGCGTCCTGCTTCTTCAAGCATTTCTGCGACCATTACAGAAGAACCTTCTTTTGCACACACTACTAAAAGCTCTTTATCTGCCGGAATTTTATCAAGAATAGGCTCTACTCCATCAAGAAGGTCGAAATATGGAACATTCAAGTATTCAAAGTTTCTGCCTTCAATCTTCCAATCATTAAAGTCGGTTTCATTGCGCACATCAAGTATAAATAGTTCTTCATTATTAATAACCTTTTTTGTTACTTCTTTAGCAGTCATTGCTTTCATCTTTTTATACCTCCCACCGTATAATTAAGATTAAATTTTTTTAGTTTACTTTTTTTGCAGTTGGTCCACTCCACTCGGACATTCCAGGAATAACGTTAATTACGTTTGTGAAGCCTTTTTTGGCTAATGTCTGTGACGCCATATCACTTCGGCTTCCTGTCCGGCATACAACGTAGGTTTTCTTATCTTTGTTAAGCTCTCCGATGCGCTCTTCCAGTTCGCCGAAAGGAATTGAAACAGCGTTCGGAATATGGCCGAATGCAAATTCTGCCGGTTCCCTTACATCAAGAATGACGATATCTGAATTTGAGTCCATCTCTGTTTGAAGCTCTTCATTTGAAGCTACAGTCTCAAAGTTTGCCGCATCTCTCTCTTCATTTGCACTTGCTTTGCGGATATAATGCTTAAGCACATCTCCTTCTTCAATGGTTCCCAGATACTGATGGCCTGAGCTCTTAGACCATGCTTGAATATCAGCTTTTGATCCTTTATCCGTTGCAAGAACCTCAAGGACCTCTCCTGGATTTAAGTCATTAATCGCTTTTTTTGTTCTAACAATCGGCATCGGGCAAGCAAGACCTTTCGCGTCAACCGTAAAATTTGTTTTCAATGCTTCCATTCATAAATCCCCCTATCATCTTTTGATTATATAAATAAGTTGACATTGCCATCTTCTGCATCAGCTAAGTATGCAGCAACACCGGCAAATTCAACACCATCAATAATTTCTTCTTGTTTAAATCCAAGTAGATCAACAGTCATTTGGCAAGCTACAAGCTTAACATCCTGTTCTTTTGCCATTTCAATAAGGTCGCTCACTGGCATCGTGTTGTGTTTTTTCATAATATCTTTTATCATCTTGGGACCCATTCCAGCCATATTCATTTTTGATAAGCCCATTTTTTCAGGTCCTCTTGGCATCATTTTGCCAAACATTTTTTCCATGAACGATTTATTCACTTGAATCGGTTCGTCTTTTCTTAGTGCATTTAATCCCCAAAAAGTGTGAAAAATTGTTACTTCATGATCATAAGCAGCAGCACCATTTGCAATAATATAAGCTGCCATTACTTTGTCATAGTCCCCGCTGAAAAGAACAATCGTTGTTTTTTTCTTTTCCATTCGTTCTTTTTCCTCCCTTTTACCCTAGTGGGTATTTATCAAAACAAAAAAATTTAGTTATTATAGTGTTATTAACTTAAATACCTTACAGGGTATACAATACAGTGTATTTGTCTTATTGTCAATACCCTTTCTATTCTAGGCTAACATGGGATTTTATTCTAATGGCCCTTCCCAATTCATCATACCGCCAAGCATATTAATTACACTAAACCCTTGCCCTTCAAGAAAACGTGCAGCTAATCCGCTGCGGTTGCCTGATCGGCAAACCATTACATATTCTTGATTCTTATCCAGCTCATGCATACGAAATTCAATTAATCCAAGCGGAATATGAATAGCTGAAGGTATCTTTCCTTCTTTTAATTCATCCGCTTCACGCACATCAATGATATTTAATTTTACTCCGGCAGCAAGCTGCTGCTCTACTTCTTTGACAGTCATTGTTTTCATTTAGAATTCTCCCCTTTATCTCCAGGCACTTACTCCGCCTTTGATGTTTGTAATGTTCTTATATCCGGCTTTTTTTAGAATTTTACTTGCTTTGCTGCTTCTCATTCCGCTTTGGCAGATAACAACTACTTCCTTGTCCCTTGATAGCTGTCCCATTTTCTGGTGAAGCTGATGAAGAGGCATGTTCTTAAATCCTGGAATATGGAAGCTCTTAAATTCTGCTGATGTTCTCACATCAATGTATTGCTTTGTTTTGTCCTTCATTTCATTCTTAAGCTGAGCAGTTGTCATCTGCTTTACGCCCTTTACCGGAATCAGCTTTTGAGCCAGAAAAATAATAACCAGGACGATAATAATTCCATTTGCAATAGTCATTTGCTTACCTCCCAATTTATGTGATAACTCTTCTGTTTTTATACCTATTTGGGTATATTATAACTAAATAAAAAAGGAAGTCAACTGAGCATCATCTGCTTTTAACAAGTAAGTTGACAGCCTCTTCAATCATAATGGAACTCTCAATTCCCTTTTCTGCGTTTTCAACAATACATTGTTCAAGATTCGAACTGACTATAACTGCAATTGCTTTATCAATTGCTGATCTTGAAGCTGTTAGCTGGGTAATGACAGATTTGCAATCTTTTTCACCCTCCATCATTTTTAAAATACCTCGAAGCTGGCCTTCCGCCCTTTTGATTCGATTTTTAGTTTTTGGATCGTATAACACAAGCTTCACCCCATTATAGTTTTATTTTACACATAGGCAATCAGGCATTGAAAAACCAACAATCTTATACCCCTTTTTTCGGAGCATCCTTATTCCCACATTTTTCTCTAATGAGCTGGATGCAATTAAATGGATTTGGTTATAAGGTATATCTTTTATATGCCTATTTATATATGGAATGGGCAGATTGATCGCTCCGGGTATTTCACAATGACAGGACTCATTATAGTCCCTGACATCCAGCAGTGCTGTGCCTTCCTCGGGCAGGCATTGATCCAAACGATAACAAGGGATGTCTCTAATAGGATAATACCTCTTAAATAATGGGAAACTAACTAGCAGCAAGGTTAAAAAAATCAGCAGCATATTTCTCTCCTCTGCATAAATAATTCATTTACAATTCATATAATATACCCTAATGGGTATATTGTCAACACCTTAGTTTTTAATAATAGAAAAACACCCAAGCGGGTGTTTTAATTTTAACTATTAGCAGCAGTCGCTTTCATTGCCTAACAAGACCAGTCTTTCATTTTCCTGATCATAGTCAAGAACCATACTTTCCGTATGCGGCTTGATTTCCGGGTCGATTGCCACCTGGATTTCATTTATTGTTTCGATTATATCATCTGCTTCCGGCTCATCCAGAGCCAGTCCAATTTGCGGGCCTCCTCAGCCAAAGCCTGCAAAATAAACTCTAATCCCGCCAGTATTTTTCTCTTGAAGAACCTGTTTCACGAGATCCCGTGCTGAATCTGTAATTATCAAGATCATCATCCTTTCCTCAGTTTATCAATGGATGTAAAGCAAATTTCAGTAACTGGGAGTTATCAAATTGCCTTTCCAATACCCCCGCCTGTACACGTTAATATTACTGTAATACTCCTTAGGAAGAAAGTATTTAGTTTTATCCTGCCCATTTTTTAAGAACCTGTTTGCAGCACAACTCAAAAAAGACGAACCACAACATGTGTGGTTCGTACGTCATTTTTATAAATATTTTCTGTGGATGCTCTTCCCGTCGTAAGTGAAAAGCATGTTCTTGCCTTCAACAATGGTCTCCATATGGACGCCCCTTCCCCAAAGCTGGTGTACATAGGGAAGTACTTTTTCAAGATATTTAAGATCAAGCTCCACACCTTCAAACCAGTGCTTTAAGTACAGTTCCCCGTTCTTCATATAATCTCCGTCATTAACCGTCAAATAGGGAAATCCTCCATTTACACGCATGCTGACAAGCTGATCGCGCACATGCTCCCACTGTTTATCCACAATTTTATAATCCTTGCCCTGTTTTTGGAACAGATACATATCTTCTCTCATGACAAGGTCTTTTGTTAAATAATTTCTTAAGAAAGATATATCTGACTCGATTTCACGCACCTCAAACATTTTTTCCCTGCCTGAACCTGGCACTACACCGCGTCTCTTCATTTCCTCCGTCGGATTGTTATACCGTTCTTCAATATCTTCGAAAATTTTCAGACCCAGATAATATGGATTGATTCCGGTTCTTGACGGCTGCACCACTCCTGCATTCAATTTGGCAAATTCAAGCGCTTCTGCAGATGTCAAATCCATTTCCCTTAAAATACGCTGATGCCAATAGGAAGCCCATCCCTCGTTCATGATTTTTGTTTCGAGCTGCGGCCAAAAATATAGCATTTCTTCCCTCATCATCGTTAAAATATCCCGCTGCCAGTCGGTGAGCTCCCTGCTGTAGCTTTCAATAAATAATAGTAAATCCTTTTCGGGTTTTGGAGGGAATTTCTTTTTCTTCTTCTTTGGCTCATGCTTCTTGTTCCTTTCATCCAACCCCCATAAATCATCATAAGGGCTAGGTGCTGCGGTATCACCGCTGCTTTCATATTCATCTTCCGTACTCCAGGCGAGCTTCGGTCTCATAAGAGACGGATCAATATGTTCTTCTATTGCCAGCACTGCATCAAGGAAAGTTTCCACTTCCTTCTTCCCAAACTCAATTTCATATTGTCTGATTCTTTCGGCGGTTGCAGCCATGCTCTCTACCATGTCCCTCTTTGTATTTTGAAAACGGACATTATTTTTAAAGAAATCACAGTGTGCTAAAACATGCGCTACAATTAATTTGTTTTGAATAAGGGCATTGGAATCGAGCAGAAACGCGTAGCAAGGATCCGAATTGATTACAAGCTCATAAATTTTCGATAATCCTAAATCATAATGCAGCTTCATCTTGTGAAACTGTTTTCCAAAGCTCCAATGAGAAAACCTGGTCGGCATGCCATAAGCGCCGAATGTATAAATGATTTCTGCAGGACAAATTTCATACCTCATTGGGTAATAGTCCAAGCCAAACCCATTTGCAATTTCAGTAATTTCCTGAATGGCATACTCCAATGGCTTATTTTCTTCTTCCCGCATTGCCACTCCCCCTTTTAGTCCTTACCATAATCTATGAACCAACAAGAGGATTGATGAGTAGTCTCTTCATAAGCTTGTAACAAATTACAGCAAAAAGCGGAGCATTCCGCCCCGCTTTTATTTGTGCTATTGCGCTTTTCTCTCTACAGTGAGGCTAACTGCTTTGTTATCCTTTAGGTTATGCGTGACCATCACCAATACTGTTACTGGATTCCCATCTTCTTTTACGGTAAAAGTGAAGGTGTCCGTTACATCTGTTTCAGTAACTTTCTTTCTTCCTCCATACTGATAATCCACTACTTCTTCCCCAGGATAGTCTTCTTTTACAACTGCAATGGCAATTCTCCCATACTTTTCATAATCCGGTTTTTGTACAGCTCCTGCCAATGAACCTCCCCCGGCTAATAAACAAATAAGCATAAAAATCGATAAATACCTTTTCATTCTTGCCTCCAAAGCATGTGTCGTTAATTCTATTTTTGACCCAGGCTTCGATTTTATGTATGGAATTGCCTTATAAATGAATGTGGCCAATATATACAGGAAAATGATGAAAACCCTTGTAAATCAACAAGTCCAAGATTTACTTTGAAATAAAATGCCGCATCATCATAAACTATAATCAACTCCTGGAAGAGGAGGAGAGGACAAATGAATAAAGTGGATTATGACCGTGCGTTATATTATACACACCGGTCTGAATGGGATAACCTGCTGATCCTGATGGTCAGGACAGAAGATCAGTTTCTTTCGAAGAAAATTGAACATTTTCTTCATGCCTACAATTTCGAAAAAGACTATTCTGTCATTGAGAAACATTTATACTCACTGCTTAGATATATTGACCATGCCAATGAATTATCGGAAAAACAGCTGCCAAACACTGTATTTTATGAACTAACCTGACAAAAGAATTCCACCAATAATAAAACACGGATTTTTAGGTCCGTGTTTTTGTTTTTTTATTGTTTTAATTCCTGCTTAACTTGACCATATGCCTTCATATATACCTGAAGTTCATTCATTAAACCTTCTACGAGTTTGGCTGGTTCCTCAAAAAGGCCATCATTTTCATAATCAAAACAATGCGGGTCCAGGACAAGCTGTTTAGGTATAACATTGGCATATACCCCTCTGCCGGCAATTCTTAAATTATTCAGCGCATTGATCCCGCCTTTACCGCCCCCTGCCACAACCAGCAGGCCGACTGGCTTATGGGCAAATTGCTCACTCCCCAGGAAATCCAGGGCATTCTTTAATGCTCCGCTCATGGCACTGTGGTACTCAGGGGATGCCAGAATAACTCCATCAGAGTCAGCAATCTGCTGGCGCAGTTTTTTAACAGCAGGCAGCCCATATTGTGCTTCTGTTCCATTGTATAAGGGAATTTCTCCAAGGCTTAAGTCGATCAGTTCAGCATTATATTTTCTTGCAATATAGCGGGAGGCTATTCCCGTGCGTCCCTTCATTCGCGGACTTCCATTAATAATTGTAAGCTTCATTATAAACTCTCCTTTAGGATCCTATATTCTTTAGTATATAGAAACATGCGCTTTTACACATCGTCAGGATGGCTGAGTTTTATAAAGCTTGTTTCAGTACTAAATCAGTAAATATCTCCTCAGACTTTTGGATGAGTTTTTTATTATGACTCTGCAATACCATGACGCACTGCATAAAGTGCTGCCTGTGTCCTGTCCGCGAGCTCTAATTTGGACAGCAGGTTAGAAACATGCGTTTTGACTGTCTTTTCTGTTATATAAAGGGATGAAGCAATTTCTTTATTGCTTTTTCCTTTTGCGATCTCTCTCAGTACCTCGAGCTCTCTCTTCGTCAGCTCTTCAAGCGGCTGTCTTTCTGTACTGTTTTTATTCGTTAAATGTGTGAGCAGATGGGAGGTGGCTTTTGGATGCAGCTGATTCTCCCCTTTCATCAGCTGGATAATTGCCTGAACAAGGATATCCGGCTCAATATCCTTCAGCTGATATCCTGATGCGCCAGCCTCAATTGCGGGAATTACATGATCCTGGTCTGAAAAGCTTGTGAGTATCATGATTTTTACAGCAGGATAATTCAGTTTAATCTGCCGTGTGGCTTCAATCCCATTCATTACAGGCATATCCAGGTCCATTAATATAACATCCGGCTTGTTTGTTTGCACCATCTCAACAGCTTCAAGGCCGTTTTTTGCCTCTCCGATAATTTCGATTTCCGGCTGAGTTTTGAGAAAAAATACAAGTCCCCTTCTCACAACATGATGATCATCCGCTATTAAAACCTTGATGGCCATTTATTTCCCTCCCTTTTCCAAAGGAATGATAATTTCAATATTCGTTCCTTTGTTTGGCTCTGTTTTTAACTTAAATAAACCATTCAGTGCTTCCGTTCTTTTCTTCATGCTTTTGAGGCCGAGAGAAGGGATATCGTTTTCACGATAATGAAACCCTCTGCCGCAATCGGAAATCACCATGGCAACTGTTCTTTCATCCACAGTCAGTACTACATCAGCTGTTGATTCACCAGAGTGCTTTTTACAATTAGCCAGGGCTTCCTGGCTAATTCTCCAAAGTGTTTCTTCGACTTTCCCCGGAAGACAGATTACACCCTTTACTTTTGAGTTCAGCTTCAGGCCAAGCATTTGACTGTAAGTCTGCATAGCGCATATTATTCCATTTTCCAGTCCGCGCGGTTTGAGCTGCCAGATAAGCGCTCTCATCTCGCTTAAGGCTTCCTGTGCGAGATCCTGCATGTAGGAAAAGGTCTCTTTTATTTCCGGGTTATCAGACATTTCCGCTCCTCCCCTCGCCGTTAAGCTTAAAGAGAACAAAAGCTGGTTGACAGAATCATGCAGGTCCCTTGCCAGCCTGTTTCTTTCCGCAGCAAGTGCCGTCTCCTGTTCCAGCTGTGTCAGCTTGATTCGTTTTATGGCTGTTCCGATTTGAAAAGCAACTGATTCAAGCAAAGCCAATTCTTCCGGTGAAAAATGGGTTTTAGCAGGTGAACCAATATTAAGAACACCAAACTTTTCCTCTCCTGCTCTCAGCGGTACGGAGGCATGATGGGTTAGCCCGTTAGTATCGTTTCTTTGCTCGGCAATTGCATCTTCTATTCTTTTGCATTCAATTATATTAGAAGCTTTGTTTAGTCTGCCGTCATTATAGCGGTCAATGCACCAGCAATCTCCTTTGCACATCGGCCTGCAGTTATCCGCCGAAAGGGCAGGGGGCAGTTTCTCTTCTGCTGCCAGACGGAACTCCCCATGGTTATCGATCAGAAATACCCATCCCGTTTCCAGACCGGTGATATGAAGCAATTTTTGCAGTACCTCTTTAAGAAGCGAATCTATTTCTGTTCCTTCATTCAATAGTTCTGCTATTTCTTTTAAAATTCCGATTTCTGATTGCCTTTTTTCCCCTAACACCCTTATCCCCCTTGGAACTTTCATATTATGTACTTTTATTATATAACTTTTATTCCCTTTCTTCCTTGGCATTTTGGAGGAAGCGGCCTGCGACTAAAGTTGCAGACAGAAAAACACCGAAGAGGAGGCCTCTTCGGTGGATATATTATGAAATTGGATAGTTTTGAACAAATGGATGAAGAACAATTTCGTCGATCATCATGTGTTTCGGGGCTGATGCCATGTAAACAACAGCATTTGCGATATCTTCGACCTTCAGCCAATCTTTTTTCTCTTCAAGTCCCTGCTTGGATTCTGCAAAAAACGTATCAACCATTCCAGGATTTATCGTTCCGACGCGAATGCCATATTCTCTGACTTCCTGAGCTAAAGATCCCGAAAAGCCTTGAACTGCATATTTTGTTGCCGTATAGGCTGAGCCATTTGGGATAGTATACCTGGCTACATCTGAAGAAATGGTAATGATTGTACCGGATTTTCGCTCTTTCATGTGCGGCAGTACTGCCCTGCTTCCGAGAAAGACTCCCTGCACATTGACTTCAAATACCTTTTTCCACTCTTCCAGTGTTGTTTCATCAACCTGTTTGAAAAATCCCATACCTGCATTGTTCACGAGAAGGTCAAGCCGTTTGTATGTTTGAAGAGTCTTTTCAACTGCAGCCATTACTTGTGCTTCATCTGAAATATCCGCCTGAATAGGCAGTACATCTGTAAATCCCATTTTATTAAGGTCTTCTGCTGATTGATGTATTTCCTCTGAACTTCCAATCAGGGTTAGCTTCATGCCCTGCTGAGCCAGCTTAACAGCGATTTCCTTGCCGATCCCTCTGGATGCACCTGTTACAATTGCCGTCTGTCCCTTTAACATCATATCTTCCTTTCTGTTAACACTACTGGGTGCAGTAATTTATTTTGACACTGAAATGCCCATTCTTTCTTCGACGATGTCCATAAATGCTTTTTGAACGGATTCCAATTTCTCCTTGCTGCTGACTAATGAAGAGTCATTGATTCCAAAGTAAAATTTAATTTTCGGTTCTGTACCTGATGGCCTTAGGCAGATCCAGTTCCCTTCTTCGAAGAAATACTTAATAACATTAGATTTTGGCAGGCAGATATTCTTCTCTGTTCCATCTGCTTCGGTTCTGATTCCTGTTAAGTAATCTTCAACCGCCTGCACTTTCATGCCTTCAAGTTCCTTTATCGGATTAGCGCGGAAAGAGGCCAGTGTCTGCTGAATTTTTTCTGCGCCTTCAATTCCTTTGAGAGTCATTGATTTTAATCCTTCAAGGAAATAGCCAAACTCTTCAAATAAGCTGAGCAATGCCTCATAAAGGGACATGCCTTTCTTTTTATAATATGCAGCCATCTCAGTCGCAAGCAGAGCTGCCTGAATAGCATCCTTATCCCTGGCAAAGTCGCCGATAAGATATCCATAGCTTTCCTCATATCCGAACAGGAAGCTGTATTCACCCGACTCTTCATATTCTTTGATTTTTTCTGCAATGAACTTGAAGCCAGTTAAAACATCTACGGTTTCTACACCAAAAGAAGAGGCAACCCTGCGGCCAAATTCAGATGTAACGATCGTTTTTAACATGATGCCATTATCAGGCAGTGTATTCTTTTCCTTTTTCTGAGAAAGTATGTAGTGAAGCAGCAGCGCACCTGTCTGATTTCCTGTCAGAAGAACATATTCACCTTCTTTGTTCCTGGCAGCGATGCCAAGGCGATCGGCGTCCGGGTCTGTAGCAATTAACAGATCTGCATTAGTTTCTCTTCCATCTCTCATTGCCAGCTCAAATGCATCTTTTTCCTCTGGATTAGGACTTTTTACTGTTGAAAACTCAGGATCTGGGAGCTCCTGTTCCTTTACTACATGCACATGTTCATAACCCAAAGCAGCCAAAGCCTCTCTAACCGGCTTATTCGCTGTACCGTGCAGAGGTGTAAAAACTACATGAACATCCGTTTCATTTGCTGCATCAGGGTTTTCGGAAATGGTAAGTAGCTGCTTCTGATAAGCCTGATCGACTGTTTTGCCAATCATGGTAATGAGTCCCTTTTCCTTTAACACTTCTTCATCCATTACTTCTATCAGCAATTCGTTTTCTAATTCATTTACTTTGCTTATAACAATGTCAGCTTCGGCAGGAGTCAGCTGAGCACCATCCGATCCATACACCTTATAACCATTGTATTCCGGAGGGTTATGGCTGGCTGTAATGACTATCCCCGCATACGCATGCAGGTACCGGACTGCGAATGAAAGTTCAGGGGTTGGACGAAGTTCATCAAATACATATGTCTGTATGCCTCTGCTGGCAAGTGTTTTAGCTGCTTCCATCGCAAATTCGGGGGACATGCGGCGTGAATCATAGGCAATTGCAACCCCTCTGTTTTTTGCCTCCAACCCTTTTTCCTCTATGTATGCCGCTAATCCTGCAGACGCCTTCCTTACAGTATAGATATTCATGCGGTTTGTTCCCGGGCCAATTTCCCCGCGCATACCGCCTGTTCCGAATTCCAGTCCCTTATAAAATGCTTCTTCAAGGAGCTTCTCATTTCCCTGCAGACGTTTTAGCTGTTCTAATAATTCAATGTCCAGATACTCATGGTTTATCCATCGTTCTGCTGCTGTTTTCCATTCCATTGTATGACCTCCTAAAAAAAGCTTCTGCATAACCTTTTCGAGTTCCAGGCGGATTTTCCTTTTAAAAACATCCGAGGAATTTTGACAAATTCCACCCTGGCTTAATGCAAGCTACGTCAAAGGCTTTATTATCCGGTAAAAGCACTTGAGCGCCAGGTGAAAGGCGCTCAATCTGCAACTATATATTACTTCTTATATTTAATGCTGTAAATATCATGCCTGCGGTCTTTTAGCTGGCGCACCGTGCCATCCTGCCTCTGGCGGCGGAGGATTTCCAAATCAACATCACCTATCAGGACCATTTCAATATTTGGATTTGTCTCCCCCACAATGCCATCCCTCGCAAACTCAAAATCGGATGGTGCAAAAATGGCCGATTGTGCATACTGAATATCCATATTCTCTGTTTGCGGAAGATTGCCAACCGTACCTGAAATAACCGTGTATATTTGATTTTCAACAGCCCGCGCCTGAGCACAATAGCGCACTCGTAAATATCCCTGGCGATCTTCGGTACAGAAAGGGGTAAATATAATTTTTGCACCTTTATCTGCCGCAATTCTCGCCAGCTCAGGGAATTCGATGTCATAGCAGATTTGAATGGCTATTTTTCCGCAGTCCGTATTAAATACCTTTACTTCATCCCCGCGGCTGATTCCCCACCATTTACGCTCATTTGGCGTAATATGGAGCTTATACTGCTTTTCAATCGTCCCATCCCTGCGGAAAAGGTAAGCGATATTGTAAATCTCATCATCATCTTCTTTAACAAAATGAGAGCCGCCAATTATATTGATATTATACCTTACTGCCAAATCCGTAAATAACTCGATGTATTGCTCAGTGTATTCTGTCAGCTTTCTGACCGCAAGGCTTGGTGAACGTTCCTCCAAAAAGGACATCAGCTGGGCAGTAAATAACTCGGGAAAAACGGCAAAGTCGGACCCTGAATCTGAAGCAACATCTGTAAAATATTCCACCTGATGCGCAAATTCATCGAAAGATTTTATTTGCCGCATTAAATATTGAACCACGCATATACGGACCGGGTAGCTTGTTTTATAAAACCGTTTGCTCATTGGCCTGTAGTCGACATTATTCCATTCCATCAGAGTTGC
Organism: Cytobacillus firmus DS1; assembly: GCF_000565285.1. Lineage (GTDB taxonomy): Bacteria > Bacillota > Bacilli > Bacillales > Cytobacillaceae > Cytobacillus > Cytobacillus firmus_A. The sequence continues at coordinate 41,577 of NZ_APVL01000002.1, read as the reverse complement.
ATATTTATTTGACTGCACATCATCGGGCAAATAGTTGGGATTAATCCTCATCAGGGTAAATCCATTCAGCAGCTGAAAGGACAAGACCGGGTCATAGATTTTATGGAGCGAAACTTCGTTTACATACTCTCTTGGGTTCATTTCATTCGAGTATTTATGATAGTTTGGAATACGCCCGCCTATAATGATGCTTTTTAAATTTAAAGACCTGACAAGCTCTTTCCTTTCTTCATACAGGCGATGGCCGATTTTCATCCTGCGGTAATCAGGATGAACCATTACTTCTATTCCATAGAGATTATAACCATCGGGATTATGGTTCGTTATGTATCCTTTGTCTGTCACATCATCCCAGGAATGACGGTCATCATACTCATCAAAATTTATAATAAGGCTTGAGCAGGAACCAATGATTTCCCCGTCATATTCTGCAACAAACTGGCCTTCAGGGAAAATTTCCAGATGGCTTTCAAGCTGATCCTTCTTCCAGGGAACCATGCCGGGAAAACATAGCTCCTGAAGGGCAATAATATGATCTATATCTGAATGCCGGGTATTTCTGATAATCATTTTCTTTTCAAATTTCTTTAAATCAAGCTTTGTCAATGGTGGTGCACTCCTTTTTTTAGAAAAGCGGAAGCGCCTTGCCCACCCCCGACACCTCGAGGGGGTATGCTTGCGCTAGACAGTTTTCAAAGTTAAGATTTTATACTTGCTTTCTCTCGTAATAATTATCCTGGGAGCTGTTGCGAAAGATCAGCCTCTCCAGTGATATTCAGGTTTCTTTTCCCTTTTTTACTGCAATTATAACACTATCAGAATTTTTCTCAGCTATTTCCCTCTTGTTCTTATTTTGCTTCTTTTCCTTCATATATATTTCTATATAGGTAATTGAATATCTTCTTTTAATTTTCTTAATTCCCCCTGTTTCTTGCCTGATGCCATTTCAATATTACAAATGCCCTATTTCGGTATGTCCTTTGAACATGTTGATTTACAAGGGATGTCCAATAGCTTTATAATTTTAGAGGACATATTTATAAGGAGATTATTATGGAGAAAACACAAACAGACCGGCGGGAGAATTTGCTGTTTATTGCCTGGGCAGCTTCGATTCTTGCTATGTTCGGCAGCCTTTATTTTTCGGAAATCAGGCAATATGAACCTTGCGAGCTTTGCTGGTATCAGAGGATTGTCATGTATCCCTTTGCTGTCGTCCTAGGCTTGGCTGTGGTTAAGAAGGATTATCGCATCAGCTTATATACAATGGTGTTATCTGCTGTTGGAGCAGGCATTTCCATCTACCACTATTCCATTCAGAAGATTTCATTCATGGCTGATCATGCAGCAGCATGCGGGAGAGTTCCCTGTTCGGGGCAGTATATTAATTGGCTGGGATTTGTTACAATTCCATTTTTAGCATTAACAGCTTTTATAATTATTTTTATTTGCAGTTATCTTGTCTGGAAGAAAACGAAGGAGGCAGCAGAATAATGAAAAAGGTCATTATATTTCTTGCTATTATCGTTGCATTATTTGCAGCAGTTGGAATTTTGACTAAAATGCAAAATGAAGAAAAAGTGTCAGAGAAAAATCCATATGGAAAGGATACACTACATCCTGAAACAGTCAAACAGCTTGAAGACCCAAATTATCAAAACCTGATCCTTCCCGAAGAATTGGAGAAAAAGTTAAATAACAATGAAGATGTAACCGTTTATTTTTATAGCCCGACATGCCCTCATTGCCAAAGGACAACTCCTGTGGTGGCTCCGCTTACAGAAGATATGGGTATTGATCTGGTGCAATTCAACCTGCTTGAATTTGAAGACGGCTGGGACAATTACGGAATTAAGGAAACTCCAACAATCGTTCAATACAAAGACGGCAAAGAGGTTAACAGGATTACCGGTTCTCAGGAAAAAGAAGTTTTTGAACAATGGTTCAATGAGAATTCAAAATAACCAAAAAACGCCTGCAGCAACAGGCGTTTTTTTCATACAAGCATTTCATTTGCGGCTTTAGCATAAACACTGAATAAATCATTCCGGGGCATTCTTTCTCCGCAAAAATGACTGTAATCAAACGGAAATGATAAACCGAATTGTTGAAGTATTTGAACATTTTTAATGAATATTGTTTCATATTTACCGCTGAGTGTCCGTGATTCCAGAATAGCCATAAGCGTCTGCAGCCCTGCTATAACCTGATATGCCTCCTTTAATGTTCCGAAGTATTCAAAGTGCCTGGTAGAAGTATGCAGTATCTTCTGCTGTTCAAATTCTCTTATATCATCGTCTGTGAAATAAAGAGGAAACACATTTGAATAGAATTTTCTTATTAATTCTTGAATTTTTTGTTCCTGATCAGGAGTTGATGCAAATACAACCTTCACTGATAACCCACCTTTGTAATCCTTGTAATCAGTTCGTAATATATACATTAGAATATCATATTCTGAAAGCCCTTTAGGGTGGTAATTATACCCATGGAGAAGGGATTTGTTGGTATTTATTCCTCCTCCGGAAATAGATGGCACATGTCTAATGCATTATAATTAGTTCTAAAGCTCTATAATAACCCCATTTCCAGCAAATAAAAAGGTGATTTTAAATATTACAATAATTTTCGGAGATTACTATTCCTTTTATCAGCTGTCTTTAAAGGCTAAAATATTATTGTCATTAATTTATATGTATTAAAGGTACGATTATTCAATCAGATAAGGAGTAATTTATGGTTAAAATACATAGGTTTGGCGAATGGTGTGAAATAGAGGTGCCTGACCACTGGGAAGGGCATTCAATCGAATATATTGTCCGGACATTATGGGGGGCACCCAAAAAACAAACACACAATATGAGAATGAAAAAACAGGTTTTATCCAATGATGAACCTGCTAATTGGACAAAACCCGTGCATGCAGGAGATAAATTAAAATTTCAATTTTTCCAGGATGAAGATCCAGGCGTTATCCCCTCCTATTATGAGATTGATGTTCTTTTTGAAGATGACCATATGCTTGTTTTAAATAAACCGGGCGGAATGGACACGCATCCCAACTCACCTGATCAAACGAATACCCTCGCAAACGCTGCAGCTTTTCATATTCAGATGCAGGGGGAAAGTAGAGGCATAAAACATATACATCGTCTTGATCGTGATACAACCGGTGCCATATTGTTTGCGAAGCATGCACTAGCGGGGGCAATTATGGATAAAGAGCTGGAAGAAAGAAGAATTAAACGCACATATCTGGCTATAAGCCATGGCAGAATTTCAAAAAACAAAGGAACCATCAGGGAACCTATTGGGAGGGACAGACATCACCCAACCAGAAGAAGAGTATCCCCCGGCGGCCAGCCTGCTTCAACGAACTATGAATTAATTGAATACTTTCCTAAACAAGATCTTTCACTTATTAAATGCCGTTTGGATACAGGCAGAACACACCAGATCCGTGTTCATCTTAGCCATATCGGACATCCTCTAGCGGGGGATACTTTATATGGCGGGAAACCTGTTTTTGCACGGCAGGCACTGCACGCCGTAAAAATTGAGATTCCACACCCATTCTTAGAGGAAACTATAGTCTGTCATGCGCCTTTCCTGGATGATCCTGGGATTTTCAAAGGAATTGACCCGTATCGTTTTTAATATAGAGCTGCCTTTTCTGAGGCAGCTTTAAATTTTATGCAAGAAGATGAAAGCTGAATGAAAAAAGAAGCCCCAAACGGGACTTCTTTGAACTAATTCAATTAGTCATGGGATTTACGCATAGCCTTCATGATGAAGCCTACGATGAATACAAGCACGATAGCACCAATTAAAGCAGGAATAATAGCAAAGTCCGCTACGACTGGACCCCAATCACCAAGAATTAATGAACCTAACCATGCACCAATGAAACCAGCGATGATGTTACCAATAATACCGCCTGGAATATCTCTTCCCAGGATCATACCTGCTAACCAACCAATGATACCACCTATAATTAATGCCCATAAAAAGCTTAACATTGAAAATCACTCCTCTTTTTAATTTAATTTAGCTTTTGTTCAGATAAAGAAATTAATACAGCAGCTGCGCAGCTTTTGGTGACCTTATCTGCTTGTACAATTAAATTACCCAGGATTCATTATCTAAAACCAAAAATTTAAAAACTATTCTTCTGGAAAAATTTTATAAAATAAAAAAACACCCGTTAGGATGTTTTTTGCAATACGATTTTAAAAATCAAAATTGTCCGGATCGGCTCCAAATCGATGATTATTATTTAAGGCATTCAATTGTCTCATTTCATCTTCAGTTAGACCAAAATCAAAAATGTCTGCGTTTTCCCTTAGTCTATCTTTTTTAACAGATTTAGGAATGACCATTATGCCGTTTTGGAGATGCCATCTTAGAATAATCTGGGCTGCTGATTTACCGTGTTTTTCGGCAATTTCTTTTATGGCATTGTCCTCAAGCACTCTTCCCCTGGCAATCGGAGACCATGCCTGTACTTTTATATTGTGTTCACCGCAAAATGCCCTCAAATCTTCCTGAGAAAGAAGAGGATGCAGTTCAACCTGATTGACTGCAGGCTTTTCAGAAGCATTCTCTAGAATGTCCTTAATATGATGAATTTGAAAATTGCTAACACCTATGGCTCTTGCTTTGCCATCCTTATAAAGTTTTTCCAGCGCCCTCCAGGTTTCAAGGTATTTCCCCTTAACCGGCCAATGGATAAGGTATAAATCTATGTAATCCAACCCCATCTTTTTCAAACTATTATCAAAGGCAGTAAGGGTCTGATCATATCCCTGAGCCGTATTCCATACTTTTGTCGTTATGAAAAGCTCTTCTCTAGGCACCCCGCTTTCTTTTATTGCCTTTCCAACACCTTCTTCATTTTCATAAAAAGCCGCAGTATCAATCAGCCTGTATCCTAAGTCAATGGCATCTTTTACTGTATTTTCAATCTGCAATCCATTTTCGACTTTATATACTCCGAGCCCGAATTGAGGCATTTCAACTCCATTATGTAAGGTTAAAGTGCTGCTGATATCCTTCATATGATGGAACCATCTCCTTCAATGTTTTAATTCATTTTATCATTTAAGGAAAAGGAGACCTACTGTTTACACTCCAAAATAAAAGCGATTGCCTTAGAGAAGCAATCGCCCATCTATATAAACGGCAGATGCCGGGATTTTATATTTTCGCATTCTTTGCCATTTTTTCTCATGTAAAAATGATTTTCCCGGTAAAAAATTGTCCTAAACAAGGGACAGATCATTTTCTCAAAAAGAAGAAGCAGCTGACAAATCAGCTGCTGAAGTTTTATACTACTATGAAATTTCCTTGTTCCAATCCATAAAAATATAATCGGTGAAGTGGCCGTGTCATGGCGACATATAGCAACTTAATATCAAGTTCAGAATTTCTGGAAAACTCTTCTTCCATGGACAAAATCATAACGGCATCAAATTCAAGTCCCTTGGCCAAGTAAGATGGCACGATCACAATTTGATCTTTCGGGATGCTTTCCTGCTCCTCAAGCAGTTTAAAAGGAAGACTGGCATGCTTTTCAAAAAGGCTGTGAATGAGCTGACAGTCTCTCATCGTTTTTCCGATCACTGCAAATGTTTTATAATCTTCTTCTTTCAATGAAACAACCTGTTTCTCAAGCTGTTTTACCAGTTCAATTCCATCTTCCCTCCTGATAAACTCAGGATTTCTGCCATGGCGGACGACCGGCTCCACCTCGGGGAATGAGTAAGGGAGAAGTTTAAGTAATTCATTTGCTTTTTCCATAATTTCCACTGTTGTACGATAGCTTTTCTGAAGCTCTGTATATGTTGCACGGGGAAAAATATAGTCCAGAACCTCCTGCCAGCTTGTAAGCCCCCTGTAGGAATGAATTCCCTGGGCAAGATCCCCCACTAGTGTAAACATATCTGTATCAAGTGACTTTTTTAATGAGAGAAGCTCCATAAAGCTGTAGTCCTGTGCTTCATCAATAACGATATTTTTCGCCTTCAGCTCTTTGGGAATCCCAAATAGGCTTTCCTGCAGATAAAGCATTAAAGCTAAGTCTTCCCTCTCATAAACTTTTTTCCTAAACAGCTCCCGGCAAAATTCACAAAGTTTATATGCATCGTCAACAGGCAATTTTCCGCCTGATAATCTTGAAAGACGTACAGGATCATCAAATAGGTCATTGTAATACCGGACCAGGCTTTTTTTCGGGAATTGCTTCATGTATTTAGGCACTGCTGTTCTAAAGCTTTTCTTTAATTCTTCCAGTCTGGCTGCCTTTTTATCAAGCGCATCTGAAACATACTGTCTTCTTTTTTCAGGATCTTTCCCTCTGTAAAGGGCCCTTTCGATTCTCTCGTCATAATACGTTTCGATTTTCTTTATGATATTTTTCTTTTTCTTTGCAAGATCGTTTTGAAGCACAGCCTTCAATTTTTCCAGCCTGCGGTAAAGAGGGAGGTAATTGTAGTCCTCTAAAAAAAGCTGGAAGAATTTCTTGCGGCCAAAAAGCCTGAATTTATCTACCATAAAATCATCACTGGGGCAGAAGCTATTATATATTTCTCTGAGGTAATTAGTGAGAATGGTTTGAAATACAGGCGAACCTTTAATCGATGATGCCCAGACTGCAAGTTCTACTTCCTCACTGTCATGGTCTTCAAGCAGATTCACTAATTTAGTGTCTTCCGCCAATTTCAGTTTCTCGCCAAGACATGCCAGCACATATTCCTGATAGGTTGTCTGGCGGACTCTTTCTACCCCAAGTTCAGGGAGCGCCTCTGAAATATAATCAATGAAAAGCCTGCTCGGCGCCAGTATCATCAACTGTTCAGGGGCAAAATTTTCTTTGTACTGATAAATAAAATAACTTATTCTGTGCAGGGCAATCGTTGTCTTGCCGCTGCCTGCCGCCCCCTGTACTATGATGGGCTTATTCAGATCAGCACGTATTATTTTGTTCTGTTCTTCCTGTATGGTTGAAATAATTTCAGTGAGGCGGTTGCTTGAGCTTTTGGATAGTGATTCCTGAAGCAATTCGTCTGTGGTCGTGAGGTCAATATCCCGTATTTCTTCCAGAATCCCGTCTTCAATCATATATTGCCTTTTCAATGACAGGTGTCCCGTAAAGCTTTCTTCATAGGATTGGTATTGAACCTCTCCCAGCCTGCCTTCGTAGTATAAATTGGCTATCGGAGAACGCCAGTCAACAATAATCTGCTCCTGATTTTCCCTTGAATACAATGAAGTTTTGCCTATGTACAGTATCTCTTCTTCGTTTAAATCTTCCCTTAAGAAATCAATTCTGGCAAAGTAAGGTTTTTTCCTTGCTTTTTTCAGCTGCATCAATTCATCTTTGGACATTTCAAAAAAACGGGCATTAGTCAGCAGTGAAGAGTAACTTAAGCTGGATTCAAGCCAGTCAACGTCTTCGAAAGCTTCTTTCATATTTTCCTGAAACTTGTCTTTGCTGGATTCTGATGTTTTAATCACAACATCAATATAGCGTTTCGTAAATTCAAGACGCTGAAGTTCCTTTTGAAAATCGGGGTGTTCAAATTCAGATGACATATGTTTCTCCTTTCAAATTTTTTCAGCCGCAATGGAGAAATACATATGAGCGAACGCGTGGGCAGAAAAATATATTATCAGAAAAGTCTGCAATAAGCAAGTGGTGACAGGCACCACCCGAATTTTGTCGATTTGAGCAGATATATACATCGGTAATCATTTTAATTTATAATATGATAAAACCACTTTTTAGGAGGTGATGAAGGTGGTCATTGCAGTTGCAATGCCTGATAATGCAGCGTCTCATGCAAAGCCTGATATTGGTGGCGATACTTTGCATGAGGCGGTAATGTACTAAACTATTATCGCCCATTCAGCTAAAACCATTTCTGATATCGGCTTTGCACCTTATTCATTTTTTATTTCCAAAATAAATAAGGAGCTGGCAGAAATGAGTTATGTAAAAGCTAATGCCGTTTTACCGGAGAATCTGATAGCAGAGATTCAAAAATACGTTCAGGGTGAGGCTATTTATATCCCCAAGCCGGAAAAGGACTACCGAAAATGGGGTTCCCGCTCTGGAGCAAGAAAAGCTCTGGATGAAAGGAACCATTCTATTAAAAGCGCCTTCCAGAACGGCAAAACAATCAGCAAATTGGCTGAAGAATACTTCCTTTCAGCCGAAACAATCAAAAAAATAGTTTATAAAAAGTGAATTATTGGCACTGAACCTTGTTCAGTGCTTTTTCATATGCCAAGTTCATTTCCTAATCATTTTATACATTTACATTTTTATGTCATTCTTATAAAGTGAAGTTGATATACGAAGGTGCTGAAGGTATAGGAGTGTGTATAATGGAACCTTTCATCAGAAATGATCAATATAATTTTATTAAATATCAGACACAAGTGCTGATCAACGGCCATGCATCTGTCAATGATACAGGAGTGCTGAATGCACTGAAATCTCTTTCTGCAGAAAAAGTATTGGGCCTTTTTGCAGAGCTAAGTGATGAACAAAACCAGCTTCTTTCCACAGTCAGTGATATAAAAGAAAGGGATCAGGCAGATGCCTTCTTAGCGCATATAAAGGACTATGTAATACCCTTTCCGTCTATAACTGAACAATCGATCAAAAAAATGTTTCCAAAGGCAAAAAAATTAAAAATGCCAGCACTTGAAGATATCGATTTCAGGGAAATAAGCTACTTGGGATGGGACGATAAAGGGACAAACAGGAAGTATATGATCAGCCTGCTGGCTGGCAAACTGACTGGCATATATGGAACATTTAAACCTCTTGGCAAAAAAGGAATCTGTGCCATCTGCAACAAACTCGGGGAAACAGGCATGTTCTTAACTGAAACTAAGGGTTCTCAGTTAGGCACCTATACCAAAAAAGGGAATTACATTTGCCAGGACAGCCGGAAATGCAATGAAAATTTGAATTCACTGGAACAGCTTCATGACTTTATTGGAAGGCTGAAAGGATAGTTTGCTATCCGCTTATATAAGACACCTGCCGGATAAATGGCGGGTGTCTTTTTTCAGTTAAATTGACTTCGTTTATTCTCATTAATCTGGGGAATATTACTGTAATAAAAAAACTATCATATTTTGTCGATTTCGTATAAAATAATTACGTTTGATTGAAGTTTTCCTAAAATATTGGGGGTAAAAAAATGGTTTTTAAGAAGAAGGACAAGTTTAACACATTGTTAAGCAATATTTCCATGAATTTAAAAGAAAGTGCAATTTACTTTGCAGACTATAAAATTAACAATGTCAGTGATTTAAAAACCTTTTCAAAAACAATGAAGGATTATGAAACAAAAGGCGATTCCTATGTTCATGAAGTCATTAAGGAATTAAATAACGCTTTTATTACACCAATCGAAAGAGAAGATATTCTTCACCTTGCCATGAGCATGGATGATGTGCTGGATGGATTTGAAGAATGTGCTGATTTATTTGAAATGTATTCTATGACACAGGCTGATGAATTTATGCTGAAGTTCGTGGATGCCATCAAGAATTGTGCAATTGAAATTGAAAAGTGCGTAGAACTGCTGTCAACTAAGAAATTATTGCAGATCAGAGAACATGCAATCAAAATTAAAGATTACGAATCCAAATGTGATGGAGTCCGCCGCCAGTCAATCAAGCATCTTTTTGCTACAGAAAAAGACCCTATTCGGATCATTCAGTATAAAGAAATTTATGAAACGCTTGAAGATATTGCGGACAGCTGCCAGAATGTCGCCAATACGCTTGAAACCATCATCATGAAAAATGCTTAAGGGGCGATTACAATGGATGCAGTTTTCATTATTACAATTTTAATTGTCATTGGAGCTCTGGCATTTGATTTTATCAATGGATTTCACGATACGGCTAACGCAATAGCTACCTCGGTCTCCACTAAGGCTCTTAAACCAAGGCACGCCATAATATTGGCTGCCGTCATGAACTTTGTTGGCGCCATGACATTTACTGGAGTTGCCAAAACGATAACAAAGGATATAGTAGACCCCTTCACATTGCAGAATGGTTCTCTTGTCATTCTTGCTGCTTTAGTTGCTGCAATATTCTGGAACCTGCTGACTTGGTATTATGGCATTCCAAGCAGCTCTTCTCATGCGATCATCGGGTCGATCGCCGGTGCTGCGATTGCGGCGGCAGGATTTTCAGCTTTAAATTATCAAGGGTTCTTAAAAATTCTTCAAGCACTTATCTTTTCGCCGTTAATTGCTTTTGCAGTCGGTTTTATTGTTTACAGTATTTTTAAGGTTGTCTTTAAACATAACAACCTTACAAAGACAAACCGGAATTTCAGGCTTTTCCAGATTTTCACGGCCGCTCTGCAATCATATACACATGGAACAAATGATGCACAAAAAGCTATGGGTATTATTACAATGGCACTTATAGCAAACAACTATGTCACTTCAACCGATATACCATTTTGGGTACAGTTTTCCTGTGCATTAGCTATGGGTCTTGGAACTTCCATCGGCGGCTGGAAAATCATTAAAACAGTCGGCGGGAAAATCATGAAAATCCGTCCTATAAATGGAGTGGCAGCAGACTTAACTGGTGCAATGATCATTTTTGGCGCAACCTATATTCATTTGCCAGTCAGTACTACTCATGTTATCTCTTCTTCCATCCTGGGTGTGGGCTCTGCCCACAGACTTAAAGGTGTTAAATGGGGAACTGCACAGAGAATGCTTATCACCTGGGTGATCACATTGCCGATTTCTGCAACATTAGCGGGTATTGTTTACCTCATCTTGAATGCAATTTTTTAATGTTAAAAGGAGCGGGCCAGGCCTGCTCCTTTTTTTATCCAGCTATTTCAGTATTCAATCATTCTAGCATCAGTTTCATTAAGCGAGCTCTTCTTCCTTTCTTCTTCCTTTACTCACAGTACCGATGCTCTTTTCTTCAAGATAGACAAGAAAGTCATCTAAAGCCGTCACTTCTGTTCCCCCAGTCCAGCTGTCCTCAGTGCCGACCTTCTGAATGGCTATAGCTCTTCATCTGCACAGGGGCCTTTGTTAAAAATTCGGCCTGCTGAATCAGGTTAGTAAATTTCTGCATCAGCATTAGAGAAGCTTTTTTCTATATATTAGGATGAAACAGCCAATATATAGAAAAATAACATTAAGGTCTTGAAATTTTCATTAAAAACGAATATTATATTATTTGTGCTTTCTTAACGTTCGTATTTATCAATAACACATATAACCTGAAAGAAGTTATAGTTTATGGGGGACTTTTTATGTTCAAATTAAAAGAAAATCAAACAAACGTAAAGACCGAGGTCTTGGCAGGTATCACGACTTTCTTAACTATGGTTTATATTGTGGTTGTAAACCCTGTCATCTTATCTGATGCAGGTGTACCTTTTGAGCAAGTCTTTTCCGCAACCATTATTGCAACTGTTGCAGGTACTCTCTGGATGGCACTGTTCGCTAATTATCCGATTGCCATTGCACCTGGAATGGGCCTGAACGCCTATTTTGCCTACTCTGTTGTCGGCACTCATGGAAATATTGATTACATGACGGCATTCTCAGCAGTATTTATTGCAGGTATTATCTTCATTATATTGTCGCTTACCCCTTTCCGGGAAAAACTGATCATTGCGATCCCGGATAATCTAAAGCACGGGATTACTGCCGGAATCGGTTTATTTATTGCCTTTATCGGTTTGCGCTTGACCGGGCTGATTACAAGCCACCCAACAAATCTTGTTGCACTCGGAGACTTGCATTCTCCTCAATCGATTCTTGCCCTTGTCGGCCTTGCAGTAACTTTAATTCTCATGACGCTCGGGATTAACGGGGCTTTATTTTTTGGCATGATAATCACTGCCCTGATTGCCTTCTTTACAGGACAGCTTTCTTTTGACCAAGGATTTGTTTCACTGCCTTCGCTTCCGGATGGACTCATTATTTTAAATCCATTTGAAGCAATTGGAAATGTTATCCAGCACAGCTTATACGCCGTTGTTTTCTCCTTCCTGCTTGTAACTATTTTTGATACGACTGGAACGATGATCGGTGTTGCCCAGCAGGCCGGATTAATGAAAGGCAAAACGATGCCCAGAGCACGTGAGGCCCTCTTGTCGGATTCCATCGCTACTTCTATCGGTGCCATGTTTGGCACAAGTCCGACTTCAGCCTATATTGAATCTTCAACAGGAGTATCAGTCGGCGGAAGAACAGGATTAACAACCTTGACTGTTGCAGGTTTGTTCCTGCTTTCAGCTTTCTTCGGACCACTTGTCAGTGCGGTGTCAGGTCTTGCTGCCATTACTGCACCTGCCCTGATTATCGTTGGAAGCCTGATGATGGGCAGCATTTCTCATATTAAATGGAATGAACTTGATGAAGCATTCCCTGCATTCCTGATTATCTTAAGCATGCCGCTGACATCCAGCATAGCAACAGGTATTGCACTTGGATTTATTGCTTATCCGCTTATGAAAGTGGTAAAAGGGAAATGGAGAGACGTTCATCCCCTTGTATATTTATTTGCAGTATTATTCTTTTACCAGCTCGCGTTCCTGCCTCACTAACCGGAAGCGCCAAACTGAACAAGATCAAAAGCTTGTCCAATCCGGACAAGCTTTTTTGCATGGAACCGCTTCTATTTCATCCCTGACCATTCATATTCTATAAGTATAGAATGGACAAGTTAGGGTGATAGGCTTATGTTTGAAAAGCTGCTTGTAACTTTAATAGGAAGTTTATTATTAGGCATTGGCATTAACGGCTTCCTTGTCCCCCACCATTTACTTGACGGGGGCATTATTGGCATAGGGCTGATCCTCCATTATTATTACGAATTCCCCACTGGATTGAGCATGATTGTCCTGAGTATTCCATTATATGTACTTGCCTGGTTTTATGAGAAAAAATACTTCTTCTATAGCCTGCATGGCCTTCTGATTTCATCCTTCATTATTGATATGCTTTCTGCTTTGCGAGGTCAGTTTGAGCTTTCCATATTGCCCAGCTCCATTTTAGGCGGCTGCCTGGTGGGTTTTGGGATCGGCCTTATGCTCCGTTATGAAACCAGCACAGGGGGAACAGACCTGCTTGCACAGCTGATGACAAAGCTCCTTCCTATTAACATCGGCGCTTTAATATTTGCAATTGATGGATTGGTTATTCTAAGCGGATTAAAAATAGTCGGTATTGAAAAATTCCTGTACTCGTTTATTACCATAATTTTTGTTGGCGCCATGACGTCCTTAACGGTTATAAAAAAGACGGTTAAATGAAAAAAATCGACAGGTGCCTGGCACCTGTCGATTTTTTATGCTTCTGCTTCAATTTTTTCATTCATATCGTTATAAAGGTTTCCATCCATTTCACCTGTGACTCTGCTCGTTAGGATACCGGAGGTCATGGATCCGCTGACATTAAGGGCTGTGCGTCCCATGTCGATTAGCGGCTCAATGGAGATCAGCAAACCAGCCAGTGCAATAGGCAGGTCAAGGGCAGATAATACCAGGATCGCTGCGAATGTCGCACCGCCGCCGACCCCTGCCACACCAAAGGAGCTGATCGCTACAATGAGAATGAGCGTAAAAATAAATCCTGGTGACAGCGGGTTAATGCCCACAGTCGGAGCAATCATTACAGCCAGCATTGCCGGATAGATTCCCGCACATCCATTTTGGCCGATGGAAAGGCCGAATGATCCTGCAAAGTTGGCAATTCCTTCAGGTACACCGAGTGACTTTTGCGTTTTAATATTCAAAGGCAATGCACCGGCACTTGTTCTTGACGTAAAAGCAAAGGTCAATACCGGAAATGCTTTCTTTAAATAGGTGATTGGATTTAATCCGCTTAATGTTAAAAGCAGCAGGTGAATCAGGAACATAATGGCAAGCGCCACATAAGAAGCAATAACAAATTTGCCCAGATTTAAAATGGAGTCAAAATCACTCATTGCGACTGTTTTCGTCATAATTGCCAAAACTCCATATGGTGTTAAGCGTAAAATTAATGTAACAACTCGCATGATAATTGCATAGAATGCATCCACAATTTTCGCAAAGAGTTCAGCCTGCTCTGGTGATTTTCTTCTCACACCAAGATAAGCAATTCCTAAAAAGGCTGCAAAGATAACGACTGAAATCGTAGATGTTGGTCTTGCCCCTGTAAAATCAAGGAACGGGTTGGCCGGAAGCAAATCAAGCATTTGCTGCGGGAACGTTCTCCCTTCAATGCCCTGATATGTTTCTTCAAGCTGTTGACCGCGGGCAGTCTCAGCATCCCCTCCGCTGATTTGGACAGCCTCCAGATCAAAACCGACAGCTGTTGCAATTCCGACAGCAGCAGCAATTGCAGTGGTACCTACAAGCAGTCCAAGGATAAGGACACTTATTTTTCCAATATTATTTGTTAATTTCAGTTTAGTAAAAGCACCTAAAATCGAAATGAAGACAAGCGGCATGACGATCATTTGCAGGAACTTCACATAACCTCCGCCAACTAAATTAAACCAGTCTGCCGATTTCGCAATGACCTCAGCACCCGGTCCATATATCAGCTGAAGTGCGAAGCCAAACAGGATCCCTAAACCAAGCGCTGTAAACACACGCTTTGAGAATGAGATATGTTTTTTCTGCATAAAGAATAATGCGCCTAAAAGAAGCAGCATTACGATAATATTTAAAACTAAAAGTCCTGTACTCATCGGACTGAATCCTCCCCAAAAGATGTTTTTATAATGACTTACTATAATACACGTATTCCTATGAGTCAAGTCGGAATTAAAATTTAAATTTTCTTATTATATATTCCATTCGGCTGTGGAATGTTCTTGTTTTTCTTTATATTTGTGCCTAAAACCATTTGAAAACCCGGCAGTATATAATTGCCGGGTCTTGGATAAATAACTCTTGTCTAATTATTTTTCCGGGAAAGTGCCTTTGTCTTTTCAAAGCATTGTTCCATCGCACTCATTACCGCTGCACGGAATCCTTTTCTCTCCAGTTCGGCAACGGCTTCTATTGTTGCACCTCCCGGAGTGCAAACCTCATCCTTCAATTCCGCAGGATGCTTGCCTGTTTCCAGCACCATTCTGGCTGCCCCCAAAATAGCCTGTGCTGCGAGCTCATAAGACTGATCACGGGGCAGTCCGGCTTTTACACCGCCATCTGCCAATGCTTCAATGAACATGTAGGCATAAGCGGGTGAAGAGCCGCTGATAGCGGGAATTGCGTCCATCATCTTTTCTTCCATAACAGCTGCTCTGCCGATACATGAAAATATTTTGGTTACATCTTCCATCTCCTCAGGAGATAGTGATTCATTCGCCGAAAGCACGCTCATGCCTTCTCCTACTAATGATGGAGTATTAGGCATGGAACGGACTGCTTTAATCTTTCTGCCAAATGACTTTTCCAGAAAAGAAAGACTTATGCCTGCCGCAATCGTTATGATAATTGTATGGGAAGTAATTCTTTCTTTAATTTCTTCAATAACCGCAGCATGCGCATCAGGCTTAATAGCCAGAAACAGTATATCTGCTGCCTCCGCTGCCTCACTATTAGAAAAGCGTGTTTGTATACCCCACCTGCTTTTAACGTCAACAAGCGTCTTCTCCGTTTTCGCTGAAGCAATAATCTGCCTTGCATTCACCAGTTCAGATTTTAATATACCCCCGATTATCGCCTGAGCCATTTTTCCGCATCCGATAAAACCGATATTTTTATTCATTAATGCACACATCCTGTCTTGTATTCCTTTTGCTATTATACTGCAGGTATGGTTATGAAAAAATAGCACAGGGTAAAAACATAAGACCGAACTTCATAAAATACTATTGGAGAGATTGACTATGAAGGAAATTAAACAATATACTCCTCTTCCAGAAAGCTTTTACCAGCAGCCGACGCTTCTGCTGGCTGAAGCACTTCTGGGCTGCTTATTGATCAAAGAAACTGAAGAAGGAATTGCCTCAGGCTATATTGTCGAGACAGAAGCTTATATGGGCCCGGAGGACAGAGCAGCACACAGCTTTGGGAACAGGAGAACAAAAAGGACCGAAATCATGTTCAATGAACCCGGTTTTGTCTACACTTATGTGATGCATACCCATTGCCTGGTGAATGTGGTGAGCGGTCCAAAGGAAAAGCCGGAAGCTATATTGATCAGAGGGATTGAACCTGTCGACGGACTTGAGTTAATGAAGAAAAGACGTAAGAGGGAAGACCTCAAAAACCTCACTAATGGGCCCGGTAAATTAACTAAAGCCCTTGATATAACAATAGATGATTATGGCCGTCATTTTACCAGCCCTCCTCTAATGATTGTTAAAGGAATCCCTCCCGGGGAAATCAAACGGGGAACACGTATAGGTATTGATAATTCCGGTGAAGCACGGGATTATCCCTGGAGATTCTGGATTGCGGAAAGTCCTTATGTATCACGGAACAGAAAATAACAGCTATGTAAAAAAAGCAACCGGAAAGCCCCCTTCTGATTGGGTTTTCCGGTTATTAATTTGTCTTAACCTGCTTAGTTTTTTTATTTTTTCTTAAATTGGATAGGATAGGAATAACTGTGCGCTCTGGGAAGTGGTGAATGGAATGAATGCTCTTTATGCTTTTTTGTGGATTTTCGCTCTATGGAAGTGGGGTGACTGGAGAAATTGGAAAATGTATTATCCCACCATCCTTTTTTACATATTAGGGGACTTTTTATATTTATATCTGCTCTCAGACTTTTATCCGATGTGGACATATGATCCACAGGGGGTCGATGAGAAGGTGAATCTTACAAATACCCATGTCAGTTTTTCCATAATGGCTGTAAAGTATCCGGTAACCATTTTGATCTATTTATACAGATTTCCTGGTGGCAAACTTATTAAGAAACTGCTTTATATTTTAGGCTGGGTCCTTCTCTATACTGTAAATGAGGTTGTTGATATCAAATTAAATTTGATAAAGTACCATAATGGCTGGAATTTAAAATGGTCGATTCTTTTCAATGCTGTAATGTTTATCATCCTCTGGATGCATCATAAGCGGCCAGCTGCCGCATGGGGGCTGTCTATTCTTTTCATCCTCTTCCTATGGAGGCAGTTCGATGTACCATCAGCTGTTTTTAGATAAGTGTCTAATTTCATTACAATTTGTCGATAAAAAAACAAGCTATTTTACTGGACTTTTTTTATTAAAGCGTTTATTTTACTATAAAAAGGCAATATTCTATGTATAAGTTTCAATAAATTGGAATGGGATGGTGTTACGATGGCAAACAAGAAAAATGTTAAATCTCCCGGCAAAGATCTAAATATTGGTGCGAATGTTTCATTAAACGGCCTGGTAACAGCTGTTTTTGATAATATGGTCCATGTCCAGATTGGCGCTAAGATAGTAACAGTTCATGTTAAAGACCTGTATTCCGGATTAAATAATCCTTTATTTAACAAACAGCAGGCTTAGTATCCACCATCTCTAAACATACTTCAGGAGGGGCAGCTCAAAGGCTTGCCCCTTCTGTTTTTTAGACCGGCTGTACCTGCTTATACTTCCCTGCCGTGACTGTATAATCTCCAAGAACTTGATAAGCCTTCAAATCGGATTTCTCTAATAATGACACAGCTTCTGCAGCTCCTTTAACGATCAGGGCCTGTTCTGACACTTTGCTGGCGATTTCAACTCCCTCAGGGATTTCATATCCTTCAGCATCACCCAATATAACCCAGAGCGGCTGTTCAGGAACAGATTCTTCCGATCCAGCTTCTTCGAATACTGAAGGTAAATCGGCTTTTCCCACATGAATTAAATCTTCAATAATCGCACTCGCTGTCGGGAACATGCCTGCTCCAGGTCCCTGCAAACTGATATTTCCGACAATATCCGCATCGATGGAAACGGCATTCTGCACGCCTTCTACTCTGTATAAAGGATGAGATTCTCCTGTCAGTACCGGCTTTACTGTACAGCGGACAGAATCTTTTTCCTTCTGAATTGATGCTATATGTTTAAATTTCAGCCCCAGCGAATCAGCCAAACGGATTTGTTCAATCGTAATATCAGTAATGCCTTCTCTTACAGAGTATTCCTGTTCCGGCGCTTTCCCGAATACTAGCTCGCTCAGAACAACTGCTTTGTAAAAGGCGTCATATCCTTCGATATCGTTTTTAGGATCGGCTTCTGCATAGCCTTTTTCCTGAGCGATTTTCAATGCTTCTTCAAATGATAAGTTCTCCTCCCGCATACTTGTCAAAATGAAATTGGATGTGCCATTTAAAATTCCTTCAATCCGTTCAATCCTGTTGGCATTCAGCAGCTGCCTGATGGTCTGAATGATGGGGATTCCGCCGCCGACTGTAGCTTCAAATCCCAATGATACATTCTTTTCTTTTGCCAGCTTCGCAAGCTCACTTCCATGAAATGCAAACATCTCCTTATTTGCTGTAATGACATGGCATCCTCTCGATATGGCCTGGCGGAGATACGTATAGCCCGGTTCCCTGCCAACAATGGCATCAATTACGACATCGAGCTTTGGAAGTTCAATAATATCCTGAAAGTCATCTGTTAAAAGCACCTCATCATCAGGCAAAGAATGTTTATTCACATTTTTGACCAGGATAGCGGAAACCTTCACTTCTTTCCCGAGTATCGCCTGAAGCCTTCCCTGATGCTTTCTGATTGTTTCATACACACCTTTTCCAACAGTTCCAAATCCCAATAGTCCGATCGTTATTGCTGACATTATTTATTCCCCCTTGTTAAAATTTGTAAATCCTGCCGTAAAAACAAAAAACCCCTTCCGTCCATTACAGACAAGAAGGGGTTTGAATTTATATTCCGTTCATTCCGCCTTCTTATCTTCGGAAAATGTATTCCTCTGAATTTGGCACCGTGCATGAATGCTGGTTGCCGAGGCTTCATAGGGTCAGTCCCTCCGCCTCTCTTGATAAGAAGTTTCTAAGTATTCAATTTATATGAATCATAAACATTTATCAGGACTGCGTCAACCTTTTTTGAAAAATTATTTTCTTCAGACGATTTCACTTTCATTGAAATCTTCCGTTATGATCTCAAGAAAATGCTTAAGAATTCTGGCAGTCAGTCCCCAGATGACCTTATCCTGGAAATAGTAAAATACCTCTTCCGCTCTCCTTGTCTGCCAATTGTAATTTTCACCTCCGGCAATCAAATCAAAAGGGAAATTTTCCTCTGGCTCTACCTTAAAATTAACGTGATACGTTTCCGGTTTTACTTTTTTCAGAAAGGACAGGGGCACAGTAAAAACCTCTTCTACTTCATCAGGGTTAGGCACAATCTTGTCCGGGTTTTGAATAATGCCTGCATAAGGGTAAATAATTTGACCGAAGGAAATCATGTAATCCAGCGGGGAAACATTTGTGATGCTGTCTTCACCCACACCGAGTTCCTCAGAGGTTTCACGAATGGCCGTATGCTCTTCATCCCTATCTTCCGGATCTATCCTTCCGCCGGGGAAACATACCTCCCCAGGCTGCCTTCTCATTTTTAGTGAACGCACTTCAAATAGGACATGTACCTCATTATTGATTTCAACCAGCGGAAGCAAAATAGCGAACTTCGAAAATCGCTCACTCCCCAAAATAATGGGGGTTCTGTTCCTTAACCTTTTAGCCAGTTTCTCAATCTCCATATCTGCCCACCTCCAGCAGCAATTCAATTCAGTTATTATCTCTTTATCATACTGTATTCTTTGCGTTTTATTAATTTTTACGGCTTGTGCCAAATAATGATTCCGGACTAAATGCTATTGCATCCTGCCTTCTAAAGTAAAAGAACGTTTCTCCGCCTGCAAATCAGGGAAAATATAAAAATATCATAATACACTGGGAGTGAAAAATTTGAAGAAGAATATATTAATAGGCGGATACGATACACAGCAAGAGCTTAAAGAAGCCATTGAAGGTGCAGGGTCAAATGGATATCAGAAGGAAAATCTTGTGATCGTTTCAAAGGATGGCTCAAATCTTGAAAGCTTTGCAGACAATTACGGAGTGAACTTGCGAATAGTCGGTTCCCAGGAGCTGGGCAATCAGCGTTTTCTTGATTCTGTTAAAGCTCTTTTCATGGGGGAAGACCCGGCCACAAGTTCAGGAATTGATCCCGATAAAAAAGATGGTACACGGTTTGATGAACATGACCTGGATCAATACGCAGGCATGGTTTTTGACGGAAAATATGTTTTAATCGCTGACTATTATGGGAAATATCCAGACTCCACACAGGATAATCAGAGAATCACTGCCGAAAACTCTGAAGGATATTTGGAGAGTGCTTCAGCCCGGGAGGTTGTCCATGAATCCGATATCAAAACACTGGCAGATAAATCCGCTGATACATGCTGTGTCAAAGAGAATCATAGTCGTGTTCAGGATTCACCCAAGTCAGCGGAGATGAAAACCAGTGCTGAAATAAATTGGGATGAACAGCTTACTAATGACAGGCTTAAATAGCATCAGCCCCCCGGAAAAGGGGGGCTTTTTGCTGAAACAAAAAGAGAGGTTTCCCTCTCTTAGGCATATTTCTTCTTATCCTCTTCCTGTTTGAAAAAGCTTTTCATCGCATGGAATACATCTGCTTTTTGCTTAAGAATATAATATCGGAAATCATCATTTTTGATATTTTTATAGGCGGACATCAGGGTCGAGTGGCGGTTATACTGGTTGACCTCACCGTATCCAAACATATTGGACACCTTCATCAGGTCTTCCACCAGCTTGACACAGCGGGCATTATCAGAGGTCAGGTTATCACCGTCTGAGAAGTGGAAAGGGTAAATATTAAATTTTCGCGGATCGTACTTGGCATCTATAAGCTCAAGCGCTTTTCGGTAGGCTGATGAACAAATGGTTCCACCGCTTTCTCCTTTTGAAAAGAAGTCCTCTTCTGAAACTACCTTTGCTTCAGTATGATGGGCAATAAATTCAATTTCGACTGTCTCATATTTTGTTCTCAGGAACCGCGTCATCCAGAAGAAAAAGCTTCTGGCCATATACTTTTCCCAGATCCCCATCGACCCGCTCGTATCCATCATCGCAAGCACAACAGCCTTTGAATCAGGCTTTACAATTTCATTCCAGGTCTTAAACTTCAAATCTTCCTTATAAATCGGGTGGAAAGCTGCCTTTCCCTTCATTGCGTTGCGCTTGAATGCCGACATCATGGTCCGTTTCTTATCAATATTGCCCATTAATCCAGTCTTTCTGATATCATTAAATTCAATGTCCTCTATGAGATTTTCATCCTGCTCTTTTCTCTTTAAATTAGGCAATTCCAATTGTTTAAATAAAGCTTCTTCAATTTCCATCAGTGATACTTCTGCTTCAAAATAATCCTCGCCTGCCTGGTCGCCTGCTCCCTGCCCCTTTCCGGGTCCTTTCTGGCTGCCGGATCCGTCACGTGCCACTACATCTCCAATCTGGCTATCTCCATCGCCTTGGCCGACATGTTTATTTTTATCATAGTTATAACGGATTTTGTATTCATCCAATGAGCGAATCGGAATCTTTACTACTTCCCGCCCATTCGACATTACAATGTTTTCTTCCGTTATTAAATCAGGCAAATTGTTGCGGATTGCTTCCTGGACTTTATCCTGATGACGCTGCTGGTCATCATAGCCTTTGCGATGGAGGGACCAATCTTCTTGGGAAATCACAAACTGATGGTTATTGACATTCGTCATGTTAACCCCTCCTTTTAAATTAAATTTCACACATTACAGCTTTCCAACATACAATATCGCGAGTGTCAAAAAAAGATGAAACATCCCCAAATCAGCAGTCTGCCTTCTTTTCATAGACTCATTTCCCGGCAGTGAATTTGTTATTAATACACCAATACAAAGAAATGTTTATTACTCTATCATATGCGGGAAGATAAAATAATTTACAAATAATTTTGACAATAAGACGTTCGAAGTATCTTTTGGACAAGCCTATTTTTAATACAAAAATAAACCTCCGCGTTTAGCGAAGGTTCTTGTCTTTGTTTTTATTCTGAATGGGATCCGGATATTTATCATAATCCTCTTTTAATTCTTTATTGGTCCGCAAATTTTCCATCTGCTTGCCCAGGTTTTCCATTTCTTCAATATTTTCTGCCATTGAGCTGTTTCTCGGTGTATAATCCTTATCTAATTCTTTCTTTTTCATGAATATCACCTCTGCTGTATTTATACCCCTAAATGGGCTAATCTAAACTTTTATACAGATTCGGCAGCATAAATATGGCCAAGCGTAAATAGGATTATATAAAAGGGGGGATTTTATGAGCGAAATCCTTTGCTGCAGCTGGTGCGGTGAATTATCGATATTTGACCGGACCGTTTACCTTGAAAATAAGCCAATCTGTCCGGAATGCCAGAAAAAAAAGAAAGAACCTGCATTAAAAATCGACAAAAATTGATGAAGAGGCTTTTCGAAGCCTCTTTTTTATATGGGGTATTTTCATTAAATCTATTAATTACATACTAAAAAATAAGCCTGGCAGCAATACTGCCAGGCCCCTCTTTTATCGATTCAGCAAGCTTCCCACATAGCGGAGCAATTCGTTTGCTGATGTGGAGTTATAGCCATGTTCGTCGATCAGACGTGCTACTACCTCATTCACCTTCTTCAGCTGCTGCTCATCCGGCGTTTTTGAAGATGTTGTGATTTTCACGACATCCTTCAGGTCGGCGAAGAGTTTCTTCTGAATGGCTTCGCGCAGACGGTCATGCGAATTATAGTCAAAGCGCTTGCCTTTTCTGGCATAAGCGGAGATGCGGATAAGGATTTCCTCCCTGAATGCTTTCTTCGCATTCTCGGAGATGCCGATCTGCTCTTCGATTGAGCGCATCAGCTTTTCATCCGGACTGATTTCCTCACCGGTTAATGGGTCGCGCAGCTTTGCTTTATTGCAGTATGCTTCAACATTATCAAGATAATTTTCCATAAGCGTTTTCGCAGATTCTTCATAAGAGTAAACAAATGCCTTTTGGACTTCTTTCTTCGCAATATCATCGTACTCTTTGCGGGCCAGAGAAATAAAGTTCAGGTATCTTTCCTTCAGCTCTGGAGTGATGGATGGATGCTGATCCAACCCTTCTTTAAGCGACCGCAATACATCAAGCGCATTGATGCTTGTGATATTTTTGCGGATGATTGTCGAAGAGATCCTGTTGATGACATAACGCGGGTCAATGCCGCTCATGCCCTCATCTGCATGCTCTTTTTTCAATTCTTCCACATCTGCTCTATTATAGCCTTCAACGCTCTCTCCATCATACAAACGCATTTTCTTAACTAAATCAATATCGCCTTTTTTCGGATCCTTCATGCGGGTTAAAATCGTAAACATCGCTGCCACTCTTAAAGTATGCGGTGCAATGTGCACATTGGAAACATCGCTTTCACGGATCATTTTATCGTAAATCTTCTCTTCCTCTGAAACCTTTAAATTATATGGGATTGGCATAACGATTATTCTGGAATGCAAAGCTTCATTCTTTTTATTGGAAATGAATGAACGATACTCTGTTTCATTCGTGTGAGCGACAATTAGCTCATCTGCCGAAATAAGAGCGAAGCGTCCGGCTTTAAAGTTGCCTTCCTGAGTCAGGGACAATAAATGCCATAAAAACTTCTCGTCACACTTCAGCATTTCCTGGAATTCCATCATACCGCGGTTTGCTTTATTCAGCTCACCGTCGAAACGATAGGCACGAGGATCTGATTCTGAACCATATTCAGCAATGGTTGAAAAGTCAATGCTTCCAGTCAGATCAGCAATATCCTGGGATTTTGGATCTGAAGGGCTGAAGGTTCCAATCCCTACCCTGCGATCTTCTGAGAAAATGATTCTTTCAATTAAAACATCTTCTATGCGGCCGCCATACTCCTGTTCGAGACGCATACTATTCAATGGCGATAGGTTTCCTTCAATTCTTATTCCATACTCATCATAAAAGTCCTTGCGGAGGTGATGCGGAATTAAATGAAGCGGATCTTCATGCATAGGGCAGCCCTTAATGGCATAGACCGCACCCCTATCAGCGTGAGAGTATTGCTCTAATCCTCTCTTTAGCATTGTCACCAATGTTGATTTACCCCCGCTGACCGGCCCCATTAATAAAAGGATCCTTTTACGGACATCAAGGCGTTTGGCAGCAGGATGAAAATACTCTTCTACCAGCCTTTCCAATGCTTCTTCTAAACCAAAGAGCTGATTGCTGAAAAATTGATATCGTTTTTGCCCCTTCACTTCTTCGACACCGGCATCCTTAATCATATTATATACCCGCGAATGTGCTGACTGGGCAACCCATGGCTTCTCTTTAACAATTTCTAAATACTCTCCAAAAGTCCCTTCCCATTTAAGCTTTTCTTCCTCGTGTCTGTACATCTCAATTTTTTTTAGAATATCCATAAGGACCTCCCCCTGTCGCATTATCAGAGACGATTAATATACTCTATGCGCACCGGCAATCGAACATGCGTAAACTATTGAGAGTTTGGTTTGTACTTTTTACGGGGATTATTAATTAGGAATACTTTACTGCAGGATTCTAACTGTAAAAAAAACTCCATACTTTTCATTCACAGTTATTCATTTTTGGGCTATAATAAGCTTATATTTACATGCTTGCCTATTGATATACCGCTAAAGGAGGATTACATATACATGGGTACAATTATTATTATCGGTGTAATGGTTGCTTTCCTTGCTGCTATTTTCACTGCTGGTTATGATGACAAGCCAGGCGTAAGCAAAAAATAAGCTGCTGATCTATTCAGCAGCTTTTTTCTTATTTCAATACACTCCTATCTCAAATCCATCTTGTTCTTCTGAACAAAATCCTTCATATACATCCGTGTCTGCTTTTCGAGCATGCCTGCAATTTGACTGGTCCAAGTGTCCTTCCGCTTGCCGCCTGTACGCTCATCATAATACTCGGAAATAATTTTATTATACACTTCCAGCTCTTGGCGATAAGCTGTTTCATCCTGTTTATACTCATTTTCATGATAAATGTGCTGAACAGGGAGCCGCGGTTTTTTGTCATTCTTTTTGGAAGGGTAGCCAACAGCCAGTCCAAACAAAGGAATCACACGATCCGGTGTTTTTAATAGCTCAGCCACTCCCTCAAGATTGTTTCTTATTCCGCCAATATAGCAGATCCCAAGTCCCAGCGATTCTGCAGCAACGGCAGCATTTTGCGCAGCCAAAGCAGCATCAATGACAGCCACCATAAACTTCTCTGTACTTTCGATTGATGGAATTACATTTTTATTTTCCATTTGTCCGATGACTTCATGACGATGCAGATCAGCACAAAACACGAAAAAATGGCCATTTTCAGCTACATAATTCTGATTGCCTGCCATTTCAGCAAGTTTCGCTTTCTTTTCTTTATCTGTCACTCCGATTATTGAATAAGCCTGGACAAAACTTGAAGTGGAAGCAGCTTGAGCAGACAGTACAATTGTTTCAATCTGCTCTTTTGACAGAGGCCTGTCTTCAAAATTCCGGACGGAACGATGGTCCATCAGCAAGTTAGTAACTTCATTCATCACATCTCATCCTTTCCATATGTACTTTCTCATTTTACCCAGAGAAGAAAGTTTTCTCCAAAGGAAAAGGCCTGATAATCTTTCAGGCCTTGTGTTTTCCTATTTTAAATGTAAGTATTCCTGCTGGCGCAGTGCTTCATAGACAAGAATGGCAGCTGTGTTGGATAAGTTAAGCGCACGGATATTATCGTTGATTGGTACCTTTAACAAGCGCTCTTTGCTGCTTTCAATAACTTCTTTTGGAAGACCGGCCGTTTCCTTGCCGAAAATAAAATAATAATCCTTCTCGACGCTGCTATAGTCAAAAGTGGAATATGGCTTTGTGCCATCCTTCGTTAAGTAGAAGTATTCTCCAGGTTCAGTGCTTTTAAAGAAATCGTCCAATGAATCATGATAAACAATTTTTACAAATTGCCAGTAATCCAAGCCTGCCCGCTTCAGCATTTTATCATCTTCTGAGAAGCCGAGCGGCCGGATCAGATGCAATGTCGTATCAGTAGCCGCGCAAGTACGGGCTATATTGCCTGTGTTCGCCGGAATTTCCGGCTGATATAATACTACATGCAATCCCACTTTTTTCACCTCTAAATTAAATCTGCATGTGTTATTATATCACTTTGAAATCCCCAAACAAATTACTGGTCATCGGTTATAGTCAAAAATTTATATTTAATATTGGGTGTATAGGCTGTTGAATCTTCATAAGCCCAATAGCGCATCCGGCTGTTATAGGTGTGGGCATTGACGAGTGGCATTCCTGATGCATCTTTACCCGTCACGATTGTTGTATGGTCAAAGCGCCCGTCTCCCTGGAAATCATAGCAGATGACATCTCCTATTAAGAGCTGATCCGGACTGGAGACTTCCTCAGCCCTTAACCCCGAATTTGAACTGGGCAGATACCACCGCATTGAATTCGCTACTGTCCAGCTGTAGCTCCAATTCCCGCTTCTCATCCACCAGCCTTTTCCTCGGTTGGGGTATCCCCTCATTGGGCCGCCGCCTGCATGAAGGCACTGGGAAATATAATTGGTGCAATCCACTTCAAATTTCTTATAAGCCGGATTAAAGCTGTTCCACCATTTTTCTGCATACTGTACAGCCTTCATGCGGTCATATTCATACTCATACCTTTCTTCCTTTTCAAATTCCCGTTCTGGAGACGCCTCTTCTTTTTTTATACCTTTAAAAGGGTTTTTCTCCCGGTCTTCAACAAATACTCCTTTATAGAAGTCGGCTGTCCGCTCTTCAATCTCTTCTTCCATATAAAATATGCCTTTTTGTTTAATTAAATATTTGAAGTGTACTCTATAATCAACTGGAGTCACATCTTCCTTCACCCTGCCGACGCTGATCACTTTTCCGGCTGCCTGCGCTTTCACAATCTCACCGGAGCGGCCGGAAAGAGATTCTTTCTTTTTCTCAATCTTAGGGCATGTATAAATTGAACTTCTTGAATGGGAAACGCACTGCTGCACTCTTTTCTTTAACAGCTCATGAAGCTGGTCCCTCACGCACCTCACTCCTCTCCTATTCAATACATATGAGAGGAAGCAGAGGACATTGCTTAATTTTTCGCGCAATAATACAGTAAAATTGCCGGGCTCGCCAGTTTCTCTGCCTATGAGTCGCATAGCTTTTACGGTCACAGGATAAAAAAGCCATAAAAAAGGAGGGAGTTTCCTCCCCCATCATCATTGTTCAAAATAACTCAAACCCTTTTCAATTTCAGCGATGACTTCTCCGTCTTTCTCCTGCTGCAATGCCTGTTTTAGTGCAGTCAGTGATTTTTCTCCGCCGATTTTCCCGAGTGCCCATGCGGCCGTTCCCCGGATTACCGGTCTCGGATCTTCACTCATAACTTTAATCAGGTCTTCTGCCGCTGTCTCATCTTTGTAGTGAGCCAGGGCAATGATGGCATTTCGCTGGATCGGCTTTTTCCCTCTCCAGGATCCTGAGACCGGGCCATATTTTTCTTTGAATTCACGGTTGCTGATAAAAAGAAGCGGCCTTAAAAGCGGCTTTGCCACTTCCGGATCCGGCTCCATTTCCTCATGCAGATGAAAATCCTTGCCTTTATTTTCAGGACAAACAGTTTGACAGGTATCACAGCCATAAAGCCTGTTCCCCAGTTTTTCTCTATATGGCTCTGCGAGAAAGCCCTTTGTCTGTGTCAAAAAAGCAATGCATTTCTGTGCATCAAGCTGACCTCCCTGAATTAAAGCTCCCGTCGGGCAGACATCAACACATTTATTGCAGCTTCCGCATCTGTCTTCCATTGGCTTATCAGGCTCAAATGGCAGATTTGTTATCATTTCTCCAAGATAAACATACGATCCGAATTCCGGTGTGATAATGGAACAGTTTTTTCCGCTCCAGCCTATTCCGGCACGCTGTGCAACGGCCCGATCAACCAGCTCACCTGTATCCACCATGGATTTGCATATCGCCTCAGGAATTCTTGACTGAATGAATTCCTCCAGCTTTTGAAGACGTTCCCTCAGGATATGATGATAGTCTTTCCCCCATGAAGCCCGGCAGAAAATCCCCCTTCTTTCACCTCTTTTGCTGACAACCCTTACCTTCATTTTGGAAGGATAAGCAACTGCAATGGAAATAATAGACCGGGGCTTGTCCATTAGCAGGCCGGGATTCACCCTTTTCTCAATATCAGGTTCTTCAAATCCTGAATGGTATTGAAGCTCCTGCTGGCGAATCAGCCTATTTTTCATTTCATCAAAAGTGCCCGCTGTCGTAAAACCGATTTTATCAATGCCAATTGTTCTGCTGTATTCAATCACTTCCTGCTTGAACTGTGCAAAGTCCATAGGTTACCCTCCTTTCGTGGAAAATTTAATTTATATGAAAGTCTTTAATTTATTGAATCACCGCTTATTATGATAAACTATTTTAAAGTAATTTTGGAGGTGGAAAGCTTGGAAATTATGATTGCTCCAGAGCTGTGCAGGTTATTGCCCCATTTTAAAATCGGATTCATTACATATAAAAATATCGAAGTCGGACAATCTCCTCAAATGGTAAAGGGCAGACTCCAATTATTTCAGGAATCTATTTATTTTGACTTAGAAGACAAGAGTGTTACAGAATTTGAAGGGATCAAGGAATGGCGGCAAATCTTCAAAACAGCTGGCAAGGATCCAAACCGCTACCGCCACTCTGCGGAAGCACTGTACAGAAGAATAAAAAAACAAAATTACCTGCAGCCGGTCAACAGCTCCATTGATATTAACAACTTCTTTTCCCTGGAATATGAAATACCGATCGGCATATATGATGCTGATAAGCTTTCAGGCCATCTGACTATCAGGTTAGGCAAAGAAGGAGAAGAATATAACGGCTTAAACGGAAGACCCAATTCGCTTGCCAATTTAATAATCAGTGAAGATGCGGCAGGGCCATTTGGCAGTCCGTTTGTGGACTCTGAAAGGACAGCTGTCACGGAACAGACTAAAAATGCCGTTCAAATTGTTTATTTGCGCCCTTCTCTGGAAACGGATAAGGCTGAAAAAATGACAGAGTCATTAATGAACATGTACACTCAGGTGCATGGTGGAGAAGGGGCCTTTAAGGTAATAGGATGTTAAACTAGTTTATTAAAAATCGAGTGGTATCTGCGGATGCCGCCCGATATTTTTCTTAATAGCCAAAGAACATGAAAAAACGCAATACCTCGTTCTTTTTGAACGAAACACTGCGTTGGCTATGTATGGAGCGGGTGAAGGGAATCGAACCCTCATCATCAGCTTGGAAGGCTGAGGTTTTACCACTAAACTACACCCGCGTATATATATAATTATTATCTACTGACTTCTTTCCCGTTCTTGCATGCCTCTTCCTCTGAAAGATTATTCAAGGCAGCCTATGCGTCGAGGCAACTCGCTGTTGATTCATGGATGTGTCGCTCGTGGCTGAGGTTTTACCACTAAACTACACCCGCGTTTGTGAATGTATATTCAATCATTAATGCAAATATGAATAAACATTTTGTCGAATCAACTATTTAATAGTACTAAATTCAGCGTAAATGGTCAACCCTTCATTGAAAAATTTGTCGAAAAAACAGGGAGGGCTGTTCCCCCCTCCCTGTTTATACCCACCACATTTCCGAAGGCTGCTCTTCGATTAAGATGGATTTAAGGTTCCTTACTGCTCTTGTAAACCCTTCTTCAATCGACATAAGTGGATCCTCGTGCTCAATGCTGACAACATAGTCATAACCAAATGTGCGCAAAGCGCTCATCATATCAGACCATTCCTGCAGGCTGTGTCCGCACCCGACTGACCTGAATGTCCACGCCCTGGTCTGGACATTGCCATACGGCTGCATATCCGTTAACCCGTACATATTCACGTTTTCCTGGTCAATATAGGTATCTTTTGCATGAAAATGATGAATGGCATTTTCTTTTCCAAGTATCTTTATTGCTGCCACAGGGTCAATGCCCTGCCACCATAAATGGCTTGGATCCAGATTAGCCCCAATGGCGTCACACGTTTCTTCCCTTAATTTTAAAAGTGTGTACGGAGTGTGTACAAGGAATCCTCCATGCAGTTCGAGACCGATTTTTACATTATGATCTTTGGCAAATTGTCCCGCTTTCTTCCAATATGGAATGAGTTTCTCCTCCCATTGCCATTTCAGCACTTCTCCATACTCATTCGGCCACGGAGCGACCGGCCAATTCGGATGCCTGGCTTCTTCCCCATCACCTGCAGTGCCGGAAAAACAGTTAACAACCGGAACATTCATTAAGCTGGCTAGCTTAATCGTGTCGTATAAAACACGGTCCGATTCCTCTGCAAATGCTTTATCAGGTGAAATCGGGTTGCCATGGCAGCTGAATGCGCTGATTTCAAGCCCCCTCGACAACACCTTGTTCAGGTAATCATCACGGAGTTCCTTGCTTTCCAAAAGCTCCTTCAGGCTGCAGTGAGCGTTTCCGGGATAGGCTCCCGTTCCGATTTCAACAGCCTTAAGTCCTGCCGCTTTCACATGATCGAGCATATCTTCGAAATTTTTCTCAGCAAATAATACGGTAAATACACCGAGCTTCACAATATCCCCTCCTGGCTTCTACTATATTTCTCGTTTGCTGCTACTGTAAATCGCATCAATAATCCTGGTTGTCTGCAGTGCTTCTTCTGCTTTAACCATAAATTCTTCAGTGCCCAAACAGCTGTTAATAAAGTTCCTTGCCTGCGTCAAAGCATAGTCATCTTCACCCGGGAGCCATTCTGAACGTGTATTCAGGAGCATCCCATGTTTGGATTGATTTAAACTGAAGGGGAATAAATCAATCCCTCCATGCTGCCCTGAAAGACTGAGGCTTTCATCATCCCGTTCAATATTGGCAGACCAGGAAGTCTCAAAAAGCAGGGAAGCACCATTCGCAAATTTTATGTAAGCTGTCACATGATCATCAACATCAAAGGATTGATGGTCAAAGCTGCCCCATAGATTTACCTGATCAGGCATTTTGCTTAATGTATTGTAAGCTGTACCGGATACCTCAGTTTCCGCCGGGTTTCCCAGCAGCCAAAGCGAGAGGTCAAGCAAATGGCAGCCGTAATCAATCAAACTTCCGCCGCCCTGGAGTTCCTTATCGGTAAAAACACCCCAGCCCGGCACCTTTCTTCTTCTCATCGCCCTTGCCCTGGCAACAAACGGAGTGCCAATTTCATTTTCTGAAATGAGTTTTTTGGCAGCCTGTGCCTCTTTCATGAAGCGGTAGTGATAAGCAATGGCCAATACCTTCCCGGACCTGTCTCTTGCCTCGATCATTTTCCTGCATTCTTCTGCTGTCATGGCCATCGGCTTCTCACATAAAACATGCAGCCCGGCCTCCAGCGCAGCAGCGGTAATTTCAGCATGAAACTTATTCGGTGTACAAATAACCACGGCATCTGTTTCAGTGAATACTTCTTTATAATCTGTAAAAACGCCGCCAATTCCAAACTTCTTTGCTGCCAGCTGTGCAGTATCTTCATTCACATCGCAGATAGCTGTTATGGAAGCACTATCCGATAATTTTAATAAAACGGGAATATGCCTGGATTGGGCAATTCCGCCAGCACCAATAATTCCTATCCGAAGTTTCTTCATGGATGCACCTCAATTAATTTTGACAATCTGCTTTGTTTCGCTTGACTCCAGGGCAGCAAGAATCACTTGGAGCGACTTCATCCCCTCGGAACCAGAGATCGCAGGCTCCTCTTCATTTAAAATACTTTCAACAAAATGGTCAATGACACCTGAACTCTTTTGCCCGCCTTCTTCATTTGTCTGGATTCCGCCGAGTTCGTACTTCACTGTTTCATCGTTTGCATACTGAACAATGAGAGAGTTCACCGGATCATCCTCCAGTCTCAAAATCGCTTTCTCACCATAAATAATCGTTGAATTGTCTTCTTTAGATACGTAAGACCAGCTTGCAGCCAATGTACCGATCACACCGCTTTCCGTTTTCAAAACGCATACGGCTGTATCATCGACATCAGCACCAATTTTCGCACTCGTTTCAACAAATGCCCCTACTTCAGCAAACTCTTCACCCAGCAGATAACGCAAGAGGTCGGTCTTATGGACACCAAGGTCTCCCATAGCGCCAATAAAAGCCTGATCTTTTTTGAAGAACCAGCTTTCTTTTCCATCTGCACTCCATCCCTCTGGCCCGCCGTGGCCAAAAGCAGTCCGGAAACTGTAGATTTTTCCCGCATCACCCCTTGCAATCAATTCCTTTGCTTTTTTATGAGACGGAACAAAGCGCTGATTGTGGGCAATCATTAATTTCTTTCCATTTTTACGGGCTGCTTCTATCATTTCCTCTGCCTCTTCCTTAGAAGTGGCCATTGGTTTTTCACATAAAACATGCTTGCCCGCGTTCAATGCTGCAACTGAAATGGGGGCATGCAGATAATTCGGGGTGCAGACACTCACTGCATCTATCTCCTTGTCAGCTAACAATTCCCGATAATCAGTGTACGCCTTCGCCTCGTAAAGATCAGCAAACACATTTGCACGCTCTTCATTAATATCACATACTACTGCAATGACAGCCCCGCTGCTTGCATGATATTCAGGCATATGCCGATGCTTCGCAATACTTCCGCATCCAATGATCCCGATTTTGAGTTTTTTCATCTTATTTCTCCACTCCTTCATGTTTCACACTGATTCTCTCCAGAGGCTTCGCATTACCATAGACCGGAACCGGAAGATCAGCCGGCTTAGCCCACCTAACAGCATTTTTAATAACCTGCTGAACGTCCTTATGATAATAGGTTGGATACGTTTCATGTCCCGGGCGGAAATAAAAGATTTTTCCTTTTCCGCGCCTGTATGTACAGCCGCTCCGGAAAACTTCCCCGCCTTCAAACCAGCTCACCATTACAAGCTCATCCGGTGCAGGGATATCAAAATGTTCTCCATACATCTCTTCTTTTTCAAGTTCAATATATTCTCCAAGTCCTTCTGCGATTGGATGGCTCGGGTCTACAATCCAAATTCGTTCCTTTTCATCGGCTTCTCTCCACTTTAAATCACAGGAAGTTCCCATCAGCACTTTAAAAATTTTAGAAAAATGGCCGGAATGAAGGACAATCAGCCCCATTCCATCCAGAACTCTTTGTTTCACTTTTTCAACGATTGCATCCTCAACTTCCCCATGCGCCAGATGCCCCCACCAGACTAAAACGTCTGTTTCCTGTAAAACCGCATCACTGAGTCCATGTTCGGCCTCATCCAATGTCGCTGTCTTCACTTTGAAATTTTCTCCATTTAAAAAATCTGCAATGGCAGCGTGGATACCATCGGGGTAGACAGCCCTTACCTTTTCATCTTTTTGTTCATGGCGATTCTCATTCCAGACAATCACGTTAATCATGAATCTTCCTCCTTCTTAATTCATACTTCTATATTCATTCGGGGAAATTCCCTCTATCTTTTTAAAGACTTTGCTAAAATACTTTTCATCCTGATAGCCAACCTGGAAAGCAATTTCATAGATTTTCAGTTTATGGTTCTGCAAAAGCTCCTTGGCCTTGTTCATTCGGACCTTCGTTATAAAGTCTGTAATAGTAGCCTGATATTCCTGTTTAAACTTCCTCGAGATGTACTCCCTGCTTAAATAAAATCTGTCTGCAATTTCCTGCAGGTTAATATCTTTGTTATAGCTTTCCAGCAGAAACTGTTCTATTTGCTGGATTACATTCAGCTCCCTGTTTTTCTCCTGCTGGCATTCCCCTGAAGAATTTTGCTGCTTCCATTCATTAATGGCTTTCTCCAGGATTTCATTCAATATATCCGGATCGATAGGCTTCAAGATATAATCAAAGCTTTTATAACAGATGGCATTCCTCATATAGTCGAAATCATCATATCCGCTGACAACAATCGTCTTGCTGGATAGATCTGAAGAATGTATCCATTTTAAAAGGCTTATGCCATCTCTTTTTGGCATGCTCATATCTGTGAATATGATTTCCGGGCGATGCTCTTTAATCAGCTTTATGGCTTCATTTCCATCTGCCGCCTCCATGATCGTGTCAACCCCAAAGCGGCTCCAATCTCCCAGAAGCATTAAGCCTTCCCGCACATGCTGTTCATCATCCACAATAATTGCTTTCATCTTTTCCACCTTCCATCCTTTTTGGAAGTTTAATAGAAACCAGCAGCCCGCCCTGCTCAAGGTTCTTAAGCTGCAGGTAAGCCCGGCTGCCATAATAAAGTTTTAACCGGACATAAACATTCTTCAGTCCGATATTCATTAACTCTCCCTTTTGCCCTATCCTTTCATTCATCAAATGCATGCGGATTTCCTCCAGCCTGCTCTCCGAAACGCCTGTGCCATTATCCTCTATAAGAATATCCAGATAAAATTCATCCTGTCTGCAGGTTATCTTAACCTCTCCAGTTTTTTCTCGTGCATCAAAGCCGTGTTTAAAGTAATTCTCCACTAAAGGCTGTAAAATCATTTTCGGAACATGAAACCCCAGTGCTTCTTCATCAAGCTGAAAATTGAAGTGAAGCTGATCACCGAACCGTTCCTTTTGCAGCAGAAGGTAGGACTTGGTATGTTCGATCTCTTTTTGAAGAGGAACCATACCCTCCTCCATATTCATGCTGTACCTCATGATTTTTGAAAGACGGGTAACAGAAGAATAAATTTGCGGACCCTGATTTTTCAAGGCCGCTGTTCCTATTGACTGCAATGCATTATATAAAAAATGCGGATTAACCTGGGATTGCAGAACCTTAAGCTGATTCGTCTTGTTTTCAAGCTGGAGCTTATACTCCCTATTAATCAGATCATTAATTTTATCGATCATTTGCCTGAATCGATCACCAAGATAACCAATCTCATCATTGCCGAAAGATTTAAAACGGACATCAAGATTTCCCTTTTCAACCTGATCGATATTTTTCAGGAGGATTCTGATGGGGGAGGTAATTCTGACAGAAATAAAGAGCGTGGCGAGAATAACCAGGCACAGCCCGATTACGCCAAACATGATATTGATTTTCGCCACACTGAATGCACTTTCATATAAAGTGGTGTATGGGACCCGCTTAACAAGATACCAGCCGCCTGAATTTTGCGATAATTGATCATATATCATTACACCGCTGAATGTATCTTCCTCCCATTCAACCGTGCCATTTTCTTTATTTGTCCCTATCACCCAATCAATCCAATCAGGCGTTTTATCTTCTTTATCAGCTTCATCCGTTGAACGATAGATCATGTCACCTTCAGGAGATATAATATAGAATTCTTCATTATCCCCAGAATAAAGATTACGGCTGATATTGGTTATTTGATCCGGTGAAAACTCCAATGAGATATAGGCCAATAGATCATCCGATGGAATATTGATTAAAGACCGGTGGAGCGTAATTACATTTTTAGGCTTTTGGTCATCAGGATCCTTTATCTTATGGATGGGCTCAAGAAACATATTGTTTGGACTTTCTTTTGCTTTTTCGTAATATTCCTGATTGGCATTTGTCAGCCTCTTTGAAAAAACAACAGTAGAGCGGCGGGAGGCTGTTATGAGCCGATCTTCCTTTGCAACAGCAATATTAACCCGTTTGATATTTTCCTCAGCATACAATATGGTTGAAATTACATTTCTTACAGCTTCGACAGCCTGATAATTATTTTCCTTCCTGGGATCCTTTAAAAAATTTATAAAACCTGGATTATTGTAGAGAGATAGTGTCAGCCCATCCAGTTCATTTATGTACCCCTCCAGGTTCACTTTTCCTTGATATAATAGGTTGCTATTTTCTTTAATGGCCTGGTCTTTCAATGATTCCGCTGTATGGTAGTAAGTGATGATAATTGACGCTCCAAATGGAACGATTGTGGCTACCATTAATAGAACGATCAGTTTATTCCTAATGCTCTTTTTGAACATTTACATCCCCCGCTGCTATCTCTTTTACAATAGTATAAAGCAACTTCCCTTTTTGGGGATGCCTTTTTTGCTATGGGATCTAACAGGTTATAAAAATAGAAAACAGAAAGCATATCTTTTGCAGACATGCTTCCCGTTTCACCAAATTTATTTCAAGTTATCCCAGGATGCCTGGAAGCGTTCAACAACCGTATCATAATCAATCTTTCCGGCAGCATATTCCTGGATTGTTGCTGCAAACTCTTTATTTGCACCATCCGGCCATCTGAACCATGTCCAAGGAATCGTTTTCTCTGCCTTAGAATACTCAAGAATATGCTTTCCAAGTGGCCCTAAACCGGTTGGCTCAATATTGTCAAAGGCTGGAATGAAAGCAAACTCTTCTGTGATATAACGTTTGCCTGTTTCGGATGAAACCATCCAGTTAAGGAATAACTTGGCTTCTTCAAGATGCTCAGAGTTTTTGTTAAGAACCCAGTTGTTCGGCACGCCTACCGGTAAACGGTCTGCCTCCGCTTCATCATCAGTCAGAGGAATCGGGAGGAATCCCATATTAATGTCAGGGTCAATTTCAAGAATCATGTTCTCTGTCCAGTTCCCCTGCTGAAGCATAGCTGTTTTGCCGGAAGCAAATAGTGTAACTTGCGTATTGTAATCAGTTGTTAACGGATTGTCATTTCCGAAGTTAATTTCAGTATCAAGAACTTCTTTGAATTCTTTAAATTTATCATTGCCGGTTAACTTTTCAGATCCGCTGTATAAGCCTTCAATAAATGCAACAGGATCCTCCTGCTGTGCAAATGGAATGTTTAGCAAATGCTGCCCAATGACCCACCACTCACCGTATCCGGCAGAGAAAGGAGTGATTCCTTTATCTTTGAGCTTTTCAGCAGCATCCTTCAGTTCAGAAATCGTATTAGGCGGTTCAGTAATTCCCGCTTCTTCAAATAAATCCTTGTTATAAATAAAACCGTATCCTTCCAGGTTTACCGGCATTCCATAAAGCTTGCCATCTGTATCGGTCGTTGGAACCTTACCAATTGGAAGCACATGCTCTGCCCACGGCTCATTTGAAAGATCAGCTAGATGTTCTTTCCAAAGCTCCAATTCCTTAAAACCGCCATTGTTAAAAATGTCAGGCTGTTCGCCGGATGCAAACTTCGCTTTTAATGCGGCACCATAATCAGCTCCGCCTCCAACTGACTCAAGCTTTATTTTGATATTTGGATGCTCTTTTTCAAATTCGCCAATCATTTCCTGGAGCTGATCGGCAATCTCCACTTTAAATTGGAACATGTTCAGTGTTACCACTTCATCACCATTTTTTGAATCATCCTTAGGCTTTTCATCCCCTGAAGAGCTGGAAGAAGAACAGCCCGCCATAATGCCGGCCATCAGAATCAATGACAGCAGTAATAGAGCAAAGCGTTTCATTTTGTTTCCCCCCTGAATAATTTTATATAAACTTTCACAGCCTCTTTGGTTGCAAAAGTCTCTACCACTACTTAATGGAACCTTGTGCAATGCCTTTTATTATATGTCTCTGCAGAAACAGGAAGAAAATAACCACCGGTGTAATGCCCATCACAAGGGCAGCCAGTCCCATATCCCACTGCTTCGTATATTGTGCGAAGAATGAGCTTGTGGCCAAAGGAATCGTCCTAAGCTCTGCATCCTGAAGCACCAGAAGCGGCAGCAGATAGTCATTCCAGATCCACAATGTATTTAGAATGACAACCGTTACAGTAATTGGTTTCAGAAGCGGAAAAACAATTCTCCAAAAGACGCCAAACTGGCTGCACCCATCAATTCGGGCTGATTCTTCTATCTCGATTGGAACTGTTTTAATAAAACCGTGATAAAGGAAAAGCGATAACGGTACCCCAAAGCCAAAGTACATGATGATGAGACCGGGTATGCTGTTTGTCAGATTCAGCGTGCCTCCGAGCTTCATCAGAGGAATCATAACAGTCTGGAATGGAATAACCATTGCAGATACAAATAAAACAAACAGGATTTTGCTGAATTTCCCCGGAGTCCTGACCATCTTCCAGGCAGCCATAGAACTGATGACAACCAGTCCAATATTGCTGATTACCGTTATTATAAGCGAATTCCAGAAGGCCCGCGGGAAATTAATAATATCCCATACCTTCATATAATTGGAGAATAAAAACTCCTGCGGCCATGCTGCAGCATCAATCAAGATATCCGCAAAGCCTTTTACAGAATTAATAAGCACGAAGTAAAAAGGAATGAGGAATATGATTCCTAATACGATTCCGATGATCTCCAGCAGAAACGTAATTTTTGTATATCTGGGACTCATTATGCCTCAACCTCCCTTTTCTTCGTCATCATCACCTGAACCGTTGTAAATATAGCTACCACAAGGAAGAATAAAATGGATTTCGCGGTACCAAGACCATACCGGTTATTCTGGAATGCTTCTTGATAAATGTTAATCGCAACCGATTGTGTCGAGTTAAATGGCCCGCCGCCTGTGAGTGAAATATTCAGGTCAAAAATCTTAAATGCCATTGATATAGTTAAAAAGAAACAAATCGTGAATGCCGGTAAAATGAGCGGAATGATTATTTTTGTCAGCAGTGTCCAGCTGGATGCTCCATCGATTCTTGCCGCCTCAAGCAGCGTCTGATCCACACCCTGCAGTGCTGCAATATAAATAACCATCATATATCCGCTGATCTGCCAGGCAAACACAATCACAATTCCCCAGAATGCTGTTGTCTCATCTCCAAGCCATGGCAGCTTAAAAACCGAAAGATCCGTTAGATTTCCAATTGCAGCAAACCCTTTTACAAAAATAAACTGCCAGATGAATCCAAGCAATAATCCCCCGATAACATTCGGAATGAAAAACACAGTCCTCAATAAATTCCTCGATTTCAAGGCTGCGTTCAATAATAAGGCAAGCCCAAACCCTAGCAAATTACTAATAATAACCGAAGCTAACATAAATTTAGTAGTAAACATAAAGGAATCAAAAAACTTCGGATCATTCTTAAAAATCTTTATATAATTTTCAAGCCCAACCCACTCAACTACAGAACTAACGCCATTCCAGGACGTAAACGAATAATAAATCCCCATCAGGAATGGAATGATCTGGATCACCAGGAAAAAAATTAATGCCGGCCCTACAAAAGCAAGGTATGTTAAGATTTTTTTCAAATTTGCTTTTTTCCTGGAAACTGCTTTAACCTCTGACTTAATTGCCGGTTCCCCGATCTCAATCTTTGTCTCCAACTCTCTTCACCGCCCCCTTATCTATTGCAAACGCTTTCCTACATTATATTTGAAACCGTTTACATATATAGGTGACTCAATTGACTAAATGGTGCAATATTTTGACTTTTTCAAAAGGTCAATCGTCTTAGTCTTTTTTCGCAGCAGCCTTCCGAATAGTTCAGAACCCTTTTCGAAACCACCCTCTGAACCGTCCGGAACCATGTATTGATGATAAATATGCGTCAAATTTCTCAGGGATATACTTTTAAAAAACAAAAAAAGGATTTCCCAAATGGGAAACCCTTTTTTCAGATACCGGTGGTCGGGGTCGAACCGACACTCCAGAAGGAACACGATTTTGAGTCGTGCGCGTCTGCCAATTCCGCCACACCGGCATATTAAAATGTAGTAAATCTTGTGGTGCCGAGGACCGGAATCGAACCGGTACGGTAGTCACCTACCGCAGGATTTTAAGTCCTGTGCGTCTGCCAGTTCCGCCACCCCGGCGTGTATCAGCGAATCAAGATTTAAATTATGGAGGCGGCAACCGGATTCGAACCGGTGGTAAAGGTTTTGCAGACCTCTGCCTTACCACTTGGCTATGCCGCCATAAAAACAATGAAATTCTGGAGCGGAAGACGGGATTCGAACCCGCGACCCCCACCTTGGCAAGGTGATGTTCTACCACTGAACTACTTCCGCAAAATGGCTGGGCTAGCAGGATTCGAACCTGCGAGTGACGGAGTCAAAGTCCGGTGCCTTACCGCTTGGCTATAGCCCAATGATCGTTTCATAATACATTTATATGAGAGTTACTCTTGTACTGTTACATTAAAGTTATGGGGCGACTGATGGGAATCGAACCCACGAGTGTCGGAGCCACAATCCGATGCGTTAACCACTTCGCCACAGCCGCCATAATATTATTGGCAGGGGTAGTAGGAATCGAACCCACATCAAAGGTTTTGGAGACCTTCGTTTTACCATTAAACTATACCCCTATATAAATGGTGGAGGGGGGCAGATTCGAACTGCCGAACCCGAAAGAGCGGATTTACAGTCCGCCGCGTTTAGCCACTTCGCTACCCCTCCATATTAACATAAAAAAATGGTGCCGGCGAGAGGACTTGAACCCCCAACCTACTGATTACAAGTCAGTTGCTCTACCAATTGAGCTACACCGGCTAATCACATAACAAGGTGGCTCAGGACGGAATCGAACCGCCGACACAAGGATTTTCAGTCCTTTGCTCTACCGACTGAGCTACTGAGCCAAATATAATTTTATATCCCTAAAGCTTAATACATGTGCTTCAAAGTCCTGCGTTCTTTGTCGCAGATTTTAAAAGCATGCTATTCGATGATGTTAAGCTTCGCAGCTCATTCTTTTAAAATCCTCTACCGACTGATCTACTGAGCCAAATATAAAAAATGGCGGTCCGGACGGGACTCGAACCCGCGACCTCCTGCGTGACAGGCAGGCATTCTAACCAACTGAACTACCGGACCGGATTGCGGGGGCAGGATTTGAACCTGCGACCTTCGGGTTATGAGCCCGACGAGCTACCGGACTGCTCCACCCCGCGATAATAGTATTAATTAATAATAATGGTGGAGGATGACGGGATCGAACCGCCGACCCTCTGCTTGTAAGGCAGATGCTCTCCCAGCTGAGCTAATCCTCCAAAATGGTGACCCCTACGGGATTCGAACCCGTGTTACCGCCGTGAAAGGGCGGTGTCTTAACCGCTTGACCAAGGGGCCAATATGAAATTAAAATGGCGGAGAGCAAGGGATTTGAACCCTTGATACGCGGTTAGCGTATACACGATTTCCAATCGTGCTCCTTCGGCCACTCGGACAGCTCTCCATTTGGCTCCGCAGGTAGGATTCGAACCTACGACCGTTCGGTTAACAGCCGAATGCTCTACCACTGAGCTACTGCGGAATAATGATATTTGTAAAACAGCCCGGCAGCGTCCTACTCTCACAAGGGGACAGCCCCTAACTACCATCGGCGCTGAGAAGCTTAACTTCCGTGTTCGGTATGGGAACGGGTGTGACCTTCTCGCTATCGCCACCAGACTATTTTTCAAGACAAGTATTATTATACCGTCTTTCTATCATTTTTCAAGAGGAAATTTACTTTTTTTCGTTCCCTCAAAACTAGATAATGCATGAAGAAGCATTTGCCGAGTAATAACCATATATGACTTGGTTAAGTCCTCGATCGATTAGTATCAGTCAGCT
>NZ_APVL01000001.1 GCF_000565285.1 Cytobacillus firmus DS1 | reverse complement strand
AGGCGCTTTTTTATAAACTGTCCGTAAATGGGGGTACAGTTCATAATGGCAGCCTGTTTTTAGTTTAGCTTATTCTTATCCTGCTCAAGCAAATGCTTGTATTTAGGATTATTGGCAACAAATTCATGGAGCCTGCTGCCATAGTTATCTATCCATTGTCTTACAATTCTTTCTGTCAATTCAGCACCTTTGTATTCCCTTCCAGCTTTGGCATATGTTGCTTCGAAATCTTCCCAGAGCAGCTCAATCCATGTCCGGGCCTGACTTGCTGAAAGCATGTTATTCTTTTCCAATAAAAGCTCATAAAGTTTTTGCTGGTACTCATTCATAAAAATCACCTCTTTTCCATTTATTAATTCCCTTAATCCTTCATAGCCTTCCGTAAAATACAGATAATAGTATTACGTGATTGGCTAAATGCCGGTCACGCTCTTATTCCGGTTTAGGAGGCTTGTTATGCGCAATAAAGCGAGAAATTTCCCAAATCAGAACAATATTAAATTGGAGGGTGAGCCACGGGCAAAAGCGGAGTATGCTTCACGCCGGGCTGACGGCACGATTAACACACACCCTCAGGAACGAATGAAAGCTTCATCAAACCGTGAAAGTGACACACCTGAATTTTAAAATACAGGGAGGCTTGGTTATGGGAAACAGCAAAAACTTTTTTGGAGATAATCCTTATTCCAGTCCATTTACTTCACCGCACTTCAGGCCAAAGCGTGCACATTCACAAGTAAATGGCGAGACCCAGCAAACTCAAGACCTCATTATTTTAAAACGGCAGATTCGCAAAAACTCTTAAAGTGATACTTCAATCAGCGGGGGCTTTTCCCCCTCTGATTGTTTCTTACTGCCTTTTAGGTCATTCTTTTTTCTCTAATTTTTTTAGCATGGAAATGGGCAGAGCCTCTTCACCTTTGCTTCCATTCAGCCGGAATCCCCAGGCAAATACACCATTCATGTAGTCAATCTTAAAGTAAACTCCCGGATCTCCGTCGATTTCATAAATTTCTCCGGGAAGAAAATCATCAGGGTTAAGCAGGTAGGATTTCGCCATTATGACTTTGCGTTCAAGCACGGCATACTCATTTACCATTCCCATCTGTTCCGCTTTCCTTGCTTTTTCATTTAAGCCGGCAATTTCCTGCTGAAGTTCATACGTAGTCATTGTACTGTATCTTTTTTCCTGCATATTAACATCCTCTTACTTTCTTCAGATAGTTACATTTACTGTTAAGGCTTCCATAGCTAAGTATATGAGAAATTGCCTGTTAAGAAAAGGCTCCTGCTTTTTGTTTTGATGCCTAATCGCATGTATTGGACTTTTTTGCTAAGATGGTGATTATAAGACGTTTCAAAGGAGGATTCAGATGAAGTCAGTCATCATTACCGGCGCGGGGTCGGGTTTAGGAAAAGAGCTTGCTTTATTATTTGCAAACCAGGGATTCCATACTATTTTAACAGGCAGGACAATGGACAAGCTGCAGAGCGTGGAACAGGAAATTCATGAAGCCGGGGGAAGCGCTCAATCCTACACAGTAGATATCACACAAACCAAAGAGATCAGCAAATTGATGACGCAAATCCAAAATCATGAACTCTATGGCCTGATAAACAATGCCGGAGTTGGGCATTTCGGGCCTTTTAACAGCCTTTCAGAGCAAAACATTCAGGAAATGTTCGACACTAACACGCTGGGCACCATTTATATGACACAGGCCGTTCTGCCCTTTTTAAAAGAAAAAAACGAAGGCCTGCTAATGAATATCATTTCGACTGCGGGCTTAAAAGGAAAAGTAAATGAATCCGTGTATGTGGCAAGCAAATTCGCTGTAAGAGGCTTTACTGAGAGCCTTCAGAAGGAACTGGAGAATACAACTATTAAAGTTAAAGCGGTTTATATGGGCGGCATGGACACCCCTTTCTGGGATGAAAGCGACCATATCAAGGACAAATCGAGACTTCGTTCGCCTAAAGAAGTGGCAGCAATGATTCTTGATCATATGGAAGAAGATTCAATTATCATCGAGTCTAAAAAATAACACATGGGCTTCCATGTGTTATTCTTCATCATTTAAAACTTGCTCTATCAGGTCAAAAGAAAAACCTTTTCTGAATAAGATCTGCTTCATTTTCTGGTTGTATTCAAACTCAGGAAGGCTCGCATATTTCTTCCTCGCTTTTTCCGCCTGAAACCTCAGGGCAGCCAGTTCTTCATCCTCTTCTTTATCAATCTCCGTTTCAGCTGCGGCTTCTTGAATGATGTCGAAATTAAAGCCTTTGCGCATTAACATCTGTTCCAGCTTTTGTTTAAGGATTTTTGATGAATCACGTGCATATTTCTTTGAATACTTTTCACAAAGCCTTATGGCGGCAGATAATTCAGCCTCCCTTGGATATTCCTCCAATGCCTGTTCGATTAATTGGGGAGAAATCCCTTTCTCCTTTAGTTCTGTGCGGATCAGACCTTTCCCTTTATCTGATGTGTTCATTTGTGTACGCACAAAAGCTGCTGCAAATTCTTCATCGTTTAAAAAATGGTAATCATACAATTTGTGGATAACTTCCTGAATAACCGGTTCTTCAACTTCTTTTTCAGCTAAATGTTTGCGGACTTCGGTTTCTGAGCGCATTCTTCTGGATAAATAATGAATAGCCCTGTTATAGGCTTTCCGGATATCATCCTGGTAGCCAATTTCATTTAAAGAGAATTCATCAAGTTCCATTCCTTTTTTGAGCTGATGCTTAATTAAAACATCT
Source organism: Cytobacillus firmus DS1 (assembly GCF_000565285.1). GTDB lineage: Bacteria > Bacillota > Bacilli > Bacillales > Cytobacillaceae > Cytobacillus > Cytobacillus firmus_A. The sequence goes on along the minus strand of NZ_APVL01000001.1, from coordinate 466,585 downwards.
TCATCCACACTAAATGCATATTCTTCACCTTTCCCATAATCCATATATATATTGTAGCGGTCTGTGTTTTTTTTCTGAACAGTGATTTTCGTAATAGTCGGCATTTTCTCCACCTCTTATCTTAAATGTAACACATCCAAAAAAGGATTTTGAAAGAAAACGTCGTAAAATGTACCAAAGTAGATGACACTTGAAAGGGGAATCACCCATGAGAATAGCTATCGCCGGCGGAACTGGTTTTGTTGGAAGCGCCTTAGTAAAAAAATTACTGGAGAAAAAACATGAACTATTTATTCTTACAAGAAATACAGCTGATAAACGCCCATCTAAAAATTTGAATTATGTACAATGGCTGAACGATGATAACTCACCTGAGGATGCTCTGGAAGGCATTGACGTGTTTATCAACCTGGCTGGTGAGTCCATTAACAGCGGAAGATGGACAGATGAACGTAAAAAGCGTATATTAAACAGCCGCATTACAGCCACAATGGAAGTTCTCCGCATCATTAGCCGCCTTGAAGAAAAGCCGTATACATTAATCAATGCCAGTGCGGTCGGTTACTATGGCACATCCCGGAATGAAACCTTTACTGAAGCCACCAGGAAAAGCGGCACTGATTTTTTAGCTGAAACCGTAAGACGCTGGGAAGAAGAGGCCTCCAAAGCAGAAGAATTTGAAGTGCGGACCGTTTTCTGCAGGTTTGGAATCATCCTTGAAAAGAACGATGGTGCCCTTCCGCGAATGGCCCTTCCCTACAAATTATTTGCCGGAGGGCCTGTTGGAACAGGTGATCAATGGGTTTCCTGGATTCATTTAGATGATGTTGTAAACGGAATCCTTTTTTGCATTGAACATGAGCAGCTTCAGGGTCCCGTTAACTTTACATCTCCAAATCCCCTGACAATGAAACAATTTGGAAAAACACTCGGTGAAGTCCTTAATCGTCCCCACTGGATGCCCGCTCCCGGTTTTGCACTAAAAATAGCTCTCGGGGAGATGAGCACCCTGGTATTAGAGGGGCAAAAAGTGCTTCCCGCCAAATTGCAGGCATTCGGCTATGACTTCTTATATCCGGATTTAAGGTCAGCTCTCAGGAATATTTATCAATGAAATTTGTATCTTTTATGTCAAATAAGGGAAAAATATGGGAAGTGTGTACCCTTATTCTGAAAGGATGATGCAAAGTGGATAAAAAGAAAAAAGACAAATCCAAAAGCACTTTATCAAGCATGCAGGAAGTAACTTATTCAAGAGAATTCAAACGGGCTGACAAAGCTGGCGGATTTGCAGGCAGACAGTCTAAACATTAATTTCCACTCATACCGCCCTGACCTATGGTACATGATAAAGGTACGGAAACACCTGAGTTTCCGTACCTTTATTGCTGAAAGGGGTTATTTGCAATGGGCCGTGCACATGGACATAAAACTCGTGATAAAAACAAAGCATCACTTCCACAAGTACCGAAAAACATGAAATCTGACGGCATTGACGTAGAATTTAACCGCGAACTCGCCGATCACGAAGATCTCGAGGCAATGGCACGTTCCAAGGCTGCCGATCAGCGGGCAAAAAGCAGGCAAAAACGCTAAGCCAAAGAGTAAAAAAGAAGCAGGACCATCAGGTTCCTGCTTCTTCATTTTTCAGCTTAATGGGTGTGTGCTTCTCTTTTGTCTATGTGGTGACCGCCTTTCATCTTTGTCTTAATATAGGGATAAGCGAATCTGTCAATTCCCCAGTAGTAAGCACCTGCGCCTGTAAATAGAAGAATGATTGCTGCTGTATACAGAATTGGGTTAGTGCTTGTTGTTCCTGCTAATAAGAAGTTTAGATTCATGAAAGCTGCTGCAATCAAAGCCGGAATGGTCGCGGCTCCAAGGATAAGTCCAATCCCGACAAGAACTTCGCCCCATGCCACTAAAGTGCTGAATAAATCCGCGTTTGGCAGTGCTACATTTTCAAGGAATCCCGCATACCAGCCCTGTACTGCAGGATGATCGCCAGCGGCTTTGGCAATAGCCCCCTGCATGAATCCGCCTGCATCAAATCCGTCTGCTACCTTATGCCATCCTGCTTCAAGCCATTGTATACCAAGCCAGACCCTTAATACTGTCCACACAACTGCTGCCTGAGGAGTTTTCCACCATTTCATCATAATCATCTCCGTGTTATTATTGTGAATAATTTCACATAAAATTTTAAATTTTTTTCCCGCTTGGGGATTAAAAAGCCGGCCAGCTCTTAGGAGGAAAGGATACTGTAGTGAAGTATTTTTAAATCCATTTGTGAAATCCTTCACTAACTTTCCTCACTTATAATATACTCCATCCCTCCCCTTTTCGCAATACACTTCACCAATTCTTCACAATTATTGGGCCATCATAAAACAGGCTGTTTTCATCCTCCCAAAGCGGGAATAGTAAGAGAGGACTGTGTAAATTTATTGCTGTAATAAAGGAGGACCTTTGACATATGCTTGAAAACTTACTGAAAGATCTCATTTCCATTGACAGCTCTTCAAAGGAGGGAGCAAACCAGGCCATTGAATATTGCCATCAATGGCTGTCAGGACATGATCTCCCTTCCAGAATCATCGAAAATAATGGCTATAAAATGGCTGTCTGTGAAATCGGAAGCGGTGATCAGACCATTATTTTTAACGGACATGTGGATGTTGTCTCAGGAAAGGATGAACAGTTCATTCCTGTAGAAGTCCGCGATAAGATTTATGGACGTGGAGCCGCGGATATGAAAGCCGGTGTTGCCGCCATGATGTGCGCAGTAAAAGAGCTCAAAAATATGCCCTTAGGCGTAAAAATACAGATTCAAATTGTTTCAGATGAAGAAATCGGCGGCTTTAATTGTTCCGGGTATTTAGCAGAACAGGGATATCGCGGCGATTTTGTCATTTGCTCTGAACCCACTCAGCTTGGAATTGCGCTCGAAGCAAAAGGCGTTATCAGGCTGGACATCGAGATAGAAGGAGATCCGGCCCACGGGAGCCGTCCATGGGAAGGAGTCAATGCTATCGAAAAGGCTTTTGAAGTACATCAAAAACTATTAAAATTGCCTTTTGCAAAGGAATCATCTGAATTCTACCCATACCCTTCAATTAATCTTGCAAAAATAACCGGAGGGGATGTTTATAATAAGGTGCCTGAAAAATGTGTAATGTCGTATGATATCCGCTATTTGCCGCAGCAGAACCATGAAGAAATCATCAAACAAATTGAAAATATCACAGATGGGGAAATTATCATGAATATGTTTTCAAAGCCGCTTGTGACAGCCAGAGATAACCCTTTCATCCTCATGCTCGAACCCATTGTGGAAAAGCACACAGAAGATAAAGCTGTTTTCTTTGGACAGCATGGTTCTGCGGATACTGTGTTCTTTGCCAATTACGGGATTCCTGCCATCGAATTTGGCCCAACCGGCATGAACTGGCACGGAGATAAGGAATACGTTCTGCCGCATTCCATCCATTTATATGAAAGAATGCTTATCGACTTTGCTATGAAATTTTCAAATTAGATGGCTTTTTTAATGCTGATAGTCTCCCGATATGTAAAAATCAGAATATATGATAAAAGGGGGATTCCACAGAAATGAGCTCTATTAGTTTATTAAAAAAATCAGCAGGCATTGTACTGGAAAAAAAGAATCTGACAAATGTCACTGCCAGAGTAGGTTTGGTGCTGGACATTTCCGGCTCCATGCGCAAGTTATATAAAAATGGGACCGTCCAGAGGGTTGTGGAGAGAATCTTAGCAGTTGCCAGTCAATTTGATGATGATGGTGCATTGGATGTCTGGGTCTATGATAATGAATTTTCCAGGCTGAAGCCGGTAACCGAACATGATTTTGAAGGATATGTGGATCAGTATATTTTAAATAATGATCTGATACACAAATTCGGAAGAAATGATGAACCTCCGGTAATGGAGGATGTCATTCAGAAATATACCTCCGAAGATCCGAGCAAAGATCCTGCGTTCATTGTTTTCATCAATGATGGCGGCTGCAAAAGAACCATCAAAAAACCCGTTGTTTCATCATCCGATAAACCATTGTTCTGGCAGTTTGTCGGGATAGGCGATTCAAACTTTGAAGTATTGGAAAAGCTGGATGAAATGGATGGCCGCTATATTGATAACGCAAATTTTTTCCACATAAAAGATGTAGAGGCCATTTCTGATAATGAACTATATGACCTCCTGCTCAACGAATTCCCGGACTGGCTAAAAGAAGCAAAAGAAAAAAATGTCATTTAATAGATTAGCGAAAAGGCGGATCTGATCGTTATCAAGTCCGCCTTTTGTTTTGGAATAATCTTTGACTTCATGCATTTGCCCCAGCTGCCGCTTTACCATGCAGCCGGTAATAAAAGCCCTCCTGTTCAAGCAGTGATTCATGTGTTCCTTCTTCAATAATCCTGCCCTCTTCCAGAACAAAAATCTTATCCGCATTTTGAATTGTGTTCAAACGGTGGGCAATGACAAAGCTGGTCCTTCCTTTCATCAGCTCCTGAAGGGCATCCTGAATTTTAAGCTCTGTCACTGTATCAATGCTGCTTGTGGCTTCATCCAGAATTAATATGTCCGGGTTGGCCAGAAATGCACGTGCAATGGAAAGAAGCTGCTTTTGCCCCTGACTGATGCCATTTCCGTCCTGACTCAGCACTGTATCATACTGCTGAGGAAGTTTCATGATAAATGAATGGGCATTGGCAAGCTTAGCCGCCTCCATCACTTCTTCATCTGAAGCTTCCAGCCTGCCGTAGCGGATATTTTCGCGCACAGTGCCGCGGAATAGAAATGAATCCTGCAGGACAAATCCCATATGCTTCCTCAGGCTTTCTTTTTTTACATTAGCGATATCCTCACCATCAATTAAAATACGGCCTGTGTCCCGTTCATAAAAGCGGGAGAGCAGATTGATCATGGTTGTCTTTCCTGCACCTGTCGGACCAACGAAAGCTGCGGTCTGGCCTGCTTTGACATGGAGGTTTACGTTTCTTACCGTATTTCCGTCTTCATCATACGAAAAAGAAACATCCTGAAATTCAACCTCTCCTTTCACTTCTACAAGCTCTTTCAGCTGCTCTTCATTTCGGAATTCCTCATCCTCATCCATGATGTCAAATACCCGCTCTGCTCCTGCAAGCGCAGATAGAAGGGTGTTAAATTGGTTTGCCAGGTCATTAAGCGGACGTGTGAATTGGCGGGAATACTCCGTGAACACGACAATCACACCGATTGAGATCATCCCATTCAGGGCAAAAATGCCCCCTGCCCCTGCGATAACAGCAAAGCTCAGGTTGTTCAGGACATTCATCAGTTTTGGGATAAACCCGGAATAAGTTTGAGCCCAAAACCCTGCCAGCTTAAGTTTTTCCCCTTTTTCCCGGAACTCGGCCATCACTTTCTGTTCCTGAGAAAAGGTCTTGATGATCCTCTGTCCGGATATGGTTTCTTCAATAAAACCATTCAGCTCTCCAAGATTCTTCTGCTGCTCTTTGAACAGCCTTCCTGTCCGTGCTGTAATCCATTTCATTCCAAAGAACATCAGCGGCACAATGATCAGGGTAATGAGCGTCAGCAAAGGACTTAGCCAGAGCATAACGGAGACAGTGCCAATTAATGTCAGCAGGCTGGAAAAGACCTGGATCACTGAACTGTTCAGAGTCGAGCTGACATTTTCAATATCGTTTGTGACCCTGCTCATCAGTTCCCCCTGCTGCCGCTTGTCAAAGAACGGAATAGGCAGCCTGTGCAAATGGCCAAAAAGCTTCGTTCTCATCGCAAAAACCGTTTCCTGGGCGATGCCGATCATCCAATAATTCTGAAACCAGAGGGCAAGCGAGTTCATCACATAAATGACTCCAAGCCAGATCAGTAAAGCTATAAATCCATCGCTGTTCTTTGTGACAATATAATCGTCAATAGCCATTCCGACTAAATATGGGCCAAGAAGCCCCATTGCCGAGCTGATGACCACCATTAATAAAACGAGATATAACAATCCCTTATTATAGGCTAAATAGGACCAGATTCTTTTTAGTGTGGCCCCCATGTTTTCAGACTTAGGCTTTTTCCCTTTAGAAAATTCGCCATTCAGCTCAAGACGAATCTTTTTATATTGGAAAGGTTCTTTAACCTGCTTAAGCATAGTTTCTGTTCTCCTCTCCAGACTGGGATTGGAAAATCCGTTTATACAATCCGGATGTTTTAAGAAGATTCTCGTGGTTTCCCTCAGCAAGAAGCACTCCATCCTCAAGCAACAGGATTCTGTCTGCTTCCATTGCTGTACTGATTTTCTGCGTAATAATCATGGTTGTACAGGTATATTGTTTCAATGAACTCAGAAGTTTTGCTTCTGTTTTCATATCCAGTGCACTTGTGCTGTCATCAAGAAGAAGGATTTTAGGCTTTCTTACAAGCGCCCGGGCAATGGAAAGACGCTGTTTTTGCCCGCCGGATAAGTTAACACCCTTTTGCCCCACTCTTGTTTCATACCCCTGCGGAAGCTTCATGATTGTGTCATGTATTTGCGCATTGACAGCTGCCTCAGTGATTTCCTCCATCGCTGCATGTTCTTTGCCCCAGGAAATATTCTCTTTCACACTGCCAGTAAAGAGCAGAGCTTCCTGAGGGACAAAACCGATTTTCCTGCGGAGGTTCTCCATTTTCAATTCCCTGACATCCCGCCCGTCAATTTCAACCTTCCCGCCGGTCACATCATAAAGGCGGGGGATCAGCTGGAATAAAGAGGTCTTTCCGGAGCCTGTTGCACCCAATATCGCCACTGTTTCCCCGGGTTGGATGGTAAAGCTGATGCCATCGAGTACCTTCTCTGAAGTGCCGGGATATTTAAAAGATACATCTTTAAAGTGAATTTCCCCCCGGCTCACTGTTAAGTCCTTAAGGTCATGAGATTCTGAGCGGTCAGTCAAATCCACTTCAGTGTCCAATACCTCTGTTACGCGGTTTGCAGAAGCCCTCGCTCTTGAAAATGCCATAATAATCCAGGAGAAAATGGAGAAGGCAGCTGTTATTCTGGTTGCATAGTTCACAATCGCAACTACCTCGCCGACCTTTACATCACCTGCATTTACCTGAATGCTGCCAAACCAAAGGACTCCAAGAATACTAAGATTCATAATGAAAAGCAGAACAGGCATGGTCACTTCCATCAGACGCAATGCTTTAACAGTTCCATCTCTGAGATCCTCATTTGTGAGCGTAAAGCGTTTCACTTCATGATTTCTGCGGACAAACGCTTTAATCAGCCGGATTCCCGTCAGGTTCTCCTGCATGACGCTATTTACAGAATCGAGCTTTTCCTGGACTTCCTTAAAAAGCGTGCCGCCTTTTCCCATGACCCAAAACAGAAATAGAAAAAGGAATGGAGCCACAGCTGATAAAATAAGAGCAAGCTTCACATCTACCACAAAAGCCATAATAAGTCCGCCGATGATTAAGAGAGGCGCCCGCATCATGATTCGAAGGCTCATAAAAACAGTATTCTGAAGCTGCGTAATATCATTCGTCATACGGGTAATTAATGAAGAGGTCGGAAATAGATTAAAGTTGGCAAAGGAGAAGGATTGCACCTTGTCATATAAGCTTTTCCTTACATCAAAACCAAAGCTCTGGCTGACATGTGCAGCATAAAAGGAATTAATGACTCCAGCCGCAAAAGCCGCAAACGAAGCAGCCAGCATGATCCCTCCCCACTTCAGGATTTCCTGAAGATCATTCTGCAGAATGCCTTCATCTATGATCTTTGCCATTAATAATGGCTGAATAAGCTCAACAGCAAGCTCAGTCAGCATTAATGACAGAGCTATAGCCACCGCTATCCGGTAAGGCTTAAGAAATGATAAAACTTTCGCCATTTATAGTCCCCCAAGCTGTAATTGCAGTTAATATATGTATAATCATACTCCTAAAATCCTTCGACAAACTAAATAATCCTATCCATATCATAATCCTTTTTACAAAATTTTTAAATAATTCCATTGAAAAAACCTAAAAAACGCCTGAATCAGGCGTCTATTCCATCTTATATTTTGGGGCAATCAGTTCAATCCTGTTTGTCCAGATGCCTCCTGAATAGCCATCAGGGAGCCGTTCCAGGTCTTTAGGTCTGTCAAAGCCTTCCGACCAGCTCCCGTCCCCTGCAACTACTATAACTCTTGTTCCTGCTTCATCCATTCGGTTTAAGAACTTATTTGGCCAGCCCCACATCAGCTTTGTATACGATTCAGGAATATGAACCTGTGTGTTTTTGCAGGCATTGGGAACATAACCTGTCCATCCCGCGCCTATATATGGCAGGAGGCAATCTTTCAGTGTGGCCTTAGACATAACCCGGATCCCGGGCATTTCTTCCTTCAGTGCAGCAATTGGTCTGTCCCCTCCATATACAGATATGTTCTCCAATCTGCCTGCCGGAAACAAGGACAGGTATTCAGCAAGCTTTACTCCTTCCTCGGAGTCATTGCTTTTAATATGGATTAAGAGATCTCCTTCCGGAAACTCTTTCATGACTTCATCCAGACTTGGCATCATTCCGATCCCTTTACCGCGAAAAGGATGGGTTTTTCCATGATCGGCTGTATAGCCGTATCCAATGTCCAGCTTTTTTAATTCCTCCATTGTATAATCTCTGGTATTTCCCTTTACATTTGTCCGGCATTCCAGCGTCCAGTCATGGAACACCGCAAATTGTCCATCCTTTGTAAGCTGGATATCCAGTTCGACTACATCGGCACCTTCCTCAAAAGCTGCTTCCATGGAAGGAATCGTATTCTCAAGAAAGGAATGCTCCGGCTCGTAAATTCTTTCAGCCGTACACGTCTCCCCTGTGATCCCTTCCATATGAAAGGTCTGTGCCATTCCTCTATGGGCGAGCAGCAGCGGCTTATCGTTTCTTTCTTTCGTAAGCAGTGAGCTGTTGTTTAAAAATATGAATACACCGAGAATTAATAAAGTTATGATTAGCCGTTTTAAGGTATTCTTTCTCTTATTCATTTGTCCTCCGGTTTTTGCGCGTTGATTTCCGTTATTATCATAATGCATTAGGTAAAAAGATAAAAGGCCAAATCAAAAGATTCGGCCTTTTATCATTAGCTTGATTTGCGCCCCAGATAGGCTTCCATGATACGAGGATCATTCAGAAGCTTCTGTGAGCTTCCCTCAGCAACCATTTTTCCTGTTTCGAGGACATACCCATAATGTGATATTTTCAGTGCCTGCCTTGCATTCTGTTCTACCAATAGAACAGTCGTGCCCGCTTCATTAATTTCTTTAATAATTTTAAAGATGTCAGCCACGATCAAAGGGGCCAGTCCCATTGACGGTTCATCAAGAAGAAGCAGCTTTGGTTTGCTGAGGATTGCCCTCGCAATGGCCAGCATCTGCTGCTGTCCGCCGGATAATGTTCCGCCAAGCTGTTTCTGCCGTTCTTCAAGGATGGGGAAACGCTCCATAACGTTCTTAATATCCCTGTCAATTTCATTATCCTTACGGTGGTATGCCCCCATTTCCAGGTTTTCAAGCACTGTCATTCCGGAAAGAATCTGGCGGCCTTCCGGAACAAGGGCAATCCCTTTGCGCAGCAGCTGGTCCGGCCTGAGTCCCGTTACATCCTGCCCCTGAAATTGAATGCTGCCGGCTTGAGGCTTAAGCATTCCGGATATGGTCTTCATGGTCGTTGTCTTCCCTGCACCATTTGCACCAAGGATCGTAACAATACTGCCTTCTTCCACTTCGAGGCTGATGTTTTTAAGAACCTGGATTTTCCCGTAAAAAGCGTTAATCCCATTTACCTTAAGCATACATATCCTCCTCCTCACTGCCGAGATAGGCTTCGATGACATCAGGATTATTCTGGATTTCGGCAGGTGTGCCTTCAGCAATCTTCTTGCCGAAATTAAGGACGGCAATACGGTCGCATAATTTCATGACAAGCGGCATATCATGCTCAATCAGCAGGACTGTGATGCCCTGTTCCTGAATTTTTTTGATGAGGTGAAATAATTCACTTGTTTCTGTTTCGTTCATCCCGGCTGCCGGTTCATCGAGCAGCAGCAATTGGGGGGAGCTTGCCAGCGCACGGGCAATCTCCAGCCTTCTTTGCTGGCCGTATGCGAGGCTGTCTGATACAGTTTCCGCAAACCCGCCCAGCCCTACAAACTCTAATAGTTCATTCGCTTTGCTGCGGATTCTCTCTTCTTCCTGCCTCTGTGATTTTGTCCTGAATACACTGCTGAATACACCTGATTTACTTCGGCAGTGCTCCCCGACCATCACGTTTTCTTCTGCTGTCATCTGCGGAAACAGGCGAATATTCTGGAATGTCCTGCAAATGCCTTTTTTCGTGATCAGATGCGGCTTTAAGCCATTGATATTGTCTTCATTAAAGATGATTTCGCCTGATGAAGGAGTGAACATTGATGTAATCAGATTGAACATCGTTGTCTTCCCGGCGCCATTCGGACCAATCAGTCCAAAGATTTCACCCTGATTTATAGAGAACGAGACATCAGACAGGGCACTCAGCCCGCCAAAGTTTTTAGATGCTTTTTTGACTTGAAGTACCATGCTTTTGCCTCCTCTTTGGTGTTTTAAGCTTGACCCAGTTTAAAATATTTACATCAATTAATCCCTGCGGCCTGACTGCCATCATAATTATAATGATCAGACCGTAAATCATGTAGCGGTATTCGCTGATAAATCGGAGCACTTCCGGCATTACAGTTAAAAAGAGGGCCCCAAACACCGGTCCCCAGATTACTTCGCTTCCCCCGAAAACGGCGAAAATCAGAATCTCAACAGCACGGTGATAGGCAAAATCGGCAGGGCTTATGTACGCAAGAACATGTGCAAACAGTGCACCCGCAAATCCCGCTACCAGGGCCCCCTGTGCAAATGCCAGGACCTTATAATATGTGATATTGATGCCCATTGATTCTGCAGCTTTTTCATCCAGCTTAATCGCGGCGAAAGCCCGTCCTACTCTTGAGCGGTTCTGCCTTCTGAAAAATGCGATGATGCTGATTGTCACCCCTAATAAAATGAGAAAGATAGCAAGAAATACAAACTGGTTATTTTGAAGTCCAAGTATTTTCGGATCAAAGCCAAAGTCTTTTAAAGTATTCAGCAGCTCACGGCCCATATGCGGTATACCTGATAACCCGACAGCTCCCTTTGTCATAGACTCCCAGTTTACAAAAATAACGCGGATAACCTCTCCAAACCCGAGGGTAACAATGGCGAGATAAACACCCTGAAGCCTTAATGTCGGTATCCCGATCAGGATTCCAAATACCCCCGCCAATAAAGTTCCTGCCAGTATCCCCACAATAATGGGAAGGTCAAAATTCAGCGTCAATAGTGCAGATGTATAGGCACCGATCCCCATAAATCCTGCATTAGCGAGGGAAAGCTGTCCAGTTGATAGAGTAATATAAATACTAACCCCTAATATAATGTTGATTAATATAAAAGAAGCTACCTGTAAATAATATGGATTTATTAATTCTGCAAGCATGAATTCACCTTCTTACGCTGAAATTTTTTGGCCAAACAATCCCTGCGGCCTGATGAGAAGTATGATGATAATGGCTGCAAAAGCGATTGCATCCTTGTATCCTGAATCGCCGTAAACAACAACAAAGGTTTCGGCCAGACCAAGGATAAGGCCCCCGGCCATCGCTCCCTTGACATTCCCCATGCCGCCAAGGATGATGATGGCAAGTCCTTTTAGCCCAATAGATAAACCCATCTGCGGCGTTACAGAGTTAAATGCCATCCCGACTAAAATCCCGGCAATTCCACCCATCGCCGATGCGATAATAACCGTCATTGTAATTGTTCTTTTCACATCAACACCAAGGAGGCTTGCCGTTTCCAGATTTTCAGCAGTTGCTCTTAAGGCTTTTCCTGCTTTTGTTTTTCCCAACCAAAAAGAAAGGGCGTACATGAGCAGGACAGATATCACAAAGATGACAATCTGCACAAGATACACAGTTATTGAACCGATCTGGAAGCTTATTTCCGCAAAAGAAGCACGGAAAGGATGGTTGCCCGGGCCAAAAATATGGTGGGACAGGTTTTCCAGCAGTATTGATACACCAATGGTGCTGATCAATGGAGCCAGATGGGATACCCCCTGTTTATTCCGAAGCGGTCTCAGGGCAAATCGTTCAAGCAAATATCCCATTGCAGCAGTTACCGTAATCGCTGCCAGAAAGGCCAGCCAAAGCGGCCCTTTAAATGTGGAAGTGACAACAACACCAATGAAGGCTCCGAACATAAAAATTTCTCCGTGTGCCATATTGATAATCCCAAGCACCCCGAAAACCAATGTAAACCCAAGTGCAACGATGGCATAAATGCTGCCAAGGGTAATTCCGTTTATTAATTGTTCGATTAACACGGCATTCACCTGCTTACTAGTAATTTTCTTAAAAGTAAGCTCTGGCACTGAAGGCGCCAGAGCTTCACTTTCACAGCTTTTTAATTAAATTCCTTAAATGCTCCGCCTTCAATAACCAGAACGGTCGGATCCATTACGACATCTCCTTCTTCATCAAAAGAGAACTCTCCAAGAATTCCATTAAAGCCCTTGACCTCGGCCAAAGCGTCACGAAGTGCATCACGGTCAGCTTCACCCGCATTTTTTAATGCTTCAGCCATAATGTATAGTGCATCGTAAGCCTGGGCTGCAAATTGGTCAGGCTTTTTGCCGTATTCTTCCTCAAACTTACCGACAAATTCCTTGACCTTATCATCTTCTTTTTCACCATACCAGGGAGTTGCCACAATCAGGCCATTTGCTGCATCCCCTGCGATATTGATGACCTCAGGAGAATTAAAGCCGTTTCCTCCGACAAACGGGACATCAATGCCCATTTTCCTTGCCTGATCCATGATGACTGCACCTTCATTGTATAGAGCCGACGCCAGAATAAGGTCTGGCTTTAGACCTTTAATTTTCGTCAATTGTGCATTATAGTCTGATTGTCCTTTTTGGAACGTTTCAATCGTTAAGATTTCAAGTCCCTTCTCTTCTGCTGCTTTTTTCATCGTGTCAAATCCCGATTTTGTAAAAACATCATCATTTCCATATAGAATTGCTACTTTTTTAGCATCATATTTCTCAATGGCTTTATCTAGTGCAGCCGGAATCGCCAATGCTTCAGGCAGCGAGTTGCGGAAGACGTAGTCCCCGATTTGCGGAATCCCCTCTGCCGTTGTTGAAGTTCCCATAATCGGCACTCCATTCAGATCGGCTTCCGGACCAACTACATTCATTTCCGTACTTAATGTAGGTCCGATAATGGCTGTCACATTCTCTGAATTCATTAGCTTTTGTGCTGCTGTCAAGGCCTGATCCTGCTTGCCGGCGGAATCTTCTATAACAAGGTTAATCTCGACTTCACCCTTGCCATTGATTTCTTCCTGTGCGAGCTTTAAGCCATTTGTGATAGCTTCCCCATAAGCTGCACCCGGTCCGCTGATATAAGAAATAACTCCAATATCCGCTTTAACGGCTCCTCCGCTGCTCTCCCCATCCTCATCCCCTGCAGCCTGGTTGCCGCCGCATGCAGAGAGGACAAGCAAACTTGACAATGCTGTAAATTGCGCAAATTTCTTTAACTGCTTTCTCATTTTCTCTAACCCCCGTTTTCAGAAATAAGGTAATATTCAAAACTATATTACTATTTAAATACAAATGCTTGTCATTGTAAACAATAATATGGAAACTTTTCTTACATATTAATTGACAACGGAAAATGGATGCTGCCTTGTACTGAAGCAGATGTTTCATTGTCTGGAAAATGCAGCCTTTCATTGTCTTCTGTCAACAATAGAATTATAGAATCTTTGTTTTTCATGAACATTGTCGTAACTTGTCACAGAATTGTAAGATTAATCTAAAGGTATAACCATTGGAGGTGCTAGTTAAAATGGAAGCGATTACAAGAGACTTTTTTCTATATTTATCAAAAAATAGCTTACTGAATAAAATTGCCCAGAACAGAGGCGGAAGTTTTGCCGCAGGTAAATTAATTGGCGGAGTTGATTTCAAAAGCAGCGTCCGCTTTATCAGAGATCTGAATAACCAGGGACTTTCTGTAACAGTGGACCATTTGGGAGAATTTGTTGATTCTGTTGAAGTGGCTAATGAACGGACAGAGGAATGCATTTCAACCATTGAAATGATCAGCAAAGAAGGACTGGATTCACAGGTTTCCCTAAAAATGACTTCCCTTGGTCTTGATATCGATCATGATCTTGTTGTGAAAAATATGACCAGAATTCTTGATACTGCGGAGAAGCATAAGATTATGGTGACAATTGATATGGAGGATGTACCGCGCTGCCAGGCAACGATCGATTTGTTTAAACAGTTTAAAGAGAAGTACAGCTGTGTTAGCACCGTTCTGCAGGCGTACCTGTACCGGACCGAAAAGGACCTCGAGGATTTGGGGAAATACCAGCCCTTCTTAAGACTGGTAAAAGGCGCATATAAAGAAGCACCTGAGCACGCATTTCCTGAGAAGACAGATGTCGATGAAAACTATAAGAAATTAATAGAACAAAGCCTCTTAAACGGAAACTATACAGCAATAGCTTCCCATGATGATCAGATCATCGAGTACACAAAGAAATTAGCAAAGAAGCATAACATTTCAAACGATAGTTTCGAGTTTCAAATGCTTTATGGCATGAGGAATAAAACACAGCTGGAGCTGGCAAAGCAAGGCTATAAGATGCGGGTCTATGTACCATACGGCATGGATTGGTATGGATATTTCATGAGAAGGCTCGCTGAACGCCCGGCTAATATCGCATTTGCTTTTAAGGGCATTTTCAAAAAATAATATTTTTCTTCCAAAATATTATTTTATAACTATAATAAAAGAAACCATTCTTGATTTCTAGGTAATGAGAAAGCAAACCACTGCTTTCTCATCGCTTATTTTATCTAAATATTTAGTTAAACTAACAAAAAGGAGGCTAACAAAATGGATTATGCATTAATTATATCTATTACCGTGTATATGATTGGAATGCTTTGGATTGGCTATTATGCGTATAAACGGACTTCCAATCTATCAGATTACATGCTCGGAGGAAGAACACTGGGTCCTGCGGTAACCGCTTTAAGTGCGGGTGCTTCCGACATGAGCGGATGGCTTTTGATGGGCCTTCCTGGAGCCATGTATGCCACTGGCCTAAGCGCTTCCTGGATTGTCATCGGCTTGACTCTTGGAGCATGGGCAAACTGGATCTATGTTGCACCAAGGCTTCGCACGTATACTGAGGTAGCCAATGATTCTATCACGATTCCCGGTTATTTAGAAAACCGATTCGGGGATGCTTCCAAAATCCTCCGCCTGATTTCAGGATTAGTTATCTTAATTTTCTTTACCTTTTATGTATCATCAGGCATGGTTTCCGGGGGAGTTTTATTCCAGAGCACTTTCGGGCTGGATTACCACACAGGTTTATGGATCATTACAGGTGTTGTGGTTGCGTATACACTATTTGGAGGATTTCTTGCGGTTAGCTGGACAGACTTTGTTCAGGGTTTGATTATGTTTCTCGCCCTCATTCTTGTACCAATCGTAACCCTTTTCCATGTAGGAGGGTTTGGGCCGGCAATTGATTCTGCCAGAACAATCAATCCAGCTTTCCTTGATATCTTTAAAGGGACAAGTCTATTAGGCATCGTATCCCTTTTTGCATGGGGTCTTGGCTATTTTGGACAGCCTCATATTATCGTCCGATTTATGGCTATCAGTTCTGTTAAAGAAATCAAGAAAGCCACCCGCATTGGGATGGGCTGGATGATTTTCTCGAGTATTGGAGCTATGCTGACTGGATTTGTGGGTATTGCTTATGTGGCTGATACAGGGATTAGCATCGAAGATCCCGAAACGATCTTCATCCTCCTTGGTGAGGTCTTATTCCACCCGATCATCACCGGCTTTTTAATCTCGGCAATTCTCGCAGCTATCATGAGTACCATCTCATCACAGCTGCTTGTCACATCAAGCTCATTAACGGAAGATTTATATAAAACATTCTTCCGCCGTTCAGCTACAGATAAGGAGTTAGTTACAATAGGAAGATTATCTGTATTGCTGGTTTCTGTCATTGCATTGATTATCTCATGGGAGAAAAATGAAACGATTCTGGATCTTGTGGGTTATGCCTGGGCTGGTTTCGGATCTGCTTTCGGACCGCTCATCATTCTCAGCCTATATTGGAAGCGCATGACAAGATGGGGAGCATTAGCCGGAATGATTGTTGGGGCAAGCACTGTCATCATTTGGTCTCAAGCAGGCTTATCAGACTTCCTCTATGAAATGATTCCAGGCTTTGCTGCCAGCTTAATCGCTATCATAGTGGTAAGCCTTCTAACTGCAAAGCCACCTGCAGAAATCGAAAAACAATTTGCTGACTTTGAAAAATCTTTAAAATAACCTAAACTCATTAGGACTGGGCCAAGAAAATGCCCAGTCCTTTTTCTTTCGACAAAATTCGGGTGGTGCCTGTCACTGTTTTTCACTATAATAAGAACAGCAATATTTAGGAGGGAGCTTAATGAGCCAGCCGCTGGAGAAAATCCTTACTTTGACTGATATTGATGAGATCACAGAAATGGTCAGCACTTTTTTAAAGAAGCCTGTTGTCATCGAGGATGAGCAATTCTCGCTGCTGGCTTATAGCTCGTATTATATTGAGCATTTTGATTTGGCGAACCAGCAGACTATTTTTTCGAAGAGATGGCCCATTCCCATTTTGGAGAAATTTATGGATGAAGGCATTGTTGATCAATTAAAGACAATCCCTGAGCCTTTCAGAATTAAGAAAATGGAAGAAATCGGACTTAATCAGCGCGTAGTTGTAAGCGCTAAATATAAAGAGCAGATACTTGGATTTATTTGGGTTCAGGAATTGGACGGCTTCCTGTCAGAAAGCGAAATGAAATTTCTGCATGACGTTTCCTTCCATATTGGAAAGCTTTTATATCAGAAAAACCTGAAGAAACTCCGCAAAGAAGAAGAAAAACATCAATTTTATCAAAAAATCATTGATCGCACGTATCAGACGGAAGATCAGATTAAGTGGGAGGCAGCCAATGTTAAAATCATTCTCCCGGAGGCCTTTATCATCAATGTATTTACGGTCGTTCAGGGAGATGAAGAGATGTTTGCGGAATTAAATGAAACCGTCCGGCTGTTCGCGAATGCTCTCAGCCATCCCGCTCACATCTTTATGAATCAGCATGAGATCATCGTTATGATCGGCAGCAGCTCTCCTGCACCCGGCAGCCTTTCAGAAGACGCACACGAATTAACCAATACCGTTCTAAGCCAGTTCAGGCAGCAGACTGTATATGCTGGTATCGGAGGAGAATATTACTCCATCCTCAAACTGCGCAAAAGCTATAGAGAGGCCCTGGAAGTCATCAATGCCGCCAAATTCATCGGTTCGCCTGAAGAACTGCCTTATGAGTATAAAAAGCTCTGGGTGTTCCGTTACCTGGAACCAATTGCCCAGCATAACAGCAAGACTAATTATGTAAATGAAGACCTTATGAAGCTGCAGAAAAAAGACATGGAGAGCCAAACCAGTCTTTTGAAGACGCTTGAAGTCTATTTATTGAACAACTGCCGCCTCAAGCCGACAGCGGAACAGCTTTTCATCCATACCAATACATTAAAATACCGAATGAAACAAATTACCGACCTGACTTCAATCGATTTTGACGACTTTAATACAAGATGCCAGCTGTACATTGATTTACAGCTGCTTAAGCGGAAGAAATAAGAATGCGAGGAGGCTGGCGGGGGAATGCCTAAACGTGAGGCGTCATGGAGCGTTTATGGCGACCGTTTTCTCCTGCGCTTCCTCATTTTTAGCTTCATGAAGCGGTCATGGCGACCGTTCCTCTTTTTCGGCTTCATCCCGCCTCTTTTTCCGTCACTTGCTTCTAAACTTGCCAGGATTTTCAACTCTGATAGATACAATCTCCCCGCAGCTTAAACAAAAGCGAAAGATCTTCAGAGATCCAGTTGAGAGTTTTTTATTCAATGGCCTGACTGCCACATAGTCAGTGCCTTCTGCAAATTCTGTCCCTTTGCATCTCGGGCATTCTTTAACATGGTTCACCTTCATCAGCTCCCTTCAGCTTATATACGCATCAGAATTGTAAAAGTTCCCCAAAAAAAGAAATGCCTGTCCCCCATCCAGGGAGCAGGCATCTTATCGCAGTCTAACGGGCAGTAAGACCCCCACTTCAAGACTCAGAAGAATCAAAGGAGGATAAGCGGGGGTCAAACTGCCCGTAAAGGCCCGATTGGTGAGATACAGTGAAACTTGCCGACGCACAGGCAGAGGCTTAGTTGAACCAATCGGGTTCGTAGTGTCGATTGATCGAAGCGCTAGCGGAGATCTTAGCGACACTAGAACGCGACTAACAATCAGTGGGGGATAAGGAAAACCCCCACTGATTGAAGTTTCACTTTATTGTTCTTCTTTTTCCGGCTTGAATAAAAAATAGGAAATAACACCTGATAATAGTGCTGCACCGGCTGCTATCATCAAGCGGATCATCAGGTCTATCTGCTGATAATCCTTGTTCAGCATCCACATTGCAGCCCCGGCTACAAGTATCATAATGGGAATGACAATAAGCTTTCTATTTTTCAAGACTTCTTACATCCTTTCGTGCTCGTGCTAATCATACCTATTATATAAGAATTATACAAAAATAGATATTAGTACCCCCCTGGTGAAATCCCTTGCAATTTTCATAATTATTAAACCTTATTTTTTTCCTCTCATTCCCTTTACAAAGGGTCTTGATGGGCTTTATAATCCCGTTGTTCCACTTTTTACGGAATCCGAAAAAACACTATAAAAAAGGAGGTTGCGGCGATGCGGCAAAAACTGTTTTCTTTTATGATGATCAACCTGGGAGCTTTCCTGGTTTCTATAAATGTCCATTTTTTCTTGTCCCCCAATAATTTAGCAACTGGAGGGGTCAGCGGATTGTCGATTATCATGAATGATTTAATTCCCGATTTCTCGATTGGTACATTCATGATTCTTGTCAATTTGATTTTGTTTGCAGTCGGGTTTATTTTTCTTGGATCTGGTTTTGGGGCAAAAACCATTTATGCAAGCTTTGCCTTGTCCTTTTATGTGTGGGCGCTTGAGAAGTTCGCTCCCATGTCTCAGCCGCTGAGCGATGACTTGCTTATTCAGCTGATTATCGGGCAATGCATCGCCGCAACCGGCATGGCCATTGTGTTTAACCAGCAGGCATCCACCGGCGGTACAGACATCATCGCTATGATTTTTAATAAATATCTTAATATTGAGGTTGGCAGAGGAGTGCTTCTGGCTGATTTAGCCATTGCCCTGTCTTCCGCCGTTCTTTTCGGCCCGCAAGTCGGCATGTATGCATTTTTTGGTGTCATTATTAATGGATTTGTGATTGATTATGCACTTCAGCAATTCAATTCTAACAAGGAAATTGTGATTATCAGCCACCACAGTGATGAAATTAAAACCTATATTGTTCATGAACTGGGGAAGGGTGCAACCATTCACACGGCAACCGGTGCCTTCACTTCAGATAAAAAAGAAGTCATTACAACCATCCTGTGCAGAAAAGATTTTACAAAGCTGAAAAGCTATATTACTCAAGTTGACAATAAGGCATTTATCACTGTTCACACGATGAATGAAATACTTGGCCAGAACTTTAAGCGGCTGGCATAATTGGCAAAGCTTCATCCGCAAAGGATGGAGCTTTATTTTATCTACAGTGAGCCAACGATTTTAGTAAAACCAGCGCGGTCCTCATAATGGGCCGTTTTTTTGTTTGCCTAATTTTGGTTTTAAATAAACCCCTTGTGGAAAAAAGGTAAAAAAGGAGGCGTTAGCATGAAGGTGATTGTAATCGGAGCCAATGGAGATGTCGGTGAGCATGTAATCAGGAAGCTCGCTGACAGGAAGCATGAAGCTCTTGCCGTTGCTGCAAATGAAAATCAAATTGAAGACCTGGTCAAACTGGGAGCAGCACAGGCTATTGTTTATGACGAGGAAAAGCTGATCCCCTATCTTCAGGCATCAGACGCAGTGATTTATTTAACAGGCGTCAATCCTAAAAAACATACAGGCAAAACCGTTATGGTCGATCACCAATCTATATCCGATATCATCCAATTGGCGCAAAAATCAAATGTCAGGAGATTTGTGATGATGAGTGCAGTCAAAGCGGAGGAAAGCGAAACAGACCCTTCCCGCAAAATTGCAGCAAAGGATCTGCCGGAGGATATGCTTAAAGCTGCCAATTTAGTGTACACAGTGATCCGAATTGGCCAATTAACGGACAATCCCGGAAACGGAACCATTACCCTGTCGGAGAAAATCCATAACCGAAAGGCTGAGATTTCGCGCGAGGACGCAGCTGAAGTTCTCGTTGAATCCCTTGATAAAGAAGCAGTCTTTCATTCAACCATTGAAGCAGCTTCTGGAGACACCCCTATCAGCAAAGCCCTAAGTCAGTTCTAATAGAAGGAGGATAAAATGAGTTTAACAGATTACCTTGTCATTGCATTATTTGTATTTATCTCATTGGTTATTTTTATACCAGTCATTCTATTTATTTATTGGTATATAAAAGATGACAGGCAGAAACAGCACTCCATTCTGAGGAACTTCCCGGTAATCGGGAAGGTTCGGTACTTCACGGAAAATGTGGGACCAGAGCTAAGACAGTACCTGTTCAATAATGATACAGAAGGAAAGCCTTTTTCCAGAAAGGAATACCAGGATGTTGTCAAAGCCGGCAAATATAAAGAAAGATTAATAGGCTTCGGATCAATAAGAGATTTTGATGAAGAAGGCTTCTATATACGAAATACCTTGTTCCCCAAACTGGTTGATGAAATGAAGGTGGATAATACAAGGAAAATTAACACACGTGTTTATAAGGTCGATGGGGATAATCTTTTTTCAAGAAAGGAGCACAGCGAAGAAAAATTGGCTGATCCTTACTATCTTCGGGATGAAGATGCGGTTGTGCTGGGAGAAGAAAGCTGCCGCCAGCCATTCCGGGTTAAGGGGCTTGTGGGACAATCGGCCATGAGCTATGGATCTCTTGGTGAAAAAGCCATCACGGCGCTTTCCAAAGGTCTTGGCCTTGCAGGAGGAACCTGGATGAATACTGGTGAAGGCGGCCTGTCTCAGTACCATTTGGCCGGCAGCCCGGACATCATTATGCAAATCGGCCCTGATATGTTCGGTGTGCGAAAGCCCAACGGGGAATTTTCATGGGAAGAATTTAAAAAGAAAAGTGAATTACCTGAGGTTAAGGCCTTTGAACTAAAGCTTGCGCAGGGTGCGAAAACCCGCGGCGGCCATGTAGAAGGCGAAAAAGTAACCGAAGAAATCGCCAGTATCCGGCTTGTTGAAGTTGGGAAAACCATTAACAGTCCGAACCGTTTCTATGAATTTGATAATGTCCCTTCCATGTTCGATTTTATAGAGGAGCTCAGAAGTGTTGGCGGAAAGCCTGTCGGAATGAAGATTGTAGTAGGTGACCTGGATGCTCTTGAAAACATGATTTCCTATATGAAGAAAAGCGGCAAAGGCCCTGATTTCATTACAGTGGACGGCGGTGAAGGCGGAACAGGGGCTACTTATCAGGAGCTTGCAGACAGCGTGGGTCTCCCCATCCAATCTGCCCTGACAGTTGTCGATGAAATGCTGAGGGAGTATGGGGTACGTGACCGTGTAAAAATTATCGCTTCCGGTAAATTAATCACTCCTGACAAAATTGCCATTGCTCTTGCGATGGGAGCGGATCTGGTCAATATTGCCCGCGGTTTTATGATCAGCGTCGGCTGCATTATGGCCGGTGTCTGCCATACCAATCACTGCCCGGCAGGGGTGGCGACAACCGACAAAAAGCTTCAGGATGGATTGATTGTTGAGGAAAAGCATTACCGGGTCTGCAACTATGTCATTTCGCTCAGAGAAGGGTTATACAATCTGGCGGCAGCTGCAGGAATTGATAATCCCACCCAGTTTGAAAGAAAACATATTGTCCATAAAGATAAATTCGGGAGAGTCTCTCCCATCGAAGACATTCTGCATGCCGCCAAACGCGCACAGCTGCAGAAAGAAAACTGAACAAATAGAAGCCCGGTCCTGGATGGTCCGGGTTTTTATAAGAAATAAGATTTACCATCCACACCTTATTCTTACATAAAAACAGGACTATCGTGTTATTTTGAGGTTATCATTCGAAATCCCCCGGCAATAAAGGTATAATTTAGTTTGGTAAAAAAATAGATACCGAGAAAAAATGTGTTTACATAAGGGAGGATTTTAGGATGGGATGGGTAATTGCCATACTATTTGGTTCAGCAGTTGTGCTGCTCATTTTATCGTTTTTAAAAACGGCGCAGTCAAAATCAAATATTGAGCAGCAAATTGATCAGGTCACTTTTGCACTGAAAAATGAAATTCATGAGCTCCAGCAGCAAATCAGGAATATTGAATTGGACGCAGAGATTACGGCGAAGCAATCAGGGGCCATGAGCGGTCCTTCAGAGGAAAGACTTTTACTGCGCGAAGTACTGGATATGCATAAACGCGGATATTCTAATGAAAGCATTGCATTAAAAAAACAGCTTACACCTAACGAGGTTGATCTGATGCTCTTGCCTTATTCAGCAAACAAGGGCGAAAGGAGCATGGTTGCCCAATGACACCAAATTCCTTGCGCAGTTTTGCAGCTGGCCTTTTAGCGGCTGCCATTTTGACCGGAAGTGTCTATCTATTTGGACCTTCTGAAGCCAAGAGCACTGAAAAGCCATCTGATAAAACAGAAAAAGCGGAAAAGCTGTCTGATGAAGAAATGATTGACCTGCTGGCATCTAAAGGCTACGTCATCAACACGGAAGATGAATGGAGCAAACAGCTCGCTGCCGCAGCAAAGTCCAGCGAGAAAAAAGAGGATAAAGCAGAAAAGAAAACCGATGACAAAACCGGTGAAAAAGTTGTTTACCGGACTATTTTAACCGTATCAATGGGAATGACCAGCATTGACGTGGGTAACGCGCTTGAAAATGCCCATATTATTGAAAGCGGAGTCCAATTCTATAAAGATGTAGAAAAACGCGGTCTTGAGAATGACTTGCGTCCCGGGACGTTTGAAATAGAAAGCGGAATGACGACAGATGAGATTATTTCAGTAATATTTAAGTAAAATAAGGCTCCTTTTCTGGTGAAAAGGAGCTTTTTTTCTATATTTCATTCGCAAAATTGATTAATTTGATAGCACAAAAACCTTTCTGTGCGGATAACGCCAATTTCTGTGCGAATAAGATTTTTATGTGCGGATAAAGAAATTTATATGCGCTCTAAAACAAAGACTGCTTACACTTTCAAAAACCCGCGGATTGCCTCAGCAAGTTCATCCGGTGCTTCGTACATGCTCATGTGCCCCGCACCGTTAATTGTTACCGGCTTGATGTTAGATCCTTCAACTGCAAATGATTTCTCTGGAGGAACAATCTGGTCTTGGTCTCCAGCGACAATTAACACTGGCAGCTCTGTCCTTTTTAAAACATGACTGCGGTCCTCACGCTGTTTCATCGCTTTCAGTGCAGCCTTTGCACCTTCAGCTCTTGTACGATAGCCAATTTCTTTTGCCAGTTGAATTTCGTCAGGATGTTTCTCCCCAGGTGCAAAAAGCTTCGGCACCAGTCCATTTATAAAGGATTCCATACCCTCTTTATCAATTTTACCGGCAGCGACATCCCTTCCCTTTTTCCCTTCTTCGGAATCCGGGCTGGCTGTTGAATGGATAAGTGAAAAGGATTTCAGATTGTCCCCATACGCTTCAGCAAATGCAAGGGTTACATAACCGCCCAATGAATGGCCAAAAAGAGATACCTTATCCAGCTCCAGTTCATCTATAGCTTCTTTGATTGCTTCTGCCATCTTTTCAATAGAGAGTTCACCCTCCGGCAGCCCTGACTCTCCATGCCCCGGAAGATCCACCGCAATGACGCGAAAGTCTTCTGCCAATAAAGGAATGACCCTTCCCCAGTAATCTTTGCTGCCGCAAAATCCATGCAGCAATACAAGCGGCTCCCCTGTGCCTTCATCATAGTATGAAATGGCTGCTCCATTTACATCTGTTCTTTTTGCGTCCATTCAGAAAACCTCCTTTAGTTTGCAAGCAAATCCTGATATTCGCTTTTCCGGTCAAAGACAGCTTTTGCATATGAGCAGGCAGGCACTATCTTATATCCCTTGCTGCGTGCCTCCTGAACCACGCTTTCCAGAAGCTTTCCTGCAATTCCCTGTCCGCGCAGAGAGTCGCTTACATATGTATGGTCTATGGTTATGACAGAATCGCCGCTTGGAATATACGTAATTTCAGCTATCATATTCCCTTCTTCATCATTTATAAAAAAACGGTTTTCTTCTTTTTGTATATCTGTATTCATATCATTTCCTCCTGTATTTAAGATTAATTCTAATCTTTCTCTCTTGCTTTCCCTCCTTAATAGAGAGCCTAAACATCCCTTCTCATAATTTCCTCACACAGAACTTTCGCATGGTTATGAATGGGATCTTTGGCAGCATATAATAAAGTAACACTCTGCTTTTTTGACATTCTTGCCAGCTCATCTAATTTGCGGATTTTATCGTCCTGTGTTCGAAGCTCTGCAAGATATTTTTCCCGAAATTCTTCAAAAAGCTCAGGCTTATGGTTAAACGCCTTTCTAAGCTCATTGCTTGGCGCAGCCTCTTTTTCCCATGCTGATAAACGGGCATCTTCTTTTTTAATTCCGCGGGGCCACAGCCGGTCAATCAGCACCCGATAGCCGTCCTCTTCGTCGTATGGGTCATAAATTCTTTTAATGAAAATGCCGGTCAATTTAAGACACCCCTTGTATATCCCTTGTGATTTGCTATTATTATAAACATAATATACAATTTTTTCTAATTCAATCAAATGTGAGGTGCAGGAAATTTGACAGGTATTATTGCTGTGGTTATGACTTTCTCTATTCCCATCATTGCCATCATGACTGTTCATACTCAAAAACTCGCAAAGATCAAACATAATATGATAAAAGATGAAATCACCCTGGAAAAGCTGAAGCAGGAAAACTTTTTGCTTGAAACAGAAAAAATGAAGCTCGAACTGGAGCAAATGAGAATTGAAAGTCCTAAGGATCTTTCCAAAATCATATAAGCAAAAAATCCCCATCTTGCACAGAAGGGGATTTTTTGTTTTACATATTCTCAATAATTTTTCCGGCAGTTTCTGCCCCATTTTCGATGCAGTCAGGGATGCCGACACCGTAATAAGAGCAGCCTGCAAGCCATATTCCAGGGTATTCCCGGCCCAGCCTGCTTTCAAGTGCTGCTACTGTCTGAGGATGGGAAATCAGATAGTTTGGCATTTTTTCAGTCCAATTTGTCACTTCACTTGCCAAAGGCTCTGCTGTTATGCCGAGGCTTTTTTCAATATCAGCCAGAGCCGTCTGCAGCAATTCTTCTTCATTCATTTCCTTTAGAGAGGCAAAGGCCGGATGGCTGCTTTTATAAAATAATCTAACAAGCAAATTACCGCTTTTTGATGTATGCTTCCATTTGCGGCTTGTCCATGTACAGGCATTGCAGGTTAATTCATCCGTATTGGCCGTGATGAAGCCTGTCCCGTCTTCAGGCAGCTCGCTGTCTAAAATATCATAAGCAAGATAAATGGAAATTAGGGAACTGTTCTTCAAAGGTTCGAACTCCGCTTTCAGCTCCTGATCATCGAACAGGGCTGCAGCTGCATTATGCGGAATGCCGAGCACTATATGATCTGCCTCCAGGCTTTCGCCATTTGAGAAATCAACCTTATATCCGCGATCCGTTTTTTCTATTTTTACTGCCTGTGTGTTTTTTAAGATTTCTGTTCCGTCCAATCTTTCCTCATAAGCATCAATTAAAGTATCCAGGCCCTTATTAAAGGAAAGGAACTTCTTTCCCCCGCCGCTCTGGAACACCTTTTTATTTTCCTCGAACCCTCTTATGATGCTGCCGTATTTTTCTTTATAATCAAACACCTGCGGAAGAGTCGAAGCAATGGTTAAGTCACTGAGATTCCCTGAGTATACTCCTGAAAGAACAGGCGCAATTTGTTTTTCCACCAGTTCTTTACCAAAGAAATGCTCCAGGAAATCGCCGATCGAATCGTTCTTTGTAAAGCGGTCATTTTTTGTATAAAAATCCTTTAAGGCTTCAACCTTTCCTTCTGCTGAAACAAGCGTTGATTTGGCAAGAGATTCAACGCTCGCCGGGATTCCAAATACAGAATCTGCCGGGATCAGCTTCAGCTCGCCTTCACTGTAAATATAAGACCGTCCCGCCGCATTGTATACAACATCCTCTTCCAGCCCCAGCTCCTGGATAAAATTCATCGCATTTGCTTTGCGGGCAACAATCGAATCAGCTCCCGCCTCGATAGTGAAGCCGCCTTCCCTTACCGTGCGGATTTTTCCGCCAAGCTGTTCTGCTGATTCTGCCAGCACAAGCCGTATATCCTGATCATTTTCTTTTTTCCATTTGTTCAGTTCATACATAGCGGACAATCCTGTTACACCGCCGCCTATGACTAATACTGTTTTCACTCGTATGCACCTCAGTTTTACATCCAATTCATATTTAAAGTGTACCACAACCTAAAGCTATGAAAGAATGTGAGGGTTTGTCCAAATGATGAATATATTCTTTCAAAATAGAAAAAACGGAGAACACAACTCTCCGTTACATCATTTCCTGAACCAATTCGCTTGCTCATCCATATGTAAAAAAGGAATATCCGTATCCACTTCACCAGTGATTTTATTCATTAAAATATCCTTGCCTTCAAGCCATCTTCTGAAGTCAAAAACAACCGGCTCTCTGTCGCCGCCGAGCGCAAACCAGGCTTTCATCTCCCCCGGCAGATAGGCTGATGTATGAATGGTCCCGGCCCAGCTTCCGTAAAGATCCGAAAAAACGCCTTTATCGCTATCATTGAGAAGGCGGAATGCATCATGTGCATCCAGGCGCTCACCCTGACGGCTTTTCATGACATCCAGCCTGCGCATGCTGTCAGCCAGATGGTTGCGGTTTTCATCCTTCATAATTTCAAAATGGTTTGTGCAGGCAGTTGTCTGACGGACCTCTACACCTCTCGGAGATGTTTCCACTGCATATGTCTCTCCGCTTGTGTCATACACAACGTATGTAAAGGAATGGCGGTGCGGTGTTTCCTTCAGCATCTCAACCGCTTCTTTGACATTTGCACACGCCTCTAAAATCAGGCGGCCGATCATGCAGCAGATAAAGCCATCAGCAGGCTTTTTACGGTTCATGAAATTATAGCCGATGACAAGTCCTTTTTCATTCATGCCATCCATCCGGCCAGTCACCCTCTGGCTGGGACCTATAATCGCATAGCCCTTATCGGTTGGCTGATAAAAGGTATAGCGCCCCTCATAGGTTTTCGGATGGTAATCATAATTGCGGACCAGGTAATCAGCCCCTGTCAGGATGGAACAGCCTGAACGGACATAATCAAGGCGATATCCGCCAAACTCCTGTAACACCCGCTCCATCGGCCATTGTAATGCTTCCTGCAGCCCAAGCAGCTCATTCCAGACTCCGGGCGCAAACCTTGTAATTGCTTTTTTTACTTCTGCTTCATTTATTGAAAAGCGCGGCTTCCGTACCTTCCATTGATCCTCCCGATTTTTAACTGAAAGAGAATCCTTTATACGTTCCCCCTGCATGACGCCAAAATCAAAGTGGGTCCCGCGGAATTGAATTATATCACTGTAAATCTTTTTCAAAATGAATCCCTCTTCTATTCGTTTCTTTTATTTAGAATAAAGGAAGGCTGCATGAAATTCCAGCCGAGGGATTTTTGAAATCTAAATCTCTTTCAGTTTAATGCTATAAAACCTCATACTTTTCGGAATTCCTTTTATCGCAAATACACCGTTATAAATCAGGGATCTTACTCTATACTCAGCAAAGCCATCACCAATCGGCTCATCCAGGTGCCCTATCACTTCCCCGATTAATCTGGCCGATTTTATAAAACCCTTGTTGCTTTTATGAAGCTTTTTGGCTGACTCGATGATATAGTCATCAAAATAACTCTCATGCACACTATGTATTTCATTATCTTCCCATATGCGCAGCACTTCCTTTGTCTTGGAGAGTGCCTGCCAATCCGATACTAAACCAGTTCTTTCTTCGGCAGCTAAAGGGCTTCCCATGTTTTTCTCTAATATGATCTTCAGTTTTTCTGGAGCTGCTTCACCTGAGTGCCTTAAGATGTATTGATTCTTTTTTGCAGGAAAAAGCTCCTTATACGACTGAGCAGTATTAATAACATGCACATTATTTTCTTTGTTTCTTAATAAGTGAAGGAAATACCGCAAACCTGTTTGTTCATCCGCATTGTCAGCTGTCCAGATCACGATCGGTTTGCCCGCTGGAATTTCATCGATCTCCTCAAGTGCTGAGGCTATTTTTCTTTCATATTCCTTTTCCAGATAATCTTCATGCATATTAATATGATCCATCAGCCATTCGAATCGCTGTTTTCTTCCCTCCTCTTCTTCCATCCTCCAGAGCGGTCCATTGCTAAAGAAATCAGGAAAGCCAATGACCTTATTTTCTTTACTCAGTCCTACCTTTAAAGATCCTGCCGGTGATTCTCCGCACACAATGTGGTATGTTTCATATTCCCGCTCCAATATCCTCTCCTGGGAATAAAAGATTATCTTTTTTTGAATATCATTGAGCAGTTCCATGATCTCTTCCTGAGAATCAGCGCTGTTTTTCAATAAATGGGCCCGAAGCAATATGTGGAATAGATAACTCTTCGCTCCACGCTCCGGGAGTTTCTCAATTGCTTCCCGCAATTCGTCCACCATTATGATCATCCTTTGTATATGAATTGGAATCTATCTTTCCTACGAATGAACCTTCTTGCTAGTTTCATAAAAAGCTGATTGTTTGCAAAAAGAACTTATATCGCTTAAGATTAAATCGTACACGATTAAAAATAGGAGGTATCCCAATGACAACGGTTTATGATTTTGAAGTCCAGAAAACGAATGGTGAATTGAAATCTCTGAAAGAATACGAAGGAAAGCCTCTAATTATCGTAAACACAGCAAGCAAATGCGGGTTGACGCCCCAATTTAAAGGGCTGCAGGAGCTCTATGAAAAGTATAAAGACAAGGGCCTTGAAATTCTTGGATTTCCCTGTGATCAGTTCAATAACCAGGAGTTCGAAAATATTGAGGAAACCACTGAGTTTTGCCAGCTTAATTATGGTGTGTCTTTCCCGATTTTCGCAAAAATTGATGTAAATGGCGACAATGCGGATCCATTATTTGCTTACCTGAAAGAACAGAAAAAAGGCATTCTGTCCAAAAACATTAAGTGGAACTTTACCAAATTCCTCGTGGACCGTAACGGCCAGGTTGTAGAACGCTATGCGCCAACAACAGAACCTGGAAAAATTGAGGATGATTTGGCGAAGTTATTGTAATGCCGGGATCAGGTGATGATGTGAAAGATTTTTTTACACTGGATAAACAGCTTTGTTTTGCTGTTTATGAAACAGCAGGCGAATTTACCAAACTGTATACAAGTGCCCTTCAGCCATTCGGCTTAACCTACCCGCAGTATCTGGTTCTTCTGGCCCTTTGGGAAAAGGATGGCATGACAGCCAAAGAGCTTGGAGAAAGACTGAACCTTGGCACCGGTACACTCACCCCGATGATCTCAAGGATGATTTCTAACGGGTGGCTTCGAAAAGAACGCTCCAAAGCGGATGAACGCAAGGTATATATCTTCCTTGAGGAGAAAGCACGCAAGGAAAAAGAGGTTATCACCCTAAATGTCGGAGAGGCCATTCAGACTTGCAGCATTGAACTGGAAGAATATGAAGAACTTATGAAGCTTCTCGGAAACCTTAGAATGAAGCTAAGGAGCAGAGTACCTCGCTGATGCGGGGTACTCTTTTCACAGTTCCGTGTTTAATCCCTCCAAAAATAGCCATATTAAGGATAGCTAATATGGAAGGGAGCAATCAAAATGGAGTTTTTACCAAGAGAGCAAGTAATAAGTTCATTGCAGGAGCCATTTCATTCATACCTGGACAAATATGGAATCGATGATATTGGCGTTTTCGAGGAAGAAGGCCAGGACCAGCACTGCTATTTAGGATACACGGTGAAGAAAGCAGGGAAAACGTATCATGTGCACAGCCCATTCCTTAAGGATGGGAACGGCGGATTAACTCCTGCTAAAAATGAATGGACCATTGAATCGGATGAACCTGATGGTGCTGATAAAAGAGGATTTACCAGTATAGAACAAGCACTTCAGGAATTATAAAGATTGTTCTGATTTTGACGTTGGACTATATTAATTTTAAAATATTTTGTCTATAATGGAATTGTATTTAATGGGAGGAGTGGACGGTATGGCTGTTAATGCCTATTTAAATTTTGATGGAAATACACGCGAAGCTATTGAATTTTATGCAAAGGCTTTCGAACTGGAGATGCCTGAGATTACAACTTTTGGTGATTCTCCGCAAAATCCTGAATATCCTCTGCCGGAGGAAGCCAAAAATCTGGTTATGCATTCAAGCCTTACCATTTGCGGCAGTACTGTCATGTTTTCAGATACGTTTCCAGGTATGCCATTTACAATAGGAAATAACATTAATCTCGCAGTTGTCATTAATGATGTGGATAACCTCAGAAAGTATTTTAACAACCTGGCAGATGGCGGTAATGTAACCATGGAGCTGCAGGAAACATTCTGGAGCAAGAGCTTTGGCCAGTTAACAGATAAATTCGGGGTTAACTGGATGTTCAGCCACGAAAGCGAATAGTATACATAGACTAAATGGAGGCATGCGGCCTCCATTTTTTATTCATTCAGCAAATGATGGAGCATTCTATTCTTGTCATCGAAGAATTGCTTCATTATACGGTAATGATTCGTTTCTTCCAGCTGCTTTTCCGAGATGCCGTCATCAGTGAATTCATATATGGCTGCATCAGGATAGGCCATAATGATGGGAGAATGTGTGGCGATAATAAATTGTGAATGTTCGCTGACCAAATCATGAATCCTTGTCAGCATGGACATTTGCCTCAAGGGTGAAAGTGCCGCTTCGGGCTCATCCAGAATGTAGATTCCGCTGCCGCGAAAGCGATGAAGAAAGGTGGAGAAAAACGCTTCCCCATGCGACTGCTCATGTAAAGAACGGCCTCCAAAGGAGTCAATTACTTTTGGTGCGCCGCCTTCCCTGTCCATTTCCTCAATATTGGAAGCTACATTATAAAAGCTCTCTGCCCTTAAGAAAAAACCATCAGACGGTCTATCCACTCCTTTTATTACCTTTAAATATTCGCCCAGTATGGAATGTGAATCGAAGGTGGAAAAATTAAAATTGAATGATCCGCCTTCCGCATTGAACCCCAGTGCAACCGCAACTGCCTCCAGCAGGGTCGACTTACCCATCCCATTCTCGCCGATCAGAAAGGTAACTTTCGGGTGAAAAGCCATCTCATCCAGCGTTTTCAAGCTCGGAAGGCTGAAAGGATACTGATGGAAGGATGGAATATCTTCTCTTTTAAGCCTAATGCCTCTTACGTATTGTGAACTTAATAGATCCATAAAAATACCTCATAAATTTATTAGTCAGCTATAGTCATCTGGACTGAAGCCACTCTTAGGAAATGTAAAACTATCCGTACCATTTTACAGCAAATGATCCTGCCCTTCCAAAAGCCTTAGAAGATCTTTCGTCTCTAAAAATAGTGAATGCCTGTGTCGCCAGTTGGTATTGAATTTTAATTAATCTCTCCTGCCCCTTATGACTTCTATAAATTAGAGAACTCAACTATTTCAATCTGATTTCCTGAAGGATCCTCAATAGTGAAGTAATGGCCTGGAGGACAAACTTGAGGATTTTCAAAAAGCATTTTCACACCAGCTTCTCTCATTCTGCTGAAGTCACTTTCAATATTCTTTGAAAGGATCCCAGGCAATACATTTGAGCCTGTTTTTCCATCTGCACTTTCTTCCAGAACAATCGGCACATCATCATGTACAAGACTGACAATTTTATCTCCATAATGCTTCGATACTTTGAAGTCTAAAATCTCAGTATAAAAATTCACTGCACTTTTCAAATCTCTTACTTTGATCGTGATTACACATATTTGATTCAACATGGAAATTTCCTCCTTTTTTAATTATAAATAGTATTCTTATCTAAAATGAAAATTCCTGCTTAATAAAAAATGCCTGACCCGATAATGGGGCCAGGCTTTGCCTATTTATTGTTATTAAGTTCCGCAAAATGTTCGATATGGCGCGCCTGATGTGTCCG
The DNA here is from genome assembly GCF_000565285.1 of Cytobacillus firmus DS1. Classification (GTDB taxonomy): domain Bacteria; phylum Bacillota; class Bacilli; order Bacillales; family Cytobacillaceae; genus Cytobacillus; species Cytobacillus firmus_A. The sequence continues at coordinate 434,046 of NZ_APVL01000001.1, read as the reverse complement.
GAAGCTTGCAGTATACTTCCTGATCCTTTGTATATGCAAAAGGATTCTCGAGCGCCGTAAGAAGCTTTTCCATCACGGTGTAATCTCCATTGTTAACAGCGGCTTCCAGAGCTTCTTCCACCCGGTGGTTTCGCGGGATGACGGCCGGGTTGCTGGCCCTCATTAACTGATTTACTTCTTCTTTCGTTTCCTTCTGCCTGGTCAGCCTTTCCTGCCATTGACCATGCCAGCCGGCAAATTCCTGATTATTACCTAACACAGTGTTCTCAAGGTCGCCCAGCGTTAAGGCACGGAATGTGTTCGTATAATCGGCTTCAGACTTTTGCATAATCTTTAGAAGTCCGGTAAAAAGGGCTTCATCTTCTGCTTCTTCATTAAAGATCCCAAGCTTTGCCCTCATGCCGGCAAGCCAATAGTCCTGATACATTTTATTGTATTCTGAAATGGCGTCCTGAGCTATTTTCACAGCTTCCTCTTCCTCTTCATGCAGTAGAGGTATAAGAGTTTCCGCAAATCTCGCCAGATTCCAGCCGCCAATATACGGCTGATTTCCATAAGCATAACGGCCTTCCCTGTCAATGGAACTGAAGACAGTTGCCAGATCATACTTATCCATAAAAGCGCACGGACCATAATCAATCGTTTCTCCGCTGATTGTCATGTTGTCGGTGTTCATGACTCCATGGATGAAGCCTATATGCTGCCATTTCGCAATGAGCGCAGCCTGACGCTGGATCACTTTCTTTAGGAGAGCCAGGTAAGGATTGTCATCTTCTTTGATTTCAGGATAATGACGCTCAATCGTGTAATCTGCCAGGGTTCTAAGCTCCCCAACAGGCCGCCAATTCGCCGCATATTGAAAAGTCCCCACCCGTATGTGGCTATCCGCCACTCTTGTCAGGATCGCACCCGGAAGCATGGTTTCCCGGATAATGGCTTCCCCTGTTGTTACAACCGCCAGACTTCGGGTAGTGGGTATTCCAAGTGCATGCATGGCTTCACTGATAATGTACTCCCGGAGCATCGGGCCCAGAGCCGCCCGCCCATCACCGCCGCGCGAAAATGGCGTTCTGCCGGAGCCTTTCAGCTGAATGTCGACCCTTTTATCCTCTGGTGTTATCTGCTCGCCAATCAGCATTGCCCGGCCATCCCCAAGCATATTAAAATGTCCAAACTGATGTCCTGCATAAGCTTGAGCAAGAGGTTCAGCATCTTCTGGAACTTGAGAGCCTGAAAGGATCTCAATGCCTGTTTCACTTGTCAATGCATCCATATTTAATCCCAGAGATTTCGCCAGTTGCCCGTTAAGGATCACCAGTTCAGGGGATTGTACAGGGTTTGGCTTCATTTTTGAGAAGAATGTCTCCGGGAGCCGCGCATAGCTATTATCAAAATTCCATCCGATTTCATTGCTAATTGTCATCATAACTCCTTCCTTGCCTTCATGGTTTTATAGTCATTTTCCTTTATTATACCCTTTCTTGATAAAACATAGCGGGCATCTTTTTGTATGTAAAAAAACCTGACAGCCGGGATTTTTCATCCTCCGGCGGTCAGGCTTTCTCATGCTTATGCATCTGGCTCAAACGTTTTACAGGCTGTTTCCTCTATTTCATCCGCTTCCCGGCCATTCTGGCCAATCACATAAATAGAGTCAGCTACACATTTATCACCTTCAGCCCAGTACTTACAGTTTTCCACGTTACACAAAACTTCTACTTCCATTCTTGGCCACCTCCTTTTGGTTTACTGAGTGTATACCCCTTTTTAAGAGAGTTAAGCATATGGGATATTGTTCCATTAAAGGGTGAAATGACCTTGGACGAAGTTATTCTTATACCGAAAAGTTATCAAGCAATTCACGCACTTCATTTGTTGACCTTGTGTTCATCAATTGATTTCTTAGTGCACTTGCCCCTGGGAATCCTTTGACATAGATCTTGAAGAAGCGGTGAAGAGCCGTGAACGGCCGCAGCTCTAAATGTGAATATTGATCATGGAGATCCATATGCAATCTTAAAAGGTCCAGCAATTCCTCACTAGTATGATCCTTCTTCTCCTTTTCAAAGGCAAATGGATTATGGAATATGCCTCGCCCAATCATGACTCCATCAATCCCGTATTTCTCGGCAAGCTCCAAGCCCTTTTGACGATCAGGAATATCTCCATTGATTGTCAAAAGAGTATCCGGTGCAACCTGATCACGAAGCTCCTTAATCTCCGGAATCAGCTCCCAATGCGCAGGCACTTTGCTCATTTCGTCCCGTGTTCGCAGATGGATGGAAAGATTCGCAATGTCCTGCTCCAAAATATGCTTCAGCCAGGTCTTCCATTCGTCTACCTCCGTGAAACCGAGCCTTGTCTTTACACTTACCGGCAAACCTCCTGCTTTGGCTGCCTGTATTAGTTCTGCTGCCAGTTCGGGACGGCGGATCAGGCCGCTTCCCTTCCCATTCTGGGTCACATTCGGGACCGGACAGCCCATATTGATATCCAATCCCTTAAAGCCCATTTCCGCCATACCAATACTCATTTGCCGGAAATATTCAGGTTTATCCCCCCATATATGGGCGACAATCGGCTGTTCATCCTCTGTAAAAGTCAAACGCCCGCGCACACTATTGACCCCCTCAGGGTGACAATAGCTATCTGAGTTTGTAAACTCAGTAAAAAACACATCAGGTCTTGCTGCTTCACTCACCACATGGCGGAAAACAACATCTGTCACCTCTTCCATGGGTGCCAGTATAAAAAATGGCCGCGGTAACTCACGCCAGAAATTTTCTTTCATCTTTACATTCCAATCCTCTCATTAAGGGATACCAGACTAACCCATATCCCAAAATTAAAAAGCAGCATATTCCTGCTACTTATACACTTATACCATGGTTGGTCACTTTTTATCAAACTGCCTGCAGAGGTTTCACATTAGATATTTTTTCCTTAGTTATTAATCAGCAGCTCTTTAGCAAACCCGTTTAGTCAGTCAAGGTTAAAATCTTCCTCCCGCAGCTGTTTTGCCTGCGGCTTTTGATTTAAATACGCTTCAAATTTTGAGCCAAACAGTGTTTGAGGTCTCAGGTAGCGGGAATATTGCGGGTCTCTCTTCCATTCGGCAGCCTTCAAATCAATAACCTTTTGAAAATCCTCCAGGGTGAAGCCTTGTTCCCACCAAGCCCTGATCAGACTCCTCGATTTCCTGGAGCTCTCCCGGTAGCCCGAATCCGTTTTCTCATTAAGATATTGGATGATGGCAGCATACGGAATTTCCGTTTCCTCGTTATCCTGATGAGAATATTCCCCACCCTTTATTTGAATGGGCCCCTTTAAATCTCCCTCAATCTCCCTCAGCTTTTCATAGTCAATCGAATACCATTTTGTCTGATCCCAATTATGTGCATTGAAGTTATCCGACAGGAGATATCCCTTTTCCTCGAGAATGGCAATAGTCCGTTTAATGGTACTAAGCGACCAAAACGGCAACTGTTTCTTCCATTCTTCATACGTGTTGTAAACCCATTTTCGGCCATCCTTCTCATTCCTGCTGACTGAAAGCCAATAATGGACATGCTGTAGCACGATCGCCTCCTTCATTCCCAGCTTCACCGCGAGCGATGGAATCAATATAATCGGCCGTTCCCCCACTAAAAACTTACTCATTTAAATCCCTCCAGAATATTTTCAGAAATAGTTCGCCAAATCTCATAATGATCATCATTGACACTATCCATTGATTCAGCTCCTCACCCTCTATATACAAAGAAAACAGCCAAAAGGACAGGGTAAATTGAAAATTTTTAATATGGCTGATTAAAACATCAGGGATGGAACCTTTCAGCTGACTGAAAAAGAGAGATTATGTATATCATTTTGTAAGTATTCTTTGTAGTACTCTATGGTATTGGTTTGCTCAGGCGGGGATGCTTCAAAGGGGTCAAACTGAACTCATTAGGCGGGTCAGGGGGACAGGTTCATCGTTCGAGCATAAAAAAAGAGCGGTTAACAACATACCACTCCTCATTTAGGCTTGTTTCAGGATGGGGTCTGAAACAAGCCTATAACATATTTTCTGCCTACAGGCTTACTATTTTTTGCTATTTGCGATTAACAGCTGATCCGCCATTTGAGGCAGCTAGCCATATTCAACCCTACTCAGCTTCAACAACTCTCGCCACTTCATGTCCGCACTGCTGGCATTTGCCATGTAGGACTATCCCAAATTGATGGTCTTCAATCGTAAAACTCTCAATAGTGACAGCATCTTTACATTTTGTACAAAAGACATTTTTTCTAAGTTGGCTTCTAAACTCTTTAGGAATGGAGAGCCATTTTTTATTTACATCCATACAAAATTCTCTCCCTGCCAATTTTATAGAAAACAAAAACGAGTTATTTGAGTTCCAGCAGTGTAACTGTTTCAACATGGCCGGAGTGTATGTGGCAATACAAGGGGTGTTGGTGAGTTTTAACACCTATGAACGAACAGAATATTACTATTCATTTGTTCGTCTAAAATATATTGAGCTTAGTTCTTTACATTTAGAAAAGTTTTTAAATAAACTTGCTAGCATTGAGTCAGGGTATTCAGCCTCTGCTATGGATATCAAATCAATGAGTACCTCTGATGTATACATTTTGATTGTTTCTTTTTCACTTTCAGTTAACATTATATCTGTAGTACCTTCAATTTCCTTTGTTTTCTGATAAACTAAATGAGTAATAAATCGGTTGCCATGAATTGCGTATAATCTTTCTCTACCACTTAACTCCTTCACTTTCTTAGATAATTCTCCCTCAACTACCCTCAAGATTTGTACTTGTCTCCAAAGCTCTAAACTACCTACACCTTTATTAAAAAGAATTTTGTAGGGAGCCCTATTAATATCATCCCATAGTTTGCCGATTTCCCTTTTAGCTTGCACTGCTAAATCTATTTCATCTAGGTTACATGCTCTCGCAACAGTTGCCTCCACGATATCAAAACTGTTTTGTGTATCAACTATACTCTCACCTGACTTAAATATATAAGCAATAGCATGTAAATTAAGTTCATCTTTTATACGTTCTTGCTCAGGGTCCAACGAAACGAAATCTCTTTTTTCAATTTTATTTTGGGTATTTGTATTTCTAGTTACTTCTCTTTCAAAGTTTTCAGGGCTATCTTTCAATTGGATAAACCTAATAGAAACATTGGCCATCCCAACTTGTTCAGGGTAGTTCCTTGCAGCTTGTGCTATTGACCCTGCTGTCTGTGCGCCGTTAACAATCTTCAAATCTTCAATTTCAAATATCCCGTATGCTCTTGTACTACCGCCTATAGGTTTCTTTTTTATAGTAGAACATAATGCAGTAATACCATTATTAAAATACCAGAATTTCTCTGGTTCTTCTTTTAGAGTTTTTACAATATTATCATTAACATCTGTATCCCCTAAGAACATCCGGATATTTGGTGAAAATAAACTAGGATAATGTTCTTCCCACCACAACGCAATATCACTTGCAGCTACCTGACCATAATATGCTTTATACGGTTCTTCATTTTCACCCCAATTTGACAAGGCTACCTCAACATTGATAGGTTCACCTTGTGCACCTTTTGCTATCATATTGTAAAGGTTTGCTTGTTTTAGAGATTTAAAGCTAATAAACTCTGAAGAATCGTTAAGGTCGCTTAGAAAAGAGTTTACGTCTTCATTGATATTAGCTGCTAGTTCAGCCTGGCCAGTATAAGCAAGAACAACCATAAATTTTGTATTTGCATCTCTTAATGCAGCATCAATTTCTTCTTTACGTTTTTGTATTTTATCATTAAACCTTTCATACCTAGGTACAATCAGATCGCGTATACCTAAAAAATATTTTTGTATATCTCCGCGATCCACACTTCCAGTTCCATCTTGTCTCCACTTTGTTTGCACAAGATAAAGAACCTTTTCTTTTTGATTGTAATAAAGCGCATCTATTCCATTGTCACCATAGCCATCAGTGACACATTTCCCAGCCTCTTCGGAACTAATATCACATAACATGTTGATAGTAAAAGCTGCAAGTGCTCTCGTCAAAAAAACAGTTTCTTGTTCTTGAACAGACTTATCTTTATAATCTGAAAGATCGATTAGACCATTAAACTCATTCTGAAGAAAATTCTTAATTATTCCTACGTGGAACATACTCATTGTAAAAAGGCACCCCATTGTATAAAAATTAATAACATTTTGTTTAAATAGGTTCTTTCTTAATTATAAAAATATTACGCAGAAGGATCGATCATCTGATTATTAGGTATTGAAATGACTTTTGGGTCTTTCATTAGTTCTACTAATAATTCAATGCTCCCTTTAATAAATTCCTCCAAATCTGTCCAGCCAAAAATTACTTTATCTCCAACATTATATCTATATAATTTTCTGTAAGTTTCATTAAATGGGTGTTGTGTTCCATGTCTGTTAGGTTTAGGATCATATACTCCATTCGTATGAACAGAATTTCTCATTGTTCTTACAATGTTCATTAATGAAATATATTCATCTTTCTTGATAGGATTATATACCGCTAAATTTATATTATTAAATATACCAGTATAAGTACTATGGAAATTTCCATAGTTATGACAATTAAAAACCGATGACTTTGAAATTACACGTAGGGAGCTTTCAAGGGATTGGTATAATGAAAGCAGCAATACTCTTTTTATATCATAAATATAATTGGCTCTCGTAATATTTCTTCCATTCTTGGGTATTCCAGCGGTGTAAAAAACTTTGTTGGCATACGACTTTTTAGACAATTTATCAAAGAAGTACTGATTACTTAATGCATAATTTATTCTAGCATTATCTATACAAGTTATTAGTTTTGCAAAAGAAGTAAGTCTTACATCATTATCGCTCCACCCGTTTGCTGTTTTATTAAAATAATGGATCTCTCTTAAGATAGAAGCATACTTGCTAAGATTATTTAAAACTAAATCTTTTTCATTATTATTTCTCCTGGTCTTTAAAATTTTTCACATTAATGAAGGCCATTATCGCAACCTCCCTGTAAAATTATACCACGTATATAATAGATTATTAAATTTACACCTAAATTAGATAGTCAACATCTTCTTCTTTAAACTTTATGACTTCTCTCAAAAAAGTGAAAAAACACCTAAAAAAATAGGTGTTTTTTCACTTTTGAGTCAATATATAAAATCAATCCCTACATATTAGCAGCCTGTAGCTTGCCTGGTTTCTATACATCTTTCACAGCTTTAGGTTCTTTGCTCGGTGGGTAACCCCATTACGAAGCACATTTTAATGTACAACTTGATTCTTAAGGGTCATTTGCCTTCTTTTAAAATGAGTTGCGAGACACACTCAACGTGCGCCGTCTGCGGAAACATATCCACAGGCTGTATGCCATTTACCTTATATTTAGAGCTCAGAACTGAGATATCCTTTGCCAATGTGGATGGATTACACGAGACATAAACCACCTTCTTCGGCTGGACTTTTAAAATAGTTTTTAACAGCTGCTGGTCCAGTCCTGTTCTTGGCGGGTCGACGATGATGACATCCGGACGCCATCCTTCTTTAGTCCATTTCGGAAGCCATTCTTCTGCCTTTCCGACAACGTATTGGGCATGTTTAATTCCATGGCGGGCCGCATTTTTCTTTGCGTCTTCAACCGATTCCCTGATGATATCCATGCCGCGGATTTCGGCTGCCTGATCGGCTACCCATAGTCCGATCGTTCCGACGCCGCAGTATGCATCAGCAACTTTTTCCTTGCCGGTTAAAGCCGCTGCTCTCTTGACCTCATTATAAAGCTTGACGGTCTGTTCAGGATTCAGCTGGAAGAAAGTCCGTGCCGAAAGCTCAAACTGAAGATCTCCAAGTGTTTCCTGAATAAAGTCGCTTCCATCCAGATTCGTGGTTTCCTGTCCAAAAATAATGGAGGTTTTTTCACCGTTCACATTTTGAATGATGGACTTTACTTCAGGCAGTTCACTTTTTATTTTTTCGATAATAATCTCTTTTTTAGGAAGCTCTTTTTGAGCTGTAATCAATACGATCTGCAGCTCGCCTGTCTGTATTCCCACCCTGGCAACGATGGTTCTCACGATGCCTTTGCGGTTTCTCTCATTATAAATAGGGATTCGCAGGTCCTGAAGAATCCGCTTTACTGCTTCTGTTGCCTTTGTTGTCTGCGGATGCTGGACCGCACAGTGCTCAATATTAATCAGGCGGTGCGAATTCATGCCATATAAACCGGCCAGCACCTTCCCGTCTTTTTGGCCAACCTGGAACTGGCTTTTATTTCTGTAGCTCCATGGATCTTCCATTCCAATGGTTTCTTTTATATCCAGCTTTTCAGGATTAAGCTTTGTGTGTCGTTCTAAAGCCTGAATAATGATATCCCGCTTCTCCTTCAGCTGCTGATCATAGCGGAGATGCTGCAGCTGGCAGCCGCCGCACTCATGATAGACCGGGCATGGCGGCTGGACGCGGAACTCTGATTTTTTGCGGATTTTCTTGATTTTGGCCTCGGAAAACTTTGGATTTACCTTTGTAGCTTCTGCCACAATTTCCTCGCCAGGCAGTGCCCCAGGGACAAATACCACCTGCCTTTTAAAATAACCGACGCCTTCGCCATTGATGCCAAGCCTTTTAATTGTCAGCGGGAACGTCTGCTTTAGTTTTAATTTAGCTGTTTGTTCTTGTTTCATGATCCTTCATCACTCCAAATTACTCGATGCTTCTCCACAAATAAAGCGAAGCATAGCTCAAATAAGGATTCCAGCTCTTTGAAAATGTCTCCATCTCCTCCAGAGTCGGTTTCGCTTCTAATTTATATAATTTTTTCAATGCATTCTGGATGCCGATGTCTGCAGCCGGAAAAAGATTTGGCCGGCCAAGCCCGAACATTAAGAAGTTCTGAACTGTCCAGGGTCCGACACCGCGCAATTTGATCAGTTTATCATAAATTTCTTCATCTGAAAGGTTTTTAAGCTCATCAAAGTTTATATTTCCCGCGGCTGTTTCTTTGGCAATGCCAATCACATATTCAGCCTTCCGTCCGCTGAACTGCAGTTCCCTCAGGTCCTCCACCTTAAGTTCTGCCACTTTTTCAGGGAGCGGATAGAACCACACTCCGTCTTTTTCAAAGCCAAATGCTTTCACAAACCGTTTTGTTAATGTGTGAGCAAAAGCAAGGTTCAGCTGCTGGTGTATAATGCATTTCAAGATACAGCCGTATGGATCAAAGTCGAGCACAATAGGTGTTCCATAATGCGCTTCAAATATCTGCTGTAATTCAGTGTTTTGAAAATGCCTGTGAATGGTCTCAAGCGGCAGATGCCATTGAAATATTTCCGATAAACGCTCGGCTGCTTTTTCTTTAAGGGGGCCATCCGTTCCGGAAATTAAAAATTCCGGCTGCTCCGTCGTTCCGATAGCCTTTACTTCTGCCACAACCGGCTGATGCTTAAGCATCATGGGCACTTTCACAGACCTATCCTCTATATTAACCTGAATAAGAGGATCGTTCGAAAGCCTGTCCAGTACGAGATCAAAATTATAAGGTCCTTCTACTTGTATCTTTTCCAAGAAGAATCCGTCCTTTATCATTTTCCCCGATTATAGCATTTTTTGCGGTGATTTTTCTAAAATTGTTCGCTTATGTAAAAATAGACCCTGAAGAACGGGTCTATTTTATGCAAATATTTATATTCAGCTGTTTTACCGGCCAAACCTAATCAGTACAGCATCCGCTCCCCAATCGCCTGCTCCCATGTCAAGTCGTCAAGGCTCTTAAACGTGTACCCGCGTTTTTTCAGATCCTGAATGGCTTTTTCGAGAGCATCGGCATTGTCCTTGGAGACTGTGTGCAGAAGCAGAATGCAGCCCGGATGAATCTGGCGCATTATATTGTCGTAGGAATACTGCCAGCCCTTCTGCCGATCAGTGTTCCAGTCTACAAAAGCGAGTGACCAGAATACGTGAGTGTAGCCTTCCTTTTTCGCAAGAGCCAATGTACGCTCACTGAATATCCCGCGAGGTGGCCGCAAATAAGCCATATGCTTAACACCAGTCAGCTTTTCGGTTTCAGCACGGACCATTTCGAGCTCTTTGATAAATTTCTCATCGCTCACTCTTGTCATATCAGGATGATGCCAGGAATGGTTGCCAACGATATGCCCTTCAGCTGCCATCCTCTTGACGAGATCGGGTGCGCTTTTTAAATAATGGCCTGTCACGAAAAAGGCAGCAGGGACATTTTCCTTTTTCAAAACGTCCAGCACCTGTCCGGTATAGCCGTTTTCATATCCATTATCAAATGTTAAATAGATCTCCTTCTTGCTTGTATCGCCTTTATAATAAGAGCCATGCCGTTCAAGCAGCGAATCAAGCGGCTTTCCTGCTTCGGCGGGCACCTCATTTTTTGCCTTTTTAAATCCCCAATGAACCGGCGAATTGCCGTAGTTTGCATAAGCTGTTCCGGAAAAAAACAAAATAAATACACTCAGGAAGATACTTAATTTTTTCATCTGAGCTCCTCCAATATTTTTTCTTAGTGTTTGTGAATGGAATAAAAACATTCACAGAGCCGGCTGGGAAAAATGCACAAAAAAAGAGAGACCGCTAACAGTCTCTCTCGTTCCTATATTAAAATACCCGCTCCTTAAACTGAGCCAATTTCTCAAGTGAAGATTTATCCACATCACGATGAAGGCTGTTGCCGTGGGAATCCATTGTCACGACTGCGGTAAAGCCTTCAACCTTAAGGTGCCACATGGCTTCAGGAATCCCGAATTCCATTAGGTCCACACCTTCAACAGACTTGATGCAGTCTGCATAATATTGTGCAGCCCCTCCGATTGCATTTAAGTAAACGCCGCCATGCTCCTGAAGCGCTGCTAATGTCTTAGGCCCCATTCCGCCTTTTCCGATTACAGCACGGATGCCAAACTTTTTCATGATATCGCCCTGATAAGGCTCCTCACGAATACTTGTAGTCGGACCGGCTGCTTTTACATGCCACTTGCCGTCTTCATCCTTCATCATGACCGGGCCGCAGTGGTAAATAACCTGTCCATTAAGATCAACTGGTGCATCATGATCCATTAAGTGGTGGTGGATGGCGTCGCGTCCAGTGTACATCATGCCGTTGATTTGGACGACATCACCGACCTTAAGACCGCGGATCTGTTCTTCCGTGATCGGAGCCTGCAGTGTCACGATGTTTGTTTGCTCAGCTGTTTCTGCTGCTGCCGCTGTCTCAAGTTCTGCTTCAGTTGCACCAAAGTCGATGTGCTCGCCTTCCTGGTACATCCATTCATTAATTTCGCCTGTTTCCATGCTGATTGCCACGCCAAGACGGCGGAACGCCCAGCAATTATAGGCAACAGATACGAAGAAGCTGGCAGGAATGCGGTTCATCACACCGACTTTACAGCCTAGAAGCGTTGTTTCCCCGCCGAAGCCCATTGTGCCGATGCCAAGCTCATTGGCATTTTCCATCACATAATCTTCAAGCTTGCGAAGATCTTCATTAGGATTCACATCATCTACAGAACGGAACAGCTGCTCTTTTGCAAGGTCATAGCCTGAAGAGCGGTCTCCCCCGATTCCCACACCGATGAAACCGGCGCTGCAGCCCTGTCCCTGGGCCTGGTATACAGAGTGCATGATGCACTTGCGGATTCCATCCAGGTCGCGTCCAGCACGGCCAAGGCCGTCTAGTTCACATGGAAGGCTGTATTGGATATTTTTATTTTCACAGCCGCCGCCTTTTAAAATCAGGCGTGCGTCAATATAGTCTTTTTCCCATTGCTCAAATTTAATAACGGGAGTGCCAAAGCCAAGATTGTCCCCGCTGTTGGCGCCAGTTAAGGAATCAACAGAGTTCGGGCGAAGCTTTCCGTTCTTGGTTGCCTGGGCAATTGCGTTTTTGATCGCTTCTTTCATAACCAGCTGGTTCGCACCGACAGGCGTTTTGATTTTGAATGTCGGCAAGCCGGTATCCTGGCAGATTGGTGACACATTATCATCGGCCATTTTAATATTATTCGTAATCGTATCCAGGCTCATCGCCGCTCTCGTGCCGGCATTTTCTCTTTCTTTCGCTGATTTAATCGCACGGCGCACGTCACGCGGAAGATTCGTGGATGTCTCAACAATCAGCTGATACATGCTTTCCTGAAATTTGTCGATATTCATTGCTTTAGTCCCCTTCCCTTTGCTCCCTATATCGCTATATCTTTTATGAAAATTATAATTATTAATCGTCTACCATTATACTCCTATCTTGATTGTATTTAAAGACAAAGGTTGCAATCGTTTACAGGATGGAAAAGGAATTTTCCGCAACTAAAAAAGAGCCCTCAGGCTCCTGTTGTTAATCGCGGTTATTAAATTCACGGCATTTGGATTCGAGGTCATCGATCATTTCAATCAGACGGTCGATGTCTTCGATTTCAGTGTCTTCCGGCTCAATAGCTTCCAGTACGTCCAGGAACATATTTAAGCGCTGCTTTAGAAAAGTAACCTGTGAATTTTTATCTTGAATCGGACTGCCCAAAAACGTTCTCTCCTTTCGTCTCGATTACATCCTACATGAAATCTGTGATTTCAGCAAATAAGTATTTTTACTTAATATACCCGTCAATGCAACCCTGCAACATGAAAATGAATAAAAAATCGTCCGTTTACTGTCTTCCTTTAAAAGGAATAGACACTATATAGAAGGGAGGCAAACCATGCTTTTTTCCAGCTGGCAGGACATATGGAGAGTTCTCTCGATTGGGGCAATGAGTTATATATTCCTGGTTATATTCCTAAGGATAGCAGGAAAAAGAACCTTAACCAAAATGAATGCATTTGATTTAGTGGTGACAGTTGCCATCGGCTCTACCCTTGCCACTATATTCCTTAATAAACAGGTATCACTAGCCGAGGGACTGACTGCTTATGTTCTTTTAATCAGCCTGCAGTATATCGTTTCCTGGCTATCTCTTCATTCAGCCAAATTCAATAAGCTCATAAAAGCCAGTCCAGAACTTCTCTATTATAAAGGCCATTTCGTTGAATCGGCTTTAAAAGAGAACAGGGTTTTACAATCAGAAGTGCTGCAGGCAGTGCGCTCCGGCGGTCATTCCTCAATGGATGAAATTGAAGCGGTTGTGTTTGAAACGGACGGCAGTATGTCAGTCATTCAAAAGAGCAGTTCAAACAGCACGGTGAGCACCCTTTCAGATATTGGCCAAAAGGAAAGCTGATGCCAAAACGGCATCAGCTCTTTATTTGCTCCTCAGTAATTCCGGCTGCCTTCCCTTCACGGCTGGAGTCAGCCGCTCCATACAAACGGCCTTTCTCCCGGTCGATCTGGATGGCCTGCACATTTCCGATCCGGCTTGGCTTATCTCCAAATTCAAATCCCATGGACTCCATTTCTCCCTTGGATTCCATGCTGATGCCCGGCTCCCACTCAATAAGCGGGCCTGTTGTGGCAAAAATCCGGGGCTCTTCAATCGCTTCCTTTAAATTCATATTATGGTCAATAACATTCACGATCGTCTGAAAAACCGAGCCTATAATGGTCGGTCCGCCTGGAGAACCGAGTGTCAGGACAGGCTGATCATCTTTAAACAGAATCGTAGGGCTTTTGCAGCTGACCGGCCTTTTATCCGGTTTTGGTTCATTGATGCCGCCAGGGTTGGCATCAAAGTCTGTCAGCTCATTATTCAATAAAAATCCGTAGCCCTTTACCATAATACCTGACCCAAATGGGTGCTCAACGGTTGATGTACATGCAGCAATATTGCCCCATTGGTCGACAACTGTGAAATGGGTCGTTTCACTTTTCTCTAAATCATCCGGCTGGCGGATAATCTGCTTCGGTTCGCCTTCTTGATATTTCCAAGGGTTTCCAAAATCTATTGCATCATTTCTTCTTTTAAAATTAATGGCCTTGACCCTTTCAGCAATATAATCATCATGCAGCAGCCCTTCAATCGGGAGATCTGAAAATTCCGGATCACCTGAATAGGCAACCTTGTCAGCAAACGCCAATCGCATGGCTTCCGTAATCAGATAATACTTCTCCCAGGACTTTGGATCATATTGGTTTAAGTCAAACTTCTCCAGGATCTTCAATATTTGAATCACGGTTACACCGCCTGCACTCGGAGGAGCGGACGAAGCAATCTTATAGCCTTTATATTCGCCCCATATCGGTTCATCAATTGTAAGACGGTAATTCTTCAGGTCCTCAAGCGTCATAAAGCCGCCTTCTTCTTCAAGACTTTTTACAATTGCTTCGGCAATTTCCCCTTCATAAAAAGATGAAATCCCCTCTTTTTGCAGGATCCGGAATGTCTGGGCTAAATGATCCTTGACTACCCTGTCGCCCTCCTTCAAGGTTTTGCCTTCAGGGAAATAAAAAGCTTTAGCCTCTTCTCCAAGTCTGTAATGAAAGTTCTGAAGAGCTTCCTCCATTACCCAGTTCACTTCCACACCGCTCTCAGCAGCTTCGATTGCCGGCTGGATCAGATCGGCTAACGGCTTGGATCCGTGCTCCTCAAGAGCTGTATCAAAAGCCTTTAAGATACCCGGAATGCCCACTGCTGTTCCATGTGTAGAGCGTCTGCGAAAATCAATTACTTCCCCTTTGTCATCGAGGAACATCTCCGGATGCACGCCTTTTGGCGCCCTAGTATGGCCATCATATATTTTTACATCTTTCTTCTTATTATCATAAACCATCAAAAATCCGCTTCCGCCAATGCCTGTCATCATCGGCTCTACTACATTTAAAGCAAATTGGATGGCTGCTGCAGCATCCACTGCATTGCCGCCATCCCGCAATATTTTTTCACCTATATCTGTGGCAACTGAATGAGGACTGACGACCATCCCCGCAGTACCAACAGCTGTTTCTCTTTCGTGTGATTGTTTTTCCATATCGTTTGATAATGATTTCCCTCGTCTATAACCCATAATGTAACCTCCAAAAATTGTCCTGTACCTATAATTAAGGGTTACCCCCTCCTTGAAAATATAAAACAACCATCATTAGGAAAAGAAACCAATAAAAAACCTCCACTCATAAGAGCAGAGGATTTTTAAAATTTATTACAGGTTGTTGCTGTTTTTTTGAGTCTCAGGGCTGTAGGTAACTGCACTTTCACCGCGCTCTGCCGGAAAAGCAGTATTTGTACTGCTCACTGCGCCTGTACCTTGATAGTTTGAGCCTGTGGAAGTTCCACTGTTTTCAACAGGGCTTTCCATTAACTCCGAGCCAGCCTCTTTCACTTTTGACCCGATATCAGCCAGCTCGCTTTTCGCATCCTTCGCTGTTGACATGGCGTCGGTTGACACTTCCTTTACCATATCCATGTTGCCGAAAACATCTTCATTGACGCGCTGATATAAACTCTGTGCGTCTTTAATGGCATCTTTCAGGGTATTGGAAGCACTCTTGAATTGGTTAATCATGTTTTCCTTTACATCACCGGGATTTTCCCTTACTTCTGAAATGAGATTTGCTGAAGAATCCTTAAGATCCATCGCTTTCGTTTTCACTTTCGTTCTTGTTGAGGTATCAAGCATAGCTAAGGCTCCGCCAATAATACCGCCAATCACAATCCCTTTCATCAGCTTGCTGTTTTGTCCATTATCATAATTCATATCCATATTCTGACCATAATCAGACCTCAAAGCAGTTGTTGTGTTTGTCGTATTATAAGTGTTATTCTGTTCCATGTTAATATCCTCCTCTTTGTTTTAAAAGTGTTTCACGTTTGATATTGAGTTAATTCCCGCAGGAGGAGAAATTAAACGTTATATTGTCATTTTTAGTCCTAACTATCGATTGACAAGAGATTCCAAAGATTAAATAATGACAAAGGACTTAGATTTTTTAAGGAGCTACATATGAAAACACAACTATCACCTATCACACCGGAATATGATCCATGGGAAGCTTATTCCGACATTGATCAGCACGGAAAAATGGTGCTTTCAAATATTGAATTTACCACAACGGTATTATGCAATATGCGCTGCGAACACTGCGCTGTCGGCTATACCCTTCAGCCGAAAGACCCTGATGCACTGCCAATCGATCTGCTGCTGAAAAGGCTTGATGATATTCCCCTTTTAAGATCACTGAGCATAACAGGCGGGGAGCCGATGCTTTCCAAAAAATCGGTTAAAAATTATGTTGCGCCGCTGCTTCGCTATGCGCACGACAGAGGGGTCAGAACACAGATTAATTCTAATCTGACACTGGAGTTAGCCCGTTACGAAGAAATTATTCCTTTTCTGGATGTCCTTCATATTTCTCACAACTGGGGAACGGAGGAGGACTTTATTGAAGGCGGCTTTGCGATGATGGAGCGAAAGCCGACAATAGAGCAGCGTCAGCGCCTTTTTTACAGGATGATTGAAAACAGCAGGGAGCTCGTAAAAGCCGGGGTAATGGTTTCCGCTGAAACTATGCTTAATAAACGGACATTGCCTTATCTTGAGAAAATCCATAAACAGATTACGGAAGAAATGAACTGTCAGCGCCATGAGGTGCATCCTATGTACCCCTCAGACTTCGCCTCTTCATTAGAAACGTTAACTCTTGAAGAAATGAGATCAGCCATCCACCATCTTCTCGATGTCCGGAATGAGGAAACCTGGATGCTGTTTGGCACCCTGCCCTTTTATGCCTGCAGCAGCGAGAAGGAAGACCTGGAGCTTCTAAGAAGACTGCACTCATCCAAAAATGTGACGGTCCGTAATGATCCTGACGGAAGATCACGTCTTAATGTTAATATTTTCACGGGTGATGTCATTGTTACTGACTTTGGCGATACCCCGCCGCTTGGGAACATCCAGACCGATCAGCTTGAGGATATTTATCAGAAGTGGAGCAGAACGGAACTCGCCGATTCCCTGAACTGTCATTGTGCCGGTATTAAATGCCTGGGCCCTAACGTTCTTGTGAAGAACAGCTACTATAAAGAAACAAATTTTAAGACGCGACGCTCGAATATCTAAAAAAATCAGCCAGCCCGAATGTCGGGCTGGCTTTACTAATTACAAAAAACTCAATTTTAAACGGCGATAACTGTCTAGCTCCACAAGGAACGCTTCGACAGCATCATCATCGCACGGCTAAAAGCGTTAACTTTTAGGAGGAACGCCTGCCCCCTCGAGGTGTCGGGGGTGGGCACCAAGGAAAGCTTCCTTGGATGATCTTCACAGGAACAAGCGATTTTGGCTTGTTCCGAAGGCGCTTCCGCTTTTCCTTTTACCTTGGCCTTTCCGAAACAACAAACCCGAATGTCACATGATCCTGAATCGGAATCCAGGCACCTATTCCCTGTGAAGTGACATTTTTAATGACGATCATTTTTTTGCTGCCTTTCAGCATCAAATACACTTCTCCATACGTGACTTTCCCCTTTTCGTTGATGGCAGGAGCATAGCCGTATAGATAGCCTAATCTTTTAGGCGGAATATTATAGATATGATCCTTTTTGGTGCCCGCGCCTATAATCGTTTCAAAAGCAAGCGGCAGACCTGATTTCTCCATGGCTTTGAGGAGCATCATCTTTTTAACATCCTCTGCATTAGGAACCTTGGCAGTCAGACCCCCGCGGACAACCTTTTGGGATTCCTGCACATAATGAATCTGGTAAGGCGCCTTGCCGCCCCTGTTATCGAAATAATTCGTGTTTATCCTTTGATATTCCCAATTTGGGGAGGTTTCGGCAGACTCATAATTTAACGGCCACTGACCGAGATAGACGATCGCTCTATAGCCAAGCGCGAACGGAGTGCTGCTGACCGAGGTTTCATTCAGCATCCGGATGAGATCCGGATTTTCGATCGTAACCTTGGATGAATCAATGAGCTGCTGAGTTAATTCGCTCGGCTGCAGTGTCGGCATATCCTGCGCAGGGTTCGGATACGTATTTTCCTTCGTAACATTCAGCACCGAATTAGGGATAGTGATAGCTTTCGGGGGCTGTTTTGCCGGCTTCTCAGCCCCTTTCTGAGCTTCTGCAGCCGGGTGGAATGACAGCAATAGAATAAGACCTAAAAAAAGAATGCTTACGTATTTTTTCATGATGTCTTTCTCCTTTCAAGTCACAATCTCTTTAGGTTGATATTAGTTTTTTCGGAGATAGGGGATATTATCCCTCCCATGAGAAATAAGCTTTGTTTCGATTTTTTTGTAACAAGATTGTAAAAATCAGAATATTTACAAATATCAATTAAAAGTTTATAATGAAATTACTAAATTAAAGGAGGGCAGTGGAAATCAACCCCACTACTATGTAAAAGGAGGAGAATCGTTTTTTTGTTAAGTCATCTGCAAGTCAGGTTAATGATCAAAAATCAGCATGAAGGTTGGTGATCAATGACAGAAAGCGAACAGAACCATTCTCTGAAAAAACATAATCCTTTAAGAAAAGTACTTAAATACCCATATAAATAACCGGCCCTGAGAATTTTCAGAGCCGGTTTTCTATTTGCTATAAAAGATAAAATCCGATTCCCATGATCACGTAAGCTGCCAGCAGAGTGGCTCCTTCAAACCAGTTGGTTTCCCCGTCATTGCCAATGACAATCATCAGCAGAACTGCCGTCACCATGGCAATCAGCTCAGGCAACGTAAAAACAAGCGGCATGGCTGTCGGGAACAGCAGCGACAGCAGTACAAGGACTGGCGCTACGAACATCGCCACCTGAAGTGTGGAACCAACGGCAATTTCAACAGCAATGTCCATTTTATTTTTATAAGCCATAATGATGGCAGAAGCATGCTCTGCCGCATTTCCGACGATGGCCACAATCACTACCCCAATAAACAGCTCTGTCCAGCCAAACGCTTCTCCGACAGTTTCGAAGGTATGCACCAGATTCTCTGATACATAGGCAACCGCAATGGTCGAAATGGCAAGTACCGCAATGGCTTTTCCTTTGCTCCATTCCGGGGTTTCCTCCTCATGAGAACTTCTGCCTTCCTCTTGTGATTGATAGACGCCCCGGTGGGTGACCAATTTGAAGAACAAAGCCGCTAAATACAGAGCGATTAAAATGACAGAAATGCCGATGCTGAACGTAATCGTTTCAGCTTCATCCATGGTCATCGAAAAAACTTCAGGGATTACAAAAGCCACAATGACCGCAAACATCAGAAGTCCTGAATTGTGGCGTGCATCAAAGACATTAAAGGACTGGGTCTTGTATTTTACTCCTCCAACGAAAAATGACAGTCCTGCCACTAAAAGTAAATTCCCCAATACGGATCCTGTAAGAGATGCAAGCACAACACTGATCAGGCCAGCTTTTAAAGCGAAAATCGAAATGATAAGTTCAACCGCATTTCCAAAGGTGGCATTCAGTAATCCCCCAATTCGGGGACCCGCTACTACGGCAAGGCTTTCTGTCGCCCTTCCCATGTAACTGGCTAATGCGATAATTGTGATGCAGTATATCACAAACAGCAATATATTGGACCAATGCATCAATGTTCCGATGACAGACAGCGGCACACCTGCAAACGCCAATACCATGAAAACTTTATTTGTCATATCTTTAACTCCTTACGTTTTTAATATTTTTAGTATTGCCTGCACATTCCTGCCTATGTGATTATATGCAGAGAGTTTATGTAAAACGTACTTACTCTTTAGCCATTTTGGGAAAAAATCAAACTTGCCGCGAATGGCATATAAAAAGGCTGCCGTGTAAAACAGCAGCCTTTCCTCGTTACTTTATCACCTTTTTTGCTAATGCCTGAATTGTCATATCATCCATTGGCGGGTTATGGAGGCCTGCACGCACATCCCTGTAATAGCGCTGCAGCGGATTTTTTACTGATAAACTGCGGGCACCTGCCACCCGCATGGCCAAATCGACTACTGTAATGGCCGCGTTCGTTACAGCCAGCTTGACCGCTCCCAATTCAGGCTGCATCCCGCTTCTCGTTTCGTCGTTTGCTTCATCCCATTTTTTTGCAACTGAATAAAGGAAATGGCGTGCTCTCATCAGTTCAAATTCCATTTCGCTAATTTTTTGCTGAACATTGGGCAAATCAATGATGGCACCGCTTATGCTGTTTGGGGAGTAATCTTTTGCAAAGGTAATGGCATAATCCTGTGCAGCCTGTGCAATGCCCAAATAACAGGCCGGAATGTGGAGAAGCCAGCCGGCAGCGCCTTTTTTGCCGGGCTGAAACATCTCAACAAGCGCATCCTCCTTCACCCTTACATTATTTAAAAGAAGGTCATGGCTTCCAGTTCCTCTCATAGCTATGCTGTCCCATGTTTCCTCAATCTCCAGGCCTGCGGATTTTCCCGGAATTAAAAAGTTTCCTATTTCCCCGCTTTCTTCAATCGTTGCGCTCACATTGAAGTAATCCAGCACGGGGGCCATGGTTGTGAAGCTTTTCCGGCCATTAATGATCCAGGAATTCCCCTCTTTTCGTGCAGAGGTAACGGGCTTGCCTCCCCTTGTCGGGCTGCCCGTCTGCGGTTCTGTTGCACAGTTATTCATTAGGGCACCCTTTTTTACGTCTTCACAAAGGTTTTTAAATACATATTCTTCCCAGTTGTTTTTCTCGCCAAGGCTCTTGATAATCCCCATATGCCAGCCAATGGACAGGGCGGTGGAGCCATCTCCTTCAGCTATCTTTTCCTGGAGATGCAGAAATTCAGAAAGGGAGATTTCTTTTCCCCCGTATTGTTTAGGGACGGTCAGGGAAGTGTAGCCGGATTCTTTTAGTTCTTTAATATTCTCAAACGGAAAAAGGCCTTCTTCATCATTTTTAGCTGCTCTTGCTAAAAATTTTTGCGAAAGTTCCTCCATAAGCCCGATTCTTTCTTCGGCGGTTTTTAAGTCCTGGAATTTCAATTTGGGGCACCTCGTTTCTACGTAAAATTCTTATTATTTTTATAGGAATTATTATACTATTATTTTCCCGCCTTTCACAAAAGTACGCCTGTATTAAAAAACAGGGAAGAGGCATCCCCTTCCCTGTCTGTGTGTTATATAAGTTCAAATGTCTCTTCTATTTCAATGCTTCCTTCCACTGAGCGCACCATTGAACAATTCTTCCTGGTCAAATCCAATGCTTTGTGGAGTTTCGCCTCATTCAAATCAGTTCCTTTTATGATGAAATGAATTTGTACCTTCTCTACACGGTCAGCAATATCAGGATTTCTTTCTACACTGGTTTTTATTTGGATGTCCTCAAATTCCATGCGCATTTTTTTCATGATTTTCCTCAGAACACCGCCGCTGCAAACAGCCAGTGAAGCGACAAGCAGCTGGTACGGCCTGAAGCCATACTCTTCATCCCCGGCCACATCCAGGCGTCCGAATGGCAAATCGGCATAGAAGCCTGCTTCTTCCTTCATTTTAAATTCCATGGTATTCGCCCCTTTTTATCTTATTATTAGTAGAGATTACACTATTTTGCTTTCAAACAAAACTATTATGACCATAAACTTACTCTTGCCAAGATAACTTATTCCCGATACCATCATTTAGGAGACATTTATATTTCACGTCAGAAAAAGAGGTTTTTTTATGAATAAAGAAACAATGCGCTTTTGGATACTCATCAGCATTGTGGCCATTTCAGGCTTCAGCCAGGGAATGCTGCTGCCGTTAATTGCCATTATTTTTGAAAATGACGGCATTTCCTCCAGCTTGAATGGTTTAAATGCAACAGGTTTATATATCGGAATCCTTCTCATTTCGCCTTTTATGGAATATCCATTGCGAAAATACGGCTACAAGCCGGTCATTATCCTTGGAGGATTATTAGTTGTTGTATCTCTCATGCTTTTTCCGCTGTGGAAATCTTTTTGGTTCTGGTTCATACTGCGGCTTCTTATCGGAATCGGCGACCATGCCCTGCATTTCGGAACGCAAACATGGATCACATCCTTTTCTCCGGAAAACAAACGCGGCCGGAATATCTCCCTGTACGGACTTTTCTTCGGAGTTGGATTTGCAGTGGGTCCATTAATGGCACCGCTTGTCAAAATCAATGAAACCATGCCGTTTATCATTTCTTCTATTCTATGTCTGATTGCCTGGCTGTTTTTATTCACATTGAAAAATGACTTCCCTGAACAGTCCATAGAAATTAATTCTTTCAGAGAAACAATGAAGCGTTTTTCAAAAGCCACAAAATATGGCTGGGTTGCCTTCCTGCCGGCAATGGGCTACGGGTTTCTTGAAGCTTCATTGAACGGCAGCTTTCCCATCTATGGTCTGCGCATCGGGCTCGAAGTTTCAAGTGTTTCCCTGCTGCTGACTTCATTTGCGATCGGGGGCATCCTATTCCAGCTTCCTTTAGGCATCATGAGTGATAAATTTGGAAGGCGCCAGGTGTTAATGAGTGTTCTTTTTATCGGGTTTATCAGCTTTGTCGCAGCAAGCCTGCTCGAGGAAATCGTGCTTGCGCTGACCATTTGTCTATTCATTGCAGGCATGGCCGTCGGATCAACCTTTTCACTCGGCATCACCTATATGGCAGACTTAATGCCAAAGAACCTGCTTCCAACAGGCAACCTGCTGTGCGGCGTAGCCTTCAGCATCGGAAGCCTGATTGGCCCCTACTTCGGCGGCCTTTTCATTGAAATATTCAAGACGATCAGCTTCTTCAACATTATCAGTGTGATGCTATTGATTATTTTTGGTGCCGTCACCTTTTTTGGGCACAAAGGGCAGGTATTGGAGAAAAGCCAGTCATTTTAACTTTACGTAACGGTTTAGCTTTTCTTTTCATAGGCTATATAGTAATATAAGTGTAATAGAATACCATAATTGCATAATGCTAGCTGCATTACTGATTTTAACGCTGTCACCTATTTGGTGGCAGCTTTCGTTGTTTTTTAGGGGTATTGAATGTGATTATTCTTCTCAATAAGACAATTGAAGAACAATAAAACAAATTTAGGAGGACAAATGATGAGTATGGAGGCAAAGGCCCTGCTTAAAAATAGCACGCGATCTGAAGAAAATCTTTTAGAAAAAATCAAACCCCATGCTGAATTAATTGCCGCACTTCTGAGCGGTGTATTGATTTTGGCAGGCTGGCTGTTTGACCGAAGCGCTATGGAAACCGCATCGATTGCCGCTTACCTGCTGGCTTTTATAATCGGCGGCTTTGCGAAAGCAAAAGAAGGCATCGAAGAAACCATCGAGAATAAAGAATTGAATGTTGAAATGCTGATGATTTTTGCTGCAATCGGCTCAGCGATTATCGGCTATTGGACAGAAGGTGCAATCCTGATCTTTATTTTCGCAGTAAGCGGTGCTTTGGAAACCTACACCATGAACAAAAGCCATAAAGAAATTTCTTCCCTTATGGAGCTGCAGCCTGAGGAAGCCCTGAGGATCACAGACGGTTCCGAGAAGCGTGTCCATGTTTCCGAGCTGGAAATCGGGGATTTAATCCTTGTCAAGCCTGGTGAGCGGGTTCCTTCTGATGGAACAATCGTAAAAGGCCATTCCTCATTGGACGAAGCTGCCATCACGGGTGAATCACTGCCTGTTTCCAAAGGGGCGGATGACCAGGTATTTGCCGGGACGGTGAATTTAAACGGATCGATTACAGTTGAAATCACAAAACCGAATAACGAAACCCTTTTTCAAAAAATTATTGAGCTTGTGCAATCAGCTCAAAGCGAGAAATCCCCTTCACAGCTTTTCATTGAAAAGTTTGAAGGGACCTATGTCAAAATTGTTTTGGCTGTTGTTGTTCTTATGATGTTTGCTCCACACTTTCTTTTAGGATGGAGCTGGACAGAAACCTTTTACCGGGCCATGATCCTTCTTGTTGTTGCATCACCTTGTGCCCTGGTAGCATCCATCATGCCTGCGACTTTGTCAGCCATTTCGAATGGAGCGAGACACGGCATCCTTTTTAAAGGCGGTGTGCACCTTGAAAACCTGAGTCATCTTAAGGCGATTGCCTTTGACAAAACCGGCACACTGACAAAAGGAAAACCAGAAGTAACCGATGTAGTAGCCGGGGACAGTATTTCCAGGGAGGAGCTGCTTCTAAAGGTCGCATCCATCGAAAGTCATTCGAACCACCCGCTGGCTAATGCCATTGTCAAATATGCCAAGAGCACACTATCAGAGACCCTCATCCATCCGGAGAGCATTGAAGATGTTACCGGATTTGGGGTCAAAGCAAAGGTTGATCATGATGAATGGAAAATCGGCAAAGCTTCTTTTGTCGGTAAAACAGAGGCCATGGCATTTGCAGACGGAGCTGCCGACCGCATGGCAAGCGAAGGAAAGACGGTTGTATTTGTCCAGAAAAACGATGAAATCATCGGCCTTATTTCCCTGAAGGATGTTGTCCGAGAGGAAACCAAACAGGCCATTGACCTTTTAAAGAAACAGGGAATCTACACGATCATGCTGACGGGAGACAGCCAGACAACAGCAGCAGCAATTGCAGGCGAAAGCCATGTCAATGAGCATATTGCCGAATGCCTGCCTGAAAACAAAGTGGAGCATTTGAAAAAGCTGAAGGAAACATACAGCAATGTCGCCATGGTCGGTGACGGAATTAATGATGCCCCTGCCCTGGCCACTGCCAATGTCGGAATCGCCATGGGTGGAGGAACGGATGTAGCGCTTGAAACGGCTGATGTGGTTTTAATGAAAAATGACTTGCCGAAAATCGCAGAAGCCATTGAACTGTCACGGCGCATGAATACCATCATCAAACAAAATGTCATCTTCTCCATCACAGTTATTATGTTTTTGATTGCTTCCAACTTCCTGCAGCTGCTTGACCTGCCTTATGGAGTAATCGGCCATGAGGGCTCAACCATTTTGGTTATTTTAAATAGCCTGAGGCTGTTAAGATCATAAGGAAAGCCTGGGAATTCAGATTCCCAGGCTTTTTTATGTCTGGCGCAAGCAACCTACCCCTTCGAGGTGTCGGGGGTGAGCACCAAGGGAAAGCTTCCTTGGATGTCTTCGCAGGAACAAGCGTTTTTGGCTTGTTCCGAAGGCGCTTCCGCTTTTCTTTTTAATGATAGCCGTTCTGCCCGTTAGCAGAACCGGATGTTTTTTGTTTTGGTTTGTTTTTGCCTTTTTGCTTAGTGCCGCCGTCTTTTTTCGTGTGCTTTGTCATATCGGTTCCCTCCAATGAATTCATTTTCCCCCATTACTATTGTGTAACGGAGAGGGACTTTTTAAGAAGGAAACTTTTATCAGCAATCCTCTTTATTGATCTTCGAATTGATGGCATTGATTTCCCCGCCCAGAATGATGATAATACCGGATATGTAAAACCAGATCATAAGGACGATAATAGCTCCAATGCTTCCATATGTCGCGGAGAAATTGCCGAAGCTGCTGACATAGTATGAAAAGGCAAGGGAGGACAGCACCCAGCCGACAGTTGCGAAAATGGCACCAGGCACAACACTAATACACTTTAATTTTTTATTGGGGGCAATCCAGTACAACCCTGTAAACACCACAAAAAGGATGAAAGGACTCACTAACCAGCGGATCATATTCCATATCGCCAGAAATTGGCCTGACAAACCAAATTCCGAAGAAATAAACAAGCCGATCTGTCTTCCGAAAACAGGAAGAAGCAGGGCCAGTACAAACACAAAAATCATCGCAAACGTGAGCAGAATCGCCATCCCGCGTGCAATAATAAAATGACGGGTTTCCTTTACGTCATACGCCTTATTAAAGGCCTTCACCACGGCATTGATTCCATTTGAAGCGGACCAGAGCGTCGCGATGATCCCGAAGGAAAGCAACTTTCCATTTCGCTGCGTAATTTCATAGATATTGGTTTCAATAAGCTTCATGGTCTCTCCCGGTGCAAAATCACGGACAACATTTAAGATATCCTGCTGTGTGATCGGCAAATAAGGAACAAGCGTGACCAGGAAAATCAGCAGCGGAAAAAGAGAGAGAAGAAAGAAATACGCCAATTGGGCAGCAAGTCCAAAAACATCATCTTCTTCTACTCTTCTCCATAAGTTTGGAATCAGAGCCGAAAAAGTTCGTCCCATTCCAACACCTCACTTGTTATTAATGCGGAATCTGAACCGAATCGTCAGCCGGTTTTTCCGGCAGTTCACCTGATCCCTTCAGCTTGATATCTGAAAAGGCCTGCTTTGTATTCTGAACAATCTGTGTTACTTCCGGTGCCATCTCTCTTATTTCTTCAACTGTTCCAGTAATAAAAGCGACGTCTTCACTAACCTGGTCAATCGCTGTTTTGACCTTGTTGGAAACATCCTTCACCTGATTCACCGCTTCACTTGGGTGTTTTAAGTAATAGCCGACATTGCTGGACGTTTTCCGGCAATTGTCAAAAACGGTTTCCCTTGTGGATTTATCAAGAAGACTCAGTGCACCGCCTGCAAGTGCTCCATATAGTACACCTTTCCAAAACAATGATTTCCCCATATTTTATTCTCCTTTAGTAAAATTATTATATGAAAATTTTATTCAATTTTTCCCTTTTTTCCGTTTAACGAAACCTGACTCGTCCTTTTCCTTTATTATCATATGTAATTTGTACAAACTTCTCCTTTATTTTCTACTAATTTCCTTGGTACATGCAAGCCTAATTTAAGTTGACATTTTGCTGATATCGTGGAAAGATGATAAGAAAAGTGTGTTCGTCCTAATACATAGCTAAGAGAGGGTGTCTGTAATGAATAATTTATCGGAGAAATCGGTTGAGAATGTGGAGTTCATGATTGAGGCTATTAAGGAGAAGCTGAAGGTTTTGAATTTAGGTGCTATTAAGCCTTCACATTTTGATGAGGAAATGTATGAGGAATTGAAGGATATTTATGATCTTGTCATGAAAAAGGATTCGTTCAGCCCGAATGAAATGCAGGCTTTGGTTGAAGAGCTTGGGAATTTGAGGAAGAATAAGTAATTATGTAAGCAGCCTTTTGAGGGCTGCTTTTTTGATTGGACTTGAGTATCCTTATAAACTTAATGTGCAACTGTTGATTTGGGTGCTGATTTCCGCTGCAGGGGCTCGCTTTCCGCGGGCGGCCCGGGAGCCTCCTCGACGCTTTGCGTCTGCGGGGTCTCCCGTTTCCCGCTGCTCCCGCAGGAGTCGAGCCCTTCCGCTCCTATCAGCACGGTATTAATAAGGAATTTAGGAAATCAAAACGCGAATGGATAATATTCCCTTCAAAAATCCATTATTCAAATATTAAAAGCCCTCTACCAATCAGGCAGAGGGCTGTCCATTTCATTAACCTAACAATTTAAGCGATTCACGTGTGAATGCTGGAATATCGTCCGGCTGGCGGCTTGTGACGAGCTGGTTTTGGCAGACGACGACTTCTGAGTCCTGGAATTTGGCTCCTGCGTATTCCATGTCAACCTGGATGGATTTGTAGCCGGTTGCGTCGCGGCCTTCGAGAGTCTTGGCTGTCAGCAGCAGCTGCGGTCCGTGGCAAATCGCGAAGACTGGTTTCTTTTCGTCCATGAATGATTTCGCAAATTGGACGAATCGGTCATCAGCACGTAGCTGATCCGGCGAGAAGCCTCCTGGCAGGAACAGTGCATCAAAGTCCTGTGGATTAACGTTATCAATGCTCTGATCTATTTGAACAGTGGCTTCACCCTGTTTGCCCTTAACGGATTTGCCTTGTTCCTTTTCAATTGTAACCACTTCATGTCCTGCTTCTTTGAAGCCTTTAGCAGGTTCCGTGTATTCACTATCCTCGAACATCTCGGTAATTAAGCATGCGATTTTTTTACTCATCTATACCATCTCCTTTTAAAAATCTTCACATAAGGAGATTTCCCTGAATGAACAATCTTAAACGTAAAAAAGCATGTTACACTCCGCTGTCCATTCTTCTCGCAAAATCAACAAACCTGAACTTGTCCGGCCTGTGCCTGGATTCTGTGTACTGAAAAAGGGTGGCATCATCGAAATAAATATAATTTTTCACCACGACAATGGCATGGAATCCTTCCATATCCAGAAGCCTGCGGTCTTCAGCAGTGGGTTCTTCCACTGTAAATTCTTTTTTGGCAAAGCTTATTTTTTTGCCGAGATCGCCCTCAATGTAGGCAAAAATAGAGTTCTGGCATATGTCCTTCGTTAAGCCGGGGACATATTTCTCAATTAAAAAGTCCTTGTCCAAAATAATCCGCTCATCTTCAATTTTCCGGACCCGATAGACTTTCCAGACCTTTTCATCTTTATCAATATGGAGATGCTTCATCTTTTCTGCATCAGGCTGAATAAGCGAAAATTCGTCCACAATCGTTTCAGCACGCTGCCCCATCTTCCCGGCCAGCTCTTTAAAGCTGACCAGACCCGATATGGGAAACTGCAGCTTTTTTAAATCAAGGACCATCGAGCCTTTTCCGCGGATTTTCTGAATAAAGCCGTTTTGTGCAAGCAAATTCAAGGCCTTGCGGATGGTTTCCCTGGAAGTGGAATACATCTCCGTCAATTCATGTTCAGATGGCAGAATGGATCTGGCGGGATACTTACCTTCCTGTATTTGCTGTGCAAGCTCCTCATAAATCACTAAGTATTTATTATTTCTCATTTCAATCACCATTTCAGTCAAGTTAACACCATTCTACCATTAAACGGGCTTGCTTTGAATTATCGGTTGGACAGCTGGATAAAATACCAGCCGCCTTCAGTTACGACAGGCTTGAAGGTTTTCACTCTCAGCTTCAGCTCTTTAGCGAGACGGTGGATATCCTCCTCAGTCGGCGTTGGATATAGATTTTCAAAGGCAGAAAAGAAGCTGTTAAACACACTTGAAAACTCCTCTCCTTTCTTTGAATGAAGAATGGGTGTGATAATGGTAATGGATCCTTTCCGGCTAAGCCAGCTTTTCAATCGGGATAAGAGCTGCTTGCGATCCTCCGGCTGGATATAGTGCAGCAGGTTGTTGACCATAATTAAATCAGCCTGATGATCAGGTGAGTATTCATGAACATCTGCTGTCACAATATTAATGTTGGGAATGTCTTTGCAATTGGTTCGGGCTGATTCTGCGACGTCTTCATTAATTTCAATTCCCGCCAGTTTTGCATGGGGGAACTTCTGGCTGATTCTGCTTAAATAGCCGCCTTCCCCGCAGCCAATGTCGATAATTCTTTCCATTTTGTTTTTCTTAATGGTTTTCATAAGCCGCGGAAGTGCAAGCTATTCAAGCAGTGATGAAGTTCTCGCGACAGTCGGTCCATGCTCTTCATGGTCAAAAGTGTTCTTCTTATTGGAACGGAGCAGTTCTGGATAAGAGAGTAAAGTCGGGATATGCAATTCCATCATTTCCTTCAGGATGATTCCTGTGGAACGGGGGTTTTTCGGCGTGGACGGAAGGCTGAATTTAGATGCTGTCTTGATTTTATCCTTCCCCTTCTTTTTCAAATGGCGGATCGAAAGCCCCACCTCCACCCACCTTAAAAGCAGCTCCTCCTGAAGATTTCTGCTTGAGGCCACCTCTTTTACCGTTCTCCAGCTGCGGAATTGTGAAAATAAGTCCAGCTCAAAGCCCACGTATGCATGCCAGCTGTATAAAAACGGCTGGTTCTTTTTCATCCAATTTCGTGCTTTTAGTAATCTCACATATTCATTTATCATGGCTGTTCAACCTTCTTCCAGGGATAGTCGTCTTTTTCTGTATAAAAATAATGGCTTTTATCGGCAGCTGATAGTTCTGTTTCTCTTGCCGGCAGCATTCCTGCCTGAATCAATCGGTCCCAAAGGCTCTCTGACCAATATCCAAGACCTGAAACATTAAGCATTTGCTTATATTGCAGGGTTTTATCTCTTTCGATCTGCTTCAGCCCTTTGCGGCGTATTCCTGTAATAACCCGATTGGAATAGGAATAGGCTATGGCGGATAAATGGCTTAGGCTGATCATATTTTCAGCGCGTGGCTTCCTGACTTTTTCATACCATTTAAGCTTGTCCGGCAAAATTCTTCCCCTCGTATACATCTCTGCAAGCAATTCCCCTAGCACATCCGCATCCTGAATCGCCATATTCATGCCTTCCCCTGCCATCGGGTGCACCGTATGGGCTGCATCGCCAAGGATAGCAAGCTTTCCAGCCACATATTTATCTGCATAAAAGGCTGTCGGAATCATCAGCTGAATATCCCTCCAGTTTTTCAGTCTGGTCACATACCCTTCCAATTCAGGAAAAAGCTCTAAATAATTTTTATGGAAATAGTGAATTCCTTTTTTGAGATGCTCCTTATACGTGCCCTCCGGAATTAAATAGACAGACCGTACTTTCGCATCCGGCAGCGGAAATAATCCGAGGAACCGCTCATCCTTAGAGATGATTTTCCCTTCCTCCAATGATTGTGGCCGTGGGAAGGTGACAGTTAAAAATTGATGATTGTACTCAATCTTTTTAATTTTGCTGTTCATTTCTTTTCTGGTAATGGAGTTTCTTCCTTCAGCGCCTATAAAAAAGTCAGCCTTCACTGTCAGCTGCTCCTTTAAATCCTTCCGCTCAACCATTAATTCGCCATTGTCATAACCTTTCGCGAGGGAACCTGACAGATAATGGAAGTTTGGATATTGAAGCGCCTGATTCAGAAGGATTCCTTTAAGCTTTTCATGCTCGATCATAAGCGCGTATTTATAATCTCCCGGAAGGATGCTGTAATCCATGCTAAACTCTTTTTCCCCTTCCTCAAACGCAATTCGGGAAAATGAAAAGCCATTCTCACAGATTACATCCAAAGCATCCAGCCGTTTAAAAATTTTCAGGCTCTTCGGCTGCAGAAGCTCTCCCTTATAAACGGAAGAGGGGGCATCCAGCTTCTCGAATACGGTGACCTCAATATTGGCTTGAGCCAGCTTCAACCCGAGCGTCAAACCGCCAATTCCTCCGCCCACAATTGCAACCTCTGTATTCAAGGACATGTTTCCACCACCTTTGCCTTTTATTTAACCTCCTTTTTAAAAAGCAAAACCAATGGATATGCTGATATTACAATGTCTGGAAAAAATTATAAGAACAAACTTTTGAAAATAGGAGTATGATTGTGATAGACACCTATAATTTCAAAATCCTGTATAATAGAGAGAGTCAAATTAATTACCGTTCCTGATAGGGAGATATATAGCAATATCGCAGTCTAACGGGCAGTAAGATCCCCACTTAAAACTGCAGTAGAATTCAAAGTTGAATAACCGGGGCCGAAACTGCCCGTAAGGCCCGATTAGTTCAACTAACCAATCAGCGGAAAAACCCCCACTGATTGGAGTTTCACTTTTATTTTTTGGAGGCAATAAAATGAGAGAAATAGCAGTCGAACAATATATCCAAATGGAAAACGCAGTTCCGGTCGATGTCAGGTCTCCAATTGAATTTGAGGAGTGCAGCATTCCCGGTGCTGTCAATGTGCCGCTGTTCACTAATGAAGAACGTGTGGAAATCGGAACACTATATAAGAAAGAAGGATCTGATGCGGCTAAGTGGAGAGCGATGGAAATCGTTTCACCTAAAATTCCATCCATGATGCAGAAAATCAGAGACCTGAAAAATGATGGCTTACAGCCTGTCATATACTGCTGGCGGGGCGGAATGCGCAGCAAAGCGGTTACTACTTTTATCACATATGCGGGCGTTTCAATCCCCCGTTTAATTGGGGGCTATAGAGCGTACCGTCAATATATTCTGGAAAACACAGCAAGCCTGATTCCTGAAAAAGCAGTTGTGCTGCATGGAATGACCGGCGTCGGGAAAACGGATGTGCTTAAGGTGTTAAGCGAAAAAGGCTACCCTGTTATTGACCTGGAAGAAATGGCAGGCCATCGCGGTTCGATTTTCGGTTCATTTGGCATGGGGGATGGCAGCACACAGAAAACATTTGATGCACTTTTGTATCAAGCCCTTTCTGAGGTTAAAGGTTCCCCTTATATTATTATGGAAGCCGAAAGCAAACGAATAGGCAAGGTGGTTCAGCCGGACGAGCTGCTTGATACTAAGAAAACCGCAATCCACATTGATATGTTTGCCAGCATAGAATCCCGTGTACAGCGTATTCTGAGGGACTATGTGGAACCATATCAAAAAGAAGAATGGTTCAAGCCGAAAGTGGATGAAAGTCTCATGTTTATTAAAAAACGTCTGAAGGATACTGAAATCCGCGAGCAGCTGGATGAATCAGTTGAAGCTGAGAACTACGGGCTATTTATCAAGCTTTTATTAGAACACTATTACGATCCGCGCTATGCTTTTAAACAGCATGACTATGAGGGCGAATTCCACCATGTGAATGCCGATGATGTGGAAGCAGCTGCACAGCAGGTAATTCAAATAATCGAGAAGCAAAATGCTCCCGTCTTATGACGCGGAGCATTACTTTTTGAGAGCGACAAAAGATATATTTTTATAAAACTGTGATAACTATCTATTTAAATCGGTTGACACTGTGGTATGATGATAATAATATTGAACAAAACGTTCTTAATATGGAACTGATTATGATATAATCCTATTACATACAAAATAAGGTGTGTGGTATACGATGATCGGTGATCGTGTAAAAAAACTTCGCCAGGAAAAGAAAATGTCCTTATCCGAGCTTGCAGACCAGGCCGGTGTAGCAAAATCATACTTAAGCTCACTTGAGCGCAACCTGCAAACCAACCCATCGATTCAATTTCTTGAAAAAATCGCAGGTGTCCTGAATGTTCCTGTGGACCATTTGATCCATGAGCAGATCAACAAGGAAGATCTGGATTCAGAATGGATGAAAATTGTGAAGGAAGCGATGGAGTCTGGGGTTTCCAAGGAGCAATTTCGGGAGTTTTTGGATTTTAATAAGTGGAAAAGCGGACAAAAATCATAATTGCAATGAGCCTGGATGCACGGGCTTATTTTTTTGGCAAAATAAAAAGCATTTCCATTTAGAGATGCCTCTAACAGAAATACTTAGCAATACCGGATATTTAAGTTTCGATCAGAACCTCTTTGGCTCTGTTATTATGTAAAAACTCTCTAATTTCTTCCTTTTGCAGGCCTAAGTTTCTTGCTTCCATAATTAACTGCAGCCACTCCAAATCAATTTCTTCGACCTTAATATTTTGCTCTGTCAAAATTCTTCCCCCCAGGATACGTATCGTATTCCAGGCAATCCAGCCATCGTAGTATTATTCCCAATACCTTAGACCTGTGACTTTGCGTCCTCATTTTTCAATGAGTTTGCCTTTTTCTGCGCCTATCGGCTCAAAGAAATATTTTCCATAGATGTATTCTACTATGGGCGTATTGCTAATGGTGTCTTTTTTTGTAAATATAATTAATTATTTTAATATTAAATTTATTTATTTTTCGACAAGAATCTCTCAAAAACCTCACTTATCAGTTAATTGTTCTCTGTTTAGAATAGTAAGAATGGCCGATTCTTTTCCTATAATTCTTATTAATTTCCTGCAGAGAATATGTGTGCGAAATTTTCTTTTTCTTATAGATAATATGGACCGGTTCCCGTGTCATTGCATCAAGAAAAGTTTCATTCGTCAAATCATTTCCGCAAACCGGGCACAGCCACTCTCCGATTTCAGTGCTGCTGAAAGATGGGTTATGGCATTTCGTACAGTTTTTTTGGTACATGGGACACCCCTTGGTATTTTATTTTTCATATATTATTTATGAAATCCTTACTTGATGCTTCATTTTGGCTATTATGTAATCAGCTCAATAATCCAGATAAAATGTATGAAACAAACAAATGTGTATAATGCAGAGGCACCTAGAATTAGAACTTTTACAATTGAATATGAAGGGATAAAATTAATCAATGGAAATATACATAGTAGAATTGAGAGGCTAATTTTTAAAGCAAGGAATACTATTGGATCCAAAATGAAAAGATAGGCCATTAAGGGGTTTCTTTCTTCAATAATGGAAAATTGAAGACCTAAAAAAGTAAATGTCCCATCTATAAAATTTAAAAAAGACAGGTATAAAAATAATCCTTTCAATAAGTTCACCACTTTATAATCTCTAGAGGAAGCATATAAGAAATCTAGACCTTGATAATTCGAATCCATCAAGGTCAAGACTCATCTTCTCTTTTTCTTTTCTGTATAAAAAATAATACTATTCCACCTATCAGCAATATGCCTCCAATCAGTAGACTGTTATACAGGTTTGTAGCTGTTGCAGGTAAAATTTGACCTTTTACAGGCTTTTTTAAATCCTCATCCGTGATTGGGCGCTGTGGAAGCAGCGGATTGCCGCTATCATTTTCATCAGGGTCTGGGTCTGGGTCTGGGTCTGGGTCTGGGTCTGGATCTGGATCTGGATCTGGATCTGGGTCTGGATCTGGATCTGGGTCTGGATCTGGATCTGGGTCTGGATCTGGATCTGGGTCTGGGTCTGGATCTGGGTCTGGGTCTGGGTCTGGGTCTGGGTCTGGGTCTGGATCTGGGTCTGGATCTGGGTCTGGAGTTGGCGTATTATCTTCTACTATAAACTTAAACTCTACTTCGAATCCTAATCCCTGATACTCATTTCCAAGCTCATAAGGGAATTCAACTTGAAACTCTAAATCCTCTTGGTTCTTTGATTTTAAAAACCTTGGAGACAATCCATGGAAATCCTTTAACTTTCCAGAATGTAAAATTTCATCAGAATCTCTGATTACAAGCAGAAATTGATTATAGAGCGTCTCTGATCCTCCCAAAAATTTAGCTGTTGTATTATAAGCAAAGTCTTCTGCTGCCTAAATTTAGAACCGTAAGTCTTTTAATGGCGCGATCACCTGGTTTTAAGTTTGAAAGGTTAAATAAAAACCCCTCTGGGATAGCTTCAATATCTAGCTGATTTTGGGTGTTACCAAGAACAATATTTGAATTTGAAAAAATAATAATTAAAGCAAAAATGGCTGTGAGAAATAATTTTTTTGATTTCATCTAATTTCCTCTCATAAAATCATTTTATACATCTCAGCTTTTTTGGGAAATCAGCTAGAAAAAGCGGAGGAGAATCCTCCTACCGCCTTTCTTATTATGTTTTTACTCTCCACCATCAGGCCATTTTACAGTTCTCGTTTCAGTAATTACTTCTCCAGTCACTGGGTGATTTACACTAAATGTAAATGTTTCACCGTGTTTATTTGCATTGCTATTCTTAGATTTCGTGTCAGATAGTACAGTTCCATCGCTGAATGTGAATGTTGCTGTAGCAGTTACTTTGTATTTTTTCTGGAACCATTCTGTATATGTGGACCAATCGTCATCTACCTCTACACCTGTAAGTGTTACTTCAGGTGTCGGGTCCCCACCACCATCTCCAGGCTCCTCATCATCTCCAGGATTTACAGCAGCTCCATCTTCACTGTGAGACTTCTCATTCTCTGAGATATAACCATCTTCGTCAACATGAGATTCTTCAATCGTCAAGCCACCCCACTGACGAGCTTCAAAGTTAAAGTCAAGTGTAATGCTATCACCCTGATATTTATTTTGAATTTGTCTGCCTTTATTATCTTTATCATCGATATCTTCAAATTTAATAGTGAATAATACCTTATCTTTATCATCAGGATTTACTGGAAGACCATGATAACTTTGGTCTGCACCTGTCTTTGTGATTACATTTATTCTCCCCGATTCAGCATCATAGTAGTTTGAATCTACTGATCCAGCATTTGGCGGCACACCTTTTCCAGCAGTCATTTCTATAAAGTCAAATAAATTTACATCCTTCACTATATCTTTACTGTAACCGTTACCTCCTTCAGTACCACTGGATATAACAGTAATGGTAAACTGTCTAAGGAAATCTGCTGCTGAGTTTTTACCCCAGATATCGGTATCGTCTCCACCCACATAATCTACAAAATTACTATGAGTTAACTTCAACAGAACATCTTTAATTGCTAATGTACCGACATTATCTAATTCAAATTCTTTTTGGAAGACATCTCCTGGTTTTAAGTTGGATAAATTAATTCCCGTGGAAGTAGTATCTGCAGCTGTTAAATCCAATTTACCTGCCGCATAACTAGCACTTAACGTTTCCACATCATTAAACGCTGCCCAAGTCCCTCCTCCAACAAGTGAAATACCGAGTGCCGCAGATGCGACCCCTAAACCAATTTTCTTTTTAATCCCCATTCCTGAATCCTCCTCAATTTCCCTCGATTTTCGAGGTATGTAATTTTTTATATTGATCCTCATGTTTCCACAAGGAATGCAACCGTGATTATGCTGTTTTTTCTGTTTCTTCTGTTGTTTTTTTAGGACCATCTATTTCTCTAATTGCTTGATAGATGGTAACGGCTGAGTAAGCCAGCAAAATTAAACCAGGTATAATTAGCAGTGTTGCTGTCCCTTTGCTTGATTTAGCGAAGTCTATGAAATATCCTAAATATGGAATTGTGAATCCAGTGTAAACTGCTTTTACGTTTTCAGCTAAAACCGGCTGACTATCCATGTCTTCGTTATTGTCACCTTTTGTTTGGAATAAAAGGTTTTCACCGTTATGAATTACTTCCATAACTCTGTGTGTGGCAAGACTTCCATCTTCCAATACAAAGGTGATAATATCCTTTTCTTTTATTAAACTGGGATCTTCAACAGGCTTTACAGCTATAACCGATCCCGTTTGGAAAGTTGGTTCCATTGAACCGGATAAAACCGATTTTATCTGGTATCCAAAGGCTTGAGGTTCCCCTCCAGATGCTTTGGAGGAGATCACCAGTAAAGCCATGATAATTAAGTTGATAAAGAGAACTACAGTTAAGAGGCTGCTAATGATTTTTAATGTTTTTTTCACATTTATTTACCTTCCTGTTCTGTCAGATTTTCAGATTCGCCAGGAGTAGAGGTTTGCTCTGAAGACTGTTCCTGTTGTTCTGCAGCAGTTTCGGTATTCTGTTTAGTCTGCTCATTTTCACTTTTGGCAGCTTCTTCACTTTCTTCAGTTGTATCTGACTCCTTCACCTCTGTTTCTACAGGTTCTACAGGTTCTTCACCATTTGTTTGTTCATTTGGTGTAGTAACCTTATTTTCTTCACTATTATTATTTTCACTCTCCTGACTCTCATCAGTAGGGTCAGTAACAGCCGGCTGCTCATTTTCTTTAGCATTCTCCGGATTTTCTTCTGGCGGCTCTTCCGTTTCAATAGTTACCACCTCGATTGAGTCACTCCAAACCGCATTACCTTCTTCATTTTCCAGATAAACTTTAAACTTATAAAATCCGTTCGCTTGTGGTGAAAAATTTAATTCGGCAAAATCGTTAGTTTTTAATTTCTGAAAAGTACCGTTCGAAACTTCAAGTCCGCTTTGGGGGTCTCCTGTTTCTATGTAATACACTTCATACTGTCCCAGTGACTCCATGTCAGCTCCTACATTAGTAATTGAGGCAGATATATTGCCATCTTGAATACTGGTCTTATCAATCTTTAATGCACTTTGCCAAATTCCCGCTTTCATTTCGCCGGTTATAGCTTCTGAATCTGTAAAATATGCATTCGTCTGGCCAGCGATTGCTGCATAGCCCCCAATTAGCAGGTACCAAACCCCAAATAACTTTAGTGAGATCCATAAGACACGATTCTTCTTACCAAATTTCTTTAAACGAGTGTATCGTATATTAAACCCTCCTCGTAGAGAATTGTTCTTTTATAACTATAATTTCGTTCTTTTTATCGAACCAATAAATCGAGTATAGTCCATCCGTCTTATTTTGAAAAATTCCAAATTCAGCCGTTTTTTCGTTTTAAAGAACGTTTTTCGTTCTTTTTCTAAGGATATCTCAAGAATTCTCACTATTTTGTATTTTTTATTGAACGGTTTGTTCGTTATAATGAAAACATCTTTTTAATTTATGACAAGGGAGTATTATGCCTATGATAGGTGGCCGGATTAAAAGTTTAAGGATCAAAAAGGGATACTCGATTAATGAGCTTTCTGAAAAAGCAGAGGTATCCAAATCGTATTTGAGCTACATTGAGAGAGGCATACAGGAGAACCCTTCATTGCAGGTTTTATCGAGAATCGCCAGGACACTGGATGCTAATCTTGAGGATCTGCTGGAAGAGAACAAAGAGGAAATTACAGACTTGTCTAAGCTTGATGAAGAGTGGGTTTCACTTGTCAAAGAAGCTATCAGGGAGGGAATCACAAAAGAAGATTTTGCTTATTATCTGGAGTTTATTAAATTTAAGAAGATGAATGGAGGGAACGTTTAGTTGAAGGTTAGAGGACGTTTGCTGATAATAGCTGCCTCATTCCTTATTCTAATCGGAGGTGGTCTGGTCCTGTTTTCCCTGCAGGAAATGTACGCTCAGGAGAAGAAAACCAAGGATTCTTTAGACCAGGCACAAGAAAGAATCCAAAGCGAAGTGAACAAAGAAAGCAAAAGTGTTCTCCAAACAGAACAGCCAGTTGATGTTTCCTTTGGGCAGGGTGAAGCCATTGGCATTCTAAAGATCCCTCGCTTGGAAGCTGAACTTCCCATTATAGAAGGAACAGATGAGGATGAGCTGGAAAAAGGGGTTGGCCATTACTCCACAACTGTACTTCCAGGACAGCCTGATCAGATTTTATTATCAGGGCATCGGGATACAGTCTTTCGCAGCCTTGGCGAACTCCAAATAGGAGATACTTTTGAAGTCAGCATGCCATATGGTGAGTTCACATACGAAATTACCGATTCCAAGATTGTGGATGCAGACGATACCACTGTGATCCGATCCACCGCTCCTATCGAAATTCTCACTGTTTCCACCTGCTACCCCTTCTCATATGTGGGCAATGCACCATCCCGGTATATCCTGAATGCCAAAAGAATACAAAATTAAGAGGCTCTTTCCCAAGGAAAGTGCCCTTTTTACTGCATCTAGACAAACACCCTTCCCCCATATAAGAACCTGTACATATCATCTAATATATGGGTTTCCAGAAGGGACGGATCCTGATGATCAATTTCTTAAGATTACTATTATATTTAGCCATCATCCTCACAGCTATCATTCTATCAATATAAAAAGCCAGACTCTCTAAGCCTGGCTTATCCCTTTACTTATTTAAACTAACAGCAATCTTCGAGCCCACTTCGGCATTATGCTTCACCAATGCTATATTCGCGGTCAAGCTTCTGCCTTCTGTCAATTCCTTCACTTTTCCCAAAAGGAATGGAGTCACGTTTTTCCCTGAGATATTGTTTTCATTCGCTTCTTTTAAGGCTGTTTCAATAACCCCAGTTATAAACGCTTCTTCCAGGGCATCTTTTTCAGGGATCGGGTTGGCAATAACCACGCCGCCTTTTAGGCCCAGTTCCCATTTTGTGCGGATCATTTCGGCTGCTTCTTCTGCATTGTCCACACGGTAGTTTACGTTGAACGGGCTTGTGCGTGTGTAAAAGGCAGGCAATACATCTGTTTCAAAGCCAACGACCGGAACGCCGTGCGTTTCTAAGTATTCAAGCGTCAAACCGATATCCAGGATGGATTTCGCCCCTGCACAGATAACGGCAACATTGGTCATCGCCAGTTCCTGAAGGTCTGCTGAGATGTCCATGGTCGTTTCCGCTTCACGGTGAACGCCGCCAATTCCGCCTGTGACAAACACTTCAATGCCGGCAAGCTCAGCACAGATCATGGTGGCCGCTACCGTTGTGGCGCCATTTTTCTTTTTAGCCACTAAATACGGCAGGTCCCGCCTGCTCGCTTTTTCAACGTCCCTGCTTTGGGCGAGGAATTCAAGCTCCTCATCTGACAGACCGATTTTAATTTTTCCGTTTAAAATGGCAATGGTTGCTGGAACTGCACCGTTTTTGCGGATGATGTCCTCCACCTCTTTTGCTGTCTGGACATTTTGAGGGTATGGCATTCCGTGTGAAATGATGGTGGATTCAAGGGCAACAACCGGTTTATTTGCTTTCTTTGCTTCTAACACTTCTTCTGAGTACTCAAGCCATTTTTCTAACATGATGTCACTTCTCCTTAGTCGAAATATTGTTTGAATGTTTCCTGCAGGCGTTTGTTGTTCAGGTTCGGATTAACGGTTTCTATGGACTGCAGGGCAAGCATCGAGCAGGACATGCCAATCTTGCAGGCATCCTCTGTGCTTAAGCCTTTTAAATGGGCAAAAATAATGCCCGATACAAGCGAGTCCCCTGCACCTGTCACATCTGCTATTTTCACCTTGGGAGGCAGCTGCACACCTGCTTCACCTGTGCTTGTAAAGTAGATCAGCCCTTTATCTCCCCGGCTGATCACCACTTTTTCCACTCCTTTATTGATCATTTCCTGTGCTGCCTTAAAGAAGTCTCCCTCCTTCCTGATTTCCATCCCAGTCAGGGCTTCTGCTTCATTTTTGTTGGCAATCAGCCAGGTAACACCCTGCAGGTTTTTCGGCAGATTCTTTATTTTTGGTGCTGAAACAGGTGTGATGCATAGCGGGATACTCTCTTCGTAACACCTTGTGATGATTTGTTTTAAAACTCCTGGCGGAAAGTTGGTATCCAATATCACCATCTCAGATGATGCCAGGTACCCCCACTTTTTCTCGATAAACTCTCTGGTAACGCTTTCATAAATGGACATGTCGGCTAAGGCCACAGCCATTTCCCCTTCCAGGTCAAGCACTGCTGTATAGGTTCCGGTGATGGACCCTGCCAGGGATTGTGAAGGTGTCACGTCAGCAAAGGCTTTCGTATATTCCAGAAGCCATTCGCCTTCCGGATCGCCTCCCACTACGGTCATCAAACCGACATCACAGCCCAGCCTGCCAAGGTTTTCGGCAATGTTCCGCGCCACTCCTCCGCAGGATTGGGAGCTTTCTGCAGGGTTCGATGTTCCGAATTGGAGCTGCCCGGTTGTCTGAATTTTCCTGTCGACATTGGCTCCTCCCACACAAAGCACTTCTTTCTTTTGCGGCAGTACATAGGCTCTGCCGAGAATTTTCCCCTGCTTGGTCAGTGAAGAGATATAGCCGGCTACAGCTGACCTGGAGAGTCCCGTTTTTTCTGCCAGCTCGTTTTGGGCAATAAATGGATCCTCTTTAATCAGCTGCAAAATCAATAATTCTTTATCGTTCATAATGGATCAGCCCTGTCTTTTTTAACTTTTGTTTAAATTATAAACTTTTGTTTAATTATCTCACAAGTGTTATTTTTCCGAAAATTGTTTTATCTATTAAGAAAAGCGCAAGCGCCTTGCCCACCCCCGACAAGCACAAGACGAGCCTCCCGGAAAGGCGTTCTTTGCCTTTTTGGGAGGATTGGCTTGTGACCTCGAGGGGGTAGGCGCTGGAGCTAGACAGTTATCGACGTTCAAAAATTATATACTTTCTTATCTCAAAAAAAAATCCCCCGCCATTAGCGGGAGAACCATTTTTACGCAGCCTTATCGTCTTTTCTAATATCCTTCAAATAATATTTTTCCGAAGTAAAGAACTCGTTCTTCAGCTGTTTAACCTCTTTGCTTAGAAGGAGAACAGCAACGATGTTTGGTATCAAAATCATGGCAAGAGCCAGATCAAGGAACTGCCAGATTGTTTTCGCCGCTCCCACTGAGCCAAGAACAATGGCAGCAATGTAAACGACTTTAATGGCTTTTCCGGCAAATGAGCCAAATAGGAACTCTGCCATTTTGGATCCATAAAAGACTACGACAATGATCGTCGAAATGACAAAGAATACGAGTGATACAGCTACAAGAATACCTCCGAATGATCCAAAATATTCCGTAAATGCCGCTGCTGTCAGGGCTGAAGGATCTTTCATGGCCCCTTCCCTTGTCCACACCCCTGATGAAAGTACCACAAATGCTGTGGCGGTACACACAATGAGCGTATCCACAACAATACCGACAATCGCCCAGAAGCCCTGGCGCACCGGGTGGTCAGTAGTGGCAGCCGCATGGGCAATCGGAGCGGTTCCGAGTCCTGCCTCATTGGAATATAATCCTCGTGCAAATCCCCAGCGAATGATTTCCCCAATTGCCGCACCGGCAAAGCCGCCTATTGCAGACATCGGCTGAAACGCATAAGTGAAGATTAATTCCAACACTTCAGGAAGCTTGCCCAGATTCATAAATAAAACCACTAAAGCTGCTCCTACATAAATGAGCGCCATAAACGGAACGAAGATTTCAGTAACTTTGCCGATTCTCTGAATCCCGCCAAAAACAACCAATGAAACCAGTAAGGCTACTGCGATGCCGGTATAAAGGCCATCAATCTTAAAAGTCTCGCCAACCGCAGCTGCTACTGCATTTCCCTGCACCATGATGCTTGGAATCAGTTCAATCATCAGCGCGAACGCAAAGATCACACCAAGCCACTTCATGTTCAGCCCCTTCGTCATATAATACATAGGACCGCCTACATATTCTCCATCTTCATTTTTTTCTCTGTACTTGATGGCCAGGACACTTTCCGAGAACTTAATGGACATTCCTATTAGCGCAATGACCCACATCCAGAAGACTGCACCCGGTCCGCCAAACATGATGGCTGCCGGCACACCTACAATGTTTGCGGCTCCAATGGTGGAAGCCAGTGCAGATGTGAGTGCCTGCAGCGGTGTAACGGTTCCTTTTCCCTTCGGCTTTTTAAAAACACTTCCGAATGTCTGCTTAAAAATATATACCGGATAGCGGAACTGGAAGAAACCAAGC
The DNA here is from genome assembly GCF_000565285.1 of Cytobacillus firmus DS1. Lineage (GTDB taxonomy): Bacteria > Bacillota > Bacilli > Bacillales > Cytobacillaceae > Cytobacillus > Cytobacillus firmus_A. Next base: position 391,385 of record NZ_APVL01000001.1, on the reverse strand, counting down.
AAAAAGGTTAAATACAGCCCTGTTCCGGCTAATAATAGGATGATGGGATATCCCCACAGCCATCCTGAAATATCTCCTACGACTTTTAATAACGTATCCAAAAAAATTTCCCCCTTATAGTTATGCACAGTTGCCCTTGTTATTCCATTCCCTTTTATTTGCCAGTTAAACATTTAGTTAGCAAAAGAAGTATGTGTGGTAGACAAATTCTTTAATTTCATATATAGTTAGCTAGGTAACTATATTAAGCAGGTGAAAACAATGCACCCTAATCAAAGTGAATTTTTTCATTCCATTAACCAATTTACACGCCATTTTTCCAAAGTACTTAATGAAAGTCTGGTGCCCCTTGGTTTATATGCGGCTCAATGGACAATTATTTACCGTCTGAAAACCGGAGGCCCGAGCACCCAAAAAGACATTTCTTCTTATCTGGGAGTTGAGGCTCCGACCATGACCAGGACATTGGCCCGTCTTGAGAAATCGGGCTGGATCGCCAGAACGGCAGGAAAGGACAAACGTGAAAAATTGATTTCACTGACTGATGCAGCCATACTGGAATACGACAATTGGCTTGCCGCAGTAAGATCAAGCGAAAGCAATGTCCTGCAGAATATAACAGAAGAAGAAATCAGCACGATGATGAGACTTATGGCAAAAATGAGAGAAAATATGGTACCAGGCACCTAGACCAGTTCACGAAATTGGTATAGGTACCTGGTACTTCATTGTTAGGAGGACAACATGAAGAAGCAGCCATTATGGACGAAGGATTTTTTGAGTATTTCTGTTACGAGTTTTTTCTTGTTTATGGGGTTTTATGTTTTGCTCACAACGCTTCCCCTTTATATTTTGGATGATTTAAAAGGGGACGAAACACAGGTGGGCCTGATTATTTCGGTCTTTCTGATCGCTGCCGTGATCAGCAGGCCTTTTACAGGGAAATGGATTGACGAGGTTGGACGGCGAAAGATTCTGCTAGCTTCCCTGATTGTGTTTGCTGTCTCATCTCTTCTTTATTTTTGGGCGGACTCTATGCCTGCTCTTTTAGCACTAAGGTTCCTTCATGGTGCAGGATTTGGCATGGCTACTACGGCAACTGGAGCGATTGTGGCTGATATTGTGCCGAATGAGCGCAGAGGCGAAGGGCTTGGCTATTACGCCATGTTCATGAATCTGGCTATGGTCATTGGACCGTTTGCCGGATTGACGATTGTTCAATACGCAAGCTTCACATGGATTTTTGCATTATGTACAGTTTTATCATTTATTGCGATAGCGCTGGGTGCTTTTGTCAAAATACCTCAAAACGCAGAAACCTCTGTCAAGCATCCGAAATTCACACTTTCAAGCTTATTCGAAAAGAATGCCGTTCCTGTTGCGGTTTCGGCGGGCATCCTTGCTTTTGCGTACTCAGGAATTCTTTCCTTTATTTCGGTTTATGCGAAAGAGCTGGATTTGCTTGAAGCTGCAAGCTTCTTCTTCGTTGTATATGCGGCGTTCATCATTATGTCCCGCCCATTTACAGGCCGCTGGTTTGACACGTACGGTGAAAATAAGGTGATTTATCCAGCCATTATTCTGTTTGCCGCAGGATTGTTTTTGCTCAGCCAGGCTAACAGCACCTTTGTATTTCTGCTGTCAGGTGCAATTATCGGATTGGGGTATGGCACGATTGTTCCGAGTCTTCAAACCGTTGCCATCAAGCAGGCAGATCCAGCCAAACGCGGGCTTGCTACCTCAACCTTTTTCACCCTCTTTGATACTGGGATCGGATTAGGATCCTATGTTCTAGGAATCCTTGCGGTAAAAACAGGCTTCGCTTCGCTGTATTTTATGCTTGCCGGAGTCGCACTGTTTGGCCTGCTCATATACTACCTGCTTCATGGCAAAAAGACAGAGCCAAGAACCATTCATTCAGAAGCAGATCTTCCATTATAAGAGCCCTTTGCGGCTCTTTTTCTTTGTCAACCTTAATTTGTGTATTTTCTGATTATTTGTCTTTTTTATGAACGCTGGCATATAATGTAATTAATCTATTTTGGGAGGTTCGCAGATGACCATTGTTCATATTTTGAATTTTTCCATTCCAATTGCTTGTGTTTTCCTATTTGGTGTAATGGTCGATCGTTTATGCAAACCGGACGGCACTGAACAGGAAGCAAATGAATAATTCTGGTAAAGCGGCTGGCTAACAGCCTTTTTTTATTTTTATATAAAAAAGAAACCAGCCTCCTAAGGCTGATTCCCCGTTCTTGGCAATATTAAAATTTCTACCCGCCTGTTCTTCGCTCTGCCTTCTTTCGTATCATTTCCGGCAACCGGCTGGAATTCCCCAAAGCCTTTGGCACTGAACCATTTCGGGTCCAGCTGGTCATTCTTCAGGATGATTTTCATAAAGTTGACCGCCCGCATTACACTGAGCTCCCAGTTGGACTCGAAGTTCGAATTTCGGATTGGGACATTGTCTGTATGCCCGCTGATAATGATATTTCTTGGCGGGTCCATGATAAGAAGCCCGGCGATTTCACCAGCCACTTTTAAATCCTGCTCACGGACCTCTGCACTTCCTGAGCTGAACAGAACATTGTCTCTGATGGACACAAGCAGTCCCTCCGTGGTTAATGAGGTTTCCAGTTTATCCGCCAGGTTTTGCTTTTCTATAAAGGCATTGACTCTTTGCTGCAGCTGTGCCAGTTCTTCCTGATCGGCAGCCTGCTTCAATTTTTCTTTTTCCAACTTATCCAGCGCTGCCATTTCCTCGAGATCCTTGCTTGGCTTTTCCGACACTGCATCAGTAGATTGCATTTGTCCTTCCGGCAGTGGACTTGGAAATTCAAAGACGCCCGTTCCCCCTGAAAAGACATCATTGAATGCCTTTGACAGCTTCTGAAATTTTTGGGCATCTACTGAACTCATGGCGAAGAGGACAATGAACAGGGCAAGAAGCAGAGTTAATAAATCAGCATACGGCAAAAGCCAGGATTCGTCTACATGCTCTTCATGATGCTGCTTCTTTTTCCGCCTACTCATCCTTTGCCACGCTGCTTTCTTCAAGGAATTTACGGCGTTCTCCTGCAGGGAGATAGGAAGCAAGCTTTTGCTCGATCACCCGTGGTGCCTCTCCTTCTAAAATAGAAAGAATCCCTTCGATCATCATGCTTTTAATTTTCGCTTCCTGCTTGGATTTTCTCTTTAGCTTATTGGCAAATGGATGCCAGAATACATAACCGGTGAATATCCCCAATAAAGTCGCTACGAATGCCGCACTTATGGCATGTCCGAGGCTTTCAGTGTCCGCCATATTTCCAAGTGCTGCAATCAATCCAATAACGGCTCCCAATACTCCAAGGGATGGGGCATACGTGCCTGCCTGGCTGAAAATTTGCGCTCCTGCCTGGTGCCTTTCTTCCATCGCTTCGATTTCTTCACTTAATACATCCCGTATATAATCGGCGCTTTGCCCATCAACAGCCAGAGATAAGCCGTTTCTTAAAAAAGCATCTTCTACTTCGTTCGTCTTGACTTCCAGGGCAAGCAATCCTTCTTTTCTTGCCAGCTGAGCCCAATCCGAAAACATCTTAATCATTTCAGAAGGGTTCATCAGCTTCTCTTCTTTAAATAAAATGCCAAAAAGCTTGGGCACCCGCTTGATTTCATTTGTTGGAAATGCAATTGACACTGCTGCTGCCGTACCCACAATAATGATCAGAATAGCGGCAGGGTTAATCAGAACAGAAGGGGAAACCCCTTTAAAAAACATTCCAACCCCAACAGCTATGATCCCTAATATAACTCCTATAATCGTTGTTTTATCCATGCATGCCACACCTTCTATGTAGTCTGAAAATCTCTAAAACCTTCTATTAATATTTTCGGATGATTTTAACAGTTCTTTAGGAAAATTTTCATATATAAAAGGCAGAGGTGCTTCCCCTGCCTTCGTTTTCATTATTTTTTTAGATCCAGCGGCATCCGCAGAAACCTCTTCTTCTGCGGTCATCGTCATCCCGTCGGCATCTGCAGCCTCTGCCAGATCCGGCTAAGTCTCTGTTGTACCATAAGTCACCTGCACCGCGTACATTGTCACGGCGATGTTTTCGGCGGTCGTCTTCTGCTCCGCCAACATTATTCCGGCAACCCCAGCCGCATCCCCAGCCACATCCGCATCCTCTTCTGCGTCTGTCTTCAACTCCGGCAACATCGTCATCACGGCGATGCTTTCTGTTGCGGTCTTCTGCTCCGGCAACATCATCACGGCGGCGATTGTCATCTTCTTTTACAATAACTCTTTCGGCTCTGATTTCAACTTCATCTGCATTAATCTCGAATCTTCTTCTCCAATCTCTCGACATATGTCTACCTCCTTTCTCATGGATAATATAGAATATGTGCCAGTGGAGGTTTTCGCATGGACAAATCCCCAATCGAAAAGAAAATGTGCCTGTATAAGAAAAGCGCAAGCGCCTTGGTCACCCCCGACAAGCACAAGACGAGCCTCCCGGAAAGGCGTTCTTTGCCTTTTTGGGAGGATTGGCTTGTGACCTCGAGGGGGTAGGCGCTGGAGCTAGACAGTTATCGACGTTCAAAATTTTATACTTTCTTACCTTTTAAATAAAAAACCCCTATCCTATTCAGGAGAGGAGTCTTTTAGAATTTAGATTTTTTGAAGGTACCTTTTTCTAAAATTTATTGTGTTTTAATATCTATGAATTCAGGCCGTTGATTTCCGCTCCAGGCACCTGCTTTCCGCGGGGAGGAATGCGAGCCTCCCGCAGGAGTCAAGCGCCTTCCACTCCAATCAACTCAGAGGGTAGCTGAGGTTACCTGCCCAAAAGCAGCAAACTCAACGAAATCAGACTTTTTGAAAGACGAGACTGTTTATTTTCATTAAGTGCTTTAAAGCCGCCTGGAAGTTAGCATGTGTTTCAGCATTTAATTCAATGCCGGATAAAATGATTTCTTTTATAAGCTGCGGGGTCATTCCCACGAAATAAGGCTTAACTCCCATGAGGTTAATGGAATCAGTCAGGTTGCGGATTTGCTGCCCCAGCTCTTTAAGGCACATCTGCTCTATCCGGTCGACCGTTATATCGGTAAAATCCATGATGGCAAATTCAATGTCATGTTCTTTAATATGATTCAAAATTTTGGCTGTGATTTTTTCGAGTCTATCCGCCATGAGCAGGCCGGTAATGGGCACCAGAATCGTCTGGGGAATGATCGATGGAATAATCGGTGCCGTCATATCCGCTATGGCTGCCTCATATTCCTCCACTCTTTTTTCAAGGATCTTTATATATTCATCTTTATTCATGAGTTCTCCTCAATTCCAATCATTAATTCATTAGAATAATTTATTGTTAATTTTCTCTTCGTAGTTTTTGAAAAGGGATGAGTTGGTGTTCTGTCTTCTTTTGGACATCATGCTGTTATAGCGGAGCAGCTTTTCGTTTAATTTCTTCTGCAATGCCTTCTTTTCTTCCTGGTCCTCACATTTCTTCATCAGGTCTTCAATCGTCACCATTTCCTTTTTCACCTGGTTTTCTTCATCAGTGAATCCGGCATTCTTCATGATGCGATAGGCCATGCGCAAGTTCTCAGGTACGGAAGACAGGTCATCAGGCGGCAGCGGTTTCCCATATCCCGGCAGATTATCAAACTCGCCGTCCCTATAAGCTTTTTTTATCCGATCTTCAGAAAGTATAGAAAAAAAGTCCACTCAAGCTCCCCCTCCACTTCATTTGTACTTATTATTATATATTTTCAGCGGTGCTTATTAAAGTAATTATGTATATAGAAGAGAAAGCTTGCGCCTCCTCCCTTTAGATTTTCCCTATAAAGTTCGGATCCTTGTTAATCCCTTGCTGGCCGGGCTGCCAGTTTGCCGGCACACCCTTCCCTGTCTGCTGTGCATATTGAATTCCCTGCATAATTCTGACATGTTCATGCAGATTTCTCCCGACTTCTCCAGGGTAAATGAGCTTCGCTGCGATAATGCCATTGGGGTCGATAAAAACGGATGCCCTGATGGCCGCTCCTGACTTTTCATCCAATACCCTATAAGCTCTGCTTATTTGATGTGTTCTGTCGCTGACCATTGGATAATTCACGTTTTTTAATGACGGAGATGTTTCCTTGAATACTTTATGTGCATATACACTGTCCGTACTGATGGACATGACTTCGCAGTTTAAGGCTTGTAAATAAGGGTTTACAGCGGCGACCGCCGCTAATTCTGTCGGTCAGACAAATGTAAAATCACTCGGATAAAAAAACAGCAGCACCCATTTTCCAATATAGTTCTCCAGATTGACTTTTTTTATTTGATGATCAATGACAGCATCTGCAATAAAAACAGGCGCACGGTCTCCCCGTCCCGCACAGAACACGGAAGCATTCGGATCATTCACGGCTGTCCCCCTCCTCTTCTCTTTCGTCTTTGCTCTATATACTTATGCGAACAAGAGCAAAATTGAACGGAAAATATTGATTGAAGCAGCCGTACATAGTCCTTGTGCCAGAGGGAAAAATAGTGGAAGAATGCAAATTCAATAATGAAAGGAGCCTGATTATGTCACGCGGAGTCCATTTTAACCATAAAAAAAAGCATCACCCAGGGGAATTTCCTGAACACACAATGGTTGAGCGCCATACAACAGAGGCACAGGAAGATGAAGAGTTTATTGTGACGCAGGAAGCGTTTAAAAACCGCTTTGAAGAAGATGAAGCTAAGGAACTTGAGGAAAGAGCCAAAGATTAAAAAGTCAGGGGCCTGAATAACATTCAGACCCCTCTGTTTTATATTACGTCAATTTCAATCTCTTTCAGCCAGGCTGCGCATGCTTCAATATCCTTTGAAAATACGCGGTCTTTCGTGATGGAAGGCACCACTTTTCTAGCTTCTTCGTAAAAGCGTTTTGTTTTGTCAGCCATTTTATCAGAACCGCGGAATTCTGCTGCCTGAAGCGCGCAAATCAGTTCAATTGCAAGCACTTTATTAACATTCTGGATGATCTGGTAAGCATGTCTTGATCCGATTGTTCCCATGCTCACATGGTCTTCCTGGTTCCCTGATGAAGGGATCGAATCCACACTTGCAGGATGGGCGAGTGTCTTATTTTCAGAAACAAGGGATGCTGCGACATATTGGAGAATCATCGCACCAGACTGAAGTCCAGGCTCCGGGCTTAAAAATGGCGGCAAGTCACTCAGCTGCGGGTTAACAAGCCTTTCAATACGGCGCTCTGAAATATTGGCCAACTCTGCAGCCGCGATTTTCATAAAATCCATTGCAAGTGCGATCGGCTGTCCATGAAAGTTTCCGCCGGAAATGACACTTTCCCCATTTTCAAAAATAAGCGGGTTATCTGTGGCTGCATTCATTTCGATTTCAAGCTTTTCCTTTACATAGTCAAGAGCCTGCCAGGATGCTCCATGCACCTGCGGAATACAGCGGATGGAATAGGCGTCCTGTACCCGGATTTCCCCCTGTTTTGTGATCAGGCTGCTGCCTGACAGGTACTCCCTTATTCTTCTGGCTGTATCCACCTGCTGCTTATATCCTCTTGCCTGATGGATGTTCTCATCAAACGCATCTATTATGCCGTTTAAACCTTCCATTGTAAGTGCTGCGATCAGCTCACTCTGATAAGCGATTTTTTCCGCTTCAAGATATCCAATGACTCCCATTGCCGTCATCGCCTGTGTGCCGTTAATGAGGGCAAGCCCTTCCTTCGCCTGTAATGTTACAGGTTCTATTCCTTCCTGAACAAGCACTTCAAGGGCAGGCTTTCTTTCCCCCTTAAAAAACACTTCGCCTTCTCCCATTAATACTAATGCCAGGTGGGATAGAGGCGCCAAGTCCCCGCTTGCTCCAAGAGAGCCCTGCTGCGGGATAACAGGATGGATTCTTTTATTCACAAGCGCTAAAAGAGTTTCGATCACAACCGGACGAACGCCAGAGAATCCTTTTAACAAGGCATTTGCTCTTAAGAGAAGCATAGCTCTTGAGACAGACTCAGGGAACGGTTCCCCAACTCCGCAGGCATGCGAACGGATTAAATTCAACTGAAGATCCTCGACATCTCCCTGATCAATTCTTACATCGCTGAATTTCCCAAAGCCAGTGTTTATTCCGTATATGACTTTTTCTTCACTTACAATTCTCTTTACTGCTTCATGACTGTTTTTTACACGGAGCATGCTTTCCACTGATGCTGCCGCCTTCACCCCTTCAAAAAGAACTCGTTTGACTTCAGACAAAGTAAGGGTATTCCCATTTAAAGTAACCACCATGTTCTCCTCCCTGTGAGTTAAAGTCATCATCGATTCTGTCAATTTTTCCATTTTATATCCTCCCCGGTACGTTAGCGAGATAAAGAAAAGGCTGTATCTCAAACACAGGTTTGAAATACAGCCTTTTTTAGAAGATTATTTGCAGTATCTATTGTCAGTTGTCTCATCTTTATCACAGCCTACTTGTGTTATATTTTCTGAATATAATTAATTTTATGTTCCCTATCAATGGTATGTCAATGATTAATTACCATTTTTTAACAAATTAGATTGTTAGAATGGTAACACAGTAAAGCGTATTTTATTTCCATATAAAGTGAAACTTCAATCAGTGGGGATGTTCCTTATCCCCACTGATTGTTAGTTGAACCAATCGGGCCTTTACGGGCAGTTTGACCCCCGCTTATCCTCCTTTGATTCCTCTGAGTCTTGAAGTGGGGGTCTTACTGCCCGTTAGACTGCGATAAATAGCCGGCAGTTCAGCCGGCTCGTTCTTCTTTCTATTTTAAGTTTTCACCCTGTCTTTTTAAAGCGTGTTTTAGTTTTCCATATGTCTCAATACCCGTGAAATCAAGGCCGAGCTGAATGGAAGTCTGGGCAACCTCAGGGCTGATGCCGGAGATGGTGGATTTGACCCCTAATAGCTTTAGAGCTTTCGTTAAAGAGAATATTTGATGGGCAACCATTGTATCGATAATGGCTACACCTGATAAATCAATAAATAAGTGCTCAATATTTTCTTTTGCACATTTTTTCGGAATTTCCTCCAGGAGGATTTGCGCACGCTCCGTGTCAATATTACCGATAAGCGGCAGTACAGCTGTATGGTCTTTTATAGGAATGACCGGAGTTCCAAGCTCATTGATCAGACTTTGCTGGGCAACAAGCCGTCTGGTGGTCAGTTCATAGTACTTCTCTGAAAATTTATTGATGAGGTTATCAAAAGCCTTATTAATCTTCGTGCTCCATTTCAATACATCATCTGCTGTGACTTCAGACTGGTTTGATTTTATGAACTTTTCAACAAAGTGCCAATAAGTTTCCCGCACATTGCTTAAAGCTTCAAGCACTTGAAAAATGGGCGTATTAGAATCCACTCTGCTTTCCGCTACAGTAATGGCCCATTCTTCCATATTTTCGTTAAAAGTGTCCTCATCAAGCAGAGCGGCAGAAACGGTGCGGTTGGTAAAAGCATTTTGTTCTCTCAGGAGTGTTTCATAAGCAGGGTCCGCATCTGCAGAATAAATGGAGCCTTTCTGCTTTTCCCTTAAAGACAGCCACATATCTGTGATATTTATTGAATTCTCCTGAATGTAATCATAAAGAAGCTGGTTTTTTGCATCCATTCATTTCACCTTGTCTTTCTATTTGTCAACAAACTGATACATTCATTGTAAAATGAATCGGAGTTAATGAAAAGTAATACACCTTATTCAGCATCTTCCTCATTTTGTCCATAATAACGTATCCCATTACAAATATTACTGATTTTCCGCTATACTTAATTAGGATAGAAAAGGAACTGAATGGATTTGAAAGGAGTTAATATGAAATCACTTGTTCTTGCCGAAAAGCCCAGTGTTGCCCGTGAAATTGCCCGGGTGCTGGGATGCCGGCAATCTCATAAAAGCTATATGGAAGGCGATAAATATATCGTCACCTGGGCTCTTGGCCATTTAATCGAGTTAAAGATGCCTGAGCATTATGACAGCAAATATAAAAACTGGAACCTGGAGGATCTGCCGATTATTCCGGACCAAATGGGCCTGAAGGTGATGAAGCAGACCAGCCACCAGTATAAAGCCATTGAAAACCTTGCAAAGCGGAAGGATGTTAAGGAAATAATCATTGCGACAGATGCAGGCCGTGAAGGGGAGCTTGTCGCTCGCTGGATATTGGAGAAAATCCGCTGGCGCAAGACAATCAAGCGCTTATGGATATCCTCTGTAACAGACCGTGCTATCCGTGACGGTTTTCAAAACCTTAAACCCGGAAAACAATTTGAAGACCTGTATGAATCCGCTGTGTGCCGGGCAGAGGCGGATTGGCTCATCGGGCTGAATGTCACAAGGGCCCTGACGACTAAATACAAGGATCCCCTATCCGCGGGCCGGGTGCAGACGCCGACACTGGCGCTCGTTATGGAAAGGGAAAAATTGATTCAGCAATTTGTTCCAAAAGAGTACTGGACGATTCGCGCCCACATTGGCCCCCTGCAGGCTGACTGGGAGAAAAATGGTGAAAAGCGCATCTTTTCCAGAGATGCAGCTGATGGAGTCCTCTCCAAAGTTAAGGGGCAAAAAGCGGTTATCCAGTCCATTAACCGGAAGGAAAAAACAGAGCCGCAGCCGCTTCCCTATGATTTGACGGAGCTGCAGCGTGATGCGAATAAACGTTTTGGCTTCTCTGCCAAGAAAACGTCGAATGTACTGCAGAAACTTTATGAGCAGCATAAGCTTGTCACCTATCCGCGGACAGACTCACGCTATTTGACAAAAGATATGGAAGCAACCATGATGGATCGCCTCCATGGCATCGCTGCTTCCTATAAAGATGAAGTGAAGCCTATCTTAGCGAATCAGGGCAGGGTGCTGGCAAAGAGAGTGTTTAATAATGAAAAAGTAACCGATCACCATGCGATTATCCCGACAGAAGAACGTGTGCATCTCGGTGATTTGTCTCCTGATGAGCGCAAGCTGTATGAATTAATTCTGCGCAGATTTCTGGCGATTTTCCATAACCCGTATAAGTATGAAACCATCCATGCTGCTATTGATGTTAATGGTGAGACCTTCACAGCCAGGGAAACAGCCGTTATCGACCTCGGTTATCGCAAGGTTGAACGGAATACTGAAGAAGAAACAGGAAAACAGAGTCTGAAGAACATTTCGAAAGGACAGAGCTTTACGCTGCAAAATGCCGAATCCGCTGCGAAGCTCACTGAACCGCCTCTTCGCTATTCCGAAGCTGACATTTTGACCCAGATGGAAAAATATAGCCTCGGAACACCTGCAACTAGAGCGGAAATCATTGAACGGCTTCTTGAGACTGAAGCGCTTGAAAGGCAAAATGGACGCCTGTTTCCGACTAAAAAGGGCAAACAGCTGATGGACCTGGTGAATGAAGATCTGAAATCACCGGAACTGACAGCCAAATGGGAGCAGGAGCTTGAGAAAATCGCACGCGGAAAAGCAGATCCAAAAGAGTTTCTCCAGAACATCCGCAAGCAGACACGGACATTGGTTTCTGAAATTAAAAAGAGCGACAAATCGTACCGTGCCCATAATCTCACTGGCTCAAAATGTCCGGAATGTGATTCCTTCCTGAAAGAAAGGAATACAAAGGACGGAAAAATACTTGTCTGCTCTAACCTGGATTGTAATTTCCGAAAGCGCAAGGATCCAAAGCTTTCAAACCGCCGCTGCCCTCAGTGCCGCAAAAAAATGGAGATCCACCAGGGCAAGGCAGGCGCCTACTTCCAGTGCCGCCCATGCAATGTGGTGGAGAAAGCCCAGGACAAAAAGAAAGCAGTCAACAAACGCGAAGAACGAAAACTTGTTCAGAAATATACCCAGAAGGAAGAGTCCTTTGGAACAAGCCTAGGTGATTTGCTGAAGGCCGCAATGGAAGATAAAGATTAATGTATAGCCCTGGCTGCTGCCAGGGCTATTTCCATATGAACTGGCAACACAGCTTAAAATGAAAAGCCAAACCCTTGATCAAGGTTTGGCTTTTTTGAACAAAAAGTCTTCTTGTGTTTCTTCTGAATTTGGTAGTATGATAGCGTTATTCTGAGATTGAAGATGGGGACGCAGCATGAAATTAAAAGATTGGGATAAGAATCTAAAAGTAAGGTTATTTGGGGAAGCGCTTATGAATATTACATTCTGGATGTTCTTCCCGTTTTTAACGATTTATTTCGCGGATGAATTCGGAAAAGACAAGGCTGGTTTATTGCTCATTTTTTCTCAGGTATTCTCCGTGCTTGCCAACTTAATGGGCGGTTATACAGCTGACCGCTTTGGCCGCAAAAAAATGATGGTTCTATCTGCTTTCGGTCAGGGACTTTCATTTATGATTTTTGGATTTGCCAGTTCACCCTGGATGGATTCTCCCGTGCTTGGTTTTATCTGCTTTGCTTTTGTGGGGATATTTGGCTCATTTTATTGGCCGGCAAGCCAGGCAATGGTTGCCGATGTGGTGGAGGAAAAAGACAGGAGCCAGGTATTTGCTATTTTTTACACTTCTATTAATATTGCTGTTGTAGTCGGTCCCATTTTAGGAGCCATTTTCTATGTCCATTACCGTTTTCAGCTTCTTATGGCCGCAGGCATTATCTGTGTTCTGTTAGCTTTCATCCTTTTCCGATGGACAAGGGAAACTTTACCTCCGCAGATACATGGATCAAGTGAAAACAGTAAATGGCATCACGCTTTATTAAAGCAAACCAAAGATTATGGCATTATCTTCAGTGACAGGACCTTTCTCCTTTTTATCATAGCAGGTGTTTTGGCTGCACAGACCTTTATGCAGCTTGATCTGTTAATACCTGTCTATACAAACGAAGTGATTCATAACCAGCAGCTTTTTAAATGGATGGACTGGTCCTTCACCGTTCAGGGGGAACAGGCTTTTGGCATTCTGCTGTCCGAGAACGGCTTCCTTGTCGCCTTATTTACCGTGGCTGTCACCAAAATGATGATAAAGTACAAGGAAAGGAATGTCTTTATCTTATCATCTCTTACGTATGCGGCAGCCATCATCATGTTTGGACAAACCCAATGGATATGGGGATTAATTCTGGCAATGGCCGTTTTCACAATGGGCGAATTAATGACAGCTGGCCTCCAGCAGAGTTTTGTATCAAAGATTGCTCCCGATCATATGCGGGGTCAGTACTTTGCAGCTGCCTCCCTTCGATTTACAGTCGGGAAAACCATTGCGCCTATCTCCATACCGCTTACAGTCTGGATCGGATATGACTGGACATTCTTTATACTGGCGCTGCTGGCTGTTGTAAGTGCGTTTTTGTATTGGCTGATGTTTGCTTTGCCTGAAAGAAATAATGCATTCCACACTAAAAAGGAATCTGTATAAGGTTCCTTTTTAATTATGTATCCGTCAATAGATGGAGAGCCAGGGTTTCCTGGCACGATTTTCAGTTCAATAAGTTTCTTTTTCCGGACAGAACAGCTACAATGAAAATGAAGATTCTGACAAAAGGAGAATACATAATGAGTCAATTTCAAACGAATTTAGAGAAATACGCAGAGCTTGCGGTGAAGGTCGGCGTAAATGTACAAAAGGGTCAGACACTTGTTATTAACACAACGCTTGATGCAGCTGAACTGGTTCGAACAATTGTTAAAAAGGCATATGAAGCAGGAGCTCATAACGTAGTTGTGAACTGGAGCGATGATGCGGTCACACGCACGAAGTACGATTTGGCACCGGATGAGTCTTTCTCGGAATACCCGGAATGGCGTGCGAAGGAAGTCGAAGATTTAGCTGAGAAGGGTGCGGCATTCATGTCAATCGTTTCAGCAAGCCCTGATTTGCTGAAAGGTGTGAAATCAGAACGAATCGCAAGCTTCCAGAAAGCATCCGGACAGGCGCTTGCAAAATACCGTAAATTCATTCAATCTGATAAAGTGAGCTGGACAGTTATAGCAGCGCCTTCTCAAGCATGGGCAAACATGGTATTCCCTGAAGCTCCTGAGGAATCCAGAGTTGAAATGCTTTGGGACGCTATTTTCAAAGCCACTCGCGCTGATCTGGATAACCCGGTTGAAGCCTGGAAAAAGCATGACAAAACACTTCATGAAAAAGTGGATTATTTAAACAGCAAGCGATATCAGAAGCTTCATTATAAAGCTCCAGGCACAGACCTGACAATCGAGCTTCCCAAAGGCCATTTATGGGTCGGGGCAGGCAGTGTGAATGAACAGGGACACGAATTCATGGCGAACATGCCGACTGAAGAAGTGTTTACGGTACCTTACAAGACAGGTGTTAACGGCACTGTTTCCAGCACAAAGCCTTTAAGTTATGGCGGAAATATCATCGACAATTTCAGCCTGACATTTGAAAACGGCCGCATTGTCGATGTGAAGGCCGAAGAAGGAGAAGAAATCCTTAAGCAGCTTGTTGAGACAGATGAAGGCTCCCACTATCTTGGTGAAGTGGCCCTGGTTCCTTTCAACTCGCCAATTTCACAGTCCAATCTGCTTTTCTATAATACTTTATTTGACGAAAATGCTTCAAACCACCTTGCCATCGGCAGTGCGTATGCATTCTGTATTGAAGGCGGCAAGAAAATGTCCAGTGAAGAACTGGCTGAAAACGGCTTGAACGAAAGCTTAACACATGTTGATTTCATGATCGGTTCCGCTGAAATGGATATCGACGGAATCACTGAAGACGACAAAGCTGAACCTGTATTCAGAAAAGGTGATTGGGCATTTTAAAAGCGGAGGCGCCTTGCCCACGAAGGAACGCAGACTAAGAACGCCACGTCCTATGGCAACGTCTGCATGACCCACATCCTCCCAAAAGCTGTCGCTTTCGGTCGTGCGATGTTTTGCTGACGAAGCCTTCCCTGTCCTGTGGGCCTCAAGCACAAGACGGTCCTCCCGGAAAGGCGTTCTTTGCCTTTTGGGGAGGATTGCTCGAAATGTGAAGGCGACTGCCCAGGGACGACAGGCATAAGACGGTTCCTGTAAGAAGGCGTTTTTCCTTCTGAAAGGAAACGGCTTATGATCCCGAGTCCCTAGGAGCCGAAACAAGACAAGCTTGTGACCTCGAGGGGGTAGGCGCCGGAGCTAGACAGTTCTCGAAGTTCAAAGTCTAATGTTTTCTTATTCTACAAAAAAATCATGCGGTCATTGACCCGCATGATTTTTTGTTTTCCTTAATACGATTTCACTAACGTTTCCTTCTAAATCAGAAATCATATCAACGGAATATTTATCTGCCGGGTAGGTGGAGATGGTTTCACCTGACAGCTTCTCTTCCCTAACCTCCGCTGGAGTGCCAAACATTGCAGTAATCTCGTCCATTGACGTTCTCACCCGCTGTCCAGGAATGGAAATAGCTGTTACGTTCCCGGTTTCCCGTTCAAAATAATAGGTGATTTCCGGATACATCACAAAAGGACTGCCATCTTCAAACCCCTCTTCAACAAAGTTGGGATCTGACTTTTTAATTTCAGATATGTTTGTGCCAATCGGAAATGGACTTCCGAGCGGGATTCCCTGTTTTGCTTTTTCAATGGCATCCCCACTGAGTGCCAGGTTTTTAAAAGGATAGTAAAGGGCTTCCTTTTTCAGCCACAGATTCATCCATTCGATATCAGATTGATCTTCTTTGGAAAGCTCGATTCTGTCGTGCAGGCTCACTGAATGGGTTTCCTCATTAAAGAGCCATGTTGAAACAACCCATCCATCATTCTTATTTTGGGCAGTTTGAAGATACTTTTGATTAATATTTTTTATTTTCGCTTTGGGGGTAGTGGTCATGTCTTTTTCCGAGCTGATTCTTTTCACTTCTCCATCTTTAATCCCCAGCAGCCGGCCCTTAACTAAATTTTCCCCCTTGGACTGAAAGATCGAGATGATGGTTTTGTTCCTCATTTTCTGTGTGTACACCTGTTCCTTTGAAGGATTAAAGGACATTTCAGAACTGTCATTTAGAGCTGCTTGTTTATAAGCCTCTTTTGCGCCTTTCTCAGCCAGGAAAACTGAATAATGTCCTGTAAAATAAGAATCGCCTTTCTTTCCTTTTGCACTGTCCTCTTCCAGAATGGTTCTTCTTTCGTCTTCCGAAAAAAGATAAACAGTATATTTCATTTTCCCGTCCGTTGCGTCAAACTGGAATAGTGACTTGCGTTCAAGCCAAACTGTATCTTTTTTCTCTTTTCCATCCTCTTGTACAGATATATTATTTTCTGCTTCCACTTTATCTTCTTTTTCAAGCTTTATTTCTTCTGTATTTAAAGATGCATTTATTTCACTTGAGCAGCCTGCTATAACCGATGATAGCATGGCAATCATAATCATATTTATAAAATTTTTCATTATATTCTCCCTAATGTTAAAAAACATTTCCATTTAAAGTCAAATGTTACAATTACGTTTCAACTAATTAAGTGTAACAAATAGGGATCGTTTCTACAAACCTATCAATATGCTCATTTTTTTACAAAAACATGGATTTCCTCCCTCATCCTTTATATATGACTCTTCTCCTGCTTCAATCAAACGTTTGAATAAAGTGCCGAGGGCCCTATCTATATGCATTTTTCAGGTTAATACGAGAGGCCCCGGAAAAACTCTCCGGAGCCTCTTGCTTAAATTTCTGCTGCTGCAGATGCTGATTTTTCGGTAAATAGACTTACAGTTACATAAGATGCCAGTGATAAAGCAATAGGCAATACGACTGTATTCATGCCAAAAGCATTGGGATAAAAAGTATGGAATAAAATATAGGAAGCCGTTCCGGTTATCATGGAGGCCACTGCACCATATTTATTTCCCTTCGCCCAATAAAGGCCCAGCACAACAGGCCATATGAATGCTGCTTCCAGTCCTCCGAAAGAAAAGAGATTCAGCCAGATCAGCAAATCGGGCGGACTGAGCGCCATGATGCATACGAGAGTCCCCAGCAGGGCTGTGACTGCAAAACTCATTTTCTTAATCGTGCTTTCTTCAGCATCAGGTTTAATGTAATTAATATACACATCTTTAACAATCGCCGAGCTGACCAGAAGGAGCAGGGAATCCACGGTTGACATAATGGCAGCCATCGGTGCAGCCAGCACAATTCCTGCAAGCCATGGTGGAAGGACTTCCATGGCAATCATCGGCATAACTTTATCCCCCACCTCAATTCCGGGAAGAATCGGCCGGGCAAACACACCGATTAAATGCATGCCTAGCATGATAAAGCCGACCACTATTGTTCCGATGATAATGGCCCTATGCATGGCTCTGGCATTTTTATAAGACATGGCCCTTACCGCAACCTGAGGAAGACCTACAACCCCAACTCCCACCAAAATCCAGAATGAGGATACATATAGAGGGGTCAATCCGCCATCAAAGCCAAACGGTGTAATCAGATTCGGGTTTTCTGAAGACAGATCACTGATAATATTCGGTATCCCTCCACCTGCCACAATGACAGCAACCAGAAGAATCATGGTGCCCATGAACATAATCCCTCCCTGGACAGCATCCGTTACGGCAACGGCACGGAAGCCTCCGATCACTACGTAAACCATGACAGAAGCAGCAAAAATGAATAAAGCAGATAAATAGCTTAATCCTGTCAGTGACTCAATTAATCTTGCTCCGCCAACCCATTGAGCAGCCATGGCGGAAAACAGGAAAATAATGATGCTGAGGGAGGATAGCCAGACAACCCATTTGCTGTCGTATCTTTCTTTCAGAAAATCGATGAGTGTTACAGCATTATACTTTCTGGCTGTAATCGCAAACTTTTTCCCAAGTACCATGAGGACGAAATAACCAGTAACAACCTGTGACATGGCAAGCAGTACCCATCCAAGCCCCTGTGTGTATGCAACACCAGGACCCCCAATGAAACTGCTGGCACTTCCGTAGGTGGCAATCATCGTCATGGCCAGAATAAAACCGCCCAGCTGCCTTCCTCCAAGAAAATAATCCTGCAGAAACGAACTGCCGGTATCAATCTTTCTGCTGGACCATAAGCCCACCAGAAAAATAATGATTAAAAAGAAGATAAGAGGAGCAATAACCTGCCAGTTCATTCGGATTCTCCCCCTTCCCCGTTTTCTTCGAACGGAACTTCCTTAAACAGAAATTTAACAGCTGCAGATACCAGTATCACCATGACGACAAATCCGGCTGCACAGCTCCAGAAAAACCAGGCAGGCAGTCCCATTATGAATGTATACTCATCGGCAGGTGCTGACCCCAGTCCATAGGCAAATCCATACCACCAAATAAAATTAAAGAGTACGAGACCAATGCCAATCCACGCTTCTTTCTCTGCTACTTTAAAGCGAGGATCTTTTTTTATGCTTTTCTTCATTATGTCCCCCTTCAGAGCTTTTTTATTGTAATGTTTAAAAAAGTACAGAATATTCCCTAAATATAATCCCATTTATGTATATTTTCTGCAACAAAAAAAGCAGATTGCTCTGCCTTTTTTGATATTATTTTAAAATCGCCCTTTAAGCAAGCTATGGTCTTAGCGATTGTCAATTGTCTCCGGGTAAAGGTCATGGTTCATCAAGCGGTAATCTGCCATTTTTTCATATTTCGTCCCGGGCTTTCCGTAGTTGCAATATGGATCGATGGAGATTCCGCCACGTGGTGTAAATTTGCCCCAAACCTCAATATAGCGGGGATCCATTAATTCAATAAGATCATTCATAATGATGTTCATGCAGTCCTCATGGAAATCGCCATGATTTCTGAAGCTGAAAAGATATAGCTTTAATGATTTGCTCTCTACCATCTTTTGATCCGGAATATAGCTGATATAGATGGTCGCAAAATCCGGCTGGCCTGTTTTCGGGCAAAGGCTGGTAAACTCAGGACAATTAAACTTTACAAAATAATCGCGGTTTGGATGCTTATTATCAAAAGCTTCCAGAATCTCAGGAGCATATTCAAAAAGATATTTAGTCCCCTGATTTCCCAATAATGTAATATCCGTTAATTCCTCATCTTTTCTTCCTGACATAAAAATAGCCTCCCTTTATATGATCCCGCTGATCCTAAAGAGAGGTCCAAAAAGTACAGCTTGAAAAAATAAAACCATATCCTCTCTTGGATATGGTTGATTATTATAATCAAAGCCATAGTTTTTTATAGAGGGTGAAGCTATGAACCTCTCCCGATAACACGGGAATGATAGAAATAGAATTGTCATAGTTACTATAGAGAAAAAGCCTGTTCCTGTCAATAGGGGCTTGCTTATCTGGTTTTCATACATTCTTCATAGTATAATAACGGTAATTTTCAAAGAAAGGTGACTTGTTATGTGGAATGAGTTTAAAAAATTCGCCCTAAAGGGAAATGTTCTGGATTTGGCGGTTGGGGTTGTAATCGGAGCTGCCTTCGGAAAGATTGTATCCTCCCTTGTAGATGATATTATTATGCCGCTTGTCGGATTGCTGATGGGCGGAGTTGACTTTACCGATCTGATGGTGAAAGTCGGCGGAGCAGAGGTGAAATATGGTTTATTCATACAGAATGTGGTGGACTTCTTCATCGTGGCTTTCTCCATTTTCGTCTTTATCAGGATTATCAACAATCGTTTCAAAAAGAAAGAAGAAGCAGCACCGGCACCAGCTGTGGATAAAAATGTTGAACTTTTAACTGAAATAAGAGACCTTTTAAAAAATAAATAATTTATGAAACTTAAATAATAGCTCAGTCGTATATACATATACAAATGATTAAAGAGGAGAAATGAAGAAATGTATGTACAGCATACCGCAAATAACAGTTATTTGCCTTCTGTTTTACGGGCGTTTGCCTTATCATTGGGGATTGCATTTACCGGAACGATGGCGGGTGTTTTCATCCCTCCAGCCCTGTTTTTGCCGCTGATGCTTCTTGAGCTCGGAATGCTGCTTTTCGCTTTCCTGCTCCGCCGCAAAAAAGCTATTGGGTATACATTCCTGTATGTCTTTACATTTATTTCAGGGATGACGACCTACCCGATTGTTGCCCACTACCTGGCTGCTATTGGACCTAACCCTGTTTTAACAGCACTTGCGACGACAACGGTTGTGTTCACAGGTTTAGCCGTATATGCTTCGACAACGAAGCGGGACTTATCTTTCCTTGGCGGCATGCTGATGGCGGCATTGCTCGCTCTTATTGCGATCGGAATTTTCAGCCTCATCTGGCCATTAAGCTCTAACGCGATGCTCGCGTTCTCCTTCATCGGAGTGCTTGTGTTCAGCGGATATGTGCTATTCGACTTCAACCGCATGAAGCAGTATGGAGTGTCACCGGAAGAAGTTCCTTTGATGGCTCTTAACCTATATCTTGATTTTATCAACCTGTTCATTAATATCCTGCGCATTTTTGGAATATTGGGGAGCCGGGACTAAACAGGAGTGCGAACTCCTGTTTTTTTGCGTAAGCCGCATCGCTTTATTCTATTAAAAAGATTAGGTATGATCAGAAGTAATTCCGAAAGGCGGGATATTCATGAATTATCGTTTAGAAACGCAGAATCCTGATACTGCTATTACGCTTGAACAGGCCATCAGCAGCCAATACACAATGGCTGTTTTCGTCCGCCATCTCGGCTGACCGGTCTGCCGGCAATATCTTGCGCAGTTGCGCGAGCGCATAAATGAAGTAGAAGCAAGAGGTTTTCAAGTCATTGTCATTGCTCCTTCGAAAGGAACATTTATCAATCAATTCCTTGAGCAATTCGGTCCGTTCCCTTTTCCGATCCTCGGCGACCCTTCCCGGGAAGCTTATAGAGGAATGGGACATAAAACCATGCCAAAGTGGAAGCTTCTTTCAAAAGCAGCATTTGGATTTATTACAGGAAAAGTCAGCGGCTTTATCCCTAAGGATGAAAAACAAAAGGAATTTGTCATGAAGTCCATGAAAACTCAGGATGTCTACATTCAGGGCGGGACATGGCTTTTCTCGCCTCAGGGAAAAATCTTATGGAAGCATATTGATGAATCCCCTGAAAATCACGCAAAGATTGATGATGTTTTAAAGAAAATGGACGAAGTGAAAGCTTGAAAGGCAGTCAATTACTTGGCTGCCTTTCCTTTTGTGATCTCCCATATTTCACGCAAAACCGGCATCTCTTCCATTTCCTTCTCCGTTACAAGATCCCATTGAATCCCGTTAGGTTTTGGATATGGTGTATTGGTTTTGATCAGTTCCTTTTCAGTGGCAATCCAGTCGACAGTCAGATCATACGCATCCCTCGGAATATCTGCCTCTGTCAACTGGGCGCTGTTAACCGTTCCAATCACGGGGATTTCAGGATTCCCCAGTTCTCTGATTATCGCATACTCCCTGTCAGCATAGCCCTCCCCTTTTCCAACCCGCCGGCCATCCCGGTGAAGGCCCACTGATCCGGCAAAAAACAAATCAATTTTCGGCAATTGTGTGAGGGGGACTTCTTTTCCATATGAGTGGATATGCTTAAGGCTCGCTGCTTTCCGCTCTTCCCCGGCAGGTACCCATTCCGGCTTTACCATAATAAATCCTGCTTTCAGCCGCGGAGTCGGAACCAGCAATGTCTTTCCATCCTTCAGAATTTGGGTGCGGACCGGCAGCTGCGGAGAATCAGGATTTACCTTAATTACCTTAGCCTCTTTATACTCAGGCATAGTAAAAACAAATGCAGCCGCTTTTTCAGCTCCTTTGAAATTGGGAATTCTATTCGATAAAGGAAACGGAAAGCGGCCAAGCTTGTTCTCCTCAAGAAAATTCCATATGTACTCACGGATTTCTTTCTTCGTTTTCATCGTGTTTCACTTCCTTTCTTTCATTTTATCTATTAAAGAAAAAAACTCCAATTTTTTAGATAAACAGGTTTTAAGACAAGTTCACGGGGTAAACAAATAATGCAAGGCCAATAACAAAACGGAAGGGACTGGTTGACGATGAAAAGCGTAACAGCGACTTCAAGGTTCGTCATTGGCATTGCAAGAAACCAGGGAGGGTTTGCAGAGCGTTCGAAAGGCACTCTCGTCTATAACCGATATATTTAAAATCGGTACGGCCCTATGCAAATCGTAATCTCCAGGGTGTCCGTCATTCGGACTTAAAAAAGGTGCAGACCAATCGGTTTGCATCTTTTTTAATGTCATAAAAACCCCCATATCTCCTCTCTTCTTTTCACAATCCAAAAAATAATCCCATCGAACTGTTTAGACAAGTATATTTTTCTCCATAATGGCAAATAAAAGGAGGTTTCCATATAAATGTCTGAACATGAACAAAAACAAGAATCAACCATGTCCAGGAGGAGGTTCATCCGCAATTCCGGATTAGTTGCCGGCGGTTTAGTGGGAGGCGGTATTCTTGGCGGCTTAATTGGTGCAAACATGAACAAAGACGGTACAGCAACGGAAGAGAATACCCATACTAACGGACATGATCAGGTTGCCTATCAGCAGTCACCTTTATATTTTACAAACCCCGAGACATTCGGAATTCTGCAGGCTGCCGTTGAGAGAATTTATCCAAAGGATGAAAATGGCCCTGGCGCCAATGATTTGGATGTTCCATTTTTTATTGACCACCAGCTTGCGGGCTCATGGGGCAACAATACAAGGGAATATATGCAGGGTCCGTTTTTTCCGGGGTCGAACTTTCAGGGCTACCAGTCCCCTTTAAAACGGCATGAAGTATTTGATGTCGGACTTGCTGCCCTGCAGACCTACAGCAATGAAAAGTTCAAGAAGCCATTTGCTGAACTGGAGGGCGAACAGCAGGATGAAATTCTTACAGCCTTTGAAGAGGATCAAGTGAAGCTCCGTGGTGTTACTTCCAGGACTTTCTTTAATATTCTCCGGGCAGCCACCATTGAAGGTGTATATGCAGATCCTGCCTATGCCGGAAACAAAAATATGGAAGGCTGGAAAATGAAAGACTTTCCTGGCCATCAAATGAGCTATATCAATCAAATTGAGTCTGAAAAATTCGTGAAAATTAAACCGAACAGTCTCCATTCATATACGAAATAGTACTATCTTTTAAGGAAGTGGTAAACATGGCGAAAACATTGCCAAAAACTGATGCAGTCATTGTAGGAGTCGGATGGGCCGGCGGAATCATTGCAGCTGAACTTGGGAAACAGGGATTAAAAGTTGTTGGCCTGGAGCGTGGAAAAGAGCGCGGCGTCAAGGACTACTATGTAGTCCATGATGAACTGCGCTATGGAATCCGCTATGAATTAATGCAGGATCTTTCTAAAGAAACGATCACATTCCGCAATCACGGGAAGGAACGTGCCCTTCCGATGCGCCAGCTTGGGTCCTTTTTGCTGGGCGAAGGTTTAGGAGGGTCCGGTGTTCACTGGAATGGTCATACTTTCCGCTTTCTGCCTTATGATTTTGAAATCAAGTCACAGACAGTAAAAAAATATGGCGAATCCAAGATCAAAGGTCTTCAAATTCAGGATTGGGGCATTACATACGATGAATTAGAGCCTTATTTCTACGAATTTGAAAAGGCTGCAGGAATTGGCGGAGAAGAAGGTGAACTGGGGCCAAAAAGAGCAGATCCGTTCCCAAATCCTCCAATGAAGGAAACACCTATTACAGCAAGATTTAAAAAGGCCGCGAAATCATTGGGGATGAAACCTTACCAAATGCCATCGGGCAATATGAGCGAGGCTTATGAGAACCAATATGGCGCAAAGATGGCGCCATGCCAGTATTGTGCGTTTTGCGAACGCTTCGGCTGTGAATATGGCGCCAAGGCAGATCCGACTGTAGCCGTCATTCCGTTTGCCAAAGAAACGGGAAATGTGGATATCCGCAATTTTGCGAATGTAACGGAAATTATTCATGACGGGAAAAAAGCAACCGGTGTGCGCTATGTGGATGTCCAGACAAAAGAAGAATTCATTCAGCCGGCTGAAATGGTTATTGTGACCAGCTATGTCATGAATAACACCCGCCTGCTGCTGACATCCAAACTGGGAAGCCCATACAATCCTGATACAGGCACAGGGGTGATCGGGAAGAACTATTGCTATCAGATCCTTCCCGGGTCAGCGGGCTTTTTCGATGAAGAACAATTTAACACTTTCATGGGTGCCGGTGCCCTCGGTGCAACTGTGGATGATTACAATGGAGACAATTTTGACCACTCGGATCTTGACTTTATCCATGGCGGCTCCATATCTATCAACCAATCAGGATACCGTCCGATTCAATATAATATGGTTCCGACTGATACACCGAAATGGGGCAGCAAGTTTAAGGAGAATTCCATCAAGTATTTCACACGGGCTTTAAGCATTGGCACCCAGGGGGCATCCATGCCTGTTCAGCTCAATTATATGGATCTGGATCCTTCTTATAAAGATGCTTACGGGCTTCCGCTGCTTCGTATGACTTACGATTTCACTGAACAGGATAAGAACCTTTATAACTATATTGGAAAAATTACAGACAACATCATGAAGGAAATGGGACCGTCAAAAATTAACGACCGGCAGCAGCTGGAGCATTACGATATCGTCCCTTACCAGACGACACACAATACAGGCGGTGTCATCATGGGGGCAGAGCCTGAAACATCAGCCGTAAATAACTATCTTCAAATGTGGGATGCAGAGAATGTCTTTGTCGTTGGTGCCTCCGCTTTCCCTCACAACGGAGGATATAATCCGACAGGAACCGTTGGGGCGCTCGCCTACCGTGCTGCTGAAGGAATCATCAAATACAGCAAAGAAGGCGGCCTGCTTGCATAAGAAAAGCGTAACCGCCTTGCTCACGAAGGAACGCAGACTAAGAACGCCACGTCCTCCCAAAAGCTGCCGCTTTCGGTCGTGCGATGTATCGCTGCCGTAGCTTTCCTTGTCCTGTGGCAACGTCTGCATGACCCACATCCTCCCAAAAGCTGTCGCTTTTGGTCGTGCGATGTTTATGCTGACGAAGCCTTCCTTGTCCTGTGGGCCTCAAGCACAAGACGAGCCTCCCTGAAAGGCATTCTTTGCCTTTTTGGGAGGATTGGCTTGTGATCTCGAGGGGGTAGGCGCTGGAGCTGGACAGTTCTCGAAGTTCAAGCTAATACTAACTTACCTTTTAAGAAATTTTTCAAGAAGGAGTGAACATCATGGGGCTTTCAAATATCGGAATACCCGGATTGATCATCATCCTGGTTATAACCTTAATTATCTTTGGGCCAAAAAAGCTTCCTGAGATCGGTTCTGCCTTTGGAAGAACCTTATCAGAATTCAAAAGATCAGCCAGAGAAATTATGAGCGATGACGATGAACCTGATCAAAAAACACGTTCAATTGAAACGGCTGACCGGAAGGATAAGCCGCTTTAACAGGAGGGTTTAGTAGCATGAAAACGGACGAACAAACCCTTATAGAGCATTTAACAGACCTGCGAAAAGTGCTGATTCGATCTCTGATTTTCTTTATTGTCAGCTTTGCCCTATGTCTGTTTTTCATCAACCGGCTGATTCCTATGCTGGCAAACGATCATGAGCTGGTTATGCTTGGACCGCTGGATGTCATTAAGCTGTACACAGGAATTGCAGGAAGCATCAGCCTTGGGCTTTCGCTTCCTTTCATTTCCTATCAGATCTGGCTGTTTGTAAAACCTGCTTTAACGGAAAAAGAAAGCAGAGTATCTCTAATGTTTTTCCCGGCCATTCTTTTCAGCTTTATCGGCGGGCTCGGCTTCGGATTTTTTATTATATTCCCTGCCATTTATCAGTTTTTAATGCTGTTGGGTGAATCACATTTTGCGATGATGATCACAGCCAGGGAGTATTTTTCGTTTCTTTTGATGTCGACCATTCCGTTTGGTTTCCTGTTTGAAGTGCCTTTACTGTTATTGTTTCTGACAACAATCGGCATTGTCACCCCGGTTATGCTCAGCTCAATGAGAAAATATGCTTATTTGATCATGGCTGTTGTATCAGCTCTCATTACCCCGCCTGATTTATTTTCACAGATTCTAGTCCTCGTGCCTCTTATCGGGCTATATGAACTTGGCGTTATTTTATCCAAAGTAAAGTTCAGGAAACTGAAAGCTGTTCAGGAAACACCATCCAGTGAAATCTAAAAGAGTTTAATTCTCCTTCTAAAAGGATATTTAATAAGAAAACAATCCTTTGGGAGGTCTATAAAAATGAATGAACAAGAACATGTAATCAAACAAGATGGTGAACTGGATACAAAAAATATTAAGAGCGCAATGGACAAGATGTCCAATGAACGTGCTGAAGATATTTTAAGCAGCTTCGATGAATTTAAGAGCTATCTGGCGGAACGAATTGAGCTTGGCAAGAAGCTGGGATTAAATGAGGAACAGCTTGCCGTAACAGCGGAAAAAGTGGCTGGCTACCTCGCTGAAAATGTGGAGCCAAAAAACCGTGAAGAACAGCTGCTGAAGGAGTTATGGAAGGTCGGGGATGATGAAGAAAGGCATAAGCTCGCACATATGCTTGTACGCCTGACAGAGCAGGCATAATAATGGAGCCGGAATTGTTGTTCGCGACAATTCCGGCTTTTACTTTTTAAGATCTCTATACAAGTTTATAAAATGACTCGGCTCTGACTTTACTTGAAAAGAAAATAAACCCCGATTGGTATGAAGATAAAGGAAACCGATTTCGCAATTTGAATTTCTGTATGACATATCCCAAACTTCATCGATGAGAAACTTTTCTGATGGCGACAGGATATGATCCTCAAATAAGTGAAGAAAAAGTTCCTGTTCAATGTATTGCTGCTGATTCCAGTCGATCTTCCTGCTGACTGTAATAAAAGGATGGGAAGCAATGATCCGCACATGAACCTCCATGATTAAAAAGGATTTGCTTCTATTGAAACATATTGTGGAGTGCGATTCAAACAGCGGCTCCCTTACCCGGTGTATTCCTCACGCAGAATGGCATAATAGGTCAAATCCACCGGCCTCCCATCTCTTATTGCATGCTGCCGCAAAATCCCTTCATGCTTCATCCCTGATTTCTCCATAATTCTCCAGGATCCGGGATTGTCTGTAAAGGCAAGAGCATAAATCCGGTTATGGCTCAGTTCTTCAAATCCGTACTTAATAACTGCCCTGGCAGCCTCTGTACCATACCCTTTGCCCCAGTAAGGCTTGCCGATCCAATAGCCGATTTCCGCCCTTCTATTTGCATTAGTGCCTGTAATATTAATGAGGCCTATTAAGCCAGTATCCTCTTTTCTCGTAATAGCGAAAATCGCAATCTTACCGTTTCTCTCTGCTTCCAGGATGCTTGTAATAAACTCGCTTGCTCCCCCTTCCGGATAGGGGTGGGGAATATTTAAGGTCGTTTTTGCCACATCATAATCACTTGCGTATTCTTCTACCCTGGGTGCATCATCCAGAGTAAGGGTGCGAAGAATCAGGCGGCTGGTTTCGAGGGTTTTCATCTTTTTGCCTCCTATTTTTGTTTATCAGCAAAATTTCTATTTTCCGAAAAGAAAATCCTTTATTTTTCCTGCAGATTTTTATCCTGCTTCTCACATAATGAAGAAAGCACACCACCTGCGAAGTGGTGTGCCATCCCTTTATTTATTCAACCGTCACAGCCAGTTCCCTGATTAATAGAGATGGTGAGCCGATGTAGCCTGTGGCCATGAAGCCCATTGAGAATTCCAGGTCTGAACCGATGGCTTCAATATTTTTTAACAGCTTATAGAAGTTTCCGGCAATTGTCATTTGGTTTACAGCGTTTTGCACTTTTCCGTCTTTGACATAATAGCCGTTAGCCGCAATGGAGAAGTCCCCTGAAACGGTATTGGCACCGGAATGGAGGCCGGATAGTTCAGTTATGATGATGCCCTCTGAGAGTGAGGATACCAGCTCTTCATAGCTTTGATTGGATGGATTGACGTATAGATTTGTTGGAGCTACCGTTAAAGCGCCCTTATAAGAAGCTTTATAGGCATTGCCTGTCGATTCCACACCATCTTTTTGAGCTGTTTTGCGGTTATGCATTAAGGTAACAAGCCTGCCGTCTTTCACAATATCTTTTCTGGCAGTGGCAACCCCTTCACTGTCAAAATTAGAACTGAGCATACCTTCTTCTAAAAATGGATCATCTATGATATTCAATGACGCCACAGCAATGATTTCACCTGTTTTACCCTTTAAAGCCGATTGCCCTTTTTGGGTATTTTCCGCTGAGAAAATCGGGATGTATGTCTGCAGCAGAACGCTGGCAGCGTCATTTCTTAAGAGCACAGGGTAGTTTTTGCTTTCAGCACTCCTGGCATTAAGCTGTGATAACGCTTCTTCTACTGCATGTTTGGCAATTTCCTCCGGATTCAAAATGGAAAAGTCTCTCGTAAACTTGGAATATTCGCCATTTTTCACCTGATCTCCCTGCTTTACGATGACTGATACATAAATGCCGGCATGATTGCACTTTTCGCTGAGGCTCAACCCTTTGCTGTTGAGAAGAACTCTCTCCATTTCACCGCTGCGCACCATGAAATAATCTGTCCCGGTTACCCGCTCATCATAGGCATAGATGTGCTTTTCTATTTCCTTAAGCAAATTTATTTTTTCAGCAATCGTAACATCCGCAAGACTGCTTGAATAGTAGCTTCCAGACTCATACTTTTCGCTGCCGGCAAAGATTTCTTCCTGTACTTCATCCTCAACAAATTGAGAGTTTTCCTTCGCATTCTCGATCAGAAAAGACAGGGATTCCTCATCCAGCTTCTCCGTAAAAGCATAGCCCATCCTGCCTTCGTAAAGGCCTCGGAAGGAGGTTCCGAACACTTCGGAAGTGTCGTAGGAATCAATTTCACCTTTGAAAAGCTCGCAGGCGAACTTTTCCTCTCTCTCATAATAAAGCTCCATATCTGTAAAACCATGCTGCCCGCCAAGCTGAAATAGCTTTTCCTTAAATTCCTGCAGGTTCATATTATTCGCCCCCCTTTGTTCCGCCAACAGTCATTTCGCTTACGCGGATCATCGGCTGGCCAACATTGACAGGGATGCTTCCGCTCTGTGACCCGCACATGCCAGCACCATGGTCCAGGTTATTTCCCACCATATCTACCAGCTGGAGCGTTTTCGGACCATTCCCTATTAAAGTAGCACCTTTTAACGGTTTGCCGATTTTTCCGTCTTTTACGAGATACGCCTCCATGACAGCAAAGTTGTAATCGCCCGTTGTAGTATTGACCTGGCCGCCGCCCATGTATTTGGTATATATTCCGTACTCAGTATTTGAAACGATTTCTTCCGGAGTGGATTTGCCGTTTGCAATATACGTATTGGTCATCCTCGAAGTCGGTGCAAAGCGGTAGGACTGCCGTCTTCCCGATCCCGTCGATTCCATGCCCATCCTGCGTCCGCCGAATTTATCAATCAAGTAACCTTTTAAAATCCCATTTTCAATCAGCACATTTTTACGGGCTTTTTCGCCTTCATCATCGATCGTAATTGATCCCCACTCATTGGCAAGCGTGCCGTCATCAATGTATGTAACAACATCCGAGGCCACTTTTTCGCCGATCCGGTTTGCAAAAACAGAGTTTTCCTTCGCTACAGATGTAGCTTCAAGGCCATGTCCGCATGCTTCGTGGAAAATAACACCGCCAAATTCATTATCGATGATGACAGGGAACTTTCCGCTTGGACAAGGGTCTGCCCCAAGCATCGTAACGGCGATGCGGGATGCTTCATTGGCATAATGCTCAAGATTCAGATTTTCCATGAACTCAAAGCCTTTATGGGCACCAGGTCCATAGAATCCAGGCTGCATTTGGTTTCCTTCTGCCGCAATCGACTGAATGGCAAGGCGGCTTCGTACCCGTCGGTCTTCAACGAACTTGCCCTCCGAATTGGCAATCAGCACATTCTGTTCTTCATCCAAATACCTGACCGTAACCTGCTGGATGCTGCTGTGATAGTTTTTCGCAATTTCGTATGCCTTTTTCATTACATCTGCTTTGCGGAGCTTCTCTACTTCGCGCGGATTCAGAGATATAGGATGTGCCACCGGAATAATTTCCTTTTGCAGCTGTGCAGGCTGAATGATTTTCTCTCCTCTGATTGCCTGGGCAGCATTGCCCGCAGCTTTCAGCAAACCTTCCTTTGATCCATCCGTTGTGTAAGCATACACACTCTGCAGCCCCTTAAACACGCGAATGCCGATCCCGTAATCCCGGCCAGATAAGCTGCTCTCGATTTTCCCGCCCTGAAGAGCAAGGCTATTGGTGAAACGATCCTCAACAAATACTTCGGCAAAATCCCCGCCAGTGGCCAGGGCTGCCGTAATAACATCATGAATGACTGATTGTGAAAGCATAGTGACCCTCCTTCTATCTAACTTTTCAAACTATTCTAATCATACCGTACTGATCTTTATTTTAGTATGGTTTTTTCCTTTTTTGACCAATAAAGAGGATGATTATGCCTCGGTCTGGAGACGTAAATGGGTGGGGTGCTTTTTGTGGGGGTGGGCCTATTTGCAGGTTTGGTTGGTCTATTTTCAGGTTTGGTCATCTATTTGTAATTTCGGCTGGTCTATTTGCAGGCTTGATCATCTATTTGCAAGTTCGGTTGGTCTATTTGCAGGTTCTCTCATCTATTTGCAGGTTCGGGGCATCTATTTTACATTTACCTATCTATTTGCAAGTTTGACTGGTCTAGTTGCAGGCTTGCTCATCTATTTGTAATTTCGGCTGGTCTATTTGTATGTTCTCCCATCTGTTTGCAGGTTCGGTGCATCTATTTTACATTTGCCCATCTATTTGCAGGTTTGGTTGATCTATTTGCAGGTTTGGTCATCTATTTGTAATTTCGGCTGGTCTATTTGCAAATTTGCTCATCTATCTGCAAGTTCCAGGGCTCTATTTGCTTTTTACCTATCTATTTGCAAGTTGGGCTGTTCTATTTGCAGGCTTGCTTATCTATTTGTAATTTCGGTTGGTCTATTTGCAGGTTCTCCCATCTGTTTGCAGGTTCGGAACATCTATTTTACATTTACCTATCTATTTGCAAGTTGGGCTGTTCTATTTGCAGGCTTGCTTATCTATTTGTAATTTCGGTGGGTCTATTTGCAGGTTCTCCCATCTGTTTGCAGGTTCGGAGCATCTATTTTACATTTGCCCATCTATTTGCAGGTTTGGTTGATCTATTTGCAGGCTTGCTCATCTATTTGCAAGTTCGGTTGGTCTATTTGCAGGTTCCAGGGCTCTATTTGCTTTTTACCTATCTATTTGCAAGTTTGACTGGTCTATTTGCAGGCTTGATCATCTATTTGCAAGTTCGCTCATCTATTTGCAAGTTCTCCCATCTGTTTGCAGGTTCGGAACACCTATTTTACATTTGCCTATCTATTTGCAGGTTTGGCTGGTCTATTTGCAGGATTGCTCATCTATTTGCAAGTTCCAGGGCTCTATTTGCTTTTTACCTATCTATTTGCAAGTTTGACTGGTCTATTTGCAGGCTTGATCATCTATTTGCAAGTTCGCTCATCTATTTGCAAGTTCCAGGGCTCTATTTGCTTTTTACCTATCTATTTGCAAGTTTGACTGGTCTATTTGCAGGCTTGATCATCTATTTGCAAGTTCGCTCATCTATTTGTACTTTCGGCTGGTCTATTTGCAAGTTAGATTGGTCTATTTGCAAGTCCCCTCATCTATCTGCAGATTAAAAAAGCAGCACTCCTCCACACAAAAAAAGCGCCACACCAATGGCACTTTTTACAACACCCCGGAAAACAGCCGGGCAAAGGATTCCTTCGATCTTTCAGCCAATCCGCGTTTATAATATTGGACGGGACTTAATTTCACACTTTCCTCCAGATCCTCTTCATAATGGGCGACAAGGTCGCGAATGGAGCTTGTGCCGTACAAAAAGACATTTACTTCAAAGTTCAAGTGAAAGCTGCGCATATCCATGTTCGCCGTTCCAATGGAAGCGAGGATTCCGTCCACGATAATAATCTTCTGATGCAGAAAGCCTTTTTTATAAGAATAAATTTCGACGCCATATCGCAGAAGCTCCGCAAAGTAGGACCGGCTTGCGTATTGCGTCAGGAAACTGTCATTGATCTCAGGAACTAATATGCGCACTTCCACTCCTTTAGCCGCCGCCACCCTCAATGCCGTACGAATCGATTCATCGGGAACAAAATAAGGTGTGGCAATCCAAATGGATCTGGTCGCGCAGGATATCATTGAATAATAAAGATCACTCATAATTCCCTGCTGTGTGTCCGGACCGCTGGCCACCACCTGCACCGCACCATCAAGCACATCATCATCAATTGGATACTTTACATCCCGGTATTCCTCCAGCACATCTTCCTTGCTGACATATTCCCAGTCCAAGAGAAAAACCGTATGCAATGTATACACAGCCTCCCCCTTGAGGAGCATATGAGTATCACGCCAGAAGCCGATTTTTTCATTTTCGCCAAGGTATTCAACTCCCACATTCAATCCGCCCACAAAGCCGACTTTCCCATCGATAACAACAATTTTGCGATGATTTCTAAAGTTGAATTTCTGATTGAAAAAACCGTACTTCAGCGGAGAAAATGGCTTTACCTTAATGCCAGCATTCTCCATGGACTGCAGATCCTCCAGTGTAATCCCCATGCTGCCTGCCGCATCAAAAATAAACAAAACTTCCACACCCTGTCTGGCTTTGTCGATCAGGATATTGATGATTTCTTTGCCAAGCCTGTCAGACCGGAAAATATAATATTCCATATGGATAAACTCTTCTGCTTCACGCAGCTTTTTCTTTATTTCATTGAATGTCTCCTCGCCATTTTTGAGGATCTTGGCCCGTGAATTCGTGCTCAGCGGGGTCAATGCCACATTATTGGCGAATTTTGCAAAGCAGTGCTGGCTGTCCTGCAGAAATGATATATCAGGCGTGTCTTCCCTTTTCATCAGCTTTTTCCATTCATCCCTGTCCCGGCTTCTTTTACTTTTAAATAAATAGCCTTTCAAATACAGCTGTCCGGAAAACAAATAAAACAGATAGCCCGCTACAGGAAAAAATACCAGCACATACATCCACAGCAATGTCTGATTAGGGCTGCGATTCTCGAGCATTAAGGAAATAGCGCTAATAAAAATAACAGCTGCATAAAGCAGGGCTGCACCGATTTTAATGGGTGGGGCGGCATCAGTGAAAAATATGGTATACACAGATGCAATCAGGATAAATACAAATAAAGATTCCACTCTTCTTTTTTTCATAGTGGCCACTTCTCCTAAAAAGGTTACAATATGTGTGGTTTCCTTATACCCTTTTTGATGCCCTATAGAAACCAGGCAACATTAGTTTTTCCCACTTTCAGGATAAGAAAGCACGATCCGGAAAAAAAGAAGAGCTTTGCTGATATCGCAAAACTCCATGGCTATTGTCCCCCTCCGGTATAATGATTATCACCCATCGTATAATTCGAGCTCTCCCCCGGTTTTTCATTTGGACTGATACCTTTTTGCATTGTATTGTTTATCTTCTTCCTTCTGCGGTCAATACAATATGCGAAAACCAGTGTCGCAATAATTAAACCAAACAGCACTCCCATTCAGCTTCCCCCTTTTTATATGTATATTCAATAGGTGTGAACCATTGCTTACAATTAGCCTTTAAAAAAGAGAGCTATTCTTCATAGCTCCCTCTCGAAATTACTTCCTCATATTCTCCTGGTCCTTCAAGCGGTTTTGCTGATCCGGCTTATGCTCCTGATCTTTTAATGACTGTTCTTGCTGCTGCCGGGAATCCTGCCCTTTTATAATCTCTTTTAAGTCCTTGCTGTTATCCTGAGTCATAATGATCATCCCTCCTGTACTTTTCTATCCTGTTCCCTTATCAAAGCATATAAAAACAATTTTTGTTAAAGGATTTTGTCCGAGTGAAGAGAATCTAAGGGTTAGGAAAAAAATAAAGGAGTGACCCTGATGGAAATTAGGCTTCTGCGCCCGGATGATGCTGAAATATACAAAGAGTTAAGAATAGAAGGATTGAAAAAGAACCCGGAAGCATTTGGTTCAAGCTATGAGGAGGAAGCGGGGAGGCCCCCTGAAGTGTATGGGGAAAGATTTAGGGGGGATAACTCCTTTCACTATGGCGCATTTGAAAACGGGGAGCTTATAGGTGTTGTCAGTTTAGTAAGAGATACCGGGTTAAAAATGAAGCACCGATCCAATATTTATGCGATGTACGTGACAGAATCCGCCCGAATGAATGGTGTCGGCAAGAGCCTTGTCAGCAAGGCTGTGGAAACGGCCCGCTCATGGGAAGGTGTTGAACAGATCCACCTGGCTGTTATGTCTGAAAATACTCCTGCTAAAAAGCTTTATGCTTCTTTCGGCTTTGAGGTTTACGGCAAGGAAAGGCATGCTCTGAAGATTGATGGCAAGTACTATGATGAGGACCTGATGGCATTGTATTTATAATATAATAAGGCAGCTTCCAGGCAGGATAAAAGAATAGCACCTTATTGGCAAGGTGCTATTCTCATAAACTTTATTTTCTCTTCCCTTTCAAATCAACGCCAATGGCAGCTCCATTGCGGCTTGAATCTGCTACACCTTTGAAAATTCCTTTATCACGGTCGATCAAAATACTTTGAACGTTTCCAATCGTGGTCGGACTTGGCCCAAAGGTATGGCCCATACCATTCAGCCTGTTAATAACATCCGATGGAATGCCCTCTTCATAACGGTAGGAGTTCAGGTTATTTGTATAGATCCGCGGTTCCTCAACTGCTGCTTTTAGCTCCATATCATATTCAATGGCATAAAGGATCGTCTGCAGTACTGATGTAATAATCGTTGGGCCGCCTGGAGAACCGACTGTCAGAACAGGCTCTCCATCTTCAAAGACAATCGTCGGTGTCATAGAACTTAAAGGCCGCTTGTTCGGCTGGACTTCATTTGCCCCGCCTGGCACAGCATCAAAATCTGTCAGCTCATTATTCAGCATAAGACCGTAGCCTGGAACCATGATTCCTGTTCCGAATACCTGTTCAATCGTTGTCGTATAAGATACAACATTTCCCCATCTGTCCGTTACGGAAAAATGAGTAGTCTCGCCGTATTGGCGGTCATTCGGTTGTTCAGCCCTTTCATAATTGGCTTCACCCTCTTCATATTTCCATGGATCGCCTGCTCCAGGGTTTTTGTTGACTTTATCCAGGCTGATGAGTTCCTGGCGCTCCTTAATGTAATCCTGGTGAAGGAGCCCATCGACCGGGACATTTACAAACTCCGGATCCCCTGCATAGACGGCGCGGTCTGCATAGGCAAGATGCATTGTCTCAGCAAGCAGGTGATATTTTTCCCAGGATTTTAAATCATATTGTGATAGATTAAAATCATCTAAAATCTTCAGCATCTGCAGCAAGAACACTCCTCCAGAGCTTGGAGGCGGCATGCTCGCAATTTCATATCCCTGGTAATCTCCCCAAATAGGCTCATCGATGGTTACATCATACTTTGCCAGATCTTCCGGTGTCATTGATCCTCCAAAATCCTGCACCACACCTGCAAGAGCGTCTGCTATTTTCCCGTTATAAAACGCGTCTGTTCCGCCAGAACGAATCATTTTAAGCGTTTTGGCAAGATCCTTCTGTACTAAACGATCCCCTTCTTCAAGAGGTTCACCCTTAGGCAAAAACACTTTGCCGGCAGCCGTTCTGTCAAGCTTGTCCTGATTATCGGCGATCGCATCGGCTAATACAGAATCAATCGGAAAACCTTTATCTGCCAGCTTAATTGCAGGACCGATCAGCTGCTGCATAGGGCGTGTTCCCCATTTTTCAAGAGCTGTTTCCAGCCCTTTCAATGTGCCCGGCACACCGACAGCTGTACCGCCAGTTGAACGCTCCGCAAATGGAATGGGCTTTCCGTTTTCATCCAGAAACATATCTGATGAGGCACCGGCTGGGGCACGTTCACGGCTGTTAATGATGGTGGTTTCTTTCGTTTTGCCATCATAGACCATCATAAAACCCCCGCCGCCAATTCCGGACATCATCGGTTCCACAACATTGAGGGCAAGTTGAACAGCGACAGCCGCATCGATTGCATTACCGCCCTTTTTCAAAACATCTGCCCCAATTTTTGACGCAAGCGGATGGGCTGAAGCCACCATTCCGTCCCTGCCTGCATCAACCTGGCTATATCCTTCATAGCCATCATCAGGCTTTTGCTTTTTCGCCTGCCCGGTCAACGGCATGGTTCCGGCTACCAGTAAAATACTTAAAAGCATAAGAATACTAGCTTTCAAAACTCTTCTCATGATTTTCCTCCTTCAGTTAGGTTCTACACGTCTAACTTAAGAGGAAGGAAAAGGATAATCAAGAAATAAGAGCTAATATTCTGAAATTTAAATCTATTTTACTAGACAGTGATGTGTAAAAAGGTTCAATTATTCTTGCAGATGGGAAAAAATGAGGAGGCAGTTTTTAACAGGGAAGAAACTGTGTCAGGCGCTCTCCCCTCATCAAAAAACGGCTCCTCATTCCGGATGTTCTGTTATTGGTCTATTATTTACCAGGGCAGACCTGCACCGTATGTCTTTGCCCTGGCTTCACTGTCCTTTCTCCGTCTTTTGCGAATTTCCGCACGTTCTTTAGCTGTTTCATATAAGCTCTTTTCTTCATCTGTCTCAGGCACAACAGCCGGCACCGGAGTCGGCTTTCCATTCTCGTCAACCGCAACCATTGTCAAAAAGGACATGGCACACACATTTCGATCGCCTGTCAGCAGGTCTTCTGCAATTACTTTTACAAATATCTCCATAGATGTCCGGCCTGTATAGGTCACAAACGCCTCCAGACACACTGAATTACCTTCATAAACCGGATGAAGAAAATCAACAGAGTCTGTAGATGCGGTTACAACATTTCTTCTTCCATGCCTCATCGCCGCGATGGCTGCCACATCATCAATATAAGCCATCAGCTTGCCGCCGAATAGTGTGCCATATGTATTCGTGTCGGGCGGAAGCACGATGCTGGTTTTTACCGTAAAAGATTCTCTGCATGTTTTTGTTTCATTCATGTTGTTCCCTCCTGTTTTAGTAAATCATATCAAAAGCTGATGGCTAATAAAAATAATTTAGACAGATTGCAAAAAAGCATTGCCAAAAATATCCTCTTCGTCATATAATTTTATTGACCAGTGTTCAATAATGAAAGGTGATTCCATGAGTCCAAGAAAATCAGCCCATGACGAACTAACAAAAGAAGCAATCATCTCTGTTGCACGTGACCTGTTTGTAAAGGAAGGATATTCAGCAGCATCCATGAGAAAAATTGCGGACACCCTTCAATGCAGCCATGGTGCCATCTATTATCATTTCAAAAATAAGGCACAATTATTTTACGAAATGGTTGAAGCCGATTTCCAAAAGCTCGATCAAGTCCTCGACAGTGTGCTGGAAGAATCTGCAGATACCAATGAACAGAAGCTTTTCAGCATTTTTTACCGTTATATTCAATTTGGCCTGACCCATCAAAAACATTATGAGCTGATGTTTTTAATTCGTGATGATGATGTGAAAAGCTATTTGAATGAAGGACCAAATAAAAGCTACATGCATTTTGCGCAAGCGATTAATTCACTTGCACCAAGATCTCTTTCCATAAAGGATATTTGGTCTGTATTTCTAAGTCTGCACGGCTTTGTCACACATTATTGCAGATCGGAAACAACATTTGAAGAAGTGAAGGAACTCGCCTCTTCACATGCCCAATTTTTAATAAAAGCCATTATTTAAAGAAATGACATCGCATTTCTTTAATTTTTACCTTTAATTGAACAGTGGTCAATTAAATAAAAAAGGATGATGAATGATGAAAACAGCTGCAGTTTTAGGAGCAACAGGCGGAATGGGCTATGCTTTGACAGAGGCATTATGCCGCAGAAATATTAAAACTATTGCTTTTGCAAGGTCTGAAGAAAACCTGATTAACTTAAAAAAAGACTGGGGACCAAATGCGGTTATCCATTCAGGCGATGCTCTGAATCCAGATGATGTTGAAAAGGCAGTGACAGAAGCTGATGCAGTTTTTCATGCCATCAATATCCCTTACCCGGACTGGGATCCCGCACTCTCAATTATCTTAAATAATATCCTGCAGGCATGCCGCAAACATTATAAGCCTTTAATATATGCGGATAATATATATTCCTATGGCCTACAATTCAGCCCAGCTAACGAAGTTTCTCCCAAGAATCCGCACACAAAAAAAGGCAAGCTGCGCCAAACCTTGATTGAAATGATAAAAAACTCAGGTGTGCCATATATCATTGCCCACTTCCCTGACTTTTACGGCCCCCATACAGGAAACACACTCTTACACTATTCACTGAGCCAGATTATTGAAAAAAATAAGGGCATGTTTGTCGGCAAAACCGATATTCCGAGAGAATTCATTTATATTAAAGATGGAGCAGAAGCGTTAGCAGAACTTGCATTGAATGAAAACTCATATGGGGAAGTCTGGAATATTCCTGGAGCAGGAACCATTACCGGGGAAGAAATAGCCAGTATTGCTTCCCAGCATCTTAGCAAAGGCGTAACCTTCAGACCTGTCCATAAATGGATGATTCGTGCCATCGGTGTTTTTGATCCCATGATGAGGGAATATACAGAATTGATGTATCTGAATCAGACTCCAGTGATTTTGGACGGCAGTAAATATGAAGCGAGAATCGGCATTCTCCCTAAAACACCATACGAGACCGGGATTAAAGTGACACTGGATCATTTACTAAACAAAAGGAATGCCGCATTTTAACGGCATTCCTTTATTTAAAGAATGAGTTTTTCTTTTTTCCCCTCAAGATATCACCCATCCAGCCTTTTTTCACCAGCATGATATAGAGGGCCGCGGTAGTAGCAATGATAATAATTATTGAGAACAAATAGCCGTACTTCCATTCCAGTTCGGGCATGACTTTGAAGTTCATTCCCCAGAGCGCTCCCCAGGTTGCGATTGGAGTCATGAGGGTGGTTATGACCGTGAGCGTCTTCACGATCTCATTTCCCCGGTGCATGGATACCATTTCTTCAAAATTCACAAGGTCATCAATTTCCTGCTGAAACTCACGCACCAGCGTATAGCCTCTTTCAATTCGTTTGCAGGTTCGTTTAAATTCAGTTCCTTCTGTAACGCCTTCACCAAAGGTTTCTTCTACACCCAGCCTGATTTCCTTAACAGGAATCATAATATTCTTCCATACGAGAATCTGGTGACGGAGATCATAGATTTCTTCCAGGCGATTAATATTATTTTTATCTTTTATTTTCCATAACAGGTCATTTAACCGTACTTCAAACTTATCAATCTTCTTAATATTATCACTTAGGATCTCGCCTAAAATCACAAAAAATCCATCAATGGCATTATCGGTATAATCCATTTTTTTCAAAAGCAGTGATTGATCAGACTGAATGACAGTCGAATCAAAGTCAACGGTGAGGAGAAAATCCCTTGTCAGAAAATAGTGGAACAAACTATTTTCATGCTGCTCTTTCGTTGTCTGCTGATATATGAGAGAGCCGCTGAGAAATTCCTTAT
This sequence comes from Cytobacillus firmus DS1, assembly GCF_000565285.1. Lineage (GTDB taxonomy): Bacteria > Bacillota > Bacilli > Bacillales > Cytobacillaceae > Cytobacillus > Cytobacillus firmus_A. Next base: position 351,807 of record NZ_APVL01000001.1, on the reverse strand, counting down.
TGCGGAGGGATGTATCTATCTCCATTACATTTGTTTTGTTCTCGGAAGTGTTTTTGGCCCATGCCTGCAGAGCTTCTTTATATTCGCCAGCATCATTAAAGTCAATTTCATCTAAATGATCGTAACGGTGCCAAGTCCAATTGTCTTCGTTATATTCCCTTTCCATCCCCATCTTCCTCCTATAATTCTATCCATTCTATCCATAAGTACATAATTCCCCTGTCAGGACCTGAATAAAACCATTCATAATGAGTAATTATTTCTAGTGCTGGAAACAATGTTATTAAGACTAAATGTTTGCACTTCTTTATGCCGGGTAAATATACACCAAGAAATACAAATCCAATTATTGAAGGAGGAGCATAATCATGAATTCTCGTCCGTTAAACCCCTATCTGTTAGCCGGTGTTGGTATAACAAGTATTTTATTATTAGCAAGCAAAAACAATCGAAATAAAGTTCAGTCGTTTGCAGTTAAAATGAAAGGCATGCTGCCTGACCGCTTTTTAAACGATACAGTGCCAACAGAAAAGCTTGGCCACCCGGACCCGCATAATATTGAAGATAATAAAATGGTAGATGAAGGTGCTATGTACTCAGTAAATTACTATAACGAAACCGTACAGCAATGACCTAAGGAATGGCTTCCTTAGGTTTTTTACATAATTCTAAATTTTTGGAGGAAGCAAGATGGGTGTTCTTTTCATCCTGATTTATTTGGGAATCGTTTTGGCTGTTATCGAAATTCATACCCTTATCTTCACATATACAGGGCTTGATAAGCATATTGCGAGATTTCAGGTGATCAGCATGCTTACAGGCACCGGCTTTACAACCGGGGAATCGGAACTGATCATCGACCATCCGATCCGCCGACGGTTCGGAGCCTTTTTAATTTTATTTGGCGCTTTTTCACTGGCAGTAATCATTTCGGCAATCAGCAGCATTCTGTCGGATGAATTTTTCACTGCCAAGATCTCAATCGTGGCAGCAGCCCTAATCCTGGTTATAATTATTTTAAAGATGCCTAAAATGCGGGATTATCTGTCGGAAAAGCTTAAGCATGAGCTCGAAGAACATTACGATTTTCGCGACCTCCCGATTAGGGAAGTACTGCTGACAGATGATACTGATCATGTATTGGACTATACAATCAGTGAAACATGTGATTTTATTGATAAAGAATTAAGGGAATTGATTGAAGAAGACGAAGATATCAATGTGCTATACATTCAAAGAGGTGAAATAAAAATTAGAAAAGACCGGCTTGTTACGGAACTACAAGAAGGCGATCATATTATCCTGTACGGAGATGAACAAACAATTGAGAGCAAATTCGGGGAAAAAAATGAGGAAAAAGAATAAAGCATCTCCCGTCATGGGCAGATGCTTTATTCTTTTTCAGTTAAACTGCTTAGCCGGTGATAGATAGAGTGTCAGGCCAATTTTCTTGCATACTGTTACATAATGCATCATCCCCAGGAGAACAGCTCCCATATTCATGCCCATTATAATTCCGTCCATCTGCAGGCTGTGCATCGAGCCAAGCACAAACATGGCCGAGAAAGAAACAACGGTTGACCAGACGGAATGATAGAACGCATCCTTCATCAGGCCCAGTCCGATTAAATATGCCTGCATCGGGATAATGAAAAAGTGGAGCAGAAAGAATGGCCAAAGCAGCTGTAAATACACGGCTGCATCTGTCGAGTGAAAAAACATCTCGGTCAGCGGCCTTGCAAAAAAATAGAAAAATATAACCGAGGGGATCCCATATAAAAAGGTGACAAAGAACACCTGCTGAAGAAGTCTCCGAAGCTCCCCCAGATTATGATCAGCATACTCTTTGGAGACTGTCGGGATCAGCATAATTAAAAAAGAATGGGCTATAAAGGATGGAAAAAAACCAATTGTCATGGCGACACCGGCGAGCATCCCAAAATGTTCTGTTGCAATTTCGCCCGGCACTCCTGCTTTTAAGAGAGCCGCCTTTATCAAAAACGGCTGAACAGCATGTGTCAGGGCATGAAAGACCCTTAAAGCCGTTGTCGGAACAGACACAGAGATTAGGTTCTGCCTCACACTTTTTCCGCTGATGAAATCAGATGGCTCTTTTTTAATGCGCTGGTACTGGATAATAAACATATTCAGCAAATAGAGAAAAACAACAATCTCACTCCCTACAAACGTACAAAAGGCAATAAAGACCGCTGTATTGACATCAAATTGAAAGGCCTGATAAAGCACCACGAGCAGCAGGAGCTGAACGGATTTGCGCAGAAAATTGGAGGCAGCGATTTTTCCCATTTGATGCTTGCCCATGAAAAAGCCTCTGGCAATCGAGGAAAATGATACGATCGGAATGAAGCCGATCACAACCCATCTCAAGAGAGGGTGGTACTCATTAAAGACACTGATAAACGGAATAATAAACGCTGCAGCCGGCACTAACACGGCCGTAAAGATAATGGTCAGCTTGATGACATGATGAAGCATGCTAAGATGGTACCTCTTATCTTTTTCCGCAATGAATTTAGAAATAGAGATCGGAAGCTCAAAACTGGCCAGCAGCACGATTAGAAATATGGTTGGCAAAATCGACATGTACATGCCGAGTCCCCTCTCCCCCAGTTCCCGGGCGAGCACCATATTCACCACAAACTCTATACATTCACTTGCAAAAGCAGCCAGTGCAAGCAGTATAACTCCTTTAAAGAATTTACTCATTGCGCCTCTCCTTATATAATGCAGATTCTATATAAGATATGAGACATGCTCCGATAATATATTGCCCTTTTGGAACTTTTAAGAAAATTAATAGGCTCTTATTTCAAAGATTGTTGTTTTTTGTTTATGAGATCTTCCCGTTGATTTCCGCTCCAGGCAAGCAGCGAACCCGCGGGGAGGAATGCGAGCCTCCTCGGCTTCGCCTGCGGGGTCTCACACTTCCCTCTCCTCCCGCAGGAGTCAAGTGCCTCCGCTCCAATCAACTCAGCAAATAAAGATATGAAAAACCAACAAACTTTACGAAAACAGAATATAACGAAAAGGAGAGCTGGCAATATGCAGCCCCCCTCTCAGTTAAAATACAAAAACATGTGCAATGAATACAATAACAGGTAAAGTAATAATCGTTCTTTCGATAAAAATAACGAATAAATCCATAAAGCTTAGCGGAATGTTTGAACGCAGGATCAGAATCCCGATTTCAGACATGTATACTAATTGTGTTAATGACAGGCCTGCCACAACGAACCTTGTCAGCTCGCTCTCAATTCCGCTTCCGATAACAGCAGGCAGGAACATATCAGCAAAGCCGACAAGCATGGTCTGTGCTGCTGCTCCTGCTTCCGGCAATTGCATAAACTCCAAAACCGGAATAAGCGGATATGAAATAAACTTAAATGCAGGCGTGTATTCCGCAATGATCAGTGCTGCTGCACCCAGGCTCATCACAAGCGGAATCAGGCCCATCCAAATATCCAGAACAGTTTCAATGCCATTGGTTAACAGCTTTTTGGGACCCGGAGCATTCCTTGCTTTATCAATTGCCTGCTCCCATCCCCATTTCAATTTTGAAACCCCTTCCGGAATGGTTTCATCAATCTGCTGTCCTACTGGTTCATAATAAGTGTCAGGCTTCCGGGATAACGGCGGAATTCTTGGCATAATCAATGCTGCCACGACACATGCAGCAGAAACGGTTAAGTAAAAAGGGATGAATAAATGGCCAAGACCAACCACATTCGCAACGACAAGACTGAAAGCAACAGATGCAATCGAAAAGGTTGTCGCAATGACCGCTGCTTCTCTTTTTGTGTAAAATCCTTCATCATATTGCTTCGTTGTTACCAATACACCGACTGTTCCGGCGCCCATCCAGGACGCAAGGCAATCGATGGAGGACCGTCCGGGAAGTGTGAAAAATGGCCTCATAAATTTCTGGACAAGCGCCCCTATGAACTCCATTAAACCAAACTCCACTAAAAGCGGCAGAAGAATGCCGGCAAACAGGAACCAAGTAAGCAGAACGGGAGCCAGGTCGTAGAGAACCACTCCGCCTGTATTCCGTGACCAGATAAATTCAGGCCCGACCTCAAACAAAGTCATGATCCCAACTGCGAATCCAAGGATTCTCATGGTTAATCCAAAATTGCCGGTATCAAATAATCCTTTTAAAAACTTATTATCCAGTATAAATGCCGGCTTAGCTGCTTTAGCCAGGATGGAAAGAAAAACCGATATTCCTAAAATAAAAATGATAATGGCAGGCATCTGCTCACTGAACACTTTGCCTAAAAGCGATGCTAAAATACCGACACCAATCGTGACGTCACCCTGAAATTTAACTGGAACCAGGAATAGGAGCGACCCAATTAAAGATGGAATAATAAATTTCCAATACTCTCCTGTGACTGCTTGCGGCTTAACCCTTGTCTCAGCTTTCATGCTCTAACCTCCTTATGATTTGGAAACAACTGCAACATGTTCCATAAGTGCTTCTTCCAATACTTTCAGACCCTGGTCAATTTGCTCCTGTGTCACGACAAGCGGCGGAATCATCCGAATCACTTCCCCTGAATTTCCGCAGAGATAGAAAAGGACGCCTTTATTAAGTGAAGAGTTCAGGATATCCATTACCGCGTTTCCATCCGGCTTTCCGGTTTGCGGATCGATTATTTCAATGCCGATCATCAGCCCCAGACCTCGGACACTGCCAATTGCAGGATGTTTGGCTTTCAAAGCCTGTAATTTCTGTAATGCATATTCTCCCATTTGCTTTGCGTTTTCCAGAAGATTCTCCGTTCTTAATACTTCAAGAGAAGCCAGGGCAGCTGAACAGGCAATCGGATTTCCGCCGAAGGTTGTTCCGTGGGCACCCAGCGGCCATTTTTCCATCAGTTCCTTTGAAGCCGCCGTTGCGCTTAACGGCAGTCCTGCCGCGATTCCTTTTGCAATTGCCATGATATCCGGCACCACATCAAAAGCCTGAGCGGCAAACCATTCCCCAGTACGCCCAAAGCCGGTTTGCACTTCATCAAATATCAGCAGAATTCCATGCCGGTCACAGATTTCCCTGATCTTCTGCAGCCATGTCTTCGGAGGAATGATATAGCCGCCTTCCCCAAGAACCGGTTCAATGATCATGCAGGCAACCTCTTCAGGGTCTACCTGATGCTTGAAGAGTGTTTCAGCATCCTTTTCCAGTTTTCCTGGGAAGTACTCCTCAGGATCTTCACCAAATGGACAGTCCCGCTCATCCGCATATGGAAGCTGATACGTCAGCCAGGACGGCTGCTGAAACTTGCGGTATTTGCTCTTGGATGTGGATACACTCAGCGCCCCCATCGACCTTCCATGGAAACAGCCTGTGAAGGAAATAACATAGGGCCTCCGCGTGACATACTTTGCAAGCTTAATAGCTCCTTCGATTGCCTCAGTCCCGCTGTTCGCAAAGAAAAAGCAATCCAGATTTCCCGGCGTAATTTTCCCAAGCTCATCTGCGAGCCGCAAAATCGATTCATAGATGATTACGCCTGACGGGCCGTGCACCAGATGGTCTGCACTGTCTTTAATGGCCTGTACAACCTTCGGGTGGCGATGTCCGACATTTTCCACTGCGATGCCTGATGTAAAATCCAAATACTCTTTTCCGTCGACACCGTAGTAATAACAGCCTTCCGCCTTGACTACCGGCAAATTCGGATGATCCTTTGCCATGCTTGGCGCCAATAAGTTTGAAATGTTTCCGACAAGATGACTCCAATTTTCTCCGTTCATACTTTTCCCTCCTGAATCCTGCATAGATGTAATGGTTATGTTTTCTCTGCTATTCTTTAATGCAATATTCATGCCAAAGTATGTATTAACAATCATATTTTTTTAATTTTCTTACTACTGAAGGCTGACTGATCCCCAGGGCACCCGCTATTTCAGTAGTGGTCCGGTAACGTTTCCTTGCATTGATTAATACTTTTTTCTCTACATCTTCCAATATAGCGGGAAGAGTTTGTCCCTCATAATCTATAAAACCCTCTTTTTTTCCTTGCATATGGTATTCATAAGGCAGGTCGTCTTTCGTGATCATCAGGCTGGTGCTTGTCACGATAAGCCGCTCCATCAGGTTTTCAAGCTCTCTTACGTTTCCCTTCCACTCAAGCTGCAGCAGGTGATCGACCAGGGATTTGTCCGGGCGCCTTTCCCGATTATGCCGCTTGGAGATAGAGTGGAGGAAATAATGAATGAGAGCAAATAAATCCTCTTTCCTCTCCCTGAGCGGCGGAATCTTTAAGGGCACCACATTCAGCCGGAAAAATAAGTCCTGTCTGAAGTCCCTGGATTCCACTGCTTTTTCGAGATCCTTATTCGTAGCTGCCAGAAGCCGAAAGTCTGCATGAACAGGCTTTGTTCCTCCCACTCTATAAAACTGCTTGTCTTGTATGAATTTCAGCAGCTTTGCCTGCAGATGGGCTGAGAGTTCGCCAATTTCATCAAGAAATAGTGTGCCTCCTTTTGCCATTTCAGCAAACCCCATTTTGCCTTTATTCTTTGCACCTGTAAAAGCACCGCCTTCATACCCGAAAAACTCAGCTTCAAAGATGGATTCCGGAATAGCACTGCAGTTCACTTCAATGAACGGCCCGTCTTTTCGCGTACTGTTTTGATGAATCCATTTGGCGAGAGCTGATTTGCCGACACCTGATTCACCCAGGAGCAGGACTGTGACATCTACATCCCGGATTCTTCTGATGGTTTCAGCTATATTTCTCATCGCCAGGCTGTCAGCTATCATGCCATCCATTTTGATGCTCTTATTGCGCAGGAGATCCAGCTCGCTTTTCACCCTGGCCATTTCCTCCTCAACACTGTTCAGATATTCTTTTATAACAAGAAGCTCTGAAACATCGTAGGAATAGCTGACAATATGATCAATTTTCCCAGTTTCATTGAATACTGGAATACCGGTAACCAGGATCTTTTTGCCTGAACCGGCTTTTTGCACCAGAATGACTTTCTTCTTTTTCTTTAATACTTCTGGAGTGATCGCAGGCTTGAAAACCCCTTTCCTTTCCAGATCATATACAGATTCGCCAAGGAGAGATTCCGGTTCAACCCCGTAATGGCTGCCGCTGCCTTTACTGACTTTTATAATTATGCCGTCTGCATTGGTGACCATAATGTCTTCTTCCATTGAAGAAATGACTTCTCTGTCATTATTCCAGTCCATGAAAAAGCTGTTCATCCAGTTCCTCCCGCAGATTATTCATTATTGAATAATCATATTTCTAAAGAATATTGTGTTTTAGGAGATTCGCCCTTAGATTATTCAAATTTAAATAATTATTCAGATTTGTATAAGACTATACATCATTTTAGTGAAAATGAAAAGATACAAAGGGAATAAATTAATAAAAATTCGTATTTTGGTATAAAAATTAGTACTCCCTCATATAAATTGTTGTTTAACCTATCAATATTTTCCGTTGATTTCCGCTCCAGGCTTCTCGGGTCCGCTATAATCAATGTAAATAAGATACAAAAAGCAACAAACCTTGCGAAAATGCCAAAAATAAAATAAAAAACTTTTAAAGATTATAGGTGCATTAATAGTGGAATATATACTCTTATTAGGGGAAGGAGAGGTATTTTTGATTCTATTGTTTGAAATAGCGGCCTATTTGGTCATGATTGCAGTAAATGCACTGGCAAACATTCTGCCTTTGAATGGGCAGACAACAGGTGAGATATCCAATAAGCTGGAGGTTCTGTTCACGCCGGCAGGGTATGTATTCAGCATTTGGGGATTTATCTATTTGCTGCTGGGGGTCTGGCTGGCAAGGCAAATTCCAAAGAGGCGCAGGAGCCTGCCCATTTATAGGCAAACCAGTATTTTATTTATTGTGAGCTGTATATTAAACAGTCTATGGATTTTTGCCTGGCACTACGAGTATTTTCTTTTATCCGTAATTATTATGATTGCACTTCTTTTTATTCTCATTTTTTTATACAAAAGTGCCTCGGAATTTGATCCTGAGTTTCTGGATATTGCCCCATTTTCTGTTTACTTAGGATGGATTTCTGTAGCGGTGATTGCAAATATCAGCTTTTATCTTACCTATATTGGCTGGGATGGATGGGGTCTTAAAGACAGTGTGTGGACATACATTATGCTCGCAGCGGCCACCACCCTGGCCCTTGTGTTCCGGATTAAGAATAATGACTGGGTTTATCCGCTTGTGTTTGTTTGGGCATTTATCGGCATAGGCGTCAGAAATATGGAAAATGATCCAAATGTGGCTTTTGCCGCTTACTTCGCTGCCTTTTTTACAGCCGCAGGGATTCTGCTGACCAGGAAAAAAAGGTAAGACATCAAGAAAGGAAGACTCATTGCGAGGCTTCCTTTTCTCTTCATTTCCATGTCTGGATTTGGTCTGTCTCAAGTATTCCGAGCGTTACGTCACTAATATCAGGATCATCAAGCAGCTGATTCCTTACACCGATTTTTATATCATCCGCATCCGCAAGGGTCAGTCCTTCAACCAGCTCAATGTATCCTTCCACATGATATCTTCTTCCCTCCTGGATCAGTCGCAGCTGTTTAATATCCACGACCTGGGGATCACCAAGAATAGTTTCGGCAATACGGTCTTCAATATCTTTCGGGGCGGCCACTCCAATCAGGCCAAGCGTATTTTCAAATCCGATTTTCACAGCGATGCCCACCAGAAGCAGCCCAATTAAAATCGTGCCCACTCCGTCCAGAAAGTAAAGCCCTGTAAAATGAGCGATTAGAATCGAAACAAGGGCAAGCAGCGCACCAAATGTCGCGATAATATCTTCATAAAAAACCAGGCGTGTTGGTGGAGAGGCAAGCCTGACATTTTTAAAGGCAACCGGCACAATGCCAAATCCTTTGGCAGGATTCCTCGTTTCATGGCCGATTTCCTTCATGGCTTTTAATAAAATAAATCCATCGACAGCGACGGCAAGTATCATTACTCCCACATTGAGCCAGAGGTCGGTTGATTCCTTTGGATGCTGAATCAATTCCCAGCCTTTATGTATCGTTTCATAGGCCATAATGGAAATGACGATAACAGCAATTAATACAAACAGGTTGATCACCCGGCCAAATCCTGTTGGGAATCTTTTGGTTGGCGCCTTTTCTGCAAGCGCGCTGCCAAAGAACACAAACCCCTGATTCAGTGCATCTGCAAGAGAATGAAGGGTCGTGGCAAGCATGGCCCCGCTCCCGCTTGCAAAAGCTGCCAGCCCTTTAGCAATCGCGAGTGCCGTATTTCCGATTGCTGCCATTCCCGATGATTTGTTTCCTTTTTTCAATAAAGCAATCACAGACATTACATCACCGCCAAATATTTTTGTTTGGTTTTATTGTTACCCTCATCAGCAGATTCTGAATCATTTTTGGCAAAAATAAAAAGAGCTAATATCATGATTAGCTCTCCAAAGACATTATTTTACCAGCGAGTGCTTAAAGGCATATATGACCGCCTGAGTCCTATCCTGCACCTGCAGTTTGCTTAGTATATTGCTCACATGTGTTTTGACTGTTTTTAAGGCAATGAAAAGCTCGTCGGCGATTTCCTGGTTCGTTTTACCTTCTGTCATTAAAAGGAGGATTTCCATCTCGCGGCTTGTCAGCTCTTCATGGGGCAGCAGCTGATTTTTCTGCCTCATTTTCACCATCATTTTGCCTGTTACTTCCGGTTCAAGCACTGACTGTCCATGATAGGTCGAGCGGACTGCCTCAGCAATTTCACTGGCTTTGGAGGTTTTCAGCATATAGCTTGTCGCCCCTGCTTCCAAAGCCGGGTACACTTTTTCATCATCCAGGAAGCTTGTCACAATGATGATCTTAGCTTCCGGCCATTGTTCGATGATTCTTCTGGTCGCCTCGATTCCGTCCATTTCCTTCATGACGAGATCCATCAGAATGATATCCGGCCGCAATTCAAGTGCCATATCAATCGCTGTTTTTCCGTTATCCGCTTCTCCTATAACCTCAATATCCGGCTGTGCCGTCAAATAGGAAGACACTCCAATCCGAACCATTTCATGATCATCCACAAAAAGTACTTTAATCATTGGCCTCATCCTCAAAATTTAGTCTTGCCTAAGCAGACATTATTTACATAATCGGAACCTTTACTTCAAGGCGGGTTCCTTTATTTTTCAAACTGATGATTTTCATGCTGCCGCCAACTTCTGCTGCCCGCTCATACATATTCTGCAGACCATAGGAGCCAGCCTTTGTTTCCTCTACATCAAACCCGACTCCATCATCAGCCACCCGGAGTATCGCATAATCATCTCTTTGAATCAGGAGCACTTCAAGATTTTGCGATTTGGAATGGCGGAGTGTGTTGGACACAGCCTCCTGAAGGATGCGGAATAAATGGTCTTCCACCCCTTTATCAAGCGGAAAACTCTCAACCTTCCATTCAATCTCCATGGAAACTTTCTGAAGCAATTCGACTAAAAGCTCTTCGATTCCTTCCTGCAGGCTTTTGCCTTTAAGTGCAGCAGGACGAAGGTGTAAGAGCAGGGCACGCATTTCGAGCTGTGACTGATGGATCATTTCCTCCACCATTTTCAGCTGCTTTGCCTGCCTGTCTTCCGGATCCTGCTGGGTTTCCGTAATGGCGGACATCATCATGGACGCTGCAAACAGCTGCTGGCTGACAGAGTCGTGAAGCTCACGGGCAAGCCTGTTCCGCTCCTGGGATACGATTTCCTGCATCCTGCTCTCGATATCTTCCGCTTTTTCATTTGCCAGTTTTTGAGAGATCTTTGCCTGTTCAGCCATATTCTTCTGAATCTTCTCGGCCCTGACTGCTATAGACTGCAATTCTTTACCCGTTTCCCGCACATCCAATTGCCTGCCTTCTTCGACCTGGTGGAGCATAGTGTCTACTGCAAAAAACCGCCGGCGCCAGTAAATGCCTGACAGTAATCCAAAGATCAGGCCTATAGCCAGGCTTATGCTCGGCACAAATAAGATAAATGGAATATCAAGTATTTCCGTTTCCCAAAGATCCTGCCAGCCGGGAATGGGAAATATCGTAAAAAAAGAGGCTGTCAGGACAGCAAGAATGAGGAGGGACATCCCCGCTCCCCATACAATTTGCCGCTGAATGATATTCATACGCGCTTCACCTCGATATCCCCGACTGCAAAAGAAGTGAAAATTTTAACGCGCTGTCCTGATTGCTCATAGCCAGGTGTCTGGAGGTGCAGATGCTGATTAAACATCTTTGATTCCTCGTATTCGAATATCCTTGCCTTTCCGGCTATAGCTGAATGACTAACAGTAACCTCCACGTCATAGGGAACAAGCACCTGCACATTTCCGATGAAGTTCCGGATGAAAATGACGGTTTCTCCCTTTGGAATAACTGTATAGCTTAAGTCGATGACCGTATCACCTATGCCGGTCTGGATATTGATATCATTCCATTCATACACCTGCTCAGGCGTTTTTTGCTGGCCGACAAATATATTGGAAAAAAGAGGATTCTTTTTTATGACTGTTTCTTTCTGGAGATTTACTGCCGGTTCCTTCAATTCTGGCTGAATTCGTTTAGGTTCTTTTTTGGACTGCCAAAACTGAATCAGCAGGTGTACCAGAATCGCCAGCAGGAAAAATTTCAGCGTCATCATACTTAAAATATTGATGAGCAGAAAAATTAATCCAAGCCAGAAAAGCCATTTACCGGAGCTCTTAGGCATCCACTTCCTTCCAATATATACCATTCCAATTGGCACAAGAAGAGAGAACACCACTCCGCTGTTAAAAAAGGCTATTTCCACAAAGAGAAAGACAATGCCCAATATGATAATCCAGCTCATATAATCGCTTTTGTTGTTCGTATTCAAGAGGCATCCTCCTTTTGTGTAATATGGAATGATAAGAAAAGCGGAAGCGCCTTCGGAACAAGCCAAAAACGCTTGTTCCTGCGAAGAACATCCAAGGACGCTTTCCCTTGGTGCTCACCCCGACAAGCACAAGACGAGCCTCACGGAAAGGCGTTCTTCGCCTTTTTGGGAGGATTGCCCGAAATGTGGAGGCGACTGCCCAGGGACAACAGGCATAAGACGGTTCCTGTAAGAAGGTGTTTTTCCTTCTGAAAGGAAACGGCTTATGACCACGAGTTCCTAGGAGCCGCAACTAAACAAGCTTGTGACCTCGAGGGGGTAGGCGCTGGAGCTAGACAGTTTAGACATTAAAAGGCGCAGTATTTCCACGCCTTTTTAGAATACCATTTTTTGTTCATTAAGTAGAAAGAGTTTTTTATCTTTTTTGGGAAAAAGATCATACAGACAGGAATTCATTTTTGTTTCAGTCTCTTTTTAGTTTGCGTGTAACATTACAATACTGGCTTCTTCTCCATCTCTTTTTCCAGCTGCGCTATGCGTGCATCGATTGTGCTGCGGTGATATGAGCTTTTCACCTGATGATCAAGACGGTCAAGATAGGATTCGATTTCCTGGAATTTTGTAAAGGATTTGTCATTGTTTTGATCGAGCACCTTATCCATTCGATGGTTGGCGCGTGTGATGTTTTCGCGGCCCATCAGTTCCATGCGGCGGATATGCATATCCTTCAGTTTATGCTTCATTTCCTCGTATTTTCTTTCAAGATCACCCATTTGATTTACTGCCTGGTTCAATAGATCCTTTAAACGGCCGGCACGCTCTTCATACTGCATTTGCTCCTGTGAAGCGAACTGATAGAGTTCCTCTTCACCTGCCTGTGAGGCAACCTCTGCCTGGCGCTTGCGTTTGTCTGCAAGGTTTTTTGCCTGCTCATATTCCCGGGTGAATTCTTCCTTCAATGTATATTGACGTTCCAACAGCTTGCGCACCTTCTCAGTTTCCCGCTCACAATCACGAAGGTATTGGTTTAAAAGGGCAATTGGATTCTTTTTCTCCTTTTTATCCAATGCTTCATGAAGGTCTGCCATTACTGTATCTTTGATCCTTGTTAATAAGTTTGCCATATCAATCTCTCCTCTTTTTAGTTTCTGTTTAATTCTGCCCACTGTTTTTCAAAGCTGGCAAAAGGGTCATTATCTTCTTCCATTACATTTGATCCTGAATCATTCCACTTTTTATAAACCAGGTAAAGAACGTATGCAGCTGCAAGCCCCAGGATTGCCGGAAAGTTGGAAGCTGTGGCCATCAAAGCAATAAACCCGATGATGCCAAAACCGATTTTCGCCATGGTGCTTTCCGCTTTTAAAAATTGTTTAAACACAAAGTACAAAATTGCCGCACTTACTGCCATACCCACGATCGGGCCAAGATTTGAGATCAGCACCATCGCAGCAATTCCACCTGCTATCAATAATCCAAGTTTTTTCATTTTTTGTTTCCTCCTTTCTTGATTTCATCTTACCTGTTTTATGAAAAAGCTATAACGAGCCTCAGCTTTATTTTCAAATAAGACCTGAGACGTAGCAGTTGGTCGGCCCCTTTCAAGTAAGCTGGGAAATCTGGAAAAAGAATGTACGTTAGTACAGCAGATTTGGGGGTACACATGGGGTATGCAATCAAATAATGATGTCTGCACCGCGCAGTTTTTTATACATCTAGTGAAGTGGAGGTATTTCCATGTTTGGGTATGATGATTTTTTGAAGTTCATGCAAGCCTTTTTTGTGGTATTTCCAATAGTGACACTCATTCATTTATTGGGTCATATATTCTTTGCAGCCATTTTTGGCGGGAAAGGGATCCGGGTTGTCATTGGCACTGGTAAAGTACTATTTTCATGGAGATTTATAGAGGTTAGACGATTTTATTTCTGGTATGGAGGGTGTGAGTATACTTCTTTAACATACAGCAATAAACTGACCAAATCTCTTATCTTTTTAGGAGGGTCCATTTTAAACATTGCCAGTATTTTTCTTGTCAATTACTTGATCCGAATCGGCATTCTGGATGCTAATATGCTGTGGTATCAATTTGTCTATTTTTCCTTTTATTACGTCTTTTTCGCCCTGCTGCCAATGGATATGGCAGATGGCACGCTTAGTGACGGGAAGGCCATGTACAAGCTCTGGTTTAATAGGAATGAAGATGATTCCTCAGCAGACTGCCAGCTGGTCGATGAGAAAAAATAGTGTGCATACAAAAGGAAGCTCCGATCACCGGGAGCTTCTTTTTTGTATAAATTCCTTTTGGTAATGGCTTATTGCCGTCAGCCAATGCTGATTGAAACTATCTGATCAAAGAGCTCCTTCGGCACATGAAAGAATTCCTTCCTGCCAATACTAATGGCGGAGGTGAAAGTATGAAATGTATTTCTCATGGATATTAGGGATTATGTTAATAGCACAAACACAGACTGCCGGAGTTCCAGAAGATTTATCCATCGAAAATAACGGCAAATCCATTTCAAATGTCAGCAGAATAGATTATCAAATTCCGTTTCCCGGTCTTCCGCTGGTCGACAGCGAACGATTCATCCAGCTTCTGGAAAATTTGGATCGTCAGACGTATATTCCGCCTATGAACGCTTATGTAGGCGATAGCGGGCGGATCGTTGCTGAGAAACCCGGGAGAATACTTCACCGTAAAGCATTCACAGATATTTTTTATTCATATTTTTATAATAAGGGGCCGGCCAGAATTGAGATTCCGATGCTCTCCGTTTATCCAAGAGTCGACAGGGACCTTATATCCCATATCCGGGTTAAAATGATCGGCCAGTATGTTACATACTTTAATCCGAATAATACTTCACGCTCTCATAATATTCAGCTTGCAGCCGAAGCCCTTGATAATACTGTTGTTTTTCCGGATGAAGTGTTTTCTTTTAACCGTGCTGTCGGTAAAAGAACGGCTGGGAAAGGCTATATGCGCGCTCCGGTTATCGTAAGAGGGGAATTGTCGGAAGATATCGGGGGCGGGATCTGTCAGGTATCCTCCACTTTGTTCAATGCAGTTGACCGGGCGGGCGTCAAGGTACTCGAGCGTTATTCCCACAGCAAAAAGGTTCCATATGTTCCGCCCGGCCGGGATGCAACCGTAAGCTGGTATGGCCCTGATTTCACCTTTAAGAACCATTACAGCTCTCCCCTGCTTATACGGGCAAAAGCAATACACGGCCAGATTGTGGTCAGAGTATATTCATCTGATGAAATAGACTATGAGCCCCGCCAGGTTCCGAAGGCTTCAACAATGCTGCCGGAAGAAATCAGCATTGAAAAGGAAGCGGTGAAAGAGGATTGAAAGCCTTCATTTCATTCGGGCCAATTTACTGCAGTCTATAAAAAAAGACCAAGGAGCATTATTACCAGCCCAAAGATCGCAGAGACCCGTTTCACGCTCCTGTTCTGCCGTGGCTTCAGGAATAAACTGATCAAAAAACCAACCGGCAGAACAATGCCATTAAAGCTAAAAGTAAATGTTCCTAATAAATAATAACCAATCTCTTCTTCAGCAACAAGTGTTCTTCTTCCTCATTCCTGCTGCGGAACAAAAGATAAATGCCGGCTGCCCATAAAAGCAAAAAGATTACAATCATGTTATGCACCCCCTTTAGATACGGTATTCTATGTTAAGCAGGCAAGTGCAAAGATAGAAAACACCCGCTCATAAGCGGGTGTTCAACTTTAAATAAGCGGTTCTGAAGAGACAATCACGCCATCTTCATCTGCATATACATATTCACCCGGCTTCCAGTCAATCCCGCCAAACGTGACAGGGATGCTGCTGTCCCCTTTTCCTTCTTTCCGGCTTTTTAAAGGGTTGCTGCCAAGTGCCAGGATGCCTATATCGAGACTTCCAAGCTCCACTGTATCCCGAACGCATCCATAAATAATCACACCGGCAAGCTTTCTTGATTGAGCAATCTCACCAAGCCGGTCACCCATTAGTGCGCACCTTTTTGAACCGCCGCCATCCACCACCAGTACACTTCCCTCCGGAATCGACTCCAGCGCCTCTTTGACCAGCACGTTATCTTCAAACACTCTAACCGTAGAAATGGGACCGGAAAACTTGCATTTTTTTCCATAGAATTTAAACTCCTGCTGGCAAATACGCAGCTCCTGGCTGTGATCATCACATAAATCTGCCGTCTTGAAATCCAAAAGAGATCTCCTCCTTTAGCGCTTTTGGCTGTAAACCTCTTTATGCCATCTTTCAATACTTCGAGATGCAGCAGCCTGTTCCCTTCCTTTTTTTCATATTTGAAAGGGAAAGATTGCTGATTTCAGGCATATAACTCTTAGTAAGGAAACTCTGCGCTAATAGAAAAGGGAGGTTAAAGGATGGCTTTAATGTGGGCTATTACAATCGGTTTTATTGTTTCATTGGGGCTTGTCGGATTTATGCTTGTCCATTTTCTAAAGGGTGCAATGGATTCCCGCGATTCCACGACTGTTGACAGGATTCAGAGTGATTCGAAAGAGAAGTGAAAAGGGGCTGCCGGAATTGGCAGCCTCTTTTCTAGCTTTGACAATTTGCACAATAGAACGTTTTCCGTGAGGATATTTCTTCTTTGACTATAGGGCTGCTGCAGCGGAGGCATGGTTCTCCTTCTCTGTCATAGACCCTGCACTGCTCATTATAACCCCCGGTTTTGGCATCTCCTTTAAATAAGGGCTCTTCCATATAGCCCCCAAACTGAATGGCCCGGGTTAATACACCCTTCATGGACTGATACAGGATTTTTATTTCATCCTCATCCAATTCATCTGCTTTTTTCATAGGCAGCAGTCCGGCCTCAAAACAGATTTCATCACTGTAACAGTTGCCGATTCCGGAGAGAAACTTCTGATTGACAAATGTCGTCTTCAGCATTCCTCTTCGGCTTCCGATCAGTTCGCGGAAGGCCGGAAACCCTAATGTGTGATCCAGAGGCTCCGGTCCCAGATGGGAAAGCTCCTTATCCACCTCTGCGTCTGTCAGCAAATGCAGATAGCCAAGTCTTAGTCCAATAAAATAAAGCTTTTTATCACCAAAAGAAATAATAACCTGTTTAGTTCGGTCAGGATTGTCCGCTTCGCTGCCGATATACATCCAGCCCCCGAGCATAAGGTGCAGCAGCAGATTTTTACCGGAGCTCAACTTAAAAATAAGGTGCTTGGCCCTTCTTTGGATTTCCGTTATTTGCACATTAATCAGCTGACTTTTGAATTGGGCAGGCTGCACATTTATTGATTTTTCACGGTTCACCTCTACATCAGTAATGACTTTACGGACCAGTTTCTCCGTTAACAGCCTTCTGCAGGTTTCCATTTCCGGAAGCTCAGGCATGGTATCAGCTCCTTCCTAAAATACTGTTACCTTAGTATTTAATGGAAGGATTCACTTCATTCCTAAAAACTGCACAATCAATTTTATTCGTTTGTTCAACGTTTCGTAACAATAGTTTCCAATATTTTGATGTTGGAAATGGTACGATGATGATATAGGGAGGTTTTTCCATATGCAAAAGAACCGTTCCAGCAATCAGGCTTTAATGTTTTTTATCATTTATATTGCGTTATTAGGAAGTTTAATTTTTGCGGCTGTCTTATTAAAACCCACTTTTCAACAGGAACAGCCTTCAGAAATTACTTCTGCTTTCTCCAAAGAACTCCAGATTCAAAAGCACAATCAGAAAAAGAAAGAAGCTGAGAACGAAGGAAAATGGCAGCCATCCAATACTTTTGTGATCACAGCCATCTCCATCGGCTCATGTCTTGATATCATCGTTGTACTTCTCTGGGCCCGGCATGAAAATAAAAAGAAGCAGCGGGGACATTTCTCCAATCCGAATAGATTGACCAATAAGAAGTGGTTCTGGTACCTGGTTTCAATGGGCATTGTTTTGCCCAAGAATGGCAAGTTGACATTCAGTCTGAAAAACTTCATCTTAACTGTTATTTTTTTGGTTTTATTGAAGTTTTGGCTGTTTGACCAGCTCGAGAACATCTAAGATCCTCACAGACTCCGATTAACAGCCTCATTCAGCTGTGCAATAATATCATCCGCATGTTCAATGCCAATGGATATCCTTACCACCTGCTTAGTAATGCCGAGCTCCCGGCACACTTCAGGTGGCAGTGCCCGGTGCGATGTTGTCAGCGGATGAGATACGGACGTTTCCACGCCTGCAAGTGTCGGCACAATTTTTATCCATCCAAGCTCTTTGAAAAATTCATTCACATCTGCACTCTCAGACAATTGAATCGTGACGATGGCGCCGAACCCCTCTTCACCGTGCTGAAAAGGATAATAGACCTTTTTTACTTCCTCATTTTGTTCTAATGCGCTTGCCACTTTTCTGGCATTGGCTGACTGCTGCTTCATTCTGAGAGCCAGCGTTTTCGCTCCCCTGCAGGTCAGCCAGGCTTCAAACGGACTTAGATTTGCCCCGAGGTTAACAATTTTCCCTCGCGCTTTTCCAACCAGCTCTTCATCTCCAGCGAGAACACCTGCAGTGATATCACTGTGTCCGCCTATATATTTGGTTGCACTGTGGACGACTAGATCAATGCCCTTCAAATAGGGCTGGCAATGATAAGGAGTGGCAAATGTATTATCAATCAGCGTAACGAGATGATGCTTCTTCGCCAGGCGGACGACTGCTTCAAGGTCTTCCACTCGCAATAAAGGATTTGTGATGCTTTCTGAGTATAGAAGTTTTGTATTTTCCTTAATGGCCCCCTCCACCTGGTGAGGATCAGAAAATGGCACAAAGGTAACTTCTATACCGAGCTGTGTCAGCTCTTCCTTAATTAAATGGAAGCTGCCTCCGTACAGGTCATCGGCAGCCACAATATGGTCGCCGCTTTTGACCACAGCAAGCACTCCCGAGAGGATGGCAGATAAACCGGATGAGGCAGCTGTCCCGGCCGGTGCTCCTTCAAGGCCGGCAATTAATTCACCAAGCTCATCTGTATTCGGATTTCCTACCCGGGAATAAAGATAATTGCCGTTCCCCTGATAAAATCCCTCCAGCTCATCAAGATCGCTGAAAGCGAAAGCAGAGGTTTGAAAGATGGGTGTGACTTTACTTTTAATTTTGCGATTGCTGTTATTTTTTCTATGCAGAACAGAAGTTTCGAAATTCATTTGCCCTTTCCCCTTTAAAAGAAATAAGTCTGGAGAAATGCCCAGACCTTTTTAATTAAAATTAGCTGAATTTATAAAAAATTATATCAATACAGCTTTTATGCGTCAATGAATGAAAGGATCTCTACTTGACTTCCTTTAGAAAGCTTTTAGTCCTGATGCCCGTCCGCCGAATGATTAATGTTGTGTCTACTTGTATATCCGCATCAGCAAATTTTTCGTCCCAATTATTCCGGACTTTTTTGAAGTTCTGATAATCCTGTCTCAGCACAACTTCACCAAAACCAAAAATATCGGTGCCATATTCCTTCTGTACCTTTTCAATCGTTTTTGTAACCATATCATTAATCTGCTTTTGGGCAATTTCTCCATTTTCTTCGTATGTCTTCGCTTTATCAAACTGATCGTTGCAATGAGTCCCGTCAATATATGCTTCTGCTCTGATCATTATTTTAATTCTTGCTTTTCCATTTTCGAGTTTCCCTTTAATCTTTGTTCTTGTATCATATACTCGCAATCCCATATACTTATTTTCACTGCATTCGGCCGTAATGGAGGTTTTTACGATTTTATTCTGAATCCATAAGTAATTTCTTGAATCCTCCAGGGTCAGAAACCCTTCCAGCTTATCACCTTTGAAAATAGCCAGTGAGTCCAGGACAACAAGCGCGTCAGGGGTGACCTTCATCATATTTTCCGAACTGGCTCCAGCCTCCGGATCACCCTTGATCCTGACAGCAGCCATTACAGGCTGACGGCCAGGAGCGGTCCAGGCTGTAATGACATCATTCATCCTCACTCCCGGGTCACCTCCCCAATCCTTCATCATCGTGTCCAGCTGAGTGTGTAATTTTAAAGAAGTGGATTTCTGGAATTGATACGTCACTTTTAGAACATCAGAGCCCTTGGCTTCTCTTGCAATCAATATATTAAAATCATCACGTATTTCCCGGTTTCTTTCCAGAAAATCAATAAAGTCTATAATCCCCTCTTTCGCAAGCTCCTCACCAATAATCAGTGTACGCATGTGAGAATAGATCAGGTGTCTGGACATCCCTTCATTCACTCTATAGGTCAGCTCTGCCAGAGAATTTCCCTCTGCAGAGTAAACAATTGATGGAGCAAAGCCGCTGGCGGTGCGGTTATTCAATTCAGTTGCATTAATGCCTTCTACAGTCAGAATATACTTATCGTTTTCTCCCTTATCCACAGCCATTCCTGTGACAACAGTTATTTCACCCAGTTCTCTCTGATCCCAGCATCCGGCCAGCAGTATTGCCGCTAACAGAATGGCGGACATCACACCACATTTTTTCAATTGGACTGATCTCCTTTCATGGGAGGTGGAGAAGGCGAGCCTGTCTTTGGAAACTTTTCAGGATTCTGCGTTTTTAAATAAGCCGGCCTTTTCCTCATGCTCCAGATCGGGAATCGGAAAAAGACATCTTTCTGCTGCTCAATGAGAAATGGAGCAACTGGTGATAGATATGGAACACCAAAGGATCTGAGAGAGCTTAAATGTGCGACAATAAAAACAAGAACAATCAGGACTCCATACAGGCCCAGGAAAGCCGAAACGATAATCAGCAGGAATCTTAGCAGCCTTGCTGCAGCAGCAAAACTATAAGTGGGTGATACAAAATTGGCTATGGCTGGGATGGCGACAATTATGACCATGATATTTGATATAATCCCTGCTTCAGCTGCAGCCTGTCCGATGACGAGAGCGCCTACAATTGATACTGTCTGCCCGACAGCCCTTGGCATCCGGACACCTGCTTCCCGCAGAATCTCAAAGGTAACCTCCATCAATAGCACTTCAATGACTGCCGGAAACGGCACTCCTTCCCGCTGTGCAATGATCCCGAGAAGCAGGGGCGTGGGCAGCAGCTCATGATGAAAGGTTAAAATCCCCACATATAAGGAGGGCGTAATCAAGGCAATCATAAAGGATAAATATCGGATTATTCTTAAGAAGCTTCCCATCATGAAATTTTGATAATAATCTTCTGCGATGGAAAAGAAATCAACCAGAACAGCCGGAACTACCAGCACAAAAGGAGTCCCGTCAACAAGGATGGCAATTTTCCCTTCAAGCAAGTTGGATGCCACCGCATCAGGCCTTTCTGTATTCAGCGCCAGCGGAAAGGGTGTAGCGGATTTGTCTGCAATCAGCTCTTCAATATTTCCGGATTCAAAGATGGCGTTCACCTTTATCTGACCAAGCCTTTTGCGTACCTCTCCAACGATCTTTTCATTTGCCGTGCCTTCCATATACCCGATGTATACAAAAGTGTTTGTCTCAGAACCAATGATGAATTTTTCAAAACGGAGGTTCCTGTTTTTTATTCTTCTTCTCAGCAGGCTTACATTTGTATTTATTGACTCCACGAACCCATCCTTAGGACCCCGGATGACCGTCTGAGTACTTGGCTCTGTAATGGACCGGTCTTCGCCGATAGCCATGGAAAGGGAAAGCGCCTTTTCCATATCTTTAAATAAAATGATGATGTTTCCATAAAGCAGAGAGGTGATAATCTCATCGAATGACCCAATCAGCTGATAGCCCGCTCCTCCGAATTTTCCCTTGCATAAAGACTTTAAATCATCCTCTGTTGTTAATTTAAAACCATCCTCTTTCCCGCTGATGGATTGCAGGATCGTTTCCTTTAGCAATTTTGTATCAATCATGGTTGTAAGATAGATAAGCAGTGCATCTTTGCCTTCCGTTTTCAGCTCATCCATGCTTAAATCAACCGTGCTCCCGAATTCTGCTTTAACTTTTTCTTTCAGCTGTTCCAGATTCATGCTTTTAAGATCCGGACCTGCGACTGCAGCTTCTTCAATTTGAACAGGGTATTCCTTTTTTTTGCGCATTTTTAAGAGTGATTTAATAATACTCAAAACTTCATCCCCTTCGTGCCGGGTTTAGCCTTTTTCTTTCGCTTCTTCCATAAAACTGCGATTAATAAAAGTGAAGGCAGCCCGAACTGCATCGGCAAATGCAGGAAGTATGGGACCATCTCAAGTCCCTCCTGCCAATGGTCACCGAAATTTACTGATATCAATACAGAATAAGCAGAAACAATCATCGCAACCGGCAGGGAAAAATACCGGTACGGAAGTCTGAATGTGTATTCCAGGCCCTTCAATCCTGCAAACATAAACACCGACCCCTTGACCAAAATCCCCAGCATCATAATAAAAACAACGAGTGCATCAATTCTTTCAATGAAATTGCCGATAGAGACCTCACGGGCTGAACTGAGCATGGGAAAATTGGAACGCAGCAAAGCATCTGCTCCAAGTGTCACAATCATCAGAAACATCGCAAATAATAAAAGCGCACCTGCAATTGCCACTCCCAGCAATGACACACGCAGGCAATATTTAAAGTTGGTTACAACCGGGAGAATGAGTGTAAATGCAATAAGCTCGCCAAAAGGAAACACGATCAAAGTTGGAAAAAGCGCATTCAAAACTGGCTTAAGCCCATCCCCAAGCACAGGCTTAATCTCATGTAAGTTGGCATTGCCGCTTGCAAATAATAGGATGGTTAGAAGAAATAAAAATCCGAATAAATAAGGAGTAAAAATTTCCGAAGTTCTGCCAAGGACTTCAAGTCCGAGATATAAAATATAAGCCATGAGGAGACAGATGGTCAGCGAGATGATTTCAATTGGCGTCGATGGCAGAATGGCCGAAGCAATCAATTCGCCAAAATCCCTGACCACCCGGCTGGCAAGGTACAGAAAATATACTGAATATATATTAGAAAAAATAATGGCAAGCGGTCTTTTAAAACCAATTTCCATGAGCTCATACAAATTTTTCCCGGGCACCCTGCTGATCAGGAAGTAGTAGAATAGCATGATCCCAAACCCAAACATTATGGAAGCTGCAATGGCAATCCAGGCATCCTTCTTGGCATCCCCGCCTACTCCGACAACAATGGCACTTCCTAAAAGGAAATTGATCAACAATGTCAGCAGCTGGCTGAGAGAGATATTCTCTTTTAACATTCCATCACCAATCCCTTTTAAGATGTGTACGTTCAATTAAGCAAGCGTTTCTATGATGGGTGCTTCTTTTTCCTGGCTTTCAAAAGGCGGAAATCAACAGCGGCACTCGAGGCCAATCCAATCAAAACAGTAAAAATAATAATCATTCTTCCAGTGGCAATCTCTGAAAACAGCAGATTCCTCAAAGATTCAAAAAACGTATAATCAAATATTTTCATATCAAATATAGTGCTCAATATAGCCAAGAGCAGAAAAATGGTCAGATAGCTAAATGTAATCATGACTGTACCCCGTTAACATTGGATATTGTATATCTTTTCTCGGTCTGCACATTTTATCCAGAATAAAAGAAAAAACCGTTTACCATTTCCACCGGATTAATTAACAATTATTTGGGTATGGTTAGAGAAGGAGAAATTGTATATAAATAGGGTTTACAGGAAAAATTATGTACGAATATACCGTAGGAGGACAGATATGACGACATCCAACCACAAAACACCCCAATATCCGGAGCCATATTGGAGGGAAGAGGAACTTCCTGCCTTTGACAAACTCAGAGAAGATGCTCATGCGGACATTGCGATTGTCGGCGGAGGCATTACCGGGATTACAGCAGGGTACCTTCTTGCCAAGGAAGGCTTTAAAGTGGCAATTCTTGAAGCCGGCAATATCCTGAACGGCACCACTGGCCATACAACAGCCAAAGTGACGGCACAGCATGGCTTAATATATGATGAATTGATCAGCCACTTTGGTTTGGAAAAAGCCAAGCTCTATTATCAGGCTTCGGCTGATGCACTGAATCTCGTCCGGAACACAGTAACTGAAAAACAAATTGAATGCGACTTCAGTAATGAAGAAGCAATCATCTATGCTGTATCGGAAAATTATGAACAAAAAGTCGATAAAGAGCGGCAAGCCTATGAAAAACTCGGAATCCCACACGGAATGAAGGAGAGCATCCCGTTTAACATCAACACGAAAACCGTACTTTCCATGTATGACCAGGCCCAGTTTCATCCGGTGAAATACCTGAAAAAGCTCCTTAAAGACTTTGTGGATATGGGCGGAATTGTTTATGAAAATACAACAGCCGCAGATATTGAAGAAGGCAGTCTTCCTGATGTTGTAACAAGAGATGGCCATCGCCTGAAATGCAAATATGTTATTGCGGCTTCCCACTTCCCTTTTGCCGATATGAAAGGGTTTTATTTTTCCAGATTATCTCCGGAGAGATCTTATGTACTTGGCGTAAAAATTAAAGAGGACTTCCCTGGAGGCATGTATTACAGTGCCGATTCACCGACCCGCTCGCTGAGGTACACACCCTATAATGGAGACAAACTCATTTTAGTGAGCGGCGACAGCCACAAGACAGGCCATGGGCCGGATACGATGAAGCACTACGACGCCCTGGAAGTCTTTGCGGAAGAGGTGCTTGGTATAACCGATTATCCTTATCGATGGTCTGCCCAGGATTTATACACACTTGATAAGGTCCCTTATATCGGCCCGATCACGTCCAAACAGAAGAATATCTTTGTCGCAACAGGCTACCGGAAATGGGGTATGACAAACGGGACAGCAGCTGCCATGCTGATAAAGGATCAGATTATGGAAAGAGCCAATCCTTATGCCGAACTGTTTACGCCATCGAGATTCCAGGCTGACCCAAGCATCAAAAAATTTATCGCAGCCAATACAGATGTTGCCGGACAGCTGATCAAAGGCAAGCTTGAATTCGTGCCAAAAGAAACAGGAGATCTATCACATGATGAGGGCGGCGTCGTGATGATCAAAGGCAAACGGACAGGAGCATACAGGGATCCTGAAGGCAGCCTTCACCTTGTTGACACAACCTGCACCCACATGGGATGTGAATGCGAATGGAACCATGGTGACCGCACATGGGACTGCCCATGCCACGGCTCCCGCTTTTCCTATGATGGAACCGTTGTGGAAGGTCCTGCTGCCAAACCGCTGAAAAAGGTTGAAGAATAATAATATTTTTTAGACAGTCTCCCATGGGAAACTGTCTTTTTTGTGGAATTTGGGGTAATTGATCGGATTCCCATCCATTTATGTGCGGATAAACCTATTTTCTGTGCAGATAGCTGAATTTTATGTGCATATAAGATTTTTTCTGTGCGGATAGCTCATTTTATGTGCGGTTAGACATTTGGGCTGTAAATACGGCTGCCATATAGATGTTGAACTGCAGGAGCCCGCTTTTACTTTCTGATAACTGGATATTACTTGCAGATAGCTCGTTTTTTTTTCGGATAGCTGCAGCAAAAAAATCCCCCTTTAAAAAGGAGGATTTTTCATCAGTCCTGCACGTTGTTTTCTTTCTTTTCTTTGCTGCCGGTTGTGAATTCAACAAGCTCTTCGCTTGTGCGCTGCGGTCTGTGTTTATTGTTATTGCGCTGTGCATTGCCATTTCCAAGTTTGGTTCTGCCCATATCATCTGCTCCTTTTTTGTTTTATCAGGAGTAGTATGAGTCAATTATGGAGCAGTTATTCTGATGCCAATACTCCAAGTTCAGGTGCTTTTCTATACCTCGTAGCCTGTTCAAAGGCATAAGCAAGTTTAATCAGGAGCGGCTCACTGTAGGCAAGTCCTGTAAATGTGATGCCCACCGGCTCTCCTTCGGGGGTATACCCGGCCGGTACTGTGATGGATGGATATCCCGCTTTTGCAGGGATGCCTGCTCCATAATTATTAGGGAACACGATGGCATCCAGATTATGCTCTTGCATAACGCAGTCAATGCCTTGCTCCCCTGAAAAATAGATATCCTTCTCAAGTGCTGATATATAGGCCATTTCCGTTAAATCTCCGCTTGTTTCCTCCGCTTCAATCAGAATGGATTGACCGTATTTTAAGCACTTTCCGCTGTTTTTTTCATTAAAATCAATGACATCGGACAGGGTGCGAATATGAAGATGCGGTGCGACAGTCCGCAGATAGGCATTCACATCCGCTTTAAATTCATAAGTCAGGACGTCGTAGCTCCAATCAGTTTTTGTGGAAGGAATCACTATTTCGTCTATCACCTCTGCCCCCAGTTCATTTAACCGGGCTACAGCTTGATTCATAACGGCGAGCTTCTCTGAACTTAGGTAGTCAAAATAAGTCTCTCTGGCAATGCCGATTCGTGCGCCATACAGTCCATTTTCATCAAGGAAAGCGGTAAAATCCGTCCCCTGCAGATTCTGATTTGTCAGAGTAACCGGATCATTTTCATCAGAGACTGCCAGCACGTTCAATAATAATGCTGCATCCTTTACCGTTCTTGCCATAGGCCCGGCAGTGTCCTGGCTATGGGCAATTGGAATAATCCCGGTTCGGCTGACAAGTCCGACTGTCGGCTTTATTCCAACGAGAGAATTCTGGCTGGCTGGACTTAGTATGGAGCCTGATGTCTCCGTTCCAATGGCTGCGGCTGCAAAATTAGCGGCAATAGCGGCACCGGATCCGGCACTTGAGCCTCCTACATCAAACTTCCCAGGCCCATAAGGATTTAAGGTCTGTCCGCCCCGTGAGCTGTATCCGCTCGGCATCCCTTCTGTCATAAAATTGGCCCATTCTGTCATATTCGTTTTTCCTAGAATAACAGCTCCCGCTCGTCTTAATTGAGATGCCACAAATGAATCACTTTGTGCACAGTGACCCTTTAAAGCAAGCGACCCGGCAGTTGTCTGCATTTTGTCTCCTGTATCAATATTATCCTTTAACAATATGGGAATGCCGTGAAGAGGGCTGCGCGGCCCTTTCTCTTCTCTTTCCGCATCAAGAGCAGCTGCAATATGCAGGGCATCCGGATTGAGCTCTAAAACAGAATGAATGTTTTGATCCAGCTGTCCAATTCGGTTCATATACATCAATACAAGTTCTTTGGAGGTAATTTCCCCATTCCGCATTTTTTCCTGCAATTCATCTATCGTGGCTTCAAGCAAATAGCCATCTTGAAAACTCTTTAGTCTTGGATTCTCCATCATTGATTTCCCCTTATTCTTTAGTGAAATAAAGCTCCACTTACTAATTCGCTGAGGAAAGGAGAAATTCCTTTTTAAAAAAGTGCCGGACACCAACTCATTTAGGTGCCCGGCACTTGATTTTTATACGATTTGGCCGCCGCGCATGACTTTCTTTTCTGCGGTGAGGCCCAGTTCTTTCGCCATTTTTTTTAGTTCGCGCTCTTCTCTTTCAGTGACGAGAGAAATAACGGTTCCGCCTGCGCCGAATCTTCCTGTTCTTCCCGAGCGGTGGACATATTGATTCATATCCTTCGGGAAGTCGAAATGTACAACATGGGTAACTCCTTTGATATCCAGCCCTCTTGCCGCAACATCTGTGGCAATCAGCATATTCGTTTTGCCCGTGCGGAAGTTCTTGATGGCTTTCTGCCTGTCAAATTTGCTCAGGTCGCTGTGCAGAGTGCTTGAAGCTATACTCTTAAAATCAAGCTTTTCTGCCATAACGGTTAGGTTGCCGATATCCTTGACAAATACCAGTGCCTTTATGTCTTCAAGCCTTGAGATCTTTTCGAGCATTTTGATTTTGTCCCGCGCTTCTGCTACAAAGTAAATATGGTCCACACCTTCAGCCTGAATGGTTTCATCTTTCTCGACACGAATGACTTCAGCATCTGCTGTCAGTTCTTTTGCAAGCTGCTCAACAACAGGCGGCAGTGTCGCTGAAAACAGCAGCACCTGGCGTTCTTTAAGTGTAGATTTAACAATGTTTTGAACCGTCTGAGTGTGTTCCTTAACAAGAAGCTGATCGCCTTCATCAAGGACAACGGTTTTGACTTCATGCATTTTCAGCTTTTTCTGTTTAATCAGCTCCAGCACCCGTCCCGGCGTTCCTAAAGCAATATGCGGATGCTTCTTCAATTTTTCAAGCTGCCTTTTCACATTGGCTCCGCCGATAAAAGACGCGGCTTTAATTCCGCTGCCTTCAGCCCATTTTTGGATCTCGCTAAGTATCTGCATCACAAGCTCCTGTGAAGAGGCTAAAATAACAGCCTGTACCGCCTGTTTATCCGGATCGATTTTTTCCAGTACCGGCAGCAGGTAAGCAAGCGTCTTGCCTGTTCCAGTCGGTGACTCGGCAATAATATCCCTGCCTTCCAAAGCCGGCGGAACCGCTTCTGCCTGAATGGTCGTCGGCTGCGCAAATGCAGACTTTTTCCATGCCTCCTGGATAAATGGCTTCATATTTTCAATAAAAGATTGTGTCATATGTTACTCCTTTAACTTTATTGCGTGTAATCAGATAATTATATTTAGTATAGCCGAAAATCGGAAAAAACTAGTATCGGTAATGATACTAGCTTATAGGCAGGAAGTTGTCTACCCATAACAGAAAAAGGCGCGAAGCCACTTCTGGCATTCGCACCTTTAAATCTTACTTGTGAATCCATACGGCTCCGGCAGAGTTGTCCTTTGCTTCACCGACCACTTGGAATTTCAAGCCATGTTCAGGAACAATTCGTCCTGCATCAGGAATCAGACTGTTGATGTATTTATTGGAATCATCAAAAACTGAAATTCCTTTAAGGCCAGGGTAGTCATAATCCCCGCGGGTTGGAGAACTTACTTCCCATGCTGGTGCTTTGTCCAAGGAGAACGCAGCATCTGCAATCTGATATCTTGTGCTTTGAGATACTGTTTCTTTGCCGTCTAACAGACCGGTAATGGCTTCCGGATGTGAATCCACCACTCCAAGGAAACCTTCCCCAGGATGAACGCCAACCCAGTTGTCTGTGTGGCTGTCATCGGCATACCAAACAACTAAACCAGTGTTGTATTTAACTCCTCTTGAGTGGGCAAGGGCCGTGTCGGAGCCTGCGTAATTTCTCCACTCCAGATAATAATGGTTCTTTGCATAGCTGATTCCGTTGGAAACAATGAATCCGTCAAGAGTCATCTGAGAGCTGCCTTCAGCATCGTCTGTGAAAATCAGATTTCCATCAGCAGTTACAGTGATTTCATCCATCGCAAATCCGTCCAATGCTAAGCCGCCATCTGTTACATATTCGAATGTCAGGCTAACTTTTTTACCGGCAAACTCGCTTAAGTCATATGTCTTATCTACCCATTGTCCTTTTGAAGATTCAGCACGGGCATCGCCATCTGTATCATCATCACCAATTACATCGAGCTCAGTTTCTGTCCCATCGGCTGCTTTTGCAGTAACAGTCAGATAATCATAATCAAACTCAATATCATAATAAACTTTAGCATTGAAGACTGCTTCTTTCGCAGCTGTTAAGTCAAATTCAGGCGTTGTCAAAGTGGTATGAAGGTCATCACCTTTTGTGCTGTAGTAATATTTCTCCCCGAACGCAGGTGTAATTCCCTTCACCTTTTTTTCAGGCAGATTTACTTTTACAATTCCCGGATTTTTAGATTTGGTTACACTTTGGTCAATAACCGTTGCCAAGCCGTTTTTATCAATATCTTCATAATTTACTTCCATAATATTAGCCCAGTTTCCGCCCATGCCTTTTTGGAAAAATTCTTTGTTTTGCGGTGAGAAGCTGGTTGGTTCAGTACCTGCTATTTTGCCGTTCCAGCTGCCTCCACTCATGATGGACCATGAAGCAACCGGCTCGCCTTGTCCAGTGTATTGAGTATCATACTCATCCGGCAAACCTAAATCATGTCCGAACTCATGGGCAAACACCCCGACAGCTCCGTCTTCAGGCTGAATCGTGTAATCAAATGCACCCATTTTTCCGCCCCAGTAATCTACCTCGGCTGTTGTATTTGGAACAGCAAATACTCCGCCAAGCGTCCAGCGGTGAGACCAGATGGCATCATCACCGAGCGCACCTCCGCCAGCTTCCTGTCCTGTACCAGCGTGGATAATCATGAGATGGTCAACCAATCCATCAGGCTCGTTAAGGTTTCCATCACCATCTAAATCATATAGATCAAATTCATCGTATTCTGAAAGATCCATTCCAGCGTCTACAGCTGCTTTTAAAGCCTCTTTTACTAAGTCGCGAGGTCCAAGAGGAGATAGATTGTCATGGCCTCCGTTAGGGCTGTCATCACCATATTCACTAGCTTTTCCAGGAACCGTCAGCCATTCAGACACAGTGCCGTCCACCGTGTAGCTGCCTCCGGACTGCTCTTCATAGAACTGCTTAAATGTTTTTACTTTATCTCCATTAAATAATTCAAATTCAGTATCGCCAAACATCAGTTTTTCATAGTGCTCTTTGCTGAAATCATCAGCGTACATGTAGCCCTCTTCCTGTGTTACATTGTTATGCTTGAAATCTTCAAATTCAGTTAGAAGCACAAGCACTTTGTCTGTTCTGACATCACCATTGTAGTTTGCTTCTTTGGCCGGATCTACTTTTACATAGCCGTCCGGTTTGCCCTTTTTATAGTTGTTATGACCTTTATTCAGCTGCTTTGAAAGCTTGTCTTTTTGTTTGGTTAAAAAATCTTTTGTTTTTTTGTCAAACTCATCCTTATGGTCATGGCTATTTTTGGTACTTCCAGGCTGCTTTTCACCTTGTTTTTCATTTATGTAATCTTTTACTGCCTTTTCTATTTCTTTTGAGGAAGCATCCTTTTTAACTAACCCTCTTTCTATTAAAGCCTTTCCCAGCCGGTCTTCATTCACAATGTTCAAATCAATTGGTGCGGAAAGTTCGTCTGCTGAAACTTTTGAAGGAGCTGCTGTTGTTCCGGCAAAAGATCCCGCAAATAGTGCAGCTGCCATCATCGTGCTGGCTGTAATGGAAGATACAACCTTAAAAGGTTTATTCTTATTACTCATTCTAATAGCCTCCTGTTTCATTTTTCTAAATTTTCGGATTGCGAGATTAATTCTATCAAACTAATATAAGATTTTTAATAGTCTAACAATACTGTTATTTTAATAATTTGATAAAATATGAGTAGGTAAATGGAATTAATTTATCCATCATAAGAAATAGAATTGGGTATTTACACTTATTTGCGGTAAGCACAAAAAGAGCATCAGACTGATCCGATGCTCCCTTCCTGTTATTTATTCAATTTTGTAATTCTCCCTTCAACCGCTGGATTTACTTCCTTTTGTTCCTTAATGTAGTTGATTAAAGCATCAAGGTCGACAATATCCACAGTGCGGTTCTTGCCGTTTAACAGTGCACTGTAGCCGTCTCCCCCATCAGCCATATAATTGTTTACCGTCACAGAATATTCCTGTTCTGCTGCGATTGGCGTTCCATCAGTCTTTACTAAAGAAACGATCCGATCTCCAGCAGCTCTCGAAGAATCATACGTCACCTTTAAACCGGAAACATGCATGATTCTTTCTTTTGAACCCCACTGCTGTTCAAAAAGTTCTTTAATCTGGGCACCGGTCAATGTCAATGTCACAAGGTCATTTCCGAAAGGCTGTACCGTAAAAGCTTCTTTCCAAGTAATATCTCCAGCGTCAATGCCTGCACGGACGCCGCCTGAATTCATGAAGGCAAAATCTGTATTGGTCTGTGCAATCATGGAATCTGCAATCAGGTTCCCCATCGGAGACTCTCCGTCAGCATTTACATCCCTCGAAATGCCAGTAGAAGTATGGCCGATAACCTCATTTAAAATTGGAGCTGCATCAGCAATATAAACATCCAGCATTTCCTTGATTTCTGCATTTGGTTCAATATCACGTGTGGCGCTTACGATTTCGGCTTTTTTAGCAACAATATCTCCCGAAACTGGATCAATTGTTAAATCCACATCAGAAAAAGCTGTACCATAGGAATAAGATTGAACAAGCAATTTTCCGTCTACTACAGTGTTTGTGTACTTATGGTTGTGCCCGCCGAACATCACATCCACTTCATCATCAACCGCATTTGCAATTTCAGCGAGTTCTTCTTGAGGATTAGCCCCATCCAAATCAGACACTGCAGGGTTGTGAGTAATGACCACAATCGATTTAACGCCCTGCTCCTTCAGCTCTGCCGTGTACCTGTTGATTGCTTCCGCTTCGTCTGTGAATTCTACTCCAGCTGTCCCGCTGGGCGTTACGATTCCAGGAGTATCGGAATAGGCAATGCCAATAAAGCCGATAGGCACTCCATTTACTTCTTTAATAATATATGGATCAAGGATTGGTTCCTTTGTTGTTTCATCAACTACATTTGCTGCAACATACGGAAAGTCTGCTCCTTCAAACTCGCCATACTTCTCCACCGTTTTAGGATGGGCACCGCCATTGATGAGACGGAGCATTTCGTCTACCCCTTCATCGAATTCATGGTTGCCGACTGTACCTATATCAAAACCGATCTCATTAAGCATATTAATGGTTGGCTCGTCCTGAAGAAGGGCAGAAACAGGGGAGCTCGCCCCGACTGCATCACCGGCATGCAGCATGATTGTATTGGCATTAGCTGCTTCACGCTGTTTTAAATGTGCAGCTAAATATTCGATTCCACCCGCATTCAAGCCGGCATTAAATGTATCAAGCTGGCCGTGGAAATCATTGATTCCCAAAAGCTGGACTTCAAATTGCTTTGGCTCCGGGAATTGAAGTGAATATTTCGCAAAACCATTTGCTGCTTCCCCCGCATAGCCTATTCCACTGCCTTCAGCAATCGCATTCTTTGCATCCGGTGAAGATTCGAACGTTACATTTACTTCACCGGCAACCGGTGCAAATGACCAATTGGCATCTGCAGAAGGATCGATGGTTTGTTCTTCACGGATATAATCAATGATCGCCTGGCGGTTTTCATCCGGATAAAGCTCTACTGCTGTGTTGTTTCTGACTCCAGGGAAAGTGCCGCTGGCCCGATAATTATTTGTCACAACGATGAATTCCTGATCTGGATCAATAGGCGCTCCGTTATACTGAAGATTTTTGATTCTGCTTGCATCGGCATTAACCTGCTTGCCATCTTTATCATACTTGGCAGGTTCTGTTACATCGATCTCATATGTCACACCATCGATTACATCATAGTTATAGGTTGGGAAATCATTATTTATCAATGACTGTTCTTCCGCTTCATTTTCTTTGATCTGATTGAACTGGCCTGCCGACATTTCAAGCCATTCTTTCACATCTGCTCCTTTAATTTTTACCGTAGCGACTGTATTCGGATACAGGTATAGATCGGCTACATTCTTAATGGCGATTGTGCCTTCTGGAATATATGTGTAATAGCTCGCCCCGTTGCGTCCGCCTGCTTTAAAAGGTGCTCCCGCTGAAAGCACTGGTGTATTTTCATCTGGTGTTCCTATTAATTGCTTCTCGATATACCACCTCTGTGCATTGGTCACAATTTGAATGGACGGATCATCTTTTACGAGTGCAAAATAGCTGTGAATATCAGCTGTTGTTTCCCCGACAGGCTGGCGGACATAATTCAAGGTTCCTTCATGCTCTTCCTTTACAGCTTTCAAAATAGCAGGATCTGCATCTGCAAGGCTTTCCTTGACGGTCGCACCGGATTCATTTTTATAGCTTCTGAAAATAGACCTTAAAGATGACTGGGAATCCTTCACTTGCCACTTGCCCTTCACCTTGGCAATGGTCAGGTCCATAACGCCAAGCTGGTTGCCCCAACTGCCCGGCATGATGAACGGCACTCCGTTGACCGTTCCCTTTTTTGTATCCACACCAGGAAGATCGGTGAAATCTCCCGGAAAATTCTTATGGTTGTGTCCGGAAATGACCGCATCAATTCCCTTAATTTTTGTTAAATCGTAGGCTGCATTTTCTTCCATCTCAGCATATGCCGCGTCCCCCATGCCGGAGTGCGCGAGTGCAATGATAATGTCGGCCCCGTCTTTTTTCATTTTAGGAATATTGGCTTCTACTGATTGTACAATGTCTTTTGTAATGATTTCCCCATCAAGATTGGCTTTATCCCATTGTGTAATCTGCGGAGTTACAGCACCGATAACCCCAACCTTAATGACCTGTTTTCGGCCTTTTTCGTCAACCACTTTTTTCTTGATGATTTTATATGGTTTAAAGTAATTTTCATCGTTTTTCGGATTTTGATCGTGGTCATCTTTGTAGACATTGGCATTTACATAAGGAAATGGCGAATCATCCAGGACCTCATCCAAATAATCGAGGCCATAGTTGAATTCATGGTTTCCTACCGTAGCGGCATCATAATCTAATAGTTCCATAGCCTTGAATACAGGATGCATTTCCCCATCCTCAAGCTTATCTACTTTTGCTTTATAATCGCCAAGCGGATTTCCCTGAATTAAGTCGCCGTTGTCAAATAATAATGTATTCTTTGCTTCTTTCCTTGCCTGTTTGATTAAGGTAGCTGTTTTAGCCAGTCCAAATTCAATGGTTTCTGCATCTTTATAATAATCATAGTTATAAAGGTGTGTATGTATATCTGTTGTTCCCAGTATCCGCAGGCTTACTTCATGGCTGGATTTGTGTTCCGGTTTACTCGCATGATCAGGTTTTGCCGCCATGACAGAATCATATGAAACAGGTGCTGCTAAGACAGAAAGGGACATCGTTGCAGCAAGAATTGTTTTACCTAATTTGCGCGCAGGATTTTTCAAATGAATACATCTCCTCGATTTTAGTAGATTAGGATGATAACATTCATAATTCTATCTATTTTTAGACTTATTTGAGAATGAGCAATTAGGAGCAATTCGTGTGGCAATTTATTAATTTTTTGTAAAAATCACTTTCTAAATACCTAAAAAAACAGCACCCTCAAAGGATGCTGCATCATTTTAAATAGTTATTATATTGGCAGTTAAAGATTCCTATCTCCGCCCTCAGCCTTTTCCTTCAGCTCATTTGCAAGAAGGGAAAGACTTTCAGTTGTATGATTAATTTCCTGAATGGACTGAACGATGCTGTCAAGGTCCGTTTTGTTGCGGCCGAACATGTCCAGATACTGTTCCATTTCCATTTTTACGGTAACAAGCCCGCCTTTTACCTGCTGAATCTGAGCTTGTGATTCTTTTGTTGAGAGATTCATGGAGTTCATCGTATCAACCAGCACGCTGATTTGATTGTCGCTTTTTTCGATTTGTTCCTTGATATGGCTGCTCATCTTCTTAG
Organism: Cytobacillus firmus DS1; assembly: GCF_000565285.1. Lineage (GTDB taxonomy): Bacteria > Bacillota > Bacilli > Bacillales > Cytobacillaceae > Cytobacillus > Cytobacillus firmus_A. The sequence goes on along the minus strand of NZ_APVL01000001.1, from coordinate 316,625 downwards.
AGTTTTCTGCCAGTTTCCTCACTTCGGTAGCCACTACGGCAAATCCCCGGCCTTCATCACCCGCCCGGGCCGCCTCAATTGATGCATTCAGCGCCAGCAGATTCGTCTGATCGGCAATATCCTCAATCCCTTTTGTCATCGTAATAATTTGCTCCGAGATTCCTTTTAATGCTTCAATTCCGCTTATAGACTGCTCCACATCCTGAAGAACTTTATTGAATGCATGAACCATCTCGTCCATCTGCGTTTGGTTGAGATTAGTCAGGTTCAGCAGATTTTTACTGCTCTTTTGCGTTGTTTCGGTTTCACTGCGGATTTGATCAGCTTTTAAGCTTGTCTCATTGATCGAAGCTTCCGTCTGCTGGACCGAGGCTGCTACTTCCTGGCTGATCGAATTTAATTCTTTTTGCAGCTGGGCATTCGAATCATTTAATACATTCAGTTCATTCATTCTGGCCTGCAGATAATTTTCAACAACAAGCTGGGAATCCAAATTGATGATATGCGTAAGAGCCAGCAATGCGTTCGTCAGCTTCTCAGGGTCCTGGTGCAGTTCCGCCACGACCTTAGGAACCAATAATGAATTAATGGCAGAATATGTGGCCAGAAACCACTCAACTGGAAGACCAGCCCCGTTATGGGTATTGCCAATCCGAGTTCTCATCGCGAAGTATTCCTCATCAAGATTGCCGCTTAATAAGCTCTGGAAGTACCGGACAAATACGCCATATAACCTTTCTCTGCTTGTATTATTTTCAGCAATTCTCTTTAATGGCGACTGCTTATAAAGATGATCCAAAACCTTCTGAAGCAGTTCATCCAGCAGTGGTGAAATCACAGGGTTCAGATCCTGAAGTGTCTCAAGATGCTTCTTTGAAAAGCCCATATACCACAATCGTTCTGAAATACGCTTATCTTTTACATCCACTGTTTCCTCTAATCCTGGAAAGCTCATTTCCGGCTGAAAAAATAAAGGTGGATTCTTCTTTCTTAACTGAAATAGCATAGTCGTGTCCCCCCGGCCCTTTAGCCATTTTGTACATGTATTGTATATATTATGTATAACAAGTAGGTAAATAGCAACTATTATCTCTCTGTTTATATCGGCCATTCGTCCTAAATATAAATAGAGGATGCACATTAAAGGTACATCCCCTAAGATTCTTTTATTCTGGGCTGCTCTATAGGAATCGTAAGGTTCACAATTGTCCCTTTCCCCACTTCACTTTCAAATGTGATTCCCGCCTTGTGTTCAACCATAATCTGCTTGGTAACCATCAGACCCAGACCGGTTCCATCCGGTTTAGTTGTATAAAACGGATCCGATACCTGATCTATATTTTCGGTACCAATTCCGCAGCCTTCATCTTTAATGCTGATCAGAACGCTGTCATTCTCCGCCATTTTAGCCGTAATCAGGATCGTGCCGCCTTCTGTCATAGATTCCATCGCATTTTTGATCAGATTAATAAATGCCTGCTTCAGCATATGTTCGTCACATTGCACTTTAGGAAGGGATTTCAGATTCTCTGTTTCAAAACGGATATTCTGATTGGCCGCCTGTTCTTTAATAATCGAGAGGACGTATTGAATCACTGAATTCAGTTCAACCCTTTTAAACATAGGCAGCCTTGGTTTGCTCAGGATCATAAGATCATCGGCAATCAGATTAATCCGGTCGATTTCCTCAATCATAATTTTATATCGATCCCTATCTTCAGGGTGTTTTTCCATCTGCAGCTGAGTAAACCCTCTTAATGCTGCTAAAGGATTTCTCACTTCGTGGCCCACTGCCGAAGCCATCTGTCCGACAGCAGCCAGCTTTTCCGTCTGGCGAAGTTCCTGGAAAACATGTGTCAGCGAGTGAATATATGAATAGAAGCGGTTAAGCAGAACATATGAAACACTTGAAAAAATGACCATAAGCACGATTGGCACCATTACCTTCTGGCTGCTCAACAGTAAACCAGCCAGAAGATACTTTGCTATCATTCCGCCCGTTACTATCCAAAAATAGCGCTTATTCACAAAAATCGGCGCAAATATAATAAACAAAAGCTCTACTGCGCTTCCGCTCTGAAATTCCTTCGACTCACCCAAATAGATCAGCATGCTGTTACTAAAATCTATCAGAAAAAAACCTGCAAAAAATAAGTATTTTACCTGAAAAGGGCGTTTTGTCCTGATTAGATAAACCGCTAAGGGCAAGAGCAAGATAATAGCCAGGTAATACCCCCAACCAAGTCCGCCATTTGGCAGCCCGGTAGTGCCGCCTGTATTGAGGGGAAGCAGATAATAATAAAATAAATCATAAAGTGTTAAAATAATATAAAACAGCCAGATAAAAACGGTGACTGCTTTTGTTTCTTCCTTTATCAAAGTAACTTGATTAAAGCCTTTCATTTACATGCTCCTTGGATAACTCTATTAATAATATACCTTTAGCACTATTATATACGTTTGTGTCGAAACATGTATATTATGTTATATTCTTAAACTTCAAAAAACCGGCCCTGGTATATCCAGGCCGGTTAGTGTATAACAGCTAAGGTTTTAAGATGACTTTAATGCAGTCATCTTCATGGTCATTAAAAATCTTATATGCACGACCTGCTTCTTCGAGAGGAATCTGATGAGTAATGATTGACTTTGGATCAAATTCCTTGTTTGTGATCTTTTCGAACAGCTCAGGCATGTAGTGCACAACAGGGGCTTGTCCCATTTTAATGGTAACATTTCTCGAGAAAAATTCCTCCAGCGGGAACATATTGTAAGTCAGCCCGTACACACCTGTCAGCTGGACTGTCCCAAATTTACGTACGGCTTTCGTCGCAATTTGGATCGGGCCAAGCGTTCCACCCTGCAGCTTCAGTTTCTGTTCAATCTTTTCCACTGCGGATTTCTTCCCGTCCATGCCTACGCAATCGATGACCACATCAGCTCCGCCCTGGGTAACTTCTTTTAGATAAGCACCCATGTCATCATATTTCGTGAAGTCATAGACCTCCACATCATTGGTGAGTTTGGCGTGATTCAGACGGTAATCAAGATGGTCTATTGCTATTACCCGTTTAGCTCCTTTCATCCAGGCGAATTTTTGGGTCATTAACCCGATAGGGCCGCAGCCGAGGACGACGACCGTATCTCCCGCTTTAACGCCTGAATGTTCCACGCTCCAATATGCTGTCGGCAGAACATCCGATAAAAAGAGCAGCGATTCATCCTCCAGTTCGCATGATTCCGGTATGACAAAGGGCATGAAATTGCCAAAGGGCACCTTTAAAAACTCTGCCTGGCCGCCGGGATGATTTCCATATTTCTCTGTATAGCCAAAATAGCCGCCTGAATCGTTATGGGGGTTGGAATTGTCACATTGGCTTTCCATATCATGCTGGCAGTAGAAGCAATGCCCGCACGACACATTAAATGGGATGACTACCCTGTCGCCTTTTTTTACCCGCGTCACATCAGGGCCTGTCTCCTCAACGATTCCCATCGGTTCATGCCCGATAATATACCCGGGCCGCAATGGCATGTTTCCCTGATATAAGTGAAGATCCGATCCGCAAATGGCTGTTGATGTGATCCGGATAATAACATCATCCCTTTTTTCAACTCTGGGATCCTCTACATTTTTCACTTGAATATCTTTCGCTCCCTGATAAGTTACAGCTCTCATGCTTCACACTCCTTAAATGACTTAATAGGCTATACCCATTTAAGAAAGGAGTTAACTCCATAAATATCCAATATGCGTTTTGAAAATAATTCCAATGTTCATTCTTTACTGCAAAACAGCCTGCTTTTTCAGCTTTCTGTTATATATAATTTTGGACAGGCTTACACTCGCCTCGTACAGCAGCAGGAGAGGCAATGTAACCAAAATATCTGAAATAAAATCGGGCGGTGTAACTAAAATCGCCACCACAATCAGCACGAAATAGGCATACTTCCTTATCTTCTGCAGCGAATAGGGATTGAGGATGCCAAGGCTGGTCAGGAACATAATCACAACCGGAAGCTCGAACAGAAAGCCGAATGGCAGTGTTAAATGCAGCACGAATTGAAAGTATTTTTCCGTTGTAAAAAAGGCGGTGAACATATCTCCCGATAAGGTCATTAAAAAATTCAGAACCAGCGGCAAAAGAATGAAATATCCGAATGCTATACCGGTAATGAACAGGAAAAATAACGCGGGAATATAGGATAATGCCACCTTTTTCTCCATTCCGGTGAGCGCCGGGCTGACGAACAGCCAGATTTGATGGGCAGCTACCGGGATGGCGGCTGCAATGGCGACAACTGACGCAAGCATAAAATAGACCCATAGAATCTCAGAGGGACCGAGAACAGCCAATTTAAAGTCCAGATCTTTAACCAGCCACTGGTAAATGTCGCTGACGAAAATAAAGGATAGTGCCAAGAATGCTATAAAGACAGCAGCTATAATCATCAGCCTCTTCCGGAGCTCTTCAAAATGCTGGAGGACATTCACTGCGTCATTATTCATATTAATCACCTCAATATAAAAGGAAGGAAGATATCCCTCCCTTCCCTATTCATTCTTATAGCAATTCTTTTTTCTTATCTTCCGGCTGTTCGTCGGAAACAAGTTCGCGTGTGGATTTCTTGAATTCTTTCAGGGTTGTGCCGAATGCCCTTCCGATTTCAGGAAGCTTGGATGGCCCGAAAATGATCAGCGCCAGCACTAGAACAATAATCAATCCTGGTATCCCGATATTTGATAGCATAGTAACCTCCTAGTATTTGAAGCCTGTAATTGCCACAACTCCCGGACGCGGCATGGTATCTCCCTTGCGGTGCGGCCATTTGCTTGTCAGATTGTTCAGGTCTTCCGTCTCTTCTCCCGGATGCTGAATGGACAGGAACAGGGTCGTTTCGTTTGGTGTAAAGGATGGTCCAGTCAGTTCCGCTTCAACAGGAGCTGAAGCAAACTGAAAGGCTTCTCCTGTATTTTTTCCGATTGTCGGGATGACGAACATGCCATTGTTGGCAAAATGCGTGTAGATTCCTGTATTCAGTTTGCTTGAAGACATATCGGTGACAGTCCAGAGATTGCCAAGGCTATCGAAAGTCAGGTTATCAGGTGCACTGAAGCCGCTCTGTTTTCCGCCGGCTGCAAAGATTTCAAAATCAAAAGCCAGTGCCCCCAGGTCATCTCCCTCTTCGATAAATCTGGTAATATGGCCATGGAAGTTTCCATGTTTATCATTGTTTGTATGGGCAATGAATACCGTTTTATCGAATGGGCTGATTTCCACATCCTCCGGACGGTCAGTAGGCGTTCCGCCAACAAGGAGAGCTGCTTCATGGCAGTGAACAGCCACATCCGCCTGTGTCTGGAATTTCTTTAAACGATCTGAATTCCCTTTTGCGGCTTTCTGTACATTTTCGATCGTTAATGGCACCCATTTTCCGCTGCCCATATTAGCCACATAAAGCGTCCCTTCTTCAAGAAGGTCAGAATTTGCTTTTCCGCGGGATTTTACATATTTATTTTTACTGATGAACTTATACACGCAGGCATCTTTCTTATCATCACCCATATAAACCACAACCCGATTGTCATTCGTCAAGCCGACTGCTGCATTTTCATGGTTGAAGCGACCAAGGGCGGTGTGCTTGCGCGGCTTAAAATTGGGATCAAACGGATCGATTTCCACAATCCAGCCATAATGTGTATCATTTAATCCTGCATCCTTTGAAGTAGATTCGAAGTTTTCCTCAGCTGATAAAACAGTGCCCCACAATGTCATGCCGCCGGAACAATTGGCAAAAGTCCCCTGTACATTCGTTGCACCACCCACTGCTTTTGAACCTTTGGCAGGACCTGTAAGCTGGAACGGAGTCAAGCCTGTAATACGGCGCGCATATTTGGAATCTGTGTCCATTTTCCAGGTACCTTCATTATCACGGTATACCTCGATTATCGATCCGCCCTGGTTGTAAAGCATTTTTTGAATTTGCGCTGCTGTATACTTGCCATTTGCCGGCCTTGCACCATGAACAAATAGATCGCTTGAATATTCATGATTCACCCATAAGAGACCGCGCTTGTCCTTATCAATTGGAAAATATAATGTAAAGTCATTGTTAAAGCCGAATGTATCACCGCTTTTATTAATCACATCTCCATAGGCTGCCACCACATCGTATTTGTATCCACGCGGCAAAACAAGATCGTCTTTATCCGTCGGGTCAATCGGCTTAAAATTCAAGCCAGAGATTTTCTTCTGGAATCCGAATAAATGGGAGGCTGCCTCAACCCCCTTAGCTTCCGCTTTTGGAACCATTGCCCCCAAACCTGTCGAAGCTACAGTCAATGCTCCCATACCTGTACCAACATACGTTAAAAACTTGCGGCGATTCAATTCAGTCATCCTCAGCACCTCTTCATATTATTTGATAATGTTTTCATCGTATTTATGTACCAAACCCAAGTACAATACTAAAAGATGAATATTAAGAGAATGCTAAGAAATAACCTGAAAATTGTAAAAACAGTTTAAAAATTGTAAAAGAAAATGCCCGGCATCAGCCGGACATCTCTTATCATTCTATTAAGATACTTTTTCTTCCTGAGGCTTGTATTCCTCTTCCCAATACTCAGCATTTTTAATGCCAAGCTTCTTGGAATTGAATACTGGATCAAGACCTTGTTTCTTCTGGGCCTCATAATCTTTCAGGGCAATCAAAGCCGGTTTTCTTAGGATTACGATGGCAATTAAGTTCAGCCAAACCATCAGTCCCAAGCCAACATCTCCGAGAGCCCATGCCAGGCCTGCTGTTTTAACAGCACCATAGAATGTTGCAGCAAGCAAAACTATCTTCAGGATAAACATCGCCAGCTTGCTGTTCTTGCCGCTAATCAGGTAAGCTACGTTTGTTTCAGCCATATAGTAGTAGGCCATGATAGTTGTGAAAGCAAAGAAGAAAAGAGAAACAGCAACAAATCCGGCACCGAAGCCTGGAAGCACAGATTCAACAGCTGCCTGAGTATATCCAGGTCCAGCTTCCACTCCTGGAAGGTATTCTACAATTGGAGTCTTTCCATCAGCTCCGACTGTATTGAACATTCCAGTAAACAGGATCATGAAAGCAGTAGCGGAACATACGAATAGCGTGTCAATATATACAGAGAATGCCTGCACAAGACCTTGCTTGGCAGGGTGAGAAACCTCAGCAGCTGCAGCAGCATGCGGGCCTGTACCCTGACCAGCTTCGTTTGAGTAAATTCCGCGTTTTACACCCCATGCGATTGCGCTTCCGATAATTCCCCCAAACATGGAGTCTGCACCAAAGGCACTGCTGAAGATTAACGATATTACGCCAGGCAGCTCACCAATGTTCATGGCAATAATAATTAAAGCGACTAAAATATAACCCACTGCCATAAAAGGAACGGTATATTGAGCTACAGTTGCAATACGCTTAACACCGCCGAAAATAATCAGGGCAAGTAAACCGATAATGATAAGGCCCGTAACTGTTTTGTCTATGCCAAACGCATTTTCCATACCGAGTGCAATTGAGTTTGACTGGATGCCAGGCATTAAAAGTGCCATAGCAAGCAAAGCAGAAATAGCGAAAAGTACGGCAAACCATTTAATTCCGATTCCCTTTTCAATATAATAGGCCGGACCGCCTCGGTATAGCCCGTCTTTTTTCACTTTGTAAATCTGTGCCAGCGTTGATTCAACGAATGCACTGCCTGCTCCGATAAAAGCGATGGCCCACATCCAGAATACAGCACCAGGTCCACCCATTGCGATGGCAGTGGCAGTACCTGCGATGTTACCAGTTCCTACACGGCCGGAAAGAGCAATAGATAAGGCCTGGAAAGACGAAACGCCCGCTGCGGAACTTTTCCCTTGAAACATGAGCAGTACCATATCCTTGATATGGCGGACCTGCAAAAATCGAGTTAAAACTGAGAAGAACAATCCTATTGCTAAACAGATGTAAATAACAGGTGTGCTCCATAAAATTCCGTTTAGCTGATTAATAAAAGCTTCCAAACAACTTCCCCCTTTTTCGTATATATTCTGAATCTTTTTCCTATTAGGAATTATAGAATAAATACTGTTATAAGACAATGCTTTTTTCACGGACTCTGGTAAAAATGTCATAGAAGTTTCTGGTTTTCCTGAGTAAAGCGGTTTTCATCATAGATTAAAGGATAATTAAAAAATTAGAGTGATAGCATAATCCTTCCTATTTTTTGTAATTTTCGTTATTATATATTTAGGGAAACGAAATGTTGACCGGAAAGAAGTGTTTCAAATATGGTAAAACAGACTAAAAGAAATTTAATGATCATGTGGTTTGCCAATTTCTTTGTGGCAGGCAGCATGACGATGGTGCTCCCCTTTATTTCATTATATATAGAGAGTTTTGGTGACTATTCTCCAACCTATGTGCAGCATTGGTCAGGGTGGACGTTTGCGATCACATTTGTGACTGCGTTTCTTTTTTCACCTGTCTGGGGAAGAATCGGGGATCTTTTTGGACGCAGGAAAATATTGATTCTGTCCGGTATCGGGATGGGCATATCCATTTTCCTGATGGGGTACGTGACAAACGTCTGGCAGCTGTTTTTTCTCAGGCTGTTTACGGGAATTTTTACAGGCTTCATCGGAATGTCCCAGGCGTTCATTTCCACGCAGACTCCGAAGGAAATTGCCGGCAGGGTGATGGGGACACTGCAGACCGGAAGCATTACAGGTTCTTTAATGGGTCCGCTTCTTGGCGGAGTTCTTGCAGACTTATTCGGGTTTGCAGATACCTTTAAGTGGACCTCCATCGCCATCTTTGTTTCTGCTTTTCTTGTCTTCTTCACAAAAGAACACAAAATCCAAACGCAAAAGGGCGAGAAAACACGGTATTCAAGCAAGGCAGTCATCCGGCATATTATCAGCAATCCTGTCCTGCTGACAGTTATGCTAATATCAACGCTTGTTCAAATCGCACATTTCAGCATCCAGCCTATCCTATCTTTATATGTCAGTGAATTGCATGGACCGGAAAATCTGGCGTTCTTTGCTGGAATTGCTTTTTCAGCTGCAGGGCTTGGCAATCTGCTGATGGCAAGGCAATGGGGGAAAATCGGGGACCAGCATGGATATATTAAAACATTGGTTGTTCTCCTCCTTCTTGCAGGCTTGTTTTATCTGCCGGGAGGATTTGTCTCAAACATGTGGCAGCTTGTTCTTGTCCGCTTTGCACTTGGCGTCACCATCGGAGGCATCATTCCTGTCCGTATTGCCTATATACGGCAGGAAGCTCCCGTCGCCATGCAGGGTGAGGTCCTTGGCTACAACACAAGCCTTCGCTTTTTCGGCAATATCATCGGACCTGTCATCGGCGGTTTGATCTCTGGCTATTTGGGTTTTTCTGCAGTCTTCGTGGTCACAAGCCTCCTGCTTATCCTGAGCGGACTGATTCTGCTTGGTGCCATGAACCGCCATCCGAAGCTAGCAAAGGATTCATATTCTTAACTGTAAAAGCTGCCCTAAAAAGGCAGCTTTTCCTTATTCTTTAAAATGGCATACGCCAAGCTTATTGCCGTCAGGATCTTCAAACTCAAACCACTTTACCGTTCCATCTTCCTGGATTTGACCGGTTTTGACATTATGCCCTGCCAGATGCTGATGTGCTTCATCAATATCGGAAGCATAAAAGTTAAATGGCATATGGAAGGAAGGGATTACCTTTTCAGAGCGCACAAGGGTTAAAGGCGTTTCCCCGACTTCCAAGGCTGCATACCCTCCCTGGTCATCCCTCCATCTTACCGGGAAGCCAAGCACTGTGCTGTACCATTCAATGGCTTTTCCAAAATCAGTTACCTGCAAAAAGACTGTATCGATTCTTGTAAACATTTCAGCCTCCATAAAAGGGATTTCATATGGACAATATTCAACAGCTTCTTACAAAAACCTTCTAAAAAATTTAAAAAGCCAGCGCTTCCGCTGACTTTAATCTATTTTCGCTGCATTGCTTGCGATATGGACAGCATCCCAGACACCTGCAAATGGCGGAGCATAACAAAGATCCACCATTCCAAGATCTTCTGCTGCCATCTTATTGTGGATGGCAACAGCAAATACATCGATTCGAAGGACCACTCCTTTATTTCCGATGGCGTGGGCTCCGAGAATCCGGTTTGTTCCCTTTTCACAGATCAGCTTGATCCAGATAGGGGTCTGATTGGGATAGTAATCCGGATGATCGGCGGCTTTCACGAATTCAGTTGTATAGCCTATGCCAAGCTTTTTTGCATCCTTCTCGGAAAGTCCCGTTCTTCCGAGCTCCATATTAAAAATTTTAATCGCGGCGCTTCCCAGAGTTCCCACATATTTTTCATGACTTCCGGCTATATTGGCCCCAGCCAGGCGGCCGCATTTATTTGCATTTGTTCCAAGCGGAATATAATCATTCTCTTCAAGCACTTTGTGATAAACCTGAGCGCAATCCCCCGCTGCATAAACACCTTCTATATTTGTCCGCATTTCACGGTCGATGATAATGGCACCATTTTCCGCCATTTCTATTCCCGATCCTTCCAGAAATTTCGTAGCTGGCTTTACACCTGCAGCAACTAGCACTAAATCTGCTTTATAAGTGCCTTTATCAGTTTTGACACTTTCCACTTCCCCATTGCCGCTGAAACTTTCCACCTTTTCTCCCAGGTTAAGTTCTACACCGTGATCACGGATTTCTTTTTCAGCGATATCGGTTATTTCCTTATCGAAAGGCGCTAAGATTCTTTCACCCATTTCAATAACTCGCACATTTTTGCCGAGGGTTTTCATCGCTTCGACCACTTCGATTCCAATATAGCCTCCGCCGACAATAACAACATCTTTCACTTCTGGTTTGCGGGAAATTTCTTTTAGTACCATCCCATCTTCCATTGTTTTCAGCACCTGAACGTTCTCAAGATCAGCTCCAGGAAATGGAGGCATGATGGGAAACGTGCCTGTTCCGATCATCAGCTTATCGTAAGTATCCGTAAATATTTCTCCTGATCCAAGGTCTTTAACCGTTACTTTCTTCTTATCTGTATCCACTTTTAATACTTCATGCTGAAGATGTGTTTTAATGTTTCTCTCAGAAAATTGCTCCTGTGTTCTTGCGATCATTTTCCGGTAATCATCATTTTCGCCGGAAATGTAATACGGAAGACCGCAGGCACCGTAAGATAAAAATTTTCCTTTTTCATACACGGTAATTTCCGCTTTTTCGTCCATTCTCCTTAATTTCGATGCGGCTGACATACTTGCAGCCACCCCGCCAATGACCAGCAGTTTCATCGGAATCTCTCCTCACGTTCTTTAAGGTTTTCAAGATAGGTTTCGTTAAAAGGTTAAAAATATACAGAATTTCTATACCCTTATAGCTATCCTATTTTCGCTATTTTAAAACGTTTTTCAAGACTTCTTCCGTTACTCTCCGAACGATATTTTCGATCATTTCTTCCGGGAGGCCGGGAGCTGTCCGGATTTCCTTATCACTTTTCGGAACCGGGATTCCGCCTGTATGAATGCCCATTTTTTCACGGATCGAGATCAGCTCTGCAATTTGTCCAGGGCTCAGCTGGTTTGACTTTTGAATGATGTGTTCGGAATACATCAGCATGAGTGCATAGTGTTCCAATGACTCCATCCTAAAATAGGCCTCTGTTAAGTCCCTTCCCCAGGTTAGGGCACCATGGTTCGCTAGAAGTACAGCATTGTAATCCCTGCAGTATGGGGCAATTGAGTCCGGAACTTCCTGTGTACCTGGTGTGGCATACGGCGCAACCGGCACTCTGCCAAGCAGGACTACCGCTTCCGGTGAAACGGGTTTTTCAAGGCTGATTCCGGCTATGGCAAATGATGTGGCCACAGGCGGATGGGCATGTACAACAGCCTTTGCTTCAGGATTTTCCTGATACACTCTAAGGTGCATCTTTACTTCTGAAGATGGCTTCAGCTTCCCTTCCTGGACATTCCCTGAAAGGTCCAGCTTAACCATCATATCCGGTGTCATAAACCCTTTACTCACTCCGGTTGGTGTTGTCCAGAGTTCACGGTCGTTCACTTTAATGGAAATGTTTCCATCGTTTGCAGCAACGAAGTTTTTATTGTAAATTCTTCTGCCGATTTCACAGATGAGTTCCTTTGCTTCCTGGTCATTAAGATATGTATTATTAAAAGCCATGACTATCATCCCCTTTCCTATTCACATCTACTCCCTATTGTATATTCAAAGTTAGTTTCTTTCAGCATTTTCCATTAGTTTTCATGTTTCGCTAAAATTTGATCATTTCCGCGGAAATATTATAAAACCGCCTGATCAGAGATCAGACGGTTTTCGGGGGGTATGATGCTGTTCTTTTATTTTACGCGAGGGTATCCGAAGCCTGACGCATAGTCGTCACCGGCAGCTGCCCCGTATCCGCCTTTAATGTCATATTGCTTGGCACGGTTTTGAAGCTCTGTGCGAATCTGAGTATGGCTCATGGAAGGGCTTGATGACCAAATTTTCGCTGCAAGGCCGGCTACATGAGGTGTAGCCATGGATGTGCCGCTTATTGTGTTGTAGCCTCCGTTATACCACGTAGACTCGATGCTTGCACCTGGTGCAGACACTTCTACGTCTTTTTCCTGAATGACATAGTCGCCGTCAGTGCTTGGGTTTCCGCGGGAAGAGAAGTTTGCCACACGGTATGTACCGTTCTGCTGAACATTTTCAAGGGCTGCAACCGCGATCGCATTCTTTAAAGCTCCAGGATAGCCGATTGTATTAGCGCTGTAGCCGGAATTTCCTGCTGCGGCAACAACAAGGACACCTTTGCTGTAGGCATAATCAACCGCACTGCTGATTAGAGAATCCTTGCCGCTTGAACCAAGTGACATATTGATGACCACTTTTGATCCTGTGCGGGATGCTTCGTCTGCAACGTGGCGGATTGCTGCTGCAATATCATCTGAGTAGCCTGAGCCGTTATCTCCAAGCACTTTGTATGCCCATAATTTCGCCTGTGGAGCTACTCCATAAATTCCCTGTCCATCATATCCCCCATGTGCTAAAACTGTCCCAGCTACATGTGTACCATGTCCCTGACGATCAGTACATGAGCCATTTACAATCGGGCTGGATTGAGTGAAATCCTTACATTGCTCTGCAGAGCCTTCGAGGTCGATATGACTTGTATAAACACCTGTATCAAGAACAGCAACCTTAATTCCGCTTCCTCCTGACGTACTTGTAATGCTGCTGTTATTATAGATGGAAGCAATTCCCCATGGTGTCTGATCACTTGGATATCCTGCTGCCTGAATAGAAACAGAATCTTTCTTGGACGCTTCCGTTCTGGCAGTATCAAGAGTAACTTCGTTTACCTTTTCAATCTTTAAGTTCTTATTTTTCATCAGTGCCTGGTATTGCTTTGCATTGACTTCTGCAGTCATGCCATCGCTTCCAAAATCCCATCGCTTGTCCACCTGTGAATTCACAGAAGCTTTAGCGTTTGATGGTCCCTGGATCAATACCCGGTAAGTTTCGTTTTGAGTCTCTGGCTCTTTTGCAAAAGCCCCCGCAGTGAAAACTGATAAACCCATGGTCATACTTAGAAGTGCTGCTCCTAATGCCCTTTTTTTCTTCATCCTTTTTCTCCTCTCGAATCTATATTTTTTCCTGTCGTTTCTTGTTGTAATTAAAGTATATTTAAAATATTCAGACTCTAACAATATGCTAAATTATTTAATTATCAGACTTTGGAATCAGGAATAAAAACATAGTTTCTCAAAAAGTATCAGGCATTTTGGAGGGTTTACAAATAATTTCTACTATTCACACGTTGTTTTCTTGATGAATTTTCCATAAAAAAAGGAATTACCCCAAATAAAATAGTACCTTTGATTGATGCAAAGGGTTAAATTACACTCGTTCTTCATCTTGATCAGGGATATTTTCCTAGTTAAACGCTTTAAAGATATAAAGAATAGAAGTGCAAGCATGAAAATGAAAATGCCTCCTGACCTCTTGGCCAGGAGACTGTATTCTTCCTATTTAAACATCTTAGACAGACTTTCAGTGAACGGTGCATAAGCTATGCCATTCTCCGTAATAATGCCTGTGATTAATTCATGATCTGTGACATCGAATGCGGGATTATAGGTTTGCACACCTTCTGGCGCCATCGGCTTTTCGTACCATTTAGACGTAATTTCTTCTGAATCTCTTAATTCAATATGAATATCGTCCCCTGTCTGGCATGCGAGATCGACTGTTGACAGCGGGGCACAAACATAGAATGGTATTTTATAATGTTTTGCAAGAATCGCAACGCCTGATGTTCCTATCTTATTGGCTGCATCCCCATTGGCTGCAACGCGGTCACAGCCGACAAGTACCGCTTGAACCTTGCCTTCTTTCATAACGATGCTGGCCATATTATCGCAGATCAGCGTAACATCGACACCTGCTTCTCCGAGCTCCCATGCAGTCAGGCGGGCCCCCTGCAGAAGCGGGCGGGTTTCATCGGCGTATACTTTAAAATCATATCCCTTTTCCTGGCCTAAATAAATCGGAGCAAGAGCTGTTCCATATTTAGCGGTCGCAATCGTACCGGCATTACAGTGTGTCAGAATTCCCCATCCAGGCTCAAGCACGGAAAGCGCGTGCTGTCCGATCGACTCGCACACCTTTTCATCCTCAGCGCGGATTTTTTCTGCTTCTTGTTTCAGGGCCTGCTTTATTTCCGCTGCCGCTTTGCCTTCTTCCTTCTGGAAACGGGCTTCCATGCGGTCGAGCGCCCAAAACAGATTAACCGCAGTTGGCCGTGATGACGCCAGGAATTCCTTCGCCTTTTTAAAATCCTGATAAAGTTCTTCATAGCTCGCTGCCGCTGATTGCTTTGTGCCCAAATAGACACCGTAAGCCGCGGCAATTCCAATGGCAGGTGCACCTCGTACTTTCAGATGATAGATTGCATCCCAAATATCCTTTAATTCTTTCAAATGCAAAAAGTTCTTTTCATTCGGCAGAACTGTTTGATCTAATAGAATGAGCGTGTCGTTTTCATCGTCCAATCTGACTGACTGGATGACATCCACTGGTTTTCCCATCATGCTGCCTCCTTTAGAATCTTTTTTCACAGTCTTTTAAAGTGCGCACAAAATCCGCTCCTGTTTTAAAAGATTCCCTATCCATAATAAACATTTTTCCGGCTGCCAGACAAATCTTTTCGGCTGCAGCTCTGCTGCTGTAATCTTCAATGGATGTGACATCCTTTACGGATGCTAGTCCGATAATTCTCCTGCACAGTTCAAGTCCCGTGACGGCTGCTGTGTCACACAGGATTGTATGCAGGTAGAATTCCTTAAAGTCTTTATTGCTGGCTGTTTGTTCAGTTGCTTTCTCATCCCAGGCCTGCAGGAATTTCGTTTGGAACAAGTCGATAATATCTTCTATTGTGTTTTCAAGGTAACCAAGCTGATCAGTTCTTGCTTCATCTTCAGTGATGGTATATTTCGCATTCACATAGGCGAAAATCAGGTTGGCAATCACGTTTCCGACATCGTATCCGGCCGGGCCATAAAAAGCAAACTCAGGATCAATAATTTTAGTAGAATCTTCTTTTACAAAAATTGAACCTGTGTGCAGATCACCATGCAGCAGGGACTGGGCATTGGTCATAAACTCAAATTTAAGCTTTGCCGTTTCAAGCTGAAGCTTTGGATCCTCCCAAATTTCCTTTTTGGCAAATTCCCTGGTGCCTTCAAACACTTCATTTCTCGCACAGTCATAAAATGGTTCTGTGAAGACGAGGTCCTCTGAAATTTCGCACAGTTCCGGGTTGATAAATCTTTGGACGAGCTCTTTCTTTTCCTTATGCCCCATTACGACATCTGAAGTAAGCAATAAGGTGTTTACCAGGAAAGTTGAGATATGGTCAGCAAACAGCGGGAATTTTTCATGTTGCATTAAGGCTGTCCTCATAATCGTGTAATCTGACAGATCCTCCATTGCGGTACAATTCATTATGGGATCGTAGTTAAACACTTGTGGAACGAAACCTGGAGCGAGCTTGTTTTGCAGGTCGAGAATTTCGTATTCAATGCGGTTGCGGTCAGGAGACAGCTTAAATTCATCAGATATTCTGGCAACCGGTCCGGCCTGCTTGATAATCAGAGACTTATTGTGTTTATGGTCAGTCAGCTTAAACACATAGTTTAAATTGCCATCTCCAATTTCCCTGCAGTCCAATTCAGCATCTGGAGCGAAATAACTCAGTCTGGTTCTGGCATATTCAATGGCTTCCTGTTCAGTCATTGTAAAATAGGCGGATGTAAAAACAGTCATGCAAAAGCCTCCCATACGAATCTTTTTGATAGTATCTATGATTTTGTGAATTTAATATATTTGAAAATATCTAAATACTATCATGTGAGTGGGGGTTCGACAATATTTTTTTATATAAAAAGAAGCCGCTTGAGCAGCTTCAATCAATTCATTTATTTATGCTTCTAATCGCCTGCAGGACGTTTGAATAGACTTCAAGGGATGATAAATCAATGCCAAGGGTAACGGCTTTCTTTGCCAAATCGGGTCTGACACCTGTGGCAATGGTGTTAACACCGATCAGAAGGAGGATATTCCGGATATCAAAAATATGCTTGGCGATTTCAATATCTATATTCACCGTGCCGGAAAAATCGATAATTAAGGTTTCTATTCCCAGCTGGCTTACCCGCGGAACTGTTTTCTCAATGATGATCTGTGCTCTGTCATAGTCAATATTCCCGATCAATGGAAGGATTGCAATACTGTCCTGAATCGGTACGATGGTTGCCGAAAGCTCATTTACCTGGGATTGAGTCTCCTTTAATTGTTCCTCGGAGTGGCGCTCAAAAGCGAATACGGTTTCATTAATGCTGATGTCGAGTATGTAGTTTACTTTTTTCACAATAGAAATAAATTCATCCGCTGTTAGCTCAAACTCTTTCCCTATATTACGCAATCTATCGGTAAAAACGAGGCGAGTGTCCGGATATCGGGTGACTATATCGGAAATTTTTCCTCCCATGGAGGCAGCCCGTTCGCCGTTTCCTTTGCTCCATTCGACCAATCCTTCAGGAACCCGGTCTTCAATATTAGCAATCATGGTTCCCAGATATTTTATAAACTCAACATACATCGAAACGGCCGCATCAAATTCCTGTCTCGGAATTTCGAAACCAAACCGGCTTACAATTTCTGCAACAATCTCTTCGGATAATACCTCCGCATTTTGAGTAAGATACGCTGAAACTTTTTGAATTGGCTCCATATGTGTGTATATCCCCTCTCTTATGTGTTGCTTCGATTATATCCTACTATATCTTCAAAATGGCAGAATAGGAAATAAACAGGAGAATTTCCTTAAGAGGATTAGTTATTAATTTTGGTTTTAAAGCCATTCCTCATAATCTTCTTCCCTTATATCGCTGATCAGCAGAGATTCAAACCTTTGATAAAGTTCCTGGATGTCGGGGTCGCTATTTATCAGCGGCAGCTTGTTTTGATAGTCCTCTTCCGATTAAAAAAAACTGATTTCTGTCCACTTTGTTTCATCTATATTGTTTTTTAACATTTTGGTCTGAACGTCGATGTAATTCCGGTAGATTTGAACGGCTTTCCTCTGGATCAGCATCAGTTCCTGTTCGTTTTCGGGGCGGATATGATATTGATAGAGTTTTATGTACATGGCATCTCCTTTGGTTGCTGGTGTTATGAGCGATTTTGTGTTTATGGGCGATATCCACATTTTTGAGCGAATCCAGTTTTTGAGAGACATTCAGAAAAAAAACGATTCTCAGATATTTAGAGGCGACAAAAAACATTCTGCATCAGTTTTTCAATCTCCCAGCTTTTTATAGATGCCCAGTGCTTCTATTAAAAACTCCCGATCATACCCTGTCTTTCCATGAATCCGTGCTGCCCATTCTTCAATAGATTCCGCAGGGGCATCATGGTACAGGCCTTCTGTGGTACTGAGGAAACTTTTCCAGTTGTAAAATTCCCAGTGTGCGGTTTCGTTCTTAAAAGGAATCCGCTGCTCCAGCAAAGCTTTTGGATAAATAGAGTTTTGGGATCGTTCAGCTGCTTCCAGAAAGGATTTCAGTTCAACCGGATCCGTATCATAACTCTGCCGCGATATTTTTCCGTTTGGGCGGTGATAGGCAATTTCCAGCTGTCCACGTTCAGTTGTAACCTGGACATCTGCTGCCGGGAAGAATCCGCTTACTTTTTCCCGTGTAAAATCCCTTTCCTCCGGATCAATTAATATGGGCTGCAGCCATTGATCGCCCAGATCACATAGAAAGCGGCGGCCCTCTTCATCTACCGCCACCACTGCAGCATGTGCAGAAAGTTTTTTTAATTCGTGGCCAACCGGATATGCCTTAATTCCCGCCTCCTTAAATTCGTGCAGAAGCCAAATTGCGAGGTCAAAACAGTTTCCGGCTACACCATATCGGGTACGGTGCTCCTTCATTAAAGAAACATCCCGCTGCTTTTTTGTTCCTGCTTTATCGTAAAACCATGCTTTTGTCAGAGTTTCCATCGGAAAGCAATCAAAGATTCTCCAGACAGACATTATTGAATGGGGTGCGTTCAACCTCATCCTCCTCTCATATATATTCCTTTTTACTATTCTTTTTCCAATGTAAAACTCCTCTTCCTTTTGTTTAGAAGGCAAATTATGATAGAGTATTTTCAGAAGAAAACATATAGAGGAGGCTTCATATGGCCAAGTATAGAGGATACATAGGCACATACACAAAGGGTGAAAGTGAAGGGATTTATTCATTTATTCTGGATACAGAAGCAGGCAGAATTTCCGATGTCAGGACTGCAGCGCATTTAGATAATCCCACCTATCTAACAATCAGCCTGGATAATCAATTTTTATTCTCAGTAGCCAAGGAAGGCGAATCCGGCGGAGTGGCTGCGTATCGCCTTGACAGCAGCAGCGGTTCACTTGAGAAAATCAACAGCCAGGTTTCTGCCGGCTCCCCTCCATGCCATGTCAGTGTGGATTCTTCCGTGCGCAATGTTTTCAGTGCTAACTACCATAAAGGGACAGTCGAGTCTTACTTAACAAATGAGGACGGCTCTTTAAATCCTGCTGTTTCGGTTATGGAGCATAGCGGATCAGGTCCTGACAGCAGGCAGGAAAAACCGCATACTCACTATGCCGGGCTGACTCCGGATGAAAAGTATTTAGCTGCAGTTGACCTGGGAACAGACCAGGTGATTACGTATAAAGTGAATGAAGGCATTCTAAAGGAAAATAGCACCATGGCCGTTAAACCTGGGAGCGGTCCCAGACACCTTGTGTTCCATCCAAATGGAAAGTATGCCTATGTGATGACCGAGTTTAGCTCTGAAGTTCTTTTACTTCAGTATCATGAAGATGGAGGCTTCGTTCAAAAGCAGGCTATTTCCACGCTTCCGGAAGGTTTTAAGGAAAATAACCAGGGCAGCGCCATTCATATCTCTTCCGACGGCCGCTTCGTTTATGCCGGCAACCGCGGGCATGACAGCATAGCTGTTTTCTCCGTCAATCTGGATAATGGAGAGCTTGCATTTTTGGAGCATACCTCTACAGAAGGAAACTGGCCGCGTGATTTTGTGCTCGATCCAACCGAAAAATTTGTTATTGGGTCGAACCAGAATTCCAGCAATATTGTTTTGTTCTCGAGAGATAAAAATACAGGGAAGCTAACATTGCTTCAGTCTGATGTGAAAGTTCCGGATCCGGTTTGTGTAAAGTTTTTACATGTATAAGACAGTGAAAAGAAAGAGCCCACAGGCTCTTTCTTTATATTTTAAACTTCATAGCCTTTTCATGAAGCTCCTGTGCCATGTCTGCAAGGACACCAGTTGCGGCTGAAACTTCCTGAATGGCAGCGCTCTGTTCTTCTGTTGCACTGGCGACCTCCTGAGTGTGCTGCGCAGCCTGTATTGCATATTCATCAACGGTATTAAACGAATCTGAAAGCTGGCATGTTCTAATCTGTATCTTTTCCATTTTCCCGGACACAAGTTCCATTTGTACATACGTTTCTTTTACAGCAGCTGATATCTCATCGAAGGAATTCCATGCCTTACTAAAAAGTGTGATTCCCTCTTTTACAGTACCTTCCCCTTTTGAAATGGATTCAACCGCAATTTTGGTTCGATCCTGAATGTCGAGAATGAGTGAAGAAATTTGCTTTGCAGAAGCACTTGATTGCTCGGCCAATTTTCGGACTTCATCTGCAACAACTGCAAACCCTTTGCCGTGCTCTCCAGCTCTGGCAGCCTCGATTGCAGCATTCAATGCCAGCAAATTGGTCTGGTCAGCAATCTGACTGATAATCGATAGAATCTTCTCGATCTCTGCAGACTTTTCATCCAGCTTATGAATAATGCTGCCCGTCTCATCCGTGTTTTGGCTGATGATCTCCATCTGCTTAATTGCACGATTAACAATCAGCATACCATCTTCTGACCTGGCAGCTGTATATTCAGAAGACTTAGCGACTTTTCCTGACAAAGAAGAAATCTCCAGGATATCTTCTTTAATTCGGTTCAAATGTTCGCGGGACTCGACAACCTTTCCTGCTTGCCCTTCCGTCCCTTCAGATACTTCCTGAATGGACCCTGCAATTTGGTCTGTGGCCTTTGCCACTTCATCCGCATTTGCGTTCAGCTGTTCTGCAGATGCCGCCACCTGCTGAGAGGTATCCATCACATTGGTTATCAGCTCTTTTAAATGTTCCATCATTTCGTTATAGCTTGAGACTAACCTGCCGAGTTCGTCCTGCTGGGCTGAATACAGTTTATCGACGGAAAGATCCCCCTTTGCCAGTCTATACATGCCTGATTGAAGGGCTTCAAGACGTTTTATGAAATTTTTCATAAAGATATAAACAATCAGCAGTCCGGCCAGCACAGATAGACCGGCAATGAATAAGGACTTATTCAGAATATCTCCTCTTATTAGAAGAGCAAGCTTATGCATATCAAAATCAAGTCCTGCCACTCCAGCGATATTCCCATCTTCGTCTTTAAAAGCTTTTGCTAATGTAATAGTGGATTTGCCGGTTCCCGTATCAATATAAGGTTCTGTCCAGACCATCTTCCCATCAGCCTGCTTGGCACTTAAATACCAGTCACGCTGCCTCGGATCAAACTCCCTTAGATCAACCTCAGCCGGCGGGATGTTAGAGAGATAAAATTCTCCCTCATCCTCTGTTGCAAAATATAGATTTAAGGTGTTCTCGTAATTTTCTGCCCTGCTGCTCAGATATGTTTCATAGAATTGAGTTTTCAATGGATCGTTGGCAGCCGGCATATTTGTAATTTCTTTTTCCATTGTATTTGGGAATGAGTATGTATCTGACTCCATTTCTTCCGATTCTGTCAAAGCTGTGAGGAATTGCTCATAATTTACAAAAATGTTTTTAAAATCAGGATTGATTTCTTCCAATGAGTTCTTGGGGATGATAGCATATTCAAGCGCTTGAGTCTGCTGATAAGATAAAAAACCGATGATCATAAGCGGAACTAATAAAAGAAGGATCATAATCAGGCTCATTTTAAATCTTAAAGTTTGATAAAATTTCATATTAGCCTCCAAAAGTCGAAACATGCAGAATTTAAGTCTATTTTACCATCCCAAAAGATCTATAACAATTAATTTTTTGAACATTCTTAAAATTTATTACTATAATTAAAAACACCTCATTGCTGAGGTGTCTGTGTTTTAGCTGATATTAAAAGCAATTTTCCCCCATTGCTCTGCGTTTTCAATCCGACCAAAAGCCTGTTCATATTGTTCCAGGTTAAATGACTGATCCACTGCCGGCCTGATTTGATGCTTTTCTATAAACTGGAGCATTTCATGAAATTCCTCTGCACTTCCCATTGTTGAACCAAGCAGGTTTTGCTGAGCGTAAAAGAGACTGCGGAGATTGAGTTCCAGCACATCTCCTGTGGAGGAGCCGAATGTTACGATGGTACCGCCACCCCGAAGGATTTCCAAAGATTTATTAAATGTAGCCGGGCCAACCGATTCAATGACAAGATCCACCTTTTCCCCGCCAAGTGCTACCGTAAAATCTTCGCTGCTGTTCAAGGCTTTATCTGCACCAAATTCGAGAGCTCTTTGGCATTTTTCCTCTGAACGTGAAGCCACATAGACGGTTGCCCCTGCCGCTTTTGCGAATTGCATTAAAAAGGTTGCCACTCCTCCTCCAATTCCGGGAATGAACACCTTCATGCCTGCCTGTAGCTTTCCTCTAGTAAATAATGCTCTGTAGGCGGTTAGTGCTGCAAGGGAAAGAACGCCTGCTTCCTCCCAGGTTAAATGCCCTGGCTTGGGTGCTGCGTTTTCAGCGGGAATAATGATGTATTCCGCGAATGTGCCATGAAACGGCAAACCGACGATTTCAAAGCCTGCCGGCGGTGCATCGCTTTTTTCCTTCCAGCCGAGTCCGGGATTAATGATGACTTCATCGCCTGGCTTCACGTCTGTAACGCCATCTCCGACTGCGTCGATAATTCCCGCTCCGTCTGAACCGATGACAAGCGCAGGATCTTCCGGCTTGTGGCGGTTCAGGACAAATAAATCCCGATGGTTCAGCCCTGCCGTTTTTAATTTCACCCTGACTTCACCGGCACCCGGCTCAGGCTTTTCAATTTCACCATAAGATAACCCGCTGAGACCGGCTTTTCCTTCATGAATGATTGCTTTCATTTCCTCCACCTTCTTTTCTTTAAAAATTTCGTCAATTCTATCATAGCTTGAAAAGGATGGGAGAAAAAAGTGTTTTGCCTAGTTCACCCTCAGTTTCACAAACTTTCTTTTTCCTGCCTGAAGAACTAATCCGTCTGTAATTTTCACGAGCAGCTTTACATCGCTGACTTTTTTTCCGTTTATCCGGATGCCGCCTCCTGCAATCATTTTTCTTGCTTCTGTTTTGGAGGAAAGAAGGCCAAGGCAGGCAATAAGATCCGTAATGAGCATTTCACCCTCCCCCTTCCATTCGGTTTCCGGGATCTCATCCGGCATGGCTCCTTTTTGGAAAATGGTTTGGAAATGCTGCTCCGCTTTATCGGCTGCACCTGCACCATGGTACATGCGGACGATTGTTCGGCCTAAAAGCATTTTGGTGTCACGCGGATGAAGAGTTCCGTTTTCAAGCCCTTCTGCGATTTGCTGTTTTTCGGTCACCGGCAAATCTGTTGCGAGATTGAAGTATTTTGCGATCAGCACATCCGGTATGGACATGGTTTTGCCGTACATATTATTCGGATCCTCATCCACACCGATGTAATTGTTTTTCGATTTAGACATCTTCTCTTTGCCATCCAGGCCCTCAAGGAGCGGCATCAGGATGACCACCTGCTTTTCCTTTTGAAAATGCTCCTGCAGATGGCGTCCCATGAGGACATTGAAGTGCTGGTCATTGCCGCCAAGCTCGATATCGCTTTCAAGAGCAACCGAGTCATAGCCCTGCATCAGCGGGTAGAAAAATTCATGAAGCGAGATCGGCTTACCTGTGGCCAGCCGCTCCGAAAAGTCATTTCGTTCCAGCAGGCGGGCAACTGTTATGCTTGCAGACAGGCGGATAACGTCTTCAAGCTGGAGGTCAGAAAGCCATGCTGAGTTGTAGTGGAGATCCACCTTATCCATGTCCAGCACTTTGCTGAATTGCTCGAAGTATGTTTTGGCATTATGCTTCACCTCTTCATCAGTAAGCTGGTTTCGGGCTGTCGATTTGCCTGTCGGGTCGCCAATTTTCCCGGTGAAATCGCCAATAATAAGCTGGATGACGTGACCGTTGTCCTGGAACTGCTTTAATTTATTCAGCACAACCGTATGGCCGATATGGACATCCGGTGCAGAAGGATCAAGCCCGAGCTTAATTTTTAAAGGCTGCTTTTGAAAAATGGATTTGGCTATTTTATTCTTTAACTCTGCTTCTGGCAGAATCTCCTGGGAGCCATTGCGGTAAATCTCCAGCTGCCTCTCTGCTTCAAGCTTTTGTTGAGCTGTTAATTTTTCAAAAAAATTGTCCATGATTCCCATCCTTTCTCTAATTGGAATATAAAAAACCACGCCCCTAAAGAAAGGGACGTGGTTAACGCGGTACCACCCTTTTTGAAGATTGCTCTTCCACTCAGCGGAATAACGGTCCGGGCCGTTCCCTGCTACTCTTGTTCACAGGAAAAGTTCAAGAAGGTAATTCACTGTTATCTATGTGCTGATTTACACCGGGCATCAGCTCTCTAAAACAGGGAGATGAACAGCTACTTGTTTCTGTCATTACTTTAAAATTTGAAATTTTTATTATTTTAGCTGAATGTTCTGGAGAGTTCAAGCGTTTTTTCGCGGGCAGCAATAAACCATAAAAAAAACAGGAGCATCCAATGCCCCTGTTCACGATTATTTCGTTAAGATAATAGGTCCTTCCTTTGTGACCACAACCGTATGTTCACATTGCGCCACATGGCTTTTATTTGGTGTAACAAACGTCCAGCCGTCGCTCATTTCTTTGACTTCATCATCCCCGCTTGAGATAAACGGTTCGAAGGCTACGACCATTCCTTCTTTTAACAGCTGTTTATCCCAAGGATCAAAATAGTTCAGAATATGATCCGGCTTCTCGTGAAGGGAGCGGCCGACACCGTGGCCAGTCAGATTCATGATAACGTTGAATCCGTTGTTTCTTGCCACTTTATGAACCGTTTTACCAACAAGGCTCAGCTTGCCGCCCGCCTTTAACTTTTTCAGACCTTCGTCGAATGCTTCCTGTGCCACATCACACAACTTTTGCAGCTTTTCGTCTTCTCCAACTACAAAAGAAAGGCCAGTATCGGCGAAATAGCCATCCTTTGATCCTGAAACATCAATGTTTACCAGATCGCCTTCTTTTATTATGCGGCTTCCGGGAATGCCATGGGCTACCTCTTCGTTCACGCTTATGCATGTAAAGCCTGGAAAATCGTATTCTCCTTTAGGCCCTGAAATGGCTCCGTGCTTTTCAAACAGCTCTCCGGCTAAATCATCCAGCTCTTTGGTGGTGACACCCGGCTTGGTTTTTTCAATCATCGCATCGCGAATTTCCGCGACAATTTTGCCGATTTCCTTCAGTTTTGCTAATTCTTCTTCATTTTTTACAATCATACAGAATCCTGCCTTTTCTTTAGTTGTTATTTCTCTATTATAATCTAAATGTGACGCGCTTAATAAGAATTCGCATTTTCTCTGGATAAAAACCTTAAAATGACCAGCAGTGTGATGAGCCCTATTGAAGAAAACAGCAGGAATTCCATCAGGTGCCCTTCCCCTTTTTCTTTAGCAGGGCTTGGAATTCTTGCTCCTGCAGCCAGTATCCTTCCGTAATAATCCTCGTGCCCCGATACAATTCTGCCATCCTGAACTTCCGCCATTCAATTGGAACCGGCAACGGGTACAAGAAAGCGGGCTTCCTTTGTCTTTTCCAAAAATAACAGGAACTTGCCGCCCTCCTGCTGGAATTCCTCTGCCCATCCAGTATCGTTTTGATCAATGCCTGCCGTAATGATTTCTGCCGCTTCCCCTCTATACACCTTTTCAACATGAAACTGACTTCCATAAAAAAAGCTCTTGCCTGATTTTAATTTACTATTGAAATTATATGTTCCCAGCACAATGATTTGTGCACGGGATACAATCTCTTCCGGCTTTAATTCCACCCATTTTGCAGCCAATGTCTGCGAAACTGGCAGCATGAGCAGCATCAATAGTAAAAACACCTTTTTCATTGGCTTCTTCCTTTCAATCAAACGTTTGATTGAATTTCTTCTAACATTGGCCATATTGATTTCCAGTTCTTTTTTTCAACTCGCTGCAGGAATACTTCAAATAACATGCTATCTTCAGCAAACAGAGGAGTGGGGTTTATTTTAAAAGAGAGCAGGTCCTCGATTCCCCATGGAGCCGTGAGTATAACATTGCATTTGTCATCAAGCTTTAATCCAAGTGCAGTAGCCGTTTCAGGAAATTTCGAAATCGCATCCACAGATGAAGTATATGGGGGAAGGTCATTAAGCAGATGCATTCTTGCCTCATTTTTAACAGACCAGGGCACTTGGGGCAGAAGGGATTTAAGCTTGGACTCCAGCTCTTTTTCCGTTTCTTCCCTAAGGTCACTTTTATTAAAATATACGACATCGACATCCGGCAAATGAGTTCTATTCCTGAAACCATGAAGAGTATCCCATACCTTTGCCCTCACAAAGCCGGCACATACCCACCAGTCAGGGAGGTTTAATGACTTTGCGGCTGAAAGGATATCCATCATCCATTTGTCCTGTGTTACGAGCTTCACGATGTCTTCTTCTGTTTTAATCTGCATATTCCCTCTCCATTTCCCTGATAGAATGCAGTACACGCCTGTAATAGTAATCCTCATGCGGAACAAAGTTGTCTTTGCACACGGTTATGGCGGAGGTGATTTTTTCATCGTTTTCAACCTGAAACCCCTCTGCCTGAATATGTTCTCTTCCTTCAAACCAAAGCTCATGAAAGTCTTCCAGGGCAATCCGGTAGATTCCTGATACCTCTTCCAGCTGCGGCTTGAACTCCTCCAGGGTATGGCCGTTGTGATAAAGAAATACATTCGCCAGTTCTTTATCGATAAAATTTTCTTTCTTTGCCATATAATCAATAACGCCCAATGGCACCAAATCCGCAAAATCAACTTGAATCCCCAGTTCTTCCTCCACTTCCCTCAGCCCATCCATGACGGATTCATGGCTCATAAGATGGCCTGCAGCGGTTATGTCAAGTAATCCCGGGTAATCCTTTTTGTCCTTGCTGCGGTATTGAAAATAAATATATTCCTTTTCTTCTTGTTTATCGATGAACCAGCAGTGAAAAGTTTCATGCCAGAGTCCTTTTAGGTGTACCTCTTCTCGGGAAGCAACACCAATCTGATTCCGATTGTCATCAAATATATTCAGCATTTCTGTCTCCAATTACATGTCCTCCCTGATCATATATCGATTAAGCAGTTCAACCGGATCTATATGAAATAAATCCCGATAGCATGTGATTTTTTCCTGCTCTGCGTAATGCCTTACTATATTTATAAGCAAAAGAATAGCCGGAAAATATGGGGATGCCCATTTCCTTATCACCAAAACAGATTTTACTTTTTAACACATCGTCTGCTGTATGCTGATTCTGCCTGGCAATCTCCAAATAGTGATGCTGGACTTCCTCAGTAAAGCTTGCTTTCCACCACCGCTTATCTCTATAAAGCGAAAGACTGAAGTACTCGGCGCACCCCTCCATTTTATACCAATCAGTGAGAGTAAAGGTTTCCAGTGTAAGATTGTAGACCGGATTTTCAGGGGAAGCATGATGAAGTTCATGCGCAAGCATATGTTTTAAGAAGTCGGGATCCGGCCGAGGCGGAATGGCTAGGAAAATGGTATCCGGACCAAGTGTGTAGCCATTTGTCCATAGGGTTTGATCTATATTCTGAAACCATGGGAAAGGCAGGGAAGGCACAATGGTTATAGACAGGCTTTTAAAATGAAGATGCCTCTCAGCTTCTTTACACGTTTCATCGGCGATGGCTGCAATTTCGTCGGGATCCCAGCTATACTCAAGAGCTTCTGTGTCTGACAAGGCTTCAAATTTAAAAAGCTGAAACCTTTTCGCCAGCTGCTCCCAGTTTTGCATCCAAGCCTTCCTGCCGATCAGGGGGCTGAACTCCGCTTGAAGGAAACGTTTCATATCAAGGCGGTTTGCCAAGAGTCGGGCTGGTGTGATTTGGTTCAGCGTGAATCCCATGAACAATCTCTCCTTTTCAGCAACTAATTTCAATTAACTTTCGACAGACAGCTTTGAAAAGCCTGTGCCTTTTTTTGAAAAATTCAAACAGGCTATTTTTCATTTACTCTTTAATCTATTAAAATAATGATAAAAGACTTGCTTAAAGGGGCCTAAATAATGCTGGAACTGCTGATTACAATGCTGGAGCGGCTTGGAATTATTGTCACCATTGCGCTAATACTGACAAGGTTCCGCTTTTTCAGAGAGATGATATATGGGGAACGCTTAAAACGGCAGCAGGAGTATAAAGCCATTCTTTTTTTCGGTTTCTTTGGCATCATTGGAACCTATTCCGGCCTGGCCTTTAATACAGACACTCTGCAGTTTAACCGCTGGGCATCCGAGCTTGCTTCAGATGAAGCCATTGCCAATTCACGCGTGATCGGTGTCGTGCTTGCCGGATTGCTTGGCGGTCCTAAAGTAGGAATTGGTGCGGGTATTATAGCAGGGTTCCACCGGTTTACTCTTGGCGGCTTTACCGGAATCGCCTGCGGACTTGCATCCATAGTGGCAGGGCTGCTTGCCGGCTTTTTCCGCCGAAAGAACGAACATGTGAAGCTGTCATCAGCCTTTTTCATTGGTGCTGCGGCTGAAGCCGTGCAAATGCTGATTATCCTTGGAATTTCACGGCCCATGGAAAAAGCGGTAGCGCTTGTTGAAATGATTGGGATTCCCATGATTATAGCAAATGGCCTTGGAAGTGCCTTATTCTTGCTGATCATAAAAAATGTCATTAACGAAGAAGAAAAGGCAGGTGCTTTTCACGCACAGAAAACGCTTCGGATCGCAGACCAGACCCTTGCTCACCTTCGGGAAGGCATTAATCATAAGTCCGCTCTGGCAGTCTGCCTGATTTTACATAAGGAACTTCAAATGAAAGCAGTTGCAATCACTAATCACACTGAAATCCTTGCCCATGTCGGCCTTGGAAATGACCATCACCGTTCCGGAAGCCCAATTCAGACCCAGATCACACGGGATGTCATTCAACACGGAGAAATCGTGGCTGCCAATGACCAGACCATTCACTGCCGGGAGGAGAACTGTCCTCTTGGTGCTGCCATTGTCGCTCCTTTAAAGCTGCGCGGCGAAACGATCGGAACGCTGAAGTTTTACTTCACTTCTGAAAAAGAAATGACAAATCTCGTAATGGAGCTGATTTCGGGGCTCAGTGTTCTGCTCAGCAATCAGCTCGAGATCGCTGAGGCTGATAAAGCCTACCAACTGGCAAAGGAAGCTGAAATTAAAGCGCTGCAGGCGCAAATTTCACCGCATTTCTTATTTAATTCATTAAATACGATAATTTCCCTTGTGCGGATCGAGCCTGCCCAGGCACGGAAATTGCTTGTATCACTATCACATTTTCTGCGGCAGAACCTTACGGCCACAACAGTCAACTGTACGACCCTTGAACAGGAGCTCAGACATGTAAAGGCCTATCTATCAATAGAGGAAACCCGGTTTGTGGATCGGCTTAAAGTCATATATGACATTGAAGAGGAGGCCCTTCTGGAGAGAATTCCCCCGCTCACTCTGCAGCCGATTGTGGAAAATGCCGTAAAGCATGGGATTAAGAACAAGGAACAAGACTGTATCATTATGATCAAAATTCAGAAACAGGACGGAATGACGAAAGTAAAAGTGAAGGATAATGGACAGGGAATGAGCCGGGAAAGAGCCGAGCAGCTCGGCAAGGAAACCCTGCAGTCAGAATCGGGATCAGGACTTGCATTGTACAATGTAAACCGCCGGCTGACCATGATGTTTGGTGAGGAAGCTTCGCTGCAAATTGCCAGCACACCAGGCATAGGCACTGACATCCAATTCGCCATTCCACAAACGGAGGAAAAAGCTGATGGAAAAAACGATCCGAGCCTTAATCGCTGATGACGAACGGTACAGCAGAGATGAATTAAAGCATTTACTGGAAGAATATCCTGTAATTCAGGTTGTCGGCGAGGCTGAATCAGGCGAAGCAGCGGTGATGAAAGCCCTCCAGCTTCAGCCGGATGTTATTTTCCTTGATGTCGAGATGCCTAAAATGAATGGAATGGAAGCGGCCAAATCCCTGCACGAGCTGAAAAAAGTACCGCTTATCATCTTTGCAACAGCCTACCCGCAGTTTGCTGCTGAAGCTTTTCGCTATGAAGCAACCGATTATTTACTGAAGCCCTACGACGAAGAACAGCTCGAGCAGACCATCAGGCGCGTGGAAAAATTGATTGGCGCAAAAAAAGAAAATGACATCGGCAAGCCGGCCGGCAAACTGGCTGTTGAAGAAGATGGAGAAATTCTTTACCTGGAGCCAAAAGAAATCCTCTATATCTACCGGGATGAAAAAGTATCCCGGATTATCACCAGGACCGGAGACCATGAAACCAAAACCCCGCTGAAGGATTTGGAGAACAGGCTTTTACCCTTCTCTTTTTTCAGGATTCACAAGAGTTACCTGGTGAATCTGGAGTATGTAACTCGATTGACCCCTTGGTTTAACGGGGCCTATCAGCTTGAGATGGAAGGCCGGGAAGAACTCTTGTCTGTGAGCAGGAACTATGTGAAGGCACTGAGGGTGCGATTGGAATTGTGAAAAAGCATCGGGACGGTGCTTTTTTGTTTTGGTGGTTGTACCTCAATAAATATCGTGAATTTTCGAATCATTCCCACCCTTTTATGCATCTTAATCCCCCTTGATTGCCTTTTAATCTTCATTTTTTACATGTTGGACACAAATTGTTCAAATCTTCTCCTTCTTTTATATAATTAATGTAAACGCATTCATAAAGGGGGATAAATATGATAACTTTTTTAGCCTGTATTGCACTTTTAATTGTTGGTTATTTTACGTACGGCAAGTTTGTTGAAAAAGTTTTCGGTGTGAAGGAGGCACGTACGACGCCTGCCTACACACATGCTGACGGTGTGGATTACATCGCTATGAGCACACCAAAGAACTCTTTAATCCAGCTGTTGAATATTGCTGGTACCGGCCCGATTTTCGGTCCGATTATGGGAGCTCTTTACGGACCTGTGGCTTTTATCTGGATCGTGGTCGGCTGTATTTTTGCCGGTGCTGTTCATGACTATTTAACAGGTATGATTTCCATCCGCAACCGTGGCGCACATTTGCCTGAGCTTGCGAGTAAGTTCCTCGGGAAAGTCATGAAGCATGTTGTGAACGCTTTCGCTGTACTGCTTCTGTTATTGGTTGGTACGGTGTTTGTTACGACTCCGGCTGATCTGCTTTATGTGGTGATGGATCAGAAGGTATCTGTAACCCTTATCATTGCTGCAATTTTCATTTATTACATTTTGGCGACTTTACTGCCTGTTGATAAAATTATTGGCCGCTTATACCCATACTTTGGAGCATTGCTTTTAATCAGTGCACTTGGTGTTGGGATCGGTTTAGTTGCGACCGGCGCTAATATTCCCGAAATTTCACTGCAGAATTTCCATCCGGCTAACGCACCTATTTTCCCATTGCTGTTCTTCACGATCACTTGCGGTGCACTTTCCGGCTTCCATGCGACACAGACACCGATTATCTCCCGGACAACTCAGAATGAGAACCAGGGACGCAAAATTTTCTATGGCATGATGATTGCAGAAGGAATTATCGCGATGATCTGGGCTGCTGCTGCAATGAGCTTGTTTGATGGCTATAACGGATTAAGTGATTTCCTTGCAAACGGCGGTCCGGGAGCAGTCGTCAGCGAAGCTTCCACTATGATGCTTGGTGCGATCGGCGGAACGCTTGCTATTCTTGGAGTTGTGGTCCTTCCAATCACTTCCGGTGATACTGCATTCCGAAGTGCCCGGATGATTATTGCTGACTATATCAATTTCTCACAAAAGAAAATTTCAAGCCGTTTATGGATCGCGATTCCATTGTTTGCTGCTTCCTTGGCGCTTACGCAAATCGACTTTAACATTCTATGGAGATACTTCAGCTGGGCAAACCAATCAACAGCAGTCATCGCACTGTTTGTCGGTGCCATGTATTTGTATATCGCAAAGAAAAATTACTGGATTTCGCTTATTCCTGGCACGTTCATGCTGCTGATGGTCTTAACGTATATCTTAAATGCACCAATCGGTTTCGGATTATCCTGGAATGCTGCCTGGATTGGCGGTGCAATCGGCACAGTTGCTCTTGTAGCCCTGTTCTTCTCCGCGGCTAAAAAAGCTCGGGCGAACAATCTGCCGCTTGAAGAGGATATTTCCGGCTGGAAAAAATCTGCTTAATGGGCTGCTGTAATCCCAAATACCGGGAAACGGTAAATGAGGAAGAAAAGAGAATAAACGCGAAAGGCGTGGATTCACTTTCCCATTCTGCCAAATTGATTTTAGCAGCAGTTATGTTATCAGGAGCAGGCTTCTTCTTCTATTTAACTTAGCAATCTGGCAAAAGTGCACGTACATGCGTGCACTTTTCCATTTAAACAAAGGAGGCACTATAGTATGAGAATATTGGTTGTCGGAGCCGGAGCCATTGGGGGCTATTTTGGCGGAAGGCTTTTGGAAAAAGGCGTGGATGTTACGTTTTTGGTAAGGAAAAAAAGAAAACTTCAGCTTGAGAAATACGGGCTGCAAGCGGAAAGTGTGCATGGGGATATGGAGTTTCCTGCCCCGAAAACGATTCAGGCTGGAGAAAAGGCGGATTCATTCGACGTCATCCTGCTCTCTACCAAAGCTTATCATCTTGAAGGAGCCATAAGGGATATCCGTCCATACACAGACCATAAAACCTTGATTCTTCCTCTCTTAAATGGAATTGCTCATATGGATCAGCTGACAGCTGCTTTCGGAGAAGAGAACGTTCTGGGGGGCCTATGCTTTATTGAAACCACTCTTGGTGAAAATGGGAAAGTGGTTCAGACCAGCCCTGTCCATGACTTGGTTTTCGGGGAGCGTTCCGGTGAGAAAACAGAGCGGATTCTGCAGCTTCAAGAAGCTTTTTCAGGTACAAAAGCAAATTTCCGCCTCTCTGAAAATATTGAACAGGAGATGTGGCATAAGTACCTGTTTATTTCCACGCTTTCCGGCGTTACCTCCCTGTTCCGCTCACCTATCGGTCCGATCCGCGAGCAGGCTTTCGGATTAAATTCGATTAAAGAGGTACTAAAAGAGGCATCTGTCATAATGAAAGGCCTGGGTGCTCCGCTGGCTGATGGGATTGAAGAAACGCAGGTTAAAAAAATTCATGAAATGGGCTATGAAATGAAATCTTCACTGCAGCGGGATATGGAAAAGCTGCAGGCTATTGAAGCGGATCATTTCTTCGGATACTTGCTGAAAAAGGCTGAACTGCTGAATTTAGATGCTCCTGTTCTTGGAGCGATTTATGCAAACTTGCAAGTTTATGAGAAAAATAGTCTTTAAACAAAAATCCGAGCAGGGTAGCCTGCTCGGATTGTTTGTCTATTATTTTGTACTGCTGTTCGAATTATAGAAGAATTTCGCTGTGATGGATCCATCCGCATTTTCTTTAATGCCTGTTACATGGATTCCGGAGTCAGCCGGTGTTGAGCTGTCGCCCTTCCAGAAATAGTAAGAGCCCGTATGAACATTTCCGGAGACAGGTGTGATTTTGCTTCCTGTTTTGAAGAAATCGCCAGCATCCCCGCGGTTTATATTTTTCTCCAGGTCATACTTGCCGTCTGCCTGAAGGATAGATAATCCATAATGCGTAACGACTGTTCCGTCACTTGCTGTTTCCGATTGGTTGTACTGGAAGCGTTTGTTCATCCAGTTTTCCACATTGTTTGGACGGAAGCCGGCTGTCTGGTACAGGTTGATGATGTTCTCATCTACATGCCATGCCACTAAGCCTTTCGCATCCTCACCCTGACGGATAAATCCTTTGTTAAAGCCATCCTGCTGAACGTTTTCAAATAGGAAGTATTCCGTTCCGTTTGAGCCTGGCACTTCCATTTTGACGATGCCGTTGTCAGCAGTCGCTTTATTGATTGGAGGCAGTGTGATAGTTTGCGGCTCATCTTCCGGTTTCACTTCAACCGGATTTACCCAACCTAAGAAAATTTTAGAGAATGGATCAAAGTGCGCCGGGGAGTTTCCGCTAAATTCAGGTTTATTCGGATAGCGCAGCCATGATCCGCCTGCCATCATCGAGTAGTTCCCTACCCCTTCAGAGCTATAGACCGTATCATAGAAATCGGGCAATCCCAGGGCATGTCCAAATTCATGGGCATAAACCCCAGTTTGTGCAGGGAATGGACCTGTTTTTGCTTCTTCCTTGTAAGTGTTTGTTGCAGCATCAAATCCGGCAACGTTTCCTCCGATGCCCGGCTGGATGTTGTAGTTATTAACGATTACACCATCATATGTCATATCATCTGCAACGGTTTTATCAATCCAGGCTTCTTCTGACATCCCTTCCTCTGCTGGTGCCGGATTGCCAGTTTCATAGTATTTGCCATAGTATAGCGCGCTCAGGATATTCCACTTATGAGACCAGAATTGTGCCGGGTCACGGCTGAATTCAGCACCTGTACCTTCATGGATGACGAAAATGTTAGGCACTTCCCCATTTTCGGCATACTTCGAAAAATCAACCTGATCGTCTGCTGCTTTCAGCAAGTCACGAATGAATTCGCCTGAATGGGCATCCCCATTCACATTCCCATTTACATATGTGCCGTTTTCAGCAAACTTTCCTTCCTGATCCAAGTAATATGAAGCACCTTTTGGCATCTCCACCCAGACAAATTCAGTATTTTCCTTGCGGACCAGATTGGTTTTGCCATAGCTGGATTCCTTATAAGCGTTTTGCATCGTGCGATCCTTTGGAACATCCGGACCGTCGTATTTCTCGAACTGAGGCAGCTCATATGGGTTATACTCAGTGCCAAAAATTAAATCCTCATAATATTTAGCCGGGACTTGTCCAGGCATATCGCCGACCGGCTCATCGCCATCCGGATACTTTGCGAGAAGAACCAGAACTGGTATATCCCCTGTTGCTTCTTTATATGCTGCATGATTGTCGCCAGGCTGCTGGAACTTAGCGCCTGCCTTGGCTGCTTTCTCAGCAGGATCTGCCTTTGACAGATCAATGCCCAGTTCTTTTGCTTTTGCAGCAAGCTCCGGCGATGCACCGACATGATGGGCAAGGCTTATTTGATGCTTATTTTCCTGCTTAGACTGAGTATCTGCCGGTCCGGCTCCTGCAAAAACGGCACTTCCAGCTAAAGCAAGGGATAAAGCTGAAGTTGATAGAACTTTTAACAATGAACTCACTCCCTATAATCTATTTCTATAATCTAAATATTACAAAATATTCAGTATTTTCAAAATAGGAGGAAGGTATGGTTTGATAGAAAATAGCGTGATTCTAAAGACTTATTTTTCAGAAAAGTTACAGGTGAAAAGATTATTTCTCTGAGAAATTTCTTTTAATAGGTTAATGATTTATAATAGAGGGATATGTAAATAAAGGAGACTTTAACATGACTAATATAGAAGATAATACACCAAAAAAAATCAGCCTTAAAGAAGCAATGAAACAGCAGCTTATGAATAAAAAGCAGGGTCAGTCAGGCGGAACGTTCAATAATGCCCCGGTTAAATCCACGAAAGCGCTGAAAAGCCAGCAAACTAAGAAGACCAATAATCAGCGGAAACGGACGGGTGTCTAATGGAAGGCCAAAATCGAGCTGCCATTGCGCCAGGATTAAAGGTGAAGATCGTTCTAAAAAAAGATCAGCGGACAGGTGCACTGACAGAAGGAATCGTGAAAGACATTTTAACGAAGGCCTCTTCCCATCCGCATGGCATTAAAGTAAGGCTTGAAGATGGGCAGGTGGGCCGGGTCAAACAAATCCTGCGCCCTTAAGGAGCGGCCTTTTATTTTGATCACTCACGGAGGAGACTATTGGTTACACTGATTAAACCTTTACTGGTAAATATTACGATACTATTCTCATTTACGTTTAACGGAAATTTGTTTTTTCCCTATCAGACAAAGGCCCCTCTTACCTTTATGCAAAAATTGATATACGGCCTGCTTGGCTCATTCGGGGCACTTCTGTGTATGTTTTACCCCATTGAAACACTTGGGGAAACCCATTTTGATTTGCGCATGGCTGCGATCATGATTGTGACGCTTTATGCAGGATGGCTGCCGGGATCCATCGTGATGCTGAGTACCGTCATTACCCGTTATGTAATAGGCGGCCAGTTTATTTATATTGGAATTTTGGTTTCTATTTTATCTTTTGTAGTTACATTTTCCCTAAGAAGAGTGTTTCTTAATTCCAAACACCGGGTGATAACTGGTTCACTTATTCTCTTTTTTTATTTTTACCTGTATATATCGATCCTTGCGACAGCCGTGATGTTTCTGGACACTTTTTTTTATCTGACCTACTTCGCAGCATTTTACCTGACATTTATTGCTCTAATACTTATAATTGAGAGTCTGTTCAGAACGAATAAACAGATCAGTGAAATGGTGTATATGGATAAGCTGACAATGGTAGGCCAGCTGGCAGCTTCGATTGCTCATGAAATCAGAAATCCTTTATCTACTGTGAGGGGATTCATTCAATATTTGAGCAAGGATACGGCGGATGAGAACTTTAAAAAGTTCTCCCCTCTTATAATTGAAGAACTGGATCGCACAAACAGCATCATTACCAACTATCTTAAAGTCTCAAAACCCGAACAGTTTCATCTGGCTAATGTCCCCCTGCATGAGGTGATTCAGGATTGCGTCCTGCTCATGAGGCCGCTTGCCTCTTATTCAAATGTTGTGATTGAGTACGGGAATAAAGGGCCATTTTATGTGAGGGGTGATGAAGACCACCTAAAACAGGCCATCATGAACGTGATCAAGAATGGAATTGAATCGGTTCAGGAAAAAGGAAGAATCTCTATCGATACTTCAGCAGATTATTTTCTTAATACCGTTAAATTAACGATTGCGGATAATGGGCGGGGCATGACATCCGAGCAATTACAAAATATCGGTCTGCCTTTTTACACCACGAAAACAAAGGGAACAGGCCTGGGGAGCATGGTTACGAACAAAATCATCCGTGAAATGCAGGGAACGATTGAGTATGATAGCGAAATCGGCAAGGGGACGACAGTGAACATCATACTGCCTTTACTGAAGAATGATTAGAAAAAGAGTGCCTGTGTGCACTCTTTTCTGTATAGATTTTTAACCGAGCCGGCCCTGGGCTGCTGGCTGGTATTTTCTCATCGGGCCTTTTGCCAGAACATCACGCATATAGAAATCACCGGCCGGATTTGTTTTTTTCAGCAGTTCCAAGAGGTATGTAATATCATCCATAGCGCGGTGTGTCTGGCTGTCTGCAATCCGGTGGGATTGAAGAAGCGTCAGCAGCTTGCTGTCTGTAAAGCCGTATTCTTTCCATGGAACACTTCTCATCGTGCAATACCATTTTAATTCGTTAATATCTTCAGGATACATCCGGTACAAAAAGCTGCGGTCAAAGGATGCATTATGAGCGAAAACAGAATCAGCATGAAAGAAGTATTTTTTTATTTTGATATCATCAAAACTTTTTCCGCTGACAGCTTCATAAGGAATCCCGTGAACCCTGAAAGCGCGGCTGTAATTGTTTTTGGCCGATTTGCTGACGGGCTCCCGCAGGAATGCAGCTTTCTCTTTTATATCAAGGATCTCACCCGTATCCGCACGGTAGGAAAACAGCTTTAATGCGAGTTCGATGATTTCATCGGAATTTGGTCCAAGACCTGTCGTCTCCACATCCAGAAGCAATCCCATCTTTTCCTGGTTTTTCATGGCCAGCCTCCTCTATTATTTTAAATTAAGCATATATTAGAGGAGTGCTGAATACCAGCGGAACCGCTCTTAGATTTTTTTATTATTTTTTAAGCGATCCACATAGTCGGCATGGTAATTCTGATGCATGTATTCACGGTTTTTCATGGAATAGAAATATCCTGTGGAAAGAGACAAAAATGCGAACAGAAAGCCTACCCCAAAGCCGAAATTGTGGTAGCCCATGACAATGCTGGCAACAGTAGTGATCAAAAGCGTGACTAATATATAAAATAAAATATTTTTGTTTTTCAAGGATGTGCCTCCTTTTATTCCAATACATTATTAAAAGAAACTCTTTTATTATTATACCAAAAACGAAACAATACGTCGGACTTATCCGTAAAGAATAACAAGGAGGTTTTTGCCATGATTGGACTTGTCATTACACAGATTTCTGTGATCCTGCTCTTCCTGGTTCTGGGATGGGCTGTACGAGTCAAAAAAGCTTACTGGCTCATTTCCGGTTTCGCCTCGCGGCCAGAGATCGAAAAAGAACAGTTAATTAAAAGCGGTTATCCGCAAAAAACCGGCATTCTGCTCATTGGCACCGCTATCGGGATGCTGGTCCTTCTGCCTTTATCGTTTACAGGATTCAGATTCGCCGCGGAAGTGCAATTCGGCTTTATGCTGGTTGTTTTGCTTGGAGGATTCATCTATTTATCCAGATATGAAGTCCCGGCTAAGAGAAAACGAAGTTATATTATCGCTCTCATTCTTTTTATCGTGACGCTTGGCCCTCTCATTTACCTGACTGTCTACAGCCATAAAGGCTATGAAATGGCATTAGCAGAGGATTCATTTGAAATCACCGGAATGTACGGAGACGAATGGGCTTATCGGGATATTCTGTCTGTTCAATTATTGGAGAAAATCCCTGAGGTAACCTGGAAGCAGAATGGAATTGGCCTCCCTGCCCTTTCACAGGGGCATTTTAAAGTGACTGGCTATGGCAGCTGCTTATTATTCATCCAGAAAGGCAATACGCCGATTCTGTACATTGAGCTTAAAGATGAGCAGATCTTTGTGAACAGCAAAGATTCTGCAGAAACTGAGAGCTGGTATAAGGTATTGAAAGAAGAAGCGGAAATCAAATGAAGCGGTCCGGCAAAATAGTCCCGGCTTTTAATTAAAGCCATAATTGGTTAATCAAAGTAAAAACAGAGGTGATTTGTAAAAGTGTCATATTTACTTTTAATTATTGGATTTTCTTTATTGATTGCAGGAGCAAACTTTTTTGTGGATGGCGCTTCAAAAATTGCGGGGTTTCTAAAGATTTCCCCGCTGCTGGTCGGGCTGACAATCGTTGCATTTGGAACGAGTTCACCTGAAGCCACTGTCAGCATTCTGGCTGCGCTGGATGGAAATGCGGATGTGGCTATAGGAAATGTTGTCGGCAGTAATATCTTTAATATCACGCTGGTGGTCGGTGTGACTGCCATGATTTTCCCTCTAAAAGTTGAAAGTGCAACCATCCGCAAGGAGATTCCCTTCACTTTGCTTGCCACGGCCGCACTTATGATTTTCATCAGTGATACATATCTTGACTCTATCAAAAGCAATGTGGTTTCACGCAGTGATGGCCTTGTGCTGCTGCTGATATTTGCTGTATTCATGTACTACTTATTTGAAGTGGCCCGGGAGAGCCGAAACAGCACAGTGTCTGACCCTGTCAAAACAAGTACTGCCCAATGGACAAAGCAAAGTCTTTTGACGATTGCCGGATTGGCTGCCATTATTTTTGGCGGTGACCTGGTTGTTAAAAGCAGTACAGAAATTGCTTTAGCATTGGGGATGAGCGAAACATTGGCCGGCTTAACGATTGTAGCCATCGGTACGTCTCTTCCGGAACTGGTAACTTCAGTCGCTGCAGCCATAAAAAAAGAGAGCGAAATTGCTTTAGGAAATATTGTCGGGAGCAATATCTTCAACATTCTGTTTGTCCTTGGGGCATCGGCTGCCATATCGCCGCTTCCGGTAGATCCTAAAATGTTCGTCGATATTACGATTTTAATTTTAATTACATTTGTGCTCCTTATCTTCTCAAGAAGTCATTATGCTGTTGGAAAATATGAGGGTGGCTTTCTCGCAGCCTCTTACATTATGTATTTGATTTATATCATTATGCGTAATTAATAACAGTGCCGGTCCTTTAGGATCGGCATTTCCTTTTAAGCGGACGCTGTTCTGAAAAATATTGCTGCTTCCCGGCTTTAAAAGCTGCCAGCAGACATAAAGAGAATGCATTAGTTAAGGCATGCCAGGGTGACAATGTTGCAGAAGATCGGAAATAGATTTCCGCAATCTATTTTTAGAATTTCTGAGTATTGCTTTACCGCAAAAAACCCCGGAGAATATTTTCTCCAGAGTTTTTAATTTTCATCCAGCAGCTGAGTTTTTGTTGTATGGAACGTTTGTGCCAACGCTTCTTAATCCGGCAAAAAACCTTGCGGTGAAGATGATCGCAGCCAGAACGATAAAGATTCCGCTGACGGCGCCAACCTGATCGGACAGCACCCATTGCGGCAGGTGCTCCGCCCATCTTCTTGGTGCACTGATTCCGCCTGCATAAAGGAAAGATCCCACCAGACCCGTAAAAAACGCAAAATAGAGTGCAATGGTGAATGTATCGATTCCCCTGTGCTGCTGATTGCCTTCGGTTTTATTGAAATAATACATAAATCCGATAATCATGGCGACTACACCCATACCCATATACGTATGGAAATGGCCCGGAACCCATTTCGTGTTATGCATCACATGATTGACAACAATAGTGGCATCAATGATGGCCGGAATTGCTCCTGCAACCCATCCGAACATGGAAAGGAAAAACAGGCTTGAGGCAAAGTCCCATTTCATCCTCGAGCGGTAGACAATCATCAGCGCGCCGTAGGCCGTAACGACCATAACGGGCAAGCCGTTTGCATAGGAAAACACCTGCCCGATGATAAGCATCCATTTTGGCACTGCAAAGTCCATGAGTAAATGGTGCGTATAAATCATTAAGGTAAAAAGGGTTGAGCAGTTCCAAGCAATTAAAAAGACTTTGTTAGCTTTCCACGGCCGTTTTGTATATTCTGAAAGGACTTCATAGACAGCAATAACAGCCATATAGATGGTGCAGTTGGCAAAGATATGGCCAAACGCATAGGTAAGATGCTTGGCAAGCAGCGGATCTATCGTAATGGCCGGATTGATAATATTCACCAATGATGCGGCCAGCACCGTGGCACCTGCCAGCAGTGCAGTCGAGTTGGTGATGATAACCATGGCTGTTGCCACGACAGCAGCAGGAGGCCCGTATCCTTTCTTCCCCCTGAAAATGATATCCCATCCGAGTGCCTTTCCGAGACCACCATAAACTGCTGTCAGCCTTGCAGCCAGATACATGTACAGAAGCAAAAAGCCAATGCCGAGAATTAGCATGCCAGATAAGAAGAAAACTGCCCCTGCTGCCCCGTACATTTTGGCTGACTGAGCAGGAAGCGGATATAAGAACGTCCACCCATCTGAAAAGTCAAAGACAAAAATCGAGATGAGGACCATCGTGACTCCGGATAAAAAAAGGACAAAGTTTACAATGAGAATGGCAGGGTTAAGCTTTACGTATTTAGACAGGAAGTACCAAAGAATGGCCGTTCCGCCCAATGCCGCGATGCCAACCATGCCTGTTCCGTGCGCAGTCATGATTTTATAAAACCACTGCGGTGTGATGCTGATCATTTCCCCCTGATTCATCAGCATAATAACCCCAAAGATCATCATAAGAATTATAACAAGTGCCGTCACTGCCAGGTGCCATATCACAGCTTTCCTGGCTAAAGGGTGAATAGCTTCATTCATCAGATGCTCCCCCTTCCGGTTCGACAACAATTTCTTTGACCATCACATGATGGCCGGTAGAACAGTATTCAAGACATAATATCTGATAAGTTCCTGGCTCTTCAAATGTATAATAAACGGTATTTGTATATTCAGGCATGGCCTGAGTTTGTGCGACAAGCTCCATTTTTTCATTGTATAATCCGAAACCGTGGGTAACATCCGAAGCCGTCACATCAAATTGAACTTTGTCCCCAACTTCGAATCTTTCCTCGCTCATCTCCCATGCATATTGGATTCCGGTTACCTTTACT
Organism: Cytobacillus firmus DS1; assembly: GCF_000565285.1. Classification (GTDB taxonomy): domain Bacteria; phylum Bacillota; class Bacilli; order Bacillales; family Cytobacillaceae; genus Cytobacillus; species Cytobacillus firmus_A. The sequence goes on along the minus strand of NZ_APVL01000001.1, from coordinate 274,723 downwards.
ACCTTAGTTTCAATTATGCCTTCCGCTTCTGCCTGATTTCGGTCATACGGCAGCCTGCCAAGCGTCATAATTGTGGCAAAAGCCATAATTGCAATAAGTCCGAGAAAATAGAATTTCCTTATTTTATATCCTCTTTCCTGAATGGCACTATATTCACCGCTGCGCTTGGATTCACCGTAAACAAACGCAAAAGCCAGCGCCAGCAGGAAAACAAAGAAAACAGTCGCATACATGGCGATAACCTGATACATTTCTTCCCCTCCCATAAAATATTCAACAATCCCCCAAATCCTATTTTATGGAAGCATAAAAATTAATTCGGTGATATATGTCCTATTTGACGTTTTTTTAAAAATTTCCCCACAAAAAAAAACGCCCTGGATTATCAGGACATTTTCTTCTCTATCGTGTACATCATCCAAAAACCTATATCTTCAAATCCGATGCGTTTATAGATCGCACCTGCTGCCGGGTTATCATAAAACAGGCACAGCTCTTTATTTTCCGAAAGAAGCTGGCAGCAGAGCTTGACCATGCACTGCGTGGCATACCCCTTCTTCTTGTATTCACTGTCTGTTGCTACGCCTACAACCATGGCTGAAAGGGAATTTTCAGCTGTCGTTGAAGCAGTGCTGACCATCTTTCCATCCTCTTTGATAAAAAAGGACCGGGATGAGCCATCCTTTAGCCCCCTGCGCTTTCTTTCAACCGTAATGGCCGAATCACTGAATTCAGGAATACTGTTCAGAAGCTCCACAAGCTGTTCTGCATCTTCAGGAACAGCCTTGCACACTGCTGATACTTCAACACCTTCCACATTTAACTTTCTGCATTTTGCATAATAGGTTTCCCGTTTTCTTTTTATGCGATGTGATACATAAGGTTCAATTTTCGCCGTTACAGCTTTTAGGCCGGACATCATTCCAAAGTTCGAGTCCTCGAGCATTATCTCCGCAAATCCCTTGGCGTGAAAGTCTCCTGCTGCATATGGAATGAAATTTTCCTCATATTTTAATAAAACAGCCTTTAATTTGCCGTCTTTCCCAAAGTCCCCCCACACCTTTTGAAAGTCCTGTTCATAGCCGTATGCTTCAATATCTCCTATAATGAACAGATTCTCAGCCGGCTGCTGTTTTAAAAGACTGAAGCACATTTCATGATCTTGTTCAGTAAGTTGTCTGATCATTTTCAATTAATCCCCTTCCGATCAAATTGGCTGATACAGGAGGGAGATTCAGGTCCCTTGCCCAGACTGACAGCTGTCCAATATGATGGATTTCATGGGCAATCACATGGTTCAAGATGTCTCCCTTTTTATATTGCTGCTCCATCCATGGCGGTGCAGCAAACTCATTGTATGGAACTGGCCATTCCTCCTGAAAAAAGGGTTCTAATCCCCTGCGGTATTCTTCAGAAAGTGCCATTACTTTATCCAATTCATCATAGTCGGAAAACTGGGGATCTTTCACTTCCTTGCCCTGTATCACACAAATCCAGCTGTATTCTACATCAACGATATGAAAAAGGGTTTTAAGAATGCCTCCAACGCCTCCAATCCGGTTGGCATTCAGCTCTTCGGCTGAGAGCTGCCGGCACCATTCAAACCACTCATCACGCACTTGCCAGTTATAGCGGAATAAAGTCAGCAAATCCACTTACCTCCTTGTCCAGATACCAATGAATTTCGCCAGCATATGGGAATTTCCTGCAAATTTATTTTTCAGCCGCATAATTACTTGCCATATATTTAATCCTAAAGGAAGCAGCATGAGAAGAAAGGGGATTGCATGTGAAGAAAAGCTTAATGGTTTTCTATATATCGGTCGGCATTTTATTATTGCTTGTTTTATTCGGTGTTTTTGTCCCGGATTCGCTGGAGAGTGTGACAGCAAATGTACAGGCTTTTATCACCGATAAATTCGGCTGGTATTATTTAATTCTTGTATCATTTATCGTTATTGTTAATTTGTACTTTTTAATAAGTCCATTAGGCAGAATTAAGCTTGGGAAGCCGGATGACAAACCCGAATTTTCCCGCCCAACTTGGTTTGCGATGCTATTTAGTGCGGGAATGGGGATCGGTCTGGTTTTCTGGGGTGCAGCAGAACCGATTTATCACTATGCAGTTGGGTCTCCAACTGGCGGAGAAGTAGGGACAGACCAGGCCATTAGGCATGCCATGAGGTATACTTACTTCCATTGGGGAATCCATGCATGGGCGATTTATGGAATTGTGGCGCTTGTTTTGGCTTACTTTATTTTCCGCCACGGGGAACCTGGTTTAATCAGTGCCACTTTAAAACCGATTTTAGGCGACCATACACAGAAAGCTGCAGGGAAGATCATTGATATTCTTTCAGTGGTTGCGACTGTTATTGGTGTGGCAACGACACTTGGGTTCGGCGCTGTGCAGATTAACGGAGGGTTGTCTTATCTTTTTGGTATACCGGTTAACATTACAGTCCAGTTCATTATTGTGGCTATTGTTACAGTTCTTTTCATGATATCTGCATGGTCCGGACTTGGTAAGGGCATTAAAATCTTGAGCAATGCCAATATGATTTTAGCAGTGATTCTATTTTTGCTCACTTTTTTCCTGGGACCTTCTTTGTTCATCTTAAACCTGTTCACCAATACACTTGGGTCTTATCTGCAGAATTTGCCTGGCATGAGCCTCAGAATTGCGCCGTTAGATCCAGAAATCAGGGAATGGATTAATGGATGGACGATCTTTTACTGGGCCTGGTGGATTGCCTGGGCACCCTTCGTTGGGATTTTTATCGCCCGTGTTTCAAAAGGACGAACAATCCGGGAATTCGTCTTTGGTGTCCTCCTTGTACCATCGCTAATAGGCTTCATATGGTTTTCCGCATTTGGCGGAACTGCAATAATGCAAGAGCACAACGGTGTTGCCAAAATTTCCGAATTGGCTACTGAGGAAGCATTATTTGGTGTATTTTCCAACTTGCCGATGGGAACGGTCCTTTCAGTCATCGCTATTCTGCTCATTTGTACATTCTTTATTACCTCTGCCGACTCCGGCACATATGTTTTAGGTATGATGACAACAAACGGCTCGCACCATCCTGGCAACAAGATAAAAATGGTCTGGGGAATATTGCTTGCTGCCATTTCATTGGTCCTGCTCTATTCCGGCGGGCTTCAAGCTCTGCAGAATACTATGATTGCAGCAGCTCTTCCTTTTTCCGTTATCATGGCTTTAATGACCTTCAGTCTGATCAAGGCTCTGCAGAAAGAAGCGAAGGAGCTGGGGATTGGGAAGATTCCGAAGAAGAAGGTGTAGATGCAGAAACCTGCAGATTTGGCATCTGCAGGTTTTTTGATTGTTATTTTACCGGAATCCAGATCTCTGAATAATAATCAGAATTGGAAGCATCACCTGCCGTATAGACTTCCAGTTCAGGTGCAGCAGCATGTTCATAGCCGCTTGATGGAAACCATTCCGAGAAGATTTTTTTCCATATGTTTTGCATGGCATGCGGCATGGCGCCATGAACTTCAAACACCGCCCATTTGGATGCCGGGACTTCCATGCTCTCGAAGCTTTCAGGCTTGTCACCTTTGAAGCTTGCCCCAATCCAATAATCCATACTGTCAGGCTTCTGGCTGCGGTTATCGACACACACGCCTAGAATACCTTTGATATCCCCATTATTCAGCTTGAACAGCTTATAGGAGATTCCGTTACTGTTCACTTCACCCCACATATTCGGGATGCCGGCCAGATTTTCTTCATTAATTAAACTGAACTCTTTCCTGATACCGGCTACATGAAAAGCTTCTTTTTCGACAATTGCATATTGCATCGGTTCTGCCCCTTTCAGACTCACCTGGATCACCAGGCGGTTATATGATTTCAGCTTTCCTGAAAAATTTCTGGCTTCCGTCGGGCTCATGCCATGCTGTCTGCGGAAAGCCTTAGTAAAAGCTTCGGGAGTGTCATAGCCATATTTATATGCGAGATCAATCACTTTGAGATCTGTACAAACCAGGTCCTGTGCGGCGAGGGTTAATCTCCTTCCCCGGATATATTCGCCAGCCCGCATATCTGTGAGAATGGCGAACGTGCGCTGAAAATGAAATACGGAGGAGTTTGCAGCCTCCGCAGCTTTCCCAATAGAAAGATCCTCTTCCAGCAAGTGCTCCTCTATAAAATCAATCGCCTTCTGCAGCGAGACGATCCATGACATTACTGATCACTCCCTTGAATATATCCTACCTTTTTCTCTTTTTGGCTTCCTGTCATTTTTTGCTTTGTTTTGGCAGGCGGATAATAAAGAATTCTTATTATAGGAGGGGAATACCTGCTTATTGGGGAATTTTTGATACAGATGCTGACGGGTCGGGGAAGAATCAGGAAAATACCGGCCGAAAGGAATAAGCATCCTGCCTTGAAAGCTTTACCGGCCAATTTCCCGATTTTATCGGCCAAAAATGAAGGTTTAACGGCCGAATTTGTAAATTTAACGGCCAAACTCAACAATTTATCGGCCGAACTGTCACATTCCGTTTATCGGCCACTTCATCAGATTTATCGGTAAGAATTTTAATTTATCAGTTTCTTTTCGTTTTTATTGGTCAGTTTCTGCATTATTTCTGTCACTTTTGAACTTTAACGGTCAGCCCTTAATCTATCAAGTAATCAGAAAAAAAGCCAGCCGCCCGATAGCTGGCAGCTGGCATCAATTTTATATGGCACGTTCCCAATGACGGTGCATGGCAATGCTATTAATTAAATTCTCGCTTGCGGATGCATCGCCGCTTTTGATTTCGACGATTCCCATATCGGAAAGAGTTTGGGATTGCCCCAGCAGGTTTAAAGCTTCTGCAGGCAGCAGTTCGGCTCCTTCACCGCCAAACGCAATGGTTTTAAAATGCTTGTAAGCTTCGCTGACGAATTCCTTTGCCTGCGGCATCATTTTCAGAGCTTTGGCACTTTCTTTTCCTCCTGCCACATAAATGGCATCATACATAACGGAGTGTGAAGTCAGGAATGTTTTCATAACTTCAAGTTTTCCGCCGTCTCCTTTGATCATACCCAGGTTTTTGCTGACAATTTCAGGCATAATCCCAGCACTTTTCAAAGCTTCCATTACGCTATTGACTTCAGTATAGCTGAAGCCATTATCAGCAAGGATGGCGACTTTTCGGGTCTTAGGTGATTTGACTGTGTTCATTTGGCTTAATGCTGGTGAAGAGAGCGTCACTTTGGATTCATTCGCAGCATCCGGCACGATTGCGCCAACTCCGAGGGCAATTTGCTCTGCAAGGAAATGATCCACATTACTGAACATGTCGACAACCTGCTGCTTCACATCTTTGTTCTTAACTTTTCCGACTTCAAAGCGGAACGCCTCGATCATATGCTGTTTTTCCACTTCAGACATGCTGTTCCAGAACATTTTCGCCTGGCTGTAATGGTCCTTGAAGCTGTCGCTGCGCTGGCGAACTTTGCGTCCTTCTACTTTTTCCTGATAATGAACATAGCCGCCCTCTTCCGCTGTGGCAGGACTTGGATCATTATTCTGCATAGAGTTTTTATGATAAGCAACCGGCCCTTTATTAATCGTCATGCGATGGTAGCCGTCATACTGATTATTATGGAACGGACAAACAGGACGGTTGATTGGGATCTCATGGAAGTTCGGCCCTCCCAGGCGGATCAGCTGGGTGTCTGTATAAGAAAATAATCGTCCCTGCAGCAGCGGGTCGTTAGAAAAATCAATGCCGGGTACGACATGGCCCGGATGGAAGGCAGCCTGCTCCGTTTCTGCAAATACATTATCCTGATTTCGGTTCAGCGTCATTTTTCCAATGATCTTAACCGGGACCATTTCCTCAGGCCACAGCTTTGTCGCATCCAGAATATCAAAATCAAAGGAGAATTCATCTTCTTCATCAATCATCTGAACACCAAGCTCAAATTCAGGGTAATCCCCCATTTCGATGGCTTCCCAAAGATCGCGGCGGTGGAAATCCGGATCCTTTCCGGCAAGTTTTTGGGCTTCATCAAAAACAAGTGAATGCGTTCCGAGAACAGGCTTCCAGTGGAATTTTACAAAACGCGCCTTGCCCTGCTCATTCACAAATCGGAACGTATGAACCCCAAAGCCCTCCATCATGCGGAAGCTGCGCGGAATGGCACGGTCTGACATTGTCCACATAATCATATGGGCTGTTTCAGTATTGTTGGCGGCAAAATCCCAGAATGTGTCATGGGCAGTTGAGGCCTGCGGCATTTCGTTATGCGGCTCCGGCTTGAATGAATGAACGAGATCAGGGAATTTGATGGCATCCTGGATGAAGAATACCGGAATATTATTGCCGACTAAGTCGTAATTGCCCTCTTCGGTATAAAACTTTGTCGCGAAGCCGCGGGCATCACGTACAGAGTCTGCTGAGCCTCGGGAACCGGCAACAGTCGAGAAACGGACAAAGACCGGTGTTTTGACGGATGGATCCTGCAGAAACTTTGCCTTGGTATAGTCTGCCATGGATTCATACACCTGGAAGTAGCCATGTGCACCAAAACCGCGGGCATGGACAACCCTTTCAGGAATGCGCTCATGGTCAAAGTGCGTCATTTTTTCCCTGAAGTGAAAGTCCTCCATCAAAGTCGGGCCTCGGGAACCGGCTTTTAACGAATGCTCATCCTCTGAAACCTTGACTCCCTGATTGGTCGTCAGCTTCTTGCCTGTGTTATCCATGCGGAACTCATCAAGCTGCCTGTCCTTACTGTGCTCATTTACGCCTTTGTTTTGCGGATCTTGTTTCAAATGGTCATCCTCCTTATATAAAGAAGCAATTGCTTCTTGGCTACGATGTAAACTATGTATCTATATGTTGGAATACCCCAGAATACAGGCTGTAAACGGCAAAATAAAAGAAAGCAGCGAAAAACTGCTTTCCTCTCAGGCATGTGGGCTAATCTCTGTTTTAGGCTGATCTGTGTCTCTCAGCAGCTGGATAAAGGTCCTTTTTTGCAGATGATACAGGATTAGCACCAGAATACTGCCTGCGCATGCAGCAAGCAGGATCCAGACAGGCATCTTTTCAAGTAAAAAGCCAAAGAAGACATGATGCTGATTGAATTGCCCATTAGAACAGGAAAACCTTTAGAATTTTGTTTTTTCTGACAATATTATATAAAAAAAGCAAATGAGTATTGTCAATAATAGTAAAACAATATAGAATTTTCATATAACCCTCACATAAGAGGCAGGTGAAACGGTGGAAATTACAAAGCATTTTTTCTTTAATCTATCGCTCTTGATCGTTATCTTGTTCATTGTGCTTGTATGGGCGGAAAAAAGCTCTAAATTCCGGTTCTCTAAAGGCTGCTCTTTTGTATGGCTTTTGTTTATGATCTGGATATGCTTTCAGTTTTCCTTTCAGACAAGCGCCCATTATTTTTTTGATTTACGTTTGATACCTGTCATCATCGGCGGTTTATATGCGGGAATTGGCCTCACATTAGCCGGGACTGTGATTTTGATGAGAAGCTTTTATGGAATAGAGCCTGGGTTTTATTCTAATATTCTTTTATATTTGCCCATGGGGATTATTCTTTGGAAGCTCTATCCCTGGTTTTGGAAGCAGGTGCCCCGAAAAAGAATTCGCTTTTCGGTAATCATTACTCTGATTTTAAGTGTACTGACGGTCATGATAATGGAAATAAGCGCACCGCCACAAAACCGGTTCGATGCCTGGTTTGCCTATTTAATGATTCCGCCATTGGGTGTCTTTATGATTACATATGTATTTGAGTTCGCTAAAAGAAATTTGGATATGCGTGAGAATCTAGTCCGGACCGAAAAACTTGAAGCCGTCGAGCAAATGGGTGCAGCCATCTCCCATGAAATCCGCAATCCCCTGACAGCCGCTATTGGATTTGTACAGCTTTTGCAGGAGCAGCGGCTCCCTCCGCGAAAAAGGGTGGAGTATTTGAGCATTGTTAAGGCTGAGCTGGAATCAGCGGAGCAGGTCATCCAGAACTATTTAACTTTTTCCAAGCCATCCTTGGATAAAATCGAGGAAATCAATGTAAAAAAAGAACTCATGCAGGTAATGAATATATTAAAACCGACAGCCAACCAAAATTCCGTCGAGATCAATGCTCACTTTGCCCTCCTCGGATCTATTAAGGGGGACCGGCAAAAATTCCACCAATGCTTCTTGAATGTAATTAAAAATTCAATCGAGGCTATGCCGCGCGGCGGGCAATTATACATAGAAACGCACTACAGCAGCAGCCAGATCACCATCGAAATAAAAGACACCGGCGTAGGCATGACTCCCGAACAGCTTCAGCGCCTGGGAGAACCCTATTATTCTACTAAAGGCTCCAAAGGGACCGGCCTTGGAATGATGGTCGTATTCAGTATTGTAAGAGCCATGGATGGCAATGTCCGGGTCAAAAGCGAAGTCGATAAAGGAACTGTTTTCAGCTTTACTTTTCCAAATTATAAGTCGGAACTACATAAGGATTAACAAAAAACAGCAGGGTCAACACTGCTGTTTTTCTTTTTTACAATTTTTATGGAACCTCCAGCCAGTCCCCCTCGTCTAAGTGTTACCAACGAAAGGAGCATAAACATGCTGGTAAAAATAACAGACAATCAAGGGCCGCCCCTTCAATCCGATACAGAGTCCAAAGAAGAGAAGCTTATTTGGCTAATGGATAAATATGGGGACATGGTTATCAGGGTTGCTTTCTCCTATTTAAAACAAAAGCAGCTGGCTGAAGACGTATCTCAGGAAGTTTTTATCAGCTGCTATCAGAACCTTGAAGGTTTTCAGAAGAAAGCTGCCTATAAAACCTGGCTTTACAGGATCACTGTCAACAAATGCAAGGATTTATTAAAAAGCTGGTCTTATAAAAATTTATTTTATAAAGAGTGGATTGGATCCCTGCTGGCAGATCGAATGGATTCTGTTGAAACTGAGCTGCTTCATATAGAAAATAATGAGTATCTGTATAGCAGAGTTCTTAGGCTCCCTTTGAAAATGCGTGAAGTCATTATCCTTCACTATTATGAAGAACTGACGCTTGCCGAAATTTCCGACCTCCTGAGCATAAATATGAATACAGTCAAAACGCGGCTTCACCGGGCAAGAAATTCCTTAAAGGACGTTCTTTCAGAGAAGGGAGATGAACAGACATGACCAATCATTTTAAATACCCTGATAATCAAATTCAATTCGAGGATAGACAGAAAGAAATGGTATTAAAAGCTGTAAAACCTAACTCATATTCTTTTCAAAAGAAAGAAAGCATAAGCAGGAAAAAGAAATGGGCTTACGCAGGTACAGCTGCAGCAGCTTTGTTCATTCTTTTTATCGGGACAGCTTATTTTTCTCCCGGAATGGCAAAGGTTGCCGCCAAGATTCCTTACTTCAGCGTATTTATAAAACAGGAAGAATACAAATATGCTTTATATGATGTCATTAGTGATACTGCTAATAAGCATCGCTATGACTTAAGAAGAATGGATGCCTCCATCCCTGATAAAGAGTTAACCGTCTGGCTTGGAGGAACAAAGGAGGAAGTAAACAGCATTAAAGGAGATGTAAAAAAAACCTTCAGCCACTCATTAAAAGATCATAACTTTGGTGCGTATGATATCAGAATAAAAAGAGACAAACATAATTACACGATACCAGAAGAAACCCCTGAAATGAAAAAGCAGCAAGCTGACAGCCTGGAGCTGGAACAAAAAATCATTAAAGCGCTTGAAGCGAATAATTACACGATGGCCTTCCCAGTTCAGGCAAGGATAAATGAAATTGAGAAATACATTTTTGTAGCTATTCCGAAGACTGAAAAAAGGACTGACGAGCTTAATAGTTTATTGAATTCCATTTCAAGTGAATATGGAAAGGGGTTCAAATATGACATTAGACAGATTGATATGGAAGCCAGAGAACAGGAACAGCGATGGGATGAAGCCGGAGTCATTCACGTCATCGCAAGCGGCTTAATGGAAAACAAAGAATTCAAGGTAAAAGGGTTTTCATACTCTTTCCATCCTCTCCCGCTGCAAATAAAGGTGAAAACATCTGTGAAAGCAGATGACCCGGATGCAAAGGTGCTGGCAGAACGTATTGAAGAGGAAATCAAGAGCTTCTTACAAACACATGAAAAAGCAGAAGATATTCGAAATGATCCATATGAGCTGACAATCTTAAGTAAAGATAAAAAGAAAATAAATTAAAATATGTACAGGTAAGCTTTGCCTCCCGATTCAGGGAGGCTTTTATTTTTTCCCCGGAAAAAACCTCCTGCCACTATGGCATTATGCTTTTTTCATCATGATTCTATCTGCTCCGCCTCCAAATGCTTCGTGCAGTTATACAGCTCACAGTTCCACTTGCTTTCTTTTATAAGAAGTTTAGTGATGGAGGTATTTCTCGGCGGAGTGGAAAGGTCTGTCTGCGGAACCAGCTCTCTTAACAGATGACGAATAAAGGCGCCATGGCTTACGATGAGCACGTTTTCACCCGGATGCTTTTCTGTAATCTCCTGCAGGAAGCCAAGCCCTCTTTCTATAACACTTTCTTTCGGCTCAAAACCAAGGTCCATTTCACGCCAATTCTTGCCCCATTTCTCGAGACGCTCTGCTTCGGTCGTACCTTCAATCATCCCGCCACCGACTTCCCTTATTCGGGGATCGAGGTGAAGGGGAATGGAGCTGTTTCTCTTCTGAATGGCTTCTGCCGTCTGCCTTGCCCTTAGGAGATTACTGGAGTAAATCACATCCCAGTTTTCGCCGCTAACCCGTTCCGCCAGACGTTCTGCCTCAGCCAATCCTTCTTCATGGAGAGGAATATCCGAGCTTCCCTGTGCCCGTCCCTCCTTATTCCAGGATGTAATCCCGTGTCTGATCAGTCCAATTTTTGTCATATGTAAACACGTCCTTTCTTTTGACTTGATTGTTATTCTATTAAAATAAGCGTTCCCTCATCTGAATAAAAAGAGCGGTGCTTGCCGCTCCTGCAGCTACTCTACTTTCCTCATGCTTGTAAAAGGATACCAGACAAATTCGCTGACGCCGATGATGCGCTCTTTCTCAATAAAACCGAGCCCATTTCGGCTGTCCAGGCTGACAAGACGGTTGTCCCCCATGACGTAATAGTGATCACTAGGGACCGTGAGAGGGCCGAAGTCACCGGTCAGTTTGCTGACAATTCCTTCTGCTGCTTCGCGATTTTCATCAAGGTAGTCTTCATTCCACTGCTGGCCGTTAATATACAGCTGATCATTCTTCATTTCCAGTTCATCGCCTGGAAAACCTATTAATCTTTTTACATAGTTCTTTTCATCGCCCCTTATGATGACAATATCGCCTCTGTTCAGTTCTTCAAATTTATTAACAAAGATTTTTTCCTCGTCATGAAGGGTCGGATCCATGGAGGCTCCTTCCACATAGTACGGTGAAAAAAGAAAGACCCTGATCACTAATGCAATCCCAAAGGCAATCAGAAGGGACTTTAACCAGCTCGCTATTTCATGCTTATTCATGTACTCCACCAAAGCTTTCTGCGCCCATATACCGGTCTTTGATTAAGGTACGGTGATGAAGTTCATGTCCGGCAATAATATAGGCAATGGCCCTGGCGGTTACCCCGGTGCCGTTCGCATTCCCTCTCCTTAGAAGGTCCTCACCATCCAGGCTTTTCAGTAAAGCAATCGTATTTTGGCGAACCTGGGACAGCTGCGCTGAAAGCTCCCCAATGCTGTAGCGGTTGAATTTGCCATTCTTTACATACTGGTTATCATCATAGCCCGGCAGCTTGGCCATCTCCCCTCTGCCAATGCAAAGCAGGCGGTAGCTCATGATGCGTTCAGTATCTGTGATATGGCCGAGCACTTCCTTAACCGTCCATTTTTCCGGAGCATAGCGGAAATGTGCCTGTTCTTCATTCAGATCTTTTACCAGAGTCACTGTTTCCTTCATTTGTTCATCGAGGATCTGCAGAAGATCACCTTCCGGAATAGAGCTGACATATTTCTCATAATACGGCGCATATTCACCCGATTCAGGTTTTTTTAACATCTCGTTCCCTCCCATTCTATTACCTTATTTTACTAAATTCTCATATAAAGAGCCAACTTCAGGTCCGAAAAAGCTCGCCCCTGATTGCTTTGACATACCGTTCGGCTGACCGCTGCACCGCAAGGTCTGCCTCTTTTTCTACCACTCTGTGAAAAGCATTGTAAATCCGGTTAAATGCCAGCGGTTTGATTTTGCCGGCCATCCGTTCAACCGTTTCCGCGGGAAGCGGAATGAGGTTCGGGTAGCTGTACATGAAGCTGACCCAATCCCTGTCCGCAACGACCTGAATGATGTCGCCGGTGAACATGACGCCTTTGCCCTCATTCCCATTTTCCCAATGAAGGACAGCACCGCCTTTAAAATGGCCGCCAAGGCGGTGGATGACCAGGCCATCATGAAGCTTGAGACTTTCTCCGCTCCAGAAAATGATGTGATTACTCTCCCTAATCACCCACTCCCTATCGTCTTCATGGATATAGATCGGCACATTGAATGCTTCCGCCCACTCAACTTGTGCTGAATAATAATGAGGATGGGATAGTGCGATCGCGCTAATTCCGCCCAGTTCTTTTATGGTTTCAATCGTGTACTCATCAAGGAAGGTAATGCAATCCCACATCAGATTAAAGCCATTATGCTGAATGAGATAGGATGTCTGGCCGATGGCAAACTCCGGGGCTGTTTTCAAGCTGTAAAGATTGGGTTCCTCCCGCTTTATTTCATTCGTATAATTTTGGCTTATGGTCATTTCATGTAAAGTAGTCCATTCCTGGCCGCAGGGTCCAACGTACTGGCGCTCTTCCATGCAGATCGGGCAGCTTTCAGGCTGATGATCGCATGGAGGAAATTGCGTTCCGCACGTTTTGCATATATATTTTTCCATAAATATTGCCTCCGTTTCTCATATTGGTTATATTAACCATTTTAATACTAGAAACGTTCTGTTAAATCGCCGTTTCGGATGAAAACGGCTACAGCTTTAGTCTGAGAGCTTATACTTTAAGCCTACTGTAAAAACCTCAAAGCCCAGCTTTTCGTAATAGCCCGCTTTTTCTTCCTCGGCCAGCAGCTGTAAATGCAGCCGGGACTTCCTGCATTCTTCCGCCAGCCTTCTCACCATTTCCTTTCCGATGCCCCGGCTGCGATAATCTGGATCAACGATTAATCCGCAAAGATAAGCATTAATCACTCCGTCTGAAATAATGCGTCCTGTCCCGGCCAGGCACTCTCCATCATAGGCACTGATCACAAGCCAGCTCTGCTCCATCGCCTTATGCAATTTGTCTTTCGGCAGCTTCAAAAATTCATTCCAGCTGTCATTTTCATATAACTGAAATAACTGATCCTGATCCGGTATGGCCAATTCATATTTGATCATAAAAAAACTCCTTAATACGTGAATGCTAATCCTAATCTGGTTCAAGGGGGAAGAATCCTCTTTCTTCTAACGATTATCCAGCATCGATACACAGGCTTCTTCGTCATGTTCCATATTCTCCGTTACAAACTCATATGTGGCAGCGTCCTCTTTTTCACAAAACTGAACGACATCTCCAAACCACTTCTTTTTACCATAGTAATAGATTATGTTCGGTTCATCTTTGAAAATGACATAATAATGGGTATGGTAAAAGTCATGATTGATGTCCATCTTAGCTATGTTGTAGCTGTGCTCCTGAAAATCTCTTTCTTCATAGCCTGTTCCATCCAGATATTTCTTCACCTCATGTGTTATCCACTTGTTCATGATTGGATTTCCATTATTCAATACATAAAGAAAAAGGGCGGGTGAAGTCAGAAATATCAAGCCTGCTATAATCAACAGTAATTTCTTCATGTTTTTGACACTCCCATTTTTCAGTTTAGTGTAATTTTACACCAAAGATAACTTACAGTGGTAGTTTTTTCTTTATGAAACTTTTTTGCCAGCCGCCCGTATTAACTACTAACGAACTTATTTTAGGAGAGATTATTATGGGAAATATTTTTATTTTTTCACTGATTGCCGGACTGGCGATTTCGATCCTGCTGATTCCGTTCAGCTATAAACCGAAGGCGAAGGAAAAGGAGGGCAGGAAACTGGGAACCGGAATCATGGCTGCCACTGCCGCTGTATCTGTGCTGCTTGTTTTTGCCGTGTATTACTTCACCAGCTTGGACCGGAACTTGACCAGTTTGTGGCTGTTTGCGGTTATCGCTTCTGTAATCGGGGCAGTTATCGCGACCGGCCGAGAGCGTATGATCAAAACGGGTGTGTTTGTCCTTAGTTTAGCTGCAGGGGCTTTCTTTCTGACAGCTTTCCTGTTTAATGCGGATGATAAATTTGAAAGTGCCAAAATGAAGGAAAAAACGGAGATTGAAACGTTTGATGAAAAAGAAACACCGGCAAGCGTACCGCCTAAGTTTGCGCGCAATAAGATGAAGAAGGCTTTCGGGCAGGTCCCGAATACGAGTTATTATGAACTTGGCAGCCTGCAGATCCAGAAAGTCAATGGAGAGTATGTTTATATTGCGCCTGTAGAGTTTTCCGGCTTTTTCAAATGGTGGAATGGAGATAAGACACCAGGCTATTTTAGAATTAGTGCGACTGATTCCTCAGCTAATCCAAAGTTTGTGAAAAGCGATATGGTGTACACACCATCTTCTTATTTTAATAAAAATTTAGAGCGCCATATCCGGATGCAGTATCCCCAGGCCATCTTTTACGGAGATGTGCAGCTGGAAGTGGATGACGACGGAAAGCCATTTTATATCCGTTCATATGGAGAGTTTATTTCGGCGAGAAATGGCTTTGATGTTCAAGGGGTGGTCATGGTTGACCCGCTGAACGGGCAGACGAAGTCTTATAAACTTGCGGATGTGCCGGCCTTTATTGATGGAGCAGTTTCCCCTGAGACGGTCAGTCTGCAGAACAGCTATTTCGGGAATTATGTCCATGGATTCTGGAACAGCAAATTCGGAAAGTCCGATGTAAGGCTTCCATCAGATGAAGGAACAGAAGCCAATGTAAGCCCTATTTTTGATGAAAACGGCGACATGTACTACTTCACTGATTTTACGAGTCCAAAAGAAGGCGTTGATTCAATGCTTGGCTATTCTCTGACAAATTCAAGGACTGGAGAAGCGACCTTCTTTACAGGCAATCTTGAGGAATCATATATGGATTCGCAGGGTGCCCTTCAGATTATCGAGAAAAAATTCATCGAGAAGAAATGGAGCGGGGAAATGCCTGTTCTGTATAACTTCTACGGTGAAGCGAGCTGGCTGACGCCTGTTCTTGATGCTAACGGATTCCTGCAGAACTACTTTATTGTATCAGCTGCCAATCCGGAAATATCCGCTTATGGAACAACGCCCAATGAAGCATTGCGTTTGTATAAAACTGCTCTTCAGCGGGGTGGCGGCACGGTAGACGGAAGCTCGAAAGCAGAGGAAAAACAGATAAGCGGCACTGTGGTGCGGGTGTACAAGGAGAAATCGGGTGATTTCACGGTCGTATCATTCCTTCTGGACAACCGCCAAAGCTATGTGGTTTCATCTGAAACCGTGCCGATGGCCATTTATCTGCAGGAAGGCGATCAGGTCAACGTTAACTATTTGGATACAGGTGATGCATTCCTGCCTGTGAAGGAAATGAGCATTAAAGGATTGGAATAAATGAAAAACACGATGAAGATTATCTTCATCGTGTTTTTTATTACCCTGCAATGATATTTGCTGATTTAATGGCACTGGAAAGCGTGGATTTGATGCTTACATGATCAAATGACAAACCGAGCTGAACTGCGGTCTGGGCAATTTCAGGTCTTAAGCCTGAGATTGTGGTCTTTACGCCGATCAGGCTTAGCGCTTCGATCAGCTGGAATAGCTGATGGGCTACCATGGTATCGATCATGACTACGCCTGAAAGGTCAAGGAACAGTTGGCTGACGCCTAATTTATTGCATTGCTGAAGTGTATTTTCAAGCATGATTTTCGCTCGTGCTGTATCAATATCACCGACAAGCGGCAGAAGTGCGATATCTTCTGTCAAAGAAATGACCGGAGAACTGAGCTCAAGGATTAAAGCCTGCTGAGCCTGAAGCCTCTTCTGGGAATGGTTATTATATTCTTCTGTGAACCAGGTTACCACTTCCCCAATGGTTCTGATGATCATCCTGCGCCATAAGGCGATTTGTTCTTCATCATATTGGCCCTGATTGGTTTCAACGAACTGCTCAAGCAGGTTCAAATACTGTTCCTGGGTGTTGAAGAACTCCTGCAGAATCATCTCAAGAGGTGTGCGAAGATGTTCATCATCCTGCGCCACTTTGACAATCCAGGCTTCCAAATCATTAAAGAACGCTTCTTCTTCTTTATGGAAGACCTCGGAAAACTGCTTGTGGAATTCATAATTTTGCTTTTTGACTTTTTCAATTACAGCTGGGTCTTCCGAAGTATAAACCCCGCCGCTTTCTTCTTTGTTCACATTTTTATACCATTCTTCTGTTAAATCCCAGGTTTTCTTAAGGAAAAATTGATATAGATAATGATTACGATGCATGCCCGTCTCCCCTAACAGAACTGTTATTTCAATATTATTATTTTAACCGAAGAGAAATAAAGTGTCATTTTTAAGCTCCTACCTATTTTCGGCCAATTCCCTGCTGGTTGCATACTGATAGTCTGCCCCCTGCCTTGGAAGCATTATGCTTAAGGCTGAGGCGAATACCAGAAGAATGATGGATGCAATGAAAGAACTGTCATAGCTGCCAGTCACATCAAATAATACACCAGGGACGAAGGAACCAATAGCAGAACCCAGCTGATGGCTCAAATAGATCCAGCCAATCACCGCTCCGGCGGACAGATGCCTGAAATATTCCGCAGCCAGTTTCATGGTCGGTGCGACAGTGGCAAAATTGACAATTCCAAAACTGACGGCAAACAGAATGAGCAGATGGGACTGAGTGACAAAAAAACCAAACAAGGAAGCATCATTTACGATGATGAGCAGAAGAACAATGGTTAACGCCCGCACCCCATAGAGAAAGGCAAGGATTTTTCTGCAATTCCACTTGTCTGCGAGGAACCCCGAAACAACAGTTCCAAGAATATTAAAACCGGCCAGCAGGCTGACAGCGGCTCCCGTTACGCCTGGC
Organism: Cytobacillus firmus DS1; assembly: GCF_000565285.1. Classification (GTDB taxonomy): domain Bacteria; phylum Bacillota; class Bacilli; order Bacillales; family Cytobacillaceae; genus Cytobacillus; species Cytobacillus firmus_A. The sequence goes on along the minus strand of NZ_APVL01000001.1, from coordinate 257,505 downwards.
GTAAATCCGCAATATTGGGCAAAGGGAATAAGATGCGTATCCATCAGGCCGGTAGTAGTGACGCCGCACACGAAAAAAGGGAGCATGAGAAAAAGGAATTCTTTCCGCTTTAAGAGCTGGAATATGGATAGCGTTCCTTTTGGTGCTTCCTTTTTTCCCAGCTTCCCCTTCTCACTTTCATTCACTTTCGCTCCATAAGCATCAATGTGAAGATCCGCCGGGTTCGAACGGATGAAGAGCAGAAGAAGAGGAAAAATGATCACAATCAAAAAACAGCCTAGTACAAGGACGGTAGCCTTCCAGCCGAGCTGGTCAATCAGGAATAATGACAGCGGGACGAGAATAAGCTGTCCTGCGGCTGTGCCTGCAGACATCAGTCCCATGGCCATGCCCTTTTTATCGGCAAACCAGGTCGCCACTGCCATAGTTCCCGCTACATTGGATGCACCGCCAAAGCCAACAGAGGCGATGACACCGTAGATAATCATCAGCTGGACAGGATTGGTGGTAAAAAAGGTCAGAAGTGTTGAAAGGCCAATAACCAATATACTAAAGGACAGAATATGACGGATGCCGTATTTATCAATCAGCCGTCCGACATACGGCTGTGAAATAGCAAAAACAATATAGCTGACAAATGCTATAAAGGATATAACACTGCGATTCGCGGCAAACTCTTGTTCCCATGGAGCCATAAAGGCCCCGAACGATAATCTGACACCCTGCGCGGCAAGCAAAGCCAAAAACGTCAGCACTAAAATTATCCAAGCATAATGAACCTTTAAGCGCTTCACGATGTGAACCTTCTTTCCGGTGACAGGCACCTATACCAGTTGGGCCAACTGGTATAGGTGCCTGTCACTGTTTTTTAAAAATAATATACCACACAATTTTTAAAACTTTCTAAATTTTGTTTGTGTTTCGCGTTTATTCAACAATTTACTTTCAATCAAACGTTTGATTGAAATGACAAGAAAGTCCTACCATTTCTCATTTTTTCCCGGGAAATAGCTGCAGGAATTGTCGTCTGCTCAGCAGGGTTTTCGACAACAATTGAGGAAAGGCCATTCCCCTCAGCGGGGAATGGCCTTTCCATTTATACTGCCTGCTTTTGCTGATCCTGCTTCATTAATTTCATTTCACTGATGGCTTTCTTAGCCTTATTTTCATCAAATTCATTTTCACTCTTTGCTACAACCATCGTTGCGATTCCGTTTCCGATCAGGTTCACGATTGCTCTTCCTTCACTCATGAAGCGGTCTACGCCAAGAAGAAGCGCCAATCCTTCAAGAGGAATAACCTGAAGGGCGGCAAGCGTCGATGCCAATACGATAAATCCGCTGCCGGTTACACCTGCGGCACCTTTTGAAGTCAGCATGAGCACTAATAGAATGGTAACCTGCTGGCCGATTGTCAGATCCACACCGAATACCTGGGCAAGGAAAACAACAGCCATGGAAAGGTAAATCGATGTACCGTCCAGGTTAAAGGAGTACCCTGTTGGGATAACAAGACCTACAACTGATTTGGAGCAGCCGATGCGCTCCATTTTATCCATCATTCTCGGAAGCACTGATTCTGATGAACTTGTGCCTAATACGATTAAAATTTCATCTTTGATGAACTTCAGATAATTCCATAAGCTGAATCCGTACATTTTGCAGATAATATTTAAAACAACAAAGATAAATAAGAACATCGTCACGTACACGGAAATCATCAGTTTGCCAAGCGGAACAAGTGATGCCAGTCCGAAATGCCCGATTGTATAGGCCATGGCTCCAAATGCTCCAAGCGGGGCTGCCTTCATGACATAGCCGATAATTTTAAAGAAGACTAATGATAGCTTATCCAAAAATTCAATGACGATTTTGCCCTTTTCACCAAGTGCAGCCAAACCGACACCAAATAAGATAGAGAAAAATAATACCTGCAGGATATCCCCTTTTGCAAAGGCATCCACCATATTGGAAGGAACAATATGTGTCACAAACTCAATCCAGTTGATGCCCTCTCCGCCATTGGATGTATACTGTGAAACATCTCCTTTTTCCAATTCATTAAAGTTCAGGCCTGCACCTGGTTTAATGACATTAACGACGATCAGACCGATCATTAAAGCAAGTGTAGTAACAACCTCAAAATAGATGAACGCTTTACCGCCAACCTTGCCGACTTTTTTCATATCACCCATTTTGGCGATTCCAAGGACGATGGTCAGGAAAATAATCGGGGCGATGACCATTTTGACTGCGTTGATGAAGGTATCACCTACAGGCTTCATTTCTTTACCGACTTCCGGCCAAATCAGCCCGACCATAACACCGATAAAAATAGCCGTTAACACCTGAAAGGTTAAATTTTTATAAATCCGCTGCTTCTTCACTTTTGTCTCATCTCCTTTTTCTAACTATTCATTCTATTAGAAATGATAGCGTTTTCAGATAAAAGCGAGAAGTTTATGGTCATAACGGATATTTTGTTCATTTTGGTCTCGGAATGTGATAACTAAACTATGACATAGCGATTGACAGGCCTGCCCACGCCCCCGTACTGCACATCCAGCCGGATCGCACCCCTTTTTTCAAGATAATCAAGATAGCGGCGGGCGGTGACTCTTGCGATGCCGATTCCGTTAGCGACCTCTTCGGCAGATCGGGGTTCGGTCTGCTGCTGCATAAATGCTGTGATTTCATTTAAGGTGAATTCATTGAGCCCTTTTGGCAGAATGGTAGCTTCCTTTTTCGCCTGCCTGGCATAAATCAGGGCATCGAGCTGCTCCTGTGACAGTGTGCCCGATTCCTTCAGGCTCTCCCTATAATGGCGGTATTTTTCGAGAGCCTGCTGGATCCTGTTCAGCTTAAATGGCTTGATAATATAATCCCTGGCGCCGTTTTGAAGCATCAGCTTAATGGTTTCCTTATCCTTTGCAGCGGAAACGACGATGACATCTGAATCGAGGTGCTGCTTTCTAAATTCCTGAAGGGTTTGAATGCCATCTTTTTTCGGCATAAAAATATCCAAAATAACCAGGTCAGGCTTCAGTTTTTTCGCAAGGCTGATTCCTTCCTCACCATTTCCGGCTGCCGCAATGATCGTGAATCCTTCCACACTTGCAATGAATTCTCTATTCACTTCCTGGACCATTGGGTCATCTTCAATCAGCAGCACATTGATTTCTTCTTTAACCGCCATATGCTTCTCCCTCCGCTTCCATTGGAAAAGTGATCGTAAAGGAAGCTCCTTCATCCCGGCCTGTTGAAACCTCGATCGCTCCTCCGCCTTTTTCTGTAATTTGTTTGACAAGGTAAAGCCCATAGCCTGTCCCGCCTGATTTATTGGCGGTAAATCCTTTTTCATATAGCTTCGGCAAAATCGCTTCCTCTATCCCGCTGCCGTTATCTTCCACCAGTACCGCACAAATCTCATCGGTCTGTTCAATGCTTATATCAATTTTTCGATCTTCACGTTCACTATGCTCAAAAGCCCCGAAAGCATTCTCAATCAGATTGCCCAGAAGCAGAACAAAGTCATGGTGATCCAGACGGTTTGGAAACTCATCCAGATTGCTGTTGGGGTCGATGACTACCGTGATGCCCAATTCCTTTCCGCGCCGCACTTTGCTTAATAATAGGCCTGCAATGGCATCGTTCCTGATTTTATCGCTGAGGAAATTCGAAAGGTTTTCCTGCTCTTCAGATGCATCAAACGTCAGCTGAAGTGCTTTGTCTGCTTTCCCGAGCTGGATCAATCCGGCAATGGTATGAAGCTTATTCATATGTTCATGATTCTGCACCCGCAGTGCCTCTACAAAGCTTTTCACACCGGTCAGCTCTTCGGCCAGCTTCGTCACTTCCGTGCGGTCCTGGAAAATAGCCACAGCTCCGATCATTTCATTGTCTTTCCGGATGGGAATTCTGGTGCTTAAAATGACCTTGCCGCTTACAATGATTTGTTCATTATAGACAGCACGATTCCTTTCTACAATCTCCGGAAGCCTGGTATCTTTTAGCACGGCCCTAATATTCTTGCCTGCGACTTTCCCGGACACATTAAAAATTTTCTTTGCCTTCTCATTGAAAATCGTGATGTTTTCCTGGTTATCAATCGCGATTACGCCTTCATTGATCGAATGGAAAGTGGCTGTCCTTTCCTCCAGCATCCGTTTGATTTCATAGGGCTCCAGCTGGAACATCTGCTTTTTAATATGATTGGCAAGCATTAAAGAGCCGATCAGTCCAAATATGAGCGTTAAGAGGACAATAATGCTGATTTCGTCTGCCAGATCTGCGATGATCTCCGTAATCGAAGGGATCTTATTGCCGACAACAACCACACCAATTTGATTCAGGCTTTCATCTTTAATCGGTATGAATGCGCGGATAAAGGTGCCGACGTCTCCCTCTGCCTTTGAAAAATAAATATGCTCGGCAAAAGCCGGTTTCTCATCCTCACCAGATGAAGGCCTGCCGATCAGTTCCCTGACCGGATGGGAATAGCGGATGCGCTCCATATTCATGATCACAATATAGTCTGTTTCATTAATGATCCTGATTTCTTCTGCAACTTTGTTAACCGTCTTCCAGCCCTGCGGCTGCAGGATTCCTTTTTTCACATCTGTCAGCTCTGCCACCGTTCTGGCTGTATTCATCGACCGTATCCTCAGTTCCGTTTCTTCCTGCTCCTGGATGTTTGCAATTACGACCATTCCGCCAATCAATAAAGAAAAAATAACGACTGCATAGGACAGGATGGTAATCTTCCAGCGGATGGGCATTTGATTCAACAAGGGTCCCTCCCTTCTGCCTTTACGGATAGAATTCTTGTAAGTATGATAACATTAATAATTTTAAAAAGGAGGATTCAAATGAAAAGCGCCGCAGGCTATATTCTCCTTGCCGGCATGGTTTTGCTGCTGGCTGCCTTCTTTGGCTATCAAAGCTTTTTTCCAAGGGAAGAGATTCCCTTTGATGATGACCAGGAAGGACTTAAGGATCAAATTGTCTTCAAGTTCAGCCATGTGGTGGCTGAAAATACTCCGAAGGGCCTTGCCGCCCAAAGGTTTGCTGAGCTTGTCGCCGAAAAATCGGATGGCCATATTAAAATAGAAGTGTTTCCAAACGGCAGCCTTTATTCTGATATTGAAGAAATTAATGCGCTTAAGGAAGGTCAGGTTCACTTTATTGCCCCTTCCACCTCCAAGCTTGGCATGCTTTCTCCGCGATGGGGCGTGCTGGACTTGCCTTTCGCGTTCCCTTCGCGTGAAGCTGCACTTGAAGGCCTGAATGGGGATATCGGAAAGCAGCTTCTGGATTCTCTTCAGGGGGACGGCATTAAAGGGCTTGCCCACTGGCCCAATGGATTTAAGCAGATTACTTCGAATCAGGGTCCTATCCAAAAACCAGAGGATCTGAAAGGGCAATCCTTCCGTATCATGCAAAGTGATGTGATATCGGCCCAATTCAGCCGTCTTAAGGCAAAGGCTATTCAGGATTCATTCAATTCCACTTACAAGCTTCTTGAAGAAGGCGATGTGGATGGAGAAGAAAATACCATTTCCAATATCTACTCAAAGAAATTTTATAACCTGCAAAAGCATATGACAATCAGCAATCATGGTTATCTTGGATATGCCGTGATGATGAGCGGGAAGGTCTGGAATGAGCAGAGTGAGGAAACAAAGAAGATTCTGCTAGAGGCAATGGAAGAAACAACTGAATGGAACAGCCGGATGGCTTTTGACATGAACGAAAAACTGCTTGAAAAAATCAAACAGAATTCCTCCATTCAGATTCATGAACTCACACCGGAAGAAAATCAGGAGTGGCAGGCTGTGCTGGATCCCGTCTATGAAGACTTTTCACAGGAAATCGGGAAGAACCTGGTGGAAGAGATGAAGGAACTGCGGGCTAAATATGAGTAAAAAGGTGACAGGCACCTATACCAGTTGGCGAAGTGGTATAGGTGCCTGTCACCCGTTGTTACAGCTTCTGTATGAATGCTACTTTAAGGTAGTCTCCTTCTTTGAATTCCTTAATGGTGCGGAAGTCTTCAGGAAGGGTGAATTCCTCAAGGATTTTGTAGCGGTCACCTGTTTGGGCAAACGCTTTTTTGATAAAGTCTTTGAACTTATTCATATTGAATGTGCTGCAGTTGGATGAGGCCACAATGATTCCGTTCTTTTCAGTGATCTGAATCGCCTGAGCGAGCAATTCCGGATAATCTTTTCTGGCGCTGAAAGTATGCTTTTTGGAACGGGCAAAGCTTGGAGGGTCAAGAATGACCATATCAAATTTCAGCTGCTTCCGGACAGCATATTTGAAGTAGTTGAACACATCTTCCACAATGATATCCTGTGCCTCAAAATCAATTCCGTTGACGCTGAACATTTCGATGGTTTTGCTTTTGCTGCGGTTGGCAAGGTCGACACTGGTTGTCTTCACTGCCCCCCCTAATGCAGCGGCAGCTGAAAAAGCACCCGTATAAGAGAACGTGTTCAGGACCTTTTTTCCTTTTGCATACTTGTCCCTGATCGTCTTCCGGACATGCCTCTGATCAAGGAATACACCTACCATAGCGCCATCATTCAGATAAATGGGAAAGCTGATTCCATTCTCCTTCACCATCAGCGGAAAAGATGCCCGCTCTCCTGCTGCAAAATCATCGTCCTCTATATAAGTGCCTTTTACAGCAAACCGTTTCTTTTCATATAATCCTTTTACATCAGCACTTTTCATGAATGCCTGGATCACCGCATCCCTGAACGTATAAATGCCTTCGCTGTACCAGCTGATCACATAAAAGCCATCATAATAATCAATCGTGATGCCTCCGATTCCGTCTCCTTCTCCATTAAAAACCCGAAAGGCGGTTGTATCGGGATCAAGGAACAGAGCTTCCCGCCTCCTTAACGCTTCCTGGAATTTCTTCGCAAAAAATGCTTCATCAAAGGTTTCCTGAGGATTTCGCGACAGTATCCAGCCCCTGCCTTTATTCTGCTTTCCATAATATCCTTTACCTATAAACCGGCTGCTCTCGTCAGTCAGCTCAATGACCGCACCCTCTTTGATGCCATTCGGAATCCGCTGCACCGACTCCTCCGTCACAAGCGGATAGCCATCCCTAAAACTATTCTTATATTTAGAAGCCGCGATTAATTTGATAGCATTACTCATAAATTCACCCAATCATTTTGTTAGTATAGCTATCATTGTAACATTAAAAGTGACAGGCACCTATACCAGTTGAATGAAGTGGTATAGGTGCCTGTCACCATCTCTCTTCACTGACGGGCAGCAGCTGCCGCTGTTTCTTTCAGCATGGTTCCATTCTTTGCAAAGTCTGTGTGCCAGGACAGCGCCTTTTCCAGTACGTGCGGAGTCTGTCCGCCTCTTGTGAGGGCTTCCCGGTAATATTCGCGAAGCTGGTCGCGGTACAGCGGGTGTGCGCAATTTTCGATGATCAGTTCGACGCGCTGCCTTGGCGCAAGCCCGCGCAGATCCGCATAGCCCTGTTCTGTCACAATGACATCGACATCATGCTCGGTGTGGTCGACATGGGAGACAAACGGGACGATGCTTGAAATCTTGCTGTCTTTGGCAATGGATTTTGTCACGAAGATCGCCAGCCGCGCATTTCTGGCAAAATCGCCGGATCCGCCGATCCCATTCATCATTTTCGTTCCAAGGACATGGGTGGAGTTCACGTTTCCATAAATATCAAGCTCCAGTGCTGTATTGATCGAAATCAGGCCGAGGCGGCGGATGATTTCAGGATTGTTGGAAATCTCCTGCGGACGCATGATTAAACGGTCCCTGTACCGGTCAAAGTTCGTGAAAACTTCTTTCATTTTTTCATCTGATAGAGTGATAGAACAGCAGGATGCAAATTTCACCTTTCCGGCATCCATCAAATCAAATACCGCATCCTGCAGCACTTCTGAATAGACTTCCAGATTATCAAACTCAGAATCAAGCATTCCATAAAGCACAGCATTCGCCACCGACCCGATACCTGACTGCAGTGGTGCCAGGCTATTTGTCAGCCTCCCTGCTGCAATTTCCCCGCGGAGAAATTGCAGCAGATGCTGTGCCATAATGGCGGTTTCTTCATCCGGCGGCACGATTGTCGACGGAGAATCCTGCTGATTCGTGAATACGATACCCCTCACCTTATCCAGATCCACTTTAATTCCCGGAGCACCGATACGGTCGTCAGCTTTCTTCAGCGGGATCGGATTCCGCTCCCCCTGCCTGCCAGGTTCATATAAATCATGCAATCCTTCCAGCTGTGTAGATTGGGCCAAATTGATTTCAACAATGATATGTCTCGCATTTTCCGCAAAAGACAGCGAGTTTCCGATAGAAGTAGACGGAATGATCAGCCCTTCCTCTGAAATAGAAACCGCTTCCAAAATAGCGAAATCAATAGGATCCATAACATTGGCGCGGATAAGCTCTGCCGTGTGGGATAAATGCTGATCGACAAACAGAAAATCCCCCTGGTTAATCCCTTTTCTCATAGTCGGATCGGCCTGAAATGGCAGCCTTTTTCCCAAAATCCCGGCTTCCGCAAAAAGCTTATCCACATCAGATCCCAAAGAAGCACCCGTGTAGACATTTACTTTAAAGCTCTCATGTTTGGCACGGTCCGCTAGCGCAAATGGCACCGCTTTCACATCACCCGCACGGGTAAATCCGCTTAACCCAAGGGTCATCCCATTCTGTATCCAGGATGCTGCTTTTTCCGGTGTAACTACCCGGTCATGCAGGCGGCTGTCGCGAATCCGTTCTAAATGTTTCTCCATGATGCTCATCCCCTCTCAAGATATATGTAATCATTCTACCCGGATAAAGAGGGAGCCAGGAATTTTCCGGTTATCTTACGGAAAATTCCGATAAAACAGCAAATTTCACAGCTGAAACAGAAAGAATTTTCTAAAAACCGAGCATTTTCCTGAAATAGCTGGAATAGGACTGGCTGACAGGCACCCGGTCCCCATTTTTCATGACGAGGAGAAAGGTGGAATGGGTATCAGGAAAGATTTCCTTGATTTGATTGACATTTACAATGAATGAGCGGTGACAGCGGATGAAACTGTCCTTCGGCAGTGAATACTCAAAATCCTGAAGCGAATATTTATGGGTACCTGAATGCCCGCCAGTATGTACATAGGTCTTTTTATCCTTTGCCTCAAGGTAAACAACCTCGGAAAAAGGAATCGGAATCCAGCCATCATTCGTTTTCATCGTCACAACCGATTTGCCGTCCGTCAGAGCCGGAAAAATGGCGGTTACACAGCCCTCAAGCTTCCCGTCATGCAAAAAAGGCACGGCCATGCCGTGATACGGAACACCAAATACATCTCGGTCAATAAACTCCGACACTCTTTGCTGTGTCCCTAAAGCCTTATAGGCAATGGTCCCTTCCTTTACCATGTCCCCCGGCCTTATTTTCAAATCGATGCGCTTGCTCGGCCGGTAATAGATATATTCACTCGTATTGGAAACCGCTATGGAAATCTCATCTGAAAACAGCTCTCCAATTACATCCAGCAGCGATACAACTGTAATGCTTTCCACGTTCTTTTCAGCACCTTTCATGATGATGGCTTTTTCTTATTTTACAAGTTTTCGGAGGGGGATTCACTTAATTTCTTATCATTGCCGAAAAGGCACCGGCATAGAATAGAGAAGGTTAGGGGTAAAGGAGGATGCTCGTATGCTGATTCGCCATCAGATGGTTGAGAAAAAAGATGTCCGGTTTTGTGATGAAACCTTTAACTTGGAACAGGCACTGCAGTTTTTAAATAAAACTGGCTACCGCTGTGTCCCTATACTGGATGCGGCACATACAAAGTTTGCCGGCAATATTTATAAGGTTGATATTTTAGAATACAAGGAGAATCATTCTTTGGATGATCCGATTACGGCACTTGCTAAAGACCAGCAGACCATAATTGATGAGGATGACTCCTTCATGAAAGCCTTTTTCACGCTGAAGAGATATCCTTATCTTCCGGTTGAAAATGACCAGGGGCAGTTTGTCGGATTGCTGACACATGCGGCCGTACTGGAGCTGCTGGAGGAAGCGTGGGGACTGAACCGCGGAAGCTATACGCTGACTGTGGGCAGCTATGGCACACAGGGAACATTGAAAAAGATAAGCAGTATTATCAGTAAGTACAGCGATATCCAGGGAGTCATCTCATTGGATTCATCCAACTTCCATGTCAGTCTGATCCGCCGTATCCTTTTTACATTGCCAAAGGATACAACAGAAGAAACTTTAGATAAAATCAAGAAAGAACTGGACGCAAATGGCTTCCGTGTGATTGGAGTCGAGTGTCATAATGGAGAATGCTGATAGATGAAAAGCCGTTCCTTGATGGAAACGGCTATTTTCACCTGTTATTTCTATGAAAGAATTCCTGGTACCCGTAAATAATCCATGCGTAAGAGGTAAAGAACAGGAAAATATGGATGGGCTTAAATTTTACGAGCCTGTATAAGTTAAACCTTTGATACAAGTAATTTAACGGGTATGCAAATACCAGATTCATGATTGCATTTACTGCCAGGTACTTCTTGAAACTGCCGAAGGTGAAATGGAAGATCCAAAGAGTCCCGATAAAAAATGGACCCAGTATGAAGGTTAGATCATTGAGCAGTTTCTTGAAGTGCCCCCCTTCCACAGTCCACCATTTAAAGGGTATAGCCAGTGTGCTTAAAATCAACACTAAAATACCTGCAAAAACCGAAACGGTTGAAAATTTTTTGAATGACTTTTTAGGCAGAAAAACGATGGTCAGCCAGGGTATGACCAGGTGCATCAGCCTTATCACAGTTGTGGCTTTCATTTAAAATCCCCCTTATTCCATATTATGGTTTAGGGGGATTTGAATTATTCTCCATTTTTTATTAAACAGCTGATTCCATCTTAAACATTCCGTCCATCTTCCTGACAATTTCTTTCCCAATTTCAATGGATGCTGTCGCTGCCGGAGATGGTGCATTTAAAACATGAATGGAGCGCTTGCTCGGCACAATGAAAAAGTCATCGACTAATGAGCCATCGTCCTTCAAGGCCTGCGCTCTGACACCCGCCGGCCCGGGAACAATATCATCCTTCTGGATGTCCGGCATAAGCTTCTGGACATTTTTCATGAACAGCTCCTTGGATGCTGAGCGGATCATTTCCTCCACTCCCTCTTTCATATATTTCTTTGCGAGCTTCCAGAACCCTTTATAGGCGACAACCTCCATCAGGTCTGCCACATTCAGATCCGTCTTTTTATATCCTTCCCGCTTAAAGCTTAGAACGGCATTTGGACCCACATCAATGGCTCCGTTAATCATGCGGGTAAAGTGGACACCAAGGAAAGGGAAGTTTGGATTTGGCACAGGGTAGATCAGATTTTTGACGAGGCTGCTTTTCTCCGGCTTTAGCATAAAATACTCGCCCCTGAATGGCACGATTTTGACATCTGTTTTCAAACCGGCAAGCTTGGCGATTCGGTCTGACTGCAGGCCGCCGCAGTTTACATAGTAAGCTCCCCTTACCTCTCCCCTGCTGGTCTGGACGATCACTTCCTGAGCCGTTTCGTCTATGGCTAATACCTTATGATTCAGCAAAATGTCCCCGCCCTTTTCTGTGATGATCTCAGCCATTTTTTCCGAAACCTGCTTATAATTGACAATGCCGGCCATTGGCACATGGATGGCCTTTTTTCCGTTCACATGCGGTTCGATTTCATGCAGCTCAGCCTGGTCAATCATGCGGATTCCAAGGCCATTATCTAAACCGCGCTGATATAAATCGTCCAATAGAGGCAGCTCGAACTCTTCGCTTGCAACAATGACTTTTCCGCATATATCCACTTCAAGACCATGCTTATGGCAAAAATTCGTCATGGACTCGCTGCCTTTTTTGGCAAGCCTGGCTTTATAGCTTCCAGGCTTATAATAGATCCCCGAATGGATGACGCCGCTGTTATGGCCCGTCTGATGGGCCGCCACATGGCTTTCTTTTTCCAGGATAGCCACTTTTGCCGTTGGAAACCGGTTCAGCAGCTCCATTCCTGTTGACAGTCCGACAATGCCCCCGCCAATAATGATGTAATCATACATGATCCTACACCCTTTCTCTTATTTATGATCTATCCCGCAGGCTTCTGCCAGTATTTCGATGATATGGACCACACGAACCTTGTCTTCAAGCCCCTCTCGTTTGATCCCGAGGCACATCTGCAGATGGCAGCCTGGGTTGGACGTGACGATGATATCGGGTGAGATTTTTTGGACTTGTTCCATTTTGCTATCAAGAATTTCCATGGATTCTTCGTAGTGGACAATATTATAAATCCCCGCAGATCCACAGCACATATCCCCTTTCGGAAGCGGAACATATGTAATGCCTGGTATGCTTTCGAGGAGCTGAACGGGATCATCCGCCACCTTCTGAACATTTAACAGATGGCAGGATGGCTGATAGGTCACAGCACCTGAGATTTCCCGGCTGAAATCGATTTCGAGTTTGTTCAGTATTACACTTACATCCTTATTCTTTTGTGCGAACACCCTGGCACGCTCTGCCCATTCCGGGTCATCTGCAAGAAGGTGATCATATTCAACGAGCATCGCACCGCAGCCGCCAATCGCATTAACCACATAATCAAAGTTCCCTTTTTCAAATGCTGCAATATTTTCCTTCGCCAGTTTCCTGGATGTTCCCGTATCTCCGCTATGGTTCTGCAGGGCACCGCAGCAGGTCTGTTCCTTGATTACAGTGACTTCGCAGCCGGCCTGCTGAAGCAGCTTGATGCTGAGGTCATTTATTTTGGCAAAAAACACATCCATAATACAGCCTGTAAAAAAAGCAACGCGGGCTTTCCGCTCGCGCTCTGGCAGCAGGATGCCTGTTCTCAGCTGTTTATTTGGCATTTCCACAGCAGGGGCAACTTCTTCAAAAGCCCGAAGCTGTTCGGGAAGAATGCTGAGCGCCTTGCTTTTGCGGGCAAACGAATCCATGCCTGTTTTTTGATAGGCACGAAGTGAAGCTCTCATGGCTGCCAGCAGTTTTTTATTCGGCAAGGCCTTCTGCAGAGCCATGTTCTCCATAAATGGAGCTTTCGCTTCGGCAGCTTTTGCTTGCTTAAAGGACTCGAGGATTTTTCCATATTGAACATTGGTTGGGCATGCCGTCTCACAGGCGCGGCAGCCGAGGCAGAGCTCCATCGATTCGGTAATTTCATCGATGGTTATTTTCCCTTCCGCCGCCATTTGCACAAGATTGATCCGTCCCCGTGGGGAGTGCCTTTCTTTCCCCATGGTGGCGTATGTGGGGCATGCAGGAAGACAATAGCCGCATTGGACACAGTCAAACGTTTCTTTATAGGCGAGCTGGCTAGTCATGGACTAACACCAGCTTTTGCCCTTTTGTCTCGGGAAAAATTTTGCCCGGATTCATAATGTTGTTTGGATCCCAAGCTTTTTTCATACGTTTCATCATGTCCAGTCCCGCTTCCCCGAGCTCCATCTCCATAAATGGCGCCTTCATGGTCCCGATTCCATGCTCGCCTGAGAGTGTTCCTCCCAATTCAATCGCTGCCGTAAAAATCTCCGCAACTGCTTTTTCCACGCGCTTCATTTCTTCTTTATCCTGCTTATCAGTTATGATATTCGGATGCAGATTTCCATCACCCGCATGGCCGAATACGACTAAGTCGATTTTATATTTTGCTTTAATTTCCTGAAGCCTTCTGAACATCTCCGGGATCTTGCTCCTTGGAATGGTGGCATCTTCTGAGATTTTCGTCGGCTTTTTCCTTACAATAGCCGGCGAAACGAGTTTTCTCGCTTTCCATAGATTCCCGGCAGATTCTTCATCCCTGGCAATGATGGCTTCCCTCGCCCCAACTTCCAGGCAAACCTGCTTCACCTGCTCGCTTTCATCCCTTATGGCGATTGGATGGCCATCAAGCTCAATCAGGATAATGGCATCCACATCTGTCGGGAGCCCGATTGGCTGAAACTCTTCCACGGCCTGGATGGAAGCCTGGTCCATGATTTCCATTTTAGAAGGCAGGATGCCAGATGTGAGCACAGCCGATATCGCTTTTCCGGCATCAATAATGTCATCAAATATGACCATCATCGTCTGGGTGGCCTGCGGTCTTGGAATCAGCTGAAGGGTGGCCTCTGTGATGATACCCAGCGTCCCCTCGGATCCAACGATCAGCTTCGTCAGGTCATAGCCTGTAACATTTTTGACCGTCCGTCCGCCTGTCCGGATGATGTCCCCTTCCGGCGTGACGATCTCCAGACCAAGCACATAATCCTTTGTTACCCCGTATTTTAAACCGCGTGGTCCGCCTGCATTCTCAGCAAGGTTCCCTCCGATTGTGGAAACATGGGAGCTGCTTGGGTCTGGCGGATACATCAGCCCATGCCGCTGTGCTTCACGGTCAATATCAGCTGTAATGACACCTGGAGATACAATCGCAACAGTATCTTGCGGGTCGATAATCAGCTTCTGTGTCCACCTGGAAAAATCAAGGACCATCCCGCCGTGGACAGGAAGCGGTCCTCCGCTCAGGCTCGTTCCCCTGCCTCTTGGATAGACTGGTATTTTCATTTTATTGGCGAGCTTTACAATGCCTGCCACTTCCTCAGCCGAAACCGGCTGCAGGATGATCTCCGGCATATAGGCTCCAAATGAGCCATCATATGAATAAGAAACCAGGTCCGCTTTTTCAAGCAGAATGCGCTTTTCTGATCCCATAATGCTTTTAAGCCGGTCAACAATCTGTTCGGTGATCACAACGGCACCTTCTTTCCTTCCCCTTCGTTCACCTTTAATTTCTTTGTAACATTCTCAAGATGCACTCGCATCGCCTTTGCCGCTCTTTCTTCATCCTGTTCTTTAATAGCTGTAAAAATGCTCATATGCTCCTGAAATACCTGCTCGCGCTTTGCCGGAAGACCCACGTTTTTCTGAAGGGAAAACGCAATTGCTTTTCGGTACAGATCATCGATGTTTTCCATTACCTGTATCATGAAGCGATTTTTCGTTGCAGCAATCAGGTGTTTGTGAAAATTTACGTCAGCCTGGTCGCCGACTGCTTCAGGGTTCGTCAGTGTGATTTCAAATTGATCAAGTGCCATTTTCATATTTTTCAGGTCGGCCTCATCACGACGCAAGGCAGCAATCGCTGCTGCCTGTGTCTCCATAACCATCCGCAATTCCAATAGCTCAAAAACCTGTTCCACAGGAATGTATTCAATCGCTAGCGAACCAAGCATGTCTGCCATATTAACCTCTTTGACGAAGCTTCTGCCTCCTTGCCTGGACTCAATAATCCCGCTGGCAGATAATACGCTCAATGCTTCTCGAACAGGCGCACGGCTGACGCCAAACTGTTTGGCCAGTTCATTTTCGGATGGCATCGGCTCATTTGTCGTGAACTTGCCGTCCTTTATCATGTTCTTCAGCTGGTCCAGCACCTGGGCCGAGATTTTTTTTCGTTCGATTTTCATGGATGTTAGCTCCTTATATGGTGATTTCGACTGAACTGCTTTTTTTAACTCTGATGATATGGAAGAGAATCGCAAACACACAAAGCCCGAGTCCGGCAATATCCGTGATCATGCCTGGCTTAATCAGCATTAATGCCCCTGCAAACATTAGGACTCTTTCAACAATCGTCAGCCTGGCATTCAGGTAGTTTCCAAGTGAACTTGCCAGGGCGTAAATGCCCAGCGTGCTTGTGATGACCACTAACGCAACTGATAAAATGGATATCGTTTCTCCCTCTGCTGCCTGAAGCAGAATAATAGGATTATAGGCAATCATGAATGGGATAATAAACCCCGGAAGTGAAATTCTAAGCGCTTCCCATGATGTCTGCATCGCATTGGCGCCGGCCAATCCTGCGGCTGTATAAGATGCCAATGCCACAGGCGGTGTAATATTGGACAATGCACCAAACCAGAACACAAAGAAGTGTGCCGCGATCGGGTTAACGCCCGCTTCCACAAGTGCAGGAGCTGCCGTAACGGCAACGACGATGTAAAGAGCTGTGGATGGAAGCCCCATGCTTAAAACGATGCAAGTGAGCATGACGACGATTAAAATCAGCCAAAGCTGACCGCCCGTTAATTCAACAATATTATAAGCTAATGTAGATCCAATTCCCGTCATGGTGACAACGCAGATGATGATTCCGATGGCGGCACAGGCAATCCCGACTTGAATCGTCCCTCTTCCGCCTTCAATAAAAGCTTCAATTGTTTTTGAGATCGTGATTCTTGAAGATTTATCCTTTGCCAGCCAGCTCGCCACAATAACAGCGCCGATTCCGGCAAATCCGGCAAACAGGGCTGTTTTTCCCATTAAAAGTGTGGTGATAACAACGATAATTGGGATAAGGAGAACCCCGCGTTCCTTCAGGATTTGGACGACATCCGGGATATTTTCTTTACTGATGCCTTTCAGGCCTTGTTTTTTCGCTTCAATATCAATGGCAAAAATCAATGCAATATAGTAGAGAAAGCTTGGAATGATCGCTGCGAGAATGACCGTCGTATAAGAGATTCCAAGGAAACCGGCCATGATGAAGGCAGCAGCACCCATAATCGGCGGCATGATCATACCTCCTGTTGAAGCAGCCGCCTCAACGGCACCGGCAAACTTTGGCTTAAGGCCAATGGATTTCATCAATGGAATCGTAAATGCTCCTGTTGTCGCAACATTGGCAACCGCACTTCCGCTCAAAGATCCTGTCAGTGCACTGGAGATGACCGCAACCTGAGCAGGGCCTCCGCGCTTTCTGCCTGCAATGGCAAGGGCGAGATCATTGAAAAGCTGGGTGGCACCGCTGACAGACAGGAAGGCGCCGAAGAGAACGAACATGACGATGAACGTGGATGCCGTCGAAAGCGTTAATCCCAGCACGCCCTCAGTAGTCATATAAAGACGGTACAGAAGGCGTTCCAGTGAAAAGCCGGCATGTCCGAAAATCCACGGGAAGTATGTGCCAAACAGGGCATATACAATAGCGCCTCCGCACAGGATCGGGATAAAGATTCCAACAGCCCGTCTCGAAGCTTCAAGGAGGACGATGATCGTAATGGCTCCAAAGACATAGTCAATCATAATCGGCTGTGAGCCCCTGTCCACATGAATCGTTGTGTAATTCAGGAGCAGGTAGCCCAGACCTGCAATGGCAAGTGCCGCAAATATGTAATCAGGGACTGTAAACCTTTTTTGATTGGAAGATTTTCCGGCCGGATAATAGAAAAAAGTCATTACCAAAAGGATGCCCAGGAAAATCAGGTTTCTATAAATCTCTTGAATATTGGATAATCCATTCGAATAAATGGCAAAAACAGAAAACAATACAGCGATGATGGCAGCAGCTTTTTTGTATGGACCCTCCAGGAGGCGCATGCCGCCGCCAGCTTCTTTATCAAGATCGGCTGGCTGTACAATAGGTTCGTTTGTTGATTTTGTCATTCTTTTCCCTCCTTTATTTCGCTTCCGGCGGAATTAGATTTTCAGGTATATCAAGACCTGCTTCTTTAAAATATCTGTAGGCTCCGGCATGCAATGGCACAGATACGCCATCAAGAGCAGTTTCAAGAGTCATCTCCTTGGCAGAGCTATGAACCTCATACATTTCATCCAGATTTTCATAGAGTGTTTTGGTTAAAATATAGATGGTTTCTTCATCCATTTCTTTTGTTGTGGATAAAAGGTTCGGCTGGGCAATGGTGTTGATATCTTCGTCAATCCGAGGATATGTCCCGCCAGGAATTACATAGCGGTACCAGCTGTCAGACACTGCATTAATGGCATCCAGCTGCTCATCAGTTACTTCCAGGATTGATGCTTTGACATTACTTGCATACATATCTGTTACAGCGGAAATCGGGATACCTGCCGGAAGAGAGCCTCCATCCAATCTCCCGTCACGCATCGCGGAAACCGTGTCACTGTAGCCCAGATACTCAGGAGAAATATCCTTCTTCGTAAGACCAAGGCCATCCATCATCACGACTGTGGATTGCTCCGTACCGCTGGCCTGCGGCCCAACAGAAAATTGCGTTCCTTTTATATCGTCGATAGTTCCGCTTTTGATCTTATTGTTCATCAGCACGAAATGTTCCACATTGGGCCAGAGCATGGAGATTGTGCGCAGATCCTCATAGCGCTTTCCTTCAAAAGAGTCGTCACCGGCATAAGCCTGGGACGAAATTAACCCCTGAAGAATGGCAAGCTGAGCTTCCCCTTCACGAAGCAGTTCAATATTTTCAATAGATCCGGCAGAGGACTGGCCGCTCGCCTGGATTTTCTCACCCTTTAAATGGCTGCTCCAGATATTGGCCATTCCAACCCCAATCGGATAATATGTACCTCCGGTTGATGCGGTCGCAACGGATACGAATTTTTTATCCTTGTTCTCGGCCGCTGTCCGCACGCCAACAATCGCAATAAAGACAAGTGTCAGCACCGATATGATAATTTTCCACTTTTTTCGAATCATAAAATCCTCCCTTTCCATCAAAGATGTAAGCGCTTTTTCAAACTTGTATTACAAGTATACAAGATTACATGTTTTGAATTCAATTAAAATTCTGATTTTTCTTTTTGTTTTGTGGAATTGTATGCTAGATTCCTTGAGAATACAGGGGTTTCTGAATTGAAAATAGGACAATTTACCTTGTGGGGATTTATAGGGTTATTCTATTAAGTTAGGTTGTGCAGGGGGTTCGGACTCTGCCAGCGGGATTTCGGCTTTCTCTGTCAGAAGTTGAACCGGGTTCGGACTCAAACTCCCCGATTTCTTCTGTCTCTGTCTGTAGTGCCATCAGGGTTTAGCTATTCCCTATAAAGAAAAGGCCATTCCCCTTGTTTTAAAGGAAATGACCTTTCTGTTATAGCAGCTTACCCATATAGTATTCATCCACAAGTTCGCCGTTTATTATAAGCGAGTGTTTTTTGGTGCCTTCGATCTGGAATCCCGCCTTTTTATAGAGAGCTACACCGGCCTGATTGTGAATAACTGCAGTAAGTTCCAGCCTGTGGATATCGTGTTTACGTGCCCAGCGGTCAAGCTCTTCAAACAACTTTGTGCCGATTCCCTGGCCTCTGTGTTCTCTGAGGATGCCTGCAATGAGATAGGCTGAGTGCCTGTTTCTTTTTGCTGCACCGCCGATGGCCATTACGAAGCCGATCAATCTGTTATTCTGTTCCGCTACAATTATGGTTGAATGATCTTCTTTTTGGATGGTCTCGATTCTTTTACGCTGTGCATCGGCTGACGTCTGCCTTTCACCTGGCTCAAATAGCATGTAGTCTGATTCGTTTTCTACTTGGGTAATTAGATCTGCCAGGGACTGAGCGTCTGCTGGGGTTATGTGGCGGATAATCATGCGGATTTCCCCTTTTTTTATTTTTTCATAAGCCCTTCAACAAAATCTTTCAAAACATGTACACCATATACACAGTCATTTAATGACGTCCATTCCCGGGGATTGTGGCTGATGCCATCCCTGCTGCGGACGAACAGCATGGCGGCCGGCACTTCGGTCCCGACGATCATGGTATCATGGCCGGCGCCGCTCGGGATGTAAACAGGATTAATATTAAACTTAGTCAGGGATTCTGCAATACCAGCCTGCAGAATTTCACTAATTGGCAGAGGTTTGATTTTGGCATTCAGGTTCATTTGCACATCAATACCTCGTTCCTCTGCTATTTTCACCGCTTCGGTCTTAATTTGATCAAGCAGCTGATCCCGGGTTCCTTCAAAAATATCCCTGATATCAACGGTTAATATTACTTTCTGGGCAATGACATTGAAGCCATTTGGATGCACGTTCAGCTTTCCGACAGTCGCAACAGCCGTATCACTGACCTGCTTTGGAAAATTCTCAATGGCAGCTACAAACAATGAGGCAGCCACCAACGGATCTTTTCGTCCAGCCATCGGCGTATTTCCTGCATGGCCGGCTTCTCCTGTAAAGGTAACCTCCAGCGAGGCTGGCCCTGCAATGCCTTTTACCACTCCAACTGGCTGATTCTCTCTTTCCAGCACCTTCCCCTGCTCGATATGGACTTCTACAAAGGTTTCGATTTCACGTCTGTTTTCTCCTGCCTTTAAGCACTCTTCCGCACTGCTGCCATATTCGGTCAGCACTTCCCGAAACGACATGCCATTTTCATCCCGCAGGCTATCCATTTCCTCCGGCTTCAGCTGACCCATAAATGCCCGGCTGCCTGTTAAGCTGCTCTTGAATCTCGAACCCTCTTCATCTGAAAAAATCACAATCTCGTACGGCTTCTCCGGTATGAGTCCTGTTTCTCTCCATGACTCGGCAACTTCCAATGCTGAGAGAACCCCTAACGGCCCATCAAAGTGCCCTCCATTTGGAACACTGTCAACATGGGAACCGGAAGCGATTGAGGGTCCTGCTGTTTTGCCTTCCAATCTGCCGAATACATTCCCTGCTCCATCTTCAGCCACAGTAAGACCAGCGTTTTTCATCCACTTGATTACTAGCTCTTTCGCTTCTTTCTCTTCGGCAGAATAGCCCGGGCGGGTCACCCCGCCGCTGTTCATGAGGCCTATCCTTGAAAGCTCATCAAGTCTTGAGGCCATTCTTTCGCCGTTTACACCCGAATGAGTAAGTTCCTGGTCATAATCTTTTATTAACTGTTCATAAAGGTTCATGGGTTTCACTCTTTCTAATTTTGTTGAGATACTATTGACACTGTGAGATTACTGGAATGTTGATTCTGCGCGAAGTGACCGATATTTTGGAAAACTGACCGATAAAATAGAATTTCGACCGATATATCAAAAAAGTAACCGATAAATTATTAATCTGGCCGATAAACCTGTAAAAGAGGCCGATATCTTTAGAAACAGTGCCAAAATAATGACTTTATGTCTGATTCAGAGCAAAAGCCCGGCAGATTTCCACCTGCCAGGCCGCAATTCATTAAATAATCCCCTGCATTCGCAGAATAATCTCGGCAATTACTGCAGATCCGATGAAGGTTCCGAAAAACACGAAGACTGCGACAATAATGCTTCTCCAGCCCAGCTTGGAAAAGTCAGCCCAGTTCTTTCCGATTGAGATCCCTGCATAAGCCAGAATTGGCGTAGCAAGAGCGAGTATATTCACCTGAGTTGTCCATTCGACAACATATTCAGATCCCGGTACTCCCGGAATGGAAACGATGATTCCGATAATCCCGATATATCCGACACTCGGGATATTTCCTGGCAGCACTTTTTCAAGAATCAGGCCCAGCACACTGATGACAATTAAAACGAGCATGCCCGGAATGGCTGCAGATGGCAGGATATCGTAGCCTACCCAGTTTCCGATCAGCGCTGAAAGACCAAAAATCGCCAATATCAAAAACCATTCAGTGATATTTCTAAGCATGGATATCTCCCCCTTTGTCCGCAGCTTTTTTCTCCTTGCGTTTCATCATGATGCTGTACAGCTTCTCAGTAAGAGGCAATCCAATAAAAATACTGGCATACAGACCCGTTGAAAGTGAAAGCAGGTTACTGGCGCCTGCGAAGGCAACAATCTGCGCCTCCATTTCAGGGAAGGCAGCAACGAGCGATCCGCTGGCGGCCGCCATCATGCTGCCGCTTCCCACCCCTGATGCCATCGCGAAAGACAGCGGATGGAGCGGGGTAATGGTTGCCAGGAATCCGGAAATCAATCCAAGGAAGGCAGCACCAAACACAGTACCGAAAATATAAATAGCCATAACTCCTCTGCCTTCTGGCGAATCAAATCCGTATTTATTCATAATCAGCCCGACGTTCGGCTCCCGGCCAATCGAGTGAGTCATGCCAATGGCTTCTCTTTTAAAACCAAGAAAAATGGCCACTGGCAGTGCAAATAAGATCGTTCCCAGGTTACCAAGTTCCTGCAGCAATAATGATGGCCCCGCTGCAATGATTGCCTCGATTTGCGGCCCGATTGTTACCCCAATTTTCGCAATTAAAAGAGTAACCCCGAGCACAATGAGGGGCTCTGCATTTTTAGCCTGTTTTTCCTTAATAAGCGGAGTGAAGTAAAGACCCAGCCCCAGGAAAAAAGCATATAGCATAGGCAGCAGCAGAATAACCCCTGCTCCTACTTTAAAGCTGATCTGTCCAATCGCTTCGGTTGCCGCAACCAGAACCAGCACAACGGCATGCAAGCGCCAATCTTTTAAAATTTCTGTCTTTTCGTTTTTCATGTTTTCCCCCCTGGATTAAAAGATTACTAGATAGATCCGCACACGGCGGAAGAATCAAGCTTGCCCTTCCCTTGCTCCATCGCCTTTTCATAGATATCGCACACCAGCTGGCCCAAAGGAGAATCTTCGCTATAAAATTCAGCTGTGTTCTTGTATAAGTGAATATCCTTATTCATGTGCTCCAGGCTGAACAGCACATTCTCGTATGTATGCTGAAGGATATTTTCACCGAATACGGTCAGCACGCGATTATGCGCAGACCCGCTTTGAATAACTTCCGCCAGCTGAGACCGGCTGACACCTGCTTTCTCCCCTACTGCAAGGACCTCACCCAGGCCTGCAGTCGTTAAAGCAACCAGCATATTGTGGCACAGCTTCGCCACCTGGCCTGATCCTGAAGGGCCGAGCAGAAAGATATCCTTTCCAACGCTCTCCAGGACCGGGCGAATTTCCGGCAAGAATTTATCGTCTCCCCCAACCATTATGGTCAGCGTACCGGCATCAGCACCCTTTGGTCCCCCGCTTAACGGACAGTCATAAAAATGGATGGCGTTCGCCTTTGCAGCCTGATTCAATTCCTGGGCTGTTTTTGGGTCAATGGTGCTCATATCCAGAACGAAACTGTGAGGCTTTAAAGCGGAAAAGACTCCACTTCCACCCATCATAACATCTTTTACAATACCTGGTCCAGGCAATGAAGAAATTACTAGATCCGCCTGTCTTGCTGCCTCGAATGGAGAAGGCTGGGGAATCGCCCCCAGCTCCCCGCATTTTGCGAGTGCCTCCTGACTTGGGTCATAAGCATACACCTGATATCGGTTTTTGATTAAATTTTTCACAATGCCCTTTCCCATGGCCCCGCAGCCAATCACGCCTATGTTTTTCATCCTCTCCCTCCTTAAGGTTTTATATAAACTGTTTTTGTATCCAGCCAGAAATCCAATGCGGTGCTGCCCTGTTCACGCGGCCCAATGCTGGATGTCTTTTTGCCGCCAAATGGAAGCTGGTTTTCATAATGGTTGGATGGGATATTCACGTGTGTGACGCCTGTTTCAATTTTCCTGACAAAATCGAATGCTTTTTGAAGGTCATTCGTAAAAATGGCAGATGACAGGCCAAAGTCCGTATCATTTGCAAGCTCAATTGCCTCGTCATAAGAATCCACTTCCATCACAGCCACAACCGGCCCGAAAATCTCTTCCTGGGCGATTGTAAAATCCTTCGTCACTTTACTGAAAACTGTCGGAGCAACGAAATAGCCATTCGCCATATCGCCATCTGTCAGCTGCTTTCCACCATATTCGAGAACCGCTCCTTCTTCGATGGCGCTATTCACATAATGGAGATACGTATTCAATTGATGCTTATTCGCAACCGCACCGTTGTCATATCCTTCCCGCACTCCATTGCCGACTTTTACTTGCTTCGCTTTTTCAACTAATAAATCAATGACCTTTCGCGAAATGGAACGGGGCACAATCACGCGGCTGGTTCCCGTACAGCTTTGGCCGTTATTATAAAATCCGCTGATGACCACGCTCTGAACAGCCTCTTCCAGATTGGCATCCTCCAGAATAATTGTCGCATTCTTCCCGCCCATTTCTGCCTGCATTTTTCCGCCATGGGCTGTCACAAGCTTGCCAAGATGGATGCCGACATCGGAGGAGCCTGTAAACGAGACTGCCTTAATTTCCGGATTGGTTCCAAGCTCTTCTCCCACGACAGAACCCGGGCCCGTGATCATATTCAGCACGCCCGCTGGCATTCCAGCCTTTTCAAACAGCTCGACTACCTTCACTGCGATTAGAGACGTATCGCTTGCAGCCTTATAGATGATCGTATTTCCAGCCAGCATGGAAGGTGCAATTTTATAAATGGCGATTCCGAGCGGAAAATTAAATGGCGTAACAACAGCCACCACTCCCAGCGGCTCCTGTATCGTGCAGGCAAAGGTTTTCGGATCAATCGCAGGCACGGTTTCACCTGAAATCCGATTCGCCTCGCCGCTGAAATGCTTCAGAGCCTGAACCGTTGCATCCACTTCCTTGCGGGCTGCCCCGATCGTTTTGCCGACTTCCTTCGTAATGATTTCTGCTAATTCCTCTTTTTCCTGCTGGATAAGAAAGATCAGTTTAAAAAGGATGTCCCCCCGGCTGATTGGAGATGTATTTTTCCATTCGGGAAAAGCCCTCTTTGCACTCTCGATTGCTTTTTGCACATCAATCTCATTCGATTTCTGAAAGTAACCAAGTACCTCATCTGTATTGGCTGGATTCACACTTGGATAAGTCTCCCCTGTCACAGAAGGAACCCATTCCCCTCCAATGTAATTGTAATAAGTTTCTGCACCAGTATTCCTGACCGCAGTTTTCTGGCTATTAACCTCTGTACTCATCCAATCTCTCCTTATCGCTTAAGTTGAGATTATTATAATATTTAGAATATTCTATGTACACGTGCCAGTAGACAAATATTCCTTCTCTTCTTTGTGGCAATCCCCAATTAAGGGTTTAAAAAGTCGAAAACCTGGAAGGCAAGGACAACTGTAATCCAATCTTCTTTCCGGGAAAAATCAAGCTGCAGTTCGCTCTCGATTTTTTTCAGCCGGTATGCCAGGGTATTGGGATGGATATGCATCTCTTCTGCTGTTTGTTTGTGGCTTTGATTATGTGACAGAAAGATTTGCATCGTTTTCAAATATTCAGGCTCCATCTTTAAAAGAGAGCCAATTTTATCGGATACAAATTTATTCAGCAAGCTGCGGTCGGTGTTGAGCCACAGTCTTTCAGCACCAAGCTCAGAATAAGTGATAAAGGATTTGTGCTGATGATTTTTGGCAAATGACAGGGCTTCGGCCGCTTCCTGATAGGTATCTGTCATATCTGTTAAGGCAACCTCTCTGCCCAAACCTATGACAGCTCTGTTCACTTTTTTCTGAATAGCATCAGCCAGAGATTGGTCATATTTTTTCCGTCCATTCACCAGGAGAGCTATGATTTGGTTTGATTTCGTAAAAACGATTGAGGTTTCACAGTATTTCATAATGACCTGCTCAATCGATCGGATAAGCTTTTCTTTTTGAAGGATGGACGCTGCATCCCATATAAAACCAGACTTGCAGTCCACCATCATACAGGCGACGCTGCTTTTCTCGTTCAGGCGGAAGGTTTCCAGAATCCTGGTATTCAGGCGTCCTCCATTGATTAAATCATGAAAGGCCTCTTCCCTTAGATGCATCTCTTTTTCAAAAAGCGTATTCTGCCTGACAAACTCCAGCGACAAAGCCGTTGAAGCATGTTCAAGAGCAGCCTTCTGGATATTTGTCAAACGCTCGATTGGTTCATTCAAAAGGAAGTATCCGAAAAGTTCGTTGGAATTTATGATCGGAAATGAATGAGATGGCTCAACTGTCGACTCTGCAAAGATTACCGGGGTACTCAAAATATGACTGATCGTATCCAGGATATACGAAGTCCCCCTTCCCTCCAACAGAATCTTCGTGAATTTCCGGTGGATATCAAGGGATTGGCTCAGTTCTTCATTTTTCCGCTTCACTTCTTCGTAAAGCTTTGAGTTCATGATAGCAATAGCCGCCTGATCTGCCACCACCTCCAGCACTCGAAAGTCAGCTTCAGTAAACTGTACATCCCTGTCGAAGTTATCCACCACAAGAACGCCGATGCAATTCTCCTTATAAACCAATGGGACGACGATTCCGCTTTTCACTTCCCGCTGGAAAACGCCATTAAAAAAGTGAACATAATTTGTCTCAGACATCCGGCTCATATGCTCCCTGAACTCATATCCTGAAGCAATTACGCCCTTCTTAGTCAGAAATACCTGTCCAGTCAGGGATTCTCCAGGCTCAAACTTCACCTGGCTCATAAAGCCTGTCTCCACCCCAACCCCGCTGGAAAAATGCAATAAACCATCTTCCTTTAATGTGTAAAGAATGGTCGTGTCCGCATGATCTACTAAATCAAAGGCTGCTTGTACCAGCCTCTTTAGAATCTCCTCAAGTTCAAGAGACTGGGTTAAACTGCGATTGATTTCCAGCAGACTTGAGATTTTGTTCCGTAAGATGGTCATGGCTGTTCTCCTTTCTAACTGGTTGGTGAATGTCATTACAGTCTATTATTGCTCAACCTGTCTATTTTTCTGACAATCTATCCTTTTTCACTTCAATGCCTCTCTATTGTCCGCGCCAATACCGCCCCGGCAATGAGTCCCCAAACTGGCGCGCTGATATGGAGAAAGCTCACGCCTGATAGGGTGACGATGAAGGCTGCGAGGGCACTTAACCTGTACCGGTTTCCGGAAAAGCCTGTTTGCAGGCTGGAATGCAGGACGCCAATCAGAGCGAACCCTGCCAGCAATGAAACGAAAGCTTGGGGAAGCGACTGGATAAAGGGCACGATTTTCCAGGCAAATATGCCGAAGACAATCGTAATCGCGCCTGATACAACTGCTCCCATATACCTTTTCTCCCTCGGCCCTGAATCCGGCCCGGCACAGATGGCGCTCATCATGCCGGCAATATTGGCACACTGGCCGCCAAAGAAGCTTGTGATTACGGAGAAGAAACCACTGGACGAGACGATTTTACGAATTGGCGGTTTAAAGTCCTCACTTTCGAGAGCCCCGATTCCCGGTGCAGCATCATTGCTGAGTATTAGCATCGCCAGCGGCAGAGCAATTGTTACGAGCCCCATCCAGCTGAATTCCGGCATTTGGATAGACGGCAGGAAATAAGCTATCTCTTTGGCCGGATGTACATCGGCTGTCAAAAGCAATGCGGCAAAGGCAGCCGCACCGGCTGCGAGCACAGGCGGAAACTTTTTCACGTACCTCGTAAAAAGAAGAAAACTGATTAATGCCGCTCCTCCGACAACAGGCATTTCCTGTATGGCCGGCACAAGCTTCACGACATACCCGGCAACCAGCCCGCCAAGCATGGAGGCGATGACCTCTTTTGGCACCCAGCCAATGATTTTTGTAAACAGGCCGGATATGCCGACCAGAAATATCAGCAGCCCGGACATCACATACCCGCCGATCAGCTCAGGATATGAGTATTGCGCAGTCACCGTCGCCAAAAATGCAGCACCTGTAATCGAATGCCCCCCTGTAATGGGAATACGATAAAGTAGCGGCATAAGAATGCTGTAGACACCTCCGAAAAAATATACTGCAAACATCCAGTTAATCGTCTGCTGATCCGTGAATCCCCCTGCTGACGCCGCCTGAAGAATGATCAGTGCCGGCCCCGTCATGACCAGCGTGCTTGCAATGATTCCAGATGAAATGTTTTCCGCTGTCAAATCCCTTATGAAGGAACCCTTTTGTTCCGCCTGACTGTATCCGTTATGCCTCTCCTTCGGCAAACCCATTTTTCTGCCCCCGACTTTCGAATATTTTACTTACTATCATGATTTTAAACGGGGTAATTGTCAAACTATTCCGCATTTAGAAACAAAAAAGAAATACCCTCACAAGGATATTTCTCTGATTCGACAAATTTCGGGTGGTGCCTGTCACTTTATGAGATTCCGGCGCTCTTCCATTTGCGGCGGTTCTTCCATCCAGCCGTTCTGGATCATGATTTTGGCGCCGCGGTGGGCGTATTCGAAGATGTCTTTTGTAAAGATGGCGGCTTTGGCCGGAATGTCGTTTCTTAGGCTGAAGGCTGTTCCGATTGCATTTTTCCCGATTGAAAAGCTGCAGAACAGACTAATGCAGTACATCATAAGCTTATCGGAGAACGGGGCAGCAGTAGAACGGGTGGCATGGCCTCCTGGACCAATTGGGGTTTGAATTCCATCCTCCAGCAGCATCTCAGTGAACTCGCTAATAATTCCCTTTGCCAGTTCTGTTCCTTCTAAAAAATACTTCCTTACTTCTTTTGTCTGTGCGCATTGAGCAAAACCTGTAATCATCTGCATGCCTGTCACATTGGCTTCAATTGTAAAATACAGCTGGCCTAGCTCAACCGTGTTGATTGTCCGTTTACTTCCCAGCATGTTTGTTCCCTTTAAATAATTTGTATCCTTTACAAATTCAGTCTTTTCTGGCATGGTCACAAAAGGCGCGCGGATCAGCAGACCTTTTCCCAGTAAGTATTGGGTGCATTTTCTGGAATATTCCTGGGTCATGGAAGTAAGATCTCTATACAGTAAGATAATATCTTCCCGGTAAGACATACTTAAGTGCAGAGTGTGCAGTCCCATACTGATCGACTTCATCAGGCGCACGAACAGGATATCAAATCCATTGGCGAATAATGCCGGTGCATCAGGAGTCACATCCTGTTCGGTAAATCCGACCGGAATGGCCGCCCCTTCCTCTTTCATAATTCCAGCGATTCTTTGGATAAATGAGGCTACTTCACCCTGTAAATCGGACATTATTTTTTTCGCTTCTTCGTCATTGGATTGTTCAATAAAGTATTCAAGCATTCTAAAGAACATGGTTTTCTGCTGATAAGTCATCCAAAGCGTAGCCAGTTCATTTGATGTAATCGGTGGTCTTTCAGGCATGAATGTTCCCCCATCATTTAGGTTATTACTATCCTCCCTTCATCTATAAAAATCATGCATTTTTCTGCAAAAAAAAAGACCCCCTAAGAGGCCCCCAGCTCATTCCGATTAAAATAGATATTTAAAACCTGCTTCAGGGATTGATCGATCTGCACCCATTCATCCAGCTTGTAGTTATTCAGCACTTCAGCCAGGTTTGGCTTTATGCCAATCAATTTGATGATGCTGCCTGTCATGAAGTTTAATGTTTTAATCAGCTGAGTGAATTTCTCGATGCCTTTTCCTTCAATTTCCCCCACTGCTGTCAGATCAAAAAGGATTTCGTCATATTCGCCGGCAAAAACAGCCTTCAGGCAGCTTTCTGAAATAATGTTAATTTTATCTGCAGTTATATCGCCAAATAAAGGGATCAGGCAAAGCGTTTCAGAGAGCGGTATAAACGGACCGGACAATTGATTCAGGCGGGTCAGCACCTGCTCCAGCTCTTCTTTTTTCTCCAAAAGTTCAAAGTCGGTGGAGGTGAGGCGCTTCTGCAGCTGCATCAGTTTATCCATCAGTCCCTCGTTTGAGCTGTCTTTGGGCAAAAACAGCATATTGGCATAATCCTCGCTGTCCCATTGGATATGAACCTCAAATAAACAGAGAGGCATTTCTCTGGTTTTCATGTTCAGTTCAAGCTTCACAGGATCCAAACCGGGCTCCCAGCTGTATTGAATCAGCTTTTCAATGCTTTCTTCATCTATGATTCCTTTTAGATGCCCGCCGCTCAGGTCAAAACTTTCCCGTGCTATAGTGGAGTAGCTAATGATTTTTCCGTTTCTGTCAGCCTTTAAAAACGCAAGCGGAAGCGCATGATTAAAATATTGCATTTTGCTGTCCTCCCGCTTCATAATTTTGGAGCCATTGCTTTGTTTCAGGCAAATCCTTAAGGATAACTGTACGATCGGAACAATACGGAACCAGGTCATACTTCCCTGCTAATCGCCCGCCAATGATAACAGCCGGCTTATGCGGCAGTTTGGCAAATACCTCGGCATATTCCTTCAGCTTCGGCAGGTGATAGACGATGGTGACTGATAGTCCGATTACGCTTGGCTTCCAGTCTTTTGCCGTTTTCAGCGCATATTCCAAAGGGAGGCTTGGACCAAAATACTTCGTGTCCCAGCCATGCTCTTCAAAAAGGCTGTTGACCATCTTCAGGCCAATATAGTGCTGTTCCCCATCCAGGCAGAGGAACATGGCTTTTTGGCCAGATTGTCTTTTTTCACTTTGGTAAGCGAGTTTGGACAGTACAAAATCACATGTAGCTGTTGCCAGGTGCTCATCTGCCACTGTAATTTGATTCGTCTCCCATAGGTAGCCGATGTGCTGCATCGCAGGTGTAATCAAATTTTGATAAACCTCGATACGCGATAGCTGCGGATGCTTTCGGATGTTTTCCCAAACTTTCCCGGAATTTCCCTCAAGTAATAAGGAAGCAAGTATTTCTGCCTGCCGCATCCTACGCGCCCCCTTTCGCTGGTTCACCTTTCAAGACAGAGATAGCTTCCGCCAGGTAAAGATGGAATCGTTCTGCCTTCTCCGCAGACTCTTTCTCCTCAGCCAGCACAGCCTGAATGATTTCGAAGTTGTCGATCAGATGCCGGGACTCCATCCCATGCTTCTTTAAAATACCATCAAGCCAGACAGCATAGTCAGTGAAAAAAGCAGATTGATCCAGCTCGTAAGCTGTCTCGAGATGCTTCATATGATGATGGTTATCCTCGCGGCACTTCTCTTTCCCTTGCACTCCGAAGCGCTGAAGCAGAGA
The DNA here is from genome assembly GCF_000565285.1 of Cytobacillus firmus DS1. Taxonomy (GTDB): domain Bacteria; phylum Bacillota; class Bacilli; order Bacillales; family Cytobacillaceae; genus Cytobacillus; species Cytobacillus firmus_A. Next base: position 226,887 of record NZ_APVL01000001.1, on the reverse strand, counting down.
AGGCTCGCGTTCATAGATCTTTTCGGTTACGCCGTTTACGATCTTTTCATAATTCACTTAGCCACCACCTTATATTGAGAAACCTTCGGAACCACAGCAGCCAGTTCCTGATCCGGATACTTTTTCTCTAAATCATGGATTCTTTTAAAATCTTCGCTCCGGACCCAGTTTAAATAGTTTTCTTTTGTATCAAAAATGAGCTGCACAGTCAGTTCACCGGCGCGCTTATCATTCTGCAGAAGCAGAAAATCGACAAACCCCTCTGCCTGGTCGACCGACCGCGAACGATTTTTATATATGCGAATGACTTCTTCCGACTTTTCATCGGGAACGTCGAATGTTGAAAAAACAGTGAACATGATCTCTCCTCCAATATTGGGAGTTTTATGATTTCTTCAGTATAACATACTGTTTGGGATTGTCATTTTGGAAGGGTTATAGGCTGAATGGCGGGGATATTAATCCCTTGCCTGTTAATATTATTTTTATATTTTCGTCAGGTGATGGGGATTAACTGCCGTTTTGATTCCGCTATCGTACATTTGGTAGTTAGTCCGGGGACTAACTACCATTTTTTCTTGACTCGATACTTTTTCGTCGTTACTCTTTGTGGTTAACTGCCATTTTTTCGTCAATAATCCGGAAGATTAACTACCACTTCCCCTCCTCCCGCCACTTTTTCGGCGTTAATCCGGCAGATTCACTGCAATCCCCTTCTTTTCAAGGTTTTCGCCCTTGATCCCAGCCTGCTTCTTCTCAGCCTTAAGTCCGATAGCAATATATGTCTCTGGCTCGTTATGGCTCTCTTTTATCCCGGTTAAGATAGTATTTGTAATAAATGTTAAGTTTTTCCTGCAAACGAGGTCAGACTTTGACGAAATAGGTCGGACGAATTATTGGAATATTACAGAAAAAGTAGTTATTAATACCTATTTGCGTCTGTATAATTAGATCTTGGGTGCAAATTTTCACTATTAGGGAGTAAGGAGAATGTTTATGAAAGTATTAAAAATGGTTGTAGAGAGAAAGATTTTGGTAGCGCTTATGACAGTGCTGGTTTTGGCCATTGGCAGCTTTTCCATTATGGAATTGGATAAGGAGCTGATGCCTCCGGTGACAATGGATGGCGCTTATGTGGAGGTCAGCGCGGGTGAAATGGCTGCTATTGAAGTGGAGCGATCGATTACCAATCCCCTGGAGCAGCAAATCAGGGGGATTGAGGGAGTGGAATCGGTTGACTCCACATCGGCAATCGGACGGAGTTCATTTCAAATTACATTTGAACAGGGCCGGGGCGATGATCTTTTTAAAGAAGTAGAGTCTGCTGCAAATGCCGCTAAAGGCGGGAATGCAGCAATTACGGATGTCACGGCCGGGCAGTATGGGACCACGCAAAGCTATGAATTCTATATGGATGTATCCGGCGGCAGCATGGAGGAAATGACCGCTTTCGCAAAAGAAACCCTTGAACCGCGGCTGGAAGCATTGCCGGAAGTCCGCGATGTATCGCTGGCCGGGGTTCAGGAGCATGAGGTAATCATTGAACTCGACCGCAGCAAATTGACGGAAAAAGGGCTCGATTCTGCGGCTGTCATTGGTGCGATTCAGCAGGTGAACAGCGAAGCAACCCTCGGAGAACTAAGCAGTGACTCCGGTTCCCCCTCTCTCCGCTGGAATACGAAGCTTGAAAATGTGCAGGATGTTGAAAATATTAAAATCCCGTCTCAAAATGGGTTTATTGATTTAAAAGATGTGGCAGATGTCCGTTTTCAGCCGGTGGAAAGCTCATCGTTCGTCTGGAAAAACGGCACCAAGGACTTCATTTTTGTCCAGGTTGGGCGCTCAGCAAATGCCACTCAAATCGAAATGGCAGCCGCTGTCCGGGATGAAGTGAAGAACATTCGCGAAGACGGCCTGGTAAAGGGCTTTGAACTGAACGAAATGGTAGCACAGGCAGATTATGTACAGGAATCGATTGATGGCGTGACCGGCAACATTTTAATCGGCGGCGTCATTGCCATTGCCATACTGCTGATCTTTTTAAGAAATGTCAGGGCCACTTTTATCATCGGCCTGTCGATTCCGACCTCCATCCTGCTGACATTTGCGGCGATGTGGGTATTTGATTACAGCTTTAATATGCTGACCCTGATTGGGCTCGGTCTTGGAATCGGAATGATGGTGGATTCTTCGATTGTCATTATCGAATCCATCTATCGAAAGAAGGAACAGGGACTGGGCAAGCTTGAGTCCGTTTTGGAAGGAACGAAAGAGGTTTCCTCCGCTGTTATTGCTTCGATGCTTACGACGATTGTCGTGTTCCTGCCGATCGGTTTGATTGGCGGCGATGTGGGCTCATTCATGATCATGCTGTCTGCTGTTGTAGCCATTACACTGATCAGTTCAGTTATTGTCTCGTTCACTTTGATCCCTTCTCTTTCGGAGAAAATGCTGAAGCTCCGCAAGCCAAAGAAAGAGCACAAAGAAGGACCGATTATGCGTATGTATAGCCGGCTTGCGGCATGGGCCATCCGGAAAAAACGGTACAGTTTTGCCGTCATTGCGATTTTCTTCCTGATGTTTGCCGGCTCTTTAACGCTTGTGACGAAAATTCCGATGACGATCATGCCGGATATGTTCAACCGCTACACAGAGCTGATGGTTAACCTTGAAACAGGGCTTTCTCCCGAAGAAAAAGAAGATATCGCCCAGGGGATCAACCAGAAACTTCAATCCATTGAAGATGTAGAGTCTAATTATGTCATGGACAGCGGCGGTATGTTCTATACGATCATTAATATGACAAAGGGCGATGACATTACAAGAGAGCAAAAAGATGTCAATGAAGACATTATGAAAGAACTTCGCAGCCTGTCTGATACCCTCCCGGTTAAAAATGTTCAAAGTGCGATGTCAGCTGGCGGCGGTTCACCGGTTCAAGTAAATATTACGGGTGAAGAATTTGCAGAACTGCAGAAGCTTGCAGGAGATTTTTCAGAGGAGCTCGAAAAAATTGACGGCATCGTTGGTGTAACCAATTCGATGGAGCGCACATCAAAGGAGCAGGTTGTTGTTTTAAAAGAAGAACCGATTGAAAAAGCAGGCTTAACCCAGCTGCAAATCAGGCAGTTTGTGGAGCAGGCTTTCATGGAATTGCCTGTTGGGGAAATGGCCATGAATGAAGAAAAGGTCCCACTTGCCTTGAAGTGGGCTGAAAAAACAGATTCCAGGTCAGCACTGCTGGATTTAAAAATTCCGACTGCCCAGGGTGAGAAAGCATTATCCTCCTTCATAGATTTGAAGAGTGCAGAAACACCGAATGAAATTTCTCATCATGACGGGGATCGCTTCATTTCCATTTCTGCTGATATCGAAGGCAGGGATCTTGGGGCTGTGAACCGGGATGTCCAAAAGCTGATCAATGATTTTGAAGCCCCTGCCGGATATAGTGCTGGAGCTGCCGGCGATCTTGAGCAGCAGCAGGAATTGATCATGGATATGGTGTTTGTTTTAGCCATTGCGCTTTTCCTTGTGTATCTGGTGATGGCTGTGCAGTTTAACCATCTGGGCCATCCCCTGATCGTCATGTCTGTCATTCCGATGACCATCGTTGGCGTCATACTCGGACTGTTTTTAACCCAGATGGAACTTAGTGTCATGTCAGGAATGGGCATTGTTATGCTGATTGGGATTGTGCTCAATAACGCAATCCTGCTGATCGACCGTACGAACCAGCTTCGCATGGAAGGCTTCTCTATTGAAGATGCACTTCTCGAAGCCGGCAAAAACCGGATCCGGCCGATTTTTATGACCACTTTGACTACTGTTGGCGGAATGCTGCCGCTTGCTTTGGCATCGGGAACTTCCGGCAACTATCAGGCACCAATGGCAATGGTCATTATTTCCGGCCTGATGTTTGCGACCTTTATTACGCTTCTCCTGATTCCGGCGGTTTATCGCTTGTTCTCTTCATCCAACCTCCATTTTGGCTGGGTGAAGAAAAAGCAGAAAAAGGTGAAGGTGATTCCTGAGACCGTTAATTAACTGTGAACAGCCCCCTCAATAAAGTGAAACTTCAATCAGTGGGGGTTTTCCTTATACCCCACTGATTGTTAGTTGAACCAATCGGGCCTTTACGGGCAGTTTGGCCCCCGCTTACCCTCCTTTGATTCTCAGAGTCTTGAAGCGGGGGTCTTACTGCCCGTTAGACTGCGAAAAATGAGGGGGCATTTGCGGATATTTCAAACAATATGGACAAGGGCTCTTTCCTTCTCGCTTTCCCTTCATATATTAGAAGGAGAAAGGAGTGAATTCCATGTGCCATTATTGTGTTGAAGAATATTATTACAAGAAAAAGGTCTGCTGCAAAAAGAAAGAAGAGCCTGAACGTCACGGCTGTAAGAAATGCACAAGCGATTTTAAACACCACTGTTCCTGCAAAAAATGTTCCTATGAGCATAAAAGCTGCTCCTGTAAAAAATGCACACCTGAAATTCATCATTGCACCTGCAAAAAATGCTCATTTGAGCGGCATTACAGCTGCTGTAAAAAGTGTTTCCACAGCTCTCACTATTAATCATGAAAAACAGCGGCCAGCTTGGCTGACCGCTTGTCTTATTTTTCCACCGCACGCTTTAAGGACAGCGTCAAAAGACGAATACACAGAAAAAAGAGGATAAAGCCTATTAACGAATAAGTATGCTTCCAATTTATGAGTACAAACATATTTAAGAAACTAAATAACGGTTCAATGATATAAGCAAACAGGACTCCCAGGCCCACTGCTGCGACGGTATAGCTTTTCCATGTGCTGAAATACTGGTAAATCAGCATCCCAGATACCGGAATGATTACAAAATCCGCAGGGACTAACGGAGGGATAAAGTGAAACAGCTTATCCGGATATCCCCACAAAAGAATGCTCACACCTACGACATCCAGGAAACAGGCGAAGATCGCACAGATTAAGCCGAAAGTCAGTATTTCAAATAACCTGCTCTTATCCAGCAGCCTCCACCAAATAAAAAATGGCAAAATGCTTGCAGCCAGCAGCAGCCACCAATTAAAACTGAACAAATCCTCATGGACCCAATGCTCAAGAGAAATATCTCTTAATTTCTCCCTAATGGATTGCTCATCTTTATAGGAAGGAATGCGGCTCATCTCATCACCCCTGCCATTTTGAGTTGGTATCTTGTTACTCATTTTCCCCTATGGAAGGAGTTACATACAGTAAGCAGATGGTTTTAGTGAAATATTGGCGGATAGCGCAAAGTTAATTTGTATGGCGCAAGTAGAATAGAGATGAACGCAATTTTCGTCTGCAGTCTCATATTTTGCATGGTGGCACAAAAAGTGGGATGTTACGCATTTACCCTGGAGCACTAACGCAATTATCAACCAGAACGATTCCATTTTCCTCTGCAGCGGGATATTCAGCCAAAAAAAAGCGGCCGCAGAGCCAGCCGCTTTCATACCTATTGCTGTCCAGTATAAATCTTGATTGCATCCCTTAAAAACTCAGCGGCACCCGGCTGAATTTTATCATAATAAGCTTTAAACCTTTCATCTGCAACATACATTTCTGCAAGGCCGGCGTGGGCCTCTTTGCTGTATTCGTTCCAATAGAAGGTGATCCATTGCTTATGCAGTTCGGCTGCTTTTTGAGCCAGCCCGCCTGCCGGGTCGCCTGTTTCCATGGCCTGGGATAAGGTGCTGTTCACCTCTTCGGCCAGTTTGGTTACAGCCTCATGCTCCTCCCGGGTCATGTTCATTAGTTTGGCATTCGACTTATTAACCGCCTCCTCACCATATTTTTCGCGGATTTCTTTTCCGTATTGCTTCTCGTTATCTTCAATCATTTTCTTTTTGAACCCTTCAAACTTCTCTTTGTCTGACATGTTCGTTCTCCCTTCTGCTGATGCTATCGTTTTTTCTACATTTGTAATAAGCAGATCAAGCTGTTTTCTTTTCTCAAGGAGTTTCTCGCGGTGCTCTTTCAGCGCATCCGCAGCGTCGAAAGCGGGTGCTGTGATGATTTCCTTGATCTGATCGAGGCTGACGCCCAATTCTCGGTAGAACAGAATCTGCTGCAGTCTGTCAACTTCATGCCGGCCATAAATCCGGTATCCCGACGAATTGGTTCTTGCCGGCTTAAGAATTCCAATTTCGTCATAATACCTGAGAGTCCTCGAGCTGACCCCGGCCAGCTGCGCAAGCTTCTGCACTGTGTATTCCATGCGATGGTCCTCCTTTCGAAAAGTTATAGAAAGTACTTTCTGTTAATAACGATACACCTTTACGCAGCGTGAAGGTCAAACACTTTTTATAAAAAAGATTAATTCAGTTTTTTAATCAGGAGAGCAGCGGTGGTCCTGGAGATTCTGCAGCCTTCCAGGTCCGCTACCTTAATCAATCCAAGGTCCATGGCTGATTTTATTTTGCCTTCATCCGGACGCTTTTGAATCAGATCGATAAGATTCAGCTCCTCGAGTTTGCTGACAGTTGGAGCGGGATCAAACTTCTCTGTCCTCCTAATCTGTCTCTGCAGTTTATAACTATCAATCTTGATTTCCCCTTTTTCATTCTGTCCCACTGCTGTATCAAAATACTGGTGGAACAGGTCTTTCAATTTATCCAGTTCTGCTTCCAGGTCCTTTTTCCTGCGGTTCAGCTCATCAAAACGGACCAGCATCTCTTTTGTAATCATGGTTGGATCGCCTCTTTTCTTGGATGATACTTCATCTTATTTTGGAAGCGGCGGATTTATGCCTATAAATAGGAACGTACGTTCTTGCATGGTCCTTGAATGCGAGTAGGCATTATTTGGTGTAAAATGGAATTAATCAGTCTGGGAGGGGATAAGATGCTTTTAACCATTTTTTGGGTGGTTCTCGGGCTATATGTTTTGCTTTCTCTCATCATCCTGCCCATGCAATACCGCTTTTTGGCTAACCTAAAAGAGATGGAGGCCAAAAACAAAGCGAAGGGGAAAACACAGGGAGAAATGTATGACAGCATGAGGGTTCATGAACTGGTTCTGCATGAGAACATGCAGGGAAATCCGATCTTCTTCCTGGCCAATTTGCTGGCATCGGTTATCTATCGGATTAAGCACTGAGCGGTTTCGCAGATGAAATTTGGTGTTTATATTGAGAAATTTGGAACGTGAATTTTCGTTGGTAAAGTTACGAATAAAGCCTGGCAGACCCCTGCCAGGCTTCTTTTGTCACTGTAATTCCTCCAGAGCAATCGTCTGGTACACTTTAAAAAAGGAATCGCAGAACATATCCCACTCTTCAGCCGCTTCCATGGAGGCTTCGCTCACTTCCCCGCACACCGGGCGCTGCAGGAGATCCGTCAGCTGCTCCGCAAATCGATCAATCGTTTCCTTAGAAGCACCTGCAAGCACATCCGACACGAAATCAGCCGGCGGATACCAGTCTGCCACTCTCTGAATATCCCGGTAAATTTGCGTCAGCAGCAGATTGCGCGGGCCTTCCCACTGCTCATTAACGACGACATCCCGGAAGATGCGCGGCAGTGACGAGAATTCCTCCATAACACCATGGCCGGCAAAGACAGAGATGGCATCGCGCAGCACTTCTGCTCCTTCATTCGTCGCACAGATTTTCTGCAGAAGCACAAGCTCCCTCAGGTTAAAGAGCTGCTTTCTCAGTTCGAGCGGCTGGTTAACCGGAATCCCGGCATTCAACGGCTGGTCAAGGCGCAGAAATAGATCATAGATTTTAAAAGCGCCTGCAGCTGTCCTATGGGCGGCATTTTCAATTTTTTTCAGCATTCTCGCTGATAGCGGGTAATCTTTTACCTTTTTGCCAAAGACGGTCCGGAAATCTCCATAAATATTGGCTTCCCGGACTGCACGGAGCATAAAGGCGGCACAGGCAATGCCGATTTCAAGGCGGGATAGTGTCAGAACGATGCCGACTGCAACGGCCACTCCTTTTCCTGCCGGGCCAACCGGGTAAGCAAGAGCCCCATTATACTGAAATTCACCTGTTGGCAGCTCGGCCGTGCCCATTTTCCACTTAATCCGGTTGATTTCATAGCCGTTGCGCTTTTCATTCTCCTTATCACCAGGCAGCCAGGACGGAACAATGAACGTGGACACTTTATCAGTGCCTGATATCTTTGCAGTGACCACTGAATAGTCGGCATGTGCAACCGAGCAGAAAAATTTATTGCCGTAAAGGCGATAGTTCTTACCATCTGGAACCGCCTCAAGCACATTGGCAGGCAAATCGGAACCGCCCTGAATCTCAGTCATAAATTGGGCACCGATCGCAAAGTCCCCGTCCAGCCCCTCTTTTGTATGAAGTAAAATTTCCTCCAGCTCAGAAATATCTTCATTCGGATATTGTTCAAGGAGTGCGATTAATCCAATCGTGCATGTCAGCGGGCAGGCAACACCAGCTTCCCCCAGCTGATGAATCAGCATCCGCTTTGTGAAACTTTCCCAGGATGGCATTTTGCTTGAAAAAAGCCCTTCCCCAAACACTTCTTTTTCCAGCTGATGCGTTTCCATTGGACGGACGACACGGTCAATGCGGTGGTTGAAGGCATCAAAATGAAGCATATACGGACGGGATTCAGGCCTTGCCGCTCTCTCGGCAAGCGTGTTCCATTTGGACGAAACAGCCGGAGAAAAAACCTGCAGTTCATTATGTATCTGTTCGTATTGCGAGCCTGCATATTTTTTTAAGGCATTTTGCAAAAAGGGATCATCCTTATACCAATCCTGTTTGGCACGCCGATCTAAAAACTCATCAAATGTGTATGAATTGTTTCCTCTTATCTGGTGGTCCTGGGAAGTTATCGTCATGGAAGAATCACTCCTTTTTTGATTGACAAATACTAATATTCAGAATTATTATAAAACTAAGCTAACGTTAACGTCAACTAGGAGGATACATAATGGCAGAAGAAAAGGTATTTACCATCAGCGAGCTTGCGGCGATGTTTGACATCAGCTCCAGGACGATACGCTATTACGAGGAAATTGGCATGCTGACTTCGGAAAACCGGGACAGTCTGACCAAACAGCGCAGCTATACAAATCGCGAGCGCCGCCGGCTGAAGATGATTCTGCGCGGGAAAAAACTCGGCTTCAGCCTTCAGGAAATCAGAGAAATGATTGAACTGTATGAATCGAACCCGGAAGGCGAAGCGGAGAAAAGCATGATTATTGCCTTTGCTGACAGCAAGCTGAGGGAAATCGAAGAACAGATCATGCAGCTGCAAATGCTGCGGGAAGACATTTTGACGTACAAAGAAAAGTATGAAAACAGCCGGGTGAAGTCATAAATTCATTAAAAAAGGGGCTGAGTATAGTGGCTGCAACCATTCACGGAGTATTGGAAAGAAACGCAAGGAAATTCCCTGAAAAAGATGCTTTTATAACGGCATCGAACCGCCTTACATATGGAGACATGAACAGCACTTGCAACAGACTGGCACGATATTTTCAGGATGAAGGAATCCGGCGGGGCGATCGTGTTGCGGTAATGTCCCGCAATACGGAGCACTTCTTTTATGCTTTTTTTGCCTGCATGAAAATCGGCGCGATACCGCTGCCGATGAATATTCGCCTGACACCGAAGGAGTTGTCAGCTGTTTTTCAAAGTGCGAATGCATCCGGGGTTCTGTATGAGGTTGAGCTGGCAGAGTCGGTTTCGGCGTTAAGTGAGAGTTTGAATTTCCATTTTTCGATTCAGGATTCTCTTGAGGCTTCTGCTCATTTTTCTGCCGGCAATCTTGATGTGCCGATTGATTCGCGGGACGTCTGTGAGATTCTTTTCACATCCGGAACTACCGGGACGCCAAAGGGAGTTGTGTTCAGCCATGAACGCATTCTGGCGATCGCTTCGGCGGTTTCGGTTAATTTCAGCTTGTCGCATAATGATTCCATGCTCACCCTGATGCCACTCTCCCACTCTGCTCCTTTGAATACCTTTTTCATGAGCGGGCTATATTGCGGAGCATCCCATGTGATCGGCGACTTTACTCCAAATGTGTTCCTGAACTGGATTCAGCAGGAGAAGACGACATTCTCATTTGCGGCCCCTGTCGCCTATTTGCTTGCGGCCAAGGATCCGGATTTAGCTTCTTATGATTTATCCAGCATGCGTGTCTTTGCATATGGCGGCGGCCCGCTGGCTCTTGCCTCCTATCACCATGTGAAAAAGGCGTTCCGAAACGAAAACTTCTATCAGGTATACGGACTGACCGAAGCGGGGCCAAATGGCATTCTCTTATACCCGGAAGAGCATTTGGAGAAGGCCGGAAGCATCGGCAAAAATCCGACGGTAAACATGGAAATCCGGGTGGTCCGGCCGGATGGCACCGATACAGCTCCAAATGAATACGGTGAGATTCTTCTGACAGGTGACAGCCTCATGCTCGGGTATGACAATAATCCTGATGAAACGAACGCCGTACTGAAAGACGGCTGGCTCTATACCGGCGACATTGCCTACCGGGATGAGGATGGCTACTTTTACATCGTGGACCGTAAAAAAGATGTCATTATTTCGGGCGGGGTCAACATTTATCCGCGTGAAATTGAAGAAGTACTCGCGAAGCATGACGCGGTTTTGGAATCCTGTGTCGTCGGTGTGCCCCATGAAGAATGGGGTGAGACCGTCAAAGCAGTCGTTGTGCGAAAGAGTCAGGTGTCTGAGGAAGAATTACGGGCGTTTGCAGCCGAACATCTCGCTGAATTTAAGTGTCCTCGGATCTATTCCTTTGTGGATGAACTGCCGCGGAATGCGAGCGGCAAGATTTTGAAACAGCAGGTGAAATTGGTGCATGCTTAATTGCAGTGGGGATCAGGTGCTTGGGATGGCGCCTGATTCTTTTTGTTTTTTAGGGACGATTTTTCTGGCTCACGGCCTATTTTGGCTTCATGGCTACTATTTCCCCACTCTGATTCTATTTTCGGCTTCATGAGAGCTCCAGGGCGACCATTTTTCTGGCTCTGATGCTTTTTTCGGCTTCCATGGACCCTTTATGGCGACCATTTTCACTACTCTGGAGTCTTTTTCGGCTTCATGTTCCCTTCTTGGTATTAATGGTAGAACACCAAATGGTGGATGCAACAAGAAAAATGGAAGTTAATCTGAGCTTTTTACGACTAAATGGGATAGGCACCTGTAAAAATTGGGAATTAATGCAGCTCTTTAACGACCAAGTGAGAAAGGCACCACCAAAAATGGGCGTTAGCCCAGCTCTTTAACGACCAAATGGGACAGCCACCCGCAAAACGGGCGTTAATAAAAGCCGCTGCCAACCAAATAGAGATATCCCACAAAAAATAGTCATAAATCAGAATCACCAGAAGGAATCCTCCCCTAAATAAAGTATCTTAAAAGTAAAACCAAACAAACAGGAGGCCACATGAAGTCTAGAACCGAAACCGAGATGATGAATATGATTCAATCAGCAGCCAGGGAAGATGAGCGGGTTCGTGCGGTGATTCTGAATGGGTCGCGCGCGAATCCAAATGTAAAGAAAGATATTTTTCAGGATTATGATATTGTGTACATCGTGAGGGAAATGGAATCCTTCACCTGTGATCATAGCTGGGTTAACGTGTTTGGCGAGCGGGTGATGATGCAGATGCCGGAGGAGAAGGTGCTGCCGCCTGCCGATGGAAACGGCCGCTTTCCCTATCTGATGCAGTTTATGGACGGAAACCGGATTGATCTGACGTTGATTCCGGTTGAAAAGATAGAGGAGCTGCTGGAGCCCGACAGCCTGAGTGTACTGCTTCTTGATAAGGATGGATTGATTGGGTCCCTGCCGCCAGCCAGTGACCGGGATTATCACATTAAAAAGCCGGATGCGAAGGAGTTTGCGGATTTGTGCAATGAGTTTTGGTGGATCACAATGAATATCAGCAAAGGGCTTTGGCGCCGGGAGCTGACTTACGCGATGTTTATGCATGAGCAGATAAACCGCAGTGTGCTGATAGCCATGCTGGAATGGATGGCCGGCATCGCAGCCGATTTTACAAAGAGCGCAGGCAAAACCGGCAAGTATCTGCCCGATTTTCTTCCTGCAGAAGCATGGGAGCAGTTCGAATCCACCTATTCAGACGCCGATTTTAATCACATCTGGGAAGCCCTTTTTACCATGTGCTCCCTTTTCAGAAAAACGGCCGTCGAGGTCGCGGAGAAACTGGGATTCGAGTACCCCTTTGAAGATGATAAGCGTGTGACCGGATTCTTAAAGCATGTCCGCAGCCTGCCTGCAGATGCCCAATCCATCTATTAAGAAAAGCGCAAGCGCCTTGCCCACGAAGGAACGCAGACTAAGAGCGCCTCGTCCTGTGGCAACGTCTGCATGACCCGCATCCTCTCAAAAGCTGTCGCTTTTGGTCGTGCGATGATTATGCTGACGAAGCCTTCCTTGTCCTGCGGGCCTCAGGCATAAGACGGTTCCTGTAAGAAGGCGTATTTCCTTTTGGAAGGAAACGGCTTATGATGAGTCCCTAGGAGCCGAAACAAGACAAGCTTGTGACCTCGAGGGGGTAGGCTAGGCTGCTTGCTAGACAGTTATCGACGTTCAAAAATTATATACTTTCTTATCTTTTAAAAAAATCCCCTTCACACAGGGGATTTTACTAGTTATTCTTCAATTCCAGCTGTTCGAACGCAGACCAGTTCACCATTTTCTCAAGAAGAATGGAAATCAGGACGCCCATTAGAAGCCCGTTGGATAAGAATGGCTGAATTAAAACCGGCAATCCCGCGAACACCCCGGCGGGTGTATTCATCAAGCTGATGCCGATCAGGACGGGTGCGGCTAAACGGAAGATTGTGTCTGAGTTGAACACTTTTCCGCTTAAGCTGTTGAAGGCAGTCCCGAACAGCTGCAGATACGCGACAAACAGCACGGCGTTCCCAACTGTTACCGGCATGCCGGCGAGCCATGAGCCCAGGTGCGGAATCAGACCAATGACCGTCAACAGTGCGCCGCCAATGAAGAATGGTGTTCTCATCAATATTCGCGTACTCTGAAGGAATCCGATCGATGAGGTAAATGGCGTATACGGCACAAGGCCAAACCCGCTTCCAATCACCGTAAATAACGCGGTGATAAAAATCGATCCGCGGTACTCGCGCTTCCCGGATTCTTTTTTAAATAGGCGGTCACCAGAACTGATAGAAGCGACTGTGTTGCTCAGGTTCATCAGGCACGCAAAGAACGCTACTGACACAATTCCGAATTCAAGGTTAGGCTGTCCCAGCGGAAACAGCGTAAAGCTCACATCTCCGGCCGCTGTCCCCTGGACCGCTTCACCTGCAAACAGGAGATCATAGCCGATCCAGCCTGCCAGCAACCCTATTAAAATAGAAAAATTGCTGATGACGGCGTTCCCTTTTAATTTTAATAAACTTACAAAAATAACAAGGGCAAAGGAATAAAAGGTGATGGGAACATCAATTGTGCCCTGTTCACTGACCTTCATCATGCCTTTGAAAAAGATAAAAATCAGCTGGAAGGTTAATAGGAACAGGTAAACGGACATCACCATAGGGCTGAATATCGATTTTAGCAGAGAGATGCCGTTGAAGGCTGCTAGAATTAGGGTGACAGCTGAAGCGAGCAGAACGCCTGTCGCAATTCCGCCCCCGATTTCCGTATAGCTCATGCCAAGGGACGATGCCGACAGACCAAGGTTTAAGATGACTCCCCACAGCAAGCCGGAATGGCCTTCCATGAGCGGGTAGCGATGTCCTTTCCAGCCTTGAAAAATGGTTGCCAGCCCAGTAAAGATAAGCGAGGCTCTCAACATCATCGCAATCGTTTCTCCCGGCAGCCCGAAGACTGTTCCAACCGAGATCGGAACCATCACTGTATTGGCAAAAATAAAAAATAGCCATTGAACAGAAGAAAATATCGTTACGGTACCAAACCGTTTATCCAAGGTATCAACACCGCTTTCTATTATTTCGTTACTCTAAAAATAAACCAGCTATTATTATAGTACAAATCCTGAAAAATTTCTTTGGATTTTTCTTGAAGAAGGGTGAAATTTGGGAGAAAGAGGAGCTGGATCGCGGAATATCAGGGGCTCAACGATAAAGTGAAATTTTGACCGATATCCATTAATTGACCGAAATACCAGAGATGTTAACGGCCTTGCAAAATAGAAATAGCCCGCAAAATTCAATGCGGGCCTCCCTCTTTTTACATAAACCGGAAAACCACAGTCCAAGCGCAGTGCCGACATAGTTGCCGATGATATAGCCCAGTGTTCCGACAACGAGAATCGGTCCAATCAGGTCCTGCCAGCCTTTAGCGATGGCCATCGCAGCAGCAGTGGTCGGGCCGCCGACATTGGCATTGCTGGCCAAAAGGATTTCTTCGATGTCATATTTTAGTATAGCATTTCCTCCTTTTTTACAGTTCACTACTACTCACATTAGTCGTATCTCTTTTAAAATTTAAAATATTCAAACCAAACGAGATGGATTCGACAAAATTCGGGTGGTGCCTGTCACCAAAAATTATTTTATATTTTTTGAAGCCGGAAGTGCCCTTTCGTACGTCTAGATGGCAGACACTTTTTTAGAAGGAAGGTTATTGCGTGATAGACGTTAGAGAATTAAGCCATGCGTTTGAGATTGGCAAAAAAGAAAAGAAGACGGTTATTCCGGTATTGGAGGGTGTTTCTTTTTCAGTGGAGAAAGGCGAGATTGTAACAATTGTGGGCAGGAGCGGATCCGGGAAGTCGACGCTTTTGAATATCATCAGCGGTTTTATTAAGCCAAAGCATGGTGAGGTCTGGATTCATGGCGAGAAGGTCAGTGACTATAACGAAGGAAAATTCGCTGATTTCCGCCTGGCAAATCTCGGATTCATTTTCCAGAGCTTTCAGCTGATTCCGAGCATGACGGCTTACCAGAATGTCGAGCTCCCTCTTATTCTCAAGGGAATGCCCGAAAAGGAAAGACAGCAGAAGACGGAAGAGACGTTAAAGCGTGTAGGACTCATTGAATATAAGGACCATTATCCAAGTGAGCTTTCCGGCGGACAGCAGCAGCGTGTCAGCATCGCCCGGGCGCTTGTCGTGAATCCTCCCCTCATTCTTGCTGATGAACCGACTGGCAGCCTGGACAGCGAAACAGAAAACGAGCTGCTCCAGTTCATTCAAGAGCTGAACCGTGATCTGGGCATTACGTTCCTGATTATTACGCACGACGAAAAAGTGGCAGCCATCGGCCATAAGACAATTGAAATCACAGATGGAAGGGTTATGGAGGGTGTATTGGCATGAATGTAAAAGATCAATTCCGATTTGTAAGGCAAAATATGAAAAAGAATAAAACAAGGCTGTTTATGACGATTTTAGCCACAGCGATTGGATGTACCTTTCTGATTGTACTGGCATCAGTCGGATTCGGCCTCCATAAATCGATCATCCAGGATGTAATGGAAGACAGCCTTGTGACAGAAGTTCAGGTTCACGGCAAGGAAGCGGGCGAAGGAAATTTTCAGGGCATCAAAGATGAAGATATCCAGCATTTTCAAGAAATCACCGGGGTAAAAGCAGTCACCCGCAGGCAATCTCTGCAGCAAAGCCCGATCTTTAAAACAGAGGATTATACCGCTCAATCAGAAGCCGTTTCGGCCTATTTCCCCGAAGAAGTGAAAGCAGGATTTGAGCTTTCTGAAGGAAGACTCCCGGAAAAAGGAAATGAAGTAGTGGTTGGCTCCTCCTTTGCGGATGGTCTGTCACTGGAGCCGAAAGAAGGAGAAAACGCCTTTAATGAGGATGGAACGATAAAAGAAGAATTAGCCTACAAGGGTGAGTTAGTCGGAAAGACGATTGAAATGGAAGTTATCAAAATGGAGGATGGCAAGGAAATTAAAAAGTCCATTCCCCTGACCATAACCGGGGTCACAAAAAAGCCTTCTAAAGAATGGATGCAGATCCGCACGGTCTTCATTTCTGAAGACATCTTTAAAGAAGTCGAAGCTTTCACCGGCACACCTGGCGGAAACCCGGAGCAGATTGAAGGAACGCCCGAAGATAATGGAAGGATTTACGATAGTGTCAGCCTTTATGCTAAAGATGTCGAGGCTGTCACAGGTATCAATGACAAATTGAAAGAAGACAATTATATGGTTTATTCCATCGTGAACGAGATGAGGCAGATTAATATGGTTTTTACGATTCTAAAAATCGGCCTTCTCTTCATCGGAACCATTGCTTTAATAATTGCGTCCATCGGCATTTATAATACAATGACGATGGCCGTTACGGAGCGCGCCCCCGATATCGGCATCATGAAAGCGATCGGTGCCCATCCGAAGACGATTAAGCGGATCTTTGTCCTTGAAAGCAGCTATATCGGCCTGCTTGGCGCCCTGTTTGGCACAATTGTCGCTTATGGAATCAGCTATGCCGTCAACCTGGCGCTTCCGCTTGTGCTGGAAAGAGTGTTTGAGGAAGCTCCGCCTGAGGGCCTCATGCTTTCCTACATTCCGTGGTCCCTGACACTGATCAGTGTGGCGATTTGCCTGACTGTCACCATCTTCTCCGGCTGGCGTCCTGCCAAGCGCGCGACACAGGTGGATGTGCTTAAAGCGATGAGGCGGGAAGTATAAAGCATCTTAACAGAAAGAAACATCGCCGGCTGAAACCGGCGATGTTTAATTCAATACCCCATGCAGGGCACCCAGCAAAGTGAAAATAATAAGATGATCGCCTATGGCAATTAAAAATGCCTTTTGGCTCATCAAACCGAACAGCCTATTTTTCAAATAAACCATGGAAATTATGAATCCAATCATAAAGCCCAGTGCCAGGCCTTCCATCCAGTTTCCGATTCCAATCGATTGCACAAGGACACCAATGAAAAAGGAACTGATAAACGCAATAACGACAGAAATCAAATATTTAAGAGGGCCATCACTTTGGTGGTCCTTAATTTCATTGCTTCGTGATTTCTTCCCTAATAATAAAGAATAGTAGATTCCCCCATACATCATATATAAAACCCCGCCAAGCAAGACAGCTAAAATATTCACTGAATTCCAATCCATCACTACTTCTCCACACACCCTTTCTATTTTGGTTCGATGGCCAGCGCAATAGCTTTAACTCGGCAATTAAGAGAAAGTGAGCCTGATTCTTCATCCAGCTGTACGAATTCAACCGGATTTCCCAGGTATCTGTACCCGCTTCTTGGAAGCCAATAGCTGTAGAGCTCCGAGTAGCATTCAATGAACGTGCTTCTTTCACTGTAAGGAAGAGGCTCTTCAAATTCATAAACAACATGCTTTCCGCCTGCAAATGGTGAAATAAGCTCGTCATCCTGATCTGTGATCGCACTTTCATCAACCCCGATGCAGCAGTCATACCGGCTTTTTTCAGGAGGCGTAATATACGGATTATTCCTCGGGACACCTGCTATCATCGTATTCAGATTCAGGAGCCCTCTGGATTTGGACCAATGATAGATTTCTTCCCACATATCCGGAATCCCCTGTGTATACGGGCCGATGCTTTGCCTCTTTACGATTGTGCAAGCCGGCAGCTCAATCGTCTTCACTTTTGCCAGGTCCAGCCATCTAAAATCATTATAGGTGTTTGAATGAGATCCTTCTTTCTGAATCTTGCTATAAAGTTTAGATTTCTTGCTATCATAATATTCCCTTGGAAAAAGCTCTAAATAAGCACCCTCCCTCCATTGCTTTGGACTCGTTTTAAAATTTTCCCGGAATGAGTATGTAAAATAGGATAAAGATGAAAAACCGCACATCATCGCAACTTGTGTGATTGGAATATGACGTTCGTAAATTAAATAGTGGGCCGCATTCTCGAGGCGCAGCCTTTTGATATACTCAGAAGGCGTTTCACCTGCAATTCCTTTAAACGTCCGCTGAAAGTGATAAACGGAGTATGTCGATACTGCCGCAAGCTTTTCAAGCGGAAGCGGCTCACTTAAATGTCCTTCAATATATTCGAGCACTTTATTGATTTGTTTTTGCTGTTCTTTTCCGTAAGAATTCACCTTGTAACCCCTTATTTTCATAATAGTATCGATTATATCTTACATTAGCTTTATCGCCATACAGCAGGAGAAATTAATACCTGAAAATAAAAAAACGCCGCCTCTATAAAGACCGCGCCAAACATAGTCTACATACTTTTCATTGCTTCCTCTCGAACCTTCTGCAGGAATTCCTCTACCACTTTCAGGTTGTTTTTATCGCCGCCAAGCTTCAGCATGGCCCTACCAACGAAGTTTACCCCTTTATTTTCCCCTTCATAAATAAACCTGGTGCGGGAGTCATCGATTTTGACCAGCGTAAATGCAAGGGTGATTTCAAAGGCTTTTCCCAATACAAAATGGATCTGTTTATGCTTTTTATCCTTTGAGTTCTCATAAGCCAGCGTTTCGACAATATAAGTCTCCAGGCGCTTGCCTTCTCTGTAGGTTTGCCTGTGCTTTGCCCCTGCTTCATCTTCCCTTTTTTCGATCAGGGTGTGCTCTTCGACCTTGGGCATGATTTTCTTTATGTGCTGGTCGGAAAACAGGCTCCACACCTTTTCAATATTTCTTTCAATCATGATTTCTTCTTTCCATTGAATCACAATTCTTCCTCCTTCCCCGAATCCAAAAAGGCATCGATTTCATCTATTTGACCTTGAAGCTCCTCGATCTGCTTCTCGATCAGCTTTCTTTTTTGCAGCAGCAATGCTTCAAGATTGGCGAATGATTCATCCTCCATCACAGAAATCATTTCCTGAATGGTGAAGCCTAATCTTCTTAGTTTTATTAACAGGATAGCCAAAAAGTAGCTGCCGTCATCGTAATATCGGTAATTGTTTTTTGAGTCAATAAAAGCGGGCTCCAGCAGCTTCACTTCTGCGTAGTATCGCAATGTTTCCTTCGTTAACCCCGTCATTTCCGCAAATTCGCTAATCCTGTACATCGCTTCCTCCCATTTATCTTAAACTGTGGGGTGCACCACACGGTCAATGATTATTTTCAGTGTGCATGAAAAAGGTCATAAAAAAACATCGCCTCCTATGGGCGATGCCTTATGGACTTACCCATTTAAAAATAAGGTAGCCGTTACATATTTCTTTGTCAGCGACTTGTAGTAGGCAGATAAAACCGTCAATGATGCCGTAACAAGTATATTGGAGACGATGTCTTTCTGCTGGTCAGTAAAATTCTGAAAACTCTCCAATGCTTTCAATGCTTCTTTTTTGATGCATTGCTCTGTCTGATCGTGCATGCTTTTTCCGGTACTATTGTGCTGATGGGCTTTTTCAAAAATAGCCGCGTAAGCAGAATAAAAAGGGATCGGCTCTATCAGGTCGTCTGTGCGGTCATCCAGATCATTAAAAAGGAGAGCAAGAATTTTTCGGATCGAATCAAAATCAAGCGTCGCTTTCAAATCCTCCACGATAAAAAGCATGGCAGCCTGGTCTGCTGAATACTTTTTGCCGAGCTGCGGACTGCCAATCAGGTTCTTCACATCCCGCTTCACCCAATTCTGTACTGCAGTCGAAGATAAATGGGTGAATTCAATCTGGTTTCCCAGTGCGACAATTTCATTGATGGAAAAACCGATTTTCTGCAGATCTGCCCGCAGCAATTTTTCAAAAATAGCCGGCATTTTGGTATCCAGAAAAGCTTCCATTGATATTCCTTTCTTTTCATGAGCACCCGCCCATGCCTGCTGGAGGATTTGTTTGGGCGAATGCCCTCCTTCCCCCTTCAGCGACAAAAGGAAATCAGCCATGCTTTTCCTCGATAGCTGGAATAATTCCAATATAATCAGCCCCTGCGTTCTCTTTCGATGCTTTCATCCTAATGGTTTCAATGATCACAGTCAACGTCTATTTCGTTACCGCCTAGTTTTTACTTGTCATTTCACTTGAAAAATTATATTATATAGTCAGAAGACAAGTTCATATGAACTCAAAAATAGATTAAAGGGTGAGGAAATGGGTAAACGTATTTTTTACTTTTTATTGACGAACGTGCTGGTTCTAGTGACGATCAGTGTTATTTTCTCGCTGATTGGCGGAGGAAATTACATCAATGCCCAGGGCGGCATTGATTTCGGCGCATTGCTTGTGGTCAGTGCCGTGATAGGTTTCACAGGCTCCTTCATTTCCCTGTGGATGTCCCGCTGGATGGCCAAGAGAATGATGAATGTCCAGGTGCTGGATCCGAATGGTGCCCTTTCAGCAGCTGAACGGGACATCGTGGAAAAAGTTCACCGCCTTTCAAGAGCGGCAGGCTTAACACATATGCCGGAAGTCGGGATCTACCATTCCCCTGAAGTGAACGCATTTGCAACAGGACCTTCGAAAAAACGCTCGCTTGTGGCAGTTTCAACTGGGTTGCTGCAGGAAATGGACGACGATGCCATTGAAGGTGTCATCGCCCATGAGGTGGCACACATTGCGAACGGAGACATGGTCACCATGACCCTTCTCCAGGGGGTTGTCAACACATTTGTCGTCTTCCTTGCCAGAATCGCGGCGTGGGTAGCATCCCGCTTTGTCAGAGAGGAAATGGCGCCGATTGTACATTTTATCGCTGTGATTGTGTTCCAGATCGCCTTCTCAATCCTTGGAAGTCTTGTCGTCTTCGCCTACTCCCGCCATCGTGAGTTCCATGCGGACCGCGGCGGTGCTGACCTTGCCGGCAAAGACAAAATGACACATGCCCTGCAGATGCTGAAAGCCTACTCCAGCCGCGTTAAGAGTGAAGAACAGACAGCGATCTCTACTTTGAAAATTAATAACAGAAGCAAAGCTTCCTTGTTCTCAACCCATCCGGATCTGGATGAGCGTATTAGACGTTTGAGTGCGAAGTAAGTAAAAAAGCGCATTAAACAGGAATTAACAAAGCTATCCTTTTTCGGGATAGCTTTTCCTCATTTTATTGAATGTTTTCCTCAAACTGGAGGGTTGTTTCCCTAAATTGCTGAGTCTTTTCCTCAAATTAAGTGTTATGTTCCCCAATTTCATTATACTTTTCCCGAAGTTCACATTTAATGGGCATTCTTTTTTCCCTCTAACTCTCTGGTAATTGTTTGCCCCTGCAATATTCGGGTAATCTCCTTATATACAGCAGGATTAAGCATCAGGACTCAAGCTGTGACGGTATTCTCTGATGCGGCATTCTGAATAGTAAATAAAGCGAGGAGGACAAGAACATGAACGGTTTCCAGCGTACTGCACTTGTACTAACGATTATAGGAGCCATCAATTGGGGGCTGATTGGATTTTTCCAATTTGATTTAGTTGCCAGCTTATTTGGAGGACAGGATGCAGTGTTATCAAGAATTGTCTATGGTTTAGTGGGAATTGCCGGATTGATTAATTTGGGTCTCCTCTTTAAACCAAACCGCGAATATGAAACAGAACCGGATACAAGGCCTGTACGATAAAGTGAAACTTCAATCAGTGGGGTTTTCCTTTCCCCCACTGATTTGTTAGTCGCGTTCTAGTGTCGCTAAGATCTCCGCTAGCGCTTCGATCAATCGACACTACGAACCCGATTGGTTCAACTAAGCCTCTGCCTGCGCGTCGGCAAGTTTCACTGTATCTCACCAATCGGGCCTTTACGGGTAGTTTGACCCCCACTTATCCTCCTTTGATTCCTCTGAGTCTTAAAGCGGGGGTCTTACTGCCCGTTAGACTGCGATAAAATGAAATTCCCCCAGCCTTTTGGCAGGGGGGATTTTCAATCAAACGTTTGATTGAACCGATAGACCAGAAAACGGTCGTTTTCATCACCCTTCAGTGTCACCTCTTTGATCAGCTCAAATGGAGTGCTGTTTTCCAGATAAAATAGATAATCTTCTGAAGGGTAGTATAGAATAATGTCCAGTTTGCGCGGGTTCCCTTCGGCTGAGCGGAGTATATTATTGACGACTTTCATAAAAATCTGCACCGAAAACGGATTGAAAAAGTAAAAATGAGTGTCCTGCGGAGAGATTTCATACTCCTGAGCCAGAAAGCAATGAAAGCTGATTCCTGCTTTTTCCCCCTTGTACGTGCGGAGATTTTTGATTGCCTCACGGTAAAAGTCATCACTCATTTCCACACCTGCAGCGGATGCCCGAAAGGTATGGTGTATATAAAACGGAAGCCGGCCCTTGCCACAGCCGAAGTCCACGAGGCGATCACTGCTTTTCAGCGTGTATTCGCTGAACAGTTTTTCCAGGCCCTCATAAGGAGTAGGTTCGTAGCGGTGATAGTGAAAGGATTTGTGGAACCCTTTTTGGTCACCGTGTGTATGGATATTCAGCCATTCATCAAAATCTGTCATAGCGGGCTCCTTTTAAAAAATGCCTGCCGTGTTCCAATAAGGACAGCGACAGGCAGTTGTATATGACTATTTCCCAGGTTCAATCACTAAATACTCCTGTAAGGTCTGCTGCAAAGTTCCCTTTGTTTCCGCCTGACTCTGGAATGAAACTCCAGCATGGATCATTTTGCGGACAAGTTCAGCTCGCAGGCCGGTGATGACTGCATCACAGCCCATCATTCTGATGCCGCTCAAAATCTTTTTGAAGTGGACAATGACATCAACTTCCATGTCGGCAATTCCGGAAAGGTCCATAATTAAGGTCTGTATTTTATTGGAAGAAATATCCATAAGAACTTTTTCTTCAATCGTCTGAATCCGGTACGAATCAATCATGCCAATCAGAGGCAGAACAGCGACAGACGTGCTGACCGGAATAATCGGAACGGACAAATGCTCCACCAGCTTGCGCTGCGATTTAAGCATCTCATCTTTATAGTCAGAATAGCTGATAAAGAAGTTATTTAAAAATTGGTCCACATGATCATTGACCTCTTTTTCCATACTATAAAAATCTTCAGCTACTTTGTCCTGCCCTTTAATTCTGTCATATTGGAACAGGAAGTGCCACAAAGTCCGCCGGATCGCCTGCACCCATTCAAGTTTAAAAGAAAGCGTGAGGGAATGCTCAGCCCAGGCAACGCCTTCCTGTCTGGCAAAAGCAATCAGCTCTTCTTCTCTATTTTCAGCAACATATAAAGCCATTCTTTCGGCATTTTTTAAAAGATCAATATTCCCTCTTTGCAGAATTTCATTGATCTTAGAGGCTACATTCACAGCCTCTGACAATAATTTTTGCTGAAAGTTCTCACGATTCGCAACAATAAATCCTGCAACATCGCTTGTTTCTTTGTAGGTTGCTTCCATTTTAAACATACGCCCCCTCGTTTTATCTATACAATTCGTTTAAATCGAAGTAAATCCTTCTCTTGAAAAGATCACATCATTTTTATGACAGAGTCCTAAATTTATATACCCTTTTTATTTTGCCCATAAACCTTAAATTTAATTTTTTATGAAAAAGTAAAAAAGCGCCGGATAGGCGCCTCTTTAAATAACTCCCAATGTGCTCATAAACACAACCAAAATCGTAACCGGAACAACCACTTTCATCAGGATGCTCCACGCGGTGTACATGGCTGGTGAAATGTCGCTGCCAAGCAGAAATTCTTCTTTTACAAGCCTTTTGTCCATTCTTAAAGAAATAAACAAGGCAATCAGCAGGCAGCCCAGCGGAAGCAGGATGTTGCTGACCAGGTAGTCGGTTGCATCAAAGATATTTTTTCCGAAAATCGTGAAGTCTCCAAGCAGGCTGAAGGACAGCGCAGCAGGAATCCCGGCGGCAAACATGACAATGCCGGAGATCCAGGAGATTTTTTTCCGTGAATGCTTTCCGTTCTCGATGAAGGCGGAGACGATGATTTCCAGCATACTGAACGATGATGTCAGGGTTGCAAATAAGAAAAGCAGCAGGAAGACCGCCAGGAACACTTCTCCTAATGGAATCTGTGAAAAGACAGCCGGCAGGACCATGAACAGCAGCCCCGGGCCTTCCGCCGGTTCAAATCCGAATGCAAATACAACTGGAAAAATCGCCAAGCCTGCCAGGACTGAGATGATGATGTTCATGATGACAACAGATCCGGCTGACGTTGGAATGCTGACTTTTTTATCCAGGTATGAGCTATACGTGACCATACATGAAAAACCGACTGCTAATGCAAAGAATGATTGTCCCAATGCATAGAGTGCCGATTCGCCTGTGATTTTACTAAAGTCCGGGTTCAGGAAGAACTTGACTCCTTCCATTGCTCCATCCAGCGTCAATGCGCGTATGACAAGCACGATAAAAAAGATGAATAATAGCGGCATCATGTATTTGCTTGCAGCTTCAATCCCGTTTTGGATTCCGAATGTAATGACGACAATATTAATAAGAAGAAACACAGCCAGTCCCATTAGCGTCCAGCTTGGCGTCGAAGTGATCATGCCAAATAGTTCCGGATAGGCTGCACCCGGCTTGATGATTTGGCCGCCGATCGACAGGACTGTGTAAATCAGCACCCAGCCCCCAACAACCGAGTAAAAGCTCAGCAGCAGGAAGCAGCCGATCACCCCAAGCTTCCCGGTAATTGTCCATAGGCTGTTTGGCGCCAGTTTATAATAGGCAGACACCGCTTCCTTCTGTGCGCCCCGCCCGATAATAAATTCTGAAATGAGCATTGGCAGCCCTACCAGAATCGTGAATGCGATAAACATCAGCAAAAAGGCGCCCCCGCCGCTTGTTCCGGCTACGTACGGGAACTTCCAGATGGCCCCCAGGCCAATCGCTGCACCGGCCGAGGACATAATAAAGCCGAATTTAGATGACCATTGCTCTCGATTTGTACTCATAGTTTCCCCCCTGTTTTTTGTTTTTTGGTGGTCCGGGTTCGGACTCTGACCGCGTTTTTTCGCTGGCTGTGTCAGAAGTTAATCCAGGTTCAAACTCTGACACTGGTTTTTTCGCTGGTTGTGTCTGAAGTTGATCCAGGTTCGGACTCAGCCAACGGTTTTCTCCCAGCTTCCGTCCGAAGTTCCCCCGATAGATTACAGCTCTGTACGGATATCCCAAAGTTCAGGGAAGAATCGCTGATCCAGCACTTTTTTCAGATAGCCGACACCGGATGAACCGCCTGTGCCCATCTTGAAGCCGATGATTCGTTCGACCGTTTTCATATGGCGGAAGCGCCACTGCTGCAGCCAGTCTTCGATATCCACAAGTTTTTCCGCAAGCTCGTATAACTCCCAATACTTTTCAGGATTTTTATACACAGTCATCCAGGCCTCGCGGACAGAATCATTTTCTTTGTAGGTTCTCGTTACATCTCTGTGCAGAATGTCGTCATCAATTGGCAGTCCGGCTTTGTGAAGCGCGCGGATGGCTACATCGTAAAGGCCAGGTCTTTCGAATGCTTCTGTTAATCTTGCATGAAGCTCGGGATCTTTTTGGTAGATTTTCAGAACATGATCTGTTTTGTAGCCTAACGCAAATTCTACCATACGATACTGGTAGGATTGGAAGCCAGATGCCTGACCAAGTGAATCGCGGAACTCCATATATTCGGACGGCGTCATGGTGGACAGCACATCCCATGCCTGAATAATCTGCGATTGCGTCTTCGAAACGCGCGCAAGTCTCTTTTGCGCTGTGGATAAGTCATTATTTTCGATCGATTCGATGGCTGCTCCCATTTCATGAAGAATCAGCTTCATCCACAGCTCGCTCACCTGGTGGATGACGATGAACAGCATCTCATCATGATGGCCGGAAAGCCTGTTTTGCGCGGATAGGATTTTATCAAGCTGAAGGTATTCACCGTATGTCATGTTATTAGTAAAATCTGTATGGATGCTCTTTTCAGAGGTTGTCGCGTTTACGTCCTGGTGTTTTTCTTTCATGTTATGTCCTCCTTGAGATTAGTTCTTGTCGTACCCGATTCGGGCCGTGCCTGTTATTTCATCGAGTGACCGATATATCTGCTGCGCCTTGCGGCCGGACTTCATTTGGCCGGTAAATCCCGCATTTTGGCCGGTATTTTATCGAAATCGGCCGGTAATTGTACGTTTTTGGCCGGTATTTCCTTCAAATCGGCCGGTAAAGGCTATTTCTGCTGGCTGCTGCACTTCCAGCCAGGCAGAAATTTAGCGTTTGGCCGATAAATTCGAGGTTTTGGCCGTTCCCCCGCTTAAATCGGCCGAATAACCGCCCGCACCGGGCTGCCGTCTCCGTCTTTGATTGGAAGCGGCAAGGCAATTAGCTCATAATTTCCTTCTTCTACCTCATCGAGCATGATGTTTTCCAGTATATGAATGCCATTCCGGTATAAGGCATGATGCGTTTCCATCTCTTTGCTGTCTAGCTGATCGACAGATGGCACATCTACTCCGAGCAGGCGCACTCCTTTGCTGCCTAGGTAGTCTGCCATATCCGAGGTCAGTTCAGGGATCCGATTCGGAAACACTTCCGAATTATTCGGAACCGAGGTCCTAAGGAGCACACGTTCAACACCTTCGAGATCAAATCCGTTCAGAACTTCCGAATCCACCGTTTCGAAGGCAGATACATCAATTACAAGCGCCGGCCCGATATACAGTTCGATGTCCAGGCCCAATATCTTTTCGCCTTCGTCATTAAAATGGAACGGTGCATCGACATGGGTGCCGGTATGCAGGCTGGTCGTAATCCGGCCGATATTGACAGAGCCGGTTTGTTCTTTTGTAAAAGCTGTTTCATAGCTGAAGGGAGTATCTCCGGGCCAGTGGGCAATGCTATTAGTCAGCGGCTGTGAAATATCAATCCATCCTTTTTTCGTCATGCTACGACTCCCCGCTTATTTTCAAATTGCTTGTATTTTTCCTCTTCCATGATGCCTTTTAAAATTTGCACGGTTTTCCATACGTCTTCAAATGTGTTGTATAGCGCAACAGGTGCCAGGCGGATCCCGTTTGGTGCGCGGAAATCCGGGATGACTCCTTCTGCCTTCAGCGCCTTGCAGATTCTTGCTGCTTCCGGGTGCTCCAGATAAATATGGCCGCCTCGCTTTTTTTCATCAAGCGGATTGCGCAGGACAAGGCCGTGTCCGTCAAGCTCATGCTGAATCAGCTCTATCATATAGCCTGTCAGCTGAAGAGATTTTTCACGGATCCTCTCTATGCCGATTTCATTAAACATGCTGAGTGAGCCAATAATCGGCGCCATGCTGAATATATTCGGCGTGCCGATCTGGTAGGCGCCCGCATCTTCTGCCGCAGTCAGCACATGTTCCATATCAAACTGCTTATCCTTGCGGGAGCTGAACCAGCCGGCAAGTCCCGGCACCTGGCCAAAGTGGCGCTTGTTCACAAACAGCCCGCCCGTCGAACCAGGCCCGCCATTCAGATGCTTATAGTTGCACCAGAACGCGAAATCGACATCCCAATCACTTAAGGCATGAGGGACAGATCCAACCGAATGGCATAGATCAAAGCCAATCTCAATCCCGCGCTTATGCGCTTCAGCAGTCAAATATTCCATATCCAGCACTTGGCCGCTGCGGTACAGAACGCCCGGCAGGACAATCAGCGCAATTTCATCTGTCATCGCCGCGACGATGTCTTCTTCTCTCAGCGTATGGCCATCGGCGCTTTTTACCTGGACAAGATGCTCCTCAGGATCATAGCCCTTCAGCTTCACCTGGCTTTGAAGGGCATATATATCGCTCGGAAAATTCAGTTCATCTGCCAGTATCTTCGTTCTTTTTCCTTCCGGCTTATAAAAAGTGGAGACAAGCTGGTGAAGGTTAACTGTTGTGGAACCGCTTACAATTACTTCCTCCGGATTTGCCCCTACGATTGGCGCCATCTCTTTACCCAGTTTTTCAGATAGATAGAACCAGGGATTGTCCCCTTCTGTCCAGCCGTCAATGGCATGGTGTTTCCAGGATTCAAGCAGGTCAAGGAGTGATTTCTCCGCACGTTTTGAAAGCAGGCCAAGTGAATTGCCATCCAGATAAATTCCATCTTCTTTTATATAAAACTCTTCCCGGCAGGACAGGCCATTCCCGGCATCCAGTCCGATTGCATACTCTTTTGTAAAATCCATAGATTCCCAACCTTTCAGAATATTTCTTATTTACGAAAATTATATTGTTTGATTGACACTATGTCAATGATATAATGTCAGTAATATTAGAAAATAAAAGGAATGAAATAGATGACGAACAACACAGATCAATTGCCGGCGAGGCAGCAGCAGGCCCTGAAAACACGCCAAAAGCTTCTCCAGGCCGGAAAAGAAGTTTTTCTCGAAAATGGCTTTCAAAAAGCGACCATCTCCCAAGTGATCAAAAAAGCAAAAACAGGCTATGGCACGGCGTACGTCTATTTTAAAAATAAAGACGAGCTTTTCATTACTTTAATGGAAGATCTCATGAACCAGTTTTACGAAGTGGCAGAGATGCCGTTTAAGCCGCAGGCCAAAGAAGAGGCCTATGAAAATATTAAGAAGCAGGTGAGGCTGTTCCTGCAGCTGGCTTTGGATGAGCGGGATATGATGAAGGTCGTAAAAGAGGCAATAGGCGTCTCACCTGAGATAGAGGAAAAATGGTATGGTATCCGTGAACGGTTCATCGAACGCATTTCCGTCGATATCCGCTACGCCCAGGCGCAAAAGCTCGCCAAAGAGCACCTAGATCCTGCCCTCACCGCTAGAGGCTGGTTTTATTCCAATGAGATGTTCATGTGGGAGCTGGTGATGAACAAAGGAAAGTATCAGTTGGATGATGTAATTGTGAACTTGACGAGGATGTATACAGGCGGATTGTATGAATAGAGAAGAATTTTCCGCGGACAACTAGGAGGCATTTACATTTATGCACCACTTTCATAGATTTTTGCATCACTTTTTCTATTTATGCTTCAGGTTTGTTCATTTATGTACCACTTTTCGATTATATGCACTACTTCCTATTCTACCGTCTGTTTTAAGAAACAAATAATGTTAGCCAAAAGGTGCCTCTCCCAAAACTGCAATGGGCAAAGCACCTTTTTTACAAGTCAGGTTGCATACATTTATTTACTAGCTTCAGGTTTAAAATATTCTCAGAAAGTTCCGTCCCAAAATCTTTTCTATATCTTCCGTCTTGTACCCTCTATCTGCCAATCCCTTAATCAATTGACCCAGGTTTCCATGTCCGTCAATCACATCGAACGGTTTCCGAGGCATGCTGGCTAAATCCTCTGCGGACACATATTTGAAGAAATCATCACATAAATCGAGGCCTATTCCGACATGATCAATGCCAACTAGCTGAACCATATAATCAAGATGGTTAATCAGCTGGTCCAGATTACTGTTTTCGTCTTCAGCCGCGACAATGATGCTGACCGCGTTTATTCCGATAACACCGCCTTTGGAGGCAATGGCTTTCATTTGGTCATCCGTTAAATTGCGCATCGTATTCGAAAGAGCCCTTGCATTTGAATGGGAAGCAATAATAGGCTTTTTTGAAATTTCAATGACATCCCAAAAACCTTCATCATTCAAATGGGAAACATCAATCGTCACTCCCAGTTGTTCTGCTTCTTCAATTAACTGGACACCAAAAGAGGTTATGCCGCCTTTCCTGCCTTCCCGTATTGGGCTGAAATGGCTTCCATCACCGACAGCATTTCTTCTGCTCCACACCAAGCCCATGTTTCGGACACCCAATTCATAGAATATCCTTAACAGGCTTAAGTCGGTCCCAATTGGCTCTGCACCCTCAAGAGAAAGCAGGAAACCGATTTTGCCTGATTTCCGGGCCAGCAGCATGTCTTCACTATTTTTGCAGATCATTAACTTATCTGGTGATTCCTGTACTTCTTCATAAATTGCACTTACTTGATTCAAGGCTTTCCGCAAGGCCATTTCCGGCAAAAAACTGCTATCAATAAAAATAGCAGCAATGATGATATTCACGCCGCCTTGTTTAAAACGCCGCCAATAATCTGTTTCAATCACCTTCCTTCTGCCGCGTTCCCTTTGAATTGCCACGTCCATCAATAAGTCGAAGTGGCCATCCATAATAAGAGCGTGATTTTTAATCTGATCTATATATGTTTCTGTTTCCATTTGATCTTCCCTCCATACTAAATATTACTGTTCCACCTGTCCATCATGAGTAAAAAGCTCTAGCGATAGACTAGAGCTTTTACAATATCGGCCAATCCTACACTAACTCATTCACTTCCAGACGGGCTAAATCTCCTGCAGCTTTTACGCGAATACGGGTTGCATTGCCAGGCATGTAGGCAAGCGGAACATCTTCTATATCTACAATGACCAGACTATTAGGATCAGCACCAGCATTAATTGCTTCCGACATAGCCTTTTCTTTAGCGAGTTGAAGCGCCTTTTCTCTTCCGATTTCAGCCAGGGCATATACCTTTTCAATTTGTCCGCTGACTTGGGAAATCGCTGCTCCGATGGCATTTGCTACTCCTGAATGCTCAGGCCGAATGACCTGTGAAGCGCCTTTTAATTTTTCCGGCAACAAAATGCTTCCTCCGCCAACAAGGATGACCGGTACCGGCGCCGCACTTGTTTTCATCTTATCAATCGCTTCTTCAACAAGCTCGACCATTTTATCATAGACTTTATTCAATAATGTTTGGTCAAGATGTGCTACCTTTGAAGAATCGCCAAGATTCACTTTGCCGAGTGCTACTGCAACATCTGTGGCGGTTAACGTGTCCCCTCCAAAAATAAGGCTTTTTTCCGGCAGCCGATATCCGACGCTGTCAGGTCCAACTGTGAAGCCTCCATTTTCTTGAATTCTAATAATCGTTCCGCCGCCAAGTCCAATGGAAATCAGATCCGGCATCCGGAAATTCGTGCGGGCTCCTCCAATTTCCACAGCCAGGGAGGATTCCCTAGGGAATGACTGAACCAGAACCCCGACATCAGACGTTGTACCGCCAACATCCACAACGATAGCATCTGAGGAATCGCTTAAATAAGATGCACCGCGCAGTGAATTCGTTGGGCCGCAAGCAATTGTGAAAATCGGGTATTTCACCGCATACTCAACAGACATCAGGGTGCCATCATTTTGTCCGAAAAAGACTTTTGCCTCGATACCTTCATTTTTTAAAGCATTGATAAATCCGTCCGCAGCTGTTTTAGCAACATTGACAACAGCAGCATTCAGAATGGTTGCATTTTCCCTTTCCAGCAATCCTACTGATCCAATTTCGGATGATAAGGAAACAGAAATATCTTCTCCGAGCACTTCTTTCATGATTTCACTTGCTCTTTGCTCATGTGCTTGCGAGACTGGCGAGAAAACAGAAGTAATGGCAACAGAATCCACATTCCCTTTAATTTCCTCTGCAATTTGATATAAATGCTCTTCATCTAAAGAAACGATTTCGCGTCCATCAAATTCATGTCCTCCCCGAATCAGATAAACGTATTTTCCGAGTGCATCACGCAGGTCATCAGGCACTCCGATCAACGGCTTAACCGCGAGGGTTGCAGGGGCACCAATACGTATTGCGGCAATTTTATTCAGTCTTTTTCTCTCAACGATTGCGTTTGTACAGTGTGTTGTTCCCAGCATGGCATATTTGATTTCTTCCCGCGGAACATTTCCATCCTGTATAATTTTTTTCATGGCTGTATAAATGCCCGTTGCCACATCTTCTGTTGTCGGTGATTTTGTTTCCGAAATGACTGTATTATCCTGATCTAAAAGCACTGCATCTGTATGGGTTCCCCCAACGTCTATTCCAATTCGATAAACACCCATTATGCTATCACTCCTTTTTTGGCTAGTTCTTCAACAGGGACATATTCCACATCATATCCAAAATACTTTGGACCAACTGTTTCAATCCCCTTCCCTGTTCTCCATTTTGGGTGGCAAGGCATTCCGATAATGACACATCTCGCACCGTATCTAATTCCCTCCGTTGTGATCGGAAGGCCAGTTTCTGCATCAAGTACCGCAATCAGGTCAGGTGTGACACAAAGCAAGCGCTGATCCGTCTGGGCAAGAAGATGTTCATTCTGGAATCGAACCTCCAGAGTCTCGCCTTTATACTCATTGATTCCTTCGAAGGTTGCCACTCCTCTTGCAAAACCTGTTTCTGTCTTCCGATTAATGTCGCTGACTTTGCCGCGAAACAGTTCAAACCCATTAGCCTTTTTCAGTACTTCGCTTATCGGGTCAGCATTATATTCCTTAGCAAGCCGGATCGCTCTGCCGATTTCCTCTTCAAGTTTTAAGATATTGCTAATACCGCTTTTCTTAATCTCCTTGCCAGTCATTGGATAGATGGCAATCATGGAAGAACCGCCCATTTCAATCGTTGCAGCCCGGGCAATCCTTTCTGTCCAGACATTATTGATTGTCGACAATAGTGTTGTGTTTCCTTTTTCATCTGCGATCACCATAGGAGTAGCAGAAATTCCATCCAAGTAGAATGTGACCATTTGCAGTTCAGGGAACGCTCGTCCCATCCCATCCACATCTACAACCGGAAGGCCAAGTTTGGCAGCAAGAGCCAAAGGCAGCATGGAATTTAATCCGCCAGCTTCAATTGGCATAGTCGCATAAATCTCTTTCCCTAAATACGATTCAAGGTTTTTGAAAGCTGCAGCTGCCTCCTCACCGCTTGGGGCCTTTTCAAGCATAACGGTAGGCGCTCCCATCATGGCTGATGGAACAATTAATGCATCATCCGGCACCTCATCTGGATCTAAAAGTGTAATTTCCCCATATTCTTCGATCGCCTGCAATGCCATGAGCTTTCCAATGTAAGGGTCTCCCCCTCCGCCGGTTCCAAGTAATGCGGCACCTACTGCAATATCTTCAATCTCCTGCTTGCCTAATTTTCTCATTTTTTAAAACCTCCTAATATTCCAAAAATTTATGATGCAATATGTTCTTTAACCTCTTTATTGCCGGATATGGTTTTCATAGCTATTACACCGAGGTAATAGATGATAGCGCTTATTAACAGCGAATTGATGGATGGTATTCCTAGCGTTATATAATAGCCGCCTGCAAATCCTGCAGCCCAGGCGAATAAAGTCACTGGATTTAATTTCTCCGGCTCTGATGGCAAGATGCCTTTTTCCCTGCTTTCATCAAGTGCTTTACGATATGTTTTTAACACAAAGTAATCCACCACCATAATACCGGCTATAGGAGGAATCATGATTCCAAGCAGAACGAGGAAATCCACAAATCTGTCCAGGATGCCGAGAATGGATAACAGTGTTCCGATCGCACCAATGATAAGGGTAATGAGCCCGCGATTTACTTTCACCTTGAATACGGAATCAATGATATTTGTAAATCCCAGTGAAGAAGAATATAGATTTAAGTTATTAATTTTCACTGTTGAAAAAACAACAACTGCAGCTCCAAGCCAGCCCGATGTTTGAAGCATAATGCTGACAACATCACTTGTTTTGGCTGCATGGGCCATAAGAACCGCGATCATTCCGACACCAAGCTCGCCAACAAGGGTTCCGATGGTGGTCATCCAGAATACATCCTTGCCGTTTCGGGCAAAGCGGCTGAAGTCAGGTGTGATGACTGCACCAATCATGAAGCCTCCCGCAACCATTGTTGCACCTACCCCGATGGAAAGTCCTTCTCCGGGAGGAGGAGTACTCATAAGGTTAAATATGGAGTGGTCGCTTAATACTTGGTAGATTCCCACTCCTACTACCAATAGGAAAGCTGGTACGGCAATTTTCGCAGTCATGCTCAAAAGCTTAAATCCAAATATAACCAATACCGTCACCCCTAATCCTGTGATAGCAGCTGCGACTGGCAGACTCAATTTTCCATCTGTCGCCTGAACCAGTCCATTGGCAAAAACGGAGTTCTGCACACCAAACCAGCCAATTGTACAAATGGCGATGACGGCTCCGATAATGGTCGAACCGTATCGGCCGAATCCTGTCCAGCGAGACAATAGACTCGTAGACAGCCCTTCACGCGCCCCCGCATAACCGATTAGAAAGCTTACGACCTGCAATATTACACTTCCGAGCATCATGGCCCAAAACGCCTGCCAAAAAGTCATTCCGTATCCCAGAGCAGCCCCAAGCATAAATTGAGAGAGTGTCGCCAGAGCACCAACACGGACAAGCATGATATCCCACATTGGCAAACGTGCTGACTTCGGAACTCTGGACAGAGAGTAATCGTCTCCTAACTTTGAATGATCTTCCATGAATTTCAACCTCCTTTTTAAATGCCTTGTATGTTTTTGTTCGATTTAGAAAAGAGTCCTCTTATTTTGAGGTAAAGTAAAATGCGATATAACTAAGCTCATTTTTCTTATGAACTTTTCACTCGCTTTTTAGATGGAGGTGTCATGTAAGTCAGGCGGCTTTGTTTTACCCCCATCGAAATCAGGCTTTCAAGTAGTTTCGTAGCGGCAAACACTGGATCGATGACCGGAACATCGTACCCGTTCTGCTTTAAGCGTTCCTGCAGTTCCGCTGCCACCCCCATAAAGCCTGTACAGCCTAATACAAGTGCGTGTGCATGATCTAGCTCGATTGCTTTAATCATTTCCTCGTATAATTCTCTTTTTAGCCTATCTTTATCGTGAACTTCCAAAACGGGAATATTCACATAGCGTACTGAAGCCAAATTTCCGTTTACCCCTAATGTCTTGCTGATATTCTCAATCATTGGGACAACATTCGGAAGCACAGTTACCACTGAAAAAGATTTTGCAAGAGAGCTTGCGAACAGCATAGAGGCTTCACATGCACCCACAACCGGAATATCCAAAATCTCTCTGGCAGGCTTTACACCCGGGTCTCCGAAGCAGTCGCTAATAACGCCTTGAAACCCTTCTTCTTCTGCCTCTTTTGCTTTTTCTAAGAAATTAGGTACACATAAGGCCTCATCATATTCGCTTTCAACAGAGGCAGGCCCATAATCCAGACTTGTAACTCCCACTTCAGTTGTATCGCTTGCATAGTATTTAACTTCCTCTTTAATTTCGTCATTAAAAATATCCGATGTAATAGGCATGATCACTTTGATTTTCATTCATATACACTTCCTTTATTAAATTTGACATTGTCTATATTTAAAATGGAGTGGCCACATCCTATCAGGCCAATTCTCCTAAAGCCTTTAACCGAACTCTTAATACTTCGCCTTCCAGATAATCAAATGGGAATTCTTCCAATGAAACAAGCTCTATGCTTTCTTTTTTTGCTCCTTTTTGGAGAAGCTGCTGAAAAAGCTGTTCATTTGCCCGGTCAATGACTTCCTGTTTAGTAATGCCATTTAACCAGAAAACTTTATCTATTTCTGCAGATAGAGGAGCAAAGCATGCTCCGACAGCATTGCAAATATGGTAGCCAGCCGGATGCAATACCTTCTTATATCTGCCAAATAACCGATTAGCGAGGAGCGGACTTCCGCCTCCAACAAGAATGACAGGCAGATCCTCGACACTTGGCTGGAGTCGTGAGATTGACTCCTTAATATCTTTTGTTACCATTTGAATAACTTTTCTGCAGTCTTCTTTTGATAAAAGGTCCAATCCTTTCAACTTTAAAGTTTCATCTTGAAAAGAATCGGGAAATAGTTTAAGAAAGGAGTCGGTTAACGTCCATGTATGGCCTCCCCATGCCATCCCCTGCTGTTCGATATCATTTGCAATCGTTTCCTTGATTTTTGCCAATTCGTTTTCAATCGTGATAAGACTCCCGCCTCCATATGGCAAAGAATGAATTTGCGGAACACGGACATTAACTTGAATATCAAAAATAGAAGAAGAACCTACAGAAACTTCGGGCTGTCCATTTATGATTTTTCCAATATCGATTGTGCTTCCGCCAGCATCCACAACAATGCAGCTCTTTAAACCGCTTAAGATACTGGCGCCTCTAATACTATTGCTCACACCAGAACCAATCGTCAGAATGGGATATTCCGAAGCCTCATGAATTTCCATAAGTGATCCGTCATTTTGTGTCAGCCAATATGGACAATTTAACGATAGATTCTTAAATATTTTTGATAAGTCAGTCATAGCCTGCCTTATAACTTTTGATAAAATGGCATTTAATAAGGCTGCATTTTCCCTTTCTATAAAACCGGTGCTTCCAATTTCATGTGACATCGTAACCGGTATTTCAGGATAATGTTCCTTTATGATTTTCCGGATTTCTCGTTCTTCCGTTTCATATAAAGGGGAATAAGCTCCCACAATACAAATGGATTCAATGCTGTATTTTTCAATATCGCTGAGCAGCTTGTTTATTTGGCCAGAATTCGGATTTAAAGAATCATCTTTATTCCCCTTGTAATCACACAAACTCTTAAAATCATACACTTTCCCAATATACTTCTTAAGATACGATGGCCATTGTATGGCAGGTCCAATTAAAGAAGGTATCTTGGTCATGCGGATCAGCGCGGTTTTTGCCAGATTGTTAGGGTAGTATAAGGCATTGAGCACATGAGTCGTCCCCAGGAATACACCCTCAATTTTTTCTGGAGGAATATTCGCTTCCTGTAAAGCTTCGTTTGCTGCTAATTTAATGCCGGTAATGATATCCTTTGTTGTTAAGTGTTTCGACCAGGAAAGAAGCTTGCCGTCGTTCGTTATGACTACTGCATCTGTGTTTGTACCGCCTACATCAATTCCAAGTTTCATAGCCTGAATCCCCCTGAAATGGTTTATAGGAACAGGCTAATCCATAGCTATTCGGACCGACTAGCTCCAGCATGTCTTTTGTACGAAGAATATTAGGCGCAGGGACAGCGACTATGGTGATGGAAAGACCTGATTGAACTTCAGAAACATTGTAAGGAATTAAATTCTCCTCATTTAATACCAGGATGAGATCAGGTGCTGTACAGATGTATTGGCCATTTTTTATGGATATAAATTCATTCTTGAATTCTATTTCAATCCGTTGATCTGAAAATGCAGATCGCCCTTCAACAATGAACTTTCCTACAAGTGAGCCTTTTTCAAACCAGCGGCGGACCTCTGTTACCACTCCGCTAATGATTTGCTGAGGCTTCCCATAAATGGAGTTTTCAAACACGTGTATCATATTATCCATTTTAACGCCTGCTGATGTTTCACTTTTAAGGACATTGCCCAGCCTGAAAATTAAATTTAATGTTCCGGGAATCATAGACGTCTTCATTTTCCGTCCTTTAGCTCCATATCCAACTAAATGGGCATGGCCTCCATTTTTTACGGTAAAAACCTTTGCCATTTCTGCTGTGTAATGAGCATTTTCTGCGTCATAAATAACCCTGTTCGTGTCATGTGTCTGTAAAACCATCGGTGATAACGGAATTTCCGATAAATGAAAGGCAGTCATAAATAACTCCGGAAAGGCTCTTCCCATTCCATCCCCGTCTATGACGGGCAAATTCGCTTGGATTGCTATTACTAAGGGTATTAAGGAATTAACACCGCCTATTTCGATTGAAATAAGGGCTCCTACATTCTTGCTTATGACGGATTCATAAAGCTTTAAAGCCTGGACTCCTTCACGGCCGCTTGGAATATCCTCATTAAATAAAACAATGGAACCCATAATTCCTGCCGCAGCCACCCATTCATCCCCAAGATCTGAGATGGTTTTGACCGCAATGACATCATCTTCTCTCATAATGGACATCAACAGATTTTCCGCTGTTTTCGTATCACCGCCCCCGCCGCAGGATAATAGCTTTGCTCCTAATGCTAAAATGGGAATGTCATTCTTTCTAATCTGCCAAGACATATGATGTGCTGCCCCTTTCAAATTTTATAAATGCAAGAACTGTGCCAGAAAAGAGAAAACCCCTCAGGCTTGAGGAGTATGGGATTGATTGCCTTTAAGATTTTTTCAAATGCAAAACTGTTGATAATGAGAAGGAATTTAAAAATAAAAATCCTAATAATTTAAACGATTTTCTCAAGTTTTCTCGTTTTTTCTCATTTTTTTGACTTTTTATCATATTTTAAACCCTTTTATTTCAACTGAAGAATCATTTAATTTTCATCTTGCTAATCCTTCTATACAATGTAGGAAGGCTTATGTTCAACTGTTCAGCTACTTTCTTTTTCCCTGTCGTATCTCTGCCAAATTGATCCAATAGCTTTAGAATTTGCTCCTTTTCATCTGAATGTTTCTTTCTTCTGCCGGATGTTACAGCCGGTATTTGCTGAAGAGCATTCTTGTTTACCTGGCTTTTATATAGGTCACTTAGATAGACAGGCAAGCTTTTAATCGTGACCAAATCACCGATCTCCAGCTGCATAAAGTGATGGACAACATTTTGGAGTTCCCGTATATTACCTGCCCAATGATAATGCAGCAGAATTTCATTGACATCTTTAGATAATCTCTTTGGTGATCGGAAGAGCTTCTGAGAAAACGATTTTAAGAAGTATTCGACGAGAATAGGAATATCTTCTTTTCTTTCTCTTAGGGGAGGAATGGTAATTGGAATTACATTTAGCCTGTAATATAAATCCTCCCTGAATTGCCCTTCGGAAATTAATTCTTCCAGATTGCGGTGAGTAGCTGTTATAATGCGTACATTTATTTGAGTGGTTTTCGTATCCCCAACCCGTTCAATTTTTCTTTCCTGAACCACTCTTAACAATTTAGCCTGGAGATGAAGAGATAAGTCACCTATCTCATCCAGAAATATCGTTCCGCCATTGGCCATCTCAAATCTTCCTGGTTTATCTGCGTTTGAACCTGTAAAAGCCCCTTTTACATGTCCGAAAAGCTCACTTTCCAACAGCGATTCAGGTATGGCTGCACAATTAATGGCGATGAATGGGCCGTCTTTTCGATTGCTCGCCTGATGTATGGACTGGGCGAATACTTCCTTCCCGGTACCGCTCTCACCTCTAAGTAAAACTGAAGAATCGCTTGGAGCTACTCTTTTTGCTATTTCAACCACACGTTGAATGGCCTCGCTTGTCCCTTTAACATCATGAAAGGAGTACAGAAATTTTTTATCCTCTTTTTTCATTGTTTTTAAAATGGGATTCAACTGGATAAGAAAAGATTCGATTTGTCCAGCTGATAAAATAGGCTTTAATCGGGCCAGATAGGGTTCTGACTTTCGTACGGTTCTACTTGTATGGAGAGAGACATTCATTTCCTGCTGATTGGCTATTTTGGCCATCTTCAGCCAGTCCGGAACCGAAATGACTTCTGTCATATGTTCACCTATTAATTCTGCTTGAGTTTTATTCAGCATGCTGCACAGCCTATTGCTGATGTTATGAATGGTTCCGTCCCTTCCAGCTATCAATATAGGCTCATGGATAAAATGAAATATTCCATTTATCTCTCCTAAAAACTGATTATTCTCCTTTTTCATTTCATGATTTTCTAGTTTTGCACCTGCCCATTCACTGCATAAATCAAGCTGAAGCTCTAGAAGGTCCAAATTATTTTGCAGCCACTCCCTCTGTTCTTTTATGGGAGTAATTAATATAATTCCTGCCACTCTTTTTTTAATGAAAATAGGAGAAAATGCAGCAGTTTCAATTGAACAATGAACTTTTGCAGAACAAGACATACATATACTATGATCAGATTTCTGCTTTACCAGCGCATTGATTCCGGTCTTTCTGATCTTAGAGGCAATCTGACAATTTAGATGAAAATCCTTCCATTCTATTCCTGTCAGCAATACATCTGCTTTAACAGGATACGATTGAAAAAATTTTGCGGCACCCGACTTCATTTCTGTCAATAATTCCTCCAGCATAGCCAATCACCCCCAAATATTTATAATTTTATCATAACAAATAAAATATTCTGAATTGAAATTTCATTGAGGCAACAGGCCCGACTTAGTTCATTTATGTGCTACTTCCCACTCTGCCATCGGTTAAAAGAACCAAAAAACGTTCGATACAGCGTACACCAAAAAGGTGCCTCCTCCCCATAGGGAAAAGGCACCTTTCTTCAATTCGAAACCAGCTCGGGTTCGTTGGATGAAACCGCAATACTCCCTTTCGAAAGCTTCACAACCACATCCGAATCTCTCGCAATGTCGGGGTCATGCGTTACGACAATCACGCATTTCCCTTCTTCATGGGCAAGCGCCCGCAAAAGTCCTACAATTTCCCTGGCAGTCTCTTCATCCAGGTTGCCGGTCGGCTCGTCCGCCACAATCAGCTCGGCGTCACAGCACAAGGCCCGGGCAATAGACACACGCTGCTGCTGGCCCCCGCTTAATGTAAGCACTTTTTGCCGGGCCTGAATTTCGGAAATTCCAACCCGCTGCAGCATTTCCAGAGCGATCGCCTTTTTATTTTTCGCAGAAGACCCTGTAATTTCCATCGCCGTCAATACATTCTGCAGGGCTGTCATATAGGGAAGCAGATTATAAGATTGAAAGACAATCGAGACAAATTTGTTCCGGAACCGTGTCAGCCCGATTTTTCGGATATCCTTTCCTTCGTACAGCACTTCTCCTTCTTTCGGAACATCCAGGGCACTGGCCAGTGCCAGGAATGTCGTTTTCCCGGATCCGGACGGCCCGATAATGCTGTAAAAATTCCCTTTTTCAAAACTCACATTAATATTTTTCAAGATATCGTGTTTTTTATTTTCGTGTTTATACCAGTAGCTGATATTTTTGAATTCCAGCAATGAACTCATTTTTCCATCTCCTTTTAATCCTGCTTGCTTAGAATGGCTTTTGGCTGCAGGCGCAATACGGTTAACGAAGGCAATAATGCCGACAATGCCGCAATCACGAGACCGATTAGCGCAAGGAAGCCAAGATCTTCTCCCGTCACCTGTACATTCATTTCATCTACCGTCTCCACTGTTTCCTGAGCCTGCATCATTCCCGGACCGAAGCCGCCCATGCCTCTCCCTCTGAAGGATTCCGGTGTATTGGTCTGTTCCGCTGATGCCAATTCCTGATTCAGGAGCTGGTCGCCAAGCTGGCTCGCCACCACATTGCCGCTCGCTGTGGCAATGCCGAGCGATAGGACAGCCACGACTAAAATTTCCGCCATAAACTGGCCTGCGAGCTTCCACCTTTTTTCCCCGATCGCCAGCAGGACGCCCATTTCATACTTCCGCTCACGGATCGACATCATGACGATCAGGCCCAATATGATCGCTCCGGCAATGGATACCAGGTACACAATATTTTTCGAAAATCCGGCTACATTCTCAATCGGTCCGACCATCTGCTGATAAAGCTGGTCATCGGCATCAAGCTTGAACGTTTCGAAATCAATGCTGCTCTCTGCTTTTGCCTGATCGATAAAGCTCTGCATATCAGCTGGATCCTCTATATAGTAGATGGCGCTATCGATTGTATTTTCATAGTCAGCACCTTTTAGTGCTGCAGCAGCAGTGTATGGAACATACAGTTTGTTATAAGGATTCAGTGCTGTGAAATCCATTGCCTGATCAGATCCGGCAGAAGTTGTCTGATAGATTCCGATCACTTCAAGCTCCATTACAGCCGTTTCATCACGCGGGTTCGTCACGGTAATCTTGTCGCCAACAGCGAGCTCGTTTTCTTCCGCCAATGTCTGTTCAATCAGAGCAACGTTTTTTCCGATATGCTCTTCTGAGATCCCAGTTCCTTCAACAATCGAGGAGGTTCCATCCATAAACTCCGTAACCGAGTCTGTAAAGGCAACCCCCTGCAGGCTCACATCCCCCTGCATCATTCCGCCCGGCATGCCTCTTCCAGGCTCCTGCCCTTCACTGCTTTCCTCAGATGTGTCTGAGGAAGCCGACTCGCTTTCAATCGGCACAAAATCGGTGGCCAGCCCAGTGGTGGATGAGTAAAAATTATAGCCTTTAATCTGGTCATAAGTTGTCAGTTCCTCTGCTGCATCAAGCGGGACAGGCACTGACTGGAAACGTACCCGCTCCCCTCCGCTCTGCTGCTGGGACATCGCCTGCTCTCTCAATTTTTCCATATCTGTCTGCAGGGTGACATCTGCCCCAAGCTTTTGGCGGGCGAGATCACCCGACTTTTCGGCAGCTGTCTGGATCGACAGTCCTGCCAGCACTAATACACAAATCACGGTAAATACGAAGATCTGCAAAATGCTTTTCCCTTTTCTGGCCTTCACGCTTAAAAACGCTCGTTTTAAAAAATTCATCTCAAGATTCCCCTCAGCCCTCTAAATAATTCTTAATCTCATATTCTTCAAATTTCTCTTCCAGCCATGCGGTGTATTCAGTCTGCATCTCTGTTTCAAATAATGTATTTTTAACCTCTTCTTTCACATCTTCATAGACTGCTTCTTTTGCTTCCTGCTTTTCTGCCACTTTGATTACGTGATAGCCATATTCGGTTTTAACAGGATCACTGATTTTACCCGGCTCCAGAGAGAAAGCGACCTCTTCAAATTCCGCGACCATGTCTCCCCTTCCGAAAAAGCCGAGGTCTCCGCCAGAATCTTTGCTGCTATCATCTGTCGAGTATTCAGCCGCCAGCTCTGCGAAGTCCCCGCCATCATTCAGCTTCTCAATGACTTCTTTTACCGTTTCCTCATCCTCTACTAAAATATGGCTCGCTGATACCTGTTCCTCCTGGGCAAAGCTGTCTTTGTTTTCATCAAAATAGGCCTTCATATCCTCTTCCGAAATCTCAATCCTTGGTTCGAGCAGCTTCTTCGTTGCCAGATAGGATTCGATATCCTCCTCAAAATCAGTCATCGAGAGGCCGCTTGATTCGAGTGTCTGCTTTAAAGCATCCACCCCGCCATATGACTCTGCATATACAGCCTTTTCCTCATCAATTTCTTCCTGTGTCACTTTCACATTTTCTTTCTTCGCTTCCTGATCAATCACTTTCTCGGTGATAAGCGAATCCAGAAGCTCCTGCCCGTACTGGTCAACGAGATGCTCATGCAGCTCATCCCTGCTGATTTTTTCCCCGTTTACAGTCGCAGCTGCATTATCCTCTTTTATTGTAAAAATGATGGCTGCCGCTGCTCCGATTGTTAATACACTGCCTAAAATCCAATAAAAAACTTTCTTATTCTTCATCCTGTTCTCCTCTCTTAATTTACTTTCTGGTTGCTTGTCAGCGTGACTTCAGCTGTTTTCAATTCTCCCCCCCGGTAAAATTCAATTTTCACCTTATCGCCAATCGAAAAACCGCTGTATAAATGCTTGCGTAAATCTCCTGAATTCGTGATTTGCTTTCCGCCAATACTGACGAGAATGTCCTCTGCCTGCAATCCTGCTTTAGCTGCAGCGGAATCCGGATCTATGTTTGCTACAATCGCTCCGCTAGTTACGCCATCAGGAAGATTGCGCAAATATTGAGGGGGAACTTCGTCAAAGCTTGCCAGGCCAACACCAAGATACGGGCGGACCACTTGCCCATTTTCAATCAGCTGATCAATCAGTGTTTTCACTTCATTGCTTGGGATGGCAAACCCAAGGCCTTCCACCCCGCTATCCGCGATCTTCAGGCTGTTGATCCCGACCAGCTGCCCGGCTGTATTCATCAATGCGCCGCCGCTGTTGCCCGGGTTGATCGCTGCATCCGTCTGAATGACATTTAAGTTCCATTCCCCTGCAGAAGTGCTCACTTCAATCGAGCGGTCCACCGCACTCACAATGCCCTGTGTCACCGTTCTCGATAAATCCAGGCCAAGCGGATTGCCGATCGCCAGCACCTGATCGCCGACTCTCAGCTTGGAAGAATCCCCAAACGTCATGGCTGCGGCATCTACATTCCCTTTGATTTTCAGCACCGCAATGTCTGTCAGCGCATCGGTTCCAATCAATTCTGCTGTTGCCTTCTCACCATCATGCAGCGTCACCTGAATTTCGCTTGCATTTTCAATCACATGGTTGTTGGTCACAATGTAGGCCGCATCATCCGTCTTTTTAAAAATAACCCCCGACCCCGTACCGCTTTCAGCAGC
Organism: Cytobacillus firmus DS1; assembly: GCF_000565285.1. Taxonomy (GTDB): domain Bacteria; phylum Bacillota; class Bacilli; order Bacillales; family Cytobacillaceae; genus Cytobacillus; species Cytobacillus firmus_A. The sequence goes on along the minus strand of NZ_APVL01000001.1, from coordinate 183,064 downwards.
ATCACCCGACTGGCTGAACGGATTATTGTTTTGCTGCTGCATATTCACAACGCCGACAATCGCCTTCGATGCCTGTTCAATTGTATCCGCCAGGGAATTGGATGTGGCAGATACTGGCGTCACATCAAGATTGGATGAGCTTACAGCTTGTCCAGTTTCTTCCTGAATAGTTGCCTGCGGCGTATCTTCCTGGAAATACGGAACGACTGTCAGCGTAAGCGCCGAACCCAGCACACCTGCTGCCACGGTTGACAGGAATCCTTTCCATACCGGCTTTTTCGCGGCCCGGTTCTCCGTTCTGCTTTCTTCGTTAAACTCTGTCATGATTAAACACTTCCTTCTTATCTATTTTGAATTGGAATTAGTTTTTGTTTGCCTTACAAGTCATACTTTAAAGGCACAATGTGTCAGGAAAATGTCAAAGGAATTTTTTTAAAAAAAATATGGCTGACTTCATGGATGGAACTGTCCAGCGTGGGATGGAGGAAGCAAGATGGAGAAAAAACAAAAGGGCAGAAATGACAATGAAAGCTGTCACTTCTGCCCTTTAATTTAATAATAAATGTATCAATTAATCTACAACCGGAAACCAGCCCGGAGTGTTCACGATTGCCTGCCAGAGCGGATCCGGGATGACCAGTTTCTCCTGATCCTTCCTGGATAAAGTAGTGGCAATTTCAGACTCTTTTCCTTCCTGCACCTTCTGCACCCAGTCCGGCTCCATAATCAGTTCCCGGCCAAGGGCGACCATGGCCACTCCCGTTTCCAATGCTTTTACGGCTTCATCAGGGGTATGGATCGACCCTACTCCTATAAGCGGCAGGCGGTTATTCATTTTTTCTAACAGATGCTGAATTCTCGGCTTAGCTTCATCAGCCCCGCGTCTTGGCTTGGACCAGAACTCCATCAGGGAGACATGAAGGTAATCCAGCCCTTTATCTGACAGCACATCCACCAGTTGAAGAGTATCGTCCATAGTGATTCCTGGCTCAGTAGGCTCTTCCGGAGAAAAACGGTATCCGACAATGAATGGCTCTTTTGCATGTTCTTGTACAGCTTTTTGCACTGCGTCTACCACAGCCAGCGGGAACGTCATACGCTTTTCAAGGCTGCCTCCGAAACGGTCCTCACGGCGATTTGAATGCGGAGAAAAGAACTGCTGAATTAAATAGCCGTTGGCGCCATGAATTTCAACGCCATCATAGCCTGCCTCGATGGCCCGGCGGGTAGTCTCGCCGAAAGCGGCAATGATATCCTCCACTTCTTTTTCCGTCAGTGCTCTTGGCGTATTGCTGCTTCCTTCAGACGCAACCGCACTGGCACTTACTGTTTCGCCATTTGGAACGAGCTCAGGAGGGCATTCCCTCCCGCCATGAAAGATCTGCAGAATGGCTTTGGCACCCTGTTCTTTAATGCTGGATGCCAGTCTCGAAAGACTTGGAATCATTCCGTCATGATCGCCGCCAAATTCACCATGGAATCCCTTTCCGTTGGCTGTCACATATGTACAAGCCGTAATCACCATTCCTGCCCCTTTGGAGCGGCGTACGTAATAATCGATCTCGGCATCTGATACTGTTCCATCCGGATGGGAGGAGAAATTGGTCATCGGTGCCAGGACCACTCTGTTTTTGGTTTCCACCTTGTTTTTTAACTTCAATGGTTCTAATAGTGGTTTATAGCTTGGATTCATATAAGTCACTCCTTTTTTTCGTTCACACCTAGTTTGTTTAATGTTTACACAAATTAAACTGGCATCAAACTTACTGTAATACTATAAGTTACAGTTAAGGCAGTCAATTATTTGAATCGCAGCGTTCCCAAAGGAGCAGAGGGACACGTCCCATGTCCCTCTGCTAAAGACTTATTCCTGGTCCCAGGATATATTTTCAATCACCACATCCAGCTGGCCGCTTGGGATCATGAGTGACGTTTTTTCTCCCAGATTTTTTAACCGAAGCTGCCTGCCAACCGGAGACAGGAACGAGATGCACCCATTGTCAGGGTCTGACTCTTCCCGGAGGCAAATATGAGAAACTTCCCGGTCATCCTCCCCGTCAAATAATACAGTTACCTTTGTTTCAACCAATACTTTCCGCAGGCCGCAGGCGCCTGATTACAAAAAGCAATGTATTGCTCTACTTCCCTTACATAAATACTGAGAAAATCCTTTCTCCGCTTTTTTAGCGGACTGGAAGAAAGGTAAAGGCCATTTAAGTCCTGATAATTTTCATCAATATACGTCAGCTGTTTAATAAAGAATTCTTTTTCAGTGAGAGCCTTAAGACTATGGTTCATAATAGATAATCCCCCGGCTCGGATCAAACACCCTGCAAAACTTACATTTTACGTGTCATTTTTCCATGCACCATCCTTTTTTGAATATATAAAAAGCAGACCTTTCCCTTTTAGAAAAGGAAGGTCTACTATATATTTTACAACATAGGATATAGATACCTGAAAAGTCAGTTTACTCACGTTAGGGGCAGACTCCCGGAGGATTATCATCGGAACCGGAACACTCAACCCTTTGTAAATCATGGATACAGGTTTGGACGAGGGAAACAAAATTTAGCGAGCACTTCCATTTTCACATCGGCTTCAACTTGAATATCAAAGCAAATATTGAGTGTGATTTGAAGTCCAAGATCCGGTACACCTGTTTCATTAAAGTTCGTCTCACAGCTTAGGTCAATAATACGGCAATGAATGTTTTGACTTGTTAAAGGTTCCGGCACATAGACAGCCAATCGCCGAGTCTGGCTGATCGCTGGCCGAAATTGATCGATAATTTCTTCTTTGCTGTCAATGATAGTAATTAAGGGGCAAATAGTAAAAATCACGTTGATAATGGCCAAGTCGGTGAGTACACCGTTAACAAGAATTCCTATTCTCTCAATTTTGGATGAAACCTTACAGGACACATTTTCACTGATATCCGGCTGAAACTCAAGCGAAAAAAATCCTGGTAAATCGGGAACTTCGCAAATGACATCCAGTGGCGTTCTGTCTTCAGCAGCCGCCAATGCAACTGCTTCTGCGGCAGGAGATAAAATACTATCTGTTTCAATCGTTAGTGCATCAAACACCCAATCATAGACCCTCCGAGCCCCAATTGCAACACTGTTAAATTCTCCAACTGTTCTTTCTCCAACAGTAACGGTAAATGAACATTCTGCAGTATTTCCTGATCCATCCGTCGCCGTACAATTCACTACAGTATTTCCTGCTGGAAAGAAGGAACCGGAAGACGGAGAACACACCACCGTAACCCCGGGACAATTATCGCTTACATCAGGAGGAGGAAAAGTAACAATCATTCCGCCCTCACCGGCATCGACAGTTACTCTTATATCGTTTGGACAAGTAATTTTGGGAGGTTCAGTATCATTAACTGTAACAGTAAATTCAACAGAATCTGTATTGCCATCAGTGTTGGTGACAGTACAAACAACATTTGTGGTTCCTACCTGAAATATATCTTTTTCTATTACGGAAACATTGTATTGAGGTGGTGAAAAGGTATGGATACTCCCGTTAGAACAGGTAAGCTCATTAATGGGGAAAAATGGGCTAGAAGCTGTAATAGTATAAGATACAGTAGCCGAGCACTCTCCTGTATCATTCTCAACTATAATGTTTCCTGGCCCTTCTATAGTCGGCTGACTAAGGCAGACTGGGCCTGGTTCAGTTAAAAAAGGCATATAGTCTACATTTCCAATTGCTGAGTCAGGGCCTGGCACGGTACTCGGTCCACTTGCGCTTCCCCACCAGTTATTTTCTGCATTAAGTGCAGGCGGAGGCGGGTTCGATGAGTTGAAAAACAGCCCGCCATCTATGTTATTAAATATATTATTATTATTAACATGGACATTTGTTGAAATATTGGTACCTGATCCAATTTTAATCCCATAAGTGACCTTACCGTCCCCTAATATGCCATTGTCATGAACGCAATTATTGGTGATCTGGATATTATTTAAATTACGGTCCAAATAGATGGCGCCATTCGTGCTGCGGCTTCTATATACATCGTTTCCAGCGACTACAGCATCACTTGAAATGACTGTAATTCCATCTTCCACTAAATCACGAACGACATTATTTAGAACCCTGCCCACAAATCTGCCGGTATCCAAAGGGGCAGACGAGGATCCCAATTTGATTCCATCATTCACCTGTGTATTCTGAACGAGGTTCCACTGAATAGTAATATTAGTAGAATTATAAACATATATAGCGGCATCTGGTGACCGGCTATTCTCCACCTGATTATACTGGATGAAGCTATCGAAAGATTCACAGCAAATATTAATGCCATCACCAAAGGTGTCAAATACATAATTATATTCGATTACACCGTCCCGGATATTGCGCAATTGAATTCCTTCATCCAGACTTGATTGGTGAATAATATTATAACTGACTTTTGGCCTTTGTGCCCCTCCAAACGAATTAATTAAATCAGTTCTTCCATTGCGGATTTCAAAACCATTAATGAATACATCATTTGCATTAATCCTAAGAATGTTATCCAATACCCCCCTTCCATCTATGATTGCTTCATTTGCACTCCCCGGAATTCTTGTTGAAAGGAAAGCAGGCCGCGGATCCACATTGGCCTGTGGTCCAAGAATAGTGACACTCTTGTCTATAAAAATTGTAAGACCTGGCTTATATAAGCCCGGGAGTACATGGGTGGTTCCCCCTGAATCAACCGCAAACACCCCCTCCCCGATTGTGGCAAAAGCATCTGTTCCAATTACCGCCGGACCATCTGGGGTAGTAACTTCAGTACCATTCGAAAGCCCAGTCCAATCATCATCAACATAAACGACTGCCGGCATAGATAATTCCTCCTTATTGAATAAGTACTCTTATCTTATGCTGCCACAGTGAAATAGTAAGGGGGTTAGCCCTATTGCAGTACAGAGTTATGCAGGTTTCCCTATTATTTGATAGTTGTACTTACTCTATTAATTCACATTATCTAACAGATGTTAGTTATGGATTGCATTAATTTTGCATGATTTCCTTTAACCGCTTCATTGCCGAATGAATCGTCAGTCTATGAAAGGAAATAAGCTTCTTTTTATAAACAGCCGAAAACGCCCCATAAGGAGTCGGAGAAAGCCAGCTTGCTTATTGTCTTCAAATAGCTGGATATACTTTAGCCCTTTTTCAAACCTTTCGTTCTTATATATCCTAGAGAATTTTTTTACTCCTCAGGCAAAAGCTCCCCGTTCCTTCGAGGAGCTTTGTATTGAATTCAATCATTTGTAGAACTGCCAAAAAAACCACTCTTTTTCCCTAATTACTTCTCTTTTTTGTATTATTTTTCCTTTTCATCTAAACCGAACTGTCAAAAAAAAAGCTCCTGCTTTTGCAGAAACGTGATTTTTGAATAATGTTATGTTGAGTCCCCGGTTCGGACTCCCCCGCACCGTTTTCCACTTCCCCTGTCCAAACAGATGAGGGATCCTCCCGCTGAATAGTTTTCCAAATTTTAAGCACTATAATTGTGTATGGGAGGTGAAGAATTTGCCGCGTCAGAACAATAAATCAGAGAAACAGAAAACAAATTCCGCAGCAGTAAACCGTCAGGGTTCAGGATCAGAATATGAAAAAGAGCGTGCAGGGAATGTGGAAGGGTACGGTCAGCCCTACCCGGAAAATGGAGCTAAACAGTAATGATGGATAAGAGTGAATTAAACGCTAATTCACTCTTTTAGATTGCCTTCACCACTTTGGATGCCTTCTCTGCAGGCTTTTTCCACACGAGGGTTAAACCAATCCCCACTGCAGTGACGAGAGCTGCGAAATAGTAAGGATAGTTAATATCGATATCAAACAGCATTCCCCCTATAATTGGTCCGCTGATATTCGCGAGACTTGTAAACATCGAATTCATTCCGCCCACAAAGCCCTGTTCATTGCCGGCGATATTGGAAAGATAGGAAGTGATAGCCGGACGGAATAAATCGAATCCTACAAATACAAGAAAGGTTACAAGCAGGATCGCAAAATAGGAATGAACAACGGTCATTAAAAATACAAGCAGGCCGGATAACAGTAAGCTGTAGCGGATCAGTTTGATTTCGCCCCAGATGCGGGTGAGGCGGTCAAATAGCAGGATTTGCGATACTGCGCCAAAAATGGCTCCGCCCGTTATGACAATAGCAATATCCGCTGGTTTAAAGGCAAACTTGTGATCGACAAATAAGCTAAAGAAGGATTCAAAAGCAGCAAGCCCAAATGAGGCAATAAAAATCAGAATAAAGGCAAGCAGGTACTTTGGCTCCATCACCCGTCTGAAGCCGCTCTTTCCTGCTTCGGCTCCTTCATTATTTTCCTCATTGCGCTCAGGCTCTGTTAATAAAATCAGGGATAGCACAGCTGCAAGCGCACCAAGTCCCCCTGCAAAGAAAAATGGCACCCGCGTTCCGAACTCTGCTAAAAATCCGCCAATGCCTGGACCGATGATAAAACCGGTGCTGATGGCCGCTGACATATACCCGAGTGCCTTCGGGCGGGTTTCAGTCGTGGTAATGTCCGCAATAAAGGCTGTAACGGCCGGCATAATAAAGGCCGCACTAATCCCGCCTAAAATCCGCGAAACGAACAGAACCTCGATTTCTTTGCCGATCCCGAATAAGAATTCTGATAGGCCGAAAATAAACAGGCCGGTGACAATCATGATTTTCCTGCCCCATTTATCGGCTGCCCTCCCTGCAAACGGGGAAACAATCAGCTGGGCTAAGGCAAATGCTGCTGTCAAATAGCCGATCGTTGTGCCCGTTATGCCTAATTCATTCATCAGCGTAGGCAGGACAGGAATGACCAGGCCGATTCCCAAAAAGGCAATGAATAAATTCGTCAATAATAATCCTAATGTGATTTTTGGTTTTTTCATCTATATCATGCTCCTTACAAAACAGTCAAACTTGATTTATTTATACGATCTATCCTAGTGTATATAGTAACTATATAGTCAAGGGCAGTGATGTAAAAATGAGTAAAAAAGACGGCAAATATTTAACGACAGGTGAATTCGCAAAGCTTTGCAAGGTTAACAAGCAGACCATTTTTTATTACGATCAGATTGGAATTTTGTCACCGGTCATGAAAAATGAAAAAGGATACCGCTATTATTCCATTCATCAATTAGAGTTGTTTTTTGTGATTGATTTATTGAAGGATCTTGGCATGTCACTTAACGATATACAGCAATACATGCAAAATAAATCGCCCGAAAGCTTTTTATCCATCATGTACCGGAAAAAAGAAGAGATTGTAAAGAAGCGTCAGGAAATCGAAATGAAGGAGAAAATGATTGAAGCCAAAATAGCCATAATGGAAGAAGCCTCCCACCTTGATTTTAGCCGGATTACGCTTCAGCGTTTGCCGGAAGCAACCCTTTATTTAAGCAGAAACATTCAAAATATACCGGACGAAGAATTTTTAGAGGTCATTTCGGATTTTATTAATGAATTGCAGATCTCGCAGCTTGATTCTGGCTACCCGATCGGGTCCATAACGAAGCGTGAGCAGGTGCTGAAGGGGGAATACGCCAATTACAGCTATTTGTATATCGAGCAGCCCAATCCAAAGGAAGGCCATCCCTATTTCCGGGCCGTTAAAGGGGATTTCCTCATCGGTTATCATGTTGGGAGCGAAAAAACGATCGGCGATACTTATAAGCGGCTTTTTTCAGAGATGAAATTGCTCGGTTTAACCTTGGGAGAGCATGTATTTGAAGAGTACATTTATGATACTGTCGTCCGGAATGATAAGGAGCATTATGTTACGAAAATTATGATGGAGGTTGAGCGGGGATAGGATTCGCCAATCTTTAATGTGCCCTGCTCCTTAGTGAGCGGGGTGCCACATAAACAAAAAAACAGGCCCATAAAGAGCCTGCCCTGAGTTTGGTTTAAGATTAAGCTTTGCGAACGTTAGCTGCTTGAGCTCCACGCTGGCCTTGCTCAACGTCGAAAGTCACTTCTTGACCTTCTTCTAGAGATTTGTAGCCTTCGCCTTGGATAGCTGAGAAATGAACGAATACGTCTTCTCCACCTTCACGCTCGATGAATCCGAAGCCTTTTTCACTGTTAAACCATTTTACTTTACCGTTTTCCATGTTTGTTGCCTCCTTGTGTGTAAACCACACATTGTGTTACTATCCTTGCTCTCAGTGATCATCAAGACGTAAAGTTTTTACTCACACTATCCTTTACACCGAACAAAAATAATTCTTAATAAGCATAACACTTTTCAGAATTATATGCAAGGAACACAATAATTTATTCAATTTACAACACAGGAATCCAGCATTGACCCCTGGTGTGACGCAGGTTTGGGTTCGGACTTAAAATCCATGTTTCCAGACTTCTGTGTCTGAAGTTGATCCGGGTTCGGACTCTAAACCCTCGGTTCCTGCTTTCTCTGTCAGAAGTTGATCCAAGTTCTGACTCAAAATCCTGTGCTTCTCCCTTTTCTGTCCGAAGCAGCTTAGACTGCAGCAAAATTCTCCAGAAAACAAAGGGCCAGATTCAATCTGACCCTTAATCCTTTTATTAAATCGACGCCTGTATCTGCTTCGTATAGAAAAAGCGCACTATGAAGAAGTAAACAACCTGGATGGCCAGGAAAACACTCAGAACAGCGACAGATTCTTTAAACAAGTTAAAGTAGAACAGATTTGATAACGCTGTCAGGGCTACAGCACCATGGATAAGAGCGATGAGGATCGGCGCGAAAAATAGAATCATCGTTTGTCTGTTTAAGACCTTTTTCAACTCTTTACCGGTCAGCCCCATCTTGGATATCGACCTGAATTTTTGTTTATCTTCATCCAGGTCCATGTAAAGACGGAAGTACAGGAAGCTGCCGGCAGAGACGAAAAAGACAATCCCGATAAACAGTCCGACAAATAAAATGGGACCGTAGCCTTTCATAATCTCATATATTTCATACTCCACTGATGTGATCTCATATCTTGGCAGTTCCTTGTACAGCTTTTCTGAGGCAGCCATGACCCTTTCCTCTCCATCTGTTGCCTGCCAGGCATAATAGCTTTCTTCCCAAGCCGGTTCAGGCAGCTTTTTAAAGTCTTCATCAGACATAATAAAATAGGAATCTATTGCCGGCAGGGCTTTCGAATGAATAGCTTCTTTCGGTTTCAAAACTGTGCCGGACGTCAGTGTAATGGTTTCATTCATGAGGTCCTTCGATTGCCCGAAGTTGGTGCCTTCATACTCCACCACAACCACTTGTCCTTCTTTTAAAGTAACGGGATCTTCACCAATAAGGGAGGCAAAACGGTTAAAATCGGATTGGCTGGCAATCTGAGTGGAACTTCCGCCCACTTCAAAGCTCTGCAATACAGTATGTGCCGATTCAGTCTCAATGTTTTCTTCCTTTAATATTCGGTTGATAGCCGCAACATTTTTCTCTTCTTGATCTTCACTCGTTTTATAGGAAAACGTTGTGGCATTCTGATTTTTCACGCTGGAGGTCAAAACGGTTTGAAAACCGAACAATGTGCCGATCGCACTGAAGGCAACCGTTGAAACCATGGCCACCATAAAGAATGTCCGTGCATTATCCTTCATGCGGAAAGCTAAATCGGAAAACAGCAGCATATTGGTCTTAAACCAGAAAACACTCTCATTCTTCTTTAATCTCCTAATGATAAACACGCTTAATTGCGTAAATAACAGGTAGGTCCCAATGCTGACAACGATGATCACCGGCACCATGGCGGCTACTACCATCACACCTTTTGCGAGTAAAGCGACTGCATACCCCGCTCCTAATAAAAGAACAGCCAGCAACGTTAAGAAAAGATTCGCTTTCGGCTCACCCTTTGACATCTTATTTCCTTTAATTAATTCAATCAGCTTTTTGCTGCGCAGAACATACGTGACAAATAAGGAAATAAAGAAAAATAAAATGATGAAAGATATAAGGGTAACCAGAATGGCTTTTACCGGAAAATAAAAAGAAAGCGTACGTTCAATAATCAGCACATTCTCAGCCAGAAGCAAAATCCCTTTTGCAAACACAAGGCCCAGGAGAATGCCGCCCACAGTTGCAAATAAGCCAATCAGCATATTCTCCAAAAACACCATGAGGCGGATCTGCTTCATGCTCATGCCCTGTATCATTAATAAGCCGAATTCTCTTTTCCTGGACTGCAAAAATGAGCTCATCGAATACAACACAAAAAAGAACGAAAACACATAGATAATTCCGGCTGCTGCATTCATTCCCTTCGTGACGGTTGAGTTCATCGCATCCCCGCTTAATGCAGGATGATTCGCAAAAATCGAGAAGGTAAAGAAGACCATGACTGTAAATAAACTGCTGAGAAAATAGGCTGCATACAGCCGCTTGTTGCGGATGACATTATTAAACGCGAACTGACGAAAGGTCATGTGCATCCCCTCCCAGCAGCGAAAGTGTATCGATGATCTTTTGGAAAAACGCCTGGCGGTTATCGCCACGGTGTATCTCCGAATAGAATTTGCCGTCCCGGATGAAGATGACCCGGTTGCAATAGCTCGCCGCCTGTGCATCATGTGTGACAAGCATCATCGTGGTCTTCTCCGTTTTATTAATCGATTCAAGCATTTCCATTACATCCTTGGAAGACTTGGAATCCAGATTTCCTGTCGGTTCATCTGCCAATAGCAGCTTTGGCGTATGAATCATCGCTCTTGCCACAGCGGCTCTTTGCGCCTGTCCCCCGGAAATTTCATACGTCCGTTTATTCATAATGCCGGTAATCCCCAGTTTTTCAGCAATTTGATGGGCTTTTCCCTTCATTTCCTTCACTTTTTTTCCGTCCAATGTCAGCGGAAGGACCATATTTTCTTCAACCGTCAAGGTATGAAGCAGGTTGAAGTCCTGGAATACAAAGCCCAGTTCACGGCGCCGGAATTGAGCAAGCTCCTCTTTTTTTAAGACATGGGGATTTCTATCATTAATCAGGATTTCCCCTGTTGTCGGTTCATCAATGGTGGCAATCATGTTCAGCAGCGTCGTTTTCCCGCTTCCAGAAGGACCCATGATTCCGACAAATTCACCTTCTTCAATAGTTAAGTTAATATCCGTTAACGCACGATAGGCGATCTTTCCTTCATAAATCTTGCTTACTTGTTTTACTTTTAGCATCACAAGTTCTCCTTTCACAGTCAGTTGACTTGTGATCAGTATATCGTCTATTCCCAGTTCCAAAAATCGATTTTTCTTTCACTTACCTTACAAGATTGTAAGGTTCTGTGTTTTTCCAAAAATCAGCCGGAAAAGGGACCCTTCCCCAAGCGTGGATTCCAGTTCAATCCGATGGCCAAGGTAGTCTGCCGCCTCCTTCGTCAAGTACAGACCCATACCTGTGGACTCTCTGAATTTCCGCCCATTTTCACCGGTATAAAAAGGTTCAAACACACGGCGCTTGTCCGCCTCTGGGATGCCGGCGCCAAAATCCTTCACTTCTAAGACAGCTTCCCCGTCTTTTTCATAGACGGAAATATCAACCCTGCTGCTCTTTCCCCTGGAATACTTGACCGCATTATGGATCAGCTGAGAAAGTATAAAGAACAGCCATTTCTCATCTGTCTCCACGATTATGTTTTCTTTTTCCTGCAGAAGATTCGGATAGATCCCGTTCCGGATATAAAACCGTTTGTTTTCGCCATTTACTTCATGAATGATTTTCGACAAGTGTACAGGTTTGATATGAAAATCCTGTTCGATTGTCCGGAGTCTCGCCATATAAAGGATGGTGTTCAAGCCCGTTTTCATCCGGTCTGTTTCTTCCCGGATGCTTGATGAATCCGGTTCATCCAGGTTTTGTGCAATCAGCTCAATGACAGAAAGCGGTGTTTTCATCTGATGGACCCATTGATCCATGAACTTCAGGTGCTCATCCTGCCTGGATTCCAGCGCTTTGATTCTCGTTTGATAGTGTTTATACTGGGCCTTCAGCAGTTCATCAAGAGCCCTGGAGATGGAGGAGTTTTCTGTTGTCTGAAAGGAATCGTCAAGAGAAGAAAGCTCATTTGTCAGCCTTTTGTAAAACATGCGGCGGCTAAAATAGTGGTAGGCAAGGTAAGCAGTGAGAAAGAATAGTCCGAGAAATATGCCATAGAGAGCCGGCAATAGACGCTGATAGCCATCAAGCCAGTAAATAGCCAGAACCACAAAAAATTGAACAATCTGTACAGCAATTAATAGCGCATGCTCTTTAAAAAATAATTTCATGTCTCTCCAGCCTTTCACCAGGTAACAATCAAACGATAGCCTGCCCCTCTCACGGTTTCGACCGCTCCTGAAAGCCCGATTGCCTCAAATTTTTTTCTTACCCTTGCCATATTTACATTCAGTGTATTTTCATCCACATAAACCTGCTCATCCCACAGCTTTTCAAGAAGATCCTCACGCCCTGCCACACGCGGGTGCCGCTCCAGGAGACTTTCGATAATATCCGCTTCTTTTTTAGACAGCTGGACCGCCTTATTACGAAATGTGAGTTCCATTCTTTCCGGAAACAGCTTTAATCCCTCAGCCTCGATAATTCGTTCCTGTGCCTGTGAGGCATACTCCCCGTATGCCCGGCGCAGCTGGCTGCGGATTTTTGCCATCACAATTTCGGGATGAAACGGCTTTGTGATAAAATCATCCCCACCATTTTCAAGCGCCATCACCTGGTCCATCTCCCCTACCCGTGCGGAAATAAAGATGACCGGACAAATGGACTCCTTTCGGATTTGCCTGCACCAGTAATACCCGTCAAAGCTCGGAAGATTAATATCCAGAAGCACAAGATCCGGTTTATGTTTATGAAATTCCCCCATCACATCATCGAACTGTTCCGCAGCCGCAGCATCATACCCATACTTCACTAAGTGTGACTGCAGGTGCTCCGCGATTTTCGGATCATCCTCAATAATGAATACTTTCTGCATCCTCTCACTCCTTTGTCTTAGAAAATTATGCCACAAAGAGAACGGGAAAGAAAAGCAGAAGGCGACCGCCTTTCAGCTTAGACCCTAGAGTTGCTGGGGTTCGAAGCTGGACAGTTATCTAACTTTAGTTCTGTAAAAAGAAGCCTCAGCAATCAGCAATCCTTTTTAGACACACGCTCATTTGTCCAATACACTAATCTATTTGCAATACCCTATAAGTTATGGTTAATAGAATCGATTAACAAAAATGAAAGAAGCAGAATGGATAAGGCAGCAGACGATTTCCCAAATGAGAAAGTAATGTACCTTTTTGCAATAGTAGTTAGGGACTTTTATTATTTAAAGGTGCAAATTAATGTGTCATTGCTTCCGTGAACTTAGAATAAAATCCCCTTTTCCAGAAAAATACTTAATGAAACTGGAATAAAGAAGGGATTAGAGCATCCTGGGACTATAAAAAAACAGTCGGATATTGGATGAACTTATCTTTAGATTCCAGTCTATATGTAAATAAGATTCATTAACGTAAAAGATATACCTTTCAATAGAAAATAGAGGGCTGACCAATATAATTGCCAGCCAATTTCCCTTCAGTAAGTTTATCTCCATTTTAAAATGACGCGATTCTGCCGACTCTGCCTTCAACATGACAAAAGTGTCACTTTACATTCTGTTATATCGATGGTTGGCGGGAAAAAATGCCGCTATAGTATGGTAGTGAAGGAGGACGAAACCATGACCAAAATGATACAAACAAAAAACCTATCAAAATCTTATGGAAAAACACAGGTCTTAAAAAATATTGATTTGACTGTCGAGCGAGGGGAATTAACTGCCATTATGGGTCCCTCCGGCTCCGGAAAAACGACGTTAATGAATACTCTATCAACCATTGATGTCTTTAGCGGGGGGAATGTTTGGATAGAGGGAAATTCCCTTTTAGATATGAAAAAGAAAGACCTGCGGGAGTTCCGCCAAAAAAGAATGGGATTTATTTTTCAAGACTATAACTTACTGGATACCTTAACGGTGAAGGAGAATATCCTTCTCCCGCTTTCGCTGCAGAAAACACCTGTTGCCGAAATGGAAAAGCGATTAGCAAAATTGATTGATGCCTTAAATATTGAATCCATTTTACATCAATATCCTTCTGAAATTTCCGGCGGCCAGAAACAGCGTACAGCTGCCGCACGGGCAATTATTACTAATCCGGCAATTGTATTTGCTGATGAACCTACGGGTGCACTCGATTCCCGATCTGCTACCCAGCTGCTGGAACAAATTCAATTGCTCAATGAAACCTTCAAGACAACCGTTCTGATGATTACTCATGATCCGTATGCAGCCAGCTACTGTCAGCGGGTAGTTTTTCTCCGTGATGGAAAAATCGTCAACGAAATGTTTAAAGGGGAGCAGACGGAAAAGGAATTCTTTGACCGCATCCTGACGATCCAAAGTGCTATAGGAAGTGGCCGTCGATGAACTTAGTAGATTTATCATGGAGGAACATGAAGCGGAACTTCCGTTTGTATTCCATTTATTTCATTTCCATGTTTGTCGGGGTTGTCATTTACTTTACCTTTTCCGGTCTAATGTTTAACAAAGATGTAGTCGCAGCCATTCAAAATAAAGAAAACTACAAAATGGTCATTTCCCTTGCTTCTGTTATTGTCTTTTTGTTTATAGTATTTTTTATTTTGTACGCGAACTCCTTTTTCATGAAGCAGCGAAAAAAAGAGTTCGGCATGTATTTACTTTACGGGATGAAAGAACGGCAAGTTGCCGCAATGGTCTTCTTTGAAACATTATTCTTGAGCGCCATTTCGGTTTCCAGCGGTATATTAATCGGTGGATTGCTTTCGAAGTTTTTCGGTGCGGTATTAATGAACTTAATGCGCTACAATGAGGACATTTCTTTTGCTTTTCCATTGGAAGCGATTGTATCAACAGTTCTGTTATTTGCGTTACTAATCATCATTATTACAATTCAAAGTTATCTTAATGTCCGGCGTGTCCAGTTAGTGGAATTGTTTCATGCAAAGGAAAAAAGGGATAAACCGTTTACATTTTCTTTTGGCCTGGCGTTATTGTCCATTATATTGATTGCCGGATCTTACTATATGATTACCATTGGAGATACGGACATCTGGAAAGACCATTTTAAAGAAACATTAACTGCTGTAACTGTGGCACTAATTGCCGGGACGTATTTATTTTTCCGTCAGTTTTCCGGCTGGATGCTGCAAAAGCTGAGTCAAAGGAAAAATTATTTTATTGGCAGTAAAATGTTATGGATATCCTCTCTCCGTTTTTCCATTCGGGGAAATACAATCAATTTTACATTCAATTCACTGATTAGTGCGATTGTCATCTTTACAGTCGGATTTATCGCTGTAGATTACGCTGTGAAAGGTGAGGTTGTGAAAAAAGAATTCCCGAACCATATTGCTTTTTCGACCCAGGATGCTGAAACTCAAAAACAAATTGAACAAATCATGAATGACTCACATCCAATCATTGATCATGAGACCATTACGGGCATACAAACAGATAAAATTCAAAGTAGAGATGCATTCTTTAGTCATCCCCAATATTACACCGAGGAATTTTACCTTTTTCCGGAATCCCAATTAAATGCAATAATTGATCTGCGTAAAACGGGTGAAAAAGTAGATCTAAAAGGTGAAGAATCTATTGTATTAACAAGAGGAATTGATGAACCGGAAAAATATAAAAATTCTCAGCCTGAAATGACCGTTTTGGAAGACCATACATTTCGTGTAGTCGAAAAAATACGGTACCCGCTGTTAAGCATCCCAACGAGCCCTGGAGGAAATACCAAGCCGCAGCCTTCAGTCCTCATTATCTCAGACGAAGCTTTTGAGAACTTAAAGGAACATCGCACCCTTTCTTCATTTGAAATTTATCAAATCGAAGATCCCAAAACATCCAATGATGTATCACGGGAAATATACGACCTCGTTATGAAAACAGATGGTGCCTATTATTCAGCCTATATTGATATGTATTCCGTAGATACGGAGTCGTCTTCTTTAATCTTGTTCTCCGTTGCCTTTTTTGCGGTTATTGCATTGTTTGCTTTAGGAAGTGTCATTTACTTTAAACAGCTCCGTGAAGCTACAGAAGAACGGGAGCACTACGCCATTTTACGAAAAATCGGTGTGGACGACAAAGACATGAAAAAGATTATCCGAAAACAATTGCTGTTCGTATTTTTGCCGCCGCTTCTGCTTGGGCTGCTGCACAGCTGGTTCCTTTTATATTACACAGTCATCCTGGTGATAAAAGATTTGCCTTCATTAACGGCGATTATTTTTTCAGTCATGGGATTATATGTGTTAACGTATCTAATCTTTTACATTTCATCCGTATCTATTTACTACAAAATTGTCAGCGAAAAAAACACACGATGAGTTACATTACTCATCGTGTGTCAGGCTGTCGAGAAACTATCGACAGCCTTTATTTTAATAGTTAACTTTAATTATTCACCGCGTTAATATGTTATAATTAACCCATTAAATCCTATAGATTGTGGTGAATTTACATGTTTAAACCCAAAGAATCTTCGCAAAATGAAATTGAATTTGTGTCTATTGATGAACTTGTTCCTTCGGACCACCTTCTGCGAAAAATAGATCAGTACATAGATTTTTCAACCATTTTAGATAAGGTTCGCCCATATTATAGTGAGGACAACGGTCGACCAACGGATCCTCTACTTCTATTCAAAATGATGTTTATTGGCTATTTGTACGGTATTCGTTCTGAAAGACAACTAGAACAGGAAATTAAAATGAACATCGCATACCGTTGGTTTTTAGGCTTAAGATTCAGAGATCCCGTTCCCCATCATTCTACAATTAGTTTTAATCGCCAAAATCGATTTAAGGGCACCGATATTTTTCAAGAAATTTTTGATGAAGTTGTCCTCCAGGCTATAAACCATAAGATGGTTGGCGGTAGAGTTCTTTTTACAGACTCAACGCACCTAAAAGCTAATGCAAATAAGCATAAATTCACGAAAGAAGAAGTAAAAGCCCATACACGTGCATATATAGATGAGTTGGATAAGGCTGTAGAAGAGGACAGACAGAATCATGGAAAAAAGCCCTTAAAGGAAAGAGAGGAAGTGGTTGAAACCAAGAAAATTAGAGTCAGCACAACAGATCCCGAAAGTGGATTTATGTCACGTGAAAATAAACAGGAAATGTTCTGTTATCTAGATCACCGGACGACGGATATGAAATTTAATATCATTACAGATGCGTTTGTCACCCCTGGAAATGTCCATGATTCAGTCCCTTATCTATCTCGCCTGGACAGGCAAACCCGCAGGTTTGGCTTTAAGGTAGAAGCAGTCGCGCTGGATTCTGGTTATCTGACTAATCCTATTTGTAAAGGATTATCAGATCGGGACATTTTTGCAGTCATTGCCCATAGACGTTTTCATCCTACTACTGGTTTATTTCCCAAATGGAAGTTTACTTATGACAAGGATAGAGACCTTTACATATGTCCAAATAAGCAGGAACTAATCTACCGAACAACTAGCCGGGAAGGATACAGAGAATATAAATCCGATTCAAAGCAATGTGGGTCATGTCCGTTTCTTTCGCAATGTACAAGATCCAAAAATAAAGTAAAAGTGATAACACGGCATGTATGGGAGGATGATAAGGAAAAGGTCAGACAAAACCGGCTTTCCAAATCTGGAAAGATACTATATAAATTCAGAAAAGAAAAAGTGGAGCGAAGCTTCGCAGACTCAAAAGAGCTGCATGGGCTTCGCTATTGCCGGTTACGGGGACTACACAATGCAAGCGAGCAGGTGCTTCTCACCGCAGCTTGCCAGAATATGAAAAAGATCGCCATGCACCTGGCAAAGCTAGGATAGGTGCATGGCGATCTTTTTTTAAACCAGAAAAGCTAATCTTCCTTTGGTATATTTCTTTTTAAGAAAAACTTTGTTGAGAAAAAATACCCCTTTCTCAACAAGCTGACACGATGAGTTACATTACTCATCGTGTGTTTTTTGCATTATTAAAAACGGATCGCTATCGAGCGGGAAGTGAACGATAAATTGGGTGTACTCTCTCACATTCGACTTACAGCTAATGTAATGCCCTAACTTATTGCTTAACTGCTGGGCTAAATATAAACCCATTCCGGTCGACTTCGAATACAATCGTCCCGTTTCTCCGGTAAAACCGCGATTAAATACCCTCGGAAGATCTTTCTGGCTGATGCCAATCCCATTATCCCGAATCAAGAGCTGTTTTTCTTGTGGAGTTTCCGATATGGAAATGGTGATCTCTCCGCCAGGTTCTGTATATTTCAAACTGTTTGTCAGAAGCTGATTGACGATGAACTGGAGCCATTTAGGATCACTTTGAACCTCCAGCATATCTGCCTGAATGTGGATGCGGATATTTTTTGAAATAAAGGTTTTGGAGTGAGACTTTACAATATCCTTAAGAATCTTGATAATATCACATTTCTGGATATCATAATCCTGATTAAAGCTGTCAAGTTTAGCGTAATAGAGTGCTTGATCAACATAATTCTCAATTTTTGTGATTTCTTCTCTTAAGCTGCCTTCGTCCATATCGGTTTGCTGCAGCAGGCGAAGAACGGCAATCGGTGTTTTGATTTCATGGAACCAGGAGACGATAAAGTCGTAATGTTCCTTCTGCCTGTCCTGAATCCGGTTCATTTCACGGATATGTTCACGCTTCAGCTCATCGATGTGGGCTTTAGCGTACTCTCCTTCCAGAGACAGGCTGTCATATTCCGCCCTTTCCAATTGCCTAATCACACGCAGATTTTGCTGGTACCGATATACTAAAAACCCGATTAATACAATAGAAGATAGGGAGAAGGCGTAAAGGAAGGTTCCCCATGCCAGGCTGCCATTGATATCAGTAAAAAAGATCGCTGCTGAAATCAGGAAACTGATCAGATAGAGGACTATATAAGGTTTTTCATAGGATAGAAAACTAAGGAAGTTCATTCAATTAAATACCCTAACCCTTTCCGAGTGACAATGAAGTCCTCTAATCCAATTGCTGCAATTTTCCTGCGCATCCGATTCACATTCACGGTAAGTGTATTATCATCGACAAACTGCTCCTCATTCCATAGTGCCTGCATTAAGTCATCCCTCGAGACAATTTTCCCGATATTCCGCATCATCAATTGCAAAAGAATGAATTCATTCCGGCTTAGCTCATTGCTTTGTCCATTAAATTCAATCGTTGAATTGGTCACATTTAATTTCAGGCCGCGATGGATAAAACGGATAATCTCATCTTCCTGATATGTATACTTCCGGCGGATGAGCGCACTGATCTTCGCGAGAAGGATATCCAAATCAAAGGGCTTCTGGATAAAATCATCCCCGCCCATATTAATGGCCATTATTATATCCATATTTTGATTTCTGGAGGAAAGAAAAATGATCGGCACTTTTGAAACAGAGCGTATTTGCTGGCACCAGTAGTATCCATCAAAAACGGGAAGATTGATATCTAATAAAATGAGGTGTGGACTTGTCTGCTCAAATTCCGTCAGCACCTGGTCAAATTGGGTTGCCTCCACCACATCATATTGCCATTTTTTTAACGTATCAGCGACAATCCGTCTAATTTTTTCATCGTCTTCTATCAACATGATTTTATACATAATATCCCTCTTTACTGGAATAATGGTCACCATTCATCCCGGCACAATTTCTTTAAGTCATTAGGATAGGTCAGTTACTATTATTCCACAAGCAGAATAATTGAAAAGATCTATTTTTCATTAGTGATTAAGCTCTTCTATGGTCTTAAAAATTCTCGAATACACATCACGAATAGATTCATCAGTCATTTCGTCATTATACAACCCATACCCCCAACTATGAAATGCATTATTTTTTTTCGATTTAAGAACACCCACAGCATAGCTTTTACCAGCTTTCCATTTCCATGAATTATTATATTCTGTGGCTTTAACAGTAAACGGGATATGACTGCTGGCTGATATAAAAAAGAATGGAATGGATGAATCTGAATAGGTATCTGAATAGTTGGCTTCAGCAGCCTCAGGAAGGTTTTTCTCCGTCATTATAACTGCGTCATAAGAGCTTAATTCCTCATTTAAAAGTTCATCAAAAGAAATTTCATTAAACTTCACTTGTTCTGCATTTACTTCCGGCGGGTCTCCAACGACCGCAATCCTTAATGTCCTTCCTTCATACGGCTCGAAATCAGGAGTTTGAGTGCAAGCTGATAGTAAAATGGTTAAAATTAGCATTATGTAAGAAATCTCTCTTGTCATACTAATCACCTCTGCCTAGATAATATAAACAATTGCACCAATTATTCCAACAATCATTAAGGCCAGGCCCTTTATAACCAGCCTCTGTCTGAAAGCGGCCATACATCCTGAAACAAAGCTGATGAACACTAAGCCTGCACCTATATGCTGAATGATTTTGATTTCTGAAATACTGCCGGTAATAAAGACTTGAAAACCTATGCAGCAGCCTCCAAAAATCAGGAGAAATGAAGGGCTTTTCAACACTTCCCTAGCATCCTGCTGTTCCTCTTTAGCCATTTTTTTATAAGTTTTTATAAAAAGGAAAATCGGAATCGCCCATATTAAAATGATTAAAATAGCCTGGAAGATCATTATATGACCCCCTCTGGTAGATATAAATCTATTACTTTAAAATCATACCATATTCTAACAAAAACAAAAAAGAGCGCCATCCATCGGATAGGCGCCCTATAAAAATACTTAAGATAAATGCTTTATTTTCTTTTCAATCGGTGTACGCTCCTTCGCTTCAGGAACCTCCTCAGGAAAGCCTACTCCAAAAATACCAACTACATCGTAATTATCCGGGACATTTAAAGCAGTTCTTGCTGCAGCTGAAACTCCCAGGGAAGACCAGAATGTCCCCACTCCTGATGCCCATGCCATCAGCATAAAGTTCTGGATAAAACATGATACTGCAGCCATGTTCTCATTTCGTTCCAGGTCGCTTGCTCCATGCCTGGATAGGATCGCCAGCACTTCCGGTGCCTGAAAAAAATCGGTCTTGTGATTCAGCTTAGCCCTTGTTTCCGGACCAACAAATAACACTTCCCATGGCTCCGTCATTTTATGGTTGGGTGCCATGGTCGCAGCCTCCAGCCAGGAGGTGATTAGACGATGCTCCACTTTATCAGATTTGAATTTTTTTATGTTGCGGCGAGTCGTGATTATTTTCTGTATATCCACTGTGTATTTCCCCTTTTTGTTTATTTACTATATATAATACTAGATTAATTGGATTTCATCTGTGAAAATTATTCGATGACCCCATTATAAGTCTATAGCATCCAGAAAAAATCAGTCTTAATAACTGTGAATAGCAAAATTAAAACAAAGGCCAGACTGATAATGGTCACCATATAAGCCCTGCGGTTTTCGGCATATTTCCACTCCATAAAAGCCCTGGCGATTTCTGAAACACCGATAAAAACAAAGAGGAGGAACCATGGTTCTAAAAACCATAGCCATTCCATCGGATTCCTCGTCATGTTAAAAATGCCTCCGGCCAGGATGGTCACTAAAAACCCTATTCGAATGGTCCAATCCACCTTTTTATGTTTATCATTGATATGGTTATAAGAAAAAAACTTCTTTTTCTCAACCTTCAGCCATTTCCTCAAACCGAATTCGAAGAAATAGATTAATGCTCCAACACTCGTTATTAAGAGTAAAAGCTTAGGCCAGAACATGGGATCAATTACATACATCCTTTTTTCCTCCTCCGCCTTTGCGCACACTTCGTTTACTTACCTATTTTTACGGATGCGGGAGGAAAAAGTTCCCTTTAAAATTATGACGCTATAGCTGCTGAAAAAAAGAAGAGGATCATCTCTTCAGCCTTGTTTCTCTAATTCAAGTAGAGTCTGCTTCATTTTTATGCCCCCGCGATAGCCGGTTATCGCACCATTTTTTCCGATGACACGATGGCATGGGACCGCGATCAACAGCGGATTGGCACCGATTGCTTTCCCTGCTGCCCTTACTGACTGCGGCCTGTTTATTTTCTCTGCGATGTCCGAATAAGAGACTGTTTTTCCGTAAGGGATCTGTGCTAATGCCTCCCAGACTTCCTCTTGGAACGGAGTGCCTTTCACATCGAGGTCCATTGAAAAAACTTGTCTTGTTCCCAGAAGAAATTCCTGTATTTCCATCATGTATGGCTGCAATGCTTCTTTATTTTCCACAAGCACTGCAGCTGGATTAAATTTTTTCAGCGACCTTTCAAAATCAATAAATTCCGGATCACTTCCTATATAGCAGAGACCCTTTTCTGTTTTCGCCAGATACAGGCTCCATTCTCCTTCCTGCAGTTTCGCCCATTCAATATCCATTCTTCCGCTCCTCCCTTGTTTTGTTTCTATATACCGCAGGCGTTGTGCCCAGCTTCTTTTTAAATAAAGAGATAAAATAAGGGGTGCTGGGGAATCCTGCTGATGCACCGACATCGGCAATCGATTGCTCCCCGGCCTCCAGCATATGAACGGCTTTTTCGAGCCGTATATCCTGAATATACTCTGTGGGCGACTTCCCGGTGACCCGTTTGAATACCCGCTGCAAATGATAGGGACTTCCATGAAACAGGTCCCCCAATTGATGTAATGTAATCGGGTCTTTATAATGCTGATCGATCCACCCGGTTATTTGCTTAATCCATTCTTCTGCAGGCAGGCTGTGGCCATCCGGTTTGCAGCGCTTGCACGGCCTGAAATTTTCAGCCAGTGCTTGAGCGGCATTTTTAAAAATAGCGACATTGCCGATATTCGGAACTCTCGACCGGCACGATGGCCTGCAGAATATTCCTGTCGTTTTAACTCCATAAAGAAAGAGATCATCATAGGATTTGTCGCAATCCTTTATTGCGATCCAGTATTCTTCCGGAATCTGTTCATAAGCCAACTGCGCTCACCTCTGCTAAAAAGTATACACAAAAAATACACATCATCAGCGATTTCCTAAATATAAACGCAAGATTACGTAATCCTGAGGCCTTACAATAAAGATAAGGAGGAATCCAAATGAGCTCTCACTTTGTTAACTGGAAAGAGGATGAAAATGGCCTGGTCCTTTTCACTCCGCCTGAATTCAGCTTTCCTGAAAACCTGCGATACTTGTCACGATCAGCTAATGAATGCCTTTATGAGATTTCCGGCGAGATCATTAGACGCGCCCTTTCCTTCGGGAATGAAAAGCTGCTGATTGAAATAAGTGCTGTGTCAGATCAATCTCTCTCCGTCATCATTCATAAGCCCGTCACGCATCAAATGAAAGCGGAGATTGCGGAATATATTCATAATTGGTTCGACCTTGGAGCCAGCCTGACCCCATTTTATGAGATGGCACAAACAGATCCCTTGCTGAAAAAGCCTGCAGAGAAATTTTTCGGACTGAGAGTTATGGGAATTCCCGACTTATTCGAGGCTCTTGCCTGGGGAATCCTTGGGCAGCAGATTAACCTTGCATATGCGTATACACTAAAGCGGCGGCTCGTTGAAAAATATGGGGAGTCGCTGGAAATCGGCCGGAACAAATACTGGCTCTTTCCGTCCGCTGAAACAATTGCGGGATTAACCATCGAAGACCTTGCCGACTTAAAAATGACCGTTAAAAAATGCGAATATCTGATAGACATAGCCCGCTTAATTGCAAATGGCGAGCTTTCAAAAGAGGACTTGCTGAAAGAGGGAAATGTAAAAGCTGCAGAAAAAAGGCTAACGAATATACGCGGCATCGGCCCCTGGACCGCCCATTATGTCCTCATGCGGTGCCTGCGCTTCCCGAACGCTTTTCCTATCGATGATGTCGGCCTGCATAATGCGATCAAAGTGATCACAGGCTCTGAAAGGAAGCCTGCGAGAGAGGAAATTCTGACATATTCAGCCCGCTGGGAGAATTGGGAAGCGTATGCTGTTTTTTATTTGTGGAGAGTTCTGTATTAAAAATCTTTTGACAGCATCAGGATCCCATGCTAGTATTTTCATTAAATTTAAATTTTTTAAATTTTTGCGGAGTTTTCTGATCCGCTAGCATCATCAGACAATTTCATAACAAATGCTTCAGGTGCTGAACGAAATTGTTCAGTTAAAAGGGAAGACCGGTTAAATGCCGGCGCGGTCCCGCCACTGTATTGGGGAGCTGCTTATATCAAACCACTGTTTCATCTGAAATGGGAAGGGATTAAGCTGCGGAGAACCAGAGCCAGGAGACCTGCCTGTTGTATGCACTTGTACTCTACGGGTATATAGAGAGGAGTGAGGTAAGCAAGTCGGGGACGCCCCAACTCTATTTGATTATGCACATTTATCTCTCTTTTCGATGAAAAGAGAGATTTTTTATTTTTACAGAGAAAAAGGACGGGAGTGTTGACAGATTGGTAAAAACTAAGAGTTCCAGTTTAGGCTATCCGCGTATTGGCGAACATCGGGAATGGAAGAAGGCACTCGAGCAATATTGGAACGGCACTGCAGATAAAGAAACCTTCTTAAGACAAATGGAAGAACTGCGCCTGAACCATCTGAAAAACCAGCTGGAGCAAGGCATCGATCTGGTGCCTGTAGGAGATTGGAGCATGTACGATCACGTATTGGACACGGCTGTGATGTTTGGATTAGTGCCTGCACGCTTCGCCTATGGTGGAGGCAAGGTTTCATTGGAGACCTATTTTGACATGGCCAGAGGCAATTCTTCTGCTGTAGCCTGTGAAATGACAAAATGGTTTAACACGAACTATCACTATATTGTACCGGAGCTGGATCAAACTACCCCTTTCCTTGCTGAAAACCGGCCGCGTGAACTTTTTAAAGAAGCGAAACAGAAGCTTGGCATTGCCGGCAAGTCTGTTATCCTCGGCCCCATCACCTTTGTAAAATTGGCGAAAGGATATAAAAAGAGTGAATTCACTCAAATGGTGCATCTGTTTGTGCCCCTGTATGCTCAGGTACTGAAGGAACTCCAGGAGGCAGGCGCCGAGTGGGTGCAAATGGACGAGCCGATTCTTTGCAGCACGCTTTCTCAGGAAGATATTCGGCTTTTTAAAGAGGTTTACGGAATTTTGAGTGAAGCGGTCCCGAACATCAAGCTGATCCTGCAGACCTATTTTGACTCTGTGGAATTTTTTGAAGATGTGGTTTCCCTCCCTGTTCATGGAATTGGCCTGGACTTTGTTCATGATGGAGGCAGTAATCTGGAAGCCTTAAAGGGGTTTGGGTTTCCGAAGGACAAAGTGCTTGCTGCAGGTGTGATTGATGGGCGGAATATCTGGAGGGCAGATTTGGCCGAATGCTTCAGCCTGCTTGAGGAAATTTCTGAATATGCCGAGAACCTGATTATCCAGCCGTCTTCTTCCCTTCTGCATGTTCCTGTAACGGTTCAAAATGAAGACAGATTGGATGCCGCTTTAAAAGGCAGTCTCTCCTTTGCTGATGAAAAGCTGCGGGAAATCACCATCCTTGCCAAAGGGGTACAGAACGGCAAAGAGAAAGCGGCGCATAAAATCTCGGAAAGCTTGGCTGCGATAAAAAAGCTGGCCGATTCACATGAGCGCCATCACCCGGCTGTGCGGAAAAAAATGAATAATCTCAACACGGTAAAAATGGAGCGGTCCGCCCCGTTTGAGGTTCGCCATCAGGCACAGGAAGCGGCTTTTAAGCTGCCAATCCTCCCCACTACTACAATCGGCAGCCTTCCGCAGACACATGAAGTCCGGAAGCAGAGGCAAAAATTTCGAAAAGGCGAGCTGACACATGAAGAGTACGAGCAATTTATTCAGGCGGAGATCAAGAAGTGGATTCAAATCCAGGAAGATTTAGGTCTGGATGTGCTTGTCCACGGCGAATTTGAGCGGACCGACATGGTTGAGTATTTCGGCGAAAAGCTCGGCGGCTTTCAATTTACGAAGCTGGGATGGGTTCAGTCGTATGGCTCTCGCTGTGTTAAACCGCCGATCATTTATGGTGATGTGTTTTTCCAGGCGCCGATGACCCTGAAGGAATCCGTCTATGCCCAATCACTGACATCAAAGCCAGTAAAAGGCATGCTGACAGGTCCGATCACGATCCTGAACTGGTCATTTGTCCGGAATGATCTCCCTCGGTTTACAGTTGCAAATCAAATTGCCTTGGCATTAAGAAAAGAAATCGAAACATTGGAGGAGCATGGAATCCGGATGATCCAGGTGGATGAGCCGGCCCTCAGGGAAGGACTTCCTCTAAAAAGAAAGAATTGGGACAGCTACCTGCATGCGGCCGTAGATGCATTTAAACTGGCAACGGCATCTGTTAAAAATGAAACCCAAATCCACACCCATATGTGCTACTCCAATTTTAAAGATATTATCGAAGCGATCGATGCGCTGGATGCGGATGTCATTTCCATCGAAACCTCCAGGAGCCATGGCGAGCTGATTGGAGCTTTCGAGGAAAGCACGTATTCCAAAGGCATCGGCCTGGGAATTTATGATATTCACAGTCCGCGTGTTCCAAGTGTTGAGGAGATGACAAGGAATATCGGCCGGGCCCTGCAAGTCCTGGGTCCGAAGCTATTCTGGATTAACCCTGATTGCGGGCTGAAAACACGCGGCGTGACTGAAACCACTGAGGCACTTAAAGTGATGGTGGACGCAGCAAGGCTGGCCAGGGAAAAGCTGTTAGCCGAATGGGTGGAAGCGGATCAATTAGAAGAGGCCCATTCAACGGATGTCTCGAAAACCATTCAGACGAGACTGGTCCTCCCGCCTGATACAAATCACCTGCAAACCATCTTCGGCGGAAAAGTGCTGTCGTATATCGACGAAATTGCGGCGCTTGCGGCCATGAAGCATTCTAATCGCGTAGTCGTAACGGCCTCGATTGACTCGGTTGATTTCCTGTCCTCTGCCACAGTCGGGGACGCCCTTAGCCTGGAAGCTTATGTCACTTCAACAGGGCGGACATCGATGGAAGTCTATGTGAAAGTCACATCCACCAACCTTCTGACAGGCGAAAGCAAGCTGACGACAGAATCGTTTCTGACCATGGTGGCAGTGGATGACAAGGGGAAGCCGGTTCCGGTTCCGAAAGTGATGCCTTTGACAGATGAAGAGATCCGTCTGCATGCAACGGCAGCAGCCCGGAAAGAGCACCGGAAAAATCGGGCGAGCATCCGCTGATACATTTATACCCACCTTGTGAGGCTGCAGGAATGCGGGTGTGACCGATAGATTGATAGATTGAAATTCTGGCAGATATCATTAAAAAGTGACCGGAAAAATATTAAACCCGCCGATTTCCCTAACATGTTGGCTGATATATCTGAGAGAGGACAGGTCCCACTGTCCTTTCTATGTCAGAAAAAAATATAGCGGTGTCATTACAAGAAATAGAGCCTGAAAAAACACCCTCCGCCACAGCCAAGACAGCCCTCATCCGCCAGCTGCTCCCCTGCTTCATACATATTCTCGCCTGCATCCCAGACATTGTCCTCTTCCTCTTTATTATTCTTTTTGCTATTCTCCTTATCTTCCTGCAGTTAGAATAATAGAAAAATATTTTTCATAAAAAAGAAAAGGCCAGCAAGGCCCTTTCTCTAGTACTTCTCCACAAGTACTTTTACATCAAGCTTGTAAATGAGATCAATCATCCGCGTCCCGATCATTTGGCAGATCACCGCATAAACAATTACCTTCCAGTCCACGACAACGCCTGTAAGCAAAAGCAGACTGCCATTTATGTAAAACAGCGTCCGGCCCGGCGCACTTCCCCTTGCTTTGGAAATGATTAACGCGAGGATATCCATGCCCCCTGACGACGCGCCCATCCGGAATAAAATGCCGACTCCAACCCCAAAGACTGCTGCTCCAAGCAAAAGGTCCAGGAGAACCGGATTCAGCGGTTCCGTAATGTATGGAGTCAGAAAATCAATCGTAACCGAAGTAACCGAAACACAAAACAGCGTCCAGATCACACTGCTTTTCCCGAGCCATTTGGCCGCTGCCAGCAGCAGGCCCGCATTCAAAACCCATAGAGTCACCGAATAAGGCGTGTCCAGCAGATAATTGAATAATACCGCCAGACTTGCCGCACCGCCGGACGGGATAAAATGCGGAAACAAGAAAAATGTCATCGCGATTCCCTGGATGCCGGCGGCCATTCCCAAAATCAAAGTTTTATAGAGTACGTGCATGACAAAAACTCCTAACGTTTTTCCTCACTCTATCTTATAATATTTTCATAGAAGAGAAAACCGCACGAGGTGAATAGAATGACCATTCCTTTTGAAACGGAACGGCTCCTGCTCCGGACCATGCTGGCCGATGACCTGAATGAAATTTTTGAGATTTGGGGCAGCCCGGTGGTAATGAAATACTGCGGTGGCGCCAGCACGAAAAGCCGCATCAAGCGCTCCATCGATTTTTACCGGCGGCTGCAAAATGAAAGAGGCTACTCGGTATACACTGTATTGCTAAAAGAAACTTCCGCCCTTATTGGGGTTTGCGGGTTTAATCCGGGAGAAAATGAACACGAAGTCGAGCTCCTCTATCATTTTAATCAGCATTACTGGGGAAAGGGATATGCTGCTGAAGCTGCCGCAGCATGCGTGGCCGCTTTAAGGAAAAATGGCCCGAATGTGCGGAAAATGTCCGCAGCTGTGGATCCAGCCAACCCTGCATCCGGAAAGGTGCTCGAAAAAATCGGCATGACCGCGGCTGGAATGAAGTGGTTTGAAGATACACAGCAGGAAGAACTCTGTTATGAAATGGAATTTGTGTAAAAAGCCGGCAAGCCAGCTTTTCTCTCCCAAAACCTTTCCCCGGTTCGGCTTTCCGTTTCCCCAAATCTCAAGTTTGTTTCCCCATTTTTGCTGGTCGTTTCCTCAATTCAGTCAGGCTTTTCCCCAATTAAGCCAGCTGTTTCCCAAATAAGAAAAGCGGAAGCGCCTTGGTCACCCCCGACAAGCACAAGACAAGCTTGTGACCTCGAGGGGGTAGGCTGCTTGCGCTAGACAGTTATCGACGTTCAAAAATTATATACTTTCTTATCTTTTAAAAAAACCTGGCACTCAAAGAGCACCAGGCTTTCCATTAACAAACCGAATCTGTAGATTTCGGGTTCTTCAATCCAAACAGCGGACGGATGAACAGAGCAACGCCGGTTCCAAGCATCGCCATGATTGCCCATACCCAGCCATGAAGACTGAAGGACGCAATGCCGCCGAAGTAGGCGCCGATGTTGCATCCGAATGCAAGGCGGGAACCATACCCCATCAGCAGTCCGCCGACAATCGCAGCACCTGCGACACCCGGCTTGATTTTCCCAGGCTTGAACGTTCCCTGTGATGCTGCTGAAATGAAGGCACCCAGGATGATGCCGAAGTTCATAACACTTGTAGAATCAGCAAGCACTGTATTTTTCAATGCCGCTAAATTCGGCTCTGATGCAAAGTATCCCCATGATGTTACGTCGATGCCCATTGCCATCAGCGTTTTTCCGCCCCATAGTGCGAACGCGGATGTGATGCCCCAAGGCGTTCCGCGGACCGTCAGAGTCAATGCATTCAGCAAGGCCAATACGATTGCTGCTGCGAACAATGGCCATGAGCCTCGCAGGATTTTTTTCCACCCAGCCGTTGTAGGCAAAGCTTTCATCATTGGTGCTTTACGCTTTTTCGCGATTTGCAGAGTCACCCAATAAATCAAGGCAAACAATGCAAGCTGAACCACCAATGCCCCGCCATATCCTAGTCCCGTGGAGGTAGCCAGGGAGATTGGCGGCAATGCCGGTGTTTCTTCCATCCAGAACGAGAAGTGGTACGCTCCGATCGTGGAACCCACAATGAAAGAAATCAGCGTCAGAATCATGGAGGATTGCCCTCCGCCTAC
Organism: Cytobacillus firmus DS1; assembly: GCF_000565285.1. Lineage (GTDB taxonomy): Bacteria > Bacillota > Bacilli > Bacillales > Cytobacillaceae > Cytobacillus > Cytobacillus firmus_A. The sequence goes on along the minus strand of NZ_APVL01000001.1, from coordinate 153,136 downwards.
AGAATACAAAGTGCCGGATGCACAGCCATTCCCAAGCTGCATCCCGATTCCAAAGATAAAGGAACCAAACAGGACACTCACTCCTACAGGAGACACATACCCTTTAGGCTCAATACCTGTGAAACTGAAGCCTGTGCTTAAAATGATGGCAAACAATGCAGAAGCAACTGCGAGCATCAGCATATGTGCCTGCAGCCCTTGCCCGTTCCCTACACTGGCAAAGCGTCTGAAGGCAGATGTAAAGCCAAATCGTGCATGCAGCAAAGTCATGCCGAGTGCAATTCCAATAATAAATAGAACTCCCTGTGTCATGTTCGCTGTATTTATAATGGAAATGAACAAAATGATAGCTGCAAGAACACCAGCTGCAACGAAAGGCATTTGAATCGGATTTAAGTTTGAAACAACTGTTGTTGGTGCTGAAATCCAGGATTTATTTTTCATTTCAACTTGAGCCAACCTCATTCACTCCTTTTCTTATCTTTTTAGTCGGATTAAAGTGTTATTTTATACTATATTTTTTTAATTGTAAATGGTGAATTTTTCTCCAGCCCGGAGATTTCCTGATATAATTATATCTTTGGAGAGTCATAATTTTACAGACAGGAAAGGAAAGGATATCATTGCTTAAGCGGTTAAAATGGCCATCATGGGTATTATTCAGCATCTTCATTGCAGGCATCTATTATTTCATCAGCTCTGGAACTGACACAAGCCTGCAGGCTTTTTCCAGAACAGAAACCACTTCCCCGGCAGCTTTCCCCGGATTAAACCTTGAAACCCGGACAAAGGAAACGACATCTTATACCCTAGCGATCAGTACTCCGATCACTGAATTTGAGAATTTGAACAAACCCATGAAAGAATGGACCCAGACTCAGGAAAAGGATTTCCTGGAACTTGTGAAGGCAAACAGGCAATTTCTGGACAGCGAAGAATTCCGTGCCCACCTCAATATCAAGGCTGAGCCGAAAAAAGTCTCCGATACCATGTACACACTTGTATTTGAAGCCTACCAGTACACCGGCGGTGCAAATGGGCAGGCGGCAGTCAAAACGTTCACGATCGACCTTGCGAATCAGAAAATGGTGCAGCTTGCCGATGTGATCCGTATGGATGAGGAGTCCCTGACGCCTCTCAGGGCGATGATAAAAAACCAAATCGGCGAGAAGGAAGAACTCCAGGACTATCTATTTGATGACCTGCTTGACGAAGCGCTTGAAAATCCGTCGAGCTGGAAATGGTCACTGAGCGGCAAGAATTTCACGCTTTATTTTAACGAATATGAAATTGCGGCCGGTGCAGCCGGAGCGGTCAAGGTGAAAATTCCTATCGAACAGATTCGTCCCCTCTTAAAGGATGAAATTGCTCTGCATTTGAAACTCCCTGACATCCAGCTGCCTGAACCTGAAGTGGAAGAACCGGATGCAGCTCCACTTGATCCAAACGGAAAGTATATTGCTCTTACCTTTGATGATGGGCCACACCCGAAAGTCACACCGCTTATATTGGATATTTTAAAAAAGCATAATGCAAAGGCTACCTTTTATATGCTTGGCAGTCAGGCGCAATTCTATCCTGCACTCGCAAGCCAGGTGGCTGAAGAAGGCCATGAAATCGGAAATCACAGTGATAGCCATGCGGACCTTTCATCCCTCGGCGAAAAAGGAATCCGCAAAGAAATGGAAGAAGCCAGCGGCAAAATCAAGGAAGCAAGCGGACAGTTTCCAGCTACCATCCGCCCGCCTTATGGGGCCATGAATGAAGATGTGAAGAAGATTGCCGGAATGGCCCATAAACCGCTTATTCTATGGTCGGTCGATTCATTGGACTGGAAAACGCTCAATGCCTCGGCTATTCAAAAAAGCGTGAAAGCCAATGCTGTGCCAGGCTCCATCGTCTTGATGCACGATATCCATAAGCCAACTGCTGAAGCACTTCCAGACCTGCTGACCTACCTTGAAAAAGAGGGCTACGAATTCATTACCGTCTCCCAGCTTTTATCCCTTCAGGAACAGGAAGTGACCGGTACGTTTTTTGGAAAACGGCAATAATCATTCAAACAGACGCTCAGGATATTCCTGGGCGTTTAGTTTTACGCGTCTGTCCCCTTTTCATAAAAGGGAATGGAGCCGCCGCCCGCCCCGTACACCTCTCCTCGAAGCATCCAGCCGTATTTTTCATAATACCCTTCCAAATCCGTCTGGAGATAGAGTTTTTTAAATCCAAGCTTCGCCGCTTCTTCAATAGCATGATCAAGCAGCCGGGCACCAAGCTTCTTCCCTCTGCTGTCCGGGTCAACGTACAGACATGCCAGCCACGGATGCAAATCCTGCCGGCTATTAAGATCATTGCGGATTAATGCATACGTGCCAATAAATTGCTCATCCTGGATGGCTGCATAAAACCTCGGGATCCCGTCCTCTGTGTTCCCGGAGTGAATCAAGCAATCCTGATAAAAAGTGAAGTTTTCTTCTGTTCCCCAATTCTCCCAGAAATATTGAACTGCGCTATCCAATAAATGAGGATGTTCGTGAACTGCAATAATTTTCATTAGTCATTCCTCCCGCATTAATTATTCCTCGCGAGCTTTGATAATTCCTTTTTTGAGTGGGGGAACTCTCTTTGAAGAATCAGCGGGGGCTTATTTGAGAAAGGACTATTTGGATGGATTAATCCCGTTCGCCTTCAGTTTTCCAATTTTGATAGAGACTATTCAGCTTGATTGATGCCGCTCGTTTCCTTTTTCCATTCTAAGGGGAACGATTAAGCACGATTAGTGCCGTTCCCTCCCCCCTTTTCCATTCTAAGAGGCACTATTCCAGCCGATTAGTGCCGTACTCTCCCCTTTTTCCATTCTAAAAAGCACTATTTCTCCAAATTAGTGCCGCTCGCTATCTGTTTGGCTAATCTGATTGGAACTATTTAGCCTCGATTAGTACCTCTCAAATATTCAACCTCTTTATGCCAAAGGGACATTCCAACCAATTCACTTCGCTTCACCCTAACTCCCCCGGCGGCAGATCTCCAAACTTCCCAATCTCCTTCATAAACGCCAGCCGTACTGTCCCAATCGGCCCATTCCGCTGTTTGGTGAGGATAATCTCAATCGTATCCTTGCGGTCGGATTCCTTATAGTAATAATCATCACGGTATAAAAACGCTATCACATCTGCATCCTGCTCAATCTGCCCGCTCTCCCGCAAATCTGAAAGCATCGGCCGCTTGTCCTGCCTGCTTTCCACGCCCCTGCTCAGCTGTGACAGGGCAATGACCGCTACATTCAAATCCCTTGCCATCGTCTTCAGCTTCCGGCTGATCTCGCTGATTTCCGCCTGGCGGTTCTGATGCCTGGAATCCCCCGCAATCAGCTGCAGATAATCAATCACCACCAGCATCCGTTTACCCTCACCGTACTTCCGGCGTGCTTTTCTGACCTTGGACCAGATGTACCCGATATCCATTCCCGCTTGATCAAAAATATGCAGCTTCACATCATCAAACGCCCCCATCACACCGGAAAATTGAGACCAGTCCCCCTCACCGAAATAGCGCTTCGGGTTTCTCATTTTAATCGAACTGATTTCCCCTTTGCAGCTGATCATCCTTTTCAGGAGCTGCTTTTTGGACATCTCCAGTGAAAAAATAAGGGCCGCATCCTGACCAGCTGCGTTCAGTGCCATATTTAGAGCAAAGGCTGTTTTCCCGACACTGGGCCTCGCTCCGACAATAATCAAATCAGATTCCTGAAACCCGCCAGTCAGCTTGTCCAGATTTCAAAAACCTGACGGAATCCCGGTCATTTCGCCAAGATCCTTTTCCGATTCCCCGTAAAGCTCAACCAAAGAAGGCATGACCTCCCCCAAGTCATCATCACCTGCATGATCCTCAATCTGCATGAGATCCTGTATGCCATCCCTCAAAGTACAGGAAATGTCTCCAATCAGTGCATTTTCCTGAATCCGCCCCGCAATTTCTACAGCCTTGCGCTTCTGGTAATATTCAAGAACTGTATCCTGATAAAATGAAAAGTTCGCCACAGTCGGCACACTTCCGGCAATCTGGGTGATATAGCTTATTCCCCCAATGCTCTCCAGATTGTGCTTGCCCGCTTCCTCCACAACTGAAATTACATCAACAGGCTTCCCCTTCGCATCAAGCTGGAGAATAATCGTCAACAGCCGCTTTAGTCTCGCTAAATAAAAGTGTTCCGGCCGCAGCGTACAGTCTTTGATAAGCCCATCCTCCAAAAATAGCGCCCCCACTGCAGCCTCTTCTGCCTCCTGACTGTAAAGCCCGTACCCCTGCATCAGGCTTCACCCCTAGCGATCCCGAGAATCTCCCGCATTTTCGCCAGCTCAGCCTGAACCACTTCCTCCCTTGCCGGCTTCCAGGATTTCGGCACAATATACGCCGTTTCCCGGCAATCCGGAATCGCTCTGGAAACAGCTGCAGATTTCCGTACCAAATCCGAAATCTTCGGCGGATAAGGTGACACCTCCACATGCCGATACAAATTCAGCCGCAGGTCTTCAACCTCATAAGGCTGCAGCACCTCGTGCCAGTAATCAATTTTCTGCTGATTCACCTCAAACTGCTCGTAATAAACGGCAATCAGCGACAGCAGCGTATATGTCTCCCGTTTAGTCATCAAGGTTAAAATCCTCCTCCCGCAGCTGCTTGCCAAGCGGCTTTTGATTCAGGTACGATTCAAATCGGGTACCAAACAGTGTCTCCGGCCTCAGGAACTTCCTCCAATAGGGATCATGCAGCCATTCCTCCGCCTTCAGATCGATCACCTTTTTAAAATCATCGAGACTGAATCCCTCCAGCCAACGTGCCCGGATCAAATTCTTCGTTTTCTTCGAGCCTGTCCGGTATTCTGACTGGGTTTGGCTGTTCAAGTATTGGATAACCGCAGCATAAGGGATATCTTTTTTCTTTGTTGTAGTCTCTGTAGTAGTCTCTGGTATTGGTTGCTGCACATTGTCATCCTCGGGATCGCAATCTGTTATATTCATTTCCTCAACCTTAGATACTCGATGTTCTATGCCAAGTGATGCTTCCAATTCTGCTATTTTTTTATAATCAATCGTGTACCATTTGGTCTTATCCATTTTACTGGAATTAAAATTCGCAGAGATCAAGAACCCCATTTCCTCAAGGGAGCGAATGGTCCGTCCGATCGTCGCATGGGACCAAAATGGCATCTGCTTCTTCCAATCTTTATATGTATTGTAAATCCATTTGCGCCCTTCTTTTATATGCCTGCTCTTCACAAGCCAATAATGAATCTGCTGAATGAGCACCGCCTCATTCAGTCCCACCTTTTCCGCCAATGACGGAAGAATTAACATTGGCCTTTCATTTACCAAAAGTGAACTCATATAAATCCCTCCACTATTTTTATGCTCGAATTCTGCTAAATTCGGTTTGACAGATTCGAGAATTGCAACCCTTTCATATATATAAATATGTTTTTCGACCCCAAAAGGACAGGGTAAATTTATTTTTTACGATTAATTTCGAATATTTAATGAACAAATAAAGAATGGCTGCCCTTTTTCGGCAGCCTTAACTTTGATGTCCCTCCCGCTTCGAAAATACTACCAATGCCCTCTGATTTTAGTTTAATTCAGGCATCCAGTCTTAGGTCTTCTCTATCATTTTGAATATTTTAAATATTTTATATTTTTATCACCGAAACAAAATTGTATAATTTACCAGAATACTAGAATTGAGGGGGGCGAAATAAGTTGAGGCAATTGAAAAAATCTTTTATATTATTTGCTGCATTTCTTTTAATGACCATTTCTTCAGCGGCTTATGCAGAAAAACCGGGTCTTGAAGATTTCCCGGAACCCGCAGATGTGCAGTCCTGGGAGCTTCCTGAGGATATGACCTGGGAAGATTACCGGCCCGTGCCGGGAATTGACTGGCGCACGGCTGATATTGAGCCTGAAAGAGTATTGCGGGGAGCGCTTGTCATTGTCGATTTTCCTGACCGGGAGTTTATTTTAAGCCAGCCGGAAGGATCTGAAGTCGCAGGCAACCCTATTGGCATCGGCAATATCCCGCGCGATGAAATCGGCCAGTTCTGGGTGGATTTCCTGAACAAGCCGCAGCCGCTGAATAATCATCGGACAATCAATGAATATTGGAGAGAAAATTCGTATGGCAAATGGGCTGTTGAACTGGATTCATTCGGAACCTATCGTATGGACCACAATGAATTCCAGTACGGACTGAACGAATTTGGGCAGCAATCCAATATGCCGGGAGAGTATCAGGCAAAAAATTTAAGATCTGAAGCAATGGAAAAGGCGCAAGCGGATATCGCAGCATCAGGAAAAAATTACGACTTCACCTTCATCCTGCATGCCGGATATGATGAGTCAGGTGTCTGGCAGGAGTTTGGGGAAATGATGTTCCAGACAGCAGAAGATGTGGCGAAGGAATTTGGCCCGCCTTTTGAAGGGTTCACGAATTCCGCCAATACCCGCTATGTGCCTTGGACTTCGTGGCTTGCTGCGAAAAGCATCTGGTCCAGTGCAAGCCGGGGTGTTTCGATCCAGGGTGAAAACGATGGAATGGGAACGTTCGCTCATGAATTTGGCCATATTATGAATTTGGGGGATAACTACAACAATCCATATGGAAAGCCTGTTTCCCGCTCCTATTCCGGACCTTGGGAATTAATGAGCCGGGGAAGCTTTAATGGGCCTGCAGGGCCTCATACACGCTGGATGGTGCTCCCTACTCTGGGCGGATCAGCGCCGGCGCATCACATGCTCCGAAACAAAATCAAGCAAGGCTTCTTATCGGAAGACCAGTATTTGAACATCAGCAGGGAGGAATTGGCTGAATCCGGACCTGTATTTACTGATATCCTGGCACGTGCGGTACCGGCCGGTGAAGAGTTTGGCCGCAATGCCCTTCACGGCATTAACATCAGCATGGAAGATCTGACGCCAAAAAATTCACTGGAGGACGACTGGCGTGCTGACATGCAGCGCGGGGAAAAATGGTATAACAACTATACGGTGGAAGTAGTGGACCGAGTAGGATTCGACTCCTTCACTCCAGACTCCGGAGTTCTACTTGCCAAAACCAAAAATACGGAAGCAGCACCAAACATCTGGGTCATCGACTCACATGCAGAAGATATTAACAAGGTGGACTTTAAACGTCCTGACGGAACAGAAGCTATGTATTCCAAAGGAGATTACAGACAGCTTTCCGATTCCCTCTTCAAGGCAGGCACAGCAGAGGGCGTTGTCAGCGAATATAAGGACGAGCATAACCGTCTTCACTTCTACATTCTAAATAAAAAGGCGGATAATGAAGGAGCACTTTCCTATCGCGTTGCCGTCCGCCATATGGATGAATCCGGCCCTGCCGCAAGAGGAGTCTCAGCTGAAAACAGCAAAGTTCAATTTGCCGCTCCCGGCAAGGTGGCAGCCTATTCCTTCAAGGTAACCAATACGGGCAATGCTGCGGATCTTATCCGCCTTAATGCCAAGACGGAAGCCGGCTGGGAGCTCATGCTGGAACATAATGTGATTGAAGTGCAAGCCGGTGAAACAGTGGAAGTTCCAGTTTACGTAAAAATTCCAAAAACCAAGCCTGTACCGACAAGCCTTACATTTACAAGCACCTCCGAAACCGATCCTGCCAAAACGGATACAGTTACACGCCGTGTTGGCCCGGGTGCGGGGAAATAAACGATTAAAAAAGGGACAGGCCCGCCTGTCCCTTTCCATTTCCCTACGCTCTTTCATGCAATTGCTTCTTATAAAACTTTAAAAATCCCACAAACACCATGACAGCGCCAATCGTATTGCACGCTACTCTGATCCAATTGATCATCAGAAACTCCCTTGCGGTTTGTTTCAGAAATTCAACTGAATGAACACTCTGCCCCTCAATAAACATAATTTCATTTCTCGGCCATTCAAATACCATGGAGATGAGCCCTAAGAGAATCATGACAAGAATACTTCCCAAAACCCAGCGTCGGGCAGATTTTATTTTCCACACCAGAATCAGCGCCCCAGCCCCGGTGATCCAGCTCGCTAACCCAAGCGGCGGGAAAAACGTATGGGGACTTGCAACCTCCATAAAATCCATCGAAACCTCAAACGATTCCGGCACGTTATGAAAAATATTCGGATATACCATGAATACCTCCAATACAAAAGCCCCCAGCATAATAAAGGTGATCCATAAATATGAAACCATAAAGAAATACGTCAGTTTTTGCTTCATTGCTTTTCCTCCTTCATCTTTTGTTTCTTCTTATACTGCCAGGCAGGTACAATCACCGCGGATAAGGCAGCCAGATAAAACGGCAGAAATTTTATCCCCGCTGGCTGATCGAATACATAGAAACTAATGATTCCAATCAGATTAGATAAAATAACACCTGCTGTTAATCCGCCGGCTGCACCAGCCAATACCCAAACCAGCAGCCCTCTGTTTTTTTCCATGGAGCGAACAGACTCCTGCGGCCCCTTCAAACCCTTCCGTATTGCAGCCGTGCCTGCCCCAAGTAACAGTACTCCCGCAACCGGGTGAAACGCTCCAAGCCAGCTGATTTTCCAGCCCATATTGGCAGTGAAATACATGGCAAACAGCAGCAGGAAAATTATCATCAGTTCCTTATAGATCTGCTTGAAAAAGCCCCCTGCCAGCGCACTGAACACCATCAGGACCGGAATGGCATATCCAAACAAATGCACAAACATCTTATGGGCGGCCCACTTGGACGGATCACCAAAGATCGACATCCCCGCCAGCAAAAACTGAATCAGCAGGCAGACCAGATAGACCAAGCCCAATCCTATATAACTATTTTCAGCCAATGTTCTTTTTGGCATTTCCTTTTGTCCCCTCTCCTATTTCGATTACAAAACCCATTCTAAGCAGAGGTTCTAACAGCACTCTTATCAAATTCTTACAGAAATATTAAATCCGGAAATAAAAAAAGAACGCATAGAAATCTATACGCTCTTACCGTTTAAATCGATAGCCCACACCCCAAACCGTTTCAATATAATCCGGCTCAGATGGGTCTTTTTCAATTTTCTCCCTCAGCCTTCTGATATGAACTGTCACGGTTGTGATATCCCCATAGAAATCAAATCCCCATACCTGCTCGAGCAGATGCTCTTTGCTGAAGACCTGATTCGGGGAGGAAGCCATAAACAGCAGCAGATCGAACTCCTTGGCTGTAAGGATTTTTTCTTGATTGCCTGCAAATACTTTCCGTGTGCCCGGCTGAATCAGCAAATCCCCAATCCTGATGTCTTCATCCTTGAAAGGACCGCTGGAAGTCAGCCTGTCATACCTGGCTATATGCGCCTTCACCCTGGCGATCAATTGATTGGGATTAAAAGGTTTGGCAATATAATCATCCGCTCCGCGGCCCAATCCCCGGATCATATCAATATCCTCATTTTTTGCGGTCACCATAATAATGGGAATTTCCGAGATTTCCCTGATTTTCCTGCAGACTTCATAGCCGTCCATATCCGGCAGCATCAGGTCCAACAGCACCAGCCGATAGGCGTTTTCCTTTATGCGCTCCAAGCCTTCCTGACCCGTCGCCGCAATATCTGCGTCATAATGATTCAATTCCAGGTAATCCCGTTCCAGCTCAGCAATACTTAGCTCATCTTCTATGATTAAGATTTTTTCCAATCATCTTCCCCCCTTTTTTAACCTAAAAAATATACTAAGTCCCTGTTGGGCTCCGCCACTTGCCCAAACGGTCCCCCCGTGGCCTTCGATGATCTTTTTTACAATGGCCAGACCCAGCCCGCTGCCGCCTGTAGCAGAATTCCGGGAGACATCCGTACGGTAAAAGCGGTCAAATAAATGAGGCAGCTCGTCGTGTGAGACGCCAGCACCATTGTCCTGAATTTCAACTGTGACGTCCTCCGCTTTTGACGACAGCCTGACGACTAATTCTTTCTTGCCTTCCTTCATGTATTTCAAACTGTTCTGCACAATATTGCCAACAACGCGATTCAATTTATCCCTGTCAGCCTGCACGCGATACGATTGATTCGGCTCGCACTCAAGACGGAGGCTGACAGGCTGTTCTGCCAGATTAAACCGAAGCTCCTCTAGGTAATCATCAAAGTAGGACGCTAAATCCAGCTCCCTCAAATCATAAGGAACATTCGGCAAATCAAGCTTGGAATACAATAAAAGCTCTGAGATCAAAGCTTCCATATCATCCGCCTTTTTTTCAATCGTGCCCAAATACCGTTCCATCTTTTCCGGCGTATTCGCCACACCATCTGACAGGCCCCGGATATAGCCCTTAATGCTGGTTAAAGGAGTTTTCAAATCATGGGAAATGCTCGCAATCAATTCCTTCTGATTTTCTTCATATTGCTTTTGCATGGCATCCGCCTCCTTCAATCGGCTTCTCATGCTTTCAAACGCCATGGCCAGTTCGTTCAGCTCATCCTTTTTCCCGGAAACCTCTATTTTTGTATCCAGATTTCCTCTGCTGATATCATTTGCCGATTGCTTCAGCCGGAGGAGAGGAGCAATAATGCTTTTCGAAACAAGGAAAGTCAGGATACCATTGGTCAAAACCAGCACTCCGACCAGCAGATAAATCCGAATCGACCGGAAAAATTCGAGATCCTCCTGATCCACCGAACCTTTCACAGGATAAAACAATACATACCCAATGACCATCTCAAGCAGTAAAAATAAAACAGCAGGGAGCAGCACCATCCCTATATTCGATAAAATCAATCGTTTTTTTATGGACATCCAGTCACCCCGGTTTTGTATCATAATAGCCGGGTTGAACCCAGCTTGATAGTCTTGAAAGAAGTATAAACAAAGATTCTAACCAAAACATTATATAGTTATTACAAATTTCTTAACAGCAGGTTTTTTTGTGGTGTTTGATGTTTTTGCGCAGATGAGTGGTATTCGGGTCCTGATTTTTCCTGGTTAATACTGGTTCGGACTCTAACTCGCGTTTTTCTGTGTTTTGTGTCCGAAGTTGGACCAGGTTCTGACTCTGACTGCAGGTTTCCTGCCTTCTGTGTCAGAAGTTGAACCAGGTTCTGACTCCGGCTGCAGGTTTCCTGCTTTTTGTGTCTGAAGTTGGACCAGGTTCAGACTCTGGCTGCAGGTTTCCTGCTTTTTGTGTCAGAAGTTGGACCAGGTTCGGACTCTGGCTGCAGGTTTCCTGCTTTTTGTGTCTGAAGTTGGACCAGGTTCAGACTCTGCACCTCGGATTTCTACTTTCTATGTACGAAGTTAACCCGGGTTCGAACTCTGGCCTCGGATGATCCGAAGCTCCTCCAGCTCCTGTGGTTTAAGTTAACAAGCACCAAAAAAAGTGCACAGATTCATTCTGCACACCAGCTTCCCGCCTTACACTAAACCATTCGCTATTTATTTTTGCCTTCCATTCTAAAAAGGATCATATTCATGATGGTTCCCCTTTCCGGGATGACATGGTTAGGGTATACAACTGCCTGAGGGATACTACTAGAGCAAAAACAGCCAAAGCATTGGTCACGGAAAAGAAATCTATGTCCGTTAACATGTTCCTGATCATTAAGAATATGGCTATCACTGAAATAATAATGGCCGAGTAAAAATCAAACCTGCCGCTATTTTCTTTCACAACCAGTCCCCCTTTTTAATAGTTTACGATTTTACAGGCGGGAAAGTTTCATGTTCAGCCATAAAAAGGGACAGTTGACCTGTCCCACTTGCACTATTTCTCTTTTAACATTGAATACTTACGATAAGCTTTACAGAAACTGCTTCCGAAGAACACAGCCATAAAGACTGGAAGCAGCCTTAAAAGGACAAATGGAGTTTCAAATAAAAAGGCTTTCCAAAATATTGCACCCTCCATACTCCAAAGACCTTCGGCTAAATATAAGCCTGAATCCTTGTAAATCATATACGAAAAAGACAATAACAGTATCCCCAAACCAGATGAATACCCCATCAGTCTTCGATAATAATTACTCTCTGATTGGCGATCCGAGAAAATTTGACTTTGACCATCATCCTCTTTTTGCCAATATCGAATTCCGCCAAGCCATGGCCCACTTATATAAACCCAGCCGAAATCTTCATATATCCCTTTGTAATCTTCGAATTTTTTCTTTGATAAATAATCTTGATAATCGAGCCGCATCACATATTTCTTGTCTGTTTTTTCGAAAGTGTATATTCCCAATCCGCCAATGTTTGTACAGCGATAGCCTTTTTGCAATTGCTCGTTCAGCCAGTGCTCCTCTTTTTCAATATCAAAAAACATCTTAAGTTTCTTCATTCGATTCACTTCCTTCGTACAGGGATAAAATATGCTGCAGCCTGTTTTGTTCGATTTTCAAAATTTGACTTCCTTCCGCAGTAATCATATAAACTTTTCTCCTGCCTGACTCTCCGACAGGTTCAATCCAGCCATGCTTATTCAGGTTTTCAATCGCACCGTATAATGTACCAGCTGCTAAAATAACAGTACCGTTACTTATCTCTTCTATCTTCTGCATGACGGCATAGCCATGGAGCGGCTCACGCAAAGCTAATAAAATATAATGCATGGTTTCAGATAACGGCAATAATTTATGTTTCATATTCTCAGCCTCTATTCAGTTCAGCTATATAGTTCAACTTAATAATAAGATAATACAGTTCAACTGAATAGTCAACAATCATTTCAGCTTATAACCAGTCTGCAGCAGAGAGACTGGTCTATTTGCACGTTTTATGATCCTATTTGCAGATTAAAGGTTCTAATTGCAGAATCAGCTTTTCTATTTGCAGGTCCAATTCATCTATTTGCAGATTGATTTTCTGTTTGCAAAAAGTGCTTTTCTATTTGCAAAATCAGCGTTCTATTTGCAGATCCTCTTCGTCTATTTTGCAAAATCCCCTTCTGCTCGCCATCTCCTCAAAAAGAAAACCCGGCTCCACCAAAGGAAGCCGGGTTTCCCCATACTATTACTTATCTTTCTTTCCATTCCCTTTCCCAGGCTTCACCGGGCCATCAGGAGTTTCGTGGTTTTGCGGAGGCTGTTCGCCTTTTTTCAGCTTGTATAGTTCGACCGTCTTGGTTGTTTTGTTGCCGGCCAGGTCCTCTGCTTCGAACGTGAAAACGTTTAAGCCTTCCTTCAAAGAAAGTTTAATATTTTTGAATTCTTTTTCGATGCCTCTCATTGCATAAGGCTCCTGAAATTCCTGGTAGAACAGCTCGCTGCCGTCCTGAGAGAAGCGAAGCTGGTCAAAATTATCTGTCACTGTGATGTTGATGACAGGGTCTTTCTTGTTATGCTTAATGTATTTGCTTGAAGGCAGTCCATCGATTTCGACCGTCGGGCCTGTCGCGTCGACGATGATTGTGCGTTTGAAAGAAATCGCATTATTCGCAGTATCCACTGCTTTCACTTCCAGGCTGTGAACGCCATCTTCAAACGTCATCGTTGTTTCAAATTCATATTCGCCTTTTGCTTCGTTGTAAGTTGTCTCAATAGGAGTTCCGGCAATGGTGAATTCCTTCATGCCAGACTCTTCTTTAATCGTGCCGCTGACAGTGAGTTCATTCGTGTTGTACACTTCAAGCGCCGCAGGCTCATCAAGGTACACGTATGGAACGGTCTTGTCATTGCTCACTTCGCCCACTTCCACAGTTGCTTCGGAAGAGTTGCCGGCAAAGTCGTAGGCTACAACCTTAACATTTGTGCCAGCTTCCAGTTCTTCCGGAAGAGTAAATTCTTCTGTATCTCCGCTTAGCGCTTCTTCCAGAATGGACTCTTCATCTACGAAAATATCAATAAACGAAATGCCTGAACCGTCAGGGTTATCAGCTGCTTCCAGCTTTAGGGCTGTGTTGCCTTCGATAAGCTCAGCCTGTACGCTTGGCGCAGCCGTGTCCACTTTCACAGGGATTTTCACGGACTGCCATTCTGCTCCTGCATAATCGATGACAGACTTAATCTCAAAATAGTACTGTCCATCCTGTGCAAGCTGATTGCTGATTTTTCCATCCCAGCCCCAATTCGGGTTAAGCGTATAGTTCGGACCAAGTCCTCCATCGTAATAATGCTTGCGGAGGCTGTTTTCCGTGCGCAGCTTTCTTAGTGTTTTTCCATCTTCATCTGTAATTGCGAATTCTGCTTGTTTCGCATTTCTCAGGAATGAAAGAACCGGAATGAATTGATCCTGAACTTTGTCTCCGTTCGGAGATATCGCAATCGCATCACCGCTGAATGCGTCATTTACCGGATCATATCCCAAGTAGGAATAGCCCTCGGCTGTTTCAGAAACAGCTCCTGCCATTCCATAGAAAGAACTGTCATCATACTTCATGCCGTCAAGGATCGGAGCTTTGTCCCAATCACCCTTGAAGCCTACATAAGGAACCGTTAATTGCGGGTTCACGTCAGTTGAGTCTGTCAAAGTGACATACCCTTCCACAAAGTATCCATTCGGGAATACCTCGTTGATTTCCAGAGGAGTGTCCCAGTTTCCTGTCACTGAAGGATCAACCACTTTTGCATTGCTGACATCCACACTTACTTTAAAGCTTACAGAACCATTCGCAGGAACGGTTACCACTGCTGCATCCTGGCCATCCACTTTTACAGAAGCATCTAAAATCTTCTGAGCTTCCAACTCATCTGCTGCCCATCCCATCTCTCCATAGGCTGCAAAATCAGTCTGAAGATTCGCTGCTACATCGTAAGCCACATCTTCATCACTGAAGTTTTGCGCTTTTAGAGTAAATTCAAATGTATCGCCTACTTCTTTTAAAGCCACTTTTCCTTCATTCGTTGAAGCCTCCGTTACGATAACAGGAGAAGATAATGCCGAATGAAGCTGCATGATGCCGGAACCCTGGCGGCGCGGAGAATACGGGATATTCCAATTAAATGCACTGTTTACGGTTCCTTTATCAATGACCGGTGCCGCTGTATTCATCATCAGGTTCTTCGCAACGTTGACTCGGTCAAAGCCGGTTATGCCAAATTCTGTATCCACACGCTCAAGAACAAGTGCCGCACCTCCGGATACATGAGGAGCTGCCATGGATGTACCGCTCATCATACCGTACTGGTTATTCTCAAGAGTAGAATAAATTTGTCCGCCCGGAGCTGTAATTTCAGGCTTGAAGTCCAGGTTTGGTGTTAATCCCCATGAAGTGAAGGCGCTCATTTTGCCTGCTTCAGGGTTTGCTGATTTTGTTTTTTCCCCGTTAAAAGAAAGAGTAACTGTCTGCCCATCCTGAATGGCTGCTGCCAGCTTGTCACCGTCAGTCTTCAGCATGAACAGCTGCGGAATTGTAATGGACGGATCGCTCGCCATGTTGACATATCCGTCAGCATTATTGTAGATAATGACCCCAACGGCTCCTGCGGCCTGGGCATTTTTCGCTTTATCAACAAATGCCAGTTCCCCTCGCTGAATTAAAGCGTATTTTCCTGCAACACCCGACAGCTCTTCAGGCTTGCCCAGTCCGCCGTATGCCACTTCAAATGTTTTCGTCTCAACATCGTTCGGGTGAACATTTCCTGCTGATAAAAACGCAGCTTTTCCGGACTCTTCACCGTATTGATAGTTCACTGCATCAAGATCCATGAAGGTATTTTCAATGGATGCTACCTGCAGAGAGTCATAGGATACCCCAGGGGATCCGGAAACACCGATATCCGGGTTTTCACTGCTTGGATTTGCAAATCCATTTCCAAAGTGCGCAGAGTTCCCCGCAGAAATAGACATTAAAATGCCGTTTTCTACTGCTCTGGCAATCGCTTTTTGTTCAGCTGACTCTGGGCTGACGAACCCGGCCGTTGAACCAAGACTCATATTCAGTACGTCTGCACCAAGTACAATCGCATCATCAATTGCCTTTACATAAATATCACTGTATGTAGAAGGCATATTCGGGTCATTTCCGAAAACTTTAAGCGCAAGTATCTGGGCTTCTGGTGCTACTCCTTTAATGCCGCCGTTCTCCTCATCGCCATTCGCTCCGACAGTTCCGGCAACGTGCATTCCATGCATGGAAGCATCCGGGCCGATATCACGGATCGTGTCATTTTCATCCATATAGTTGTATCCATATGGTACTTTTTCAGAATAATATTTTCCTAGAAGACCATTATCTTTTTTAAACTTGGAGATTTCCGCCTTCGTCAATTCCTTTTCTGATTCATCGGCTAAAACCATATCGCGGTGAGAAGGATCCATACCGGTATCAATGACCCCGACTACCATGCCCTCACCTTTAAATCCATAATCACGCCAAGCTTCCTGAGCTTGTACGAGCTCTTTGCTGTAGAGCATATCCGGCTTTTCCTGCGGCTTTTCGTATTCATTGACCACTTGTACTTCGGCCACTTCCGGCATTTCTTCTACAAGCTCAATGTCTCCATACATCATTTCAGCACTAAAGCCATTTACGATCGTCGTAAAGCTTTCGCGCTCAATCATTTTCACTTTATTCTTTTTAGCGCGATCCTTTACCTTCTGCTGTTCAGACAGCTTTTCATTTTTCAGCTTCTGCTTTGTTGCATCTGGAAGTTCTTTATACTTCTTCTTTTGCTTTTGGGCATAAAGGACAGATGGCTCTGTCTTCATCTCCACGATGACCCTGACAATATCAGTTTGGCTGTACTGCTTGTCCAGCTCGCTTTTCTTTATTTCCTGGATGGTCTTGCGGTTTTCTTCTCCCTTGCTGCTCGGTGTTTTCTCAGGCACAGCGGCTGCAGATACCGAACTGGAGAAGATTAACATGAACATTAATAAGGCCACTGCTGATCTTTTAATCCTCATCCCCTACCTCCTAGTTATATTATTCAGAATTTTTTTAATACACTATAAAGGTATCAAATCCAAATTTTTCATATAAGAATCAAAAGACCTGATTAACAGTTTTCAGAACAGGAAATTAGATCTATTTTGCACGAAATATGCTGTAGAAAAATTTCATTTTTTAACAGAATATGAGACTTAACCGGGACAGAGGATCAGGCTCTTTGACCTAATAAAGTCATTTCTCCCTAAACCAAGAAAAAAGGCATAGCCTGACAGCAGCACTGCCTGACTATACCTCTGTAATTTTGTGTGGATCTTGAAAGGAAGCTTACTCATTCCGAGCGCCTGCCTCTACATCCTCATGAAACTTTTGTGAAACAAGATTTTTCGGGTGGTGCCTGTCACCAAATCAGATTACAAGTCCCCCATCTATACTCAAAATGGCTCCAGTGATAAAGCGCGCTTCGTCTGAAGCCAGGAAGGCATATCCGTTTGCTATGTCTTCGGGTCTGCCCATTTGATTTAAGGGCGACTTTGCTTTCATAATGTCCTTTACCTTTTCAGGCAGAACGCTGGTCATGTCCGTCTCAATAAATCCAGGGGCAATGGCATTGACACGAATCCCGTATTTCCCCAGTTCCTTCGCCCAGGTTTTAGTCATTCCGTTTACTCCCCATTTAGCTGCGGCATAATTGGACTGGCCAAAGTTGCCGTATATCCCTACAACAGAAGAGGCATTAAGGATGACTCCTTTTCCCTGATCTTTCATTATTTTTGCTGCATACTGGCCGACATTGAAAACACCCTTTAGATTTACATCAATGACCTGATCCCATTGGGATTCTGTCATATTTGTCAGCTGTGCATCCTGAACAATACCGGCATTGTTTATGACAATATCTACACGGCCGTATTGGACTAACGCTTCTTCAAATAATTGACTGACTTCATTCCGATCTGCCACATTGCATACAACATAGATGGCTTCTCCATCGGCTTTTCTAATTTCCTCTGCCCTATCCAATAGATTCTTCTCATTTAAATCAGCTAAGACTAATTTTGCTCCTTCTTTTGCAAATTTCTTAGCTGTGGCTGCACCGATGCCTTGCCCTGCACCGGTAATGACAGCAACCTTCCCTAATAATTTCATTTTTAAGCCCATCTCCTCTTTATCCCTCAACTGCCTCTTTCGACCCGGAAGCCGTCTTTTGCATGTTTTCTTCCTGAGCATAATCATCCTGAATAGTTGAGATAACCTTTTTGGTTGAGCTGCTTATTTCGCTTTCAAAATAAGGTTCATACGCTTCAAGCGGTGCTTTCTTGCCAATTTTAACGGCAATTAAAACGCTTACAAAAGCAGCCGCCAGAGCAATGATAAATGGATTAGTTGCTCCCAATACCTTGGCAATGATATATACAGCCGTACCAACAATAATGTTGGCATATGCACCCGCGCTGTTCATTCGCTTCCAATATAAACCTAAATAGACGACAAAGAAGAAAGCGGCTCCGAATCCTCCGTACACATACGTGAATCCCATTGCCAGCAGCACTGGCGGTTTAATGGCACTCACCACAGCTAAAACACCAAGTGCCAGAACGGTATACCTTAAATGCTTTTTCGAATTTTCCTCAGTAGTTTTTGATGTGAATATATTTTTGTAAATATCATAATAAAGCGATGTCCCGCAATGCAGCAGCATGGAATTGGCTGTCGATACAGCTGCCGCACATAAAGCGACTAAAGTAAGTGCTCCCACTAAAGGATGAGCATATTCCGTGATTACCAGCGGCATAATATAGTCCGTGGTTTGGCCTGCCGGCAGGCTGGGAATCAATGTTTTCGCACCAAGTCCAATAATGATTAACGGAACGAAAATGGCGATTAGCAAAACGACTGAGATCATCATCTGCATGATGGCTACTTTAATGCTTTTAGGTGCCAGCATTCTGGCTACCCAGTGAGGGGATACGGCTGCCCCAAGTGAATTGGATATGAAAATAGAGAAGAGCGCACCTAAGCCAAAGGTTCCGACTGGAGATAATAAAACACCCTTTGATAGACTTTCGCCTCCCACAACCGTTGGTGCAGTTGTAGCCGCCAGGGTATCATAAATATTGGAGAATCCCCCTGCTGCAGCCAATACAGCGACAGCCCCCAGAACTACACCTAAAATGATTAATATGGTGTTCACGGTATCTGTAACAGCTACTGACCAGAAGCCTCCTATGCTTGTAAAAAGAAGGAAAACGAGAAAAGCAAAAATGGCTATTTCGTATTTCATACCTGTAATGGTTGAAAAAACAATTCCAAATCCGACTACCTGCAGATGCGTAAAAACAAAATATCCAACAAGCATAAGTGCCGCAACCAGCGTCCGCAATTGGCTATTCTTTTTTAATGGTTCATACCGGAGATGAATAAATTCAGGGAAAGTTTTTGCCGGCGATTCCGGTCTCCTGACTTTATATGCAACAATCGGAATTAAAGCGGTACCAAAAAACCATCCCGCAACCCATCCTATGATGGCTGCCACTCCCGAACTATATAAATAACCTGGAACCCCCATGACAGAGGCAACACTGACCCATGTGGCAACAGACGTGCCAACACCAATAAATAAGCCCATCCGGTGTCCGCCAGTTGTAAAGTCTGACATGGATTCAACATTCTTCAAGCTCTTCAGACATGTCCACACGATAAATAGTAAATAAAATGCAAATACAGCAATATACCACATTCCTGTCACCACCTCCTATTTAAATAGTTTTCCGGAATATCCCCAGCGCTTCACTTTTGACTTTTCGACTTTATAACACAGAATTGTACCGCATATCAGTGAAAAAGCGATTGTGGCAACCCAAATCAACAATGCTATAGCCATAGATTATCTCTCCTTTACAAGCGCACTTGGTTTATTTTTCATTTCCTCGTTCAAAGATTCAAAAAAAGGTAAATTATCAGAAAAAACAGGAACTGTTTTCCTATTTTCAGCATCCGATACAAGCTTCACAACTAAATCGTTATAAGGAGCAGGAATGCCGAAAGCTTTCCCTTTTTCCGAAACATGGCCATTAATAAAGTCAATCTCAGTCTTCACTTTCCGTACTAAATCCTGCAGCATACTCGCTTTTAGATTCCTGTGAGGAGACCAAACCTCATGGTAAAAGTCCATTTTCTCACTAACCTCTTGACCTTCCTTCAGTTCCAGGAATTCCATGTCTTTTCCCTGCATATTGGTTAATTGGATCCCTTGCGCATGTGCCACTTTAATGGTTTCATCCGCAATATAAGCTAAGCTGGTCATTGCTTCCTTATTCGACAGAACTTCGCCGAACGTACAGCCGAGTGCCGCTGACATTCCGCTGAATGTCGTATTCATTAATAACTTTGTCCATTTAATTCCGCTGATATTGGATGTGATTTTGCAATAGCCGACATGTTCCAATACTGCTTTTACATCCGATAAGCGGGACGTAATTCTTCCGTCCGTTTCCCCTATCTCAAATGCATATTTCTTTACAGTCTCCCATTCAGTAGTCAGTTCAGACTCACCCGGGCCTTTCCATGTCGCTCCAAAGCCAACAGCCCCGCCAATCGTCCTGCTGCCGCCAACTATGGAAGCAACATACTCTTCAGGAATTCCGTTTTGAAGCGTACAGACGATGCTATTTTCATGCAGATACGGAAGTAATTGATGAAGAGATTCATAGGTAAATACCTGCTTGGTTAATAGAAATACTAAATCATATGTGCTGCTTATTTGATTTGGTGTCAAAGCATTGACGGGAACCGTTTTATTTATAAAACCTGAAAGCTTTGCACCGGATTGATTCAGCCTATTTACATGACTTTCATTAATATCGATTAAATCTACTTTTTCTCCCCCTTCCGCCATTAGTGCCCCAATGATTGTTCCTAAAGAGCCTGCACCCATAATCGCAATATTCATCTTAAATCCCCCTATTCTTGTCACTTGATCTAGTTTTGGACACCCTTCAGGGATGTAACCAGACTGCCTCTATTCAGCTTATCTATCCCCAGGATTTTTCTGGCCTCAGCTGGAGTGGCAACCTCTCTTCCCAATGTTTGAGCCAGATTCGCTATTCGATTCACAAATTGAGCATTCGTTTCAGCTAATTCACCTCTTCGAAAATAGACACTATCCTCCATTCCTACCCGAACGTGTCCGCCTAATAGAATACTCATCGTATTGATGGTTAACTGATCCTTACTTGCACCAATTGCAGACCATGTAGAACCTTCCGGAATGCTGTCTATTAAAAACATCAGGTTTTTAGGTGTTGCCGGCATTCCGCCATGCACACCCAATACAAATTGAAAATGGAATGGATCGTCAATCAATCCCTTTTTAGCAATCCTCAGGGTATTGTGAATCATGCCAACATCAAAGATCTCAATCTCCGGCTTGATTTGCCGTTCTTTCGTAACAGCCGCCAATCTTTCCAGGAATTCAGGTGTATTGTGAAAGACACCTGAACCAAAGTTCATGGTCCCTGCATCAAAAGTAGCCATTTCAGGGTTTAATTCACACACCTTTAGCCGATCTTCATCATTATTTCCGATTCCCCCGGCAGTTGTTAAATTTAAGATAATATCGCATTTATCCTGGACACGGTCAATAACTTCTTTATACGTATCCAGATTAAGTGTATTTTCTCCCCTATGATCCCTTACATGAATATGAGCAATAGCCGCGCCCTCTTTCCATGACTCATAAACAGAATCGGCAATCTCTTTTGGCGATAATGGCACATAAGGCGTATGTTCCCGGGTGGTTTGTGCTCCTGTTGGGGCTACTGTAATTATTAATTTTTCCATTGTGTGATCCCTCTTTCTGCAGAATAAATTCTTCTTTTTCTATAGATGCAATTTCTGTGCCAAAAGTAAAAAGGCGATAAAATCGGCTTTTTCCCTCATAAAGATAAAAAAACCGATGATAAAATTCATCGGTTTTTAAATAATCTGACTATTTAGTTCTCTTATCAGGCATTTGTTTCGATGAAATAATTCATCAGATATGATTCGATTTTGCATCACTTAAGCTAATACCCAGCTTTTTGGCCTTTTTTACGATAGTAGATTGGTCAACTTCTAAAATAGCGGCTGCTTTTCTTGTACTCCCATAAAGTTTTATTGCCTTTTCAATTGTCTCTTTCTCAACTTTTTCCACTATTTTCTTTAAACTGAGTCCTTCATTTACTGTTTTCACACCATCCAGCTCAATATTTAATAACTTCATTGCATGGTCAGCACTAAACCTCTTGAATTTTTCTGAAACGATCACCATTCGTTCTACCACATTTTGCAGCTCTCTTATATTTCCAGGCCAGTTATACCCTTTAAATACTTCGAATACTTCCTTTTCTAATTGCACTTCTTTACTATATTTTGCATTATAAATGTCCAAATAATGTCTGACTAATATCTCAATATCTTCTGACCGTATCCGAAGCGGCGGAATATGTATAGGAAATACATTTAACCGAAAATACAGGTCTTCTCTAAATTTCCCTTCTTTTACAAGCTCGTATAAATCGCAATTGGTTGACGCAAGGATCCGGACATTGAATTTAATCGGCTTTGTCCCGCCTATACGTGTTACTTCTTTTTCCTGAATAATCCTTAACAGCTTCGATTGAAGCTCAATCGGCATCTCCCCAATTTCATCCAGCAGCAAAGTACCTTTATCAGCCAATTCAAACATGCCGATTTTTCCTTTACTGGATGCACCGGTAAAAGAGCCGCTTTCATAGCCAAACAGCTCCGACTCCAGGAGACTTGCAGGAATGGCTGCACAATTGATCTTGATAAAAGGCTTGCCATGCCTCTCACTATTCATATAAATTTCATTCGCGACCACTTCTTTTCCAACGCCTGTTTCTCCAGTTATAAGGACCGTTACATCCAAATTGGCCACCTGGTGAATCATCTGAATAACAGGTTTCATCTCCTGACTTTCTCCAATTAAACTTTTGGACGTCTGCAATTTTCTGAGATGTTCAATTTCATATTGATTTTTCAGCTTATCCTTTTCAACCTCTTGCATACGCTTCTCTGAAGCAGCTAATTTTTCTTGCATTTCCAGTAAATCGGACATATCCCGATTGATTACAACGACCTTTTTAATATTGCCTTTCTGATCAAAAATGGGATTACCTGATGTCAGCACTTTGACCCCTGTTCGGATTTCGGCTACCGCATTAATTGGTTTTTTAGTTCTGATAATTTCAGGGGTAATGGCGTTCTTGTATAAACCTTCCTTCATCAGATCTCCCACGTACTTATTCAGGACTAAATCAGGAGCCAGGCCGGTTATTCTGCTGTAAGCTTTATTCACATATAACGTCTTTCCCTCTCCGTCAGAGATATAAATTCCATCATAAAGCTCATCACAAACCTGTTTATAGTCGCCTTCATTTAACTTTTTGATCTCTTCAAAAATGTTGAGCAGCCCTGTTTCCGTCTCTCTTTTATCAAGAGAATGGAGTGGCGAATTTTTAATTGTCTCTAACAACTCTTTTAAAAATTCCTGCGAAGAAAATAGTTTTTCTCTTGGCATAGCACCCTTACACCCCCAGTTTTCTATATTTTTAAGTATTCAAACAACTTAAAGATAATTATAGAATTATGGAAGACTTATATTCAAGAACGTTGAATGTATTTACGGGAAAGTCTTTATGAAGATTCCTTTTACCAAAACACCCTGAAAATGGATATTTATGTTAACATATTAAATACATTCCCTTATCCTTTAACCGATTCAGTATCTCATGATTCAGTTTTATGATATATTCCTGCTCTTTCTTGATTTCGTACTGTCTTAAAGCAATAAATAGGAAAAAACACAAACAAAGAATAACGAAAAACAGCCAGAACATATCCGCAGCAAAGACCATACCACTGCCTCCATTTAAGTATATGGCCTATTTTAAAAGGAAAGCGGTGAAAAAGTTGAGAAAGAATAAACGAATATTACTAAGCCTGTTTGCCATCCTCATTTGTCTTGCGCTATTTGTGATTGGAATTCTATTTGCCGGAAAAATGCCTTTCCTTACCGTGCTGGGGATAGCCGGACTTAGTGGAATCTATTATGTTGTGTTCCGGCTTGTAAAGACATCAGCGGAGATTGAAAAATAGCATAAAGCATGATGAAAAGGAGATAGACATGAATACAAACTATAAAAATATCATAACCACAAAAGAAGAATTTGCGTCTTTTCGGGAGGAAATCGGCCAGCCGAGTGCGCGTGCCGCCGGCAAAGTCATTTCTTTCATTGATGAGCATTGCATTGATTTTATTTCCAAATCGCCTTTTTTAATGATGTCCACTTCAGATGGTGCCGGGAAATGTGATGTTTCGCCAAGGGGGGATTCTCCCGGTTTTGTGACAGTTCTTGACCGAAAGCATCTATTTATTCCGGAACGGCCGGGCAATCGAAGAATGGATACCGCTCATAATCTTATCGAAAACCCCAATATTGGTCTTCTTTTTCTCATACCTGGGCTTGGAGAAACACTAAGAATTAATGGTAAAGCTTACATCTGCCGTGACCCGGAGCTGTTAGAAATGAGTATAGCCAATGGCCGCACTCCATTATTTGGCATTTTAGCAGAAGCAGAGGAATGCTTTATCCATTGTGCAAAAGCATTGATCCGATCGGGATTATGGAACGGGGAGTCATGGCCTGCTAAAGAAGCCCTTCCTTCCGCCCCTGCTATGCTGGCAGCCCATACAAACCTGCCGAATCAAACCGCTGAACAAGTGGAGAAGGATCTTCAGGAGAGTTATAAAAACAGATTGTATTAAGGAAAATATACAGCGCGGATAAAAGGAGCTGAACAGGTTTGCTGGTTAAAAAGAAAGCATCAGCGGGAAAGAAAAACGGCGTTTCCTATCTAAATGGCCAAATTAAGTTTCAGGGTGTTTCCTTAAATGTGTACAGCTTTTTAACGGATGGGGTCTTAATCGACACCGGGGCACAGTCTCTCCATAAATTTTTTGAACCATTCATTGATGAAGCAGACTTTGACCAGATCATGATCACCCATTTTCATGAAGACCATTCCGGCTGTGCAGCATATGCAGCAAAAACGAAGAAATTGCCCATTTTCTTAAACGAATCATCCATTCCTTCCTGTGAAAAAAGGGCTGATTATCCCTTATACAGGCAGCTTTTTTGGGGCAGAAGGAAGCCATTTCACGCCCAGGCGATGCCGGATTCCTTTTCCTCCCGAAAAGCGCACTGGGATGTTATCGACACTCCCGGCCATGCTTTCGATCATAAAGCTTTTTTAAACCGGGAAACCGGCCAACTGTTTACGGGTGATTTATTTGTCAGTGAGAAGACCAAGGTGGTTTTAGCTGAAGAAAGCATTCCGGAAATTATCCGCTCCCTTGAACGCGTTCTAACCTATGACTTTGAAGATGTATTCTGCAGCCACGCAGGCTTTGCAGAAAATGGACGCGCTTCACTTCAGCGAAAACGGGACTATTTGCTGTCCATCCAGGATGAAGTATTCTCACTGTATAAAGAAGGGCATCCCGCTGACGCGATCTGCCAGAAGCTGTTCCCGAAAAAATACCCGATCGTAAAATTTTCACGCGGCGAGTGGGATTCCCGGCACATCGTCACATCGATCCTGGAGGAATGCAGCACACGGTAAGCAGACTCGTCATGGAGCGATTTTCTATGATTCTTTGCCCGTTTTTGCACAGTTGAATTGCGAATTTTCTTAACAATCATACACTTATAATGTAATAATTTTACATAAGGAGAGGATTCTTTTGTCTATCACCACGATTATCAAAGAAGCTGCCATTCATTCGCCAGTGGAATTCGTTTGGTATGCCTGGACTATTTCCGAATGAGTGTCTGAGTGGTTTGACCTGAAGCAGCCATTGAAGCCAGGAAAGCGGGAAGGGCGAAAGCAAAATATGCTGCCAGCCCTAAAGGATTGATTCATGGTTCCATTTGCGGGTCCTTCTTTTAAGAAGACTCGCCAAAATAACAATGATTTTGTTAACAAAATGGCTTATAAAAAAGCAAAACTCGCCCTGAAATTGTCGAGTTTTCATTATTATTTATATCGGCTCCTCTTTGACTAATGCATCCTATAGTATGAGTATAATATTTCACAGTCTACAATTTTTCTTACTCAAGTCAAATTTTTATAGTAAATAATAGTTGCATCGAAGTTACCGTTTTCGGACATTGCATAAGCAGGTATCCGTCCAGCATTCGTATATCCTAATAAATTATAAAGTAAGTTAGATGGATCACCTTCTCTAGTATCGAGGACCAATAATGTTCGACCCAATTTAAAAGCTGTTTCATGAGCCTTCTCCATTAATAAACGGCCAATTCCATTCCGTCGATAATTCGGGTGAGTCATTAATTTTGCAATTTCAGCTCTATGTCTCCCATTCTGTTTTGAGCAAAGATGTAATTGCACACTACCAACTATTTCGTTGTTGACCTTAGCAACTAAAAGAATTACGTCAGGATTTAGTATGCTTTCCCAATATTTATTCGCCTCTGAAAGTTCTAGAGGTGGTAAAAACCCAATAGAGGCACCGTCCCTAACAACATCTATAAGAAGGTTTACAAGATCATATATATGTTCTTCAACTTTGATACATTTTTCTATTTTTATATTACTTGCTATTTTTCCCAAGAAAAGCCCCCTAACTCATTCTTATATGGATAAATATACCACACAAAGAATCCAATAAAAGAAAGATGTAAAAAAATCTAACGTAATTTTTTTAAGTTTAAAGTTAAAATTCAACTTTTGTCATTTTATTTAAACCTGCTCCTTTTACAAAAAAAGAGAAAGAGGCGATGGCTAAATAATCGCCTCGTGTTAGGCTAATCAACGAAACATACCGAATAGCCAAGTCATATGGATTGGAACACCCACAATAATCATTCCTGAAGCTAGGTGAAAAAATCCTCTCCTGCGACAGCTTTATCAAGCGCTCTTCTACTTGTCCACCGGGATCTCAATACATATCCTTCTGAGTAAAATTCCAAAAAGCCACAGCCAGGCAGCCTGCCGTCCAAACCCCTAGCACTGTCAGCGAAAACGGCAGGGACATCCCTTCAATCGGCGGTGCCTGGCCTTCCAGGTAGTTAATCAGATCAAAGTTCAAGTTCACCAGGTATTTGGAGCTCGTCCAGCTTGAGCCGATGGAAGACAGCAGGGTCCCTGCGATTAACACAGCCATCATGGCCCCAATTCCCGTCGCTGTATTTTTCACCAGGACGGAGATCATCAGGCTTATCGTTCCAACGACCGCTGTAACCACCCATGCAAGCCCGGCTGACATCAGCAGGTATTTCCACATCGGCAGGGTATGAATGTACTCCGTTGCAAACTCACCGGATGCAGAAGCTTGAAATCCGGTTAAGATAGGTGCGGTCCAGCCGTCATATCCGAGGACGATCCCTGAAATTCCATAACAGACAATCACGGTTGCTGCCATCACCATGGAGGTATACAGCAAAACCGTCAGCCATTTGGCCATCAGGATTCTCCATCGTTTAACCGGCCGGGACAGTAATGTTTTGATTGTGCCATCATTGTATTCCCCGCTGACAATATCCGCCATGATAATGATAATGAAAAGGGGAAGGACAAGTGTGACTCCCTGCGATAAAAAGATGCGGATAAACGTAGGGGCTCCAGGATAGTTCGGGTTGATATCGTTGTCCAGATAATACTGCTTTTGTTTCAGATCAAATTCGAGGAACTGTCTGAACTCGTCCTGGATTCCGCTCGATGCCAGCCGATTCTGCCGGTCGACAATTTCCTGCTGAAGCTCCACCCTCCAGTCCAGAGTGCCCTGTTTTTCGATTTTCTCCTGTATCTCCCGGTATTGGGCGTATGTAAACATCGACACCAGAATGACTAATATAACGCCGACAACCGCGAGGCGTTTTTTGGAAGCGATCTTCATCACTTCATTGCGGATCAGGCCAACCATATTCGGATTAGACAATATGATCGCCTCCTGTCAAACTGATAAATAGATCCTCCAAGGTCTGCACTTTCCTTTCAATCGTCCATACCTCAATGCCTGCTTTCATGAGGGCTTCATTCAGGATTGAGGTTTTGCTTTCATCCATCAGCGTGTGTACCGTATGGTCATCGTACAGTTCTGCCGCCTGGACATGCGGGGATTCCTGTAAAATAGCAAGCGCACGGAAAGAGTCACTGACTCTCCAGTCCACACCGGCGGACAGTGCACCAACCAGATCACTCACACTGCCGACCTTTACAATTTTTCCATGGGTCATAATAGCCACACGATCCGCCAGCAATTCGATTTCACTTAAAATATGACTGGAAACGAGAACCGAAAGACCCGTTTCATCAACCAGCTTTCGGATAAATAGGCGAAGATCCTTGATTCCCATCGGGTCCAGTCCATTCGTTGGTTCATCCAGTATCAGGACATCCGGGCGGCCCAGCAATGCCTGGGCAATCCCAAGCCGCTGCCGCATCCCTAAAGAATAGGTCCGCACCTGGTCATCGATTCTGGCTGTCAGATCCACCAGATCAATGACTTCCTGTATCCGCTCTTCATCCACATCAGGCAGCATCCGGGCAAACATCTGCAGGTTTTCGCGGCCGCTTAAATACTTATACAGCTCCGGATTTTCGACGATGGACCCAAGGCGCTGCATCGCCTGAACGAATTGCTTTCTTACATCAAAGCAGCAGATGTGAATCTTACCGGACGTTGGCTTAATGAGCCCGACAAGCATCCGGATCGTAGTGGTTTTCCCGGCGCCATTCGGACCGAGGAACCCAAAGACTTCGCCTGGATAAATATCAAATGATATATTATTAATAATCGTTTTCTTTCCAATGATTTTCGTTACATTTTCCAATTGTACTGTTGGCTTTACGCTCATAGCATCACCCCTGTTCTATTCTAACTAAATTTTCGCGCAATAACTCTTTTGAATACTCCATTTGAGAAAAAAATTGGTACAATCGCTTTAGAAGGAGAGGACAAAACATGAAAAAATGGATGTGGCCGTTATTTATCACCCTATCCCTTGCCCTGACAGTTCTGTTTGGATATGGACTTGCCAGTGCCTATATGGATGTTACCAGCCCGCCACGGGGAGAAATTTTGGAGAAAACAGAAGAAAGTCCTGCCACTCCCGGCGATGCCTATGTCGCTCTTGGGGATTCATTAACAAGAGGTGTCGGCTCGTCAAAAGGGGAAGGTTTTGTCTCGCTGGCTGGAAAAGAGCTTAAAGAAAACAAGATTGTGGATCGTTTCCAAAACCTTGGGGTGCGAGGCGCCAGAATGGAAGATCTATTAACACAGCTCGAACAGAAGGAAGTCAGGAGATCTCTTGAGGAAGCTAAAATAATCTCCATCACTATTGGAGGCAATAACCTTTTTAATAGCGGGGAGATACTGGAGAAATATTCAGAGGAAACCGCCCTGGACATCTTGGAGACCGAAATTCCAAATCTGGAGAAAACATTCAAAAGCATTCGCGAAAACAATCCGAATGCCGTCATCGTCTACATGGGACTGTATAATCCTTTCAAGCAATCGCCCAACGGAGACTCCTTTGATTCCGTCATCCAAAAATGGAATGAGGCCGCCAGGACATTAGGCTTGAAATACCGTGTTCAAGTAGTGGATACCTTCAATCTGGTCACAGATGCCAAACGTGATCTTTCCAGTGACCTCTTCCATCCGAATGATGCCACTTATCAGGAGATGGCTGAAAGCCTGTCACTTGTCATTGAAAAAAATATCGTTGAATAACCAAAAGGTGAATCTGCAGCATGCGCGCAGATTCACCTTTTATGAGTTTACATTCGCGGGATCACCTGAAACCTGTATGAAAGGCTTTCTTCTAACGCCTGTAATCCGATATTCTTTTCCTAAGCCAGCAAGCCTTTAGAACTTGAACCGGCTTACTGTATCTTGAAGCTGCTCAGCCATTTCCGATAAATTATGGGCTGAAGCAGACACTTCTTCCATAGAGGCGAGCTGTTCTTCAGCTGATGCAGCCACGCCTTGACTATGCATAGAAGATTCTCTTGAAATAGCTGTCACTCCTGTTACAGCCGCAGAAATTTCCTGGGTGCTGGCAGACATTTGCTGAGCGGTCGCTGCCATGCCATCAACCTTTAGTCCTATATCCATCATGAATCGTAATATTACCTCAAAACTCTTCTGTGTTCGGGAGACTATTCCCAAACCATTTTCAACTTCCCGCTTTACTGAATTCATTGAATCTGTAGATTGGTTCATATCATTCTGAATTTGCCGGATCAACTCAGAGATTTGAGAAGAAGATTCCTGGGATTGTTCAGCCAGCTTTCTTACCTCGTCTGCAACTACAGCAAAGCCTTTGCCATGCTCCCCTGCTCTTGCCGCTTCAATTGCAGCATTTAGCGCCAGCAGATTGGTCTGACTGGCAATATCGATAATCACTTTTGAGATATTCTCAATTTGCTTCGACCTCTCATTTAAAAGCAGGACTTCCTTGCTGGTTTCGATCACAGTGGTATGAATCAGGGTCATCTGCTGAGAAGTTTGTTCTACATATTTGCCCCCTTCATCTGCACGGGCTCCCACTTCAGCAGTATTTTCGGCTATTTCTGCAGAAGACTCCGCAATCGCTGCAATGCCGCTTGTTAATTCTTCTAATGCTTTTGCACTTTCTTCTATGCTTTGGGTCTGTATTTCCGCTCCGCCGGCAACCTGCTGTATGGCTTCCGTAATTTGTTCAGTTGCCTTGCTGGTCTGTTCTGCCCCTGCAGTTAACTCCTCTGATGAAGCGGCTACCTGATCGGAAGTCCCCAAAACCTCTCTGATCATGGTTATTAAATTCTCCTTCATTTCATTGTAGCTTTTTGAAAGATCTGTTAGCTCATCACCCGCATCATCTATTACTTCTGCAGTAAAATCCCCTCTGCCAGCCAGTTCTAATGCACTTTTAACAGCTGCAAGACGCTTCTGCAGCCTTTTAGTAAACCAGAAGACAACTAGAGATGCAACAGCAGCAACAATTAAGATAAGGATAAGGAACTTTGACATGAAGTCCGATAGAATTTTATCAATAATGGTTTGGGGAGCGCCAACATACAAGATTCCAACTGTTTCTCCGCTCTTATTTTTCAGCGGCATGTAGGCTGTTTGAAAGGTATTGCCTGTAACTTTCGCTTCCCCATAATATTTTTCACCTTTTTTAAGTACAACTTCACCCACTTCAGGTGAAACAGCGGTTCCAATATTTCTCTCACCGTTTACAAAGACATTCGTTGTAATGCGAGTATCCCCCTGGAAAATGGTAACCGAATCACCAGTATCCTGGCCTATTGCATCAACAAGTTCAAAATCATTATTAAAGAGGTGATCTCCTCTATACAGCTTGCCATTTCGGATTTCCCATTCACCAGGAAACTTATTCCGTATGTACCTTTCACTTAAACTAAGGTCACCCTTAGCTTTTTCAATTGCAAATGCCTTAATCCCCTTGGTTACTTCATTTACAACAACTCCTCCGATAATAACAGACAGCAGCAGTACGATGCTAATTACAATTAAGTTGATTTTTGTTCCTAACTTGAATTTGAAACTCAATTCAACATCACTCCTTTTTGAAATAAAAATGTTTTCCTGACTGAACTATAAATAAAATATAGTTTCACCCTCCTTTCCACAATAAAAAAAAACACTCACTTATCTTGAAATACAAGAAAAGGAAGTGTTTTAGGAATCTGGCAGGAGCGCTGCCCATTCTAAAAGTTCCGTTTTAAATAAGTTTTAACGTGTATCAGCCAACAGGGTCCCTATTCTGAATACACCAAAAGACCTATTTGATTACATTTATGTTCAACAACTTCTAAATTATAGCAAAAAGACCATATTATTCAATACCTTTTACCTATTAGTACGTTAGAAATGTTTTCCAAATGAAAACTGTTTACCCTGTCATTTTCCATTGGATTTTCCGAATCCCCAGACAGCTCCGAAAGCTAAAACACTTCCCGCAATTCAATCTGGCCTTCCCCATGTCCTTGCGGATCCGGCATCCGCATGGCCCACTCGATCGCTTCTTCCCTCGAATTCACATCAATCAGGATGAACCCGGCAGTCAGTTCTTTCGATTCAGTAAATGGGCCTTCCGTAACCACAGGCTTTTCCCCTGGTCTCGGATAGGAAATGCGAATTCCGTTTGAACTTGGATGAAGTCCTTTAGCCATAACCCGCACGCCCGCCTTAACTAGTTCTTCATTGTACTTCGTCATGGCTTCCATGAGCTCAGGGCTTGGGCGCTTTCCGGCTTCCGAATTCTTTGAGGCTTTGACAATCAGCATAAATAGCATAACTATTTCCTCCTTCTTTTTTAGAGGCTCATCAGCATTCATTTCTTCTTCCGTACTATCCGCTTCATTAGAACAATAAGAAATTCAACAATAACGGCGGTTAATCCTTCTTGCATCAACGGACCCTTACTTTAAGTACATTACTTCACAGTCCTTTTTACACAAAAAAACTCAATCACTTAAATGGGTTGTCCATTCAAAAAGGCGCTTCCTTATTATAGAGAAGCGCCCGACTGTGCCAGATATAACTTCTTTGAAAGCTCCTATTTAACCTCCTTGTACTATTACTCTTTTAAACATCTTTCGATAAGCTTTAGAAGCTGGCAACAAAGCAAACAGCCATAAGGGCGGGAAGCAACCTCAAAAGGGCAAATGGGGTTTCAAATAAATGCCGTTTAAATCCTTTTCAATTAACCTCTATATGTTCAAAAAGAAAAACCGCCTAGTTGGCAGCCGATCTTAAATATAAGCATCCCGTAAGGACATATATTCTAATTCATAATATTTTTCACAATCAGATCTTGAGCAAAATAAAACATCAGCCACCCTGCGATCCCCATACTTAATGCCGCATATAAATTTATGGAATGTTTCAGAGCAAATCCTATAATTAGCAGCATCACCACTGTTCCCGGCAGTCCCCACACCACACTAATCGCAAACTTACTTAATTTGTCCATTTGCACTCCCTGTGTGTAGAGCCATATAATACTCAAAAGACTTACGATCGGTAAGGCAGCAATCATTCCGCCCTGTTGAGGATATCTTCGGGAAATTTCTGTAATAACGCCTATTATGAGAGCTGAAATAATTACCTTAAAGATCGTGAACATCCTTTGCTCTCTCCTTTAATAATGTAAATGCCTCTAATATTCTTTGCCTTTCTTCATCGCTCATTCGTTCGAATAGAACTTGTCTCAGCTTATCTTCATCTAAACTGGAATGTCGATATAAGACATCGATTCCCAAATCAGAAAGTCTTAAAATAACCTTTCTTTCATCCTTGCTGCTGCGGGTTTTGAATACATACTTTTTTTCGATTAAGCGTTTAATATGCTCAGAAGCTGTGTTATGAGACACTTGAATCGCTTCCGCAACTTCTTTGATTCCTGCTTCTTCTTCCTTTTGAATCACTTGTAAAATGCGGACGCTTTGATGAGTGATTTTTTCTTGGTGGATATACCTTAATTGATAGTAAATGTCCGTCCAAAGATGATTTAACAGGGCAATTTCTTTAGTCACAAAACTCCTCCTTATATCGTAATTCAGGAATATATCTTATAATACGATACAAACACATATTTCGCAACTGCTCTTGCGCTAACCTTCCCGTCAGCCGAAGAAGAATAGCGAGCTCCAGCACCACCTTTGGGACATTTTCAATCTCTCAAGAATAAAATGGACAATAAACCGATTATGGAAAATTTGACATGAGTTACTTGCATCCCTTTATACTAAGGCGCTGATATAAATGAAGCTGGCTAGAGATTCCTCCAACCAGCTTTTTTTCTATCATCAATCTATTTTTTTTGCTATAAATCTACTCTTCACAAATCTCCAATATCCGGTTTATTGGACTGTACCTGGTTAATATTCAGAACCTTTGGGTCTGCTCCATTCGTATTGTCTATTTTACAGATGATGCACCATCTGCCTTTTACTTTTGAAGTTAACGGAACTTCTATATCATCTCCATTGCCGGTTTTGACGAGGACGCGGCCATCGTATCTGGCAAAGTTCTCCCCTTTGGAGATGAAGCCGAGAAACCGGAAGATATTCGTGGCAATGAGGACTGAGTCCAAATCCTTCAGCGTTTTGATCGTCAGGTTTTCTGCATTGTTTCCTGACGTGTTTCCAACACCGGAGTCTCTATCAAGCTTAATAAATGGAGAGGCATGGAACCCGCCCTTATTGCCAAAGTAAATATGGCCAAACTCGCCTTTTTTGGTTTTATAAAAAGCGTGCAGATCCAAATCAACACCCTTTGTCCATTTGAGCCTGACTTTAACATTTTCAATTTTGGCAGCTTTTCTGAGTGAAACCCCTTCTCCGGGCTTATCCAATGTGATTTTCCGAAGCTTAATCGGCTGATGCTGAGCAGCTGGCTCGGGCACGCTAGGCGGTTCGGGTTTTACTGCAGTCTCTTGTAAAATAGGACTTTCTATTTCCAGCGCAGATGCCGCCTCAAAAGCCCCGCTCTCCTGTTCTTCTTCCACTTCAATGCCAAAATGATTGCACAGTGCAGCGAGTCCGCCGGAAAAACCGCCGGTATTGGCTGAAAACTTCCAATCTCCGTTTCTATTATATAATTCACCTAATACTAAAGTGTTTTCAATCGTAAAAGATCCCAGCTTATAAGAAAGCAGTTCTTCCCCCGTTGCTGCATTGCTGAATAAAATAGAAGCATTGCTCATTTCTGAGAAAGCCTGATTCTTTTTATCACCCTCATAGATGGTAAGCGTAAAAACAAGCTTTTCGATAGAAGGTGTTATTAAAGGCAAATTTATATTAAATAATTCGGTGCTTCTACCAGTCTCTGCAATCACAGAATGCTGTACAGAACGGTCCGTCGAAACACTATTGCCATAAAAAATCATAGAGGAATCATCAGGGCAATGCCCATTCTGATCGGCCATGAATACAGCTGCATCTATATCATAAGCATCAGGACTTTCCCAGTTGATCCGGATAGCAAGCTGCGATAAATCTGGCCATGTTTTTGTTATATCAATACGGGATCCCTTTTGAATGTCGGCTGTCATATTTTTTGCTCCTTTATTACCTGTTTACTGATATGATAGCTCATTCTACCAATAACTTCCAAATTTGAGAGAAGCCATTCCGACCGGAACCGCTTTTCTACCATTTATTATTCCACTTATTCCTATTATTTTGATATTCCCCCCTGAAAACATAATCAGCACTTTTATCTGAGCTCCATTGGCCCAAAAACGTGGAAATTGTCATAAATATCCCGCCAATAAGAAAACCGGCCATATAATAGCCCATAAAAAATAAAACAAAGGAACCTATAAGCGTAAGAACCATGATTGTCAGCAGCCAATTTTTAATTTGCTCTTTTGTTTCATGCTTCATCTTATCCCGCCTTATCGGAAAGTAGAGTTGTATTTATTTTCTAAATATTACCTCTATTTTAACATAAATTCCCTGTTCAACAGCATAAAAAATAACCTTGACCTCTTGGATCAAAGTTATCAGGTTCCTACTCAAACTTCCCGGCACATTCCCGAATCGCTTCACCTTCAAGCGTAAAAATGCCGCTTCTTGGCGGTTTCACGGATTGAATCATGGCTTGAGCCAATATTTCTGTCGGCAGCGGTTCCTGAGAACGAAGCAGTCCGAATTTATTAAAAAACTTTACGGCTTTCATTCCGGCAACCTCCATGGTTCTATCACTATTTTTTCGTACCAGCACAGGCGGCTTAATGATTGTCACGCCAGGAAACCCTAAATCTTTTACCGATTCCTCCAACTGCCCCTTCATCCTTGGATAAAAAAAGCGAGAATTAGGCGATGAGCCTCCTGAAGATACTAAAACATAATGACTGACATGGTTTTCTCTGGCTATTTTGGCAAACTGGTATTGGTAGTCGTAATCGATTTTCCATTGCGCTTCTTTACTTCCCGCAGCTTTTAAGGTCGTTCCCAAACAAGAAAACAAGACATCGCCTTTCACCGAATGCTTCCATTGCCCGGATTGGTCAAAGTCAATCACATGAACCTTTAATTTCTCATGCTTGATAGGAAGATCCCGCCTGACAAAAACATCTACCTGATGAAAGTACTCATCTTCCAGCAGCAAATCCAGCAGGTCCTTGCCTGTTGCTCCCGTAGCTCCTATTACTAATGCGTGCATTTTTTTCTCCTTATATTTTTATAGTTTCTT
Source organism: Cytobacillus firmus DS1 (assembly GCF_000565285.1). GTDB lineage: Bacteria > Bacillota > Bacilli > Bacillales > Cytobacillaceae > Cytobacillus > Cytobacillus firmus_A. The sequence goes on along the minus strand of NZ_APVL01000001.1, from coordinate 117,020 downwards.
AGAAAAATTATATAACACGTTTCCTCAAATATAGGAAATAATGTCTTAAATGCGCTTCTTCTGATTCTAAAATATATTAAAAGCCATACTCTGAATAAAAGCTGGAACAAGGGGTAATATACTTCTATAAAACATAATGAGGTGATGGAAATGTCTAACATGATCAATCAGGAAGAAATAGAAACATTACGAGAGTTAATCAAAGACATTGACACGGCCATGCTGACTACGGTTACGGAGGAAGGACTTGTGTCCCGTCCAATGAAAACACAAGAAGTAGAGTTTGATGGTGACTTATGGTTTTTCACGAAAAAAGAGACTGCTAAGTATGAGGAAATTCTTCATGATCAAGATGTTAATGTGTCTTATGCAGGCAAATCCTATGTTTCCGTCCGCGGAAAAGCGGAAATCGTTGAGGATTTAGAAAAGAAAAAAGCATTGTGGAGCAAAGCATATGAAGAAATTATGCAGACATCTTATGATGATCCTAACGTTGTCCTTATAAAGGTAAAAGCGGAAGCGGCCGAATATTGGGAGACTGGCAATTTTACGAAAAAAGCAGCTTTTCTCTTTAAACGAATGACAGGGCAAAACTCTAAATCGACAGATATTAATGAAACTGTTGAAATGAATAAATAAAGCATTAATGGATTGTCTGGATATAGACAATCCATTTTTTTTGCGTCAGATGAGATCATTTTGACGGTTTATGACCACTCCGCTTTTTTGGGCTTCCGATAAAAATATTCTCAACTTTAGTACTTCAGTTGTCTTAGGAATTAGGAGTGGAATTTTCCGTCTCATCATCCACATTTCCATTTTTAAGAATTTCATCAATTTCGCCAACATCTCCTTTGGCATTAATGATTTCAAATATCTGATTCAGTCCTTTACTTGTTTCCTGATCTTTGTCCTTCATAAGAATCCCTCCTGTAATGTTCATTAATAAATAGATTTTTCCAACTGCCCCTCTTATATCCAGAAACAACACGTTTTTTTTTAACACACAACCAGAATATAAAGAAGCAACTCCCAGACTTTCCCGCATTGAAAAGGCGATGCTTAAGAAAAGCATCGCCCCCACTTTTAAATATTGTCGGAAATTAGGTATTTTTCTTTAAAGCTAGGACTTAATTCACTCCAAACATCAAATTTATTGCCGTCTAAATCATAAAAGACAAAATTTCTTCCAGAGTGCCCTCTGTCTTCGATCTCTCCAACTTTAATTCCACTTTGCTTAAAGTCTTTATGTATTGCCTCTAAGGCACTTAATCCATTAACTTCAAATGTAAGCGAGAATCGCTCATTGCCGTAAATATCAAAGAAATTGGCGCTTTGCTCCTCCTTAGATTTCACAAGAAAAATACTCTGATTAGCAAGGTTTAAAATTGCTTTGTCCCCATCTTTGTAGCTTAACTCTGCTCCTAATTTATTTACATACCACTCAGAGGAAAGCTCTACATTTGTTACTGGTATATAGGTTGTACCTACTCGTAATAATTTCTCGCTCATTTTCGTCATCTCCTCATATATTATTTGCAATAAATGCCATTGGAGCACCCAGATTCATTCATTTCTCTCCCTGCAATTTCTGTTTAAGATCCGTCCTGGCACGCCTTATATCAAAAAAACCGATTGCTCCACAAAGCAAAACACCTAAGCCCAAAACACCTGTAAGAATCCAATTCTTACCCCAGCTGCTGATTAAACTTAATAAACAACTAAATGCGATAACAATTGCTCCATATTTCGCACGCCATTTATCCAATATTGAATGGTTTTTATTACTCAAAATCACTCAACTCCATATGGGAACTGCTTGCCCTGTACTGTTCGCTAAGCAGCAAGTATTTTTAATATGGACCTCAGAGCAATGAATCAAGATAACCTATAAAGAAGACTGACAGGATAAAAACGGGTATGGAGATATATATTTTATTTCTCAGTCTAATAGCGTCGAAATGTCTATATAACTTGCTTATAACGATAAAAATAATGATGATGACAGGCACACTGATACATATGGCTATAAAATCAACCCTGGTAAATGGCCTGCTAATAAACTGATCAAAACGGATGTTTAAAACAAAAAGCGCTGAAAATAAAAAAAATTGGTAAAGACAAAATTTAATATTTTGCATGGATGATTCTCCTATTTTGCATGACTGCCTATGTTCTTATGAGTTCATTCTTGTCCACTTAAAGTATCAATAGTATCCCAGCCGTAAACAAGTTCATTAAGTTTCTTTCCTGCAATCTCAACTTCAATCTTATCAATGATCTTGCCGCCCATGGCCTCATAAAATAATGCGGAATTATTATCCGCTAAAACAAAAACGAGCATGGTGTTCATCCCTGATTTCCCCAATTCCTTAATTACAGATTTAACAAGAGCCTTACCTATTCCTTGCCCTTGAAATTCTTTCAAAATATAGATGGAACTGAGTTCTCCCTGGTATTCTTTGTAATCCCCACTTCTTTCCTTGCCGCCAGATGAAAAACCAACAATCTGTCCTTCATCATTTTCTGCCACAAAGACAATCCCCTTTGGAATAATATTAATCCATAACTCTTCACGGCTTTGATATGATAAATTCTCTAAGAATTCTTCTGGGATAATATTTTTGTATGTAGTTCTCCAGCTGTCAACGTGTACCTTAGCAATTCCGCCTGCATCTGATAATTTAGCTGTCCTAATCTTCATATAACACCCCTTTTCAGTTCATACCAACTAATGGTCCAAAAAATCTATATGATGACATACAGTGAATCATTGTTACCGGGCATGAAATTTATTAAAGCTACTATAAAGAATGGCCCCAATTAGCATCATAACTTAACCTGCCGGCGGAATAACCCCTGAAATAAGCAGAATAAACAGCACTAATCCAATGGAGAAAAAAATGATGGAGGAAGTAAAGACAGGCCCTCTCCTAAACACAAACGCTTCCCTTTTTTGTATGATGCCTGTTTGCGCGCTTGCCTGTGAGGAACCGAAATCGGAAATGACTCCTCCGCTGCTTGAAAAGTAAAAGCTTAGGCCGGCAAAAGCCATGCCAGTAAAAAACATGACCTCAATGAACCTTACAGAGAATGTGGAAGCAACGAAAAGCGTTACACCCACTTCAGCCAAAAAAGCCAGAAGCAAAATAATAAAATATTTAGTCCGTATGATTTTTCCCTCCTTTTCATTTAGTTTCTAACAAATAGTTTAACATATTTTTACAAAAATTACTCTATTCTGAAAAAAGAGCACAAGCGGGCAATACTCAAATTTTGAATAGCATATCCTGTGATTAAACAACTAATCTAGCCTTTGAGGAGCATCCCTGATAAAGTGAGTCAAAAGGAGGCGCTTATAAATAATTAGGAGGGGTTTTATACTCGCATTGCTTGGATATTGCATGGTTGCTGTTTTTATGGCATAAATTTTGACGAAACGAATGTCTGCCCTATTGGCATTAATTATTGTGCCGATCCTATTTGCTTTAATTGGCAGGTTTTATATTTATACTGGGATTGGAGATATGATGCTTGAGGGATTAAGCAGGTTGCTCCTACAGGCGTGATGCTTGTGTTTGCTTTCCTCTATTTCGGTATTATGATTGATGCAGGCTTGTTTGAAATCAGCGCTTTGCACTAAAATGGGCAGTTGCCTCTTCACTATTAATGATTATTGCCGCCATTTCATTTGGTGTTATTTCGATTTAATGATATCTTGTTCGGACTAGCGAATACTGGTGTTTTCACCTCGCATTTGATCGTATGCTATAATTTAAAGGCTAAATCAAAACATTGAGGTGACAACCCTTGGCCATACATGTCGTACTATATCAGCCGGATATTCCGGCCAACACCGGAAATATCGCCCTGACTTGTGCCGGAACGGATACAGCTCTGCATTTAATCCGGCCGCTTGGCTTTTCAACAAATCCGGAAATGATCAAGCGGGCAGGCTTTGATTTCTGGGAATCTGTGAACATATCGTATTATGATTCCATGGATGAATTTTTCTCAAAAAACCAGGGCGAGTTTTACTATATTGAAACCTTTGGTGAACAGGCCCATTCATCCTTTGATTTCAGCGATGTCTCAAAGGAGCACTATTTTATGTTTGGAAAAGAAACAACAGGCCTGCCTAAAGACTTGCTGGAGGAAAATAAAGATCATTTCTTAAGAATCCCTATGAATGGAAATGTCCGATCGCTCAACCTTTCGAGCACAGCTGCGATATTGGTATACGAGGCTCTGCGCCAGCAGGGATTTCCGAATATGAAATAAACCATCTTCTGCGCTGGAAGATGGTTTGTTTTTGCACTCCTATAAATGACATCCAAATTCTTAAATTATGTATCTGTTTTAGACTGAATGCTGTTTTTCTTTCTTATTCCCGGCAATAAGAAGAGCTAAAAAATTCAACCCGGACCCTATTAGATTCATTATGGTGTTTCCTGCCTTACCAAGTTCATCAATGGTTAAGCCAATCAAAAAGCCTCCCAAAAGAATAAGTAAAATAACACAAAATAATCTCAAGTCTGTTTCAGTCCCCCTAGCCCTATTAAACTTCTGTTGTTGAAATCCTCCATTATCTCAATAAGAAAAAGCTGCCCTAATGACAGCCCAGGATCATGCTATCGCCCTTAATCGCCTTCAGATCAGTCTTTCTCCGGTTTCAGAATGGTTCTCTGCAGGGGAACACCTCCCATCGAAACATTGCGTTCTATGAAAATATAGGTCTGTCCATCAATAATGAATTTTCGATTCCCTATATAACTGACCTCTCTCCCCTGATTGACAAGTTCACTCTGGATTGCTTCGACATACTCTTTAAAATCCACATACCTCTCATCCAGATCAATGGTGATATGATTTTTTCTATATCCCATAAGCCAATTAAAACCAATCAGGCATAAACCGAGTATCGCCAAAAATAAAATGATTTTCATACTGAGGTTTCACCTCCCTTTTATAACTAATGTATGAGATTGATATTCATTCGTTTCATATAAAATTAGTTCGATCCCCCCTATACTAACATAATATTCCAAATACTAAAAAACAGAGAGCCCACCTGGGTTCCTCTGTTTTTCCTATAAACCTATAATCACTTTTTAAACTTCTCTTCCATTTGCTTAGTTTAAAATCATTCTCTTCATAGAGTTTATGAATGATGTTTTGATAGTCTCTTTCATTACGGTTCTGGCATAGTTTATCGGCAGCTTGAATTTCCTGTACTTTAATCTTGAATCCAACAATTCCTTTTAGCCGCTGTTCTACAAGCTCTGGAGAAAGCTTATCCCATAACCATCCGCCCTTCGTAAAAATCAGTTGAGAGTCTTGGCCATTATAAAATCCGTTTGTTCTTCATCACCCATATAAAAAGAATGGGCTCCCGTTTGGACAAACCCCATTTTCTTATAAAAGGCAATTGCCTTTTCATTTTTTTCCCATACACCCAGCCAAATTTTCTTCTTATTAAGCTCCATCGCACTTTCAAGGGCTTTATGGAACAGATACTTACCAAGCCCTTGTTTCTGAAATGGGCTTCTGATATAAATCCTCTCGATTTCAAGTGCTTCGTCGCCCATTTCTTCAGTCTGAGCCTCATCAGTATTGACCTTTAAATACCCGGCTGTCTCGCCCTCAAATTCAACAAAATAGAACTGTGACGAAGGGTGGGAAAGTTCAGTCTCTAATTGCTTTAGGTTAAATGCCTTTTCCAAATAGGCCTCCATATTATCGGGTGAATTTTGATCCTTAAACGTCTCATTAAAGGTTTCATAGCTAATTTCCTGTAGTCTTTTTAAATCCTCAAGCGTACATTTTTTTATATTAATAGTCATTATGACTCTCCTTCAATAATTTCTCTTGTTCCCCTTTTTCACATATTCCCAGTCTTTCTCTACATTTTTCCTAACTTTTTGGAGCAGACTGAAAATGATTTCTGCTTCTTTTTCGGTGAATCCCTCTAAGGCAATCGCATTGGAATAGTCATGTTCCCGTTTTATGAAAGGAAAAGCTTTTTTCCCTTTTTCTGTTGGGAAGAGCTTCCTGATTTTCTTGTTCTGTTCATCACTCCTCTTTTCTATAAAACCGTTCAGTTCAAGCTTTTTAATCGCACGGGCCGCTGTTGTCCGATCTACTTTTATCATCTCAGCTAACTTTTCCTGAATAATGCCTGGCTTTTCACATATTCGCACAAGATACAGATACTGCCCTTTTGTAAGGTCAAGCTCTTTAAATTCGATATTGCTTATGGAATCCAGCGCCCTCGCAATCATGCCAATTTCACGGAGAATTTCCAGCGTAGTCAGCTCCTTAACACGAATTTTTGTTGTAAATACAACAATGCTGTAATATATTCAATCTAACTTATTTTTGCTGCATTTGCAATAAAAAAAGATATACTTTGCCTTTTTAATAAAGATTCATGGGTCCAATTATAAAAAAGAAAGAGCACTCTTCCACTACAATAAAAAACCTATCCATCCAAACGCATATGCTAAAATAGATAAAAATGGGAGGTGTTTATTTGCCGGATTGGTCGTATCATCCTATTTTCAAGCCCATACTCCAGAAGCTTCCGCCTTCCTTCAGCCGGGAGTTTATCCATCGCGGAATGAGCATGATTTCATCCAGCCGTATAGGGGAAAGATTAATCGAATTTCTTGGTCATATGGAACCCTCCAGAAAGCTTGCGAAAAATGCATTTGGCGTTCATTTTCCCACTCCAGTCGGACTAAGCGGCAGGATTGATCCTCACTTAACGGGGACGAAGGCTTTTCAGAATCTGGGGTTTGGATTTATTGAAATCGGGCCTGTTTCCATTCAAGGGGCAGCAGAAGAACTATATATGGATCCGAAACAAGAGAAGATACATAGATTAACTGACGCTTCTATCGAGTTAACAGCTGCCAAGAAACAGCTGCTTTCTCTAAAGAAAAAGAAAATCCCTTTCCTCATTAATGTGGAGGGAACTTATCAGGAAGCCATGCAAATTTGTAAAGAATTGCTGCCTTTTAGTGACGGATTTATTTTGGACAGCCATACTTTTCAATCAGCGAGCCAATTTAATCAATTGAAATACGAATTAAATAAACCTATCATCCTTTCTTTTTCAAAGAATGATTCTCTCAGCCTGGACTATAGCCCGGACGGAATTCTTCTTACAGGCAATGATTCAGTGGAAGATCTCCTTCATAAGCTGGCAGCCCTCAGGAAGCTGTTCAGCGAAGATTTGCCGATCATCACTTCAGGTTGTGTTAAAGAGCCTTCAGATGCTATTAAACTGCTGGAAAGCGGAGCTTCTTTAATCATGTTAGGCGATGAGTATATTTTTACTGGACCCGGATTGCCGAAGAGGATAAATGAGGCCTATACCAGCACATTCCAGAAGGAGCCTGTTAAAGTGGAAGGATGGCGCTGGTATTGGCTGTTTGGCTTGGCTATTGCCATTGGAGGGTTCATTGCCCTGTTTTTCAGCATGACCTCGGTCATTCTTCCCTATGATGAGCGATTTCTTGGGATCTTCAGGAAAGATATTCTTTATTTTAACCCTGCCATTTTATATTTTATGGCACATGACAGAATGACGCTTTCAGGAACGATGATTTCAGGTGGAATTATCTATATGCAGCTTGCCAGGCATGGTATAAGACACGGCCTCCACTGGGCAAGAAAAGCAGTAAATATAGCAGGAACCATCGGCTTCCTGGGGATTGTCCTGTTTATTGGCTACGGTTATTTCGATTGGCTTCATGGGCTGTTTTGGCTTATTTTACTGCCCTTGTTTATAATGGGATATGCAAAATCAAAAAACGCAAGTGCATCCCCCGCCAGTTCAAACCTTTCAAACAGTGCGCAATGGAAGCTGAGCTTATTCGGCCAGCTTTGTTTTGTAATACTGGGCTTTTCATTAGCTATTGGCGGGATTGTCATTTCCGCCATAGGAGCTTCACATGTGTTTGTACCAACAGATCTTGCTTATCTTTGTCTGACTCCTGAAGCGCTTAACGAGTTTAACGATCGGTTAATTCCTGTGATCGCACATGACCGTGCAGGATTTGGGAGCGCACTTTTAAGTGTCGGATTGCTCGTCCTGACGCTTGCTTTATGGGGAATCCGCGAGGGGGAAAGATGGGTGTGGTGGACCTTCACCATTGGGGCGATTCCGGCATTTGCCGCCGGGATTTTAACTCACTTTTTTATAAACTATATAAATTTCATCCACCTCCTTCCTGCTTACTTCGCTTTGCTTTTGTATGTGATTGGTGTAATTGCAACCGCCCCTTTTTTATTTAAAAAATAGCGGGTAAATAAAAAAACGGGCGGTATCAAAACTGGATACCGCCCGGTTTTCTGCCTTTTGATCAACCTTTAACTGCCGCTTCTTCATCTGTTTGATTCTCATGATGAGGTTTCACTCTCTTAATAAAGAAAGCAAGTATAAGTGCAATCACTGCAATCAATGCAGAAAGGAAGAAAGTGAAATTAATGCCATGCAGCATCGCTTCATTCATGATTTGCTGCTGCATGTCAGCTGCGGCCTGTGCAGATGGCTGAGCTGCACTTGCACTCATATTGGCCAGTGTGTCAGCAGCCAGCTCCTCTTCTTTTTCTTTTGTACGGTTATTCATGACGGTAATCAGCAGCGCGGAGCCAATGGCGCCGGATACCTGCTGCAGTGTATTATTCATGGCGGTTCCGTGCGGATTGTTGATCGGCGGCAGCTGATTCAATCCATTTGTCATGACAGGCATCATAACCATTGACATCCCGAACATCCGAAAGGTATACAGCAGAACAAGCGTTGAATAGGCCGTATTCATGCCAATTCTGCTGAAGTAATAAGATGTTACAACGGTAATAGTCAGCCCAATCACCGCCAAAACTCTTGCCCCATACTTATCAAAGAGTTTCCCTGTAATGGGAGACATGATTCCCATTACAATCGCTCCCGGAAGCATCAATAGACCCGAATCCATCGGTGAAATTCCCCGGATGGTCTGTACATAGATGGGCATCAAAATCATCGCTGAAAACATGGCAACGGCGATCACGATCGAAATGGCTGATGACAGGGCAAACATCGGATATTTGTAGATGCGAAATTCAAGCATAGGATCATCCATCCGAAGCTGACGGAGTACAAAGGTAAGTAAAGCAAGTGCCCCAATCACAATTGTGCCGTACACGAGGGGACTATCCCATCCTTTTTCCCCTGCTGAACTAAAGCCATAAAGCAAGCCGCCAAACCCGATGCTTGATAAAACCAGCGAGATGAAATCAAGCTTAATCGCTCTCTGGGGTGTGATATCTTTTAATTTAAAGACTGCCAAAACTAAGGTTAAAAGGGCAATTGGCAGAACAAGGTCAAATAACATTCTCCAGCTGTAATGTTCAATCAGCCATCCGGAAAGAGTCGGCCCAATTGCTGGAGCTGTAATCATGACAAGACCAAACATCCCCATTGCCGCCCCTCTTTTTTCGACCGGAAATGCGGTAAGCATGACATTCATTAATAGGGGCATCATTATCGCGGATCCTGAAGCCTGAATCATCCGAGCCCCTAATAACACACCAAATGCAGGCGCAATGCTGGCCAGGAATGTTCCCAAAGTAAACAGTGACATGGCTGTAATGAATAATTTCTTATCGGAAAATCGCTGAATGAAGAATGCACTCGCCGGGATTAAAATCCCGTTAATAAGCATATAGCCTGTAGACAGCCATTGTACGGCAGTTGCATTCACATCAAATTCTTCCATAATGGATGGGAGAGCAACGTTCAGCAATGTTTCATTCAATATCGCTACAAAAGCCCCGATAAATAAAATGGCGATCATGCCATATGGCGGTTTATTTTGATCCGTATTGGTTTGCTGCGACATTAAATCAATCCTTCTTTCTATGTTAAATATAGATTTGATTATAGGATACACCTGACCTGATCAAACCTGAATGAGACCTTCCCGCAAAACATCCTGCAAGAACGGACTCTGTTCACCCACGCTGCAGATCTGCAAATCATGCATCGCTCTCGTGCAGGCGGTATAAAACACTCTGCGCAGGCTCTCATCACCATATACACTTTCCGATGCATCATAAATAATAACGGCATCAAATTCAATGCCCTTGGATAAATACGAAGGTACGACAACGACTCCCTCTTCATATTCGGTCGAGTTGCTTTTCAGGAGTTTTATTCCCTCGATACCGGACAGGGCTTCATAGGCCTGTGCACTTTCTTCTGCAGACTTACAGATAATGGCCATGCTGTTAAGCCCCTGACTTCTCCAGTCTGCAACCTTGGAGGCAATGAAGCTGCGCAGTTCGGTTTGATCGGATAATTGCTTCAGCTCAGGCAGCTTGCCATCACGGTCAAATGGGATGATCTCTTTCCCGTTAGGAACCAGTCTTCGTGTAAATTCGATGATCGGTTTAGTCGACCGGTAGCTCCTCGCTAAATTAATCAGTTCTGTCTGATCCGGTCCATACAGGCTGGTGAGTGTGTGAAAATCGGCTGTTTCGCTGGCATGGGCGAAGATCGCCTGGTTAAAATCACCGAGCACCGTCATCTTGGAAGAAGGAAACAAACGCTTTAAGAACTCAAATTGAAACGGAGAGTAATCCTGCGCCTCATCCACCACAATATGTTTAATCGAACTATTCGTCTGAAAGCCTTGAATCTGCTCCTTCAAATATAAAAATGGAGTAGCATCTTCATAACATAATCTGCCTTCACCGAGCATTTCCTGTGTCGACTGACAGATAGCCGCCCATTCTGCCGGCATCTCCTCCTCCATCCACTCTCGCATCTTCAGAGGATCAGCAAAAAGCTGCTTGTATATCGCCTTAAAATCAATGAAACGCATGGCCCGGATATGTTTTCGCAGCGGCTTGAATTTTTTCCGGACAATCAGGCGGGCTAATGCTTCAGGCTCGATTTCATAATCATGAATCGAATCCCCTGTAAAGCCGCGTTTTTTCGCCAGGTAGGCATGCGCCTTATGGTATTCCTCATTGCTGAGCAGTTCAATTTCCTCCTGTACCCACTCCTTAGACCGTTCGGCTTTTTCAGCTTCATTGATACGCTTAATAAGCCAATCCGCCAGCTTCTCAAGTCTGTTATGAAAACGGAGTGAAGTGCCGCTGCTGTAGAATTGATCTGCCATTTGCTGAGCAGCAACAATTGGCTTTCCTCTAAAAGTTATTTCCTTAAATAACATTCCCGACAATTCAAGCGACTTCAAGTAGGCATTAATGGCCTCAAAAAAACGGGCAGATGCTTTAAATTTAATGCCGGCAACCCTCGATCTGTACTCAGAGGTTTTCACAGCAGTTAAAACATACTCCAATTGCTCATATGGATTTTCTACGGCGAACTCATTACCCAGCCGATGATCCAAATACTCCTGGAAGGTAACCTGCTGCATGTTTTCTTCCCCCAGCTCCGGCAGCACATTGGATACATAGCTGTTAAACATCCTATTAGGTGAAAACAGAATGATTTGATCAGCATTCAGATTTTCCCGGTACTTGTAAAGCAGATAAGCAATCCGCTGCAGGGCAGCTGACGTCTTGCCGCTTCCGGCCGCACCGTGAACAATAAGCAGCCTTCCCTGATCATGGCGGATGATCCGGTTTTGATCCTGTTGAATAGTCGCGACAATATTGTGCATATGCTTATCCGTTCCCTTGCCGAGAACCTGCTGCAGAATCTCATCCCCAATGGTCAGACTCGTATCGAACATGGATTGAAGTTCACCGCGGCGGATCAAATATTGCCACTTTTTCTCCAATGTGCCCTCAATTGTGCCTCCGGGTGTTTCATACTTAGCTGGGCCGGGCTGGTAATCATAGTACACACTCGAAACCGGCGCCCTCCAGTCGTAAATAAGAAAATTCTCGCCGCCCTGATCCCTTAGCGTAGAAATACCAATATAAACAGGCTCCTGTTCGGAAGAGCCTTCTTCCGTAAAATCGATCCGGCCGAAATAGGGCACCTCCTCCATCCGGCGCAAGGCAGACAAGCGCTTGGAAGCATGCCGATGGGTACTCTGGCTGACAGACAGAGCCTGTGCCTCCTGCCTCAAACCGATAATAGTCTCCAAATAATCATCAAAGGTATCTGTGTTCACCTTCACTTCATCCCAAAAGTGTTTGCGGATATGAACCACTTCGTTTTTACGCCTGGAGGTTTCTTCTTCCAATCTGCGGACTTCCTCCGTAATCGTCTCCATTACACCATCCAATCGTTTTTGCTCCTGCTGAAGTTTTGAATTCATAGCAAACACTCCTTAAAAATATTTATAAAAAGGTTGACAAACGAATCGATTGCATTATATAATTAAGATAGGGATAATACACTTAACTTTATTTACATAATGCACATCTATATAAATTTACCACAGGAATTCATTTATTTCAATGGATAATTTAAAAAAAGAGCCGTATTTACAGTTTTAGCGTAAATACGGCTCTTTTTATTTCTTTTTTAATCCAGATACCCACATCTCCTCATTCAGTCTAAAGAAGAAACCACCGGAAATTTTGGCTTTAAAGTGCTTAGAGATATGTTAGGGTAATACATATAGGGATGAGTCCCCTGCTAATAAATTTAAGGAGGCCTCGTCATGATTATCAAGTGGATTCGGCACAGATAATGAACTGGGGCAGGCCTAAATGCTCCGAAAACAATCTGATCTGCGATATATACGATTATACGGAGGTAAAATATGAGTGAACAAATAATGAAAATAAATAATGTGGATATATGTACAGAGAGCTTTGGAAACTCCAAGGATCCAGCAATTCTTTTGATCATAGGGAAAATGTCTTCACTGGACTGGCGGGATGAAGGACCCTGCTACTAATGGATTGGAATCATTGCTTCAGCATATTTAATACTTTCTTTTAAGTAAACAGGCGCTTTCGGGTGATGTAAGATCTCTTCAGTTGTTAGCCATAACACCTCTTCGACCTCATCGGAACATAAAGGGAATGCATCACCAGATTCATATTCGCACAGAAAAACAATATCTACTACATTATGATTAGTATCAGTTACGAAAGAAGTACTGTGTACATAAGTTAAACGGTCTTTTACTTTTACACCGACTTCCTCTAAAATTTCACGCTTTACAGTTCTCTCTAAAATATTTGATGAGTTTCCTTCTAAATCCACCTTTCCTCCAACAAGGGAAAGCAAACCACCTGCATGCTCTTCTTTTTTACTTCTTTCAACAATGAGCCACTTGTCATTTTTCCTTATAGCTCCTTCTACATTTACAATAAACATTTTAAGCCTCCCACTCATATTGGTTTTATTTAAAGACTTCTTTAGATTTCTACTAACAGGTCCGATTGCTTTTCAGCCACTCTAGCCGGCATAATAAGCCTGAATGAATAATAATTAGCACAAAAGTTGTATCCATTTATGCTTTGGTTCGTGTATTTCTAATGCCTTTAGAAGCCACTTTCTCTTTTCATTTTCAAGTGTGTCTTTTGTAGCTAGAAAGTCTTGATGGTCTTTTTCCCTTGTATTTTTCGCCTTATATAAAAGGACAATTTCTGGATTTAAATAAGGAATTCCTGTTTGAGAATAGCTCCAAACTAAATTCAGCGGGCAGGATATCCTGGTATCTCTTCTAAATACCCAATAATCTCCTTTTGTTTCATTTAGAAGGATTTCTACTTCACTTCCGTTATCCTTATTTAATGCGTGGATTTCGTGGACTGGCAACTCCAGAATCTCATTTTCCCAAGTATGAAATTCTCCTTTAACAACCTTTTTGTATTCCCAACCTATAAGAAAATTTTTAAAATATAGCTGATCTTTTCGAAATATAGCAATCTCTATATCTTTATGTTCTCTTGTTTCTTTGCCGATAAAAAGGTCAATTGCCCATCCACCAGCAATGCCCCATGATTTATTGAATCCTGACATTAAAGAAGCAACACTCTGACATTGTTCAAACGGCATATAATACCCCCCGTAATAAAAAGATGTCTATCCTTCAAATTAGACACAGATTATTCCTTTGTAAAAAACTTAGGATCAATTTGGTCAATAACAGAAGCAGCATTATAAAAATACCCCATTTCGAGCTTGTCTCCATATGTTAGTTCTGTTTGACTTTGTTTTATATAAACTATCCAATCATTTTCAATCTCACTAATATTCTTTCCGTATACTTCTTCTACTTTATAAGCTACGTCTTCTTTGTTGTAAATTTCCTCAAACTTGTCCAATCCATAAGTATCGATTAAATATGTTATAAAAGAAGCTGAATGTATATAGCTCATCCATTGAAGTGTGTACTCTTCTTGGTTTGTAAGAGGGGGACGAAAGTAGGCATCATCTTGGTTTAGATCTATCAATCTACTAATTGGAATTGATTTATTGATGTCGAAAAAGTACTTCATAATCTTATGAGAATTTGATTTTTGTTTCCCGTACTTATCTTCCATATAAGTAGCAAAACCCTCTTGAGTCAAATAGCCCATCTCTGAATCAAAGTTATTCCCATAACCAAGTAAGGAATGGGTCAGTTCATGGACAAGGGGATATTGATTTTCCTTAACGGAATAAAGTTTGAGTTCCGTTCTTAACCCCCATGATGCTTGGTTTCCTTCATTAAGAAATACATTTATTCGCTCGGATGAAGCATAGTCAGTATGAATTGAGTTCTGAATATCATCATATGCATCAAGGAGTTCTTCTTTTATAGATTCTACTTTTTCTTGTGGAACCTTTATTGTATTAAAAATCTTAAAGGTTATTTTACCATCCTCTGTAACGACAATATTTTCTTCATTTTTTTCTTTTTTTACTTTTTCTTCAGGAACAGCTGCATCTCGAGTGCATGCTGTTAATAAAAATATTGATATGAGACAGAAGACCCTAAATCTAAGCATTTTACCTCCGGAAAAATCAGTATTTTCCAATTTTACGAATTTTAAATCCGAAAGTTTCATTTTTATATGAAAAATTAAATTTAATTCACAACTCTTATTTAACAAACCTCCGTTGTTTAAAAAAAGAAAAAGCTGCCTGATTAGCAGCTTACCAAGAACTACTTCTCTATTAACTTTTTTATCGCACAGACCACCAGTTCCGGTTCGTCATTTTGTATATAGTGGGAACTGTTTTCAGCAATGACCAATTCTCCATCTGAGGATATTTCAAGGATCTCTCTCTGCATCTCATTCCATAATTTTTGGGATTCCACAGAATAATGAGCTTTCTTACCCGCTGAAAGAACAATTAATGGTACATTTAATCTTTGTCTAGTGTCTTTTAACTGCTTTAAACTTTCCATAAATTCAACATAATTTCCTTCGTAAACGAATTGCTTATTATATGCTTGCTGAAAATCTTGTGACATCGTAGGGAGAAATCGTTCTCTGTAATCTTCAGGGGTAGAGTCAATCAAGACTAGTCCACAAACTTCATTTTGGTATTCTGCAGCAAACATCCGCATATTAACCCCACCAAATGAATGACCAACTAATATGTAGGGAGGTTTAATCTTGGCCTCACTAAGCAGTTCCTTTAGTTCTTTTACCATTTCACGGCTGGTTCTGGGATTAGAGCTTGATTCACTTTTTCCAAGTCCAGCTCTGTCATAAATTAGTACACTAGACAGCATTGAAATCTCCCTTAATACTGAATTCCAGGCCTTAGAATAGTCTCCATATCCAGCATCCATTATAACTGTTGGTTTTAAGGTATTTTCCCCCACTAATCTAGCGTATAGTTTACATTTACTAATAGGTATAAACATTTCCTTATCCATCGGTTCATTCCTCTCATTTTGCCAACTAACGTTAGTTAAAATTTAGCAATATTGAAACTCTCATTCAACCAACATCACTTTTATTTAATAAAAGAGCCGCCATTTTAGCCAGCTAATCTTGAGCGCTAGTTTAATTGCTTTCTTCACACCCCAGAAACATTGAGAACCCATAAATTTCGAAACTGAAGGGCAACACCTAAAAGTAACGTACAAAAAACAAAAAATAAGAGCCTGCGATTTATTTTTTAAATGATAGCCCTTCTTTTTCTAGGGAGGTTCTCATAATAGGCAGGGAAGCTGGTCCAATACCATGAAGTTTTAATATTTCTTTTTCTGTGTAATTTGATAGTTTTTCCAAAGTGTCTATTCCTTCGAATACCAATGCATTCCTTGCAGGAGCACTGAGTTTTGAAAGGAAGCCGCTGTTGGGTTTATTCTCTTTATCACAGGCAGGGCAGCTTTTACACTCACTAGTTTTGTAAAATTTATGTCCCTTTTCACAAACCCTTAAACTTTTACCTGCTGCCAAGATAATTCCTCCAATCCTAGTCTAATCCTGTATTATCTATTATGAATCGTATATTAATTTTATAAACTATTCGTATTTACCGCCACCCCATTCATGACTGCCCTTTTCATTTAAGCTTACCGACTGGTTAAAAAAGGATCGGCTGTAATGGACAGCCGATCCTTGAAATTTAATTTATAATCCAAAAACAGTCTGCTGAGGCAGGCCCCGCCATTTATACGGTTGATGCTGCTGCAGCGTATTTCTCTTCTAATATCTTCTTTAGGAAGGCAGCTAATTCAAGCATTCCATATTTTCCTGCTTTTGCTTCCGCGTCCGAATTATAGTTTGTGTTTGTATTAATATCATAAGTGTAAATGTCACCTTCAGCATTTCTGATAAATTCAATTCCTGCAACTTGAATATCATTCCTGGCCAGAACGTCTTTATATTTTTCTAAAATTTCGTCCTCAAAACCTTCAATGATCTGGAACTTAGGCTTCTCTTCAACCTCTTCTCCTACCGGGCAGAATAAGTCGCCAATCTGGCAGGCGTCTGCTGGACAAAGTTCGAATCCTTCGGAAGTATCGACCCTGACAGCATAAACAAAGCTGCCCCCAACAAATTCACAGCGCGTGATATAGCTTTCAGGAGATTGAATATATTCCTGAATAAGAGTAATGCCATCGACCGGTTCTTCGAAGGAAGGGCCTTCCACATAAGATTTTAAAGCTTCAATACTATGGAATAATTGAACGCCCAGACCTTTGCCGGCACGATTATGCTTTGTGATAAACGGGTGGCCGGCAAATGCTTCGGCTGCCTTTAGGATATTTTGTTTTCCAACCGCTGCAATTGTTTTTGGAGTCCTCACACCAGATTTATTTAACTCCAGGTATTGTAAAACCTTACTCACTTCCAGCTTTAAAGCGCTCGTTCCATTAATCACCGTACGGCCATGCGCTTCAAGCCAGGCCAATACTTGTCCGGAAAATTCAGCCGCAAAACGATGATCACGTGTATGAGAAGAAGCACTCATCCGGCTATAGAAGATTCCTTCCGGCGGTTCTGCCGATAAATCCAGCGTCCCTTCGTCTAAATGCCATTCTTCATAAGGAACACCCAATTCCTCCAATCTTTTTGTCAAATGGACTGTCCACTCACTATTTTCATGTATTACATAAACCTTGCTCATTACTCAGGCCCCTTTCTAGCTCTTTATTAAACTGCGTTTTTGTTCCACTAATGGCATAACCGTCTTTGCGAAGCGTTCCATTTCCTCAAGCTGAGGTGAAAATTGTAGTAACAGCAGATCCAGACCAGCTTCTTCATATTGCAGTATCCGATCAGCAATTTGCTCTGGTGTTCCTACTAAATTTGGACGCAGACCTCTATTGGAAACAGAGTAATCCTGCAGCTGAATCTGCTGCTCTAGCTGTGACTTTGTCGTGAAGTCCTTAAAGCCGGCATAACCGCTGGAATCCTTCACAGTCGTGATTTTTTCAAGCTCAGCGAGAGCCTCTTCTTCTGTCTCACGGCAAATAACATACGCAGCCATTCCGAAGGAGCTGAATGGCACATTCCCCGTTTGTTCACGCCGCGTCTTCATTTCAACAATTTTCCGGTCAATCTCTTCAACCGTTCCGCCGTGCATAACATAAGCATCACATTTTTCTGCAATGGTCTGTTTCCCTTTTTCACTTTCACCGCCTGCATACAGAATCGGGTTAGGCCGCTGGACAGGCTTAGGAAAAAGCTTCGTATCGTTTAAGTCGTAAAATTGGCCGGAATAATTGAAGGTATCTTCTGTCCATAACCCTTTTAACACATCAATGAACTCCTCGGTGCGGGCGTAACGCTCATCATGTTCTGTAAAAACACCGCCATACTGGCGCGCTTCTTCAGCCCACCAGGCAGAAACAACATTAAGTGTAAAACGGCCATTGCTGATTTGATCAATATTCGCTGCCATTTTTGCTGCTACTGCCGGATTATGAAAACCGGGACGAATTGCGGTCATAATTTCAATTTTTTCTGTCACTGCGGCAAGCGCAGCAGCCGTGGACCAGGCTTCAAGAGAATCATGGTCCGGTCCTTTAATATCATTTAAATATAATTCAGCGATTAACGTAGTCGTGTATCCCCATTTTTCAGCCGACTGAATGACTTTTTTAGCATACTCAAAGGTTGGCGGCATATTTTCATCTTCCACATTACGCAGCCATCCTCCAAAAATCGGCAGCCAGAAACCATACTTCATTTTTATTCTCTCCTCTATCTTTTTAAATATCTACTTTTCATATAATTTAAGTAGGAATTACCAACAACGAAAAAACTCTCCTCCTAAGAAGAGAGTTTTTTATACTCTCTTCTCATCTTTCAAGCGATGCGCTTGCTGGAATTGGCACAGTATTCATCAGAACCTGCTGCCGAGGTTTCAAAGGGCCAGTCCCTCCACCTCTCTGGATAAGAAGAAAAAACTATTCAGCTTTTTAATTATTTAAAGTGATAATAATTTAAATAGATCAAATTGTCAATTAAATATTTCTAAGCTCTAAATATTTTCAATACGATTGATTTTCCCGCAACACCTGCTGCAAAGTTTTTAAAGTAAAACACCCTTACTTTAAGTGTATTTCAATCTTGTGTTTTACGTTGGGACATCACTTTTTTAGTTCGAAAATAAAATTTGGTGAAATAAAGTATCAAAATACATTATATACTCAAGAGTCTTCCGACATTATGAATTCTTGTGAATATTTTCCTATTATGGAGCTAAAATATCCTTAAATATACTTTATAAGGGTGACTCGGTAAATGCCGGATAAGCGACTTGAGCAATTTGATCATATAGTGAGAATGGGGAAAGAAGGGCAGAAAGCTTTAAATAAGCATTGGTTAGATTTTGAGCTTTATACTTCATTTGAATACTGGTTAATGGCATCTCTTCTTATAGGCCCTCTTATCTACCTGTTTTTTAAAATTGATAAAAACAAAATATTTTTCTTTGGTTTCTATGGTTACAGTATTCATGTAATATTCGGATATATCGATTTGTTCTCAAAAAATTCAGGATATCTAAATTATCCTTTCCCACTGATCCCAATGCTGCCAGGATTAACCCTTGATTCGAGTTTTGTTCCTGTTACTTTTATGCTTGTTTACCAATGGACGATTAACAGGGAAAAGAATTACTATCTGTATATGATCATTACCTCTGCGGTTATGGCATTTATCTTTAAGCCGGTTCTAGTCGCAATAGGGCTCATAAGGCTTTATGGAAACACAAATTATATCTATCTATTTGCTGGTTATTTAATTGTCATTACGATAGCTAAATTTATCACGAGTGTATTTTTGTGGACAGAGGCTAAATACAAAAAAGGATAAATGGATTTACATTTATCCTTTTTCCTTTTTAACCAACCTGGCCTTTGAGTTTTAAAGAAGAAGCTGCCTGGTTAAGCAGCTGTTTCTGGGTTTGTGAATCTTTATATTAATAACTGCCAGACTGAACGCTGCAATTGTATTTTTTTTAGAGTCAAATTACCTGCTTTTTAATAACTGGATTTACATCTTTCTTATATTTCATAATTTCTGGCACCTTTATAATTCCACTCCATAATCTTCTCCACAATAAGTAAAAGAAATTTGAGTAATTAAAAAATTTCGATCTTCGGGAAAGCATAACTCTAAGGTTCTTAATTCCTCGAGACTCTTCCAGTCAATGTCATAAATTAATTGGTCAGGATCCTGAATTGTTGCTTTACCTCCAATAATCTCAACTTCATAATATCTGACTTCTCCGCCACTGCTCTCTTTTTTATAAATAGGCCGTATCACTCTTACCTCAAACCCCGTTTCTTCCCTTATCTCCCTGATACAGCACTCTTCAAACGTTTCTCCTTCTTCCAATCCGCCGGAAGGAACAGACCAGCGTTTTGGTTCATCTGCTGTTCCCTGCAACACCATTAGGACCTTATGTCCTCTAATACAAACTCCTGCTGAGCCAAGCCATTTTTTCATAGAAACACCCTCTGATCGCTTACTTTTCATTAAATATTCATCTATTTTAGCAGCTAATCCTTTTTTCAATGACCGCCCCTTTCTTTAAAAGGCAGGGAAACCAATTATTCATATCCCGGCCCCTTTCTAGCTCTCTACTATACTTCGCTTTGTTTAACTAATGACGAAACATTTAGCCAGGAACGCGGCAGAAAGCTATATGTGCATTTTCTGTGCAGTTTATTTTATTTTAGACGTGGTAGAAAATAATAAAGACGCCATTTAAAGGGAGTTTCATATGCGTTCTTCCCGGCCCTTGTACAATGGCTTGTGCCTGATTAAAACCCTGCTTAAGTTTAGACAAGCACATCTTATAAATTCTAGCCAAGAGGGGGAAATAGAGTGAAAGCTTATGTAAAATTTGCAGGAATGGTAATAGTCTCTACGATTGTCATGTTTATTTTTAAATATTTCAGCACATATAAATTGGATCATGTCTTCTTCAGTGAAACAAGGGCTTATATGGCTCTGTTGATGGGGGCCACGATGGCTATCATTATGCTGGCATTTATGCGCAATATGTTAAAAAATCGTAAATTGAATGCAGGAATTGCCGCCGGAAGCCTTTTCGTTTTCATCGCATCCTTATTTTTATTGCGAAGCCAGACCACAGTAAATGATGTTGACTATATGGAAGCGATGATTCCGCACCACTCCATTGCCATTTTAACCAGTGAACGGGCTCAGATATCAGACCCGAGAGTCCGCAGCTTAGCCGACACCATTATTGAAACACAAAAAAAAGAAATTTCGGAAATGAAAAAACTAATCAATGACCTTAAAGAAGAATAGCCATATCAATTAGAATATGTCCAAAAAGCTCGGAATATCTGAGCTTTTTGGTTTTTTGAGTTACTTCCTTAACTGTTGGAACTTGCCAGAAAGAACTATGGAAGCCAAATACTCTGCATCCCTTCCCACTCCACAAATCAAAGCGGATCCTCTCTGATATTGCCAAGGTAAACCAATAAAATAAAGCCCCTTAATTTCAGTAATTCCCCTTTTATGTATCGGTTTTCCTTCAGCAGAGACCACACCCTCTATATGAATCCATTCGTATGAAGGAACAAAACCAGTAGACCAGATAATACTTTCGAAATTCCTCTGAATACCATCTCCAAAGAGTACTTCTGTACCACTGACCTGTAAAACTTTTGGCTTTACATCAACCTTTTTATTCTGAATGAGTGTTTTCAGCTCTTTTCCAAAAATCGGGTCCTTCTGTTTCTGAAACCAGCTGCCTTTAATCGTATCTGTCCCCGCAAACAGCAGGCCGAGTTTTTCCAGCCAATAAAAAATGCTTTTCCCCAGAATTGTTAAGGGCAAAAATTTCATGCGATGGCGGGCAGCTATTGTGACTTTCCGATCTTTGGCTAACTCCACAGCAAGCTGCGCACCCGAATTGCCGCCGCCCACAATCAATACCTCACCACCTGGTACTTCTTCCGGTGAACGATATTCTGAAGAGTGGAGCTGGAATGCATCTGTTCCATCTTTAATAAGAGGAGGTATATAAGGCTTTTGAAAGGCACCAGCTGCGATGATAACTTGTTGAGCTTTAACGATACCGCTGTTAGTCTCTATAATAAACGGACCATCTGGCAGCTTATTTAACTGAATGACGTTCGTAT
Source organism: Cytobacillus firmus DS1 (assembly GCF_000565285.1). GTDB lineage: Bacteria > Bacillota > Bacilli > Bacillales > Cytobacillaceae > Cytobacillus > Cytobacillus firmus_A. The sequence continues at coordinate 95,016 of NZ_APVL01000001.1, read as the reverse complement.
TCAGCATGACGGGAAGATCAAAATGCTTCACATAGTCATTCAGATAATCTGCCATGTCGTCCTTCGCCGGAAAACCCTCTGATGGACCTCTCATTTGCAGTCCGGGCAGACTGCTGTATTGGCGCGTAGTAAATAAAACAAGGGAATTGTATCTTTGTCTCCAGGAATCCCCCACGTGGCCGTTTTTTTCTATTATCACAAAGGATAGCTTCTCTTTTTTCAAAAAATATCCCATCGCTAACCCGGCTTGACCACCGCCAATAATGACAGCTTCATACTTTTTCATGGCCATCGCTCCCCGCGTAACATTCAAATATATATTTGAATATTATTATACATAATAACCAGAAAAAGGAATACAACTTCTAAAAAAAGAGCCGCCCAATGGCAGCCCGATAGCAGGTATTCGCCTGCAGCAGATCCTTTTATGTTAATTGCATCGTGGTAATGCAAGTAGCGTCATCCTCAAAAGTAGAAATCTCGGATTCTGATGCTTTTCCATCATGCTTAATCTTTATTTGATAGGTTTTGTCTCTTGGAAGCCATAAATCGAAAAACCCATTAGCCTGAGTTTTGATCGTATCATCCAAAATCACATTGCCTTCCGAATCCTCAATATAAACATCAAACTCTTTTTCAGCCAGTTCACCTTGACAACCTGTCAAGCTATGATTCGTTCAAGGATGGGTTTCATTAGCATAAGGGGCAATCGATACGAAAAATTCTTCTTCCGGCAGATCATAGGATAATTCTTCTCCGTCCGATTCTTTAACGATCAGCTGCTCTGAAGTAATGGAGGCAGATCCAGTCTTTATGTTTCCAACGCTGTAATCCTTCACTAATGCTTTGATGTCTTCAGTCTCAGAAGCAGCATCATCCTTGGAATCTGCTTGTCCACAGCCAGCTAATGCCATAGAAATCAGTGAAGCAGCAAGAACCAATTTGATCTTCATCATTTTCACATCCTTATTCTGTCTTCATCTCTTACTATATCAAAGTACTATAGCAAATAAATATGAACAAATTATGAAAGCTTCTAAAATAGAGTATCTGACAGAATATCAAAAAGGCTCGCTTCTATAGCAAGCCTTAAAGAGCTACCTCACAAAGGTAAGTTTACTTTCCTTTCCAGGAGTTTCACATGCTGTTCCTTCCGCTTTCCCAAATACATTGCTTCTGCCGCAGATGGCTTCCACATCTTCTTTATCATGCGTCACCATGATACAGGTCATGTTTGCCTTTTTCAGTATCATCAGAAGCTCATCCCTGATCGATCCTTTTAAGTTCGCATCCAAATTGCTGAATGGCTCATCCATCAGCAGCAGCTTCGGCTTGGGTGCCAGAGCCCTTGCCAGAGCAATCCGCTGCTGCTGGCCGCCGCTTAGCTCATGCGGATATCTTTTCTCATAATCTGTCATCTGAACAAGCTCAAGCATCTCCCTGACACGCGGATATCTTTCTTTCCGCGGCAGGCGCGACAAACCGAATAAAAGATTATCCTTTACTGACATATGAGGGAAAAGGGCATAATCCTGGAATACCATGCCCACCCCGCGGTCTTCCGGCTGTACAAACGTCTTCTCTCCGGCTGCTTCTGTGCCTGCGATTTCAATTCTTCCCGACCTCGGAATTTCAAGACCTGAAATCAATCTGAGCAGCGTGCTTTTACCGCTTCCGCTCTGTCCGAGTATGCCCACGATTTCACCCTCGTCCACTTTAAAAGAAAAATTCTCAATTACAGGAACACGGGCTTTTGGAAATGAAAAAGTCAGGTTTTGAATGGTAAGGATGTTCATTTCTTCACCTTCTTATCAATCATTTGGAACACCGCAACAGATAAAACACTTATGAGGATAATCATGAGAGAAGGGATGGCTGCTTCATGTATCATCTCATCTTTTGCGTATTGATAGGTCTTCGTGGCAAGGGTATCAAAGTTAAACGGCCTGAGCAGCAAAGCCAAAGGCAGTTCCTTAATAATCTCTACAAATGTTAAAATAAACCCGCTGAATAAGGCGCCTTTGATCAGCGGCAAGTCCACCTTGAAAAAGGTTTTGGTGACGCCGAATCCCAGCATCCTGGATGCTTCTGTATATTTAGGCCCGATTTTCTCAAAGCCGATTTCAACAGCATTATAGCCTGTTGCCATAAAACGGATGGTATAGCCAATCACCAGCATGCCCAGAGATAAACTTAAGATAAGGGGAGCTTTCCCCCATCCCATATAAGCATAAAATGGCGCAAGCAAAGAATCAAGTTCTATAAATAACGCAAGGATTCCAATTGCGATGATCGCCCCGGGAATCGAGTAGCCGGCTGTTGCGAGCTTGGATAAAATATAGGCCCCGTTCGAATGTGACCTCGTTACATTGGCAATAATCACAGCAAATAAAAGGATCAGCAACGTGGATATCATCCCAACAAAAACAGTCTGCTTTAATAGCGTAAAGAACGTATCGTTCCATACCTTTGCGAAAGTCAGCCTGGTCCATGCCAGCAGCTGTACCACCGGTATAAAAAAGCCGAGAAGAAAGATCGCTGAACAATAGCTGAACACCGCTGCTGCCTGAAGCCCCTTTATCTTTTTACGGACCAGGGGTCTTGATTTGCTGCTGATATTATAGCGTCTCCCCTGCCTGAGCAATTTTTCTATAAAAAATAATCCAACGATAACGACCATCAGCCATGCCGCCAGCCTCATGGCTGAATCTGCATCATACATGCCAAACCATGTCTGGAAGATGGCCGTTGTAATCGTATGGATGCCAAAATAGCTTGTTACCCCATAATCACTTAAGACTTCATAAATGACAAGCACAGCGCCGGCCACGATTGCCGGCCTGGAGAGCGGCAGGACAATTCTTACAAAAATTGAAAAAGGCTTTCTTCCCAGCAGCCTTGCATTTTCAAGGAAAGAAGAGCTCTGATTTTCAAGAAACGCTCTGCAGATAATGTACACATACGGAAAAAGAAAGATCGTAAATATAAATACGGCCCCTCTCAGTGAGGAGATTGACAGCCATTCCGGATTGATCTGATAATCGAACTTGTTCCTTAAAGTAACCTGTACGACCCCTGTGTAGCTTAACATCGTCCGATATGTGTAAGCAGCGATATAGGGAGGAATGGCCAGCGGGAGAATAAGCCCCCAGCTAAAAAAGCGTCTCAGCGGGAAATCGTATGCGGCAACGAGCCAGGCCAGGCTCACCCCTAATATGGCTGTAAATAGCCCTGTCAGCACAACGAGAATAATCGAATTGGCAGCATAATTCTTTAATAGATATTCCCTAATCTGAAACCAGTTTTCATTCGGTTCCTGGAAAATAGAAAAAAAGATAAACAAGATGGGCAGCAAAATTATTGCCGCCCCAATCAAGCTTACCAGCCACCATCCGTTAAAATCTTTTCGAAAAAAATGTTTAACAGATTCCGTATTCATTATTATTTCCAGCCTGTTTTATTGAAGATCTCAATGGCTTTTTGGTTATGCTTCCCTAAAGTATCAAAGTCAAGCTCCTGCATTTTAAATTCGCCCCATGACTTCAGGATTTCAGGCTTTTCCGCGTCAGGGTTAACCGGGAACTCATAGTTGTTCGCTGATAGATATTCCTGTGCTTCTTTTCCAGTCATGTATTCGATTAGTTTCGTTGCATTTTCAGGGTTTTTGCTGTGCTTCGTTAAACCAATTCCACTGATATTCACGTGTGTGCCGTTTGTTTCCTGGTTAGGGAAGAATACACCCAGACCTTCTGCCACTTTCACTTCTTCAGGGTCTGATGAATTGGCAAGCAATCCCACATAGTACGTATTCATAATCCCTACATCACCAGTGCCGGCTGCAATAGCCTTCGCCTGATCGCGGTCACCGCCATCCGGCTGGCGCGCGAAGTTTTTCACAATGCCTTCTGACCATTCTTCGGCCGCTTTTTCACCATTCAACTCAATGAAAGAAGCAAGCAAAGACTGGTTGTAAAGGCTTGTTGAAGATCGCGCAAGCACTTTGCCCTTCCACTTATCACTTGTTAGATCTTCATAAGTTGATAATTGATCAGGTGAAACTCTATCCTTCGAATACACGATGACACGTGCTCTGGTCGCCATTCCAACCCACTTGTTTTCTTTATCGCGCAGGTTCTCAGGGACATTTTCACTGATCACATCGGATTCAACTGTCTGAAGAATATCATTATCTTTTGCGTGCGCAAGGACACCGCCATCTACTGTAATAAATAAATCCGCTTCCGTGCTTTCGCCTTCACGCTTTAGGCGCTCAATCAGCTCCTCCGCTTCCCCTTTAACGACATTGACCTTAATGCCGGTTTCTTCTGTGAAGTCTTTGTAGACTTGCTCATCTGCTTCATAATGTCTGGCAGTATACACATTGACCACCTGCTCTTCCTTTTTGGAAGCGGTGTCTTTTTCTTTTTCTCCCTCAGATGCGCCTTCTCCTCCGCACCCGGCAAGAGCCAGAGTTAAAGCTGTTGTTGCAATAAAAGGCTTTAGTAATTTTGATAAGTTCATGTTATCTTTCCACCTTTATATATGTATTTGAAAATGATAATTATTATCACTTAGTTAATTCTATATATTAATATTCATTTCGTCAACATTCTTTTGCTATGAAAATAATAAATTTGTCAAATGAAATGTTTTTATTCAGATTAAGCATATAAATCTATGTAAAAAACAACAAGATCCTGATGTGCATCAGAATCTTGTTGCTAAGGACCTCCCGGAACCTCTATTTTCTACCTGATCGCACATCGGTTCGGACCAACTTCCATTTCACGCTGTGCTTCTTCCTCTGGTGAGATTTTGCCCATATTCATTTCCCGGATTTGCTGATAGGAATTCGGCTGCGGCGGAAGATTTTCCGTAACGGTTCTGCGGAACTCCTCCTCGCTGTCGATCTTTAAGCCGTGATTCTGCTGGTACAGCACCCCAAGCTTTTCCGAAATGCTTCCATCCTCATTCATTTCATCTGAAATCATAAAATGGGCTGGGAGCACAAGCAGGTCATCGGTCAGCTCTTTATATCTTTTATACAGGGTTGTCCGCAGGTCCTTTACCCAATCTCCAGCTTTTCCAGCCAGATCGGGGCGGCCAATCGAATCAATGAACAGAATATCGCCCGTGAGCAAATATTGGCCATCGACCACAAATGAAGTACTGCCGATGGTATGGCCCGGCGAATATACTGCCTTTATAACTGTATCTCCTACCTGATACTCATCGCCGTCATGAATGCGATTGTACTCGAATTGGACCTCTTCCGCATCCTTTGGCGGCAGGTAATAACCGGCTCCAAACTTTTCAGCAAGCTTTCTTCCGCCTGAAACATGGTCTGCATGCAAATGGGTGTCAAGGACATGGGTAATGGTCACCTCTTTTTGCCTGATAAAATCCTCATACGGACCTGACATCCGGTTCGCATCAATCAATGCTCCTTTCCCATTGGACTCAATCAGATATGATAAACAGCCCTTTCCAATCCGGACAAATTGATAAATGGAACCGCCATTTTTCAAATCCCCAACCTTAATGGGCTCCAGATGTTCACTCCATGCTTTCATTCCGCCCTCAATGGAATATACATTTGGAAAGCCTGCTTCCGCTACCTGTCCGGCAACAAATTCCGATGAGCCTCCCTTGGCGCATACGACAAAAATTTCCTGACCCTGAGGCAGCTGATCCCGGATGGACTCAACTCCCTCAAGTAAATCAAAATACGGTGTGTTAATGATATGGACGTTTTTCCCTTCAATCTTCCAATCGTCAAAGTCATCCGTATTTCGCACATCCAAAATGAATGTTTCTTCATGGTCCAGAATTTTTCTGGTTAATTCCTTTACGGTGATTGTCTTAACATGATTCTCAGCCATTTTTTTCACCTCTTTGCGGGATTAAAAAGTAAGTGTTACATCGGCATCCTTGGCAAAGGTTAAAAACGTCACGGCTCCGCCAACGTCAATGCCCTCCACAAATTGCTCCTTTTCAAGGCTCATTACGTCCATGGTCATCTGGCAGGCAATCATTTTTACGCCCATTTCACTCGCCATGTTTACCAGTTCATCCACTGGCGGAACATTGGCTTTTTTAAATCCTTCCTGATAATGCTCGCCTCCCGGAGGAAGGGGAAGATTCTTATGTCCCTCTTTATGGATTAAATTTAACCCTTCAAAAGTGAAAAAGATTCCTACTTCTGCATCTGTTGCTGCAGCTGCTGTCGCAATGTTAAACACTTTATAAGCATCAAACATGCTGCCGTTGGCTGCAATAATGGCTACCTTCATTCTTTTACCTCCTTAATGGTTCTGATTTAATTTGCCCTTCCATTCTTTCATGCCAGGAACTACATTTTTGACATTTGCATATCCTTTTTCAGTCAGTTTTTGGGCAGCCAGATCACTGCGGTTGCCTGTCCGGCATATAATGTGCACTTCTTCATTTTTATCCAATTCCTCAAATCGGTCTTCAAGCTCCCCTAAAGGGATGTTGACGGCACCTGGGATATGGCCAAAGGCAAATTCTGCAGGCTCCCTTACATCAAGGATGGTAATATTCTCATTACCTTCCATTCTTTCCTGGAGATCGCCAAGGTTTGTTACATGAGGGTGTTTGGTCTCCGCTTTTTCTTCCTCCGCAGTTGCTTTGCGCAGATAATGTTTTAAGGTATCACCGTCTTCTACTGTTCCCAAGTAATGGTTGCCGGTGCTCTTGGCCCATGCTTTAATATCGGCTGTAGACCCTTTATCCGTCGCCTGGACCTCCATTACCTGCCCTGGCTCAAGTGCGGTCATCTCCTTTTTGGTTTTAACAATTGGCATCGGACAGGAAAGTCCTTTAGCATCCAACATTTTATTCACATTCATGTTCATCCCTCCCTTCCCTATTAGTATCTTTTTGATCCTGCTTTCAATGCCCGGCGGGTCCTTCCAAATTTTTGACAACAGACTTTCTATACCTCTATCCGTATAAAAACAAACTAAACCTTTTTCTTCAATTTACTCTTGGGCTTCAAATCCATTTCTTAATAAAGCCTTAACAATAGCCCATCAAAATGAAGGATAAAGGAGTGACTTACATGAATGATGTTGGAATGTTTTTTGCCCTCGCGGCCGGAATGCTGTCTTTCTTTTCTCCCTGCGTGTTTCCACTGCTTCCGGCGTATGTGACCCATCTGACTGGAGGACGAATCGAGAACGCTAAAATGCAGGTGGACCGGAAGAAGCTTTATTTGCGTTCGTTTGGATTTATAATTGGGTTTAGCATGATTTTTATAGCTCTTGGGGCATCCGCCAGCTTTGTAGGGAAAATTTTAATGAATTATCGGATGATCATTATGCAGGCTGCCGGTTTGTTAATTATTATTTTCGGACTGCAGATGGCCGGCTTGCTTAAATTCAAATTTTTAATGAAAGAAAAGCGATTCCATACAGAAAAGAAATCAAAGGGCATGTTTGGCTCAGTTTTACTTGGAATGGCCTTTGCAAGCGGCTGGTCGCCTTGTGTTGGACTTGCGCTTTCATCCATACTATTACTGGCGGGCTCTTCCGATACTCTAAGCCAGGGTATCTTCTTATTAATGGCTTATTCTCTTGGAATGGCCATTCCATTTTTCATTATTTCAGTGATCATTTCTTATTCATTAAAAACCATGCGCAAAATTAATAAGTACTTATCCAGGCTCGCATTTGTTAATGGCATGATTATGGTTGCACTGGGAATGCTCGTCTTAAGCGGGCAAATGCAAAAAATTAGTGCATGGCTTTCCGCGTATAGCCTATTTCAATTCTAAAGCGATAAATAATAAAGGATGATTATTTTGCCAGATCAGCACCTTATTGGAAAAACAGTATTGGTGGTAGAGGATGATGCCAAAATCCGCAACCTCGTGAATATCTACCTGCAAAAAGAAGGTTATGAAGTAATGGAAGCGGCGGATGGCCGTGAAGCCATGAAGAAAATTGATCTATTTGATCCCTGCATTTTAATTCTGGATCTGATGCTTCCTAAAGTCAGCGGTGAGGAAATTTGCCGCTGGGTGCGGGAAGATCTGAAAAGCATGATGCCAATCATTATGCTTACTGCCAAAGCATCTGAAAAAAACCGCATTCAGGGCTTCAAACTGGGTGCAGACGATTATGTCGTCAAACCTTTCAGCCCCGCTGAACTGATGGTGCGCATCGAAGCAGTCCTAAGAAGAACCTCAAGCAGGTGCGGGAAATTAAGCTTTACCGGATTTACTCTCAAACCGGCAAAAGGAGAAGCCCTCATTAATGGAGACCCTCTTGAGCTGACACAATTTGAATTTAAACTGCTGCATATGTTTATGCAGCACCCGGGTCAAGTTTTATCGAGAGAACAAATTCTAAATTGCATTTATGAACATAACCAGAAGGCAGTGTCTGAACGGACAATCGATGTGCATATCAAGCATCTCCGGGAAAAAATCAAGCAAAAAACACCAAAAGACTATATTCAGACGGTAAGGGGAATGGGGTATAAATTTGTGGGTCTATAAAAAATTTTCCAATCTGTTATCGCGCCTCGTTGCCCTGAATAGCCTGGTCATTTTTCTTGTGATCCTCCTGGCTGGTTTTTCAGTAAAGGATTACGCATGCTTCCTTGTCAACTCAGAAGATGTCACCGGACAGGATCTGGTTGTTACCTTGAACGGATTTCTCTGGAGGGTTAGTATTGCTGCATTTGCCATCGCCGGCTTATTCCACTATTTTACTGCCCGTAAATTGGTCCATCCCATTAAGAATCTGTCCCGGGCTGCCAAGGAAGTGATGGAAGGCAAGGCTCCTGAAGAACTGGCCGTGCCTTCTTCGGGAGAATTAAAGGAACTGACCGAAAACTTTAATGCCATGACGGCCTCCCTTGTATCTTTTCAGGAAAAACGGGAAGAAATGCTCCGTGATATCGCCCACGAGCTCCGCACTCCCTTAACCAATATCAATGGCTATCTTGAAGCCCTTCAATCCGGAGTCATCGAGGGTGATCCTGAATTATTCAGCTCACTGCTTGAGGAGTCCCGGCGGATCACCGGCATCGTGGAACTAATAACAGAGCTCAACACATGGAGCAGCGGCACATATTTCACAGAAAAACCATTCGAGCCTTTATCCATTGACACGATTTTAAAAGAATCACTTAGTGCCTTTCGGTTAAAACTGGACGAAACGTTTGATCTCCAGGAGGTCCGGATTGAGCCTTCAATGGTAATGGGAAATAAAGACGGCCTTAAACAGGTTTTTACTAATATTCTTCAAAATGCACTTGATTACAATGCAGGGACCGAACTGGCTATAAATGCCGCCCTCTCCGATCATTTCTATTCCATTACTATTTCCCACACAGGGCAGTACATTGATCCTCAAAAAAAAGACCTGATTTTTGAAAGGTTTTATCGACTTGAGGAATCAAGGAGTACAAAAGTAACCGGAGCTGGATTAGGATTAGCCATTTCCAAAAGTATTGTGGCAGCACATAAGGGGCGGATTTCTTTGCAGACAGATGGAATCCGCCATACTTTTAACATTAGCCTTCCGGCAGATAGGGCGGCTTCTAAAAATTAGCTGCTTTTCTTAATCAAATCTTAATAAAACCCTTTCATACTAATGACAGAAAAGGGGTGAAGAAATGAAATTTACAATAAATGATAAAAACATTACAGGTGAATTAGGCTACGGAAAGCTGCCTGTTTCTCCAAATGACAAGGCTGGCTATCGCCCAATGGAACTCTTTGTGTCATCCTTGGCTGGATGCAGCGGCACAGTTCTTTGGAATATCCTTCAAAAGAAGAGGCTGGGAGTTAAGAAGATTGAAGCGGAAGTTTCTGTCTCCAGAAATCCTGAAGAAGCCAATCGGATAAATACGCTTACCATTTTAGCTGAGGTTCATGCAGACCAAGCTCTTTCCAAAGTACAGGCCGCAAAAGTGGCAGAGCTCACTGTGAAAAATTGCGGAATGATCCAATCTGTGATCGGCTCTATCGACATAAGCTATGAGGTTACATTCACGGGTGATTCTGATTGAGTTATTTTAATATCGGGAGCCTGACGATTCCCGCTGTTTGGCTGGCTGTTCTGCTGTCCCTTTTTATGACATCACTTTTGTACAGATTCGTCTCGGGAAGAAAGCTTCAGGATTGGTACTGGAACAGCTTTTTTCTTTACTTTCTGGTGTGGAAGCTAAGCTATATTCTGTTTCACTTTAAGATGGCCATAGAGATGCCGCTGTCTATTGTTTATTTTAACGGAAGCTCAAAAGGGCATCTCCTTGCTCTTATATCGCTTTCCGTTTATCTGATTTATATTGCAGGAAAGACGCACCAGACAGTCTATCGCGATGCTTTTAAGGTATTTCCTCTTTTTTTCATTAGTTTTGAAAGCACCAAATATGCACTGGAAATAAACCTGATTGCTGCCACAGCAAGTATGCTTCTGCTGATCAGCTATGCTTCTTTTCTTAAAAAGAAAAACGAAAGCTTCTCAATCCAGGCATTCACCATCGTTTTCCTTTTCGAGCTGCTTATTATCAGTTTCTTTCAGCCGATCCTGTCCCTTGAGATACTGACATTCGGCTGGCTGGCATTTATCGTATACATCCTGTCTATCCGGGATCGCAGAAATCTTAGCTGCAAACTAACTACTTAAGGCGGTGTAAAAGGTTGAATAAAAATTTGTTATCGATAGCCATAATTCTATTGGCCCTGGCGATTGTATTCGTCAATCTATGGAAACCATCTGCGGATAAAGAAAGCATAAGCAATGCTGCTGTGGAAAACAAAGAGGAGTCGATCGAAACCGAGAATATACCTGGGTCAGACCTTACTCAGGTTGAGGAAGGAAAGCCTGCTCCAGATTTTGAACTAACTACTCTCGATGGCAAAACAATGAAACTATCAGATCTTCAAGGGAAGAAGGTCATCCTCAACTTCTGGGCAACCTGGTGTCCGCCCTGCAAGGCCGAAATGCCACATATGCAAAATTTCTACGAAAAGCATAAAGGAGATGGCATTGAAGTGGTAGCAGTCAATCTCACAAATATTGACAACGGCCGGAAAGATATCGAAAAATTCGTTAAGGATTACGGACTTACCTTTTCTATCCCCCTCGATGAAGATGGCATGATCGGCCCGCAATATCAAGCATTTACTATTCCAACAAGCTATATCCTCGATACAAAGGGCGTCATCACAAAGAAAATTGTCGGCCCGATGGATGAAGGCATAATGGAAAGCTTGACGAAGGACATTGAATAAGGTTAGGCAGACAAAAAGGTGTCTGCCGCTGCACTTTAATATCATCTCTCATCGCATAAATGAAGGTACATACGATGAAATATCTCAAAATTGACCAAAGGCACCTTCAAAGAAAATAAAATCAGGTGCCTGCCCCCTTAGTCTATTTATTGGGGCAAGCACTGAAAACGAATGGGTGTGTACCTTCCGAATCGAGATTCCTGTAATCCTCAAGCGGTTTTCTTCATTGATATCAATCTAATCTGTAATGCTTATTCCATTCGGCACTCCTTTTACTTCAATTGTATCAATGACCTTATTCTGTTCTTTATCGATGATACTGACCGTATTCTCAAACATATTCGTTACATATACCCTCTTGTTGTCCGGACTTGTTACCACGCCATGCGAGCCTTTTCCGGTTTCAATTTCAGCTATCGCTTTCTTTAAAGCAAGATCTATAACGGTAACACTGCTTGATGGAGCTTCTTCTGTTCCCTGGTTGGCTACATAGGCAAACTGATCTTTCTCATCGATATATACTTGTGCAGGACCAGTCCCCACTGGAATTTTTTCAACCCTATCAGTAGCCAGATCAACCACAGCGAGCGCATTTTCTCCATTTAATGAAGCGACAAGTGTTTTTCCATCAGAAGTAACACCCGTAGTGACAGGAGCTATTCCCACTTTGATCCGCTTTTCTTCCTTCATGGTTTCAAGATTAATAACACTGACTGTATCTTCACCCATGTTGGCAATGTAAGCTCTTTTGCTATCTGATGAAATCCTGAATCCATGCGGCCCTTTGCCTGTCTCAACTGTATCTGTCACATTGAAGCTATCCATATCAATGACAGATGCAGTATTGTCTTCGTTGTTTGTTACAACAGCGTACTTCCCATCCTCCGTAAAAACAATGTGGGCAGGATGATTGCCAACTTCGACCTTCTGAATCAGTTCATCGCTTTCAACACTGTAAAAAACTGCTTTTGCACTCACTTCTCCGTGGCCGCCATGGCCTCCCCCATGTCCTTCCATACCCGGCACAACCGTAGCCCCGATTAATTTTCCATCTGGTGAAACCTGCACATTGTGAGCGGAACCTTCTACCTCTATTGTCGTTACAATTGAATTGTCAGCTGCATCAATTTTTGAGATGCTGCCTTCTTCGTTAGCGGTGTAATAATATTGGACCTCCGTTTTTCCTTCAGCCTCTTCTTTATTGCCTTCCGTTTGCTGAACATCACCGGAAACAGATTTCGGTTCACTTTCTTTGTCATCAACAGCATTACTTCCCGAGCTGCATCCAGCCAGTATCACGCCTAACAATAAAAATACATTAAATATCACTTTAAACTTAATCATGGAATGTTCCTCCCCTTTTCGTATATATAGAGAGCATAATAACAGCAAGAATATACAAAAGTGATGAACTTCACTTAACCAAATAAACTTACAAAAAGTATAACAATCTATTGAAATCCATAAACTCTGCAAATTTAATAGGTATGATAAAGAATTTCCTCTTAACCAGGCCCATTGCTTAGAGTTTTCTAAAACAATAAAAGCTGGCCTGCACTAATATTAGTGCAGGCCAGCCCATACCTATTCGATCACTTCCACACGTACGCTTTTTCTCCCCCACTCAAGGGCATCGCCCTGGCTAGGAATGAACACATCGATTGAATTGCCATTGATGCCGCCGCCTATGTCTGCTGCTATTGCAGTTCCATAGCCTTCCACTTTAACGATGGAGCCAAGCGGAATGACACTGGGATCAACCGCAATCACTTTTGCATCAGGATATTTCTTTAAATCAAGTCCCATCCTGGTTACCCCTGAACAGCCATCACAACTCGCGGTATATGCTGTGCTTTCCACAGTCAATGTTTTACCTGCCGCTGTGCCGCGCTTCGCCTTTCGATCGAGCGCTGCTCTCGTCATTGGTCCGGCAATGCCGTCTGCCGTCAGTCCCTGCTGGTTTTGAAAGCTTTTGACGGCGCTCACTGTACCATTTCCATAAATACCATCTAAATTAGATTTGTAGTGACCTGTTTGCTTCAACTGATATTGAACTTGGATGACTTGCTTCCCAATGTCCCCGTATCTAAGCACTTTTAGTGCGTGGCTTGTCTGCGGCCCTGCAATTCCATCAACCTTCAGATTGCGCTTACGCTGAAAATCCTTAACTGCTTCCACTGTGATAGAACCATAGTATCCTGTCGATGTATGGTATGGGAATACCCCTTTTGTCATCAGGTAATCCTGCAATTCGGCGACATCTGACCCTGATGATCCATTGGCAAGTGTCCGATCCCCGAGCGCCGCTTCTGTAAACGAAGGAGCAGCCAGCATGAGAACCACAGCCACGAGGGCCATCAGCATGTTTCTAGATCTCTTTAACATTAAAAAATCCTCCCCAATCTCTTTTTACATAAAAGAATTCGGGAGGAAATGACATTATTCGTGTGTTGAAATCAGAATCACAACGTTCGTCCCTCAATCATCCATTATCTTGCAATAATGTGTTCTATTCTGTCTGAGTATTTATTACCCAACATCATGAGAAGAAGCTGAAGACCTTAATCTTCAGCAATTTGAGCTATTTCCATATATCCATGTACTTTTTCTTGTATTTTTTGTCCTCAACACTATCTATCAAATCTAAAGCTGTTTGTTTGATAGCCTCATCATTCAGATGATCATATAAATTTTTCATATTTTGAAGGATGTCATTACGGATTAACGTGTAATTTTTTTCATCTGTTCCATTATTAAAACGTTCAGCCATTACTTCCATGACCATTTCTTTTTGGGGTGTACCGGAAATCCCGACTTTCCATATAGATTGAAGGCTATGTCTGGCTGTAACAAACTTTTCATCTTTGGTTACCTCCCACAGCTTAGGGAAGTCCCTCATTATTCTCATCTCCGGGTCGCTTTTAGCCAGGTTAGCTAAGTATTGCACTGCACGGGAGCGTTGATGGTTATCCTTATGAGTTAAGTCCTCTAGTAGCTGATCCCATACTTCATATGCCCAATCAACTTCTTGGTCAGTAGCCTTTAAAATGTGCTGATATGCTTCATAACGCTCATCTTTATCGCCTGATTTTGATTTTTGAAATTCCAATTTCAGCTGACTATCCATTCTTCACCGCCCTAAAATTTCTTTTACTTTATAAAGCTATTTCTGCGCTATTTGAATAAGATTGCCGCATGTATCATCGAAGACAGCCAATGTGACATCACCCATTACTGTCGGCTCAATAGTAAACTTCACTCCGTGGGTTAATAATCGGTTATATTCTTCGTGAACATCAGCAACGCCAAACATTGTGGCCGGAATTCCGTCTGCAAAAATCTTCCTTTGATATTCTTTAGCAGCCGGATGTACATTAGGTTCCAGCAATAGCTCCGTACCGCCTTGATCTTCAGGTGAAACAAGGGCGATCCACCTGTGCTCCCCGACTGGTATGTCATGCTTTTTAACAAACCCCAGTGTTTCTGTATAAAATTTTAATGCCTTATCCTGGTCCTGGACGAAGATACTGGTTACAATAACTTTCAACATATTTTTTCCTCCTTTGATATTTACAGCGGACTGCCAGCAAAGCCGGCACATACCTCTGTTAGAATCCCTATTCCGCTTTTAGTAAATTACTCTAGCCATCCTTTCAGCAGATTTTTTAGTGGCTGGTTATTAAAAATAATTACCCGATATTTTCCCTTTCGTTCGGATTTAATGAGCTGTGCATCTTCCAATACAGAAAGATGCTTAGCTATTGCCTGCCGCGAAATGGACAGGCCGTGCTTCATAATGAGACGAGCCGTCAGTTCATACAGCGTCATCTCTTTGCGTTCGGACAGTTCGTCCAATATAAGCCGCCGAGTCGAATCACCAAGTGCTTTAAATATAGCGTCTTTGTCCCAATTCATATTTTGATTATAAGCAACCGTACAGTTACTTGTAAACACGAGCAACTTTAAAGTTGCCCAACAAATGAGCCATATCAATCTTGGAAGTAAGCACCAAGAACAAGTGGTATAGCAAAAAAACTGCATACATCATTCTGTATTAGTAAAAAATACTGAAGAGGTGAGAACAATTGGAAAATGATAATATAAAGCTTACATCTTCCGAAATAGGAACACTATGGGGGGAGTATGTAAACGGAACAATGACCGAAATCGTAAATAAGCATATGATTTCTATTATAGAAGACGGCGAAACAAAACAAATTTTTGAAATAGCCATTAAGACATGGGAAAAGCAAAAGAAGCAGCTTGTTTCCTTCATTGAGAAGGATGGTTTTCCAGTGCCTATTGGATTTACAGAGTCCGACCTCAATAAAAATGCAGAGAGATTGTTTTCTGACACATTCTGCTTAAATTACTTACATATTATGACTATACATGGTTTAGTGGGACATACAACCGCTTTAAGTGTTTCGATCAGAAAGGACTTAAGGGAGTTTTACAATTCATGTGTGGATGATGCAAAAAATATGTACGATTTAACCATTGAACTGCTGCTGAAAAAAGGCGTTTTCCAAAGAGATCCCTATTTTTATCCTAACGAGACCCCTGAAATTATTACATCAACAGATTTTATGGATGGATTCTTCGGTAAAGGCCGAGTTTTATCTTCTACAGAACTAATCAGTATTTCTCTTAACATTAAAAAGGGGGTTATGGCAAAAGCTCTTTCCATCGGATTCAGTCAAGTCACAGAATCGAAAGATATTAGAAAGTTTTTTGAGGAGCTGGAGAAAGCCGCCGATGAAAGCCTGCAGAACCTTTCAGAAATATTGCACAAAGATAACTTGCCAGTCCCAATGTCGTGGGAATCAGAGATTACAGCGTCAAAGGACTCTCCATTCTCCGATAAATTAATGTTGTATCATATGGGTTTTCTGGCTCAAACTGCACAAGTATATTACGGGACTGGCCTGGCCGGATCCATGCGTACAGATCTGGCCTTAGCTTATGAAAAAGCAATCCTGAAATCATTGGGAATCACCAGAAAATGGTTCGGTATTATGGTGAAGAACAAGTGGTTAGAACAGCCGCCGCTTGCTCCCAATAGAAAAGAACTTGCACAGGATAAATAATTTTCTCCCTCATTTGTGTGAGGGGTGTTCCCCAGTCAATGTCTTACCGGCTAATGAGCCTCGCTGCCTTTACAACCAGCGAGGCTCTCTTTTTTATTAATCTCCGCCCCCGCCACAGCCTGTGCAAGAGCTGCAGGAGCTGCCAGACCCGCAGCTTGTACAGCTTGAGGAAATCTTGCTGCTGATTTTCATGTAAC
This sequence comes from Cytobacillus firmus DS1, assembly GCF_000565285.1. GTDB lineage: Bacteria > Bacillota > Bacilli > Bacillales > Cytobacillaceae > Cytobacillus > Cytobacillus firmus_A. Next base: position 78,457 of record NZ_APVL01000001.1, on the reverse strand, counting down.
TGGAAAAATCATCATAATGAAAATACGATACAGATAAAAAAGGAACCAGCATTGCGTTATAGTTTTGCTGATTTTTTCTTTTTTATGAAAAAGAGCTCACCATACACCCAATCAAAAAACCCGCGCAAATCAGGTTCAGGCGACTTCTTTAGATTGGGGCTATGATGAAGAGTGATAGTTTAGTGCTCCATCATTTCATGGGCAATGTCATGGCCATCCATGTCAGATGGATAGTACGTAGGCCAATGGGTAACTTCATCCAGCAATTTTTCCCGGTCATCACCCCAATACAGGTGATAGTGACTAGCTTCTGTCGGATAGATGCTATGATCACTAAACTGAATATATTTAGGAAGACCTTCAGCTTTTGGTTCTAGTTTAAATACATATCTAACCCCTCTATTACCCGCATCATATGTTAAGATTTCATACCCATCGTAGATATACTCCCCAGAATGTTCTTTTCCGTTTTTGAAAAACGTTACCTTGTTGCCTTGTATTAGAATTCGTCCAACATTTGTTTGGTAGCCTTTATTATAATATTCCTTATATTCTTTCGCTGTCATCTCACCCCCATGCTCTGCTTTATGAGCAAATACTTCGTCAAGGGTGCCATCCTGAAGATAAGGGTATACAGATTGCCAATCTCCTTCCCAGTCGGATAAGGCTCGATCCTTCACTTGACTGTCTTCAAAATACCCTTCATAAATTTTTGCTGTTTCTTCATTATGTGAATGAGTATGGCCATGATCGTGTTCACCATGCTCATTTGTCTCAGAATCTCCCTCGGATGAAGGTTCCGATAATGCTTTTGTCAGTTCCTCTAAGTTGTGCTGCATGAGCGTAAAGTAGTCCTCATTATTCTTTATATCTTCTTCTGTTAAAACCGATAAATTGTGTATGCGTAAAGCCTCTGCATCAATTTCCTTCCTGACTATGTCTGCCACTTTAGGAGTTATATTCTGTTCAAAGAATACATGCTTCAAACCATGTTTTTCAGCAGTTTTAATGATGTTTTGTACCTCTTTATGTGAGGGCTCGTTAGCAGGGCTCAAGCCGGATACTGCGATTTGCTCGATCCCATAGGTTTTCTCCCAATAGCCATAAGCAGCATGAGATACAATAATTTTATTTTCAGGTAAATTTTCAAGCTGAGAACGGAAATCCTGGTCTAAGTTTTCGAGCTTTCCTTTCAGCTCCACAAAGTTCTTGTTAAAAATTTCTTCTTCCTCTGGTTTCAACTCAACTAATAAATCTTTTATATGCTCTGCCATCTGAATAGAACGAATCGGATCCAGCCAAACATGAGGATTTTGGTCCCCATGATTATGTCCAGCATGTTCATCCTCATGACTGCCTTCTTCTTCATGCTCATGGCCGCCATCCTCTCCTTCATGGTTATGCACATGTTTTTCCAAGTTAATTCCTTTTGATGCTTCAAGTATCATGACGCCATCAGATTGAATGGTTTCCGAGATTTTGTTTGCATATGATTCCAAACCTGCCCCATTATAAATAAAAGCATCAGATTCAGATATTTTTATCATATCGCCGGTGGTTGGCTCATATGTATGTGAGTCTGATCCCGATGGCAAAATAGATTCCACGGAAGCTTGATCTCCTGCAATTTGTTCAGCAAAAAACTGAAGCGGATATACAGTTGTATAAATCTTTAACTCTTTGCTGGATCCTTTTGGTTCCTTTTCACTTTCACTGCTGTTTGCAGCTTTTCCTCCACACCCAGCCAGTGTGAAGATGACTATAAATATACTTAGTAAACCTGCATATTTTTTTAACAATGTAACTCCCCCTTTACTTAGGGAACATTTTATCGTAATGATTACGATTTGTAAATAGTAATCATTACGATTTTCGCGGTATTCCCGTTCAACTCCTTGGTTTAAAATAGACAAAAGCTGCTATATAGCAGCTTTTCGAATTATAAGCACCCGTCAGTTCAATACCTTTATCATTTCAATTTCATCTCTGATCGGAATACCATCATTTCCAATTAAGGGTATCTCGGGTTTTACCTTTCTTGCTTCCTTGACAGCATTATGAATAATTTTGGAAAGGATGAATCCTCGTTTCTGATAAAATTTTAATGCTGATAAATTATCATTTGTTGTTATAAGTTTTACGATTTTACAATTTTTCTTTATAGCAAGATTTTCGACTTCTTGTACTAACGATGTACCTATCCCCTTACCTTCTTCCATACTATCTAAGGATATAATTTCACATTCATTATCTTTGATTAGGTAAGTAATTAAGCCAATGATTTTTTCTTCTTCATTTAGAACAGCAAACCCATCTAATGCACTGCAATCATAAATCCCACTGGAAATAACCATTTCCGGGCTCCCCCAGTGCAGCTTAAAAAATTCTATTATTTTACTTTTCGATAAATCTTCAACTGCGTAAGTATTCATCAAAGCCACCTCAAATGTTATATAACTCTTCTTCATCTTTGTAAATTGATTAGTCCACCTGACTGGCAAGGTTTCTTCTCCTATGTAAAGCCAATTTTTATAGCTATACATTATCTTGAAAATACCTGAAGAATATTCCCATCTGGATCTGATATAAAAATGGCATGTAACCCCTTCTCCCTATTGGCAATTACATTGAAATGTTCTGTCTGCAGCAGTCGATAATAGTAAAATATCTTAAACGGCTGCTGGTTTTTTACTGCTAATGAAAACTCATTTATCATATTGTCATTGTATGGCTGTTTATTAGTCTTTAGAGAAATATTTTTCTTTAATGAAGTTCTTGCCCGGTGAAGGGCTGTTTTAATGGATTCATTACTGACTCTCAGCATTGCGGCGATTTCTTCAGAGGTATATTGGAACACATCTTTTAACGTTATTAGCATTGCCTGACGGAGTGGAAGTGAACTATATAAGATTTCTACTAAACTGTCCCACTCCGTAAAGTCCCGGCACTTTGCATATAACTCGTGAGGATCCGTCAAAATTTCACTTTTTTTGCGTTTTTCATCAATATAAATATTTCGGGCAATGGTGTACAAATAAGTTATGTTCATCACCCGGTCTGGCTCTTTTTCTCTTATTCTGATCCATTTAATCATTGTCTCCTGGGTTAGATCCTCGGCCAGCCATTCTGAGGATGTTAAGGATAAACAATATTTATATAGCCTCAAAGAAATTTCCTCAACAGTTAAAGATTCAGTAATCATTTTTCCTCCAATAAAATATTTTCATTATTTTGTAACTTTTCTTTTATTATAATCGTTTGTATAGGAACAAAAAATAAGGAGTGTGATCTTGCATGTTTAAGGTCGGCAGTATTTTTATTCCGGTTACGGATTTGGAAAGGTCAAAAAAATGGTATGAAGTAAACCTTTGTCTAACGAAAGTGGATGAGTGGCAGGAGAATGGGGCTGATCATGGTGTGGGCTATGTTTTTAAGAATGATACCACAGGTCTTGCTTTAATAAAGGTAGAAAAGCCTCAGCCAACAGAGTTTACCGTCAAAGGAAAAAATAAAAATGTCTATTATAATTTCGAAGTAGACGACATCCAGCAAGCATACGAACGGCTGAAACAAAATGGAGTGGAAACTACAGGCATTCACGATTATGGAATGATGAAAGGGTTTGATTTCTTTGACCTTGATGGGAATGCCTTCAGTGCAGTAAGTGAAGAACTGAATTCGCCGTACCATAAAGACAATTTGTAAACGTAAATAGTGGAAGCAGCCAACGATATGCTTCCACTACCCTGGCTTTTAGCCTGTGAGGATACTCCCTGCTCCATTAACCTTGAATTCTTATCCCCTCAGCTTTACATCGCAATTAATAAGAAAAGCGCAAGCGCCTTGCCCACGAATGAACGCAGACTAAGAGCGCCACGTCCTGTGGCAACGTCTGCATGACCCGCATCCTCCCAAAAGCTTCCGCTTTTGGTCGTGCGATGATTATGCTGACGAAGCCTTCCTTGTCCTGCGGGCCTCAGGCATAAGACGGTTCCTGTAAGAAGGCGTTCTTCCTTCTGAAAGGAAACGGCTTATGACCCCGCGTCCCTAGGAGCCGCAACAAGACAAGCTTGTGACCTCGAGGGGGTAGGCTGCTTGCGCCAGACAGTTATCGACGTTCAAAGTTTTATACTTTCTTACCTTTTAAAAAAGGAATTCCCATATCCCCTTTAGCAAACAACAAATCTAATGTTACACTAGAATTAATGGAATAATTTTGAAAAGAGGTTTAGGTAATGGAGGATTTTATCTTAGAGATTAGTAATTTGAGAAAAACCTATGGTCCGAAGTCTGTGCTGAATGGTGTATCTTTTAAAGTGAAACGCGGGGAAATCATCGGGTATATCGGTCCGAACGGTGCTGGGAAGAGCACCACTGTCAAAATTATGCTTGGCATTGAAGATGACTATTCAGGACAAGTCAAAATCTTTGGCCAGGATATTTCGGATGGAAATATTGAATATAAAAGAAAAATCGGATATGTACCGGAAATTGCCGAAGTGTATGATAATTTAACCGGCAAGGAATACTTGACCTTTATTGGCGAATTGTATGGTCTTGATTCCGACCTTGCCAGTAATAAGGCAAAAAGCCTGATGGAGCTATTCGGCATAGGGGAAGTCTATCATTCACGGATCGCTTCTTATTCAAAAGGAATGCGCCAAAAGCTCCTCATTATCTCGAGCCTGCTGCATGATCCGGAACTTCTGTTTTTTGATGAACCCATCAATGGTCTGGATGCAAATAGTGTCATGATATTCAAAGAAATTATGGCGCAGCTTGCCGAACAGGGAAAAACGATTTTTTATTCATCTCATATCATGGATGTGGTCGAAAAAATAAGCAGCCGCATTATTCTCCTGCATGACGGCAGAATCGCAGCAGACGGCACCTTTGAAGAGCTAAAGCAGCAAAATACGGAAGGTTCACTCGAACAGATCTTCAACCAGCTTACGGGATTCAGCGAACATAAGGAACTTGGTGCCCGGTTTGTTTCTGCTGTAAGGGAGATGTAGGAATGAAGGACTATCGTACTCTTAAACTATTAGATCGTTTTGAGCGAGTTTTTAATAGCTTTGGCATTGATTACAAGGTTATGAGGAGACTTCTGCAGGTAAAGCTGACGATGGATGGACGGCGTGTGCCCACCATTTTCTCGCAGAATGCAAAAAAAGACAACAAAGAAAAGAACAATCAGTACATAAAATCTTTATGGGTATACGTATTGTTTGGGCTGTTTTTGATTCCATTTGTGCTTATGGGGGACAATTACCTTTTCCAGATGAGCCTATTTTATGGGATTTTCACCTTTTTCGTTATGACCTCAATGATTTCTGATTTCTCTTCGGTTTTACTGGATATCCGGGACCGCAACATCCTGTTTCCAAAGCCGGTCGACCGAAAAACGGTCAGCACGGCAAAAATGGTTCATGTCACGATTTATCTTTCTTTCCTTACCATTGCACTTGCAGGAATCCCTTTGATTGTGGGACTTGTCAAAAATGGGCTATTATTTTTTCTTCTTGCTGCCGTAAACATCATCCTGATTGACCTATTGGTTGTTGGTTTAACCGCACTGATCTATTTATCGATTTTGCGATTCTTTGATGGGGAAAAATTAAAAGATATCATCAACTATGTCCAAATTGGGCTGTCCCTGATGATCATGGTTGGCTATCAATTGCTTATTCGCTCCTTTGAGTTCATTGACTTAACGGTTTCGCTTCAGACAGAGTGGTGGCAGGTATTCATCTTTCCAATGTGGTATGGGGCAAATATCGAAATGCTGATGAAGGGTGCCTTCGAGCCGTTTTATCTCCTACTTTCAGCATTAGCGCTCATTACTCCTATCCTGTCCATCTGGATTTATATGAAATTTACAGGCACCTTTGAGCAAAACCTCCAAAAACTTACTTATCACGGAAAAGCCAAAGAAGCTAAGCGGAGTAAAACAGGGCAGATCCTTCTTAACATCATTTGCCGCTCGCCTGAAGAAAGAGCCATTTTCAGATTTGCCGGCAGCATGATGAAAAATGAACGGGACTTTAAACTGAAAGCCTATCCATCACTGGGCTTTTCCATTGTGATTCCGTTTATTTTTATTATGAACACTCTTCAGGAAGACTTTGGACAACTATCTGACAGCAAGTCCTATATAACGATTTACTTTAGCTTGATCATCATACCGACCATCATGATTCTTCTAAAGTATTCAGGAAAATATAAGGGAGCCTTTATTTACCGGGTTGCCCCGCTCAAACAGCTGAATCCTGTTTTCAGCGGTACCATCAAGGCATTTATTTTTAAATTATATTTGCCGGTCTACTTGCTTCTGAGTGCACTATTCCTTTTTCTGTTCGGTGCAAGAATTCTGCCGGACCTTATCGCCGTATTTATTAATGCCTGCCTATACGCAGTCATTTGTTTTATGGTATTAAAGAAAGCCCTGCCCTTTTCGGAGTCTTTTGATGAGTACAGCCAAAACGGCAATAGTGCCATCATCTTTGGCTTGATGCTGTTTGTAGCCTTATTTGCCGGCATGCATTTCGCCAGCACATTCTTGCCATTTGGGATCTATCTGTATTTGGGGATTGGCATCGTTTGTCTCATGACTATTTGGAGGCTGGCTTTCAATGTTTCATGGGAGCAGATTATCAAAGGGTGACCCTTAGAGGGTTATTCTTTTTCCCTGAAGAATTTAGCATCACTGGAACAAAAATTAAGCTGCCGCTATTGGGGGCTTTTTTTTTACCTGTCATTTGCAGGTCTGTACGATTTCAAGCCTTTATGCAATAAAAACAGACATCCCGCGAAAGGATGTCTTCTTATGTTTTAATCAGCTGAACAAAAACTAACATGATAAATGCTATCCCGATCATACACGCTACCCATAACCAGGCCATCTCCATATTGCCTGAATCAATGGCTACATAAATAGCTGTTGGAATGGTTTGTGTTTTTCCCGGAATATTGCCGGCAAACATTAAAGTGGCTCCAAACTCCCCCAGCGCTCTTGCAAAGCTCAGGATGCCGCCTGAAATAATGGCCTTATAGGAAAGTGGGATCGTGATATTCATAAATAATTGAATTTCATTCGCCCCATCTACCCTGGCCGCATTTTCAATGTCACGATCAATTGCTTCAAAGCCTGTCTTGGCAGACTGATACATAAGAGGAAATGCGACAACCGTCGAAGCGATAACAGCCGCCCACCATGTAAACATAACCGGCTGCTTAAATATAAACTCAATGAATTGGCCTGCAAAACTATTTCTTCCAAAAATGACAATCAGCAAAAACCCTACAACAGATGGAGGTAATACTAATGGCAAAAGGAAAGCAGTCTCTGCAATGGCTTTTCCTTTAAACCTTTTATTTGCCATACCCTTCCCTATGATAACGCCAAGAATAATTGCCAATACTCCTGAGACAGCTGCAACTTCAGCAGATAATAGGACTGGTGACCAAAAATCAGTAGCCATATAATTATTTCAGCCCTTTAAATCCATAATCTTCAAAAATACTCATTGATTTCTCGTTTTGAAGATAATCATAGAAAAGCTTAACTTCCTCTGGATGACTTGTATCCTTAATCACACCCAAAGGATAAATGATAGGGTCGTGAGTATTTTCATCTGCCGTGTCCACAATATCCACCTTTTCAGATATTAACGCATCCGTTTTATAAACAATTCCTGCATCCACGTTATTTGTCTCTACATATGTAAGAACCTGCCGGACATCTTTGGCGGGCACCACTTTTTCTTCTATATGGTTCCAGATATCCATTTTCTCTAATAATTCCTTTGCATATTTCCCGGCAGGAACAGACTCCGGTGTGCCGATGGACAATTTATCTGCTTCAGACAGATCATGAAACGATTTGATTTTCAATGCTGAATCGTTTGGCACCACTAAAACAAGCTCATTCCCAACTAAGTCAATTCCATTCTCTTCATCAATCAGTCCGTCATGCACCAGTTTATCAAATTTATCCTCTGCAGCTGAAAAGAAAAGATCAGCGGGTGCTCCCTGTGAAATTTGCTGCTGAAGAGAGCCTGAAGCTCCAAAGTTAAAGTTTACAAGCACATTTGGATGTTCCTTTTCGAAGCTTGCTTCGATTTCAGTTAAGGCATCCTGCAGGCTTGCTGCTGCTGAAATAGTTATTTCCACTTTCTCTCCGGCTGTATCCTGCTTCTCTTCTCCTGTATTTTTAGACTGGTCACTGTTTGAGCATCCAGCCAATGATAAAAAAAGGACCATTGATGAAAAAAATATCAGGGATTTCTTTTTCATTATGTATCTCCTTCTCTAAATAGTTATCTCTAGTAATACCTAATTATAACTACTTATAGGGACACTGGCGAATATAATCTTTTTCAGCCCCGCAATTCCAGTCAGAAGTGAAGTCATTAGGGGATTATGATATTTCACTGACAGGAGAAACCATATATGAAACATACAAAAAGGCAAGCACTATTGGTGTGTGCTTACCTATATTAATTATGTGGAAAAGTATCTGCCTGCCAGCAACTTATACTTTTAAAAAAGATGGTGTCCTGATCAGCATTTCAAATCTGGCACCCATCTTTCCGATGAAAAATGACACTTTAATGAACAGCGTTAGTAAAGCAGAAAATAAGTTGAAGAGCATGTTCAAATAACCCCCCACATTGAAATTTAGTGTTTGTAACACTACTGTTAGTGTTAAGCTGGACAGGATTTTTTATTCTTTTATAATGCTGGGACGGTCCTCCATTTGCGGTGGCTCCTCAAACCATCCGTTTTTAATTTTAATTTTAACTCCCTCCTGTGCGTAGAAATATATATCCTTCGCAAGCAGCATCGATTTCATCGCTATATCATTTCTCAGGCTGAAGAATGCACCTGTGCCAGATCCCACAAGGCTAAACCCATTGAGGATGTATATGCAATGCATCATAAGTTTGTCGGAAAAGGGAGGGACTGTCGAGGCGGTTACGGTTGCCCCGGAGGTCGCGGAAAATTGAACATCACCCTCTAAAAGGATTTCTTCCATCATTTTTATTTGTTTCTTGGCAAGTTCTTTTCCTTTTAAAAAGTATTTTTTGGCCTCTTTGTTTTGTGCACATTGCGCAAAACCTGTAATAAGCTGCATCCCAATATTGTTTGCCTCCAAATTATGGTGGAGTATTCCGATTTCAAGGTCATTTAAAGCCCTTTTATCGCCTGTCAGCTTAAAACCGTCCATATACTTTTTTGACTTTATATATTCTAAATTTTTTGGCATAGTCACTTTTGGGGGCAGCGATAGAATCCCTTTTTCCAGCAGATAAAAGGTTGAAAGCTTATAGATTTTCTGTGTTATAGTTGTAAGCCCCTCATAAATCGATAAAACCTTCTTATTGTAGGTCATATTCATATTCAGGGTGTAAAGCCCCATGCTAACTTCCTTTAATATCCGAAGAAACATGATATCAAAACCATTATCGTATAATTTGGGGGCTTCTAAATTAACATCAGCCGAAGTAAATCCAACAGGCTTGACCATCCCCTGATCGGAGAAAAGTTCTTCCATCTCTTTCACATAAAAGTTCAGTTCCTGCCACAATCCACCTAATATATTCCTTGCCTCCTGTTCATCTGACTTTTCGATAAAGTACTCCAAAAATCTCATAATTAAAGTTTTTTCCTGGTAGGTCTGCCATAGAGTCCCTATTTCTGAAACACTTAGCGGATTGGTTAATATCAAGTAAACAACCTCCTTCCATAATCCCCATTTTGACTATGTCCCGAATTGATTAATAAATTCTCATTCATAAATTAACCTGGATTGGAGATATTATTCCTGATAAATGAAGTGTAGGTTATTTCATCAATATACGGCCACCAGACAATCTTTTAGTAAATAAAAAGAGACGCGTTCATTTACAAACGCGCCTGCTGGTATACCTTTTAGAATATGTTTAAGCAAAAAACCCGCCGAGTTCTATCTTACCCGCCGTACAATCCGAGTTTCACTGAACCTAAACTCTCAGCGAGCCGCGGAATCCCCTTGCGGCATAGTAGGAATCAGCTCCATTGTGATACACAAAGACCGTGTCGTAGCGTCGGTCACAGAAGAGAGCTCCGCCAAGCTTTCTGATATGAGCGGGTGTCTGTACCCAGCTCGATGTTTTCTTATCAAAAGCTTCAAGCTCCTGGAGCTCCCGGTATTGCTCTTCCGTTAAAAGCTCCACGCCCATGGCAGCTGCCATATCCATCACGCTGTTTTCCGGCTTATGCTTTTTCCTTGCCTCCAATGCTTCACGATCGTAGCAAAAACTTCTGCGGCCTTTAGGACTTTCTGCTGCACAATCATAAAATATGTATTCACCCGTCTTTTCATCATACCCGGCAACATCCGGCTCGCCGCCCGTTTCTTCCATTTCATTCAGCGACCATAATTTCTCAGGATTAGCCTCAAGCTTAGCTTGTACATCCGCCCATTCTATCTCTTCATGCCTGTGCATATTCTTCTCAAAACGGGCTTTCAATGTTTGCAGCAATTCTTCCCGCTGTTCTGGTGACAGCGCTTTACTTCCCTTTGTCATATGAGTTCCTCCTTTTTTCTCCATTATAATATAATTATGACCCTGAAGGGCTAGTTGATAAAAGCTGGAGCCGCCTTAACTTTTCATATAACCGCCCTTTGCACTCTGTTTCGTTGGTTTCCCCTTTTTCTGTTTAAAGCTGCTCTGAATTCGGACTCTGCACCGGCATTTTCCCCTTCCTGTGTCCGAACCGGAACTATCTCGCTCCACAAAAAAACACTAACAAACGGATACCATTTGTTAGTGTTTTCCAATCTATTATGAAGCTTGCTGCTCAAATCTTTCTTCAGCTGGAGGGTTAAATTGACCTTCCCACTTCGCAATAACAATCGCTGCCAGTGAGTTCCCCACCACGTTAACAGCTGTTCGGCCCATATCAAGGATACGGTCGATGCCTGCAATAAAGGCAAGCCCTTCTGCAGGCAACCCAATGGTGCTGAATGTCGCCAGCAGCACAACAAAGGATACGCCCGGTACACCCGCCATTCCTTTCGATGTAACCATCAGCACTAGCATTAGCGTAATTTGCTGTCCTATGCTCAATTCGATCCCAAACATCTGGGCAATAAATAAAGAGGCAATCGCCTGATATAAAACAGATCCGTCCAGATTAAAAGAGTAGCCTGTCGGGATAACGAATGAAGAAATATGTTTCGGGCTTCCCGCTTTCTCCATTTTGTCCATAATTCTTGGAAGCACTGTTTCAGAACTTGCAGTTGAAAAGGCCAAAATTAATTCTTCTTTAATCATCTTCAGTAATTTAAAGATGCCGAACCCGACAACTTTAGCCATCACTCCCAGAACAACAAGAACAAAGAAAATCATGGATCCATATACAGTAAGCGCCAGCTTGCCCAATGGAATCAGTGAGGCAAAGCCGTACTTGGAGATCGTTACACCAATTAAGGCAAATACCCCGATTGGTGCATACTTCATAAATAGGTTTGTCACATAGAACATCGCCTTGGCCGTACCTTCGAAAAATCTAAGGACTGGCTTTCCCTTATCCCCAATTGCTGCAATTCCAAGGCCAAAGACTACGGCAAAGAAGATAATTGCCAGCATATCGCCTTCAACCATGGCTTGTACTGGATTAGTAGGCACAATATGCAAAAATGTATCCGCTATCGACTTGCCTTCCTGCTCTTCATTGGTTTCAACATAACTTGAAATGTCACTTTGCTGCAGGCTATCCATATTCAGGCCTGCACCAGGCTGAATCACATTACCTGCAATCAGACCAACCACAATGGCAACCATGGTCATTCCGATAAAATAAGCCAATGATTTCCCGCCAAGCTTACCAACGGACTTTATATCTCCAACACCCGCGATGGCAACAATAATGGTCGATAGTACAATGGGAACAACAATCATTTTAATTAAGCGGATAAAAAGATCGCCAAACGGCTGCAGGACACTTTGGGCCGTTTCACTTCCATAGAAAATACCGCCAACAGCGATCCCTAAAATAAGACCGATGAATATTTGAGTGGCTAAACTTAATTTAAATTTTTTCATCAATTACCCTACCTTCTTGTTTAGTTTATATGTGATGCGCAGGCAAGGGAAACAAAGATGATCCTGATAAAAAAAGAAAATCGACAAAATGCGGATTTTGTCAATTCACACAATTTCATATTCTCTTATGTTTCCTTAAACGCTGACGAGGTTAGCTTTCGGGTTAGGACTGCGGAAACAGTAAGCCCTTCCATAGGCAGGATTCACCCCAAGCGGAAACTCCGCTGTAAATATTGGGTCCCCCGTTCTTAAAATAAGATTTAGCATAGATCACTAAAACATTATATTATTTCAAAATAATTTTTGTAAATAGTTAAGTTTTCCCGGTTGGACTAAGTTTATTACTTTCTAAACAAAAAAAGCACTTGGCTCCACCTGCGCCAAATGCCATGATAGCCACACATGCTATCCCCGCTAAATCTAAATTAGCATCTTTGTATTAAGAATATCGAAGGGGCTTGTAAACTTTTTTTAAAAGTTAACACTGCCTCGTTGACCAACTGTAATCATGCAAATATTTAAAAACCGTTTGGTTGCAGCTCCTGAATCATGAATCCCGTGTAATCATCTGCCTTTTAGTATTAAACACAAGCTTTGAATTCCCTTTTAATGTTATGAATGATCGTCTGAACAGGCAGAATCTCGTTAATTTCATGGACTCTTGCCCCCGCAAATACGAGACCATTCTCACAGTCCCCCTCCATGGATGTGACCAGGGAATCCAATGTGCAAAAGCGGTAGGAGCAGTTTTTCAGGCAATCGATGCATTTCTTGATTTTCACCTTTTTATTGTCAGATATTTGTTCAGTAAAGTTATTCTTAATGGCACGGCCTTCCAAACCTACGGTGGTTTTCACCATAACGATATCTTCCTGTGTGGCATGTACATACTTTTCTTTGAAGGATAGGGGTGCATCACATTCATGACTTGCGACAAATCTGGTTCCCATCTGAACACCGGAAGCACCGACGCGAATGGCATGCGCGATATCTCCTCCTGTCAGGATTCCCCCGGCAGCTATGACAGGAATCTTAACAGCTTCCACAACTTCCGGTAAAATATCGAATAATGGTCTTTCGGTCCCTAAATGTCCTCCTGCCTCATTGCCCTCAACGACAACGGCAGAAGCACCCAGCCGTTCGGACATTTTAGCCAGCCTTGCAGATGACACAATCGAAATGACCGGTGTGCCGGATTCTTTGCCCCAATTGTACATATCCCTTGATATTCCTGCACCTGAAATAATGAAATCCACCTTTTCCTCAATGGCAGTCTTCATTTTTTCAGCAAAATCATTCATGGCAAATAAAACATTCACCCCAATATAGCCCTCACCCTTGATGGATGCCCTGGCCTTTCGTATATGCTGCCTTAACTCTTCTATGCTAATCCCTGTTCCTGAAATAATTCCAATCCCCCCGGCATTCGCAACAGCTGATGCCAGGCCGCTTAATGAAATCCCTACCCCCATTCCACCTTGCATAATGGGAAACTCAGGCGTCATATGACCGATTTTTAATTGTGGAAATTTCAAAAGAACTACCCCATTTCATCGCCAATTTTTTTCTTCTTCATTATTGTGCGAATGGGGTTAATTGAATAGTGACAAGTATAATACCTGGTACTAAAATCAGGTGGTATTTTCGTAATATTCACAGAATGTTCAAGAATTTTCAAAGTAGAGACTTTTTATATCTGATACACCAGGAATCATCACCACTGATTCTTTTCATGAGCAGTAATAGAACTGATACTTAAACAATATTCCTGACTATTCACAAGGTCCTGATACAGTTGACCGCTGCAGCATTACTTAATAAAATGAAAACATCCCAAATTGGAAGTTTTTGTTTGTTGAACTTATGTTTAGAGCTGGAGGAGTAACACTTTCTTCATGACTTCCTGCATGAGAAAGTGCCATTTATCGCAGTCTAACGGGCAGGAAAACCCCCACTGATTAGAAGTTTCACTTTATATTGAAACTTTATCATCACATAAAGAACAGGAGACTATAAATGGATATCTTAATTCGGCAAGAACTCCCTGCAGACTATGATTCGACTGAAGAAATGGTAAAAGCAGCTTTTTCAAATGAAGAATACAGCAACAAAAAAGAACATTTTCTTGTCAAGAGGCTCAGAAATTCAGATGCTTTCATTCCGGAGCTATCTTTGGTCGCGCTGAATCCGGCTAAAGAGGTTGTGGGTCATATTCTTTTATCTAAAATAAAAATTTTGGATGGTGAAAAAGCGGCAGATTCTCTTGCACTTGCCCCCGTTTCAGTTCGTCCCGGTTATCAAGGGAAGGGCATAGGGAGCCAATTAATTCGCACTGCACTTAACAAGGCAAAAGAAGCCGGTAATCATTCCGTAATCGTTCTGGGCCATAAAGATTACTATCCAAAGTTCGGCTTTAAGCCAGCCAGTCTTTGGAATATTCATGCCCCGTTTGAAGTGCCTGACGAAGTATTCATGGCTCTGGAATTGACGGAGAATGCTCTTGAAAATACAGCTGGTGAAGTCCAGTATTCAAAAGCTTTTTCAGAGTAAGAGGCCGGAATTCAAACAAAAGCTATCTCTACCATTATATAGAGATAGCTTTCGTATTTGCTTCTTCATTCCTTTATATCAAAAATCAATACATCAAAAAATTCCCCATCCACATAAAGCAAAATGGCCCATTCTCCTTTTTTAGGAATTTTAACAGATGATGGTGTATGAGCATCCGCCCCGTTGTTTGGACCATAAGCGCGAATGGTCCAGCCCATGCCATTTGTTAAAATGGGATGAACTGTTTGCGATTCTTTATGAAAGCCAACGATTGTCAAGTCAACATCTTCAACGCCCCATAAATGCCACATCCACTTTTGGCCGTTTAAACTGGGCATGCCAGCGCCAATCACACCGGACTTGTTTTCATTTCCGATTATGCCCCTGTCGCCGAACTCCACAGCTTTTCTCTCCCAGTCAATAGTGTCAAAATCGCTCTCTTGAACAAAATCCGGTATATCCTCAGGTAGCGTAATAGGGTCATCTTTTGCTTTTTCTGCCACACTGACCACTACATCCCCATAGGATTTGCCATCCAGGTACACGCCAAACTTCCACAGGCCTTCGTAAGGAAGGGGGAATGTCGCCGTAAACCGCTGCAAACTTGAGTATCCGGGAGAAGGATCTATTATTTTTTGCTGAGGTAAGACTTGTATTCTTTCGCCAGTTTCTTTATGAAAGGCAGAAATGGAAAGCTCTTTTCCTTTATACGTGTTAAAAGGCTCCTGGAAACTAAAGATATATCCATAAGGCTTTCCTGCTTTCAGATAAGGATCAGGTAATATGGTGAATTTTATCTCTTGATTCACCTTATATTCATGCCGGATGTTCCATTCACCAGCCGTACCGCCATGTATCTGCCCTTGATCCTGCCTGACCAAAAACTCAGTTGAAACAAAGAAAGCTAAGAGGCAGATGGCAAAAGTGGATATGGCGAACATAACGAATTTATGAGGCCTTTTTGGCTTCTCTCTTCTATCGGAATGGAGAGCTTTTCTAATATTCATTTTTTGAAATTCCGTAAAGTGCTCACCCTTGTGAGTCGTCGAATCCATTGCCCGCCGCAGCTCCCTAAGCTTGCTCTCCATTATACCCCCGCCTCTCCATCATTTTTTTCAGCTTCATCCTGCCTCTGCTCAATCTCGTTTTGATCGTATTTTGGTTTACTCCTATTAGTTCCTGGATCTCTTCAATCGAACATTCTTCATAATAATAGAGAGTAACAACTTCCCGATACTTCACAGGCAAAGACAATACACACAAGGAAAGAAATTCCTCCTCGCTGCGCTTCAGCAGCTCCTTTTCCGGCGGCAATTCCTTCGATGAAAATAAAGAAAACAGGCTCGAATTCAGCACCACTTTCCGAAACGCATGACTCTTCAAGACATCCTTTGATCTATTAATTGCCAATCGGTAAATCCATGATTTAAAGAAGATCACTTCATCGATTTTTTCATGATTTTGGTAACTTGTTATGAATACATCTTGAACAATATCCTCCGCCAGCTTCCAATCCTTCACATAGTTATAAGCAAGCTTCGTGAGCCGTTCACCGTACTCATCCATAATCATCTCAAGCCAAACTTCACGATCTTCTATTGAATCATCATCCCTGATTTTTCTCACACACTCCCCACCCCATTTTCACTTTAATGCTAAGACGAATGAGCTGGATATAGGTTTCATTTTTCATATATTTTTTTAGAATAAAGGCACTTACCCTTTTGCGGATAAGTGCCTGTTCCGTCCCTTTCTATGAAAACAATTGCCCGAATATATTCAGTCTTCATCTATACACTTCTTTCATTCCTATGTTATTCATTTTTCTTCATTGAAAACAAATAAGCAATTGCAATGAGAACTGCAATGATAGAAGTGATTACAGAATATCGGAAAATAGTAAAAAAGAACTCAGGGAAAGGTGTTAAAACACTTGAAGTCATTCCTTCAAAATCAGTTGTGCATTCTATCCGCTTCATAAATGCCACTAATAAGAAAAAGGAGACAATAAATGAATATATCCCTGTTTTCACTATAATTTTCTCCATTACATTCCCCCCAAATTTGTTTCCTTTACATAAATATTTATTAAAATTACAGTTACATGGTTCCAACAAATAACTATTTCATGAAATTATTGAAATCCTCCTGTGTCCTTATTATCTCCCATCAAATAATTTGAACTTTCTCCTGGTTTTCCGTTAGGATTTATTGAGATATGAGAGTTATTATTGTTTTTCTTGCGTCTCCAATCAATAAGCAAAGAAAATAGTATAATTCCAGCAATAAAAATCAATAACCACCACATAGAATCCACCCCTCATTAGTAAAAGGCTGTTTTTACGGATAAACTCTTATTTGTTTATTAACAATACGGTTGAAAATTAAAAATGTTTCAATTTTTACTCTTACACCATCTTTTACATCAAGGACTTCATATACATTTTGCAAAATGATAAAATCTATGTAACAGGTCAGATTCAGTGCACTCTGAAAAAAAACTTGATCCTGCAAATGATCAAGTTATTGTCAACACACACCTAGGTATGATGGTTCAACATTTTATTGGCTTATGCCAGCATACTACTCGACAGTCATCTTTACATGGTATTTTCTCCTTATGCCAAACAACCTTGCGTCCATCGTTACAGCATTTTTCTTCCTTACGCAAAACTATTCGGTAGCCATCTTTGCAGTGTTCATTATGCTTATACTGGCAAATGAGTTTGCATTGCTTCTCAAAACATTCTTTCTTTTTACAGACGCAATGATGATGGCAAGTGTGATGTTTACACTTGTCATGCCTGCATCTACAATTATGTTGGCAAACATGATGATGGCATCTGTTCTGTTTATTTCTGCAATCATACTGGAAATCATGTGGGTTGCACTTATCCTGTCTATATTGATCATACTGGTTAGCATGATCATTGTACTGTTCCTGCATATAACCATCTTGATGATAGTAGTCATTCTGATTATATCTATAATCACTATTGTAAATTGTTCTTCCTTCAGAATACCAAGATGAACTCAACATAATCCCCTCCTTTCCTGATAGATTACTATAAATTTATTCAACCTTATTTTTTTTGCTTGTGTAATTATCTATTAAACATATTTATTATTTTTTCCATGTATACAAATCTGCCACATCTGCAGAAGAAAAAAAGATCTGCCATCCCTGCATGATCTGCAAATCCTTTACTCTTTTAAAATATATTCAGCGTCTGCACAAGCAGCCATTATACCCGAAAATGTTACTGTTAGCAGTACCGCCAAAACCTTCTTATTAGATTTCATTTTTTGAACAGAGCCTTCAGTATCATCGAGCATTTTAAGATGATCTGTGTCTTCTAAAATTTCTGTGTTCACTTCTTCCAAGTTAATCTTACTATTTCCCAATAGAAAATTATCCCAATTACAGACATTCCTTTAGTTCCAGAAAAAAAAGGAGCTCCACTCCGGAACTCCTTTCTAAATGGAATTAATAAAATCCTTAATCACTCTGCGATCTGGAGGACTTATATTCGAGGGAATCGCATGGACATGAAAAAAACGTAAATCTTTAACCTCTTCGCTATCCATTGTAATTTCTCCATCATACTTGGTGCAGATATAAGCGGTGATGACATTATATACTTCATCACCGTGAGGGTATTTATAGTAAAATTCTTCTCCTGAATAAATATTAAACAACTGCAGATCATTTGCTGTTAACCCTGTTTCTTCAAACAGCTCTCTCTTAGCCACCTCTTCCAATGTCTCTCCAGGCTCCAGAGAACCTCCCGCCAATGCCCAACAGTTATTATCCATTCTTAACTGCAGCAACAGCCTGTTATTCTTATCCAAAACGATAACACTTGCCAGGGAATAACAAGAGGACGGCTTCCAACTATTTTTCTTAAATCCATTACATAACCCATAATAATCTCCTATAATATATAAGACTTTCCTAACTTTATTCGCTACGTAGAAAGGAATTCCTTTAAACAATATGGAATTTTATGTTAAAATATAAATAACTAACAGGCAGTTATTGCATTAAACGAAAGGAGGATTTTTATGATCCCCAATAATAAACACATCACAAAATCAATTGGGCTTTCTTTGTTAATAACTATATTTGCCTTTTTTAATGTGGATACCTCTTATACAGCAATTTATTTACTCTTCGTGTCTGTTGCTTCGTTTATAAGCATTTATTTGATATCTCTGATTACTGCAAAAGCATATCAAAAGTTTCTAAAACACACAGGCTATAATTAAAGATTCCTTTTAATCCATGCCTTAATGGTATAGGAATGAAAGCAAACCGCTATTCCTTGGGATTGAAGTCTCTTACACCTGCATACCAGCCAAGCGCCTTCTGCTCCATCTCTTTCACAAACACCTTTTTCGCCTGGCTATAATCAGCCGTGTCATCAAACCTTTGAGCCAATTCTTCCTTAAACTTCGTATACCTTTCTGCTTCAGCAGGATGGGTCCGCAGATAATCTCTAAAAATAAGATGCCGTTCTATTTGGGGGTTATCAAATTGATAAACATGTATATGATGAGTTCGATTTTCCCCGCCTTTACGAAATAACCTTCTTCCTGTAATGCCCCATTCCCCGGCAGAGTCATATCCAAGCTTCTTCATCTGTTCATTAAATTCAGCTATCTTCTCGATGTTTCTCACAATACACATCATATCGATTACAGGCTTTGCCTTCATCCCCTGGACTGCGGTACTCCCAAAATGTTCGCATTTAATGATTTCATCTTCAAAGATGGAATTTAAAAACTGAACCTCATTTTGATACATGAGAGCCCAATTGTCGCTAAATTCCGTAAGCCGAATCTTCATTTGGAGACCTCCGTTATGAAACTTACATTCTTTCACAATTAGTGTTGCCTAATCTAGCTACCCTCTGTATCTATTGCTGCCCGGCAGTTTTTTTAATTCATTCCAGGCTTTAATGGCTTTTTCTCGATCATTGCCTTTGTTTTTTGGATCTGCAAAGTAATCTCTGATGAACTGATTATATTCAAATTGAGAACCTATTTGTTTCGTATACGAAGGATCTTTTTTTCTTTCTTCCTCTTCGTGCCATGCATGAACAACATCACGATATGTTTTTCCGGTATTTTCTTTAAAATAATTTTGAATATAAGTCGAGAAATGAAATTTAGGGATAACCGATTTGAAGAAAGCTCTAACATTCTGACTGCAACGGTGGTTTTCTGTGATCACGGTATCTAAAGTTAATTCTGATAATATTACTTCTTTAGCAGGAGACTTTTTTTTCTTTACCGGTTTTTTTATTTCTCCTGTTTGAAGAAATGCTGCTATTCGATCCGTAATTTCCTTTTTAGATCCAGCAGCACTCATTCCGTTCTCTCTGCAAAAAATTTGCAGCTCTTTTTTCAACCAATAATAGCTGTGGAAAGCTTGCACATCCAAATCCCTTTTTAGTTCAGGCCTCAAGTATTCTACCTCCCCGTTCTGATAAAGATATTATAAAACGCATGTTTGCAATTGTGAAATTTTCCAAAAAAACTCCCCTATCCTTCCAATTTTAAAACCATAAGAAATAGGCCGCCTAAGTGAGGCGGCCTAAGATCACGCAATATTTCACATTCCCAGTTTAGTAAGCCCGGGCAAACCAAACCGTATGCTTCGCTTCTTTTCCACAATGAATGCAAGTATCTTTCGTTGCGGGCGGGTTGAACGGAATGTTCCGTGTGGTGAATTTCGTTTTTTCTTTTACACTTTCTTCACAGGCGTCATCACCGCACCATCCGGCTAAGATCCAGCCTGGGATGGCATCATTTTGTTCAGATTGTGCAATGTGCTGTTCTAATTGCTCGATTGTATCGATATGTGTGTGCGAATGCTCCTCACGGAATGCTTTAGCTTTTTCTAATAAACGAGTCTGCATCGTTTCAAGCTCTTTTTTGATGCTTTCAATAATCGAATCAAGCGGTACGGCCACTTTATCCCCAAGATCACGCGCCTTCATTAAGCATTGATTTTGGTCTAAATCACGAGGGCCAAGCTCTATGCGGACAGGTACGCCTTTTAGCTCCCACTCATTAAATTTATAGCCTGGTGATTGATCGGAATCATCAAGGCGTACGCGGATTCCTTCTGCCTTTAATGCAGCAAACACTTCATCTAATTTCTCCATAATCGCAGGGTTCTTTTTCCATGGTCCGACTGGAATCAGCACGACTTGAGTCGGTGCTACTCTTGGAGGGAGCACAAGGCCTTGTTCATCACCATGAACCATGATGACAGAGCCGATTAACCGTGTGGATGTACCCCATGATGTTGTATGGACAAAAGTATGTTTATTTTCTTTGTTCAAATATTTGATATCAAAGGCTTCCGCAAACTTCGTGCCCAAGTAATGGGAAGTACCTGCCTGTACCGCTTTTCCATCCTTCATCATCGCTTCAATGGAGAACGTATCAACCGCACCTGCAAAGCGCTCGGATGGTGTTTTTTGCCCATCATACACAGGAATGGCAAGCAAGCCTTCTACCACTTCTTTATAAATCTCGAGCATCTGCATCGTTTCCTGGCGCGCTTCTTCTTCGTCCACATGAGCCGTATGGCCTTCCTGCCATAAAAATTCTGATGTGCGGATGAAAGGAAGTGTTTTCTTCTCCCAGCGGAACACATTCGCCCATTGATTGATTAAGACCGGCAGATCCCGGTAGCTTTTAATCCAATCGGAATACAAATGTCCAATCATCGTTTCAGAAGTTGGGCGCAGTGCCAGACGCTCCTCAAGCTTCTCTCCTGCCGCTTCGGTGATCCACGGAAGCTCCGGCGAAAATCCTTCAATGTGATCCTTTTCCTTTTGAAAAAAATTCTCCGGAATCAGCATCGGAAAATAGGCATTGCGGTGGCCCGTTTCCTTAAAACGCTTATCCATCTCTGCCTGAATATGCTCCCAAATTTCATAGCCATCAGGCTTAAAGGCAATACACCCGCGAACAGGGGTGTAATCAAATAAATCTGCTTTTTGTATCGTATCCAGATACCATTTTGAAAAGTTGTTTGTGTTTTGAGACATCTTCTTTTCCTCCTGAAAATACTTTTTAAGAATAAAAAAAGCATAAAGAGTCCTTGAAAAGGACGTCTTTATGCTAATAGACGCGGTACCACCTTAGTTCGGCTTTTACAAAATCTAAAGCCCTCTAATCGTTAATAACGAAACGACCCGGTTAGCTTTTTCCTAACATCTCCGTGGCAGGTTTCAATAAGGAGGGGTGATATAGCTCTCAGCCCAGGCTATATTTTCTGTTTCACAATCCTTATTTACTTGATCACATCATTGATTACATATATATGATAATATACCAACTTGTGATGAGTAATTCAATACAGGCAGAAATAAATTCCTGATGGAGTGTTCCCTCCATCCTATTTCCCGTCAGCTCTTCTCTCTATCTTTGACGTCTTCAGGAAAAATAATTCATACACAACAGGAACAATAATTAATGTCAGCAGTGTGGATGATGTTAAACCGCCAATGACCGTTACCGCAAGGCCCTTAGAAATAAGTGTTCCTGATGAGGTGGTCAATGCAAGCGGGATTAATGCGGCAATTGTCGCAAATGCTGTCATTAAAATTGGTCGTAACCTTGTTTTCCCTGCTTCAATTAACGACTCTCTAATAGGCAAACCTTTCGTTCTGTTCTGCCCGATCCGGTCGACAAGCACAATCGCATTCGTTGTGACAATTCCAATCAGCATCAGGAAGCCAATCATCACACTTACAGAAAGGGGCTCATTAATAATGTAAAGTGATACAAGCGAACCAATTGGAACAAAGATAAGGGATGAAAGGATAATAAATGGAATACGGGCTTTACCAAAGGTAATCAGCATGGTTAAATACACAAGCCCGATTGCCACAAGAATGGAAATCCCCAGTGATTGGAAAATCTCCACTGTTTCATCGTTGCCTCCGCCGCTCGTTAAGGATACTCCATCCGGCAGATCAAGCTTTTCCACTCCCGCCTTTACCTCTGATGATACTGCCTGCACATCATTTCCTTTTACCTGGCCTGAAACACGGGCATAAACCTTGCTGTCCAGCTTCTGAATCGATGTGAAGGTATCGATTTCCTTTACCTCAGCCACCTCTGAAAGAGGGACTGGTCCTCTTTGAGAAAATAGGGTAACCTCTTCCAATTCATCTTTTGACCCGAGTTCTTTATCAAAGGACAGCTGAACTTCCTGCTCCTTATCATCCAGCAGCAGCGTCCCGACATTCACGGGTTTCGTCTGATCGCTGACAGTTCCAAGTATCTGGAATCCTGACAAACCATATTCACTAGCTTTCTCAGAATCTATTTCCACTAAAAACTGCTTTTGCTTTTCGCTGAAATTGTTGGTGATATATTTCAGATCATTATTTTCCTGCATATACTCTTCCACTTGCTTGGAAGCCTGCTGCAGCGCCTCTAAATCATTGGAAAATAAGTCGATATCCACGTTATTATTTGAAGGAGGCCCGCCTGTTTCCAGCTCCTGAACACTAATCTTTAAATCAGCGTTTTCCTCTTCTGAGATATCTTCTATTTTACTTTCAATTGATTTAATCGTTTTCTCCACATTTACATTATCTTTTAAGTTAACAAAATAGCTTGCTTTGTTTTCAAGCCGCAGTCCTGTGGCAAAATCCCGGGCTCCTATAGCAGCTGTGACATCTGCCGCTTCTTTCTGCTCATCCAGCATCTCTTCCACCTTCAGTGAGATGGTATTTGTTTTTTCCAGGGAAGCGGATGATGGCAATTCAATCGATGCTGTCAGCGTTTTGGACTGTTCATTAGGAATAAACGTAAATCCTAAAGAAGGCACAACCGCTAATGAACCAACAAGCAATACGAGCGAAATAAATAAGATAACTAACTTGTGATTGAGAGATTTTTCAATTAAACGGCCATAAAACCTCTGAAGAGCTCCCTCTTTTTCTTCAGCCGGCACTTTCTTGAACGAAAATTTTGCCAGGATCGGCACTATCGTGATGGAAACCAGCAGCGATGCTAAAAGGGAAAACACAATCGTTAAAGCAAAAGGCAAAAAGAATTTCCCTGTAATCCCGCCAACAAAGCCGATCGGAAGGAATACCACAACAGTCGTTAATGTTGATGAGGTGATCGCCTTTAATATTTCTTTGGTGGATTCCAGAATAATTTTATCGGACATTCCCTCATTGGATTTGCGGACCCGCCTGAAAATATTTTCGATGACAACGATACTGTCATCCACCACACGCCCTACAGCCACAGCCATGCCGCCCAGTGTCATGATATTCAATGAGATGTCCATTTGGTTTAGAAAAATCGCTGCAATCAGAATGGACAAAGGAATGGAAACGACTGCGATAATGGTCGCTCTGGCATTGCGCAGGAAAACCAGAACGGCAATAGACGCAAATAGTGCCCCCAAAAGACCTTCTTTGACTAAAGTGCTGACAGACTTTTCAATATCCTTGGCAGAGTCGATGCCAATCTCGTAGTCAAGCTGCTCATCGTATTTTTCAAGTACACTCGTTACCTTGTCTGCCACTTCAACGGTGTTGGCTTCCTGTTTTTTTGTGATTGCCATGGATAAAGAATCTTTCAGATTATAACGGGCTAATTCACTTTTATCTGTTATTGGCTCAATGTCTGCAATATCCTTTAATTGAATACCGGCAGATTGCTGGTTGCCCTGCTCTCCTCCGCCACCGGCACCTTCAGCTGGAGCACCGCCAAAAGCAGGCTGAAGCTGCAGATTTTCCAGATTTGAAATAGAATCAAGGTTTTCTTCGACACGAATTGGGATTTGCTCTTCCCTTTCCGTTAATTCCCCTGCCGGGAATGAGAGATATTTTTCATTGATCTGCTCTTTAATGCTGCTGAGTGATAATCCTGCTTGAGATGCTTTTTCTTTATCGATCGTAATTTGGACAAGATTATCGGTTAAGCCTGCAACAGATACGCTGTTGATTCCTTCGATTTTATTTAATTCAGGAATCACTTCATCCTTCATGACACCTTCTATGCTTTCCCCGTCCTTGCTGAAAAAGGAAATATTATAAATTGGAAAAGATCCAAAAGAGAGCCTGTTTAATTTCACTTCAGCCTCTTCAGGCAGTCCGGCTTCATCAATTACCGAATTCACCTGCTGTTCCACTTTATCGAGATCTGTATCAAACGGAAATTCCAGGTTAATGATCCCAATGCTGTCATAAGCAGAACTGGTCATCTTTTTTACACCTTCAATGGAATCCAGCTGATCTTCAAGCTTCGAAACTACCTGTTTATCCACATCAGATGGAGATGCACCAGGATATACCGCTTCAATGGATATCTGCGGGAATTCAATATCAGGAAATTGATCCACTTTTAATTTTGAAAAAGAGTAAATACCGCCAGTGATTAATAAAAAAGAAATAATAAAGACCGCAACGGCATTCTTTAAACTGAACTTTGTTAAAAAATTCATCTTTTAATCTCCTTTATACTTAAATTATAAAATTATTATACGAAAACTATACATATCTATCAATCGATAGACTGTTTTCAAAAAAAAACTTTAACACACCTCATTGTTAAAGTTCAGAATCGTTATTCCCTTCCGCCGATAAAGTGAAACTTCAATCAGTGGGGGGTTCCTTTATCCCCCACCGATTGTTAGTTGAGGCCCACAGGAAGTGGGTCACAAAGACGTTGCCACAGGACAAGGAAAGCTTCCGCAGCGATACATCGCACCACCAAAAGCGGAGCTTTTGGGAGGACGTGGCGTTCTTAGTCTTTATCCTTATTTCAGGCCTTTAGGGGCAGTTTGACCCTGCTTATCCTTCTTGATTTTTCTGCGTCTTGAAATGGGTATCTTACTGCCCGTTAGACTGCGATAATCCATAAAGAATCACTTTGACATAAAATCTGGCTTGTTCTTTCGCCAGGCTTTCTTTTAGCTTGTAATCAGTATTTCTTGATGAAATCAGGCTTAAAAGCAGGTATGCCGATGAAACCGGATCGGACCCTATTTCTGAGGGATTCCGCAGCTTTTGATCGTTAATCCCTTTTTCAAAAATCGAGGCAATCGGATCCTGATAGGACTCCATCCACCATTTCCGGACAATCCCCTGGTGCTCCTGATCTAATTCTTTTTGAATATCATGAAACATCTGGCCCATTGAAGGAGGCTTATTAATTAAAATATAATAGGTGACCTGAAATAAACATTCTTCAATATCATCTTCAAAGCGCTTAATAATCCTGCTTAAAGCATTCTGCATATCAACCAGTTCAGTTCTCAGCACTTCCATATAAATGGCCTTTTTATTGGAAAAATGATGATAAAGGGTGGGCTGTGTAATTCCGCATGCTTCTGCAATTCTTCTCGTGGAAACCGCCCGATAGCCTAAATCCATAAAAAGCTTATGTGCTGCTTTAATAATTTTTTTATGCGTATAGTTTGCATTTAGAACCATAAACAAAATCCCTTTCAATAAGCAAAAACCTATCACTTGATAAAATTATAAAAATGGAAATGACGTGCGTCAACAATCAATGTGCTTATTTATAAAGTTAACATTCGATTCTATTACATATTCCCCGTATTACATATTCCCCTTTCTCAACTTTTCAATCATTGTTCATAAAGGACAAAAATATATGATATGATAGCATAAAAATATGTTAACCTATTATTCTGATAAGTTAACAATAATTGGAACAATGGGGGGATTTTATGTATAAGCTGCGTGGCCATCATCTCTTTTGCCTTCTGGGCTATCGGGGAATGGGCTACTCCCAGGAATACGTGGAAAATATGACACGTATTCATCAAACCTTGAGAGACAACCCCAGGACATGGATACAGCTTGTTAAAGGGCCGGATTACCTGTGTGCAAAGTATCCCAACTCAGGTGAATATCACTGTGAACACGACGATATTTATGAAAGAGATGCTGTTATTCTAGAGAAATTAGGGCTTAATATCGGACAAATTCTGTATTGGCAGGACATTGAGTCAAACATCCAGAAGTATGCTCTTCCCTCGGATATACAGACTGTTTGTGAAACTTGTTCCTGGCGCTCATATGGCGTTTGTGAAGAAGGTATTCGAGATATTCTTGAAGGGCAGGGCTTAAAGAAAATATAGTAGCTTAACCGATGTATCGAGTGAATTACCGGTCCTTCTTAATCAAATCAATTAAATAACATATCTGCGAAATAACAACAGACAGAAACAGGACAATGATTGTTCCGAATGTATATACCGCTTCTTCTGCCGGATTCCCTCCGCCCATAAATACTGAACCAAAGATAAAAAAGAGTAAGACGCTTACCATTGTGAATAAGAAGAAAATACTAATATACTTTGACATGGAATCCCCCATTGATCAGATAGTTCTTTCTAATATTATGAGAAAAATTAAGAATGGTTCCCGCACTTTTCAGATGCGGGAGTCACCCCAGCCACTGCTGATTGTAAGCTATGATTCCCAATATGGCACCAACACCTGCACCAAAAAGTAAACCCCCAATGGCCCAAATCGATTTTTTATTCTCTTTATTATCCTTACCAATCATGAACGGCACTCCTCACAGTAGATTAAGAATCAGCCAGAGTCCTCTTAGCTTCAATTTTCATTCCATTATTTTCATTTCTTCGCAGAACTGGAAATCCCTTCTTACACCCGCGAATTTCTTATTTCTTGTTGTGAGTCATACAAAGCGTATGGTATATTTTAGTAGGTTATTTGAACTATAAATAACACTTTTTTATAGGTGAAGAGATATGAAAAAAACTATCAGATTAAGCATCCATTGGCTTATTTTAGGCTTACTGACTTTCGCTATGCTTGGCACCTATACAGGAAGTGTCATTTCAAGTGTAGTGGTCAGCAAGAACAACCTGGAGAAAAATTATTTAATAGAAAATCAATATTATGCTCAGAAACTCGCTGCTGTTACAGACTCTCTTTTTGACAATATGATTAAGAATCTGACGATGGAAGCACGAAATGAAGAGCTTTTGACGAACGATTCCAGGAAAATCCACAAAGAATTAGATTTTATACTGCAGTCGACTACCTATTTCAATTCTACATTTTTTGCGGATAAAACAGGCCGCGTTGTCGCATCTGCTCCTGATATGGACTTAAATGGAACAAAATTAACTAGTGTTGGTGTAAAAAGTTCTCTGGAAAAGAAAGTCCCTATAATATCAAAGCCTTATGTAGGTGTGACCGGAAAATTAATTATGCTTATTTCTGTCCCTGTTTTTGATGAAAGCGGATCGTATAAGGGATTTCTTGCCGGAACAATCTATTTACATGAGGATAACAGCCTCATCCAGGTTCTGGGGCAGCATCCAAAACATAAAAATAACTCTTATGTATATGTGGTTGATTCTGAAGGTAATATTATTTATCATCCGGACAAAAGTAGAATTAACGATAATGTGAAAGAAAACAAAGTGGTTCAGCACGTTTTAGAAGGAAGAAACGGAAATCTGGAAGTCACGAATACGAAAGGCATATCCATGCTTGCCGGATATGCATCAGTTACCTCAACAAGCAAATGGGGAATTGTATCCCAGACTCCTAAAGAATCTGTGATGGAGCCAACCTTTGAAATGGCCAGGCAAGTAAGCTTGATTGCCATTCTCTTTATGCTGTTTGTATTCGCCCTCTCCCTGATCATGCTGAAAAAAATTGTAAATCCAATCAGAAATTTAGCTTTTTACGCAAATCAGATGACTACAGAACCATCTCGTCCTGCGCCGCAAATTCCCAACTGGTATTTTGAGTTAAAAGAATTAAAGCGTGCTATTTTAATAGCTGTGGATTTTTATCAGACCAAACTGACGAATGCAGAAAGTGAGTCGAATCTGGATCCGCTTACCGGCTTCTACAACCGCCGCTTTTTAGAAAGAAAGATCAATGATTATAATATGTACTCCATCATTTTATTTGATATTGACCATTTTAAAGCAGTAAACGACCAGTTTGGCCATCAAACGGGAGATGAAGTATTAAAGTTTCTGTCTGAATTAGTTAAGAGGGAAACGAGAGCAAGTGATCTGTGCTTCCGCATAGGTGGCGAAGAATTTCTAATCATCCTTCCAGAAACCGATATTCATATCACAAAATCTGTTGCAGAACGGATAAGGAAAACCACTGAATGCACCTTAAGTCCCACCGGAAAACCAATCACTGTTTCCATGGGAATTAGCAGCTTTCCCGCCGCAGCAGATAGCTTTTCAGAGTTAATGAACAAAACAGACCAGGCGTTATACAAGGCCAAACAAGAGGGAAGAAATAGAGTGGTTACCGCGGTTTATAATAAAGAGGGCAGGCTTTGAGTCAATTTTTACTCAAAGCTTGCCCTCCCTTTATGCTACATCTCTAAATCCGTAAACGCATACGGCAATAAATCTTTTAATGTCAGTTCCAATATTTCTTTCTTCTCATTTGTTAAGTAGACTGGCATATCAGGCATACAGAATTCTGCTAACACCTGCCTGCAGATGCTGCACGGCGGAAGAAAATCTGCCGTATCACCAGCTACAGCTATAGCTTGAAAATCACCTTTTTTGTAACCGTTAGCAATTGCAGTGAAAATAGCTGTTCTCTCGGCACAATTTGTTGCACCTAACGAAACATTTTCCACATTCACGCCATTAATGACAGTGCCGTCTTTCAGTAATAATGCAGCTCCAACCGGAAAATTGGAATAGGGAGCATAAGCTCTTTCCTTCATACTGCGCGCACTTTCCATCAATTGCTCTTTATTCATTGTACCCATCCTTTTCAAAGAAGAATGAACTTTTAACAGTCCCCTTAGGCCAATGTAAAATTGGCAGGATTTTTATCATATATTTTTTTGAAATGTTTGTCAATATACTGACACTGAGTTTTTTCAATAAAAATAAAAAGCTTGATTATTCCGAAGCTGCTTCAGGTTCGGACTCTGAACCGCGGATTTCTGCTTTCTCTGTCAGAAGTTTCTCCAAGTTCAAACTCCGCAGCCCGGATTTCCTCATTCTATGTCCCATAGCAGCGCCAAGTCCCGACTCACCTGCCAGAGATTCGCCTCCAAAGCACGTTTCAGAATACAAACTGTATCAAAAAAAAGGAATCACAGCCTATATTAATTACTATAGTCCCATCCCTCTTCGGTATCATTGCTTACATATGTATGTTACAATTAAACGAGTATCAAATCATTAGGGTCACTTGAATTTTCTAAGTCACCCCTTCGAAAGGGGATTAAAAAAATGGAGAAAATAAGCGTATTTCTGGATGATTATCGGAAAGCGCCGGATGGTCATGTATTAGTTGAGACCATTGATGAATGTATCCTTTTGCTTCAGACCTATGAAATTGACCACTTGTCTTTAGACCATGATTTGGTAAACAAATCTAGAAATGGTCTTATGCTTGTTCATATAATGGTTCAAAAACAGTTATTTGCGGATCGCATAACTGTTCACTCTGCCAATTCAGTCGGCGGGAAAGCCATGTATCATTATTTAAAACAAGCACAGCGCGATTTTGAAATGCCCACCGACATTAAAGTAATTTTACGTCCACTGCCCCTAAACTACATTCCGCCAAGCTATCTGCACAACTATTAGAGATCCAGCGACAACCACCTTTTCTCCTTAGTCACAGGAATTATATAAATCAATAGTGTATAGGGAGCAGAGTTAATCAACTGCTTCTTTTTTTCATGTCTTTAATAGTTAAAATAAATCCGCTCCTCCTGTAAGAGGAACGGATTTAACAGCTTTATCACTTTTCGTTCAAGTATGCCCAGGCATATTGCGCATAAAGCTCTGCACCAGTTGTTAAGGCGTCTTCGTCAATATTAAATTTTCCGTGGTGGTGCGCCCAATATGTGCCTTTTTCTGGGTTGCCGCTGCCGACGAGGGCGAAGCTGCCTGGTGCTTTGTCCAGGAAGAAGCTGAAGTCCTCCGCACCCATTGTTGGTTTTTCATTGTAAAGGACATCTTTCCCAAAAGCTTCAGAAGCAACCTTTTGGACGAGCATCGCACTGTATTCATCATTGATTACTGCCTGCGAACCCCGAATGTAATCCACCTCTGCTTTAGCACCATAGATAGCTGCCGTGTTTTCAGCATAATGCTGCAGCTGTTTTTCAATATGAGCCCTTGTTTCTGGATCGAAGCAGCGGACTGTTCCCTCTATGACTGCATTTTCAGCAATGATGTTGAATCTTGTGCCCACCGTCATTTTCCCAATGGTGAGTACGGCGGGCAGCTGGGCATCAATGGTTCTGGATACCACGCTCTGAACATTCATGACAAAGGAAGAAGCAACAACAGCCGCATCAATGCAATCATGAGGCATCGCCCCATGCCCGCCTTTCCCTTTGAATGTCACCTTGAAGATATCAGCTGATGCGAAGGATGGTCCAGGTGTACAGGATACCTTGTGTGTCGGCATTTGCGACCAGATGTGGATGCCAAAGACATTGTCCACACCTTCCATTGCTCCCTGTTCCACCATCATCTTCGCTCCTTCCGCTACTTCTTCAGCTGGCTGGAACAGCAGGCGGACATTCCCCGGCAATTCTTCTTTTATCTCATTTAACGCCTTGGCGGCAACCAGCAGCATCGCGGTATGGGCATCATGTCCGCATGCATGCATTTTGCCATTTTCCAGGGAGGCATAAGGCAGATCCTTGTTCAATTCCTCCACCTGCAGCGCATCCATGTCTCCCCTTAAAGCTACCGTCTTCCCCGGCTGTCCACCTGCAATTTCTGCAATCACACCCGTTGGTTCTGTCCTTCTGTAAGGGATGCCTAAGCCATCCAGGTACTCACAGATAAATTGGGTGGTTTTAAATTCCTCCCACGACAATTCCGGTTCACGATGCAATTTTCTGCGCAGCTCCGTTAATTCATCACTATACGCCCCGATCAATTCCTTCATTCTGTTATGAACCATTGCTTATTCCGCCTCCGTTAGCTCTATTGCTGCCTCAAACAGAATTTGGACAGCTTCGGCAATATGCAGGGAATCAGACCATTCTTCCGGACAATGACTCAAACCATTTTTGCTTGGAATGAATAGCATTCCGGTACTTGTGTAATCAGCGAAAATCATGGCATCGTGTCCGGCGCCGCTATTCATGGAGCATGAAGGGAAACCCAGTTTACTGCTTTTCTCCTTTAGCAGACTGACAATCTCTTTATTCATCTCTTTTGGCTGAATATATAAAAGCTGCTCAACCGTTATTTCTATTCCGCTATCAAGATAGGACTCTGCTAATTCCTTCACTTTCTGAATGACATTCTGGACATGTTCCTCCTTGCCGGAGCGTATGTCTACAGAAAATACTGTTTGCTCGGGAATCACATTGGCTCCGTTTGGATATACCTGCAATCGTCCCGTTGTCACAACCGTCCCTTCTCCTTCTGATGCAGCAAGCTCAGGAAATTGCGCGATCATCCCGGCAGCCGCGACCAAAGCATCCGACCTTCTGTCCATCGGAGTAGTCCCTGCGTGCCCGGCCTTACCTTTTACGGTTACTTCCAATTGTGTTAAACCGACAATCGTTTCGACTACACCGATCGGGATATTCTTTTCTTCTAAAATTGGACCCTGTTCGATATGCAATTCCAGGTAAGCCTTTACTGTCTTCGGATCTCTTGTTTTCGGGAGAGATGGATCCAGCCCGATTTTCTCCATGGCTTCAACTGTCGTAATGCCATCTTTATCCTTCAATGATTTGAAGTCTTCCTCACTCAGCAAACCGGCCATCCCCCGCGAACCCATTAAGCCGCCGCCAAACCTGGAGCCTTCCTCTTCGATAAGGGCGATAACCTCCAGAGGATATTTCGGCGTTAATCCATTCTCAGTAAAAAGTGCTGCCACTTCAAGTCCTGCTACAACTCCGGCAGGCCCATCATAGGATCCCCCATTCGGCACGGAATCAAAGTGAGAGCCGACCAGAACACTTGGTGCATCTTTTAAGGATCCTTCAAGTCTTCCAAAAATATTGCCCAATCCATCCTCACGCACAGTCAAACCCGTTTCCTTCATTTTCTCCTTAATATACTTCCGGGCAAGCAGATCCTCCTGACTATATGTCAGCCTTGTTGTCCCTCTGCCAGGAGTTGCCGTATATTTGCTTAAAGTGTCAATATGACCTTCGATTCGCTCCTGTACTTTTTCCAGATTCACAATTTTTCTTATCTGAACTTCACTCATTTCAATTCCATCCCTTTCTTATAAAAGTCCGACAAAAATTCCTGCCAGCACGACCGACACAATGGTCACAGTGATGAATCCGCCGACAAGCATAGGCGGCAGCATATTGCTGGTCAGCATTTCCCTTTCTTTTTCATCTTCGGTTAATGCTTTAATGACTTCATTTGTAATAATGTAGTCAGCCGGGAAACCATATAATGCCGTCAGTGAAACAGCAAACGCCATTTCCTTGCTCACTTTTAAAATTTTCCCTGCGATAAATGAGAAGACATACATTCCGATTACACCCAAAATAATGGTTCCGGCAAGCGGATAGATAATTTCAAGCATCATCCCTGGTGTAGCCTGCTTTAAGCCGTCAAAAATAAAGAGCATCAGGGCCATGATCGCAAAACCGAAGCCATTTGCTTTTTGCAGCACCTGCTTTTCAAGGAAACCAATACTTGTAGCAATAACCCCGAACAATAGGCAAAGAACAAATGGACTGACACTGGCAACTGGAGCAAGCAGTGTCGATGTCAGATAAGCAAGGTAGGATACTACTGCCAATCTTAAAAATTTGAAGAAATCTGTATTATATTTCTCCGGCAGATTTTTAAAAAGATTAAGCTCAGATTTTGGAGCTGTCATTGATGCTGCAGCCGTCTCTTCAGCTGCAGGCCCCTGCGACTTATAATTAAGCTGTCCGCTGCGGTACTGCTTCAAAAGCCGCTTTCCTTCTTTTTTCAGGACGATAGATGTGAGCGGATATCCCGCAAATCCCTGCATTACATAAATCACGATTGCAAAGACAGATAGAGAAGCCAGTCCCGCTTCCTTTGCACCCTCCGACATGATCAGGGCAGATACCACACCGCCAACCAATGGCGGAATAGCGACAACCACCGTTTTAAATCCAAAGATAAACGTCCCGATTCCAAGTAATATCGCAATAATCCCTAAAATTCCTGATAAAGCAATCACAATCGTCTTCCACTGATTTTTCAATTCCTTAATCGAAAGCAATGTTCCCATATTGGTAATCAATAGGTACATCATCATCGTTGCCACAACAGGCGGAACCCCTGCCAGTGCTACGATATCCTGAGGAAAGAATGTCCAATAACCTGCAAGGAACAGAACGGCACAGACGAAAATGGACGGCACCCACGCCTTTGTCCGAACCGCAACCAGATCTCCAATAAATAAAATAAGTAATAGAATAACCAAAGCTAATAACTGTGACATAATTCCCATCCCCTTCTCTAAGATGAATACCTATTCATTCGTGTTGCGAATAAAATATATTATTAGAATAATAATACAATTATACTTTTCAGTCAATTTAAATTATTGAAAATTTTATGTAAGCGATGACATTACAGTTTTTGTATGGCCTTTTTCTATATTTAGTTTGGTAAAATAATATTATTATTTTAAATATCTATTAGAGCTTGAGAAAAAAATAAAAACCCGTCAAATATGACGAGTTTCTTGTATCTTTAATTTTTTTATAAAATTAGTTTCTGGGATCAACATAATCCGGATAATCCGTGATGATAGCGTCAACTTCCATCTCGAACAGGAAGTCCGCTGCTTCCTGGCTGCGCACTGTCCATGATCCAATTTGCATGCCAAGAGAGTGAACCTGATTCACTAATTCTTCGGTGACAATTCCATAGCTTGGATTAAACCAATCAGCATAAGCTGAAAATTCCTGTAAGGCTTCCGCTGTAGTATCAGCACGATTAGATGTCAGTACACCAATCGGAACTTTAGGCAGAAGCTGGTCCATCTTTTTCATGGACTCAAAGTTAAAAGACTGGATAATGATTTTTTCATTTTGCGGTTTATCAAGATTTCGTTCTTTTAATGCATCTGCCACTTGTTCTTCAATGCCAGGGTAAAGCTCGGGAGCCTTCAATTCTATTAATATTCCAACCTTACCATGGTAACGATCCAGAATCTCTTCAAATGCCGGAATTGGTTCTCCTGCAAATTGTTCCCCTTTCCAGCTGCCGGCATCTAGACTTCTTAAATAGTCAAACGTTAAATCCCCTACTTTTCCGGTTCCATCTGTTGTACGATCTACAGATGTATCGTGGATGACCACTAATTCGCCATCTTTGCTTCTTTGAACATCAATTTCGATATAATCAGCTTTCATGTCCACAGCCAGGTCAAAGCCGGCTATCGTATTCTCCGGTGCATACCCAGTTGCACCGCGGTGCGCTATATTATCCACTTGTTTCCTTTCTCCTGTTGCCTCTTCTGCTGCGAACGCCTGGCTGATTGGGCTGAACAGCAATGACAAGGCCACCCCTGTACCAATTAATAATTTTTTGTTCATGCTCTCCATCTCCTATCTAAAATATGTATTCACCCATATTTTAGAAGTGAAATGTTGATCTGGTATGTAGTCATGTTAAAAGCCAAATAAAGTTTATGTTAACAAAACTCATCCTTTCTCCTTATGTATTTTTACAAACCCAATGAAGCTGTTAACCTAATGAAAGCGGCTTTGGGTAAAAGCGGGAACCTTCAATATAAATTCCCTTAAAATTCTAATTCTGTGTGCATTAATGAATATCATCTCTTTTATCTAAATAAAGACTTCCATCCTGCTGGACTTCGGCATAAAAGACATCATTGACTGATTGAATATTCGCT
Organism: Cytobacillus firmus DS1; assembly: GCF_000565285.1. Taxonomy (GTDB): domain Bacteria; phylum Bacillota; class Bacilli; order Bacillales; family Cytobacillaceae; genus Cytobacillus; species Cytobacillus firmus_A. The sequence goes on along the minus strand of NZ_APVL01000001.1, from coordinate 42,924 downwards.
TTTCTCAGCTCCTCTGCAAGCCAGCTTTCGTCGAGATTCAATTTAGAAATATTTCCTTTATTTATTTTCCCGTCGGAAATAACTTCTGTTGCAAGGGGAAAGATTGTTGTTTTTGGATTTACCCCGTTTAAATCACTTTTGGTTGCCGCCTGCTTGCTTTCCTTCACTAAGACTGATAAATTCCCGCTTGATTCCAGTATTGCGTAGTCTACATCCCCAAGTGAAAATACATTTTTCTCCCTTAACATTGCCCGCATTGAATCAATATCCAGGCGCGATTTTTTTAGAGCGCCTTCTATGACCTCTCCATTCTTTACCACTATCAGCGCATCTCCCGTAGTCACTCTTCTTCCCAGTTTTGACTTAAGATCCACCATGTCCATTAATAGTGTAAAAAGGGTCCAAACAACTAAAGCAATAACTCCATTCCTGATGCTTAAATTAGTATTCACAGCAAGGTTTGCGGTGATAGAACCAATTCCAATGGCAGAAGTCCAGTTAAAAAAAGTCATTTGGCTTATTTCTTTGCGTCCCATTATTCTTGCTAATACAAAGAGCAATATGAATGAAATGGCAACACGGAGAATTACTTCAGTTACTGTCATCAGAAAACCACCTATTTCTCAAAATTTTACCGTAATCACAGGTTGTACTCTGCTGTTCATGGCCGACAAATAAGAATGACGAAATGCTGTTAACCGTTATTATGTTTTTGCCGATATAAATTATTCTTTTACTTAAGCTTGAAGAATAACTTTTTATGTAAAAATAACAGGTGTTTTTTATCCCTATTAACTTTGGATGTAACGGTTCAGAAAAATATTACATAACATATTTTAGTTTTCTTGAAAGGAACGGAATTGACAGGATTTTCAAATAGAGTAGAAAATCCGTTGGGTTTTCAGTCTGGATTTTCTCAAATTTTTGGAGGCGGTTGAAATAGCTAAATCATTATTAATTCCAAGAGGCGGATACAAATCTATACTGAATGTAATGCACACAGAGATTGCTGTGAATGAACTTAAAGAGCATTTTGAATCCATTCTTTCGGGGAATTTAAACCTAATTAAGGTATCTCCACCCTTGCTATTAAGAAAAGGTAATGGAGTAAATGATAATTTAAGCGGCAGTGAACGAGCTGTATCTTTTGATGCATTAGATGTTAAAGACCATCAAATTGAAATCGTTCAATCACTGGCAAAGTGGAAACGGGTTGCTTTAAGCAGATATGGATTTACCGAGGGTGAAGGTCTTTACACGAATATGAATGCCATCAGGAGAGATGAGATATTAGATAACCTTCACTCCATGTATGTCGATCAATGGGACTGGGAGAAAGTAATTTCAAAAGATCAGCGCAATCTTAAAACATTAAAAGCTGAAGTAAGGTCTATTTTCCAGGCCATGAAATCTGCTGAAAAATACATGTGGGAGTTTCACCCCGCACTTAAGCCAATATTGCCGGATGATATCTATTTTATTACAGCCCAGGAGCTTGAAGACCTGTATCCTCACCTGTCACCAAAGGAACGTGAGGATGTGGTCGCAAAAGAATACGGAGCTGTTTTTCTAATGCAAATCGGGAGGACTCTCCGTTCCGGCATAAAACATGACAGCCGTTCTCCAGACTATGATGACTGGTCATTAAACGGAGATATTCTATTCTGGAGCCCGCTGCTGGAGAGGTCTATTGAGATCTCTTCGATGGGTATAAGGGTAGACGAATATACCCTGCTAAAACAATTAAAGCTTGAAAATAATGAGGAGCGAATGCACCTGGAATATCATAGATCCCTCCTGAATGGGGAACTCCCTTATACAATAGGAGGAGGGATCGGGCAGTCAAGATTTTGTATGTTTTTATTAAAGAAAGCACATATAGGTGAAGTCCAGGTTTCTGTCTGGAACCAAAAAACACTAATAGACTGCCGGGAAAATAATATTACCCTGCTGTAAGCACCTGATTCAAAACGTAAAGCCGATAGCTTCCGGAAAAATAGGAAGCTATCGGCTTTTTCATGTAGTTTGTCAGAAGTTTTTTCTACTGTTAATCATGGACTTCTTCTAATTAAGGTCGAGGGAATATATTTCCCCAGTACAAACAGACTAATAGGAGAGGAGGAGTGAATATGCTCCACGGAAAAGCTATGGGACTTAAATTTATAGGAAGCCTGGTGGTCCTATATATCTTACTTTGCATGATTTTTGGGATTAACTTTATAAACGTATTTCTTATAACAGCTTTACTGGGCATCATATCTTATATGCTGGGGGATATGCCGAACCTTCCAAGAACCGGCAACACCATTACCACAGCCGATTTCGGCCAGGCTATAGTGTTAATATGAGTTCCATCTTAACGGGATGGGAAAACCTCTTAACCATGTCCTTAATTGCTGCAAAAGGTACTGCTATATTTGAATACTTTTTCCATAAATATTTGGCTGAAAATATGACTGAAGCAACAGCTGGTAATAGGGGTGCACAACAGGTATACCTGCGTTAAAGGATAGAAGCATCAGAGAAGATTACCCCTCTTAGCCCGGAAGACCGCAGGGAAAACGAATAGTAAAAGATGCCCCAATAGGATTTTTAAGTGGAAATTTCAGTATCAGAGGCAAATGAAAACTCCCTGCCTAAAATGAAAGCAGGGAATTTTATTTAAGACAGACTTGGAGGAATTTGTTCCTGCCGCATCACCGAAGGCGGAGTATTATAGATATATGGCGGAGCCGGCTTCAGCTTAGGTTTTTTTGCAAATGGCTGCGGATTTTGAACATACTGGAACGTACCCAGTCCATCCATACTCGGTCCGCTGGCCCAGCGCCCTTTGGCACTTTGATCACCATCTGAAAAATTGAATAAAACATAGGAGACTTCCTGCTTTTCCAAGTTTTTAGGGAACGTGCTCGGAACCACGATATTTTCTTTCGATTCTAATTCCTGAATCGCTGCAATCCATTGATTTTGGTGCATCGTATCCCTCGCGAGCAGCCAGGATAGCATATCCCTTACTCCACGGTCCGTTGTTTCGTTATAAAGTCTGGCTACCTGAAGGCGTCCCTGGGATTCTGCTGTAAGATTCGCTCGGAAGTCAGCCAGCAGGTTTCCGCTTGCAGCAATATAATCTGCCTTCCAACGGTTGCCGACACTATCCGCCGGCATTGCACCAAGTCCGGAAACGATTACATGCTGAGGGTTCATCCCTCCCATTATAGCTTCCATGACTGGATCCTTAGCAGCCTCTTCCTGGGCTCCCACCGGCGCCCCATCCAACAGTCGCGCTATCATGGTACATAGCATCTCGATATGAGCCAGTTCTTCCGTTCCTGTATCCATTAATAAGTCGCGGTACTTTCCATCCCCGCGGGTATTCCATCCTTGAAATAAGTATTGCACGGCAACCGAAATTTCGCCGAATTGGCCGCCAAGTACTTCCTGCAGCTTCTTAGCATAAACCGGATCCGGTCTTTCAGGCTTGGCATGATATTGAAGCTCTTTGATGTGATAAAACATAGAAGCCCTCCTTTACCTTTGTCATACCTTTATTAACGTATGAACACCAGCTCGTTTTTTATGCTATTTTTGCATCTTTATCCTATTTCTAAAAACAGTACAGCAGTATGCGGCTAAAGGGATAAGCAAGCTGTAAAAGGAGAACATATCCACTCAATACAAAAAGACCCCTTTAACGAGGAGCCTTTGACTGGAATGACTTTAATAACTTTTTGTCTGCATGAAATGACTGCGCCTTGCATTGTTCAGAAGTGCGTCTGCTTTGTATGATTTTCTGTTAAAAATAAACCCTATAAACATCCTGAACATTCGTCATCATAGACCGCCACACTCACGAGGTTTTTCCTTTTCCCCCTCAGCAAAATCGCAGCCTTCTGCAACTGATTCAAGGCCATATTCTGTACTGCTGACATCCTTCCAACCTTGTTCATGTATGCTTTTTAAGTCCTTGCCCATTCCTTCTTTATTTTCTCTCATGAATTTCCCTCCGGCTTTTTTATAAGAAGTTTTCTCTTAGAGGATTCATGTTATTCATTCAGAGGGAATTCTTTGGATAGGACTGCGATGCTATTACGAGTTCACCTTTGAATATGTCAGCAGCAAATACATCACAGCCGATATTTGGTGAAAAGTTTTCTAAAAACTGTAATATGGTATTGTTTATTTGGAAAATAACTCAAGGTTTTGCAACACTATATGGTATAATTTAATTAAAAAAATGTGAAAATTCAGTTATTTCATTAAATATTTTTTAAGAAATTTGGAGGTTAGAGTTATGAAAAATAATAAACTTGCATTTTTCGTTTCTTTAATTGTATTAGTAGGTTTTCCAATTGTGTTTCTTTTTATTTCTTTGTTTACAGGGGAATGGAGTTATCTTTTATGGAGTATCCCTCCTTCCCTGCTTGCAGGATTGACTGGTTTAATGATAACTCTTCACATTACCAAAAATGAAAGAAAAGTTGAATAAGAACGACACATACTTGGGATATCCCAAGTTATTTGTGTGTCTTGATTTACTTGCTATTTATGCTACAAAATCGCTTGCTTTTTGAGCTGAGAATTTAAGTTTTCTCCACATTATCGGGACTCCTTACGACAAGGGAAATGGCATTTCATTTTACTTAAAAATATCTACAGCTCAATCTGTCTGATGATTTTCGCCGGATTTCCGCCAACTACTACATTATCAGGCACATCTTTCGTAACAACTGCACCTGATGCGATCACCGCATTGTCCCCTATTGTTACACCTGGATTAATGACTGCACTTCCCCCGACCCACACATTGTTTCCAATCGTAATAGGCTTTGCATATTCCCTGCCTGAATTGCGTTCTGCAGGATGAAGGGGATGCGTTGCCGTATAGATATGTACGCCAGGTGCAAGCATGCAATTATCTCCAAAACGCACTTCACAGACATCCAGGATGGTACAGTCGAAGTTCGCAAAAAAGTTTTCACCTACATGCGTATTATAGCCGTAATCAAACCTGATATTGGGCTCCATATATACGTTTTCTCCGGCAGACCCAAGTAGCTCCTTTAATAACTTTATTCGCTTTTCCCCTTCAGTCTCCAGAGTCTGATTGTACATTCTGACCTTTCGCCTTGCTTCCTCGCGTTCCTTTAATAATACCGGATCGGCAGGATCATACATTTCTCCGGCCAGCATTTTTTCTTTTTCTGTTTTCATTTTATGACCTGCTTTCAAATGAATTCTTAAAATACAGAACTGAAAAAAGGACAGTGTACCTGTCCCCGTGTCCCTTTAGCGTGACGCTTTAGGCGGCTGGCAAACGTCACATTTGCGCTGGTGATTATTTTTGAATTTCGTAAATGTTTTTTCAAACTGGCTGCCGCATGCACATTGAAAAAGCAGCTTTTGAGAAAACCCATGATATTCAGTCGATAGGAGCTTACTATCTGAGTTTTTCTCAACAAATTCGTTAATTTTGCTGATGGTCCATCGTTTATTCATTACCTTACCCTCCATATTTAATAGCCTGAGCGTTCATCTGCTCCATTATTAGCGCATCACATCATTCCTAAGTTCCTCATTATAACACAAAGGGACAAGTTCATTGTCCCATCCGGCCCCAATAGGTTTAGCATCTAACATATTTCCGTTTAAAGCCAATCTTTCCTCTATCTGCTTCCTTTTGGATATTTTCTGAGGACTGCAGGATGGTGCTTTTCTTCTTATCCCGTTTCATTTCAACCGGCCCAATGGCTTTTGCAATCTCAAGCGCCTTTACATGGAGCGGCAAAAAAGAAACACCCACTGTATAGACAAAATTATTCATGGCGGATTTCGTACGCTCCGGAGAATTGTGGATAGTGTCTTTCACTTTATCAAGCATTTTGGCCAGCTTCGCCTCTGAAAATTCAGCGTCCGGACGATTTCCCAAAAGCCAGCAATAGCAGCTCCATCCGCCTGACATCCGCAGTTCTTCCCCGCTTTCAATCCATTTATCAGCAACTTCCTGTGCAATATCTGCTTCAGCTAATGTAACAGCCACTACATAATCGGACAGCATGTAAAAATATGCATCATCCATCCAGCGGTCAAAATCCGCTTCGGTCATAGCCTCAGGATCTGCAATGACGCCTGCAAAGTACATGGCATCGTAGTTCCCTGTGGCGTATAACTCCTCCGCCAAAGGCTGATTTTTTTTAATTTTTTTAGCGATTGACTTCATTGCACCTGTTGCAACACCAAAAAGCGGCTCGTGCGCGCCGTTTGATATGTACATCTTCTTGGTCCGTTCCTTGCCAAGAGCCTCGAGCTCCTGCATAACCGTCTCTAAATCCATGTTTAAGCACTTTCCTTTCATTTAATAAGCTCACCCAGTATGAGCATCTCCTTGGAATATGTTACGTATAACTATTCTCCTTCTGCACAGTTGTTCCCTGTATTCACATAAAGTGAAACTTCAATCAGTGGGGGTTTTCTTTATCCCCCACTGATTGTTAGTTGAACCAATAGGGCCTTTACGGGCAGTTTGGCCCCCACTTATCCTCCTTTGATTCCTCCGAGTCTTGAAGTAGGGGTCTTACTGCCCGTTAGACTGCGATAAAAATAGAGCTGCCAATATGACAGCTCCATTTTACAAGATTCCTTACAATTCACTCAGCCCAGGCTTCCCTGCTTCCAAAAGCACCTGATCCCGGCCTAATATAACAGCTAACAGGATAATGAATGCCCCTGTTCCCACAAGAAGCCATTCGATGGCAATGACATCTGCAATCGGGCCAAATATCAGCATACCAATCGGCATCATGGAGGTGGAGATCATCCCCATGACACCAAACACTCTGCCTAAATAATTCTCTTCAATTTTTTCCTGCAGCAATACGGTTACCGGTGTATTGAAAATTGGCATGGCAACCCCGAAGAACGCCATGAACAATAAATAGATCCAGAAAATCGGCACGATGCCGAGTGCCAGGGTGCAGATCCCCATGATGAGACTGGCAAGGGTCATGGTTGTAATTTTATTTGGATATCCACCCCAGGAAGCAATAATCCCGCCTCCAGCCATCATTCCGACTGAAAAGGCAATTTCTATGGCAGTCAGTTCCCACACATCTCCTCCAAAGGTGCGGGTAACCTGCAGCGGCGTCAGAAAGGCAGCAGGCGCCATTAGCACGATGAATATGGCAAAGAACAAGAAAAATTTCTTCAGGAACGGATTGCTATTCACATATTGCAGCCCTTGTTTAAAGTCGCTGAAGTAGCTCGTTGTCTGTTCCGCTGCTGCTTTTTTGTGCACAGCAATTTTGACAAACGTCATCAGTGTGACAATGGCAATCGCCGCAGTGATGACATCGATGAAAAAGATGACTTCAAGCGACGCCATTGCGATTAAAGCGGCACTGACCATTGGTGAAACAAACATAATGACAGCCTGTATGCTCCCATTTACCCCATTTACCTTTGTCAATTTCTCCTTAGGGACAATCTGCGGCAGAATCGCCCCGACTGCAGGGGTCTGGATTCCTGTTCCCAGAGCACGAATCCCTGCCATGACAAACAGCAGCCAGATGGATTCATACCCCATTAAAAACAGGATAGCAAGAATCAGTGTAGAAAGGGCAATAAGACCATCTGCTAAAATAATCAGCATCTTCCGATTGTACCGGTCTGCCCAGACACCCGCGACCGGCGATAAAAAGAAGGTAGGAATGAACCCGCAAATAATGTAGAGAGTCATCATCAAACCGGATTCTGTCGTTAAGGTAATATGCCACATAATGGCGTATTGAACAAGGGACGATCCAAAAAGCGAAATCGTCTGACTGCTCAAAAAGAGAATAATATTCTTCAGCCAATTCTCCTTCAGATTAGGATTTATTATATTCATTGCTAATCACTCATTTCTATGTTTAATAAAAACAAGCTTTGCCTATACATTCAGCCGAATCAATCCGATCTCTATATTCTATTTCTGAAGACAGCAAAAAAGAGGAGAAATTCATCCCCTCTTTAAAAAATACCGTTAAATATAGGTTTCCTTAAATAGACAGACCAATCCCGCTGCTCTGAAAATAGGCAGAGCCTTCAAACGTATTCAATTAACGATTGAAAAGCGGGTTTCTTAGTCTCATTGATGCTGTCAAAAGGAAAACCTCCATTTCATTATAATTACATTTATCATACCAGCAGAGATCGGTTCAGGCAATACCTGGAGAGGTAAACATTCTTACTTATAAACATCTTCCCGGGAATGGAACCCATCTTCAATAATAGTCCTATCCATATTATCTTTATCTACGGCAATTGGCGGAAGAAGGACGGCAGGGACCTCGATTTTGCCATTATTGATTTTTTGGTTTGCTTCAACAGACTCTCCTTTTGCCATTTTGACTGCCAGTTCTGCCGCTTTTCTTGTCAGTATTCCAATCGGCTTGTATACCGTCATCGTCTGCGTGCCTCTGATGATACGCTGGGCAGCGGCAAGCTCGGCATCCTGTCCGGCAACAGGGATTTTCCCTGCCAGCCCTTGGACTGCCAGCGCCTGGATGGCACCGCCCGCGGTTGCATCGTTTGCTGCAATCACCGCGTCTATTTGACCCTGATTGGCGTTAAGCGCTTCTTCCATGTTCACAAATGCATTGGCCGGCGTCCAATCTCTTGACCATTGATCATATACAACCTGTATATCTCCTTTTTCAATTAAGGGCTGCAGCACGTTAAAGACTCCTCTCTTGAATAAATGAGCATTATGGTCGGTGACAGCTCCCCCAATGTATACATACTTTCCCTTAGGAACCAGCCTCGTGATTGCTTCTGCCTGCAGCTCGCCAACTTTTTCATTATCAAAAGATATGTATAAGTCTATATCCGCATTTTTCACGAGCCGGTCATATGAGATTACCTTAATGCCAGCCTCGTGTGCCTTTTTGACAATTGAGGCAGTCGCCTCAGCATTATGGGGAACGACAACCAGCAGGTCTACCCCCTGTTTAATTAAGGTTTCCGCCTGCGATATCTGAACGGCGTCATCACCATTAGCCGCCATGATCTCCACTTCTGCTCCAAGCTCTTCAACAGCCTCCTTGAAAAGATCTCTATCCTTAAGCCAGCGCTCTTCCAATAGTGTATCCATTGAAAAGCCGATCTTAATTGGCTCCTCCTCCCCGCCGCCATCCATTACTTCACCGGCAGCAGGAACAGCATTTCCGGAATTCACATCGCGGACAGCTTCTGTTTTACAGGCTGACAGGACGCATACCAGAAACAGCGCAGTCAACATGAGCTTCCATTGGATTCTATACATCTGCCTTGCCCCTTTTTTCTTTCATCAATCCTATTTGCCCAAAAGGGCTTTGCGGAACTCTGTCGGTGACTGGCCGCACATTTTTTTGAAAACCTTGCTGAAATAATTCGGTTCATGATAACCTACCTCAAAGGTGATTTCTTTCAGGCTTTTCCCGGAATCAGCCATCAGCTTCTTTGCTTTTTCAATGCGGCATTCAGTCAGAAAGTCGATATAATTCACCCCAAGCTTTTCTTTGAACATTTTACTGATGTAAATTGGGCTGAGCCCCACTTTCCTTCCCAGTGCTTCAAGAGAAATATCCTCATGGGAATGTTCAGTTATATAGTATTTCAGCTGCTGGATGGTGTCCGCTTCCAGACGGTCGTAATGCTCCAAATACGATTTTTTCATTGATTTAAGCAGTTGTTCGGTTCCCGTGCGCAATTGGCGGAAATCCCGGGTTTGATAAGCAAAGAACGGTGCGGGAGCTTCAACCCCAATTTCACTCATTACCCGCGAAGCAATCCAGAGCATCTGCAGCACACGCTGCTGCGCTTGAACAACCCCTTCTCTTTCTCTTTCACACCGCTGAATCATCTCCATTACACTAAGACTGACCTGATCCCATTTACCAAGCCTGACCTGATCGAAAAACTGTTTTTCCCGCTCTTTAGTCAGCTGCAGATCTTCCCCGGCGCTAAGAGCCGGCACATCCGAATAAAATCGGTATTTAACAGGAAGAGTGGAGTCCATCGTGGCAATGAGAGATTCCTGATAGGATTGACGGATGGTCTGCAATGATCCGCAAGCGTTCCCAATCCCTATGAACCAGCCTTCTGAAGAAGCCTTTTTCGGAAGGGACAGGATTTCACCAGCAATGGATATCGCCTGAGATCGGAATGATTGCTGCTTTTCCCGAAAAACAATGATCGGCAGCTGGCGGCCATATAGGGCACCTACCCATGCACTGCCTGCTTGCCTTACCTTCTCTTTTACCGGGGTATAAAGATGTTCATGTCCTTCAGGCAGCAAAATGCTCATAACAAATTGTTCATCGGTTGAAGGAATTTCGAGCATTTCAACCAGCATATCCAAATGAACTTCATGGACGTGATCGAACAGCAGCTGTGTTACGACGTCCGTCTCAATCACCGGAAGGGCCCTTTGCAGCGCATCCTTTTGAAGCTTCGTCAATGCGCGGAATTTCCGCTCTTCTTCAATCTCTTCAAGCACCTTCCCAACTGTAGCCTCAATTTCAGTGATCTTGCTTGGCTTCAGCAGATAGTCTTTGACCCCAAGTTTTATCGCCTGGCGGGCATAATCGAAAGTATCGAATGCGGTAATCATGATAAATTTAATATCAGGATCATCTTCACTGATCAGCTTAATCGCTTCGAGGCCATTCATCCCCGGCATTTGAATGTCCATCAGAATTAAGTCAGGATAAAGCTCTTTAGCCAATTGGACAGCCATCTTTCCATTTTTCGCCTGGCTGATTTCAACGTCCGGAAATGCCTTCTGCAGAATCACTTCCAGTCCTTCCCTTTCAATTTGTTCATCATCCGCGATCAGGAGTTTTGTCATGCTGCCCCCCTCCTATCTTTCGGTATTTTCATCACCACTTTTGTTCCGTCTGCACTGCTTTCGATATTCATAATATTTTCATATCCATAAAATAGCCGGAGTCGCCTGACGACATTGGTAAATCCGATGCCTGTTGTTTTTCCATCCGTTTGGATAAATTGCCCTTGAAGAATCTGTTTAATTTTGGAGTCATCAATGCCGGGACCATCGTCTTCCACCTCTATAATCACACAGTCATTCCCGTCCTGAATGCGAAACCAAATGATTCCGCCTTCTTCCCTTGGTTCAACTGCATAGTTAACAGCATTCTCAATGATCGGCTGCAGTGTGAGGCCAGGGATGTCCACTTGGAGACAGGATTCATCGATTGACATCTTTAACTGCAGGCGATCTGTAAATCTGGCTTTTTGGATATCCATATACTGCTGCAGTACCATCACTTCTTCCCTGAGTGTGACAGGCCGATCAAGTCTTTTTAAGTTATAGCGCAGCAGGCCCGCAACACTCACCAGCAGGTCGCTGGTTTCATGTGAGCCTTCCAGGTAGGCTTTCTTTGAAAGAGTATTAAGTGTATTAAATAGAAAGTGGGGATTGATCTGGCTCTGCAGATTCAATAGCTGGCTTTCCTTCAGCAGCAGTTTGCTTTCCTGCAGCTCATGCTCCAGCTGTGCTTTATGCTGAATCTCTGATATCAGATTATTGATATTAATCCGCATGCGGTCAAAGGTTTGGGCAAGGAAGGCAATTTCATCATTCGAATCGACCTTTATCGGCAGGTGAAATCTTCCCCTTGATAACTCATTCGCAGCTTGAGTCAGCTTCTGTACAGGCTTCGTAATGCTTAAGGAAAATCCATAGGTTAAAAGCATCAAGAGACAGGTGATCATCAGCATAACCCAAATCCCCAGCTTTTTAATTTCCCCGGATTGTTCAATGATTCCCCTGTAAAAGCGTTCATAGGTATTCAGTTCACTATCAATTAGCGTAAGCGTCATCTCGGAGATATACATCGAGATGCGCGTCGCTTCCGCAAATTCTTTAGCGGAATCCTCTTTCTCATGTTCATTAAAGAACAGAAGGGACCTGTCTGCCGTCTCTGCCAGGCTGTCAATCAGATTTATATAATTGGTCAAAGCAAACTCATTTTCCGAATTTCGAAGATATAAAACTTCGCTTTGCACATTTTCCATTTTTTTCTTGCTATTGTTCAGCTTTTCCAAATTTTCCGGAGTTGGCGTGATAAAATAGTTATTCAAGTCTGCGATTACCTGCTGGCTAGTTCTTGTAACCTCGTTCATCCGGAGGTATCGCTGAAGAATGTCGTTATATTGATTCTGAGTCTTCTGATTATAATAGGTAAGTGTTATCCAAATGGCTGCCATAATCAATAGAATGACCGTTGTGAGTGTCCAGATCTTCTTATGAATTTTGTTCATTGCTCTTCCATCGCCTTTAATATCCTGATATCAGTAAGATAGCCGTCAGATTTCAGCGGCACTTCTTCGTCTTTAAGCCATTTTAAGATCAGCTCAGCACTGAGGCTTCCCATTTTCTCAGGAGATTGTTCAATAATTCCATCGAGCTTTCCCTGTTTAAGTAAAGACAGTGAATCCGGACCATCATCGAATGAATAGATATAATAAGGTTCGACCTGTGATCGCCTGCCAATTTCCTGAATCATCGCTTCGGCTATATTGGCTTTAATCGCTATAAAACTATCAGTATCCGGGTTTTGATTCAGCATATTCTGGGTGGAAGCAATAATTTCCTCCCTGACATCCGTCGTTTCAGCATAGACAGTCCGGATGCCCGGATAATCCTTCAAGACTTCATGAATGCCGTTTAAGCGCTGCTGCAGATAATATTCCTTATGCTTGTCGCCCATGAGAATGACTTTTCCCTCATGGCCCATGTCGTCGATAAGCTGCTCTGCAATCAACTCCCCCGCGAGATATTGATCCGAGCCGACGTATGTTTTTCTCAGGCTTTCGGCTTTGGGCACATCATTGGCCACTGTTATAATCGGAATGCCATAAAAAGCCGCTTTTACCTTAACTAAATCTTTAAATTCCGGGGTGTCCAGACCCTGAACGATAATGCCGTCCACTTTCGACTGAATCGCGATCTCCAGCTTCTTTAGAAAGTCTTCCTGGTTCTTTCCATAGCTTCCCCAGACTTCAAGGCTTGCTCCATCCTTCCGCGCCTGTTCCTTTGCTGCAATGCCTGCCTTGTCCCAGAAAGGTGTGTCTAACTCCTGGGTAATAAGGACCAGCCGGTATTTCATATCCTGTTCGTCTGCAGCAGCTGGGAGATCCTCTCTCGCTGTAAACGCTTTCTTTGCGAGTGCTAATGTAAAATAGCCAAGGACGATGCACGTGATGCAAATTATTAAAATACTCATTTTACGCAAGGCAGTATCTCCGTTTCCATAGTATAAATGGCTGAATATTTTTAATCATATCACCTTTTTAAATCCTATAGAATAGCCGGGATAAAAGGAAGATAGTGTGCTGTCGGAACACACAGCTGGGGCACCCTAATTCAGCGGATGCCCCAAATCATTCTGTCATACTATGAATGCAGGAAACTGAAAATCTATCCTCTCTTCTTCCGGGTCATGACATCAAAGATTACAGCCCCGGCCAATACGCCTCCACGGATCATATATTGGAGAGAAACTCCTACACCGAGAAGATTCATGCCGCTTGATAGTGATGCCATAACTACAGCTCCGATAATGGCACCGGTGATTTTCCCTACGCCCCCGGCAGAAGAAACCCCTCCGACATAAGCAGCTGCAATCGCATCGAGTTCAAATAAAGTCCCTGCTGTAGTGGTCGCTGATTGAAGCCTCGAAGTGAATAATATGCCTGAAAGCGCCGCCAGCATTCCCATTGAACCGAAAACGATATAAGTAATTTTATTTACATTGATACCGCTCAAATGTGCAGCTTCCGGATTGCTTCCGACTGCATATACATGCCTGCCGAGTACCGTTTTTGTTGTCAGGAAGTGATAAATCACAACGACCAGAAGCATAATGACCACTGTCCAGGAAAAACCGTTGTACCCTGCAAGGATCCAGGTAATATAGGAAATGATAGCAGAAACAAACACTAATTTTATGATAAAAATCCCTTTTGATACTACCTCAAACTGATATTTAATCTTATTTTTACGGGTGGAGATTTCACTGTATATATACATTAATATAGCTAATAATCCCAGTATCAGCGTAAGCAGGTGAAGCCCATTCACTTGCATAAGGGAAGGGATGAACCCATTGCCGATTGCATTAAATCCGTCGTCCTTGATAATAATGGTCCCTGTTTTCTCCGTTACCTGAAGAAGCGCTCCCCTAAAGATCAGCATTCCTGCAAGAGTAGCCACGAAAGAAGGGATGCCGAATTTTGCAACCAGGAGCCCATTGAACAGCCCGACAACAATGCCGAGCACCAGGATTATCGGGATGGTGATATAAAAAGGGATTCCCATTCCAGTTAAAAGAATCGCTGCAATGGCTCCCAAAAAGCCGGCCACGAACCCGACTGAGAGGTCAATATGGCGAATCACGATCACCAGCGTCATCCCCACTGCCAGGACGGCAATATACCCCGTTGAATCAAGCAGATTGCTAATATTGCGCGAAGACATAAACAGCCCGTCAGTCATAATGGTGAAGGTGAGCATAATAACGAATAAGGCAATGTACATGCCATAGTCACGGATGTTCTCTTTAAACAGCGATTTCGCTTCGTTAATAAATTCCATTGTTATAACCTCCTATTGCGTAGCAAGCTGCATAATGCTTTCCTGATTGGCTTCTTCAATCGACAGCTCGCCTTTAATTTGGCCTTCAGCCATGACATAGACTCGATCGCTCATCCCAAGAACTTCACCCAGCTCCGAAGAAATCATTATGATGCTCATGCCTTCCTCGATCAATTGGTTCATAATCGTATAAATCTCGAATTTAGCTCCCACATCAATGCCCCGTGTCGGTTCGTCCAGGATAAGCAATTTCGGGCCGACAAAGAGCCATTTGCCCAGAGATACTTTTTGCTGGTTTCCTCCGCTCAGGTTGCCGACGACCTGTTCAAGTGACGATGCTTTGATGTACATGGACTTTTTGTATTCCGTTGTTTCCTTCACTTCTTCGTTATCGTTAATCACACCATTTACTGCAACCCGCTTGAGGTTAGCTGCTGAAATGTTGTTTTTAATGTCCTGTATTAAAAACAGTCCATCCCCTTTTCGGTCTTCCGTGACATACGCAATCCCTGACCTGATGGCGTCACTCGGATGCTTCAGCGTTTTTGGAATGCCTTCCACCAAGAGCTCGCCTTGCAATTTATAAGATTTTGGATTTCCGAAAATACTCAGGGCAAGTTCTGTCCTGCCTGACCCCATCAAGCCAGCAATCCCGACAATTTCTCCTTTTTTAACATGGAAATTAACATCTTTTACAACTTGCCTGCCCAAATGCACAGCATAAGCAGACCAGCTGCGCAGCTCCAGAACAGGTTCTCCAAATGATTTGTTCAATCTCTTCGGATATATATCTTCAATTTCCCTGCCGACCATATTCTTAATAATGACATGTTCTGAAATTTCGCCTTTGGCACCATCCAGGGTACAAATGGTCTGGCCATCACGCAGTACGGTTGCCTTGTCTGCAATGGAAATGACTTCTTTCAGCTTATGGGAGATCATGATGCAGGTAATTCCCTGCTCTTTCAGCTCACCTAACAGATTCAGCAGATTTTCGCTGTCATCTTCATTCAGTGCTGCAGTCGGCTCATCGAGAATCAGGAGCTTTACATCTTTGCTTAATGCTTTAGCGATTTCAACTAATTGCTGTTTTCCGACACTCAGATCTTTTACTAGTGTTTCAGGATTCACATCAAGTTTCACTTTATCCAGCATTTTTTTAGCTTCCGCAATAGTCCGGTTCCAATCAACGATTCCGCCTTGCTTAATTTCATTGCCGGCAAAGATATTTTCATAGACTGTAAGATCAGGAAACAATGCAAGCTCCTGGTAGATGATGACGATTCCTGCTTTTACACTGTCACTGATCTTATTGAATTGCTGCACACTGCCCTCAAATACAATATCCCCCTGATAGGTGCCATAAGGATAAACGCCGCTGAGTACTTTCATCAGAGTGGACTTACCCGCTCCATTTTCCCCGATCAAACAGTGGATCTCACCTTTTCCTACCTTGAAATTGACATTGCTGAGCGCTTTGACACCTGTAAATTCCTTGGAAATCCCGTGCATTTCCAGAATATTTTCGCTCATCCTGACTCCCCCTTAGCCAAAAAACCTTTTTCTAAGGAGAAATAGTGATAGACGCATCTATCACTATTCCCCGTCCTTTATGGATTAAAGCCCTGTAAATTCATCGGCCTTATAGTATTCAGAATCAATCAGTTCTTTCTTCACGTTGTCTTTGTCGACAACAATTACATCTGTTTGCTTCGCTTTTACTTCAATTTTGCCGTTATCGTAAGAACCGGTAGTCTCGGGATCTTTGTCTTCAAGGATCTCAATAGCCATGCCCATTGCATCTTTTACAAGAGTACGAACATCCTTGAATACTGTCATGGATTGCTTTTCATCAATCACATACTGAATGGAAGCTTTCTCAGCATCCTGACCTGTTACAAGGTAGCTGGATACTGCGCTGTCAGTTCCAAAAACATCTGCAATGGAACGCGCAGTTCCGTCGTTCGGAGCAAGTATAGCCACATCACCCTTCATATCGTCAGAAGCAGCTGTCAAATGCGTTTGAGCCTTGTTCTTCGCTTCGTTTGGATCCCAGTTTGTTGTCACCTGGCCAATGATTTTGCTCAGCTGGTCACGGGACAAATCAGCTGTATCTTTCAAAGCTTCGGCTTCGCTTGAGTTAGCAATTTTGAAAGTGCCATCTGCAATTTTAGGCTGAAGCACACTCCAGGCTCCCTGGAAGAACAAGAAAGCATTGTTATCAGACGCAGCGCCGGCGTAAAGATATAAAGGCACATCATTGCCCTTTGCGTTGTCGACCAGGTATTGCGCCTGTGCAGCTCCTACCGCAAGGCTGTCAAATGTTACATAATAATCAATAGCATCTGTATTAGTAATTAAACGGTCATACGAAATGACTTTTACGCCATCTTTCTTTGCAGCTTCAACCGCTGCAGCAGCTGCATCTCCATCCTGCGGACAGATGATCAGCACATCAATTCCTTTGTTCAGCAAAGTCTCAACATTTTCTTTTTCCTTAGCTGAAGATCCCTGGCTAAACAAAATCTCTGTTGTATATTCCGTTCCTTTTAACGCATCTTTAAATCTTTGCTCATCCTGAACCCATCTTGGTTCATCCTTCGTTGGCAAAACAATTCCTACACTTACTTCACTGCTGCCGCCGCCAGTGCCTTCACTGCATCCTGCCGCAATAAATGCAAACATCAAAAAAGTCAGCATAAGAGAAATGACTTTCCACTTTCTTTTCATTCTTTTTCCCCCTTTATAATGGATAAAAATTACTTGCCTACATGAAAATTATATCTTTATTACTAGTGCATGAAAGCGTTATCACTAGCACTCTTTTAATATTATCTGTAAATTTTTATTCTTCCGATTAATCTTGCGTTTCGCTATACATCCCTATGGCTACTGGCTGCCGGAACATCTTTCACAGAGAGGCAGTCCTTTTTCCGCCTAATTGTTTCAGCCAATAAAAATTGGCAGCCCTCAAAGGCTGCCTGTGTATAAAGACCCAAATTGAGCCTTTTGCCCTATTATGATTTCAGCCTGCCGATCAGTTTCTGCAGCTGTTCAGCTCTCAAACTAACATGTTCAGCAGATGCAGCTATTTCTTCTATAGATGAAAGCTGTTCTTCATATTTCCTGTATTTTTTTAAAATTAAAATTTTTTACCCAAAAAAAAATGCGCTAATCCGAAGATCAGCGCATTTTTCTTTATAAAGCTTCCCCCTCTGTTTGTTTCTTACCGGGAGCAAACCACCCAAGCAGTGCAATGGCCACCAATACGCCATAGAAGACGATAGTCCAGCCTGTACTATGAGGGAAGTGATGATCAAGGACACCAATATCCTCATGGGCAAGTGTGATAACAGCAAGCTTGACACCAACCCAGGCGACAATCGCATAGGCTGTTGTTTCCAATGCAGGCCGTTTGGCAAGCAGCTTCACAAACCAGGTAGCCGCGAACTTGATCAAGATCAGTCCGGCAATCCCGCCTAAAACGACGACAATAAACTGGCCTCCATCCATGCCGCCGAAATCATCAAGCGGTGAATCCGGCAGTCCAAGTGCCAGTGCAACAGCCGCAAGAATCGAATCGATGGCAAAGGCAAGATCCGCTAATGCAATCTTTCCTACAGTAGGCCAAAATCCTTTCCCGGCTGCGTCTTTCTTCACATCCTCGCGAATGTTTTTATTTTCTTTACCGAACTTGGCCTTAATCACATGTTTTAAACCAAGGTACAATAGATAGGCCGCTCCAATGGCCTGTATCTGCCAGACGTTTGCAATAAAAGATATGGCAAACAGCGCACCAAATCGAAAAACAAATGCCATAATGATTCCATAATTGATTGCCCTTTTCTTCTCGTCTTCCGGTAAATGCTTGGCAATGACTGCCAGAACAAGGGCATTGTCCGCTGACAGCAATCCTTCCAGTCCAATTAATATCAATAATGCCCAGGCGTACTCGAGCCAAATAGACTCCATCCGTGACACTCCTTTCAGGAACAAAAATGTTCTCCTTGATTCGATAACTATAGATTCCCCAAAAATGCTAAAGGAAACCTTAAAAATATATAATAAAATGGCGTCCTATATTCAGGACGCCAGAAGAAAAAACTAATTATTTAAATCAAAAAGCCCCGGCGCATGCTCACTTGGCATGTCAGGCATTTCAGGAACAGGATAGCCTTTTGGCGGTTCTACTACAGCAAGATCTCCGCCATTTCTGCTTGGAGTTTTACCCTGGAAGATCTCGCCGATCCGGGTATCATCCAGCCTGAAATTAAACTGTGCATTATGGAAGCCCATCTCCACATATTTACGGCACTCAGGGTATTTATTTAAGTCGTAATTAGGAATCGGAAATATTTTACCCCAATCCACTCCCAGCGTTTCCAGTGCTTTTGCGAAGGCATTTTGATGGGCATTATCCCGGACAATCAGGAAGGCAATCGTCTCTCTCAGCGTCTTATTGCTGCTCATCTCGTAAATCCTTGATTTCTGGAGAACACCTGTCGATTCAAGAACCACATTATTCAGGAGGTTGGCTACCAGGTTGCCGTGGTCATATACCCAGGAACCGTTCCAGGGGTTGCCGCCAGCATCAACAGGAAGTGATGCCTTTGCTCCTATAATGAAATGATGCGGATTCGCTCCTCCCTGGATGACATCATCCAAAGGAGCCCCATCTGCTGCCTGGTTGCCAGGCATATCCCCTCCTGCTTCATTCAGAAGCTGGTTAATCGTGGATTGGACAAGCTCCACATGGCTCAGCTCTTCCAAAAAAACGCCTCTTATCAGATCGCGGTATTGCTTCGCCTTGCCTCTGAAATTCGCACTCTGGAATGAGAACTGCATCATTGTCCGCATTTCACCAAACTGTCCGCCCAATGCTTCCTGCAGCACTCTCGCCGCATGCGGATCCGGCTTATCAGGTACAATCATATTGATTAAATCTTCTTTATAGAAGTACATAGATCATCAATCTCCTTTTACTAAGCATTCTTAATTAGAATGCCTGCCCGGCTGCCCATTATTCGTCCCGAATTAATGTCCCCAGCACTCAATTTTTGGAGAGGACCTTGCATTAAAAAATAAAGTAACAGTAAGCCAGCCCCGCAATCGCCGAGCAGCCGGATTCATAGTCGCCATGACCACATACTCTTGCCTGCTTTCATCCCTTCATCATTCTAAATAAACGGGCGGCTGCACCTTTCTGCAAAAAAAGATACCGTCATAATGCTTTTGAGGATAAATGGAAATCGGCAGCTGCCCCATCATCCCTGCTTCAAGGAGCTGCCATCTTCGCTTCATCCAATTTCGTTCCGGAAGCCCCTTGTCACATAAAGGCACAAAGCTGTCATGCCGGCAAGCCTCCATGAACAAACTCTCCAGTTGCTTATTTTTGAAGGCATCAATGGAAAAGTGAACTCTTAGCAGTGAAGCAAACTCACCTGCTCCTGCATAAAAACCTATCGAATATACTTGATCACCATAACATTTTGATAGCAGCTGTCCTACATTCGTAATTCCAAACAGCTTAGAAGTTACTGTTTTGCTTTTCCTGATGTGAAAGTTATGAGCCCAAACTATGACTTTTTCACCTTTGTAATACTCTTCTAATAACCACTGCAGGTTCTTGAACATATTCGTTCCCCGCATGACACCAGATGCAATCCAGCTTTTTGTATTGATCTCCAGCCACTTTAGCCGATTTTTCAGCCCCTGTTCAATAACCTTCAGGATCTCTTCTCTTTCCAGATCAGCTTCACTCACCCTGCTCGCAAAAAGCTCCAAGGATGATTGAAATAAATCCATGCACATTCGTATCTTTACTTTGACCACTTTTGGTATTTTGGCTTGTCCTCTAATCTCCTCATCGATTTCAAAGAATAAGGTCTCTGCCCGATTGATTGAAGAAACAATTTCTTCGTCAGCGTGGTGCCTGAGCCAGTCCAGCATCCTATGAGAGACCTCCTGATATGCAGGCTGAATATCCATTCCTGAAATATGAAGGCTATCTGCCCAGGACTCCTGAAATAAAGGAAGCATCTCTTCGTTATGAAAAATATCAAGAAGACTGTGCTGAATTTGTTCTCTAGCAGGCAGGCTTTTCAGAAGTATTCTGCTTAATACCGCTTCAAGCAAGCCGCTCTCCAATACAACAGCATTAAATCCATGGACCTCATGCAAATACTTAATCATATTCACTTTAGTTCTATAAAAATCTCCGATTCCATGGCTGCTCTCTCCCAGCAGCACAATCCTTTTCCCCTCAACATATCGATCCATACAGGAGAAATCAAGTGGATCTGTTATTTCACAGCCCTTGCCGGCTATTTGATCTATCCAAAGTGATTTTGTTTTTCGAGTTATGAAGTTCATTAACAAACCTCCAACTTGTTTCCCAATATGACTATACCTATTAATACGATTTGGAATTAAATTGGTTTCACCTATTCATATACTTGGCAAACGGCGCCATCGAAAAGATAAAATAGATTCAAATCATTCGCAGAAGAAACGGATTATAGGCGGGATCATTCTACTGAATTCATCTCACAGTGCAGAAACGGCAAAAGAGCCTTCATGCTGAGGCTCTTTTTTACTTCCCAAGCTTAATTTGTATGTTTACTGCTTTATCTAATATCTTTTAACGCCCTCAACGTCTTATCCCGTATCTGAACACGATTGACATAATCCTTTGCAACGAGTTCGGTATAAAGTAAGTCAAAGAGCAGGAAAAGCGGCAAAGTTGGAGAGATGTTCTGCCCCATATGCATACTGCTTTTCCCCATAACGAGAAGGGATAAATCTGCTAACTTCGAGAGCTCAGATGCTTTATCACTTGTGATGGCAAGGATTGATGCCCCTTGCTTCTTGGCCATTTTAATTGCGTCAATAACTTCTTTTGTTTTTCCTGAAACAGATATTCCAATGATAAGGCTGCTGCCTGAACTTAATGCAGCATCCATCACAGCTTGATGGGGGTCAGTAATCGATTCAACCTGAATCCCAATCCGGAAAAACTTCCATTTGAACTCCTGTGCTGCTATCCCTGAGTTGCCGATACCGTATACATGCACTTTCTCTGCATTTCTCAAAAGAGAAACAGCTTGCTGAATATCAAAATAAGTCATTTTCCGAAAAGTCGTTTCAATGATCTCCAAATGGTTTTGATAAAGATTGGAAAAATAATCTATGTCCTTAATGTCACTGGCCACAGCAGGTTTATTTCTTAAATCAATATATCTTTTTAGCTCGTGTTTAAATTCATTAAAACCTGAGAAAGAGATCTTTTGACAAAAACGGGTAATCGTAGCCGGGGAAATGTGAATTTTTTTCGCAATTTGATTGATTGATAATTGGCTGATCTCATCAGGATTTTCGATAATATATTTTGCTAATTCCGACTCAGAGCTTGTGAATTTTTCCATGGTGCATGCTATGCCATGCAGAAGGTTCTCACCGAGATACTCCATATTCTTTCTCCTCTTTTAGATAATACATATATCCATTATACAAGATGATAACCTAATTTTTGTTCAAAGGACAATAAACTATGAAATACCCGTAACTAGCCTTAATAAAGCAAAAAGCTGAAAATAACCCAGTCTAGAGCCTGGTTATTTTCAGCCGAACCTACTTTTGCATTGCATCTACAAATCTCTTCGTGATAATCTGCGGTCTGGTAATCGCACCGCCTACCACAACCGAGTGAACATGAAAATCCAGTACCGAGCGGGCAATTTCCGGTGTTGAAACATTGCCTTCTGCCAATACTTTTGCGTGACTCACTTCTTTTACAATTTGCTTAATCACGGCATAGTCATGATCATCGATTTTCAAGCCTTTTGTCTCTTCTGTATATCCGTATAATGTGGGTGCGACAATATCAAACCCCAGCTTATCAGCAAAAATGGCTTCTTCCACTGAAGAGACATCTGCCATCAGCAGAATATGAGGGTACTTTGATCTTACTTCCTGATAAAACACTTCCAGACTCTTTCCATCCGGACGGATCCGGTTCGTTGCATCTGTAGCAATGATTTCAGCACCCGTATCAGCTATAGCATCTATCTCTTTCAAGGTTGGTGTAATAAAGACAGGATGGCCGTTATATACCTGTTTTATGATGCCGATCACCGGAAGATCGACTTGTTTTTTTATTTCCCGAATATCAGAGACGGAGTTAGCCCGGATGCCAACTGCCCCTCCCTCCTTTGCAGCTAATGCCATGCGTCCCATAATGAATGGGCTATGGAGCGGTTCCCCTTCTAAAGCCTGGCAGGAAACAATTAGTCCATTTTTTATCTGATCCAGCACTTGATGCATGTAAAACACGTCCTTATTATTTATTACTGACCTAAATATTCTTCTATCTCGTTTTTTACAATGGTGACTTGAGGTCCATAAATAATTTGTACACCCGTTCCTTTTTTCACAATTCCTTTTGATCCGGTCTGTTTAATGACATCGTCTTTTACAAGGGATTCATCCTTAACGGTTACCCGCAGACGAGTCGCACAGCAATCAACGATATCAATATTATTTGTTCCGCCTAATCCTTCTACAATTGTTTTAGCACGGTCTGTAGCTGAAACTTGCTCTGCTGCCTGTTCCTCGTCTTCACGTCCAAGAACCTTGAAGTTCTTTTTTCTGATTAAGAATTTAAACGTAAAGTAGTATAAGAAGAACCAGGGAATACCTACCATTAACACATATGGCCAATTTGTTTTATCGGCCCCTTGGAGAATTCCAAATAAAATGAAATCAATAAATCCGCCTGAGAAGGTTTGACCGACAGTAATATTGAAAATGTCTGCCATCATAAAAGCAAAACCATCGAAAATGGCATGTACTAAATAGAGAAGAGGTGCCACGAACAAGAAGCTAAATTCAAGCGGTTCAGTGATTCCTGTCAAGAATGATGTTAATGCTGCTGATAACAAAATCCCCGCTACCACTTTTCTATTTTTCTTTTTAGAGCAATGATAAATGGCCAATGCAGCTCCTGGGAGACCAAACATCATGGTTATAAAACGGCCTGACATGAATCTTGATACCCCTTCGTAATATTGTTCAGTCGAAGGATCACCCAATTGGGCAAAAAAGATATTCTGTGTACCGCTGACTAGTTTTCCGCCAATCTCCAGCGTTCCTCCAAGAGCTGTTTGCCAGAATGGAAGATAGAAAATATGGTGCAAGCCAAGCGGTCCGAGCATACGCAAAATAAATCCGTAGAATAGAGTTCCTATTTCCCCGGTGCCTGTAACCACCGAACCAAGTCCATTGATTAAAGCCTGGAAATAAGGCCAGATCACAAATAGAATGGCTCCCACAAAAATCGAAGCAAATGATACGACAATCGGAATAAATCGAGATCCCCCAAAGAATCCTAACACTTGAGGCAGCTGAATTTTATTGTATTTATTATGCAAGGCAGCTGCTGTTATCCCGACGATAATACCGCCAAATACACCGGTTTCCAAAGTCTGAATCCCGACAGCCATCCCTTGACCGGCTCCTGCCAGGTTATCCTTCGCCAGGTCTCCGGTTAATGAAAGCAGCGCACTAATGGTGCTGTTCATAACAAAATAACCAATCATGGCTGCTAATCCAGCCGTTGCTTTATCTGTACGGGCTAAACCAATCGCTACCCCTACCGCAAATATGATCGGCAAGTTGGCAAATACGATCGAACCTGCTGCACTCATGATCGTAAAAATGGCCTGCAGCCAGCTGATATCTAAAAATGGATATGCTGAAACCGTATTCGGGTTAGACAGCGCTCCGCCAATTCCTAATAACAAACCAGCTGCCGGCAAAACCGCTATAGGAAGCATGAATGATTTCCCAAATTGCTGTGCTTTTTCAAAAGCTTTTTTCATTAAAATTGCCCCCCCTTTTATCTTGATGTGAAATTTTTGTACTTTATCCTTCTACCCGTATCATATATTCGCAGCAGCATTAGTTCAATGACATTGAAACCGTTTTCAACTCTTTTCATTATTCTCCCGCCAATGCTGAAAATACGTTCATTTTAGAGCATATGTATACTTTTCTTTGATTCTTGGTAATAGAATATTTATTAATGATTTCCTGTCTTTTCAGTATTGATTTATTGAAAAAATGAATGATTCAGATGGTAATTTTCAAGCTGAACGAAGAGGAATGATTTGAGGACTATTGGTCAGCAGCTGGAGAAGCCATGAATTCTGCAGCTAAAAGCTTGCCTGCAATCGTGGAATAAATTGAACCAAAGCTATTAGAACACTAGTCAAAAAGAATAGGAAGTTACAAATGAACATGAAGCATCGGCACTGACGGCCATAGCGGCATTAATGGATCAGCAACCTCCAAAAGATAATTATTGCACTCAAGAGTTGGCGCGGATTATATAATAAAATGAACCCTGACCCGCCAAATCATATGATGAGCCCCTGTACCCCAATAATCCTTTAACAGATATTCCGGTTCTCCAAACTTCTTTTTCCAGATCTTTTGTGATTGTTTATAGCCCGAATCCAGACAGAACTCTTGCACACCTTTATTCTTTAGAGTCAAATACATTTCATTTAGCAATTGATTGCCAATGCCTGATTTCTGATAGTCAGGATGAACAAATACTGTACCCACTTCATAAAGATCACTAAGTGCCCCCTCTGTACTTTTGTTTATAAGCTCACTTGCCGGGCCGTATTCTATAGTGCCGATAATCTTATCACCAGCTAAAGCAATTAAAAAAAATCTCTCTTTGCCGCCGCTTATCAGATCGCGATGCAGATAGCTATTCTTGGCTTCTATCTCATCTTCCATGTCTTCCTGCAGCTCCCCTATACCTTCTTTATGAAATGTATCGATGATCACTGTCCTGAAGAAATGATTCAGCTCTTCCTTATCCGCTGCCTTTGGTCTTCTTATCAGAACTCTAAGCATTATACACTCTCCCTTTCATGCTTCTTCCTTTAACTTGCCTGGCGCAAAAATGCCCCCTTAATTAGGGGGCACTCTATGCAGATAAACTCTCTTAATCCCAATTTGCAAAATATTCCAATTACTGAATAACCACATTCCCTGCATATTGTGCACTTCCTCTATCAGAACGAAGATACACTTCTATTACATATTCACCTTTTTCTTCAGGAATAGAAAAAGAACGATGATCATTTAAGTCCAATTGAATTTCCTCATCATTTTTCCATAGGGAAACTGATAATTCTTCCACCATAAAATCTTCACTGTCAAACAGCAGATCTATTTTTTGCCCGGCATTATAGGACAGTGCTTTCTGTTTCTTCGCAAATGATATTATATCATCTGTTTCTTTCTTGATCTGCTTGTTATTTTCTCCTCTCCAATCAACATTTGCTTCCTGCAATTCTGCTGACTGTACACTATCAGTGTTTGAGAGAGTTACAGCTGGCGGAGTGAAATCATATTCTTCCGCTATGCAGCCTGTCAATGCCATAACCAGCCATAACCCGGCAGCCAGTTTCCAAAAACATTTCATTTAGCACCTCTATTTTTTAATAATATGGCCTGGATTCAGTTACCGCCGCCTCCGCAGCCGCCGCCATCAGCGCTAAAACTATCACAGCTATCCGAGCTGCTGCTATAATCTCCTATATAATGATGGGAGGAGGAATTCCCGCTATTATTAGTACGTTTCATTGGTTTGGAACCACTAATACCAATCACAATAATAAGAAGCAAACCCATAATAATTATTCCTGTCATGTCCATCACCCCTTATTTCTATATACGGATGAAGGCATAGTTAGTTTCAGAAAATTTACAAAATAATACCCTTTATTAATTTCCAGCAAGCTTTGCCGAAAAAACTAGTAAGATGCTTTTGATTAAATAGAAAATGAGGATTTTAAAATGGAAGACATATCGGTTTACAGGTATGAAGATGTCATTCACGCCCCCATTGATCTGGTTTTTAAATACGTGGATGACGATGAAAAAATAAAGCTCTGGAATACCATGCTGATCGAAAACATTTATGACAATGAGGAAAATAAACCAATCCCGCAGCCTGGGACTAAGTTTGTCACCGTTCAGAAATTGGATAAAAAAATCATCAAAATCGATTCCGAGTTGATCGAATATGAGGCTCCCTATAAAGTTGTTATGCACTCCCATTCCAAAGAGGGATTAAGCATTTCAAGGTATCTCTTATCAAGGGAACATGACGGGACGCGTCTGATTGTAGAAGCAAGCCTGATTCCGAGCAGCCTCTTTTATAAGCTGACAACCAAACTATTAGGCTGGACGGCTAAATTTGTGTTTGAAGAGCAATACCAGAACTTGAAGAAATATGTTGAGAATGAAGCGGATGATGATTGAAAAAAGGTGTCCTTAAACGGGACACCTTTTAACTATTTACTCTTCCTTTTCAACCCATTTATCATCATCATTCTTCTCATATTTCTTCTTCACTGCACTCCAGGCCACCTTAAAGGCCGTTTCTTCCTCGTCATACTCTTCACTTGCAGAATTAAACGCTTCCTTAAAGATTTCCTGTGCGTGGTGCGGAAGGTTGTCTTTAACAGAGTCCGGCAGATCGCTTAGTTTATCGTATGGCATTTTTGTTTCCTCCCCGCAGCTTTTATGTTTCTTTTTTCCTGATTAAGCGGTTTTTAAACACAGACAAAAATACCCCTCATATAGAAAAGCTAATCGGCTGCCCATCCATCGTTTATATCCAATCCTTCACATAAGCCACTAATCCAATTACAGAGCCAATTGCTGCGCCAAAAAGC
Source organism: Cytobacillus firmus DS1 (assembly GCF_000565285.1). Taxonomy (GTDB): domain Bacteria; phylum Bacillota; class Bacilli; order Bacillales; family Cytobacillaceae; genus Cytobacillus; species Cytobacillus firmus_A. Next base: position 15,531 of record NZ_APVL01000001.1, on the reverse strand, counting down.
ACATAATAACGCGTTTGGAGCTCCGCGAGCTTTTTCGTCAACCTAATCCCTCCTGAATTTTGTTTCTAGATTCTACGATTTTTTCTGGAAAAGGTTTCAAGTTTTTTCATCAGATACTATTCAAGTATCGGCAGCACTGTCGAATCCTTAATCTCCCTCAAGGCCAGGCTGGTCTGTATTTTCGTAATCCCCAATTCATTCAGCTTCCTGATGAACATCTCCAGCCCCTTGCGATCCCTGCACGCCACTTTCAAAAGATAATCATACTCCCCTGTTAAACAATGACATTCTAAAACTTCCTTCATGGATTCCAGGGTCTTTTCAAGAGATTCCAGTTTTTCCGCCTGGTGCATATTGGTGCTCATAAATACGAAGCATAATAAATCAAAGCCCAGCTTCTCATGGCTTAAAATAGCGACATGCTCCTGGATATACCCTTCCGCTTCCAGCCTCTTAATTCTCGCATGCACAGCCGGAGCTGACAGATTCACCCTTTTCGACAGTTCCAGATTGCTAATCCGTGCATCCTTTTGAAGCAAATCCAAAATTTTTATATCCAGGTGATCCAATACCTTACTTACAATCGATTCCACTGTCCATCCACCCTTTTCAATTATTCCAAATTTTGTTCAATTCACATTCCCAAACTGATTTTTTTATTCTTATTATCTAATATACTTTTAATTATTCCGAATTAATATCATTATACAAAATTATCTTTTGTTTAATTTAAAAAATGTTAAAATTATTCATATAAACAATGTCATTGTGCACAATGGCTCTGAAAAGGGGCTAAATGACGTGAAATATTATCTTCTCCTTTTATTAACAAGCTTACTTTGGGGCGGAAATTTTATTGTTGGAAAAACTCTTGTGGACCACGCATCTCCTATAACCTTAACCATTTTACGATGGACCATCGCCATTATCTGTCTCGTTCCTCTTGTCTGGCAGAAAGAGAAGCGGCTAATTCCTCCGAAAAATGCCTTCCTGCCATTATTTCTGATGGGCATCACGGGCGTAGCTTTGTTTCAGGCTCTGCAATTCATGGCACTTGAAAAAACATCGGCTACGAATGTTGGGTTAATTTCAACATTGAACATGTTTTCGATTGCTGCATTCTCTTTCTTTTTTCTAAAAGAAAAAATGAATTCACTTCAATTCTTTTCCATGGTTGTTTCATTATTCGGCGTTTTGCTTGTCCTCTCAAAAGGGAACTTGGTATTATTATTTTCAATGGAATTTAATATGGGAGATCTCTATATGATGGCAGCTGTAGGCATGTGGGGGATCTATTCAGTCTGCAGTAAATGGGCCATGTCGTTCGTTTCTCCAATGATGTCCATCTTATACTCTGGCATTTTCGGCCTTCTTGCTCTACTGCCATTCGGCATTGCTGATTTCACCGTTACAGATGTCAGTTCTTCTTTTCTTTTATCCATTCTGTATACGGGTCTGATTTCAACAGTCCTGTGCATGGTGCTCTGGAACATCGGGATCAGCCAAATGGGACCAAGCACTTCCGGCCTGTTCCTAAACTTTAATCCAATTTTCACTGCCCTCTTGGCTTTTATCTTTTTAGGAGAAGTTATGAACTGGACACAAGCCATCGGAAGCATCATTGTCATTGCGGGCTGTTTCTTATTTTCGGCACTTAAAACCAGGCCTGGAAAAACAACAACGGAGATTCCTGCACCAGTGCTCATAAGGGAGCCAGTTAAGCAAAGATAAACAATAGTGCCTGTTCCGTAAATGGAGCAGGCACTTTGCATACTTTCAATTGCTGCAGCAGTTCTGCTGCGGGAAAGAGGGACAGGTTCCCCGTTCCAGTTGAAAATTCGGGAACAGAATACCTGTCTCCTTGTCCCTTTCTAATTATTAGTGCGGTATTGAATGTGTAATCAAATAAAAAACCATAAATATACTAAACAAGAATAGCAGAATTAACACCGTATAAAAAACCTTTCTCCAAAATCCGCCTATGTAGTAGATGCTTACTAAAAAGTAATAGATTAATGCACTTCCAAAAATAAACAGAAGAAATTCTTTGGTTTCTTCTTTTAATGGCAGCGGTGTGGTCACATTTGTTAATGCCATACCACCGAAAATAAATAAGCCTATACCATATAATAAATTTTTCAGACTTACTTCTCTTTTATCATCTTTAGTTTTCAAGATACCTCCCCCCTTATGTAATGGTACGAATTTCCATAGGGAAAGTTTCACCAAACCCCTTTTTTCGCATAACTCAAACGGAGGCAGCATATAAATTAGTTAGCTTATTTAAAAAGAACTCGAAACAGTTAAGCCACAGCTTTCTGTTTAAATATCAGTAATAAGGGGGTGCTGAACGCTTTGCGATTTGCACCCCCAATTAATATTTTCCCGGCTTAAAACTGAACCTGTTAACATGTTTGCAGAATTTCTTAATACAATTCCTTTAGAGGTGATAAAAAGTGCCAAGAGTACAATATACCGACAGCGATGTGGCTTTAATGGCAAGGATGATGAGAGCAGAAGCCGAAGGTGAAGGAAAACTGGGGATGCTGATGGTTGGGAATGTAATCGTCAACCGGCGAAAAGCTAATTGCCTCGATTTTGAAGGCTTAAGGACCATCCCGCAAGTCATTTTCCAGGTGCAGGGAGGGAATTATTCTTTTGAAGCTGTACAGAAAGGAAATGTCTTTTACAACAGGGCACGAAGCGTAGAAAAAAGATTGGCCAAACAAACCTTAGATTATTGGAGACAGCATCCTTCCAAGTTTGCTCTCTGGTATTTCAATCCGTACGCTGCATGTCCGCCAACATGGTACGATCAGCCTTTCTCAGGGCAATTCAAACAGCATTGCTATTATGAGCCTAAGGCCAATACATGTGAAGGCGCTTATATTTGGTGAACATGACCCCCACGTTTTGTGGGGGTATTAGTTAATTCCTATCTGTTTTTTCAAGGGCATCTGAATAATAATTATCTATAATCAGCATGGGTTCTTGTATAGATTCCAGGAGCCTTTCTATATCGACAGACTCCTTTTCTGCCTCTTTGCTGACATTTCGATACACAGTAATAACTGCATCCATTTTTTCTTTTTCTTCATCACTTATCCGATATGACCGGTTTCCCAGAAACTTAATAGTCATGCCATCTATAAACATATCAACGCGAAACAAACTATATTGAAGCAAATTCCAGTCATCGATCCCATCCTCCATACGTAAAGTGGATATACGGGACAAATAGGAGTAAATACTCCTGCTCTCACTGCTGACAACCCGCCATGAGTCAAACAATTCGGCTCCCTTTTCATCCTCTTGCTCAATAGGTATCTGTGTGAAGTCCTCCAGCCTTTCAGCCAAATTCTCTCCAATTGCAGATATAGTCCGCAAATGCTGATAATTTTGTTCCTGACTTTGCTTCATATGGTTTCTGTAATCGAGATTTATAAAAGTGCTATATACAAAATAGGAAAATAATAATGTTACCATAATTCTCTTTATATACTTTTTCGTATTCCTCTTCGCCATGGAATCCTCCTCTGTAACTGCTGTTTGTCAAAAATAAAAAGCTGCCCTCTGGCAGCTTAACTAATTGGCAAAATTGATTATCACTGCTCCCCAATAAAGAAAACTCATAGTTAGAGAAACGAATGCAAATGCTGCTATTGCTTTTGGCAATTTACCATATGTATGGATCCATGCACACCCCATTACAATGTGAATAATAGCAAAAAGGATTAGGTCCATTTTTCCACCTCTTTTTTAAATGGTATCATTAATAAAAATGGAAAGTAACCCCAATCCAATAAAAAAAGCCGTCCCTACCCGAAGAACGACTTATCAGAACAATCGACTATTCTTACCATTTCAGTATGGAGGCATCCATAAGATACACGCCACCCATAAACAGAATCCAGATGAAAACTGGCAAACATAAAGATATCAAAGCATTTCTCCAGCCGCCGATTTGTTTACGGCGTAAAACAATATCCGTAACAAAAAATAATACAGATGCAGCTAAACTTAATCCAAGCAAAATTAACCCAAAGAGCAAGTGAAGTAATAATGAAATATAAAATTCCAATTTCCTGTTTGTATGATTCGAAAAAAATAAGGATATGCAGTCACTAATGACGGAAGTTACTGTGCCATAAACCAAAATGACCGGGAAGCTGTACAGAAGATAGAAGGGAATGGACAACATAACTCCCTGAAAATAATCGCCAGCTGAATTAACTTCTCCGGCAAACGGATCCGCTGCAATCAGACCTAACATAGCGGCGAACAGCGACCCTGTTATGGATGCAGCTATTATTTTTCTTGCCAGCATTTGACTGATATTGTATTTGATATAAAATCATTCCTTTTAATAAAATTGCACGATTACTCACATGCGACCTTTCACCAAATATAAAAAGTAACAAAAACCATAAAAAATGAAACAGCTAAATTTAGATACCCATACTGTATTCTGCCTTTTATAAACTCATCCGTCCCCATCACCATCATAAACAAGCTTAACAAAAACAAATTAAAGGGCATCCACTCAAAGTTATGAGAAATTAACATATAAAGTGCTAACGTAATAATAACAACAGACAAAACTATTCGAAGTATTTTTATCAAAGACTATCCCCCCAATCAGCCGATACGCGATATTAAAACTTGGAATAATATATTCGAAATCCAAGCTCTAATCCCTCTTCAAATGGTATTTTTATGGGAATAACTACAAAATAAAAACAAAGTGCCTGCATCCACCTGCTGATAAGCAGACTGACACAGGCACTTCCCCGGATTTATTTAACATCCTTCACTAGCTCTCTCATTGAGTTCAGCTTCGAGGTCAATTCAAAGAACCATTCTTCATCTCCCGTGGAAAGAGCAAGATCAATCAGAAAATGAATCTGTTCCTTGTTGGCCACTTTCACAGCCGGCATTTTCTTAACCTGTTTGCTCTGCAGCGGAATGATTTTGCCTTCAATGGTTTTATTATCACTCGAAATCACCTTTGTCTTAATGATACCTTCTTCAAGGTTCTCGATATAGCCAATGACCAGTTCCCCTTCACGGGATTTCCCCTTAATCCAATCTCCGGTTTTTAAAATGGCATTGTGGTTGGACATCATTTTATTCACCTTCTTCGAAGAGTTTTTTAAAACTGTAACATTTTTTATTACATTTTAGCTAACGGAAAGCCTGGAAGCTCCCAGTTATTTTTCTTTATGGATGAGATCAACAATATCTTTTAAGGTATAGTGCTTCAAATATTCACCCAAATGTTCCTCTGCACCTAAAAAGATGCTGATCAGAACTCTTTGCATATTCGCACCCACTACACACGCTTCATTTGAATCCGGACACTTTGGCTGAAGTGCACCTTCAGATGTAATCTTATAAATATCCCAAAGATTCACTTCACTTAAATCCCGGGCAAAAATAAATCCGCCGCCCGTTCCCTCTTTTGATTTGATAAATCCATGTTTTTTTAATAAACTCAGGACTTTTCGGATGCGGACCGGATGGACACCTGCACTTTCAGAAATCGCATCGCTCGTTGACATGCGATCCAGCTGCAGAGCGAGATAAGTTAGACTGTGAATGGCAAGGGTAAAATCGCTATTCATGGCCGGCCTCCTATATTTCTGATACTGTACTGTAAGACTAAGTGTTACAGAATGACTTGTCAAGAATTTACAGACTGGCGCTGTCTAGTTAGCCAATCTTTGCAGTTCATTGTATGAAAACGTACGAAACTTCCGAGGAAGGAAGCTGCGGATTTCATCCTCGTTAAAGCCTACCTGCAGTCTTTTTTCATCCAGTATAATCGGTCTGCGGAGCATTTGCGGGTTATCAATAATTAATTGATATAACTCTTTCAGCGGCATTGAATCAATATTCACGTTCAGCTCCTGGTAAGCTTTTGATTTAGTTGAAATAATCTCCTCGGTCCCATTCTCAGTAAGACGAAGAATCGATTTAATTTCATCGACTGTAAGCGGATCGGTTACAATATTCCGTTCGACATAATCAATTTGATGCTCCTCAAGCCACGCACGTGCTTTCCGGCAGGAACCGCAGCTTGATGATAAGAATAGATTCACCATATTAAAACACTCCCTCTATTGTATTTGTCTTTATAAAAATGTAATAATAAAAATTACAGTTAATACAACATTAATTTACATTCATTTATACTATAGGATATACTGTAATAATAATATTTACAGTTATAAAAGTCAACATGAACTTTTACTCAATCCTCCAGCCGATAATTTTTTTAAGAGCTGATATAATATTACATAACTCATTTTTTATAAAAGGATGTTTCAATTGGATTGGAAACCTGATAGAAAATCAAAAACACCTATTTATAAACAGCTGGCGATGTATATAGAAAACGGAATAGCAGATGGCACCTTCCCCCCAGACAAACCGCTGCCCTCAGAAAGAGGATTAGCAAAACAGTTTGATATCAATAGAAGCACGGTTGTTGCTGCATATGATGAACTGGAGTCAAACGGAATCGTTAAACGAAATCGGGGAAGCGGTACGATGGTCAGCAAGGATATTTGGGGAATGGCAAAAAGACGTATTCCAAGCTGGAACCGGTATATTGAAGCAGGCTCCTTTTTGCCCAACTTGCCCGTCACACAAAGGATCCATAAAGAACTGGCAGAAACAAAACTGATCAACCTGGCCAGCGGGGAACTCTCTCAGGACCTCTTTCCTCTAGCTTCGCTAAGAGAGATTACTTCCAATCGCTCTTTTATCGGGACACTGGGATATGATCACCCGCAGGGAAATGAAATCCTGAGAAATACACTGGCTGATCATGTAAAAGAGTTCCGGGACATCGATACCAGTCCTTCTTCCATACTTATTACATCCGGTGCCCAGCAGGCCCTGCACCTTGTCGTCCAATGCCTCTTAAAACCGGGGGACTCTGTTGCCATCGAGGATCCCTCTTATCACTACAGCCTGCCAATCTTTAAATCAGCCGGAGTCAAAACTTATTATTTAAAGACAGGCAAGGATGGAATAAATCCTGATGATATTATAGCCTTATATAAAAAGCATCGAATTAAGATGATCTTTTTAAATCCTATTTTTCAGAACCCTACAGGAACATTGCTTCCTGAAGAAAGCCGCAGAAAAATCCTTGAATTGTCCTCTGAATACGGGATTCCGGTGGTGGAAGATGATCCTTACAGCCTAACACCCTTTACCGGTGAAAAAATGAAGACACTCAAATCCATGGACCGCCACGGCATTGTTTTATATATAAGCTCTCTGACCAAAATTGTCGCTTCCGGGCTTAGAATCGGCTGGATCATTGGACCCAGATCGGTAATTGAGCGGTTATCAGATGCCAAGCAGCAGGTCGATTTCGGCCATGGAAGCTATTCACAATGGATTGCGAATGATTTTATTGAGTCCGCAGGTTTTGAGTCACATTTAAAATTTCTGACCAGGCAATTGGAACAGCGGAGAAATCAAATTGTTTCAAGTCTGGATTATTTCCTGAAAGACCATGTGGATTTCAGCATACCGCGGGGTGGAATTCATCTTTGGTGCCGGATCAAAAAAGAGCACAATGAAAATCAGCTGCTTGAAGAATCAATAAAGCAGGGTGTCATATATGTTCCAGGAACAACCATGGGATCTCAGAAAGGGTTCGTTCGTTTTACGTTTGGCAGGGAAAATGAAGAAAATATCCGAGAGGGGATTAAGCGGTTTGCTGAGGCTCTGATAAATCTCGAATAATGAAAAAAACGCCTGGTTTCAGGCGTTTTTTCATTTTCATTAAATACTTAATTCATAATGGTAAAATTGCTCATCCCGGGTAAATCCGATTTTTTCATAGAGTCTTTGTGCAGAGAAATTATCAGGAGCCGTACTCAGGCTGAGACTTACCGCCCCTGTTTGAGCAGCGAGATCTTTTGCTTTGTCTATAAGCATTTCCCCTATTCCCTGTTTTCTTGCCTCTGCATCCACATACAAGTCATTCAGAATCCAGGCCCTTTTCATAGATATAGATGAAAAAGTTGGGTAAAGCTGAGTAAACCCAAGATAATTTCCATCCTTCTTCACTACATATATGACAGAATCCTTCTTCTCCAAGCGTTCTTTTATGTACTCGGCTGCTGCTTCCACATCCGGTGCTTGTTCATAAAACACACGGTATAAATTAAATAAAGCGGAGACTCCTTCTAAATCTTTCATTGAAGCCTGATAGATTTCCATATTCATAACCACCTTTATAGCATTAATTAAGTAATTATATAAATATTAACAAATATTTGTAAACTCAATAGGTTCATGAAATGAAAAAAGCCCCAATCTCTTAGGGCTTACTTCCCGCTCCATCGAAAGAACCGAACAGCAAGTACAACAAACACAATCGCAATCCCAATCAAAACAGCAGCTTCAAACCCATATTCCGTAATGGGCGCTTCCGTCCAGGTTCCCCTCAGCAATTGAATCACATAATAAAGTGGAAGGATTTTAGCCGCATATTGCAGGACTGTCGGCATCATCTCAAGCGGAAAGGTCGCTCCTGAGAGGAACAGCATCAGATTCAGGAATAAGGAACTGATGGCTGCTGCAGACTGTGCATTTTTAGCTAAGGATGTAAGGAATAAGGCAAACGGAAAAAAAGCCAGGATGCTGATCAGCAATGAAAGCAAGGTACTTCCGATATAAGTTGGCAGAGTTAAATCATACAGAATCATTCCAAAAACAAGCAGCAGCACAGCAGATATGGCAAAGATAACGGTTCCCTGAAACGTATGAGCGGCGAGGATTTTCCATGGCTGAAGCGGAGTTGACTGGTATCTCCTTAAAACACCCGTTTCCCGGTAATTGGTTAAAACGGTTCCCAATGTAAAAAAGGAAGTGGTTACAATATTGACGCCAATCCAAGAAGGAACAAAATATTCAGCAAAAGCCTTTTGGCTCATGTTATCTCCGACAAACATGGAACCGAAAAGCCAAATCATCACAACCGGGAAAAGAAACGTCCAAAACACGCTCAGACGGTCTCTAAAGAACATTTTCGTTTCAAGGCTCGCGAGCTTTACAATTGCATTCATCCGATTTTCTCCTTTTCTAAGTACTGGACAAATAAATCATCTAGTGAGCCCTTCTCAAACTTAAAGCCCGTCAGACGTATCCCCTTTTCCTGGCAATGAGTGAGGATGTGATAAGCTGTTGTCTGCTGATCATCGCAGTACACTTTGAATTCGTCCTGTTCATGTTCCACCCGCTCAACACCAGGAAGAGAGAGTAAATATTCACGGCTAAGCTCAGCGCTATTTATGGCCAGGCAGTCAGCCACTCCTTCATTTAACAAATCACGCGGGGTGTCCAGAGCCTTCAATTGGCCGCTGTAGATCATTGCCACCCGATCACAAAGCTGCTCAGCTTCTTCCATATAGTGTGTGGTCACGACAATAGTGCTTCCCCGATCCCTTAACAGCCGGATTAATGACCACATTTCCCTCCTTGCTGAAGGATCCAGCCCCATGCTCGGTTCATCAAGAAAAAGAATCTCCGGTTCATGCAGGGTGGCTAAGGCGAGCGTTACCCGCTGTTTCCAGCCGCCGGACAGGTCATCAAATTTTACGTTCATTTTTTCTCTCAAACCAAGCAAGTCTATTAAATAATCTTTTTGCGTCGGGCCTTCATAAAAGGAAGAAAAGAGATCCAGCGCTTCTTTTACTTTCATTTTCTTCTGAATGGATGTGGCTTGAAACTGCACGCCGATTTTTTTGTTTAATTCACGCAGCTGCTTGCTTGGATTAAGACCAAGCACTTCGACATCCCCTCCGCTCGGGACAGAAATCCCCTCAAGTATTTCTAATGTTGTCGTTTTTCCTGCTCCGTTCGGTCCTATAATCCCGAAGATTTCCCCTTTATAAACGGTAAAAGAAAGATTCTTTATCGCTCGGGTGACACCAAAATTTTTAGATAAATTCTTTACAGAAATGACACTTTCCATCGGGATCCTCCTTCCATTCTATTCAATGCATTCCAAATCTTCATTTAGCTTTTTTGATACGTTTTTAAAATACAGATAAAAACCCACCCACATAATCGCATAAATTAATACCGAGATTGCCAGGTATATGAAAAAGTGGGTTACACCAAGGGGAATCCAGCCAATATAAAGACCTAAGATGAAATAGACAATTGTGACTGTCAGAAAGTGCATCGCTGTCTGCATAGGCAGGCGAAGGGAGCGAATTTCAAAATAAAGCGGAGTGACGGTAAACAGCCAGCCGCAGAATATGGAACCGAATGCATTTTTTATAAATAGCTGTCCGTCTAATGTGGATTGATTGCCAAAAGAAACTAAGGCAATTGCTGCAGCTGCAGCAATAAATCCCCCAAAGAAAATGCCGATCATGCTTCGGAACAAAAATGTCTTCACTTTGTTTCCCTCCTGTTCATTTTCAAAATTTCCTTTATCCGCCCCACATAATGACGTGAAGCATACTCCTTCTCCCCCGATTTAAAATGAACACAGAGTGTCCCGTTAAAAGATGGCTCAAAGTGACTCATGGCGTAAAGGTTCGCTATGACTGACTTGGATATCCTGATAAACCGGTGGGAAGGGAGGGATTGTTCAAGTTCATATAGTTTTTCTTTCACCCTAAAAATACCTTCTGAAGTAGCAGCTGTCACTGAGTCACCTTCTGAACGGAAATAGTTGACTTCATCAGGCTTAATTAAGTGCTGATTTTCGCCATCTTTTCCTACAATCAGGCCGGTCTCATTCTTCTTAAGATACTCGAGGATTTCCTGAATAGCCGGGGTGATTTCTTTGCAATGGATTGTCACCGAGGTTTCTTCGTTGCGCGAATCGATGTCAAGCAAGATTTTCATGAAGGGCGCTCCTCCTTTCCATCAGCTTTATAAATTTAGTATAGATGGCTAATTTCCAATTGTCACCAGAATTAAGGCAACACGCAGGATCAGCATGGTAAGCTGCAGTTAATTACATCCCTCCTGCAGACATAAAAAAGCCTAGATCACCAAGGATCTAAGCGTTCATTTGATATTCTTAGTTTAACTCGCCTTGATTGCCAGCGAACTGTTTTGAAGGCTATCAGAAATCAGGCTGTATGCGATAACCTTTTTCCTGCGCTGTTTAACCACATCAATACGGTCCTTATAACTAAATATGAACAGCTTGTCATCTCTGTCCAGAAACTCGATAACTATCGGGGTTCCACAGATCTCCGGCTGTAAAAAAAGCTGTTCGTTCCCAGGATGGATATAATGTTTCTTAATAAATATTCCTTCATTGAACTGATTGATAATCTGGAGTTTCTCCTTATCTTCCAGCCTATGATCACCAATTGTGACTGTAACCTCTTTCTCATCAAGCCTGGAATGAGTTTCAAATTTCCGGATCAGCCAATTAACCGTGCCGGTCGGCATACAGGTCAGCACGATTTTCAGCAGACTAACGAGAATAATAGGTACCAATACTGCCCATGTCATCTTTCTTCATCTCCATCTGTATTTAAATCCGCCAAATATAAACTCCGAGAGAAGCTAACCCGATAAAAATTATAACCACATATATTAAGGTTAAATTGGTTGTGTTCCGTTTTGTTGAACTTCCATAGTTCTCATCAGCCTTGCCTGTCAGCAGCAAAGTCGAAACCACAGCAAAAATTAAGATAATTAGAACCAGCCCAAGCATTATTCCCATGCTGCGCACCTCTTCTTTTACATATTAATAAACTTCTTTAACTAAATAATACCGTAAACCAGCCAATAGATAACCATCCAATTCGATATAAAATTAACCATCCACTTTCCATATGAAAATGCCGCTCCCTGCTTAAAATGGGTATGGCATACTATTCTAAACGGCTCCTCTTTAAATCTATAAACCCCGCCTTTTCACCTGCTTTTCCTTTTTCATCCCATACAATGAAAAAAAGAAGTTCGTCTTTCTGGTCATAATAACCACAATCACTGCACGTCCAATAATAATTTCCATTATTATCGAAATCCGGATAGCCCCCTTCATAATCATCCGGGAAAATTCTATAATCTGCATGCTCAACGGTACCTGATCCTTTATAGCGGATTTTTATGGAGTAACTTCCTTCAAGACCAGCCTGCTTAGCATTAATTTCAACTGACCAATCCCCATTTTGACCACTATAACGAACTGTTTTGGTTTTAAATAATACTTCATAAATGGTAAAAATCAGGACTATCACTAAGAATAACCATATAATTTTCTTTTTCACAATAAACACCTCTGTATAAGAGATGTCCCTGCCTTCCAAAATATGACTATAAGGTTTTTCTATAAAATACATCCCCATTTCACCTGGCAGTATATTTTCAAAGTAAAATCTGAACAAATGATGTTATCATTATCAAAGACTATTATAAGCGGGGATAATAATGAAAAAGATAATAAGGTTGATCATGGGAATTAGCTTTCTTACTTACTTATGTGCCTTAACTGTATTACTGTTCTTTATATCGAGAGGATTCTGGTCAGACATGCCGTTAATCGACTATATGAAGCAATCCTCAAACCTCGTGCCCTTTAAAACTATTAATGGGTATCTATTGGCTATGACCAATGGAAGCATGAATCTAATCATTCCAATAAAAAACCTTGCCGGAAATGTGGCTGCTTTTCTGCCAATGGGAATTTTTCTGCCCTATTATTTTAGAAGGCTAAGCAGCCTTAAGTCATTTACAATTACCATGACTGTCATGATTCTTAGTGTGGAAATTATACAGCTGGTCACAAGACGAGGCAGTTTAGATATTGACGACTTTATTCTAAATCTTATTGGAGCGTTAATAGGACTGGGATTAAGGAAAGCGATGACAGATCGGAAAGTAAGGAAAAATGCTGTGAGCGTATAATAAATGCCTGTCTAACTGGTTTAGACAGGCATTTTCATTACCTTCTTTTTTTAAGAATTAATCTAATCAGCAGCAGTCCATTTATGGCCAGCATAATTACTGCCAAAATCGTTAAAAGGGCAATATCTGGCGCAAAGACAGTGATGGAATGCCAAGGAGAAGATGTGCTATATGTGAAAAGAGGGACTAGTGCTGCCGACAGACCAATAAAAAGCATCCCTAAGAAAAGTCCCATTCCCTTTTTTAAAAACTTCCGGGTTTTGAATCTTTTCCATAAATAGATTGCAAGAATTAACAGCAGCAATACACATCCCAGCGTAATGTATTGTATGGTCAAACTATGATTAGGTACTTTTTCAGGCTCCTCGCCATTTAATAGACTAATAATATGATCCTTCAGATAGTAAAGCCCATCTTCCTCTAAAATATGATTTTTATTTGTCAGAATCACACCGCCCCAGCCGGTTTCCGGAATATAAAAGACTTCTGCATGCGAATCAGGGGTAGAACCAGAATGCCAGATCATTTCTTTGGGAGTATCCGGGCCTGATATGCGGATTCCTAAACCATAATATCGGTCTTCTCCTGTTTGAACCTGCGGCGTCTTAAATAAATCCAAAGTTTTATCACTGATAAAATGATCCGGCCCTTTCCCGCTCAATAATTTTACAAATTGAACCATATCTGCAGAACTGGCTGTAATGTATCCGTAAGGTGCCCCGGCATCATCATAAGCTACAGAACTTTTCACCGGCATCCCAAACCAGGATTGATAACCGCTGAGGTATCCATTTTTATAAGATCTCTCCTTATTGGCTGCAGCATTTTTCATCCCTAAAGGCTGAAAAATCTGCTGTTCCATATACTCTGCATAAGACATTCCTGTTAGTTCTTCAAGCATCGCACCCAGGATTAAGAAATTAGCATTACTGTATTGATGTTTCCCACCAGGTGCAGCAGTCAGTTCAACTTCTGACAATTTCTTGACTTGATTCTTAATAGCATTCCTGCCTGTTAACTCTTTATCAGATAGTGCAAGCCCGTCATAGGTGCTGAACCTGCTTGTCTGCGCGAGCAATTGCTCCACTGTGATTTCGGCAGCTTTCCCATTGTTCAGTTTAAACCAGGGAAGATATTCTTGAATGCTGGCTTCCAGGCGGATGGTTCCATTATCAGCTAATTTCATAATGGCCATTCCCGTTAATGATTTGCTTATGGAGCCAATCGTAAAAGGAGTTTGTTCTGTAACCTCCTCCTCTGATTCTCCAGTAACTCCCCATGATTCAGAAAAAAATAGTTCATTATTATGGACGATGGCAACTGAAGCCCCTGGAACTTGATATTCTACCAGGTAATCCTTAATTGCCTTCTCAATTTTTGCTTCGATGCCTTCTTCAGCTGAAGCCGAAGTTTCAGGCAAAAAACTAAATGAAGTGAACAAGTAAAGAACCAATAATATCTTTAATAAACTGGACTGCGAGAATGCCATATAACCTCTCCCTCTACAAATGTTCTTGATTTCACCTTACCTGTATTTGGAAAGGTCTATAATGAGCCTCAGCTTTATTTTCAAATAGGACTTGAGACGTAAAAGAAGATCGGATTCTTTTCATCAAGATGGATCATATAGGAAATAATGCAGGTTAATTGCGGAATGATGGAGGGTACACACAGGGCAGGCAAACAAATAACAAAGTTTGCCTATAGAATCATTGAATTTATTGACTATTTCATAACAGCTGCGAACCTTACTGCCTTTTTTCTTCATTTATTGCTCTCCTTCTTTTTCAAAAACAAACTCGTTATTCAGGTACATGCACTGATTTTGGGCATATGCATACTTTATCTGAGACATTCATTTTCCCAAAAGGACTGAGCAGCAATGGTAAAATATTTGGATTACACCTCTCCGTCTTTCAATTACTTTTTTGATGTGAATAAAAGTAATCTGATGAAAAAAGATAACCGAAACTTTATAAATGTGTTGGGCATTCAGCAATTAAACACGCTGGAAGATGTCTCGCTTCTTGACATCTATCTAAGCAAAAATAATGTAATAGAACCTCATTATCACCAAAACGCTGCTGAATTGGTTTATTGCATTTCCGGAGCTGCAACGGTTTCATTGCTTAATCCATTTACAAAACAAATTCAGAACTATTACATTACACCTGGGCAAGTAGCCAATGTCCCTCAGGGCTGGTGGCATTATGAGGTAGCTAATACCGACAGCACTCATCTGCTGGCCATCTTTAATGCTCCTGTTCCGGAAGTAATCCTGGGATCTGACATTCTCAAATTAACGCCTTCAAATATAATGGCGCACACTTATTGTATGGATGAAAAGCAATGGAATAAGACCGTAGCACCTGTCCAGCCTTCAACCTTTATCGGCCCGGCAAAAGACTGCAGCAGAAATGCTCATAGCCCTGAACCAAACCAGCAATATCAATACACCCAGCGATATTTCCCTCATCACATGTATTATTATTGATGGTTTCACAGGCATGGAATTACCATGCCTGCCTTCTTAGATCCTCTCAGCATATACAAGTCTTCCGCTTAATCCCGACCCGGCTTTTCGATTCGACCTTCCCAATATATTCCTTAGCCAAAGGCACT